>NZ_CP165617.1:4800000-6565430 GCF_050058145.1 Sphingobacterium sp. WOUb80 | reverse complement strand
TCTGATCTGCTTTGCTCAGTTTCTGTTTATACGCTTTACCATTACTTAAGGCATACATATATAAATCCTTAAACCCGCTACCGCGTTTAAATTTTGCTGATAAAGTATATTTTCCATCCGCTAGTTTCACATCCTGACTGGACTGAATAATTTGTGAAACCTTCCGTTTAAAATCTATTCTATCACTAATCTGCAGACTCTTTTCTCCAATTACCTGCTTTCTATCCTCGGTAGTATTGAAATAATTAAGCACGGGAGATAAAGAATCACTAACAGACAGCAGATTTCCCTTGATGATAGTGGTTTGCCATCCTAATAACTGTTCCTGAACGGGTTTTACTGGACTTGGTATATGCCTTCTATCGGCCTCAAAACTCCCGTTCTTCACATAATTATTGTCACTGTTCACCAGCCATTCTCCTGTTGCTGGATGAAGACTCCATGAACTTAAGGAATTAAAAATAGGCTTTTGGCCATTAAAAGAAAGGGGACACCACTGGTTATATCCTAGACCATTGCCCGCAAAATTAGCCCATCTGTCGCCACAATATATAACTGTCTGCTTTTTAGTCCCTTTTAGCGTGACAAAAAATCCTGTTTGCGTGACATGGGCATAATCTGCCTCTGAGCCCTCCATGATCAGCATTTCATTGGTTGGCGTATATGGACCGTAAATATTATCTGAAACTAAGTAATAGGCAAAAGATGAGTCCCAGCCGTATAAGTTGGAGGCAAATAAATAGTATTTTCCATTATGTTTGAACATACAATTCCCCTCTCGTCCCTCACCTTTAAACACCATATTGCAATCCAATAGTCCTACCTTACCATCCTTTACACCAATTTGTGAAATGTAAATCTTGTTTCTTCCTCTTCCATAAGAATACACCAGGTAAGACTTTCCGGTATCCTCATCGGTGAATACCGTTTGATCTCCGGTGTTGCTGGTGCCTATCATACCCGTCATATTGATGCGCTGGTGCCATTTAAATGGGCCATTGGGACGCTCTGATAAGGTAACTAATAATTGATCATTATGTTGGATGAGTAATGCATACTTGTCTATTTCCTTGATATATGCAACACCTAAACGTCCTGCCCAGCGCGTCTGGGTAGAGTTTTTATTGAGTTCATCAAGAGTCAGTACATCTCCACGAGAGGTCCAGTTTACCAGATCCTTGGACACATAACAAGTTACAGAAACAAAATTGTCACGTTCAGGAGTAACACTAGGATCATTTCGGTATTTTTCAGATTCCTGATATTTTGCTCCATACCAAAAATATTTAGTCTGCCCATCTTCAGGGTCTTTGAAAGAAAAAATACCTCCTCCTTGGCTATATAAAGGACCTCCATCTTGAGTGTCCCAAAAAGTATCATTTTTAATCTTCAAAAATCCTTTTGTAGCATCCGACTGACCTTGCAGCTGCGAAAATAACAGGCAAAGTATAAAAGAAAATAATATGTGTTTAGATAAGCTGATCATAGTTTTTGGTCCAATGGAAAGATCCAAGATAAAGCAATAATTCCTAATAGCCATCATGCCCCGACCTGTACTTTCCCTAAGGGCAAAAGGCTTTTTGCATTTAAAACTGGGAAGTCTACCAAAATAAAAAAGCCACATCTCACGATGTGGCTCTACAACATATATATCATGTTATTGAAAGTATTCAATAACATGATAAGTGCCATCTTGATATTTTTCGAGCAGTTCTTTTAAATAATACTTGTGCTGTACCCCGGTCAGGACAACTATTTTTTTTCCATAATACTTATTAGCGTGTTTAATGATATTAATAGCCATTGTATTATTTCTTAGGTCCCAAAAATTACACCAAAGCTGATAACCGTCACGGTAAGAAATCTTTTGACCATTGGGTTTCACTATATATTTCTCTCCAAAAATTACTTCGGAATTCGCTATTTTCGGGATCTCATGATGCTGAAGAGTTTGTCTATATCTATTCAAAGTTTCAAAAGCGACGGAATTCAATGTCTTTATATCTGTTTTTGAAAAGTTTAACAGCGCTTTATTCGCTTCTTTATACTTCTCATAGATGGCTTTATTGGCATCACTTAACTTACCGACTTGATACAAGCTATCGATAAGCTTTACTGTAAGGTAATCAGCCGGTACCATCCCCCTATCTTTTCTATACTGATTTCTGCCCTCAAATTCAAATGGTAAATTGCGTGTTTCAGGATATTTTTTAAGATATCGTAAGGTAGCAGTCTGCTCGTTGGAAGTTTGACGGATTTCCTTTGCGTAATCTTTAATCTGTTCGCTATCATTTTCTTGTAAGAGTATATCTGGCTTGATCTTATCTACAATTTCAAATAGCATATCTGGACTCAAAATGGCAGAGGAGTCATGCACCGTGCCAATGATATAGAGTTCTGTCTTAATCGAGGTCTGAGCTTGTACCAGATTTAAAAATAAAACTGATAGACTTGCAAAAAGATATTTCATTACAAAATTGATATTTAGGCATTGTTAAACGTGATACTGCCAAATATAAGAAAATCAGTATGCAGGAGAAAATTCTTATCCATTTGAATCGATTTGATCGGTGCATTTAAAAAATATTTTTCATAATTCTATTTCAGATTTGCCCTTGTTCTATTGATATAAATGCATCAAGCTAGCCTTTTTAGACGAAAAGATGGAAATGGGGAGGTGATTCGTATCAGATTCATACCATCAACAGATAACGCATAAAGAACGACTATTTATTGACCAGTCTTTGACCATGAAAAATTTGGCCAATAATGGATCAACTTTCGTAACCAATTCGAGCAGTTCCCAAGGCTTTCCGAAAGCAGGTTCAAGCACAACCCCTACAAAAGTCATTTCCAAAATTGATTTTAATGTAAATAAGAGTTGCTTTTTGCGTCTATTATTATTTTAACTAAGCTATGAATCACAGATCTTCATATTGCTTTTAAGAGACTCGTTTATTAGCTTTATAAATATTTCTTTGCCAGGATGACGAGGTATCATTTTTCAAAATTTTGATGCTGTGAAGTGACATTGTTAACCAACTAATTACTATAAAAATGGGGATGATCCAACAATACATACGCGTAGACAACAAAACCCTTAACTCTTTTATTGAAGATAGTAGCCGTCTAGAAGACATTCTATCTAAACAAGACAATACCGATAACGAAAATTTCCTTGACTTGGATAAAGCTTGGGAAGGAGTTTTTTTTATAATCACCGGACAGAGTTTTGCCGATGCAGCTGTAGAAGAAGCACCACTTTTAGGTATACTTATGGGACCAACAGAAGTTGACCCCGATCAAGATATGGGCTATGGTCCTGCGACATACACCACAGCTGAGCAAACTAAAGAAATATATAACGCAATAAAAGATCTTACAAAATATGAACTTTCAGCAAATTATGATCCTAATAGAATGACAGAAGACAGTGTCTATCCTGTCATTTGGAAAGATGACGAAAATGCGCTGGAATATATTCTGGATTACTTCAATGATCTCAAAAATTTCTATAAAAAAGCAGCGGAGAATGGAGAGGCTGTGGTGATGTTTTTGAGTTAAAATAATTAGACCTCCTTTTAAAACTTAGAAATATCTTGAACAAGCAATAAACAATTTGAATTAATCGACATGAAACAGATTATACTTACACTATTTTTCTTACTAATATACTCAATAAATTACGGCCAGACGCCAGCTCAAGAATCAAAGGCATCGAAAGGGGTACCCGTTATATTTGTCGATAGTATACGGATAAGCCAAGCAGACATGCAGAAATATAAACCTGATGATATAGCTACAATCACTGTGTATAAAGACAGTATGGCGTATAGGCACCTCGACAGCAACGCGATCGGAGTCGTGTACATTGAAACGAAACAATTCAGCAAAAAACGCTTCCTAAATTACTTTAATTCTAAATCATCAGAGTTCAAGCACCTATTGATGTCAGAGCAAAGCGACGACAACTTTCTGTACATCCTTAATGGGAAAGTCCTGGGTAAAGGCTATGAGGGTAAGCTAACCGCCATTAACGACAAAAATTTTAAATCTATAACAGTAATTAACAAAAAGGAACTTGCGAATAAATATGGTAATACTGAAAAGAATTTTGGGATATTGATCGTCGCAGATGTTCCAGAGAATGCACCGAAAAGGAAAGAGTAGCGTAATGCATTTCATTTATAAAAAAATCAAACGACTAAAACTATTTCAAATCGACAACTGTTCTTATCAGACAAAACGCCTACAAGCTTCCTTTCGAAAGAAAGGTTCAACATAAAAACTGGCGTCGCACAGTGAAAATCCAATTGTCTTTAAAAACATTGGATGACGAAACAAAAAAGCCACATCTTACGACGTGGCCTTAATAAATAGATGATTCACTAGTGATCTGACTTTATACTAATCTCGGCAGATCACTAGTTATTGGATACTATTTATACGAATTGATTGATTTGGATACTTTCCAGTTATTGCCCACACGCTCCAAGGTAACTAGATCTGTTTTAGTAAAGTTTTCAAATTTTAAGGTCACTTTAGCAACCATATAGTCTGTTGACTCTTCAAGGATATCGGTGCTTACTGCACAGTTCAGTTTTTCGCCTTTTTGCTTTTTCAAAGATTTAACCACTTCGTTACGGCTGTGATTTTGTGCATTGGAAGCTTGGATTTTTTGATTGAAATCTTCGGCGAACAATTGTTCTACACCGGCTGATTCTCCTTCGGTCGTTACCGCAACATAGTGTTCTAAAGCAAAGTCTGCTGTGGAAAGGTTAACGTTTGCTTTTGCTGATGTTGAACCTGGTCCTTCAGCTGCCATAGTGAATGTTGATACGGCGATTAAAGCTGCTGCTGCGAATGTTTTTACTAGAGTTCTCATAATGTCTTTATTTTATTGTGTTAATACTTTTGTTCTTATTTGTTGATTCAAAACTACAACACAATACGCCCCTAGCCTATGGGCTTTAGACTAACGATCGGGAAAACTCGGTGGATGGTGGGAATGAGGAGGTGAAAAGTCCTATAGCAATAATTATTTTTTTACAGTTATAATAATCTTATGGTCTGTCCTATTTGAATATCGGTCCCTTGCTGAAAAAGTGAGAGTAAAATTACCTTCGACAGTTGGTAACCCTGATAATTTCATTTGTTTGCTATCAAAATGTAGCCCGTTAAATTCGTTTTGACTAATACTGTAAGTCAATTGCTCATCGTCTATATCTTTAAAATAATCTTTAGGGATTGATATGTCAAACTTTTGCCCAATCCGAACAGTTGTATCAGGAAGAGCATGATAAACAAATGGCTTAAACAGTTTCGATGTATTGACCCAATATATATCGGATTCCGTTATTTCATTTCCCTCGATTTGCAGTCGGGTAAAAAATAGAAACTTATTGTCAACACTCACGAAAGGTCTCCTGTCCCAATCTTTTGAATTTATTGTTGAATCAATAACCTGAGGTTCGCACCATTTATTGTTGATATCACGGTAACTCATATATAAATCCACTCCGCTTTCATCATCTGTATATCTACAAAAAATGATGTAATTCTCCTTTGGTGAAATGAATACACTTTCTTCATCATTGGATGAGATAAATTCGGAAATAATATCCACACTTTGATATGCGTTATCCCTAAGTTTAGAATAGAACAAATCTGCTGTGTGACAATTTTCTTTTCCCTCACAATTTCTGTTGGATGAAAAATAGATTGTACCGTCATAAGTCATGCAGGCGTTAGCTTCCCTACTCGCAGAATTTATTGGAGCATGTATCATATTTGGAATCCCCCACTCGCCTTTAACTTTCTCACTTATCCAAATATCTGTGGACGCATTGTCCTTTCCAGCATTACTTTGACTAAAAAGTAAGGATGTACCATTAGGTGAAAAATAGGGAAGATAAACACACTTTCCTTTTAATGGTTCAAAAACTATCGGTTCAGACCATTTTTCATTAATTTTCTTAGCATACAATATAGTCCCACTGAGGTCGTTCTTGCTGAGTATTCCAAATGCTAGTTCCCGTATATCGGGTGTAAATGAAATACCATGTTCTAATCGACCTTTCACTGAAACAGTACCAGGAGCAAAAACAACGGGAATAGTATCAGGGTAGGCTTGTCCAAAATAATCAGCAGATTCATTATAGGATTTACATCCTATCAATAAGAGAATGAGAATAAACGGAAGGATTACTTTAGTCATATATTTGAATTAACAAATGTTAAGGAATAATGCCCAACAAGTCTATTCCATTATCTTTATACGCTCACATCGCAACATATTTACTTCTTCTTATAAATACATGTACATTTTTATATACGTTTTATTGCAGGGGGCAGCTCTTCGTAATAATCTTTTACATAGCGACAAAATGGTTCTCCTGTGAGACCAATGCTATATTCAAATAAATCAAAATCAAATGTAAATGAAATTTCCTTATCCAGAAAAACCTTATTCTTCTTATACAGTTCTTCATCTATAAAATAACTGACATCTTTAAACAAGAAGGTTTCTGTAGTCACCTGATCCTGAAAAAGTTCATAAAATTTTTCATAAGGAATATGAGAGACATTCATGTAGCCAAAAATGTCATCCGCTCCTCTTAAAACAATTTCTAAATAAAGTTGATAATAATACTTTTCTGCCATAATTAGCGTATCCTAGTGGTCCTATTCCATTCAAACATAGTACTGTAAAGCGAAATCTGCATTAGAAAGTTTAAAATTCCTCAAGCCTATACAAGAATATATTTAAACCCTTACTCTTGAATATTGATCACCTGACTACTATAATACTTCTGATCTAAAGATTTACGAGGATAAAAATCTTTTAATGATACATTGTTATAAAACCTATCGCTCTCAATTTTAAAAATGGAATCTTTTACTGACATTAACATTGAAGTAGTATCAATGCAAATAGCACAATGTTGTACACCTTGTTTTAAAAAAATAATTTGCCATTTTTTACAAAAATTAAATTCTCTTATATAGGGATTTTTTCTTGCATAATACTTTATTTTTAAATGATCTAGATCGTGAAGAATATCCTCTACCCGGCTCGCTTTCATTGTTTTTGCACGACCAATTGAAAACTTCGAACTATCCTGGTAGAAACCGTCTATCAAATCATCCATTTGCCATGAAATATCGTTTACGTAAGACGTATCAGAAGAGAAAATCATCACCTTATCATATTGTCTGTTTTTCATATTATTTCCACAACTCAATAATAAGGGAAGCAATAAATAGATGAGTAGTTTCATATTTTTAGGGCATAACCATTGGTAAATAAAAAATTCTTATCTCTATCCAAAAGCCAACCCAATTTATCAAAAAAAAAATCAAACGACTAAAACTATTTCAAATCGACAACTGTTCTTACTATACAAAACGGCTACAAGCTACCTTTCGGAAGAAAGGCTCAACATAAAAATTGGCGTCGTACAGTGAAAATCCAATTGTCTTTAAAAACATTGGATGACGAAACATAAAAGAGGAAACGATAGGAAACATAAAAATTACTGTACAAGTAAACGCTAAGAGAAAGGGTCTGATGAGAATCAGGCCCTTTTGACGTAAAAAAGCCACATCTCTCGACATGGCTTCACAACTTATATATTTGTAAGGGATGGCTTCTATTTATACGAATTGATTGATTACGATACTTTCCATTCATTACCCTCGCGCTCCAAGGTAACCAGATCAGTCTTGGTAAAATCTTCAAATTTCAACGTTACTTTAGCCACCATATAGTCTGCTGACTCCTCGATGATATCGGTGCTTACAGTACAGTTCAACTTCTCCCTTTTTTGCTTTTTCAAGGATTTAACCACTTCGCTTCGACTGTTAGACTGTGCATTGGAAGCTTGGATCTTTTGATTGAAATTATTCTCGTTCCAATAGACTCTTTCCCTCTTCGCTGATCCGATCGGGAGTCCAAATTGGATCCCACACCAGATCGATAACTATTGCCCTGTGAGGGAATTGCTGTTGCAATGTTTTTTCAACACCATAAACGATAGAGTCGCCCATAGGGCAATACGGAGAAGATAATGTCATAGTTACTACAATACGAAGCGGATCAGCTAAATCAAGATGATAAATTAAGCCCATATCCACGATGTTGATCCCCAGTTCGGGATCCATCACAAGCATCAATGTCTGTACAGCTTTTAACTGATCGAAAGCCTCCGGTTTTGTTAGATCAATTTTCATGGTATCTTTCATTAAGTATATAGACAATGGTGTACTTTATTTACAGCCTTCTTTGATGAAAAACTACTTTTCCAACATTGACAACATAAATAGCAGCAAGAGCTACCCAAATCCAGGCTGCACAGTATAATGCCCACCTCAATTGACCAGCCACAGCAACCGCCATGACGACAAGTGCCACTAGATAAAGGTAATATTGTATAGAAAGTAATCGCTGGCTATAAAGTTCTTTGGGCATGGGTATTTTTTGGATTCCATTGAGATCTTTATAGCGCCAATTCCAGATCATAAAAGGTAGCGTCTTAAATGTCATCCCTAAAATAATGCCCGTTATCCACCCCAAAAACACCCATACGGCATATAAATTCACCCAATTACCAGACTGCTGCTGGACAACCATAGGTAAGGTGAAGAACGCGAACAATAAACTCAAAAAGGAAATGAAACTATGTTTCATCGGAATATCCAGGACCTTACGCGCACGGTGTACAAAACAGTCCATGATAAAAACGCCCCAGCAAACTACGCCCAATAGCACTATTGCTCCAAAGACAAGGGATCTTAATCCCACAGGGTGCCCGTATCCATCCAATAAAAAAAGAACCAGTCCAAGGTTTATCAAAATGACCGAAACATAAAGCAACTTTATTTTGGCTGATCGCCCTAACAGAAACATGGGCAGCATCTTTGCTCCCGCTCCCAGGATCAGTTGCAAAAACCAACCAACAATACCGACGTGGGCATGTAGCTTTAGGATATCGAGGTGACTTTTTGTTAGAAAACCATATGCTAAATTAATGGCAAGCAAAAGGCCTAAGGTTGTGGTAAAACAAAGCCAAAAGGCCGAGAACGTAAAGTAAAGGCGTAGTTCAAATAGGTGCTCCACATCTTTAGTTGTCATCCACAGCATGTAGAAGTACAGGTAGGAGCTGAGCGTAATCAATAGCCCCCCAAGACACATGAGTAAACCGATCTTGAAATACCAGAAACTATAAATCAACAAACAGGTTCCCGATGTCAATAAGATATAACTGAAAAATGCCAATTTGGAAGAGCTAAGCCGGCGTTCAAAAATAACCGGCACCAGCTGATACGCCGCTCCATAAATGACCATCGTGCCCCAACCTAGTGCTAGGCTATGGACGATAGCCAGCACTTTAGGTTGAAAATGGTGCCCAAAGAGCTGCCCCCCGCTAAAAATCAGCAGGAGGCTGAATAGTAGAAAAAAAATGCCTGCAGTGATAAAAAACGGCAATACAGCATACGCTTCTGGGCTCTTATGAATAGCAATATGTGCCATTTTATTTGACGGGATAAATTAACAGATGGACATCTCCAGGATGTCGTTCATGTATGAAAATACGATAAGAAAAATGATCCAATTCTTCTAATAAAAGGAGCGGAACCTTCCGATGTTTTACATAGACGACCTCATCGGCTTTCAGTTGGGCAAGGGCCTCAAGAATTGATTCCATGGGCTGTGGCATAGGCAGTGCCCTGACATCCAATGTAACGAGCTGAAGCGCGGAAAGACTCGCTAATTTCTGCTCAAAAAGTCGCTCCGGCACAAATGAAATATGATCGTCCTCAGCAGGCTGAACGGACAGAGCTGTATTATTTTTATAAAAGTAACTTCTGAATTCGCCCTCCGCCCATTGGTGGCTATAACTTGGCACTCCACGCTCCTCCATACGCCTGATCAATGGAATGGGGACAAATGAATTGCAGATGCAAAGAATCCCTCCTGCGGCGAGTGAGCGATACAACTGAAAAATATCTTTTAACGGATCTTGCCCCAATTCCAATAGGGGTCTCACATCTAATAAAACCGTCACTGCTGCATCATCCATCCAACTTGGCCGCTCTGCTGCAGCGAATGGATCAATGACTTTCTCAACTCCATCTGACATCCAAATAAAGCCAAGCGGTACCAGCGCGGCACGAAAATCTGCAACTGAACATCCGCCAATTTTTGCTGCTTCGCCTATGGAGACCCGAGGAGCCAATATCCGACGCAAGACCGGGATCCGGATCTTGCGCAAGGGTTTGGCAATAGCTGCAATGGCTTCAATGCTTAGGTCATTATAGCTGATCAGTTCTGAAATCTTGGTATGCTGATTTATCCGCATGGCTTTTCTAATTGTTAATTCATTCGAACACCGTAGCTGGCGAGCAACTTTGGAAATAAAATATTATTCTCCAGGTGGATATGCTGCAAAAGATCGGATTCGAAAGATTCGATCTGTGAAAATAATGACATATAGGAATTGCAGGCATTGGCTGGCAATGTGTAATTGTGGGTAATTTTGCGCAGCTGCTGAAGTTCCTTTCCTGAATCTTCGTGTTCTGAAATCAAAAATTGAATGAGCTGATCCACCTGTTTACTGGTCAATTCTTGGTCATTCTTCGTTGCCGGAAAAAGCTGTTTCTCCTCTTTATCCAAATGATGATAGAGGTCATCAAGAAAAGCATCGAGTTCTTTGGACAAGCTGACCAGCTCGGGATACTGCTGTGCATGCACATCGGCCACTTTATGTGCGAGTTCCTGAATAATCGGTCCTTTTTCCCGAACATACCGATGATGGACATTCTTAATATAATCACTTAAAAAATCGGTATCCCAATCTTTAAAATTTAGCGGCGGCCCGGCTATAGGAAGCTCTTCGGATTGGTTTAACCGTCTGCGCAATTCAATTTCATTGAGACCAATACTATGAGCGGCCTCCTTAAGCGTCTGCTTACCTCCGCAACAGAAATCTACCCCCAGCTGTTTTAAAACTTCAGCCTTACGGATATCCGCGGCAGCAATATTGCCAACAGTTTCTAGTGTTTCGCTTTCCAACGGTTTGCCAAGGCGAACCTGCCAATATTCGGGCCCCGATTCAAGATAATTCCAAATGAGATCCTTTCCACGTTCACCCAGCAACTGATAATAGAGCGGCTTGGGATCATGATCGTTTTTGATAATAAATGACTCGCCCGAATCGAGGGCATCGAAGTGATCAAATATGGTCGGGTGTTTAAGTCGAGGTTCTATATTGAAAACCTCCAATAAAGGTGATTTAATCATGATAATTGTATTAAATGGTAAATAAATTATTATAAATCCTTTTTCTTAAAATAGCGAATAGATAGCCCTAGAGGAATGATGCACCAGAGCAACATGACCAACAGGGTGATCGCAATGCCGAATGTATTACCGAAAAAATCCCGAAATATCGCCCCTGTATAGCCCATCATCGCGGAGAGATCGACCTGTAATAAAATAAGGATGCGACTGATATCGATGGGATTGAGCATGGACAGTGCAACCATTCCATGTTCGATGGGATAATCCGCAAACTGAAATAGGATGAAAAGCACCAATGCGTCGAAAAGCAGCGTGAAATAAAGCCAAAGTAAAATTGCCAATCCTATCCCCTTCGACTTATCCCTGATCAATACAGATGTCCACATCGCGATCGAAACGAAAATCAAGGAAAGTAACAGTCCACAACAGACCAAAGTAATACCCGAATAGCTAAATGCATAGATAAAAGTTGGTACACCGACCCCGATAAAAAAAGCTAAACTGAGTGCACCTGCCAAACCCACATACAGGCTGCCCCAAATGCTTTTCCGTTGCAAAGGCTGGCTGACAAGGCAATTGATAAACTCGGAACTCTGATAGATATAGATGCCTGAAAAAACGATGCTCATCAGCGGAACTACAAACAACACAATATTCAGTAGACTGAGTAATCCCTTTTCATAATTGTCCTCCATGGTGTAGACCGTCATGGAAAGTACGAAGAGTAATATGGTGTAGCATAAAATGGTCTTGTTGCGCAAGAGATCCACAAAAACATAGCGTATAATTTTATTCATCTTTTCATTAATTAGACAGGTCGCGCTTCTGCATTAAATAAGCGATTGCTTTGGATAGTTTTTCAGTACCTGTATCTTCTTTTAATTGCTGCAAGCTCTTATGAAACTTCAGCTCTCCTTCCTGCAGAAAGACAATCTGTGATACAAACTCATCGAGATCACTAAGTACATGGGAACTGATGATAATCAGTTTACCGCGTCCGATTTCTTTCTTGATTTTATCCTTGAGAATTTCGGTAGACAGGGGATCCAGTCCTGCCGTGGGTTCATCCAGGATGAGTACTTTGGGGTCAAACATAAATGCGATACAGGCACTTATTTTTTGCCTTGTACCTCCGGAAAGGGTCGCCATACGTTTTTCCAATAGCTTGTCCACGCCGAAAGCCTGATAAAGATCCGAATCCGTCTGGGGCTGTTTGCGGATATCTTTGATCATATCTAAGACCTGTTTAATGGACATATTCTCGGGATATTGACCTACCTGCGGCATATAGCCGATATGGTTCCGATAAGCCCATTGCTGTCCAATGTCCTGTCCTTCAAATGTGATCCGTCCGGCACTCGGCATGACCATACCCAGGATAGACTTGATCAAGGTGGTTTTGCCACTGCCATTGGGGCCGATTAAGGCAACACATTCGCCGCCGTTCAACGTCAGTTCGATACCTTTTAATGCGTTGAATTTGCCAAAGCTTTTCGTTAACTGTTGGATATTAATCATACTTTTATTGATTTCATACGAGGCTTATCGTCTTTAAGCCCCTCGGGTGTCAGACTTGGTAATAGCTTTTCAGTGCGGTCAAACAACATGGCCATAAAACTTCGAAAAAGTAACATCGCCGAGGGATAGCGCTCGACCATCATCGAGAACAGGCTTACGGGACGAAAAGGGATATCCCCAAATCCATCTTTGTCCAGATCGTATCCCTCATATTTGTCCCAATAGTTATGCACAAAGCTGTTGAGTGTAAGGGTGCCATTGGTGGCAACATCAAAGGTATTCTGAAGAAAATTATTGTCTTTAAGCACATTGTCCATACAGCTAGACTGAATCTTGAGCCCCCATCCGTTGCTCTTAAAATTGTTATGTTCAATATGGATGCGATTCGATCCTTCCATAAAAATACCGGTGGTATTACGGCTAAACTGATTGTTGATGATCTGACTATCGGAAATATCTTTGAGCAACAATCCGTAGGCGGCATCGCCCCAATTCTCTTCGAAATTATTGTTTTCCATATGTACATGTTTTGTATACATAACAGCTACACCTGCACCATTGCGGCGAAAGGTATTTGAGATGTAACTGTTCTCATGGGAAAACATAAAATGGAGACCATAGCGCAGATTTTTTTCAGAAAGATTGCCCTGTACCCGAGTATGGGTCACAAACTCAAGATAAATACCGTCTCTGTGTCCGGAGACTTCATTATTTTCAACACTTAAACTATCTGATTTCCAAGCATGAATACCATTACCGATCAGCTGCTCCGCTGTACCAAAAGCTTTGAGGGTATTGCCCCGGATTTCAACGTTTTTCGCATTCTGCGCATAGATCCCGAAAAAATTGTCCACGAGCTCATTGTCAAATATTTTGATATGCACTGTATTGTAAATTTTAATACCGGCAATATCATTCATGGAAGAATGTCCCGAATGCTGTATTGAAAAGCCTTGAACAGTAACCCTCGGTGATTTAATCGAGAGCGGTTCATATTTTTTTTCGCCGTCCAGCACAGGTTTTCCCAGGCCTTTCAGGACAATTGCCTTATCAATAACAATATTCCCCTCCTTATACACACCGGCCGCTACTAAAACAGTATCACCTGATTTCGCTTGTGCTAAGCCAGCCTTTATTGTCCTGACAGACTGCCCCTTTCCTACCTGGATGGTTGTCGCTGATAAAGGCAGGTGTACGAGCCAAAGACAAGCCATTGCACAGCACAATGCTAAAGCTACATTCTTCATTGTTATTCATTTATTTCCACAGATCATTCCAGGTCATCACCGCGCCACCGATCTCTGCTTTGACCTTATCCAGCTCTACGCGTTTTTCAAATACAGCAACATTGCCTCGCATGGGGCTTTTCAAGGCTTCACTTTTGAGATAATATGCCCCTTCGGCCGGTATGAGGTTATGGCTAACATAATCCGGCAGGTAATAAACAGCAATCTCTTCTTTTTTGACCGAGTTCCCTTTGACAAAGGCTATCATACATTGTACGTCATCAAAATTAAAGACCCGTCCCTTTTTTGTCTGCAGCTGTGTGCCAAAACGCGCGTCCGTTATTGTCATCTTACAGTGGGCACATTGCTCGCTTCCGTATTTAATAGGCTTGGGTTTATTATTACCCTGACAGGCCTGCAAACTAAATAGAACCAGCAATATACTGCTACAGATCAATGCAAATAATTTATAGTTTCTCATATGATTTTAGTTTTAGGGTTTTATTATTTTGCCACTCCCGCACTGTACAAAAGGCCAAGATAATTCCACAGAGTATAAAGATCCATCCCCCGATATCAGGTATAGAATAGGCGCCAAAATTTAAAAGCTGTTTGTATCCGATCAGTGGTGGCTGGTAAGACATTCCGGGAACTTTTATTGGTGCAGATGGATCGAGCTGATGCCCATAGTTGTATTCCCAGACATAAAAGTCAACCAGGGCTGCGGCTCCAAAAAGCAGAAAGCAAAAGAATAAGCCATAGAGCAGTTTTCTATGCTGCAAGAAACCGGTAAGCAGAAAAGCAAGCGCAAAAAATAAGATGATATAAGGCAGGACCGTAAATTCTATGAAATCTTCCGCATGCAGCGTTTTCATCCCGATATAGTGGTTCAGTCCATTGATAATATCGACTTGTCCGGCCAACTTGTTGCTATAGATCTGTAGTTCTAACCCTTCTGGGTATTGCGCTGCGTCGAGCTCAATACGCCAGATGGGTAGGAAGATGACCGCTACCAGGGCCAGGCCACTCAGGATCAAAAGAATCCGATGTACTGCTGACAGGTGACTTGTAGTTTTCATCATCATAGGTTATGTTAATTGGTCTTCTCTTGCGGTTGATTGGTTCCAAGACTATAAATCAACGGAACATTGTTTCCTTTTTTTGATATGCGGATATACCCCTGCATCTCTTGATGCAGCGCGCTACAAAAATCCGTACAGTAGAATGGGAACACACCTACTCTATCTGGAACCCATTTCAATGTCTGTGTCTCTCCTGGCATAATGAGCAATTCACCATTCTTTGCTCCTTTGACAGCAAAGCCATGGGGCATATCCCAGTCCTGCTCAATATTGGTCACATGGAAATAGACCTCATCGCCTAGTTGTACGCCCTCAATATTGTCCGGAGTGAAGTGTGAACGGATGGATGTCAGGTATACATGTATCTGGTTACCTTTACGTTCAACGCGTGCATCTTTGTCTCCTTTGGCAACAAATGGGCTGGTATTTTCTTCAATTTTAAAAATCTTCACACTTTTGTCTTTTACCTTCTCCGCTTTAATCGCTTGCGCATAATGTGGTTCACCAATGGTTGGAAAGTCTAACAGCAATTGCATTTTATCTCCCGAGATATCAAACAATTGGGCACTCTGAGCCAACTCAGGTCCTGTAGGGAGAAAGCGGTCTTTCGTGATCTTATTATAGGCGATAACATATTTGCCTTCTGGATTTTTGGTATCTCCACCAGGTATCATTAAATGGCCTGTTGAGTAAAATGTTGGTGTACGGTCGAGTACCTTTAAATCCTTAATATTCCATTTTACCAATTCTGAAGACACAAAGAATGACGTAATTGCATTTCCTCTGCCATCAAATTCTGTATGCAGTGGGCCCAAGCCAGGTTTTTGTACCTCGCCATACAACGCGGATTCATATTTGATAATTGGGATACCACCGAATTTTCCTTCGAATTGTTTTTCCTTGATTGCTTTCTGCATCTTAGCGAACGAGAATACAGGTATGACTGCAGCCAGTTTACCCGACCCTACAATATATTCACCTGTGGGATCAACATCGACCCCATGCGGAGATTTTGGGCAAGGGATATAGTAGCATAGCCCCTCCAGCTCCTCTGCCTTCAATACGATCGTTTCTGTATTAAAAGTTGTTTTTGCAGTATGTGACTTCTCGTCGTAAGTGTTATGGGCATACTTCAAACCAGTTACCTTTTTCCCTTTCCCTGCTTTCAGATATTCTTCGGCTTTTTTCCAGTTGACGGCCAATATAAAGTCTTTGTCGTTTTTGGAGGCATTGACTTCCAGCAATGTATTTGCCTGTTCGGTATTGTAGGTGGAGAAGAAGAACCAACCATGAGAAGTCCCTTTGCCGGCTCGACTCAGGTCATAGTTTACACCTGGCGTCTCAATCTGAAAAGCCAATTCCATGTTGCCATTGTCCTTATTGACGCTGACAAAACTCAATGTTCCGCGAAAATTCTTTTTAAAGGTATTGATAGGCACGTCGCCCGACTCACCGTCCAGCGGCACTGAAAATCGTGTTCCTGCAACAACATATTCGGTGTTCTCTGTAATATAAGGCGAAGAGTGATTTCCGCCGCTGTTGGGGAGTTCAAGCACTTCTGCCGTACGAAAAGTTGTCAGATCCACCCGGGCAATACGGGGCGTATTGTTGGCATTGACAAATACCCAGCGGCCGTCGTAGTTTCCATCTGTTTTGGAAAGCTGCACATGGTGCAAATCATCCCAGGGTACATTGCCATGGGACGTTTCGAGCATTGGCTTAGTCTCTTCGCTAAAGCCCCAGCCCTTTTCGGGGTCTAGTGAAAAAACGGGAATTACACGCAGTAATCTGCCGGAGGGAAGTCCATAAACAGAGAGCTGCCCACTAAATCCTCCAGACACAAAATTGTAGAATTCATCGTATTTTCCAGGAGCAACATACACTTTCTCAGCTGCATCACCGCTCACGGCAGCTCCAGCCCCCTTGGGTTTACAGGCTTGGAAAGTCGATAACATTGCGCTCGCCATTAGGCTCGCTAATATGTATTTTGTTAAAGTCATTCTATTCTTATTTTAAGGTTAATACCTATGCAGCTTTGTTGATTCTTATTCAGCTTTATTATTTTACACCATCATTTTGTCGCATAAACTCCAATACCTTTCGGGCTTCCTCGTCCGTTAGATTTTGGTTAGGCATTCGGACCATGCATAGTTCAAGTTGCGCCTGCAACTCCGGATCCTTATCGATCATCGGATCAGGATTAGTGATAAAATTCATGATCCACTGTGGCTTTCTTCGTTGTGTCACCCCTTTCCACCCTGGTCCGACCAGTTTTTCGTCGGTAAGCTTGTGGCAGGAAGCACATTTTAGATCAACAATCGTTTTTCCGGCTGCAGCCATTGGTGCATCCAAATGCTCACCGATTTCCACTTTATCAAATTTTCCTTCACCGCGGTGAGGATCATATCCACTGGCGTCATTTGCCGAAGCCCCAGATTCATTAACACTGTTGGCAACTGTTTTTTTCTCGCCATTGTTTGAGGAACAGGCATAGATAAATATTCCCATCAAACAGTATACAATTAGCTTTCTCATCTTATTTTGGTTTTGTGTTCAAACTTGATTGTGTTTTACTTAATCCAAAGGTATTATCGAAGGTTGTAGCCATTTTATGAGGCAAATCATAAAATGAAATCGGTGAAAACAAACCATCAATTAAAAACCATAAAACACTATATATAAACACATTACCAACATATTGATTTTCATCACTTATTCCCGTGACCAACATCAAGGTCTATTTTGTGACGCCGCTATATCTTTACGCTGTGTAGTTAAAACTTAACTTATATCGAACGATGATTCCAACCGCAATACTTCTCGAAAAGGGAGCGAGCAGCCTACATGCCGATATTGGTGAAATACTTTTTCATGAGGGCGGCACGGCCACATTTTATTATCAGTTGTTGAGCGGGCGAGTTCGTCTTTCTAATTTCTTATCAGACGGTAGGGAAGTCCTCCACAATGTTATCTGTGCCAACGAGGGCTTTGGAGAAGTAGCGATATTGGACAATGGAGTTTATACACTGACGGCAATTACAGACAGTTCATGTACATTATTGAAGATCAGTTCGAAAAGATTCATCGAAATCATGTATGAATATGGCAATCTGCATCGTCTGATATCACAAAAGATGGCGCATGAACTGCACTTTAAACTCTTCATGATCAAATTAATTTACAATCGTTCACCTGAAGAAATCCTCTCCAACCTGATCCATAAGTTAAATGAAAGCAAGAGGCTTGTGTGTCAGGAATGCAACCGGCTTATGCTTACGCGCCAACAATTGGCTAATATGACAGGGCTAAGAGTAGAAACAATCATCCGTACAATGAAGCAAATGGAAAAGGAAGATAAATTGAACATTATCCGCGGAAAAGTCTTTGTTCCCGCCGACGGCATAGATTGAGCGTTGAAACCGTGATATTTCAGCTATTTAAAAGAAATCAACGTATGAATAAAATTAGCAACTATTTAAGTATTAAGAAATGGATCGTCATCACCCTATTCAATTTACTTATTGCAGGTGTTTTCGGGTTGATTATGCGCTTAAAATTTTTATTTCCCATTCCCTGGATCGACCAGAAAAACCTCATGCATGCACATTCGCATTTTGCATTTTCAGCCTGGGTATCCCAGGCTCTTATGATCTTTCTCATAATGAACGTTCTGGGAATAAAAGCCAATCAAATTTTGTGCAGGAAATATCAATATACCCTCTGGGCTAATTGGACGGTTTCTATAGGTATGCTTATTTCCTTTTCAGTTGCTGGTTATAGCCTATGTTCGATTATATTATCATTCTTATCAATACTTGTCTCCTATTGGTTCTGTTTTCATTTATTGAGGGATCTTAAATCATCGACGCTTCCTCCGGCCATTTCGATCTTAATTAAGGCGGCACTATTTTTCAATATATTTAGTTCACTAGGAACCTATTTTCTGGCATATCTCAAAGCGAGCCACCAACTGGATCCATTAAAACAGCTTGCATCAGTCTATTTTTATCTTCATTTTCAGTATAATGGCTGGTTTTTCTTTGGTTGTGTCGCCCTGCTTGCCTACTGGCTGTATAAACATACTGGTAAAATACCAATGAGTCCGCGTTTTTCGCTCGTCTATGTCATGACTGTTATACCGACCTATTTCTTATCCGTTCTATGGTGGAAAAATTTACCCCTGTGGCTATATATTATTTTAGTCATTACAGTCGGATTGCAATTTGTCCTGTGGGGAACATTAGCACAACGAGTCGTCCGACTGGTCCGAAGCAATATTTCGCTCCGGTTAAGCCCAGATACATCTAAAATTTGGTTATGCGTCCTGCTGGCCATTTTCCTCAAACTGATATTGCAGGGCTTATCGGTCATACCTGCGCTGAGCCAACAAGCTTATGGGTTTCGGCCAATTGTTATTGCTTATCTTCACCTTGTCCTTTTGGTGATAATATCACTCTTTTTAATTGGGTATGCTTTTCAGATTTGCATGTTAAAAATCGAAAAAGGTATTCACTATGGCGTTTATGGCTTACTTATTGGCATCTTTTTGAATGAATTTGTGTTAATGTTGCAGGGTCTTGGTGGATTTATACATTATTCTATCGGGGGAACACATTCTTTGCTAGCGGTTGCTGCGGCCATTATTGTAGTAAGCCTTTACAAGATCACGCATACCCAATTACGTAAATGATACTAGTAGCATAAGCCACGTGGGCTGATGATTCACTAGTGATCTGACTTTATACTGATCTCGGCAGATCACTAGTTATTGGATACTATTTATACGAATTGATTGATTTGAATACTTTCCAGTTATTGCCCACACGCTCCAAGGTAACTAGATCAGTCTTGGTGAAGTTTTCAAATTTTAAGGTCACTTTAGCGACCATATAGTCTGTTGACTCTTCAAGGATATCGGTGCTTACTTCACAGTTCAGTTTTTCGCCTTTTTGCTTTTTCAAAGATTTAACCACTTCGTTACGGCTGTGATTTTGTGCATTGGAAGCTTGGATTTTTTGGCTGAAATCTTCGGCGAACAATTGTTCTACACCTGCCGATTCTCCTTCGGTCGTTACCGCAACATAGTGATCAAGTGCAAAGTCCGCTGTGGAAAGGTTAACGTTTGCTTTCTCTGATTTCGATGCGGGTTTGTCAGCTGCCATAGCGAATGTTGATACGGCGATTAAAGCTGCTGCTGCGAATGTTTTTACTAGAGTTTTCATAATGTCTTTATTTTATTGTGTTAATACTTTTGTTCTTATTTGTTGATTCAAAACTACGACACAATACGCCTCTAGCCTATCAGCTTTAGACCAACAATCAGGAAAACTCGGTGAATGGTGGGAATGAGGAGGTAAGAATGTTGGCAAGCTCGCTTGGATATTTTTAGAAAGCTTTTTTGATTTCCCGGGTAAGCTAAATATCGAATAAGTTAGCGCGAATACTAGATCAACCGCCACGAATACTAATCGTCCATATCAGGCAATTTTCTTGTCCTTATTTTTATTAATAGATAATTATAACATGCCCAAAAGGCATATATGGTTTAACAAAAAAACTTAAAAACAATGAAAAAGTTATTGATGAGTCTGATAGCCGTAGCTGCGCTATCGACAGCGGCTTTTGCAGGCACAAGTGCAAAAGCCCACAAAGAAAATGTCAACGTGAAGACAACCGCTTACAAGCCGGCCAAAAGCAATGCCGATGCTAAAACTACCGAAGAAACAAAGAAAAATAATTCGAGATTGATAAGATGTGTTTATGTATTGAATGTTTACGACAGTAGTGGACAGGTGGTAGGTACCCACACTTCAGAAACCTATGTCCAAAACTCGTGCTCAGGATTCTTCGGAAGTTGCAAGATCATGTATAGACATATGCTTGCCAATGGCGACCTTTAGTCTGGGAGTTATACTGGTACACGCTAAAAGAAAGGGTCTGATGAGAATCAGACCCTTTGACTTAAAAAACCACATCTCCCTTCCACATTTAATTTCGGCTATAAATCTTTTTTGTAAATAAAGGTAATGGTGTTTGCCTGGATCGTGTCTTGATTGAAATTTAACAGCGCAACTTCATAGCTCATTTTCTCTCCGTCTTTAAATGTCAAAATCTGATCTACATCTTTCGTTAAAAGGATTTTATTCAATGCAATTGTTCCGGCGTTAGCATATACCGTATCGCGTGTTGCTGTATTCTGTTTTTTGATCTCCCAGGAAAGTGGGCTGTTGATGGCTTTATTGCGATCGTTAAATTTGCCGTCACAGGTGAACAAGGCAAATGAAACAGTACCTGCGTCATAATAAGGTAATCGCCGGAGATTATCATTTATCTTGATGTAGAGTCCAGTTTCATTAACAAGGAAAGTATCGGGAAAAATCTTATAAATATCACCTTTTTTCGGACATACGTAGCTCACAGAAGGTTCAGGTTCGGGTTGGGGTGTTGGATCAATAGGCTCGGATTCTTTGCACGAGGCCACAGCTAAAAATATCAGGCTGACAAACGGACTGATCAGGTTTCTTTTCATTCTTTTAAAAGTATTTCAATGGTTTACAACTTATTAATAGAGAAACGATAAAAATAATCAAATTGCTACATAAAACCCTGTAAAATTTCAGAAAT
Source organism: Sphingobacterium sp. WOUb80 (assembly GCF_050058145.1). NCBI lineage: Bacteria > Pseudomonadati > Bacteroidota > Sphingobacteriia > Sphingobacteriales > Sphingobacteriaceae > Sphingobacterium > Sphingobacterium sp. WOUb80. The sequence goes on along the minus strand of NZ_CP165617.1, from coordinate 6,543,678 downwards.
ACAACTAATATTTTTACTTAAGTTATTTTTATAAAAAATCACATCTGGCGACCCGGCCTTAATAAACAGATGATTCATCAGTAACTTTTACTCAAAAATCGCTGAATGGAAAAACAGCTACCAATCAATCGCTTGGTAGCTGTTTCTAACAATCTCTACTTAATTTTATTGTACTTGTACTTTCAATAGTTTTAACCATCCGATACTGGTAATATCCCCATTTACGGCAAGTTTTATGCCCGGCTGATTTTCATTTGTGGTATCTACAATGGCGACGGCCCAGGTATAGTTTCCAGCAGGGACGCCGACCTTGGCTTTTAATTCGTACGCTATTGGGTTATTCTTAAGCCAGGTTGAAGGTTCTCCTCTATCATCTACAAAAACTTCTTTCACATTATTTTCTTCATCTAGGAGTGCAAAGGCTACTTTATATTTATAGTTCCATTGGGGAATATTGTTAGGAAAATACCCCCAACCCATATTCCGCCAACGATGGTTAATCGTCATTTCGGTACCGGTATTGATTTTCTCCGGTAAATAGACCCGATCGGGATATAAACGATACCCCCCTTCAGAAATAAAACGCTGGCATAATGTAAAGGACTTGGTGAACCAGCTGTCAATTTCACCGATACGGAAATCCATCATGTTTACAGCGGCTTCCAAAGAGCTGTCAAATTCGCCCTGCCGAACATCTTCGGGATGGTCTTCCCTATATTTACCACTTGAGTCAGTCCAGTAGCGATGGGTACCTGTGGTAATCCAACCGCCTTCCATAATAATAGGACGTTTAAAATTCCAAACCTTGGCAAAGTTCTTCTCCCAACTTTGATAATAATCGGTCATTCCAAAGGCATCCTGGCGCAGACTATATCCTTTATTGATCATCTTATTCAACAGCCTTTCCGAATTAGGATTGGGAGCTCCATTGCCAGCTGGATCGCCAACTACACGATGATAATTGATTAGCAAAGGTACTTTCGTAAAGTTCTTTGTATATACGTCCGAAATCCAATCGATGACTTCTTCTTTGATGACCTCAATACTTTGACCAGAGGGATTATTCGGGTCTTCATAAATAACACTGTGTCCCTCACCCCATAAACCAAGTCCATAAGCATCTACAAAGGAGGTCTTATTTAAATCGTTAAAATCCTTTGCCAGTTCTTCGATCAGCTTGCTATAATATTTTCTAAAAATAGGATCTTGCAACACGGGTGTTTTTCTATCCGGAAAAGAAGTATTGGCGACATAATACTTGGCGCCTGCATCGAACACAAACTGGGGCGTATTTGCCCCTTGGTCGCGACCGTCGACAACGATACGAAAGGCGATTGGCAATCCTTTATCTTGCGCTCCTTTAATCATTTTATAGATTGCCGTACTAGGGTCTCTCCAGGCGTACACACCATCTGCAGGATTAAAAGTTCGCCAACTGGTACGAATATAACAGGCTGATGCATAATCAATCGCTTTTACTGTTTTACCCAAGTCAGGTACATAGAATTGAGTGTCCCAATAAGAGGGGTTACCCGAAGCTGAAGCGTACATGACCCAGCCGTTTAAAGGGTTACGAAACATGGAACTCCGGTTGTAACTAGGTTTCACCAAGGTTCCGGTTATATCTTTTTCCTTATCAGCACTATCTTTCTTGCATGAAACTGCTAGAAAGCAAAGCATGACAGTAAATGCTTTGAGACAGGCTTTTTTATAGTTTATATTTTTCACTTTCAGAAATGTTAAAGTTAATTTATGTGCTTTTATATGATTGCCTACCGTTTTAACGCTAGAATTGTCATGTTTCTTAAATCAAAAATCAGCACATTGGTTGTAGCTGGAATAGTGAAATAAGAATCGCGATTACCTTTTACCGTTCCCCCTCCCATTTCGGTTACTTTTCCCAAAATGAGCGTCTGAGTCTGGGCCACACCACCAGATGTAGGCGGAGCACTAAATGCGTAAGCCAAGTTTTTGTTGTTACTATTATCGCCAGTGACGATAAATTTTGAAGTTCCCACTTTGCCGCCGGTATATACTAGTATTTGCGGATCGGCCAAACTCACCGTACAATCCATTTTAATCGGGATTAAGTAACCATTAATACCCCCATGCATCCATAAATCAGTCACAGTGGTTGTATAAGGTTGGTCTCCTGTCCATGTCACTATTTTGGGTGCAAGTGCTTTTGCTGGTGAATAAATGGTTGCTGTAGCTTTTTGCATATTAACCACCACGCGATATTCGCCTGCAGTTTCTATTTTCCAGGAGAATACATTTTCTCTCATCTTGATGCCAACAGCATTTCCATCGTTTAGTTCACCGCTTCCATTAGAGGTAACTACATAATTGGTCTCACCGTCAAATTCGACCGGAATTTCCAGTTCGCCGGGCTGTAAGTTCAATACATAGGCATACTGATCTAGATTTTCCAATGTTTTTGGCATCTCCACCTTGCTCCCTCCAACCGCACTTCCGCTCAAGAACACTTTATCAGCATCAAAAACAACCGTCTTAATTGGGTTTACTGTAATTCTTACGGTCCGCACTTCGGGTGCCTCAAAAGTAGCGCCACCCTCCCATTGGGCAACTACCCTAAATTCCAGCGTAAAGCTCTTATTTGCTGGTATGCCCCACTTTTCGTTGGCCCAATTTTGCAACTGCTCGGAAGTAAAGCTTCTGCTGAATACATTATCGTCTTCATAGTTGAATATGGCTGTACCGGTACCAAAATTATTACCTACGACATCCAACATGGTGCTATAGCTGACTAAATGATCATCTGATTGTGCCCTAGCGGGCTTCCAGTTAAATGTGACAATATCTTTGGTCAGATTGACCTCGTCCAACGTAATGTTTTCTGACGAGGGTTGAAGCTCCATCGTTTCATTAACTTTGGGTATATCCTGAATCTCCTGTTTGCACGATAACTGGCACAGTATCATGCATAAGAAAAATAAAGCTTTGTATAAATAATTGATTATTTTCATTGATTTATGTTTTTACTAACATTTGGATAGTATAATGCGCTTGACTGGCGCAACTGCTGTTTTGTCATCAAATCGGGAAACGGCCGAAAATTCGACTGCTATTCGTACAGCTTCCCGCTACTATTAATTATACCCCGGATTCTGAGGGAATGGTGCGCCTGTATTTGCATCCCTAATCACCTGTGGAATTGGCCACAGGATATTGTTTTCCGTGATTTTATCCTTGATCGCATTATTATACTTTTTGACACGCTCCACCAAGGTATTGGTACGCACTAAGGTGAATCTTCTACTTTCTTCTCCAACTAATTCGCGAATACGCTCATCGAGCAGGAAATCCATATTCATCTGTGCGCCCGTGATTTCAGATGCTCCAGCTCTTTTCCGCACCTCATTGACGGCTTGCGCAGCTTTATCAGGCATATTTTGCCCCAGATAGGCTTCGGCCAGCAAAAGGTAAGTTTCGGCTAAACGGAATTTCATGCGGTCTTTATAACTACCGGTCAGGCTTAGATTTTCAGTACGCCCGTAAAAGAATTTTGTAATTGCGGGAAACAGGCTCTTTGTCGTAAACCAGGTCTGTTCGGTAATATTGGCTTTTTTGCCGTATAGCGAAGCCTCGTTCACGTTGTTATAATACCAGTTGCGTTTAATGTTATAACCTGAATTACGGATATCATTTGCTTCGAAAATACCGGCCACATTGCCTGTCGCATTGGTACCTGTGGTACCTACCCACCATTTCATCGGGACTAACTGTGCGATACCGCGACCGCCCAAGGTATCTGCCAAAACAAATCCTGTAATCGTCGAGTAGTTCGGTATCCAGGCCCTACGGGTCCAGTCATCCGAATTGGTACCACCGCCGATCGTGTTAAACTGGAATTGCAATACCCAGATACTTTCTTTATTGCCACTTTTTCTATTTTGATTATTTTCCAGAAATAAATCACTGAATACATCACCCGCTTTGCTGCCATTTACACCATACCTGCTTTTCATCAGGTTATAATAACCGCTATTGATAACGGCCAATGCAGCCTTTTCGGCTTCGGCATGATTGCCCTGCAATAAATAGATCTCGCTCAGCAAATGGCTTGCCGCCCATTTGGTCAGCTTCCCTTCTTTGACGCCGTCCGGATTGGTAGGCAGGTTATCCACGGCAAACTTCAGGTCATCGACCATGTGCCCGATGACTTCTGCTTTTGGTGTACGTGTAAAATTAAGCTGAAAATCATACAGAATGGTTTCCACATAAGGTACATCGCCGTAGAGATAAACCAAGGTGCGGTAAGCATAAGCTCGAAAGAAACGGGCTTCGGCCTGAAAGCGGGCTTTATCTTCCGGTGTATCCCAATTGGTATTTTTTTCGGAATAGACCAGCATGAGGTTTGCCGATGAAATAAGATTATAAGCCCAATTCCAGTAAGTCCCTACAAAACGCTCGGAGGCTGTAAGTGTAAGGTTTGCAAATGCAGTTAAAGAGCCATCACTATTAATCGCATCGGCGATATCCGTAGAGACTTGTAAGGCTTCGTATGGGCACGCACCATTGTGGATAAAAGCACCACCCTCACCATAGGTGTTATATTCGGAACGAGTGAGTGCATACAGACCTGCACTACCCACCTCGAAACCGTAGGTGCTGGTATAGGTATTGGATGGCGCCAATTCAGTTTTCAGTTCTTCCTCCAGAAACTTCTTACAGCCTCCTAAGGTAAACAATACGATAAGCCCCAAACTTGTTGTGATAATATTTTTCATTTTCATGTCCTATTCGATTAGAAATTTACATTTAAGCCAAACATATACGATCGTGCCGTGGGATAAGAGGCCATCCAAGTGTTGTCGTAATTGAGTACCTCTCTGATATTAGAAATAGTATTCAGATTGTTGACGCTGACATTTAGATCAATACCATTTACACCTACCTTTTTAGCAATTTTGTGTGGCAATTTATAGCCAAAGGTGATGTTTTTCACCTGTACGTAGCTCACCTTTTTATAATAGCCATGTCCTAGTGGATTAAGATAGCCAGGCGAAACGATCGTTGCATTAGGATTCTCCGGCGTCCAATAATTGGCATCATGCACATAGTTGGTAATTCCGAAAGTCCAGGCACCTAGATTGGCCATGTGATCATCACGCCATACATCAAAAACACCGGTCACTAAAGCAGATGCATAAAAATTTTTGTAAGAAAACCGGTTGGCTAAAGAAGCTGTGTAGCGGGGATTTTTAGACCCGATGACCACCCTGTCACTGGCCTCTATCTTGCCGTTACCATCGCGATCGTACAGTTTGGCGGCTCCGGGCGCTGCCCCATCAACAGTAATGGTTTCTCCATTTTGCCATACACCGATCATTTTATAATCGTAGAATACTCTCAATGGCTGACCAATAAACCAGTTATTGGCAATATCATCGATACCATCCCCTCTCAACTCGACAATTTTGTCTCTGTTCAAAGAAAACACAGCCGTGGTATTCCATTGAAAATTTTCTCCTTTAACATTCGCTGAGTTTAAGGTGATCTCAATCCCCTTATTTTGAGTCGCACCAATATTGTCCCAAATTCGGTTATACCCGTTCATAATAGGTACTGTGCGTGTCATGAGCAAATCTTTCGTTTTAGAGAGATAAGCATCAATGGTACCTCCCAATCTGTTATGAAATAACTGAAAGTCCAGGCCCAGGTTGGTCGAATAAGTAGTTTCCCATTTCAAATTAGGGTTACCCACACCATCTCCGGCTAAATATGCTGTGGTAACTGCAGTTCCATCATCTCCCCAGATATATTTTACATTGGAATATAAGCGGTCTAACGTGCGGTACGGTGTAATCGCTTGATTACCGTTAGCACCGTAAGAAAGACGGATTTTCAGCATGTCCAGCCATTTGACATTATCTTTCAGAAAACGCTCTTCTCCAATTTGCCATGCCGCTGCCGCAACTGGAAAGAATGCGTATTTATTGTTGATACCAAATACCGAGGCTCCATCCGTACGTCCAGTCAAGGTCAATAGATATTTACCTTTATAGGCATAATTTATCCGGCCCATATACGATAGCATAGCTGATTCCGATAAGGATGCACTGTTGGAAACTAGGCGGCTGGCCGAACCTATCATAAAATATTCGGTATCATCGGTTACAAAACCCGCTCCGCTCTGCGCTGTTGACCAGCTTTTCGTTTTTTGCATACTGAATAAACCCGTCACATCAAAACGATGATCGCCGATCTGCCGTTCGTATTTGAGCAGGTTTTCCCAGGTATAATCGTTATAGTTGGAATTGTTGATGGAAGCACTACCTCCGGCCTGTGTACCTTGGTCCCTGCCCTCAAAGGTATTACGTCCATAATAGGTTCCCGTAAATCCATTCCGATAATTATAACCAAAATTTGATCGTAAAGAGAGACCTTCTACGGGCAACAAAATATTGGCATAGCCAGAAAGAAAGAAGTTGTTGTTATATCTATCCTGAATCGCATTGACGTTTCGCATCGGATTGACGATCAAGGAATACTCCATGGGCTCGGGCACATACTTCCCCGATTCGTCTTTATAGCTACCATAAGGACTTTGCTTAATGGCATGTTCCAAATTTGGTGTAATACCACCGTCACTCTTCCGGGTATATTGCAACCCTATACCAGTTGTCAACCATTTATTAAAAGTCTGATCCACATTTGTGGTTATATTTAAACGTGACAACTTGGAATTGTACACCACGCCTTCTTGATCTAACGCTGCTAGGGCAGCCATATATTTTGTATTTTCAGTACCTCCCGAAATGCTCAGCTGATGATCCATGGTCAAAGCTTTCCGAAAGACATAATCCTGCCAGTTGTTGGTAATGTCTTTCGCATAATTGCCACGCTCCGTTACGCTGATAATATCGCCTGCAATAGGATCCAACAAAGCGCCGGTGTAACCTTGCTTAATACGGGCTATATCCTGTTGAAAGCGGATATATTCGTTGGGCCCCATGACATTGATTCGCTGCATAGGCTCGGCCATGCCGATCAAACCTTTGTAGTTTACCTGCGCTCTACCCAGCGCGCCTCGTTTTGTTTGTATCAGAATAACCCCATTGGCTGCACGCGAACCGTAAATAGCCGAAGCGGAGGCATCTTTTAAGATGGAAAGGTTTTCGACGTTGTTTGGATCAATATCTGCCAAGGATCCGCTGTAGGGAATACCGTCCAGAATAATCAAAGGACTATTATTTGCTGAGATTGAATTTTCTCCCCTTATCAACAACGTTTGTGATGCTCCCGGAGCAGCTTCACCGGTAGTGATGGAGAAGCCTGCCACCTGTCCCACCAAACGATCCATCAGGTTGGAGGTCGATACCATGCTTAGCTGCTCTTTTCCGACGACAGCCAAACCACCCGTTAAATCTTTTTTCTTGGCCGTACCATAACCGACGACAACAACCTGATCCAGAACATTATTTCCGGACATTTTCACATTGATGACTCCTGATGGGTTGACCTTTATTTCTTGGCTATTAAAGCCGATGTAGGTAAATAGCAGCGTGGCTGTAGGGGCCGCCTGAATGGTATAATAACCATTTGCATCTGTCTGCACCCCGTTTTTCGCTCCTTTAATCATGACGGAAACACCCTTAAGTCCCTCTCCCGCATCATTGGTCACCCGACCTTTGACTTGCATCTGATCTGCGGCTTGCGAATAAGCGTAATTTGATGCCACCGACAATAGGGTGGCACTCATTATCCAGCTCCTGAGCCAGATATGTATTTTTTGTATCATTGATTTATATTGGTTAGTTAAAATTTACTTAAGTTCTTTACTTTCCCTTTCTCGTAAAGAATATGAGTTTGAAATAGGTGTGCTTCAATAGGCTTGGATTTTAAATTTAACCTCTTGTGATAAATAACATCGCATTGCTGCTAATGCACACAATGCTGATGGCAAGACTTCGTTTTCAGACTTATTGACGAAGCGTAAAACTCAGCCGTACATTGCCAATGCTTTTAGTAAAGTTCGGATTACCCTGCGTGAGCCTGATCACGTGGTCGGGAGGAATTTTAATACACATATTTTGCTTTTTTAAAATTGGTTAAGACAAAACTATAATCCTACCCAATTCATAGGGTTCGTTTTTGTACGAAAATGGTTTGATTTTGTACAAAAGGCAAAAACAGGTGTTTTTCGCGCTAAAATGGAGATTAAAAGCGCTTTATTATTCGTTTTTTAAACGTATTACGTGATCTAAAATAACCGTATCGCTTTGTTGCACATCGATAGCTTCCCCCTCGCCTCTGTAAATAATATCTCTGAAACTGGCCTGCGAGATACCTTTAGCTTTGATAGGCTGATGACTGATTAGATTTCGTACAAATAAGCCCTGCACATGCTCGGCATACTCGACCACCAAACCTTGCTGTGCTAGCGGGCTGATGACCATATTTTCGATAAAAACATTGCTTATCCGAAGTTTACCCACAGGCATAATCCGTATGGAACGATGTGAAATTGAATAGAAGTCCTGCCAGTTTTGGAGATAAATAGTTGAAATGTTGTCGATTTCGCCCCTATATATCGAGCCACTGACCACATTTACATTTTCTTCTCCTGCTCCCACTCCAGTATCTGTCAACCCTATATTAATAAAGTCGTCACCACTTTTACCTCTGCAATTCGCAATAAGAATATTTTTACAGCCAAAACGTATACCCATGCCGTCTTGGTTTAGGATCTGTTTGTCTGTCCCATCAACAGTTACGGCCTGCCTCACATTAAAAGTAATATCGCTGACCTTTCCGTTTGTACAGCGTTCCAGTACCAGTCCATGTCCATGATAATCTTTTAATGTAATGCCGCTAACCTCAAATACATCAGTATGCGCTAATATGATGGCGTGGTTTCGCCATCCGCCTCTTTGGTTCACTCCGGGTTTGCCTGCATCGGTACCATAAGATTGTCCAAATCCGCTGGGATTGAGGGACAAGGTTTTATTATGGTCACCCGTGGCTCTGGGATGATCAGCTCCTTCTAAAAGGACATTTCCTTTTCCAATAATCCTGATATTCTTTGAGGGAGTTATGTCTTTGATTTTCAGTCCGGCATTTGCCGAACGAATAAAATTATCCCGGCATTTATCCGATAGCTTAATGGTGCAGTTATTCAATTCAAGTTCAAAATCGCTTGGAAGCAAAATGGCCTGATCAATGAGCCAGACACTTTTTTTCGCTACCGCATCATATTTAGGGATGACTACTTTTCCAGTCGTATTTTTTGCCTCATTTATGGCTTTTTGTATCCGCTCTGACTGGGAACCAGTGCTGTATTTATTGGGGCTGATAGAAGTCTCATCGACCTTCTGGGTGACTGCTGCTGTTAGATAAATTATGTTACACAAGCAAATAAAATAGGTGAGCAGAAGTGCTTTTCTAAAAATTATCATTTTCATCATCGTTTGGATTTTAAAAATATAGTATCGCCTTTACCTAGTCTAAAAGGCTCTATCGGTCAATTATGTTCTATTTTTCTTATTTCTTTCGCTGGAAACCTTTTTCTTAAACTCCGAAGGACTTAGTTCAAACTGTTTTTTGAAACAGACGCTAAAGTATTTGGCGTTGTTAAACCCAGTCTGATAAGCTACTTCCGCTACCGTCAAGTCCGATTTCTCCAACAGATAAGCACTTCTTTTCAGACGCATATTCAAGATAAATTCCTTGATTGACATCCCTACGATATCATGTATTTTTTGATAGAGAATAGTTCTGCCCACATTCATATCAGCCACAAAATCTTCTACGGAATAACTGGCATTGTCAATGTTTTCTTCAATGACCTGAATGGCTTTGACCAGTAGCTCCTCGTCCATGGAGGTGACGGTAACATTGGAGGGATCCACCTGAATATGTTTGCTGTACTTTTCTTTCAGTTCCTGCTGATTTCTTAGAATGGTTTCAGTTTGTTGCAACAGATAGTCAACATGAAAGGGTTTATCAATAAACACATTTGCCCCATATTCCAATGCCTTTATTTTATTCTGATTGTCATCTCCGGTACCTGAAATCACGATAATAGGAATATGGCTAGTCTTAAAATTTTGTCTAAGGCTACGACAGACTTCCAGACCGTTGCGATTTGGCATAATCAAATCGGTAATAATAAGTTGCGGATAAATTTTTTCAGCTTTTATTAAACCTTCCTCACCATCACTTGCAGTATATACATTATATTTTTCGGCCAGGCGCTGTTCCAGATAGACACGAAGCTGCTGGTCATCTTCAATCAGCAGGATATTATCTGTTTTTTTGATAGAGATAGATCCGCTTTCCGGGGCTGTAGTATCCTGTGTGATGATTTCATCAATTTCAGAAACGGTATAATCATATACATTAGACTGCATATCTCCTGAACTGGCCTGCTTTTTTAAAGGTAAGGAAATGGTAAAAGAAATTTTATCGGCCTTATTGACCATCCATATTTTGCCATCCAACACATCCACCAGTTCTTTTACAATGGCAAGCCCAAGTCCTGAACTTTCTTCAAAAGTTGGCCGGTGAGACGATAAGCGATTGAAAGAAGTATAAAGCGTCGCGATCTGCTCTTCCGAAAAACAATCACCTGTATTTAAAACTTCGATGGAGATATATTCGATTTCCGTCGGGTTTAAGGATGAAAACCGTTCCTTTTCTTCCCCCGTAGCAGGATATATACGTACACCCACATATCCATTATCAGGTGTATATTTTAAGGCATTAGAGAACAAATTAGTCAATATTTTCTCGATAATATCGTAATCAAAAGCGACATATAAATTGTCCTTATATGCGGAAATATTGGTTTCAACGCCTTTTTTATTGGCATAGAGCTCAAATAGGCTAAATATATCTCTTACAAAATTGATAAAATCGCCAATTTGCGGATTGAGCGTAATTTTTTGGCTTTCGATTTCGCGAAAGCGCAGCAATTGGCTAATCATCCGTTGTATTCTGAATACATTCCGCTCTATTAAATCCATATAAACCAAAGCAGTATCATTGGCTACAATAGTTTCTTTGAGTTGCTTAAGCGGCTGTAACACCAAGGTCAGCGGTGTTTTTAAATCGTGCGAGATATTGGTAAAGAAGTCGGTGCGCGCCTGGTTCAGCGCTTGCATATTCTGTTCTTTTAAGCGCTCGAGCGCCAAACGCTCTTTAAACACTCTTTTATCGCTATAATATCGCATAATAAAAAAGAGCAAGGCAAACACAAGAGCCGCATAGAAACAATAGGCCCACCAAGACAAGAAAAATGGTGGATCTACGTGAATGTACAATCGCGATATTTGATCGCCCCACTGTCCGTTATTGTTGGAAGCCTTGATTTCGAAGGTATAATCTCCGCCCGGAAGATTAAGAAACTGTACGGATTTCTGGTTGGCATGACTAATTTGCCAGTCTTCGCCAAGCCCCAGCATCCGGTAAGCAAACTGGTTCTTATCTGCGGATAGATAACTATTTGCCGAAAACTTAATTTCGACATTGGACTGGTTACTGGAAAGCCTAATCTTATCTCCTTTTTGATTGGAAAGGCTACCAATATCTTTCGTTAAAATTGATGTACCGTCCTCTGGTTTCACAAGTTTATTGTTGACCAGAAATCCTGTAAAAAACGCCTTTGGTTTTTGCGGATTTTTATTGAGGTATGCGGGATCGAAAAGTAAAAACCCATTGGTGCCGCCAAACAGCATTTCGCCCTTGGAAGTTTTGTAAGCGGCATGAATATAAAATGAACCAATGTTATTTTCCTGATAGAATCTGGCTTTCTCAAATTTCCTGGATTTCCTATTGAAACAAAAAAGACCATCACTTGTACTTAACCAGACATTTTTGGTAGCGTCATCTTCTAATATGCCAAATACCATTTTTGCTGGAAATCCATTACTTAGACTATAATTGATGTATGTTCCGTCTTTTTTGAGCACGTTTACTCCTTTCCCCAAGGTTCCTAGCCATACTTCGCCATCTGAAGTCACAGTATAGCAGCACAGGTAATTTGCAGAATAGGAAGCATCTTTGACCATGTAGTGCTTCAACACGTTTAACGTATGGGGATTTACAATAAAAAATCCTTGATGGCTAATTAAACAGAGCTGATTTTGGCTATTCACATATAACGCTTCAACTTCGATATTTAATTTTTTGCCTCTGGCATCATTGACGCTTACCATTTCTAAATGGCCTAGCGATTTTTTTCGATATAAAAAAGATTTATCGGGATCTGTCATCCACCAAGTACCTTCCTTATCGTTTACAAAATCATAAACGGTTAGCGGCTGCTGGCTTTCCGGAGAACGGAAATTGAAACTGCTGAAACGCTGGTTGTCCACATCATAGCTGCCAATACCACCGTTGTAGGCAGAAATCAGCAGGCTCTTGCTTGCTCCGTCAAATTTAAGGCGTTTAATCATATTAGGTCCTGACGGACTGCCCTGCGATTGTTCGGGACGGATAAACTGATCTTTTTTTCTATTCCAGTAATTCAGGCTTCCCCCCTCCGTGCCAATCCATATATTTCCCATATGATCTTCCTGAAAACTACTGACAATAGGGTGATTTAGGCCTCCCGGGCTGGGCTTAAAGTAACGCACCCTAGAATCGTAAAACGAGCAATAAGCTATTTTACCACCATAGGTGCCTATCCAAACACCTTGGTCCGGATCTGCATAAATTGTCCATATCGAGTTATTGGGCAGTGAATAAACATCATTCAGGTTCATCTGCAAGACGCTGCTGCTTTCGCTGGCGGGATCATAAAGAAATAATCCGGCTTGGGTAGCCACCCAGATCACCCCGATTTGGTCTACATACATTTTTTTTGTTAAAACGGATGAATTTCCCGCTATGCTTACCGAAATTTTCTGTTTTAACGCGCCCGTCAGATCTGTGACATGAATTCCTCCCCGCTGTGTTAAAAAGTAATATAAGCCACGGTATGCAACCACATCATTCACCTGATTTGCCGTACCGCTAAAATCCGCAAAGGGGACCAGGCTTTTTTTTGCCATTTCTACCTTGTACAAGATTGCACCCTGGGTTAAAAACACCTGGTCTTTGGCACTCAATATATTTTGAAAAGACTTGTTGTTGGGCAATAAAAAGCTTTCTATATGTTCATTTTCTGGATTATAGCGAAGTATACTCTTGTCCGACAGCATGTAAACCTGACCATCGTTATGTGCACAAATTGAACGGATCATTCCGGGAACCACCATCTGAAAAGAAAACAGTTCGTAATCGAATTTTAATAACCCTTGCCCGGAGGCTAAAAATAGATTTCCTTTTTTATCCCGGATTAACGAACCATAGCCCCATTTCTGCGTTGGTTTCTGTACAGAAACAATATCGTTTAACTGATAAAAGCTGTTGCCATCGTACATGAACAGTGCATCAGGCCCCGTGTACCAGATACGCCCTAAACTATCTTTTGCGATGCTTTGTATACCACCGTAATATGACGTTTCGGGCATCAGATGAAACCTGTACCTCGAAAGATCAATACCGAGAACAGATTCTCCAAAAAAAACAATGAAACATATGATCAAACTGTATTTATTCATTGAACGATGCTACTAATGCTATTTAAATTTTAATCAAAGATTTCTGGATACCAGATACCATTAAAATGCCCAGCTATATTTTTCTGACAAGTATTCCATTAAACTACGATTCTCATTTTATTATGTAAAGAGCTGCGTCGAAATTTCTGCATCAGCTCTTTTAAGCATGTCAGACCCATCCGAAGCCAACAGTAGCAATTTACTTAAAAACAGGCGTTGTGGACAAACTTATCTTCTTTTGCTGATTGTTTTTGAGTTCGAAGATCACTAGCTCATTTTGACCGGACATCAAATACTCCGAAGGGATTAATATCGACTGTTGTTTTTCTTCTTCCCAGTAAGACCCCAAATATTTTTGATTTAGCCAGACTTCTCCCATACCCCAACCTGTTATATTGAGATAACTGTTTTCTGACGGATTGTGCTCGAATTTACTTTGATAAAAACCAGGGGAGCTATCGGATGCTCTTCGTTCAAAAACAAGATCCTTCAGTGGGTAATTGCGTACATTCAAGGGAATCATTTTCCAATTTCGGAGGTCGTTTCCAGCTAAAGTAATTGTACCAAACAGCCCTTTCGAATTATCCGTAATTTCTGGCCCATAGGTTATTCGCCCTATGTTCTCTACATATAGCTGGAGTATATGCGTGCCCGGATCTGCTTTGATCGTTAACTTTTTACGCTGATCAGTCAAGGTGCCCTGTAACTTACCGTCCACATAGACCACGGCATAGTCACGCACGTTTTCCAATTCCAGTTCTTCATTTTCGGCATCGGTATTTATCTCGGTCTGATAAAGCACATAGCCAAATTCGACGTTCAAATCGTTAAAAGATAATATACTTTCGGCCTCGACAGTTTCTTTATAAACCTGCGATACAGGGGCTTTCCGTTCTATCCTAATTTCCTGTGCCATTAGGGTTGAACCTAAAAGAAACGTCATCATCGGAAATACAACTGTTTTTAACATCGTTTAAACCTTTCTTATTTTGTTAAAAATGATTGAATAAAGTTCTCATCCACGGCCACTTGTGGTGAGAATTTAGCACTTTTCACATAGTTATCCATACTGTACAACAATTGTTGGGTGGCCGGCCGGTTATCCATATCGGTTTTGGTATCCAATGCCAGTACCAGCAGTTTCCCGCCGTTCAGTTTAGCTTCGAAACCGATACCTAATTTTTGGTTGTTGTCGTAACTGTCAATGACCTGTATAAATGGACGCAGTTGTTGTGGTGCATTTTGCATCTCGATTACTTTTGCATGGTTCAGGATATCCCACCATTGCCAATCGGTATGGTATGAAGTAAGGAAATCCTTAAACATGGCCTGTTCATGATGGACCAGATTGCCGATCGTCATCGGTGCCCAAGCAAACATAATGGGGTTCCAAAAATGATTATGAAATAGTGATTTCCGACCTTTTACATGGTCTGGCGACGGATAAAGAACCACTGTTTTCCCCTGAGCCAACTGCCTTTTTGCAGCATCATCGTACACTTCAGTATACAACACGTTATCTGTAGACTGCAACAGATCTTGATGTTTGGGATATACCCAGATGTCCCAACTATTTTTAATAGTATCATTTACCGCGAGATGAACCGTAACCTTTTGGCTACTGATGTTTTTTAGAGGAATCGCGAATTCACCTACCGAAGATACATTTTCATTGGCAATAGTTTGCTTTTTCAACGTTCCCTTTTTCAATACGTTGCCTGCGGTATCGCTCAACCACCATTTAATTTTGGCGTTTTCAAGTGTGGAATTGCTGAAATTATAGACCTCGGCTTTGCCTTTAAATGTTTCGGTGTTGAAGTAACTACTTTTATCGTAACGCAATAAGGCGACAGTTGGCGCGCAAAACTCCCTAAATTTTTCGGCAGTCACCAATCCTTTCGAATCCCAAAAAGGATCGAAAATTCCTACGGGAGCATAGCCTTGTCCCGGAAAATCATTCATCGACAAGAGCTGGAAGCCCGCCGATTTACCCGAGCGCAATAAGGCTTCGATCACCGCTTTGTATTCGAGGACGGTCAGTGCTCCAGATGCCCTAAAGAAATCCTTTGCCTGATCCAGCATGCCATTTTTTTGCAACAGGTCTCGAAATACCTCGAAATTGCGTGCTTCTACGGGGCTGTTGGCATATTTCTTTATCTCATCAAAATTTGGATAGATACAACGTTGTCCCGACTCGTGCGATATAACAGGTACATCGACATCAGATTCCACATTCTTGTCCCAATCTGTACCCGGCAGACCTTCGTAAACCTTTACCGGCCCTTTGTTGGTTTGCTGGGACACGTAATATTGATCTGATTTAACCCGTGTACGTGCCGTAGAACCGCTATACAAATGGCGGGGATCAGCTTTTCTGCCTTCTGCGGTTAATTCCTCGATAAAGTCGAAATTGCCAGTAATTTCATTGCCGTTGCAGTACAGAACAAAGGAAGGATGGTTGCCGTATTCTTTTAAAATAGCTTTAATTTCCCGGCGGAAGAAGTTATATCTGGCTTCGTCGGGTTCGGCATCTTTGCCCCACATAGGCATTTCCACCTCAAAATATATTCCATGTTTGTCTGCCATACGAAAGGCCGCCGCAGGCGGACACCAGGAATGGAAACGTAAATGGTTCATGCCGTAGTCCTTCATCAGCATCATAATTCGTTCCCATGAGGCATCATCAAGCGGAGCATGTCCCGTTTTTGGAAACACCGCATTTTCGACATTGCCTCTTAAATGGATAGGGTGGTTATTGAGCAGCACATGATTTTTTCCTTGTTTTACTTCACGCATACCAAAGGTGGTCGATTTTTCATGCTGATAGCTATTTTTACCGTCGGAAGTATTCAGCTGGCAGCTAATCCGATAGAGATTTGGGTTAAACTCATCCCATAGTTTAATGTGTTTCCCTAACGGAATGTTGGCCTCTACAAAAGTCACCGAATCGCTACTTACCAATGCAATTTCATGTTTAAGGCTGTATTTTGTTCCGGCGATAGCAAAAGAAACCTTGCCCTTTACCTGTTTTTTTGTCGCATTGTTTACTCGCAATTTTACTTTTATGGACTGATCTGTGATATTTGGATATACCTGAAGGTCTTCTACATAAACTGGATCGATGGCCATCAGTTTCATGTCTCCCAAAATACCGTTCCAGTTAATCTGCGTAAATTCGGTATGTGCATGGTTCCATTTGTGCGTGTTGTACTGAAACCGATTATCGATACATATGGTAATACGGTGTGTTTTTCCGGGCTTTACAAATGAACTCAGGTCGTGGTTGTGGGGTACGCTCACATAATCGATGCTGCTGACTTCTTTGGTATCCACAAAAATTGAACTTAACCAGTGAGTACGTTCAAAATATAGAAATATTTTTTTGCCCTTCCAGTCGGCGGGGATTTCGATATCACGCTGGTACCATGCCGGCCCCATGTATTCGTATTTTCGGGTCAGACGGTCAATATATTTATAGGGATTTTGATACCCTATCTGATAATCATCGGTAATAGCCGGGAGTTTAATTGTCCCTTGTAAAACGTGATTGTAGCGAGGGGACAGCGACCCTCTGCGAAAATCCATCACATCGGTCTGGAAGCCCCAAGTACCCGATAAATCGATGACATCTTGCGCTTTTAACAAGGTTGCTTGTACTAAAAGCCCCAGTAAGCATATCATTTTAACGTATTTGTATATACTGATCTTGTATTCGTCCATTTCGTATTTCGATTTTTATGTACTTTTATTCTATTCAGTAAGTTATTTTTGCACGTAACGACAAATATCTATTGTCGTTGTGAAATCTTATTTAAGCTCAGCTTCAGAATTGAGGTCTTATTTATTATCATAATAATGCTTCATCAGAAACCAGGCTTTCTTTCGGTAGCCTTGGTCTGAGATCAATCCTTTGCGGTTCCAGCCATCTTGGTTCGTCGGATGAAAACGGAATGGCGAACGGAAATCAAATAGTACCCAGGGTGAAGTTCCGCGCAGGTTTGGGATATGCTTAAACATTTCCAGGTTGTTTTTATACAAAGTCTCTTGGTAATCTTCACTCCATGAACTGGCAACATCCTTTTCGCCCGTTTTGCCATACAAGGCCTCGCCTCCAAATTCAGAAATAATTAAAGGCTGGCCTTTTGCCACATCCCATACGGCTTTATCAGGAGAAACTGGCCAGGAGTGGTACCAGCCTAAATATTTGTTGACAGCTACGACGTCCAATTCTTTAGTAAAAGGATCGTCCATGACAAAGGTCTGTTTCTCCTTATTGAAACGAACCAAATCAAAAGCAGCGATTATAAGCCGGCTAGTGTCAATGGCTCTACATGTTGCAATCAAATGTCTGATAAAAGCATTTCTGGGTTCGGACGGCTGGGTCTCATTGGCTACCCCCCAAAAGGCGAGCGCACAACGATTTTTGTCACGAGCGACCATTTCACCCATCATTTTGCCCGCTTTCTCTTTGGTCGATTCATTTTCAAAATCAATACCCTGCCATATAGGAATCTCTTCCCACAACAAGAAACCCATTTTTTCGGCCATTCTCACGATATATTCATTTTGTGGATAATGTGCCAAGCGAATCATATTACAGCCCAAAGCTTTAGCTTCCGAAAGCAGCACCACCGCATCTGCCTGTGAAAAAGCACGACCTTTTCGTTGAGGTATTTCCTCATGAAATGAAATGGACTTGAGAAAAATAGCTTCGCCATTCAGAAAGATATCTTCCCCCTTAACCCAAATATTGCGAAAACCTATTTCCTCCTCGATTTGATCATCTTGCGTTGAAATCTTCACCTTATACAGTTTAGGTGCAGCAGGCGACCAACGTTTAATTTCCTTTGATATGAATGAAGTTTTCACCTCTCCCTGAGCATTCGTTTTAAGCGTTTGTTTTAGTCGTAGTTCCGGTATTTCGATGGTAATGGAGGAATTAGCCAACTTATCCGAAAGCTTTACATGGGCGTTGATTTTATCTGCTTTGATTTTGTCTAATTGAACAAAATAATCGTCGATAAAAATCTTTGGAGTGCTTACCAAAAAAACATCGCGAGTGATGCCACCATAGTTCCACCAATCGAAGGCCATCGCCGGAATAGCATCTACCCGTCGGGTATTGTTGACCTCAACAGCCAAAAAATTATCGTTTTCTTTAACAGCATCCGTTATTTCAATCTGAAAAGGGGTGAAACCACCTTCGTGTTGTGCGATTTCTTGTCCGTTCAGGTAAATCCGACAACGGTAGCTTACAGCTCCAAAATGTAAGAACAGCCTATCCCCACTTGCTTTGACTGCACCAAACTTACGTCCATACCAAATGGTACCTTCATAGTATTTAAGTTCGGGCATCTGGCTGTTCCAATCCGAGGGCACGTTTAAACAAAG
Source organism: Sphingobacterium sp. WOUb80 (assembly GCF_050058145.1). Classification (NCBI taxonomy): domain Bacteria; kingdom Pseudomonadati; phylum Bacteroidota; class Sphingobacteriia; order Sphingobacteriales; family Sphingobacteriaceae; genus Sphingobacterium; species Sphingobacterium sp. WOUb80. The sequence continues at coordinate 6,524,716 of NZ_CP165617.1, read as the reverse complement.
GCCATTTTCGAAAGCATATTCATAAAAATCGGTCTTGTTTTCCGGTTTTTTATTCAGGTAGATTTTATTTTTTCTGCCCTGGTCGTATAAGTCTACAATGGCATCCCATTTTCCATTTAATGATTGTATGCGCCTACCATATACATTAGTCATATTTTGCTGTGCGATAAGGTTAAAGGCTGTCAGACTAAAAAGCAGGGACAATACTAAAGAGAGATTGATCAGTTTTATCATAATAGGTGTTAGTTCTTAATAAAATTTGCTATTTTACCTGCAACGCTGACAGCTTAGTCCAGCCTTGAGCCGTTAAATCTCCGTCAAGGGCAAGTTGAATGGCTGGCTTATTTTTCTTTGTCATATCAACAATAGCTACTGCCCAGCGGTAAATTCCTACAGGTAAATCTATTTTTGCATTTAGTTTATAACTCGCAGCAGTACCTTTCAACCAGGTAGACGGTTCGCTTTGGTGGTCTACAAAAATCTTTTTGACATTCCCTTCGGCATCCAACAATGCAAAAGCTACTTTATATTTATAATTCCACTGTGGGATATTATTGGGTAAATAGCCCCAACCCATATTTTGCCAACGATGAGAAATTAGCGCAACCTTGCCCGGCTTAATTTCTTGAGGCAAGCTGATTTGGTCTGGATATACGCGGTAGCCCCCTTCCGTATTAAACCTTTGAACCAGATCAAAGGACTTAAACCAGGATTCAGTTTCTCCACCTGCTCTAAAATCCATCATATTGACATGGGCCTCGGCCGACAGGTCGAACTCTCCTTTCCTGACATCCTCATCGTGCCCTTCCCTATATTTCCCGCTCGGGTCTGTCCAATAACGGTGTTTACCCGGGGCGATAATCCAACCGCCCTCCATAATAATAGGGCGTTTAAAATTCCATTTCTTGGCAAAATTCTTTTCCCAGTCCTGGTAATAGCCGGTCATACCAAAAGCATCTTGGCGCAGACTATAACCTTTATCAATAGCTTTGTCCAATAAGCGTTCACTGTTTGGGTTAACAACTCCCCAACTTTCGGGATGCCCCACCAAACGATGGTAATTAATAACCAGAGGTACCTTGGTAAATGTGTTAGCATACAAACTGGTTACCCAATCCAAGGTTTCTGTCTTTATCTTTTCGGTACTTTCGGACGTTGCCACTTTTGGATCTTCATAGACAACATAATGTGCTTCGCCCCATTTTCCCAAGCCATAAGCATCGATAAAAGAGGTCTTTTCAGGATCATTAAATTCCTTGGCCAAAGCTGTGATAAATTTGGTATAGTATTTTCTAAATACCGTATCCTGAGGATAAGGTGTTTGTCTATCGGGATGGTTTTCATTTTCCAGGTAATATTTGGCTCCAAGGTCAAACACAAATTTGGGTGTATTTTGACCTTGGTCGCGACCGTCCACCACAATACGTAGCGCGATGGGCAACCCTCTCTTTTGCGCACCTTTAATGAGCTTTCCTATTTTAGAATTTGGATCATCCCAGGCATAAACACCATCACTGGGATTCAGAGAAGACCAGCTGGTACGTAAATAACATGCCGACGCATAATCGATGACCTTGACCTTTTTACCCAATGCCGGCACAAAATATTCGATATCCCAATACGTATCATCTGCATTCCTGGGCGCATACATTACCCAACCATTTAAAGGGTTGCGCAAGACTGAATGACCATCGTATTTTGGCTTCAGTAAGATATACCCTGAGTTGCCGGAATCGCCTTGACCTTTATTTTTTTGAGAAAAGCCAAGCGACGCGGAAATGCAAAATAGGAGGATAAAAACACTTTTTATTAAGCTATTTGATATTATCTGTCTGTTTATCATCTCGTTTCTAAACATATTTTTAAGTCTATTGCCCATTGGTTATTGTATTCCCCTTTCATCAACACCTATAGTGTATTGGTATTGTTTAAATCAAATTGATTTATTGGAGTACGACACAAAAATAGCAACAGCAGGTTTCCGCTATGGTATTGATTTGTTCAGAAATGGTTCGTTTTTGTACAAAAATTGGGTATAATCGTCGTAAACCAGCTGAAGTCATGGAAATCATTTCCTTGAGGAGACGAAAAAAGCCCGACTGTTGTCGGGCTCTTACCACGGTAGGTTCTCTACAGTGTCTTTATTTGGTCGCATTGAAAAGCTTCGTCAATGCTTATGTACTGGCAGATCTTGCGAGCTGTTACTTCAATTTCTGTAAGCGTTCTTTCGCTGCAGGCACGATATCATCGTTTTTGTCATAATTATCAATCACGCTTTTCAAGGTGCTTTTCGCCTGGAAAGCATTGCCTTTACGCGCATAGGCATCGGCAAGTAATAGAAAGCTCTTGGCCACCCAGTATTCTTGTGCTTCCCTATTGTTGATCACATCAAAGGCTGTTTCCAACGCCTTATCATATTCCTTGTTATCATACTGCAAGAGCGCCACGCGGTACCGTGCTTCTGCACCAACAGCCGATTGGCTCTTCAGCGCGGCCAGGTTGAATTCTTTCATGGCAGACGCTATATTCTTTTCTTTCAACGATGCTTTCCCGCTGTACAAATGCGCCTTGGCAATTTCCTCCTCAGTTGCTCCGCTGTAATTCTTGATCAAGCTCACGTACTTGGCCATCTGTTCCATATCGCCGAGTTCAAAATAACAGACCATCAGGTTCGTTACCGCATAGCCATAATTTTTTTTATATTCTTCATTGAGCTCCAATTTTTTAAGGTGCACAATGGCCTCATTGTATTCTTTAAGATCCAGATATAGCGCAGCCACCGTCAGCAAAGTATTCTCTGAATACTTGCTTGTCCAGTCGTTCAATATGATATTCAGATCGTGCAATGCTTCCTGTGGATGCCCGGTACGATACGAGCTCACCCCACGGATATAACGAGCGAATTTTTCTTGTTTGGGTTTGGAAAATTTATCAAAATAGGCATTGATCGCCTCTACTGCCGCACCGTATTCTCCTCTGGCAAACAGAGACTGGGCGGCCTGAAAAGCCATGTTATCTAACTCCGCAGGACTCAGATTACTGACATTGGTACCGACAGCGTAACGAATATAGCTCGAAGCATCTCCCTGATCGAGGTAGATGTTTTCAATGAAACGCATTGCCTGCTCTGCCTCAGCGGTTCTAGTATATTTCTCCACCACTTTTTGGAAGGTGGCTTTCGCCGCCTCAGGTTCATCGTTATTGTATTGCACGAGCCCTATCGTCATTAGGGCACGGGGAATATAACTACTGCGAGGATACTTCTCGATCATCCCCTGTAGCCCTTCGATAGCACGGCTATAATCTCCCATCGTGAAGTAAGTGTAGGGAATTTCAAAGGCTGCATCATCGGCATAGTTCGACGACGGAAATTGTTTCAGAACCGACCGCAGCGTACTGAGCTTGGTTTCATTGTCACCCTGCAAACCAAAGATCACACCGCGTTGGAAGAAGGCATAGTCCTGATTGGGCGCTTTACTGTTGATCAGCTGGTCATAGTATTTGTTGGCCCGCCCATAGTTGCGAAGGCACAGGTATGAATCGCCCAGACGTGCAATGACGTCATACCGTATATTTTGATCTACTGTACTTCCTCCGGCAGTTAGAAAACGTTCAAAATAATCGGCAGCCAGCTCAAAACGGTTGTTTCGGTAGGCAGCATAGGCCAAGCCATAATTAGCATAATTGTAGACGTCGCTGTTCCGTGCGGCGGGCAAGCTCAGGAACCGGGAGAAGTTTTCTACCGCTTCTCCGAATTTGCGCACTTCATACATCGCCTCCGCTTTCCAGTAGGTTGCAAGAGCCGCCATTTCTGCATTGATCGAAAACTTTTCCGATCGCATAAACATGGATATGCTATTTTCGAAAGCGCGCTCGTTATAAAACTCAAGTCCGCGGTAGTAAGTCACCTTTTGATAGATCGCATTGACTTCCCGACCGCGCTCCTTAAGCGATTCTAGCATACTGACCCCAGCATGGAAGTTGGTTGTCCCCCGCAGGATTTCAGCCGATAATGTTTCCGGACTTTCTTGTCTTTTTGCCCCCGGGTCGATAGGCTTCACTTCCTGGGTGATATATTTCTCGAGGACTTTTTGTGCAGCTTGGGTGGAGTCCATAGCAAGCAGGACTTTAGCATAGTTAAATAGCGCATCGGCTTTCACTTGCCGGTCGAGATCCAGTTTTGTCGCTTTGACAAAGGCGTTTCGTGCGGCTTGCTTGTCGCCAGTTTCCAGGGCAATATGACCCAACGTCATAACCGCTCCCTGATAAAAAGCGTCCGAAGGTTTAATCGCCTCCAACATACCGCTCGCTCTTTTGTACTCACCGGCCCCGTAGGCCAGATAGCCGATTCGGTAATTATCGATGTTACTTTGCGAAGCGTCAGGATGCCGTTTCATCAATTCATGGTAGTACGCATGCTTATATTTTTGCTGTGCTAAAAAGGTAGTGGTGGCGATCTGACGTAACTCCGTCTCTATAGCGTCGCGATTGATACGTTGCATATCGGGGCTCCGGCGCACCTTAACGGCATCGGCTAGCATGGGCCGGTAGTCGCGTACCACATCGATGGAATCCATGGTTTGAACCTGTCCCCTACTGCCTTGCTCGATATGTTGCTGCGACTCTTTCTTATCCTTCTGCTGTTTCTGTACTTCCTGCGCATACCCTGTAGCCAGCAAAGCCGAAAGCGTCCCCGTAAACAGGTATTTCAGGTAGTTGTAGCCGATTCTTTCTTTCAATATCATTGTTCGCCCGTATTTTTTGAGTTTTCCAAACGTTTCTTTGCCGAGGAGGCAATAGTGTAATTTTAACCTAGTATAGTCAAAACTAAAGAATTCCAACCACATTAGGTAAATCGTCAAAAAAAAAGCACAAAAAGGTAATTTATACCTCATACCTCTTTCGTTTCCACGATTTAGAATAAAAAACCCTATTCCACTGCTCCATCGGCAACTGAGTTGGTACAATAATGGAGCCAAGAAGAGAAATCAAAAGGTCTGCTACTGAGGAATAGTGTTTAAAAAAAAAGCCACATCTCTCAATGTGACTCTACAACTTATATATTTGTGGGGAATGGCTCTTATTGATAGGAATGGATTGACTTGGACACCTGCCAGATGCCATTTTCGTAAACCAAAGTCACTAGATCAGTCATACTAAAACTGTCAAATTTTAACACAACTTTTGCAATCATATAATCTGCAGATTTTTCAACGATTTTGATATTGGTTTTGCAGTTCATAATTTCTCCCTTCTGTTTTTTTAAAGATTCAATTACTGCCCGGCGTCCGTAGGTCAGCATATTGGAAGCCTGGATCTTCTGGCTGAAATCTTGAGCAAATAACTGCTCCAGACCAACAGATCCACCGGCTGTCGTTACCCCAACATAATGCTGCAAAGCGAAGTCTGCTGTGGACAAATTAATGCTAACTTTTTCTGGTTTTGATACAGGTCTTTCAGTTGCCATAGCAAATGACGATAAGGCGATTAATGCTGCTGCTGTGAATGTTTTTACAAATGCTTTCATAATATCTTGTTGTTCGATTGTGTTAGTTTATATATCCTTACTTGTTGATCCAAAACTACGGTTCAATATGCCGTTAGCCTACGGACTTTAGACCAACGGAGACCAAAAACCGGTGAATAGCGGAAATGAAAAGGTAAATTTTCATTTGCTGTCCCGGAGAGTTTCCATACTAAAACGTAAATAAAGAATATAAGAACTACTTTAGCAGCCGTATGCCAAATACTATACCAGTGGGTATAATAAGCACATTTATGCCTCAGAATCCTATTAACGGCGTTTTTTTAACTCTTCTTCTAAAAAGGAAATGTGCGCATACGAACAGTTTCAAAATAGATTGTCCGCATGCGCACACCACATAAAAAGCCACATCTCTCAATGTGGCTCTACAACATATATATACTTGTTTGAAATAGCTCTTATTTATATGAATTGATCGATTTGGATACTCTCCAGTCTTTACCTTCACGCACCAAGGTAACAAGATCGGTTTTGGTGAAATTTTCAAATTTCAAAGTAACCCTGGCCACCATATAATCTGTAGACTGTTCAACTACATCTGTGCTAACCGCACAATTCAGGTGGATATTTTTTTGTTTTTTCAAGGATTTAACCACTTCATAGCGGCTATATGACTTTAAGGTGCCCGTTTGGACCTTTAGATTAAAGTCTTCAGCAAACAACTGCTCTATTCCAGCCGACTCACCTTCTGTGATCACAGCGACATAGTGCTCCAGTGCAAAGTCTGCGGTCGATAGGTTAACGCTGACTGGGTTTGATTTTGACCCTGGTCCTTCAGCTGCCATAGCAAATGTAGATACTGCGATTAGGGCTGCTGCTGTGATTGTTTTTACTAGCGTTTTCATAATGTCTTTTTTATATTATTCGTTTTATTTTCTTATTTGTTGTCTCAAAACTAAAGTTCAATATGCCTATAGACTAACGGATTTAGACCAGCACCCAACAAAACTCGGTGGATGGCAGAAATCGAAAGGTGAAAGTCAGCATACTTAAAGAACTTATTATTCATTTTATAGCAGCGTGCCAAATACTATACCAGTTGTCCATGGAATTTAATTATGCTCCCTATGGTATCATAAAGCCCATCTAGCGCATTTTTCAAACAAAGCAGATGTACGGATGCGAACAGTTTATAGTGATATTGTTCACATGCGTACAGTATATTAAATATCAAAAAAACATGAGCTGAAGACATATCTTATGAGCTTAGGACTCAAATCAACATCCCCCCTTAATCTCTCCTATGCGCTCAATCCTTAACGCAACATAGTGCGTTAAGGTAAAGTTAGCTGTTGCGTAATTAATGTCGCCTTTGCTGAATTAGAGGTGATGGAGTTGGGGCTGATCCTTTATTGGTATGGTTACCTGAAACAGGATTAGTCTTCCGTTTTTCTGCTGGAATGGGTCTCAATCTCGACGGAAGTTCAAATCTAGGGGTAAGGGCGATTCCAGATTTTCCAATCGAAGCGAAGAATAGCGAAGAACGGTTAGAAAAGTTATTGGTATTTTTTACAGTGAAGCCTTTTCTAAGGCTTTCTATTTTTGACATCGTGCTTGATCTTACCTATAATCGCATGAAGCGTTTTATGCTACATGCCAATTTCTATTTATATCTATCTGGGGGTTATTTTGTTTAGTCTCGTAAATGAGGCTTTTTACTTTTAAAATATTCCCATTCAAGCGAAAACGATGTGTTTTTTCTATTGTTTGAATGTATACTGAGGCGCTATATCTCTTGTAATACGTCTGTTTAACATTGATAGCAATTATATCTTTAAAATAAATAGTCACTGGACATAGATTAGTAAAAAATGTCAGGGTATCTTCTTTTATGAAAGCTTAGTTAATTATTCTCCGTTCGCAAGCGAACAATATTGTTCAAAACCGAACAGTAGCCTACTATTAAAAAAAACAATAAAACACTGAATATCAACAATTTTTAATTTAGGCAAAACTATTGACACATTTAAAATTAATTGATCTTAAACATGTTGCATTAAATAAAAATGATATGCAATGAATTTTTATCATTAAAATTAGGATACCATGTATAATTATTTAAAAATCGGTTGGCGAAAATTGTTCAGAAGCAAGATCTTCTCCTTGATCAACATACTAGGGCTATCATTGGGATTGGCCGCATGCTGGATTATCCTCTTATTTGTCAATGATGAATTGAGTTATGATCGTTATTTTACACATACAGATCGTATATATCGGGTTGTTTCTCACGGAAAATGGGATGGTGGTTCCTTTGATATAACAGGAACTGCAGGTCCCCTTGCCAATGTCATTAAGGATGAATTTCCCGGCGTAAAAGAAGCTACCCGATTTGATGTGGAGGGCGGCGGTATTATCACGATCGGTAGTCAACAAACAAAGGTGGACGAAATTTTCATGGCTGACAGGAATTTTTTCAATCTCTTTGATTATAAATTTCTTGCTGGCAATCCTGCAACTGCATTAAATAATCCACAGTCTATTGTATTGACAGAAGACTTAGCCATACAATTATTTGGATCTGCGGCAACAGCGCTCAACAAAACCCTTTATTTTAATAAATCAGAGCCAACTCTCGTTACGGGTATTATCCAAAATGTACCACAAAATACTCATTTCACTTTTAGAGCCATTCGTTCTTTTTCAAAAGACTTCAATCCGGATTGGAATCAACTTTATCTCTATACCTACATATTGCTAAAAGACCAGTCTTACTTGCCGCAACTTCAAGAAAAACTTCCCTACATTGTAAAAAAATATATCCATGGGCGCGATCTCGATTTTGATTATAAAATCGAATTACAACCCATTACCGATATCCATCTACATTCTAACCTAAGCTATGAGCTTGGCAATAATAGTAATATCAAATATGTGTACATTTTTTCTATTATCGGTGTGCTCGTCCTATTGATCGCTATCGTAAATTACATTAATATCACAACAGCCCAAGCTTCAATAAGAATGAAAGAAGTTGCTGTTAGGAAAGTGATAGGCTCCAGCACATTAAATCTGACCAAACAGTTTCTTGTCGAGACATCACTAATTATTTTGTTTGCAACATTGCTAAGTATATTACTGGCATCGTTATTTCTTCCTTGGTTAAACCAGATGATCGGCAAGCAATTGGATCTGTGGCATTTTGGAATAGGAAAATCGCTGCTTTTTGTATTGCCGTTTATGGTATTTTTAGTGTTCACAACCGGTATTTATCCCGCATTAGTATTATCCGGACTAAAAACAATTCCTTCTCTAAAAAACCAGATCGGAACGCATGGATACCAACATCTATTGAGAAAATCACTCGTGGTTTTTCAATTTGTAATTGCGGTATTGCTTATTGTATCCACCATAGTCATTTTTCTGCAATTGGATTTTATGACGACAAAAAATCTAGGCTTTGACAAAAATCAGGTCATGGTTTTCCATCTGGACAATGAATCAACCCGTAATAAAGGCGATGAGCTCCGGAATAGCTTACTTGAGGATAGCCATATCACAGAAGTCGCGTTCGCTAGTAATCCTATTGGAAAAAACGACATTGGTGTGGGAACTTTCAATGTTGAAAATAATGGTAAAATTGATCCCAACTTTACACTCGCTAATACCTTAAAAATTGATCCTAATTTTATCCCAGCTATGCATATTCAACTGGTAAAAGGAAGAAATTTCGACAGTACTATGCCAACAGATAGTGCTTCCGTCATTATAAATTCGGCATTCGAAAAAAAACAGGGCTGGATAAATGCTGTAGGGAAACGAATTGAATTTGGAAGGTACAAAGCTGGCAAATCAATTTTGAAATCTGTTATTGGGGTAGTCAGTGATTTTCATATTTACTCACTCCAGCACAAGATTGAACCCCTTGTTTTAGTACTTCCGACCAATAAAATGGAAATGGACAATATTTATATCCGCATGAAATCGACAAATATGAATCATACGATTTCGTATATCAACAAGGTATACAGTAAATACGTCCCCGATTATCCTTTGGAATACACATTTTTAGATAAAACCTATGAGCACCAATATAATTCAGAAGTAAAGCAGGGCCAGATTCTCTTAATTTTTGCATTGCTGTCTATCGTTATTGCCTGTTTGGGCCTATTTGGTGTGATTACATTCTCTATTCAATTACGAATAAAGGAAATTGGCATACGTAAAACATTGGGCGCAACACTTAGCAATTTGGTCTATCTGCTGTGCTCTGATATGGTTAAACTGGTCGGTATAGCTCTGTTGATTGCACTACCTGTAGGATGGCTGCTAATGAATCAATGGTTACAAGAATTCGCCTATCGCATTACAGTAAGCTGGTGGATACTTGCCAGCGCAGGAATCATCGCCCTGGTAATTGCTATTCTCACGCTATGTACAAGAGCAATAGCTGCTGCGAAAGCTAATCCGGTCGACAGCTTAAAAGTGGAGTAAATTTTTAAGACAATATGTTGATACTTACCTTTGCTGGAGGAGAATCTATCACTTTATACGATATCGGAAATACCATACTAACATCCTTGCTAACACGCCTAATTTCAACAGACTCAAATATTCTGGTCAGGCCATTTTCCTGATATAGGTTTTGATTCTTGTCTACAGCAACATGCTAACTTTTGCGCAATTCCGCCAGAATTACAAACTCATTCCTAAGGTAAACGCTACGCCTTTAGATTCTAGATCCACATTTCCGTAACCAATCCCTGTCAATGGCATTTTAACAAAAGGTTTTACACCGATATTAATTTTATCATTGATTTTCTTCTCAATGGAGATTGAAAAATCGGCTACACCAAAAATATGTTGGTTCTCTCCATTCACTTCATAGACGGCACTTTTCTGAGCTCCACCGTAGCTACCTCCGCTTTCATAATCAAAAGTGTATTTTTCCTTTAGCATAAAATAGCTCGAAAGTCCTGCGCTAACATTAAACTTCACTTTTTTACTTTTCAATACCGTATAACTTGCTGTCAGTGGTACATCAAGAACATCACATACTGCGCTGACATTGCTCGGCAATTGCGTCATTTCTGGTGGATTTGATGGCGTATAAAATTTATAAGCTGACGTATAATTCTTTTTAGCATAGGTAGCCCCCACAGATACACGCAATGCTTTTGTGAGGGGATAGGAGTAGGCCAAACCTATATTCTCACTAAGGGATGATTTGCCTGCCCCGCGTACGCTTGTCAAATCTGGCCCTGCCAAGAAACTAACAACCGACCGCTCTCTTTCCTGTGCATTGGATCCGATACTTTCTTTGGGCTGATAAATGGCTGCCAGACGCTCCCCTGTCCCTTCAACCGGTTCTTCTCTTAAGTTGAAATGAGGCAATCTCTGATTGTTATATTCCATGCGCGGAATAGTGAATGTAGTATTTAGTTTTCTTTCTTGCCCGCTTATCGGATTTGCATCCGCTATCTTCGCCAAACGAATATCCTGCAGTACGATGGTTTCATTTGAAATCTGGAACACATTATTCGTACGTTTGATCTGTTGAACTGCAATCCAACCTTGCCCCCGTTTGGATTCCTCTAGCGAATGCTCCTTAGGTTGAACTATTTTGCTCTCCGGAACCTCTTTTTCAGGCGAAATACCCGCCGAATTTATTTCACCTTGTAAATTATTGGTTTTAAATAAAGTGCTATTCCAGGTAAAAAAGATCGTTAAAACTGCTGCAAGTGTAGCAGCCAAGGTCGTTAAAACGACGATCTTTCGTCTCTTTACACGCCTTTCATTGTCTAACCGCGATTCTATATCTTGCCAATGTGATTCATCAAATTCAAAGTTAGCATCACTTAAGCCTTCCTTAAATAGCTCATCAATCTTGTTCTTATCCTTTTCCATCATCTTTTCTCTTCCGTTTTACCAAATTTTACACCTTGAACTTCCACCATTTCTGCCAGTCGACCGCGTGCCTTATGCAGATTAGATTTTGATGTTCCAATAGCAATCCCCAACATGCCACTAATTTCTTCGTGTCCATAACCATCGATCGCGTAGAGATTGAACACTGTCCTGTAGGCAGGTGGAAGCTGCTGTACCATCGCCAACAAGTCTTCATAGTTTAACTTTTGACTGATGCTATCATCTTCAACAATGGTATGCTCATACATGGATACATCTACCAGGATGCCCTGTTTAATCTTTGCCCGATAAAAATCAATTGCAGTATTTGTCATGATTTTTTTGATCCATATGGAAAAAGGCTTCTGAAAATCATATTTGTTGATATTTTTAAAAACCTTGAAAAAGCCCTCATTTAAAATACTTATGGCATCCTCTCTGTGATTAGCGTAGCGCAGACATATCCCTAAAGACATAGCGTAATAGATTGTATAAAGATCTTTCTGAGCCCTACGGTCCTCATCAATACATCCTTTAATAATATGGATAGATTTTTCGTCAACTTCTGTTATCGCCACTCGATATTGCTTCTTTCTTTTGATAAATATAGTATTAAGTCTAATACGAGAGGATAATCGGAAAGGTTGCCTCCATAAAATATTTTTTTTCAACCCGATTTCCAAGCAACCTTTTCGCTGACCTGATCGTAGTATCAAGACATTATTTTAAAACATACAATTATGAAATCAAACCAAAAACAAGTCAAATTAACCTTTATAGGTGGTCTATTGACCTTAGCCATGTTTTCTGCTTGTTCAAAAAACGATGGTGAGCCTGGCAATGTCGAAAATAAAAACAAGGGCGTGCAAATGTCTGCCAATACTCAATTTGGCAATATTTTGACCGATGCCGATGGTAAAACACTTTATTTCTTTTCGAATGATACAAAAGGAACTTCGACCTGCAGCGGTAATTGTTTGGCTACTTGGCCGGTTTATTATAGCAGCGAAACAAGCACAGACCTAAAAATTGACAAAAGCCTGCTCGGTGAAATAACCCGTGAAGATGGTTCCAAACAAAGTACATTTAAAGGCTGGCCGCTTTACTACTATGCAGGCGATAGTCAATCTGGTCAGGTGAAAGGAGATGCTGTAAATAAAATATGGTACGTGGCCAAACCCGATTATTTACTCATGGTCGCCAATGCGCAACTTATCGGTCACGATACTAAAAACTATTTAGGCGACTATACGGAAGGAACAGGAAAAACAATTTATCTGACAGATGATAAGGGCAGAACATTATATGCCTTTAAACCCGACAAATTCAACAAAAACAATTATACTGCTGCAGATTTCAGTAATGATGCGATCTGGCCAATCTTTCAAAAAGAGACGGGAGCTCTGCCTTCGCTTGTTCGTACAGCTGACATCGCTGTCATAACCGTCTATGGAAAGAAACAATTAACTTTCAAAGGATGGCCCTTATATTATTTCGGCCAGGATATACAACGCGGAGACAATAAAGGGATAAGTTTTCCACGCGTTGGCGTTTGGCCAATAGTAAATGACAACACAGTCGTTGCTCCTGCTAACTAAGCCAAGACTAACTAAGCCAAGACTAACTATTCAAACTTATGGTACAAAATCTAAAAACGGTAAATCCTCGCCTCAGCGCACATCGTTACGTTGTTATTTCACTCTTTACCTTAACAGTTCTCTCATTCTCGGCCTGTACCAAAAAGCAAGCGCAAGAACTTACGACCATTCCGGATAACGGAACTGAAACGGTGACAACCCAGAATGTGTCCTACACGAATTTTTCTAAAGCACTTTTTGAAACGAAATGTAGTTCATGCCACGCAACAGGACGTTCGGCAAGTGGGCGATGGGCGTTCAGTGGTTATACCTCTGTCAAAGACAATATTGCAAAGATTAACAATGCGGTATTGGTGACCAAATCCATGCCATTAGGCGGCTCACTCACATCAAAAGAAATAGAGCTGCTGGATGCATGGATTAAGAAAAATTCACCTGAAAATTAATGTTATGCATATGAACAAAATCAACATTTACATAGCGCTCTTCATGATGCTCATCAGTATGACGACATTTGCGCAACAAAAGGCTTCCTTTGTTTCAAAAGAGACCAGCATCACTTTTTTCAGTAATGCACCATTGGAAGACATCGAAGCCAAAAGTATCTTAGGCGCTTCGGCGATGAACCTTCAAAGCGGAGATATCATCTTTCGGGTAAAAAATACATCTTTTCAATTTGACAAAAAGCTCATGCAAGAGCATTTCAATGAAAATTACATGGAAAGTGACCGATACCCCCTATCAGAATTTAAAGGGAAAGTCGAAAATGCAGACAAATTAACAAAAGACGGCAGTTATACGCTGAACGTAACGGGCACACTTCAGATCCATGGAGTTACCAAGCCGTACAGCACCAAGGCTGCATTTATTGTTAAAGATGGGACATTAAAAGCTGTTACAAGTTTTCAGGTAAGACTCGCCGATCACAAAATTTCTATTCCTTCCATCGTCGGAAAAAAAATTGCTGAAGTAGTGAAAATCACAGTTGATGCGACCTATAAACCATAATCACCCGAATTCATTGCAAATGAGAAAAACGCTATTTATACTCCTGTGCTTTACTTCCGTAAGGTCATTCGCTCAGGAAGACCTTGATAAATTAATCCATATCGATGGGGTTAAAAATGAAAAAGTCACTGCAACCTTTAAATCCGGTAACCTGATCAACCTCAAGACGACGGAAACAATTCACCGCCATGAAATGGACTTTAGAGTAGATCACCGTTTTGGCGATATAGCAGGCAGTGCCGGTGGAGGGAAGAATTTCTTCGGTCTCGATAATTCGACCGACATCCGAATAGGTTTTGATTACGGTCTATTAGATAACCTAAACATTGGAATCGCCCGCTCGAAGGGTGCAACAGAGGTTAGACAACTATTTGAGGGGAATGTGAAATATAGATTTATCGAACAAACTGTCGACAATAATGTACCTGTTTCTGTTGCTTTTTTTGGAAGTACAACACTATCTGCCATGGAAGCCAGCCCGGATAAGTCGTCGGCAGCAAGCTTTGAAGACTTTAATGATCGATTGAGCTATGTGACGCAGCTCATCATTGCCCGTAAATTTAGTTCAAATCTATCGCTCGTTGTGGTCCCAACCTATCTTCACCGGAACTATACTGCTTATAACGATCAGAATGATGTATTTGCTCTTGGTATTGGTGGGCGGGCCAAGGTAAGCAATAGGATAGCATTAGTAGCAGACTATACATTTCCTTTCCGAAAGTCGTCGAACAAAAAATACCGTGAAGATGTAAGCGGACAGCATTACTATAATGCACTAGGTGTCGGTTTGGAAATGGATACTGGAGGCCATATCTTCCATCTCAATTTTACCAATGCTACCGCAATACAAGAATCTCAGTTTATTAGCGAAACAAATAGCTCATGGGGTAAAGGACAATTCCGTTGGGGATTTAGCATTGCTCGCCGTTTTAATTTTAACAAAAAGAAACATATTGAATAAAAAGCTATTCAAAGCAAAAAAATATAACGCTTCATCTTACGACTGGCTTATAAACTAATAATTCACTAGTGTTCTGCCTCTAGATCACTAGTGAATCACTATTGCTATTTATTATCTCCTTCAGCTGCGACATCGTGCGTTAAGGCCAAAAAAATATTTTTTTATCGAACCCTACCAAATCTAAATTCAGCTCTATTATAGGGTATGATAGAAGATGATTTTTTAATACTGGTTCAAAAGTTAAACGATAATTCGATCAATAAAGATGAACTCATTCTGCTGGAGTCTATGCTCCGTAACCGAAAGAATTCACAAAATCTCTTATTGAGCGTACGTAAACTATTCGATGAACTTACAACCAACGATACCAACCTGCCTGATAATCCCAATAAGGAGAAAACTAAAAATCGGCTCTTGTCTTCCATTTCCGTGGAAACAAATCACCGCACAAAAAAATCTGTGTGGGCAAATAGGGCGATCAAGCTTGCAGCTATCTCTCTTATCGCCCTTTTTACAGCATTATACTTCTATACTTCTTCAAAGAGAAATCATACAAAAGTACAATGGGCGACAATACACACCAATTACGGGGAGCGCAAAAAGGTAATATTAAATGATTCAACGACTGTTCTCCTAAATGGGAACAGTACGCTGACCTACCCACTCCTACAGATCAGCAATATGCGGATCGTAAAGCTTAAAGGCGAAGCGTTCTTTGAAGTGAGTCCCGATCCTGCCAAACCATTTCTTGTCATAGCAAAAAATTTCACGACACAAGTTGTCGGTACGGCATTTAATATCGATAGTGATATTGAGCGACTGGTGGAAGTCAGTTCCGGAAAGGTCAATGTCTACCGTATAGATGAAAAAGATCTTATCCATATAATTGCCAATCCAACTGACGAGCCACGATCTGGCGTAGGACGCTTTTTTGGGAAAATTAAATCCACACTTTCCCTTTCTTCTGGGGACAAGGGACAACTACAAAATGACGATTGGCATAAATCTCCTATCATTGAAAAACTAGTTACTGTTGAAAACAAGATCACGCTTATAAAAGGAGAACGTGCGAAGCTGACTTCAACCAACGACTGGGCTAAAACAACGCACAATAACATGATGTGGTTTAACAATGAAACAGTACATATCAATGAACCGCTTAGCCAGATCGCCCAAAAAGTTTACCGTATTTATGGTGACTCCATAGCTGTCGACCCAGCCCTTGCTGACACTAAAATTTCAATAACATTCAAAAACAAAGATAAAACACAAGTAATAAAAACATTAGCAGAATTGAGCAATGCTAATTTGACATTTGATAAGAGTAAAAATATATGGAATATTAAAGCTACCAATTAGAAAAAACTAAGCCAGAACTGCAAGGCAATTCTGGCAAATGATCCAGATGTTATCAGATGGCCTGAGAAACTATTGATATCATCTCATCCTTAACAAAGTACTAACCTTATTAATTATTGCAAAGATGCAAAAAAAAAGACATTGTTGTCAAAATCATAATCTTAAACAGTTTATGCGTATCTCTACTGTATTATCAGGATTTTTAATGACATCAGCTATCGTTTGTGCAAGCACAAAGAGCTACGGTCAAAAAGAATTGAATAATGCTGTTTCAGTAAATTTCAAAAACATCAGTCTTCAGGAAGCGCTTGAGCAACTTCAGACCAAATACCATATTCCTTTAGCCTATAACAACCAGGATAGCTTCTTAAAAGTCAAAATAAATTATAGGGGAGCGAAACTCGCAAAGGAGGTTTTAAAGGAAATGCTCGAACCTTATCACCTGACCTATGAAGTAAGACATGACTTTGTACGAATTCTGAAAGCAGCAAATCCAGTTTCAACAGTCAGTCATGTTCAGAAAGATATTACCGGAACAGTAACAAACACCAAAGGTGAGACACTAGCAGGTGTTTCCATCACGCTGAAGGACAAACCCAACGTGGGTACTACGACGGATATTCATGGTAAATTTATTCTGGCAGCACTCCCCGGCAGTGTGCTGGTCTTCCAAAGTATAGGTTACAAAAAAATTGAGATTACAGCTGACGGTCAAGCTCCCCTACAGGTGAGCCTTGAACCGACAGAAGCCGGACTTGACGAAGTTGTTGTGGTAGGATTTGGAACACAGAAAAAAATATCTGTCGTCGGTGCTCAGTCTACTGTGACAGCAAAGGATCTTCAGGTTCCTGTTGCAAACCTTACGAATGCGTTGGCAGGGAGAATTGCCGGTGTTGTTTCCGTGCAAAGAACCGGGGAACCGGGGTTTGATGATTCCAGCATCTGGATTCGGGGGATCTCGACCTTCAGCCAAGGATTGAGTGAACCACTTGTGCTCGTCGATGGTACACCCCGAAAAATGTCTAATGTCGATCCCGAAGATATTGAAAGCTTCACTGTACTCAAAGATGCTGCCGCAACAGCTGTATATGGTGTTCGTGGCGCAAATGGTGTTGTGATCATAAAAACAAAATCAGGAACACCCGGAAAACCCAAGTTCAATGTCCGTTATTATGAAGGCCTCACGCAGATGACCAAACTGCCTGAATTTGCAGATGGTATCACTTATATGAAAATGTCGAACGAAGCCTTGACAAACCGTGGTGCAGCACCGATTTACAGCGATGAAAAAATTCAAAAAACAGCCAGTGGTGAGGACCCCTATTTATACCCAAACGTAGACTGGATGGGGGCGTTATTTAATAAATTTGGTCATCAGCGCCGGGGAAATATGAATATAAACGGGGGCTCTGATATGTCCAATTATTATGTAGGTGTCAGTTATTTCGACGAAGTAGGGCTCTATAAACAAGATAAGTCTGTTAATTATAACCAACAAGTAGGTTATAAAAGGTATAATCTTACGTCCAACTTAACCGTACGACCTTCCACACTGACCAAAATTGAGTTGGGAGTACAAGGCTATCTTGCCAATGCAAACTATCCCGCATCAAGCCAGGGGACAATATTTGAAAATGCCTGGTTAATGACACCAGTGATTCACCCGATCATGTTTGAAAATGGGACCGTGCCTGACCAACGTGCAGGTTCATTAATGAATCCTTATGCTCACCTCACCCAAACAGGATATGCAAACCAGTGGCGCAATCAGCTATTTTCCAATTTGCGTGCTACCCAAGAGCTCCCTTTTATAACCAAAGGTTTATCTGCGACAGCGATGTTCTCATTTGACGTCTACAATTATACAAGTATGCGCAGAACCAAACGTCCAGACTCTTTTTTAGCAACAGGCAGGGACGAAAATGGTGTGATGCAATATGATCAGACCTATGTTGGCGAACGCTTTCTAAGTTTCTCGAGAAACAGTGAAGGGGAAAGAACAATATACCTAGAGGGTGCACTAAACTATAAACGCGATTTCGGCAAACATTCAACCTCCGGAATGGTGCTCTACAACAAAAGTGATAGGTTAAATTCACAGGCGAGTACACTGATCACCTCACTTCCCTATCGGTTTTTGGGTGTATCGGGACGTGCAACTTATAGTTATGACAGCCGCTATTTTATGGAAGCCAATTTTGGATATAACGGTTCGGAAAACTTTGCGCCCACTAATCGATTTGGATTCTTCCCCTCATTTGGACTTGCATGGGTACTGAGCGAAGAGCAGTTTTTCTCGGGATTGAAAGACAAAATTTCACTTGCCAAAATAAGGTTCTCACATGGTAAAGTAGGTAACAGTAAAATTTTAATCTCCAATGATGAGCTCCGGTTTGCCTATATCTCTACCATTAAAGATGACGCTGGAGGATATAATTTTGGAAAAAATAGCCAGACAAAATTTGACAAAGGTGTAAATATCGGCGAGTACGGTGTCAACGTAACTTGGGAGACTTCCATCAAAAGCAACTTAGGCCTAGATCTCCAAACCAAAAACAACGCGGTGAACCTCCAACTCGATTTTTTCAGAGAACGTCGAAGCGGCATATTTCTTAGACGCGGCAATGTACCTAGTTATGTCGGACTTCAATCTGCACCTTCAGGAAATTTGGGAATAATCGACAATAAAGGAATCGATGGATCGTTGACATGGAATAAAAAGTTCGATGATTTTAGTTTTCAGTTGCTCGGCAATATTACCTACAATAGAAATAAGGTCATTGAAAATGATCAACCTAACCCTCTTTATCCCTGGCAAGACGATCGGGGCAGAAAACTCGGATTAAGAAAAGGTTATATTGCACTCGGATTATTCGATTCTGAAGATGATATCAATAATGGCCCATTGCACCCCGGACTGGTAAAGCCGGGGGACATCAAATTCCAAGATGTCAACGGCGATGGGAAAATCGATGATTTTGACAAGGTACCTATTGGCTACGGAACAATTCCGGAGCTTGTTTATGGACTTGGTTTTTCTTTCACTTATAAAAATTGGTCCCTATCAACTTTATTTCAAGGTGTAGGAAATGTTGATGTCATGATGACCGGAGAAGGACTCAATCCATTCTCGGTATCCATGAGCCGCGGAAATTTATTAAATAACATCGAAGATCGCTGGACCATTGATAATCCCCGACAGGATGCATTTTATCCAAGACTGTCAGACGGAAGTCCCAACAGCAATTTTGTACCAAGTACCTGGTGGCTAAAAAATGGTCGATATGTACGTTTAAAAGATGTACAATTAAGCTATCAGCTACCCAAACATGTTGTCAAACACGCAAAACTTGACGCGGCCAGCATTTTCTTTTCAGGCTACAATCTGTTTACCTGGAGTCCTTTCAAATTCTGGGATGTGGAACTCGGCGATGGAAAAGGGTCTAAATACCCCAATATCAAAACCTATTCACTGGGCTTAAATATCAACTTCTAATTCAAGCAAAATGAAAACAGTATTTAAAAATATTATATATAGCACACTAATAACTGCTCTGTTTACATTCCATATATCGTGCAGTAAAGATTACCTAGATCAGGTTCCCGACGACCGTCTTTCGCTCGAGGAGGTTTTTAACAGAAGGGATCTTTCAGAAAAATGGCTGGCAAACACCTATAGTTATATCCGCGATGAAGCCCATCGGACCAATGACACCCCTTGGGATGTGTTGTCTGACGATAACGATGTGTCGCAACGAAACAATCCTTTTCGCGTAAACCTGGGGAACTGGAATGCCTCCTCAAATTATTGGAATTTTTGGGAACATTACTACAAAGGAATTCGAACAGCCACTACTTTTATCAATAACATAGAGGGTAATAAACAAATATTAGAGGACCGCGAAGGGCAGAATTTCATCAAGAGAAGAAAAGCAGAAGCACGTTTTTTACGTGCATTTTTCTACGCTGAATTGCTCAAGCAATACGGACCTGTCATTTTACTTGGCGATCAGGAGATAGATCCAGATCTACCTCTTACCGATCCGGCAATGCAAATACCAAGGAGTTCATACGACGAATGTGTAGACTACATCGTATCTGAATTAAATCAGGCTGAAACTGATCTTGATATAGAACATTACTATTCCGGAGACAATGTACTTGAAAATGATATGGGCCGCGCAAGCAAAGTACTTTGCCGGGCAATCAAGAGCAAGCTACTCCTTTATGCTGCCAGCCCCCTTTTTAATGGCAATCCGGATTTTAACGGCGTGTTAAACAATGATGGGAAGGCACTATTTAACCCTACATCTGATAATAACAAATGGAAAAAAGCAGCGGATGCGGCGAAGACAATTATAGACTACGCTGAATCCTCAGGTAAGCTCGGCCTATACAAGAAAACAAAAAGTGATGGTTCAATAGACGGTTTTCTCTCCTACAGAGATGTGTTCCTTGATTCATGGAATATCGAATGGATACTCGCTCGCAATTCGAACAATCTCGGTAGTTACCAAAGATCCTGTACACCACGGTTGGCTAGTGGATACGCCTCTATGGGGCCTACGCAACAACTGATCGACACTTACAGAATGGCCAATGGAGAATCTCCGATCACTGGTTATGCTAGTGATGGAAGCCCCAAAATAAATACAGCGAGCGGTTATACAGAATCAGGCTTCAGTACGTTTACGGCTCCAGGCGCCACACGGTCAAAGTCAACTTTCAATATGTATATCAATCGGGAACCACGCTTCTATGCCGCCATCACCTATAGTGGCAGCGATTGGATAAATACGACTTCTAGTCTAGGTGTACGGGAAATACAACTATACTACTCAGGTGAATCTGGAAAAGGTGGCTCACACGATTATTCGGAAACCGGCTATTTGTTCCGAAAAAATATATCCCCAACATACCACCCTACCCAAAACAATGTAGCTCGTTCACTGGTGATGATGCGCTATGCTGAAATCCTACTTAACTATGTCGAAGCGCTGAATGAATATACCCCAGGACATGCAGATATATTAAAATATTTAAACCAAATTCGTTTAAGAGGTGGAATTCCGGCGCTAGGCACAGGGCTCAACCAAGCTGAAATGAGGCAACAGATCAGAACGGAAAGACGGATAGAGCTTACGATGGAGCATTTGCGTTATTTCGATACCCGTCGATGGAAAATTGCAGAGCAAACAGATGGGGGAGCTTTTTACGGAATGAACGTCGAGGCAGGAACTTCCAATACCGATATGGCGTTTTTTAAGCGAACTAAATTCGAAACACGAGTTTTCCGCAAGAGCTTCTATTTATTTCCAATACCGCAGACAGAAATCCAACGTAACATTAACTTAGTTCAGAATCCAGGCTGGTAAATTAATCCGTTTAGTCACCATGAAAAAATTCAATAAAAACCAACATACAAATCGCTGGAAGTACTCCGGCGTCCTTCTATGCTTATCGATCATAGCCTTATTTCAGGCTTGCAAGGAACCTGAACTGAATATCGAAAATTCAAAGCAATATGGAAGTGTCTATCTACAATCTGCAGCTAATGGCGCTATCCTCCAATCCTACAACATAAAGGATGAATGGGTTGAAACCACTATCGGTGCAGGATATGGCGGATTAGACAAACTTGCACAGAAAATCAGCATTGAGCTAGCAATTGACGCAAGTAAAGTCGCTGAATACAACATTCAAAATAACAGTAACTATGAGTTACCACCTGCGGGAAGTTATGCCCTTGAAAGCCCCACAGTGGAAATTAACCGAAACTTTGGCGGTAGCAATTCAGCCAAACTCCGGGTCAATGCGATAAATCTAGGGGGCACAAAATCGTACATTATCCCTGTAAGCATAAAAAACGTGTCACCAGAACTTCCAATTACAAAGGGGTTACAGACCACCTATTATATTGTTAACGGTGTATACGAGAGCAATCCATTTCCTCCGATCCCATTGACAGGATGGAAAATAATTGACTTCTCTGACGATGATTATGATGCCATTGGTGGAAGAGCACCTTTCTGTATCGACGGTGATAAAACAACATGCTGGCTCTCTACCTATAGAAAAGTAAACGGCTGGCGTCCAACACATCCGCACCACGTAACAGTTGACATGGCTCACGAACATACCCTTCATGGCCTAAAGTTATATGGAAGAACTGGAACCAGCAATGCCTATCTATTTCCTAAGACTGTGCAAATCGAAACAAGTATAGACGGTCAAAGCTGGAAGAGTGCCGGGATTTTTATTATCGGAGCATCTTCAGAAGAAACCGCAGCGACCATGTACTTTGAGAAGAGTGCAAATGCCAAATATTTTAAAGTTACTGTACTCAATAGTGCCGGAAATGGTGACACCACAGCTATTGCTGAACTTGAAGCCTTTTAATTAACCACGAAAAGCTGCTCCAAAATTTATTGGGGCAGCTTTCATAAAATAAAAATTTCCAATGAGACACTTCATCGTAGCCTGCTTGGCAATACTTCATTTTGCCTGTAGCAAAAGTCCATCCCTACCAACACCTGAGCCAGAAAAAAAAGAAACAACGGTAAAAATAATGACCTATAACATTTTTGGAGCCCGTACCGGAGGGATACCCGATCTTAAAGTAATTGCAGATGTTATCAAGCGTGCTGACCCTGACCTACTGGCATTGCAGGAGGTGGATAAATTTACCGATCGAAACAAAAACAATGGCGATATTGCAAAAGAACTAGCCTTATTAACAGGAATGAATTATTTCTTTGCTAAAGCCATAAATGTACAAAACGGTGAATATGGGGATGCAATACTAAGCAAGCTCCCCATTAAGGAGCGAGTTGCCTATAATCTGGAAGTAGATCCCACATTAGGCGGAGAGCGCAGGTCGGTGGCCCGCATTTTAATAGAAAAAGATAACAAAGCTTTTTATTTTATCAGCACGCATTTTGACCACTTAAGTGACGAAAGAAACCGGATTAAGCAAGCAAATGACTTTGTTGCATTGGCAAAGTCTTTTGACAAACCCGTTATCGTAGGAGCCGACTTTAATTGCCTCCCCACCTCCAACCCGATGAATGTTTTACGTAAATACTTTTCTGTGGGCTGTCTAAATGGAAACTGCGATCAATTTACCTTTCCAACGACGGGTGCAAATCGAACAATAGACTACCTGCTATATGCCCCTATTGATGCGATTAGTCCAAAAGCATATGCTGTGTATACCTGGGCAAATAAAGAATCTGACCATTTTCCTGTTCTTGCTACATTTAAAATCAACTAATCTCCGCTCCTATTATTTTTTTTAAGTTGGATCAAAGTACAAGATTCCATATAAATCGTTCCAGCCAATTAAAATATAGTTGATCAAAGCACCCAGAAAACAGGTCATTGGAGATCACCGACCTAATGTATAAAGAAAAAGAAGTGCATAGATAATACCATGATCCTTGGCAATATATTCACGAATAGTTTTCATTGCCAAGGACATATGCTCTTTCACTGTGTTGGGTGAAATTTTTAAATGATCGGCAATTTCCTTATAGCTCAACCCCTCTTCTCTAGACATCATAAAAATACGCTTGCGCTGCGGCGGCAATTGACCAATGGCCAACTCATAAATTTTATCATACTCACTACTTTCAAGTGAATAATCAGCAGATGGCGAATTATCAAAAGACTGAATATTACTTGAGGTTTCCAGAATTGCCTCGGCAGACCTCATTTTTTCTTTCAGATGTTTGAATATAATATTCCTCGAAATGCGGTAAAGGTAAGCTTGTAGCGATAGGTTATTTTTGATATTAGATCTATATTTCCAAAGGTTGAGAAATGCATCGTGGATAATATCATCAATTGTATCAGTATCTTGAATGAACTTATTTATAAAGTGATATATTCCTTTATTGTACTTTTCATAAACTTCCATAAAAGCGTTATGATCCCCTTCTTTGAGCCGTACATTCAGTAAAAATATTTCTTTAGTATCACTCATGGTTTTTCCTAGTCAGTCGCAAAAATATTCAACTTATATTAAACAGGCATTAAGCACATTTTAAAGAATTAAAAATTTTATCGGTTCATAAATTGATTACTCAAATATAAATTAAAGTGACGACTAAATCAAATAGAGAGTATCCCTAAAAATGTTACATTGCTCATTATAGCTTATGAACTTTAATCCAAATAGCTTATGAACTTTAATCCAACGAGCAAGAAAGCTTTCCGAAAAGACGGAAATAGCTGTATAAGTCTTTTATATAAAAAAAGCGGATAACAAATGCTGTTATCCGCTTTTTTATCACACAATATTAAATCTACAAATCATTTAACCACTTATTTACCTCATCTTGTGTTTTACCAGTCTTCTTTTGAAGCTTACCTACCAATTCGTCTTCTTTGCCCTCGGCATACAATAGATCATCATCAGTAAGATCAGCATATTGTTGTTTTACCTTACCTTTGATTTCATTCCAACGGCCTTTCCATGTTAATTCGCTCATAATTATTTTCCTTTTATTGTTTGTTAATAGAACAGTATTGCTCTGCAAATCGTTTAAAAAATAATGTTATAAAATGTTAATTTCACAACATTCACCTGGTAAACAAGCACTTTCTACTATTCGTCGTATTATTTCCGGTTACAATTCGCTGTCCACGCTTTGCCGTCTTTTGTATAACCAATAGTCAATTTACCGGCATCAATACGGATAACTCCCGTACCTGCTGAACCAATGTTGACCAAGACGTTATCCTTTTTTTCAAAATCTACTCCGTTGAGATTTGGAATGCCATTTCCAAAAGCAAAATTATAGGTATCGCCCACCTTTGTTACGGTAACCGTTCCTTCTCCAGCAGCAACATCATTGTCATTGTTGTTCATATCATCATATGCGATAGTACCTTCATATTTTCCTAAAAAAAGATCGTTATCAGCCGGATCATCATCTTTGCTACATGATGTAAAGCCTACTAATACTGTTAAAATAAGCATACCTAGTCCCAGTGTTTGAATTAATTTTTTCATACGTCGATGTGTTAATGTGAATATTCTGTTTTATTACAGCTGGGTGAATTTCAAACTTTATGCCAGTCCAAATACGACTTTAGAAACACCCGTATCAAACAACCAAGAAGGGGTATAAATACTTCAAACCTGTATTTATACAGAAATTAAGCATATTACTTCCAGGGTAGCTATTTCGTATGATTTTTCTTATTTTTATAGCGACCTGCTACATTCCTATCTTTTTACTGCAATTATCCAAACTGGAGCAATGCTAAAAGATGTCCAATACAGGATATGAAGGCTCTATATTCCAAAACACCTATAAGTATGAAATTATTTTCCGTTTTATTATTTTTTATCACTTTACAGTCCTGTACAATTCAAGGTATAGGAAAAAAAGAAAAAGATTCATTGTACATCAATACATCGATCCCAGCACATACTTCTTTGACTATCGCAAGTGAAGATGCCAGTTTATTTTCTCTGGATGCCGTAGAAAAATCAAATACCACTTTGCAAATTCACAATGATACCCAAAATATCAATATGGAAAAAAACAATATATATACCTTAAAAATTGCCCAAAACGGCAGTGTAACCTTCCAAAATTCATCCAATCGAGGAGCCACCATCACATTAAGAGTATACAATCACAGCGCCAAAATTATCCAGAAAACGGGTCAAGCTCAGTAAAATCAGATCAAAATATTCCTTGAAAAACTTGGAGCGAAAGCGCATTATCGCTAAATTCATTTATTCCAAGCCTACACTATGGAAATCAATTATACGTTTATTGTCCGAAGATTTGAGGAATACTTTGACCTATGGAGTTCCAAAGTATACCAATATGCACTCAACAAAACAAAATCTTCTTATTTAGCCGAAGAAACCGTACAACGTGTATTTATCAAACTCTGGAAAAATATGAGCGCTAAAAATATCGATGCCAGCATAGAATCCCAGATTTTCTGTATCACCCGAACAGTAGTGCTCGATTTGGTCAAAGCAGAGTATAATCGAAAGAAACTTTTGGATCACAATCAGGCAGTTGTCTTAAGGCATAGTCCTCATGATGATTTTTATGCCAAACAACTTTCATCCACACTTCATGAAATTGTCGATAAATTACCAAAGAAACGCAAAGAGATCTTTATGCTAAGCCGATTTTCCAATCTTTCGCATCAAGAAATTGCTGAAAAGCTGGCCATATCGACGAAAACCGTAGAAAACCAACTGACGCTAGCACTAAAAACCATTCGGAAGGCTTTATTGTTCAGTATGCTGGTGCAAATTATTTTTTGATTTCTTTGGGGGCTACCTCATTTTCGATCGTAATCTTTATACATGAAGATTACAAAAACACTCATCGACAAATACCTCAGCGGTAAAGCCAATGCGGAAGAAATTGCTGCAGTAGAGCATGCCATCGCCAATAAAGAGTTTTATTGGGAGGATTTTATGCCGGAGACGGAATGGCAAGAATATGAGGTGGATTCGGATTTTAAAAACCAAAAGGAAATAAAAGCGCATATCTTCACACAAATAAGGCAAAAAAACAAGGATCGTTTTAACTGGTTAAAATATGCGGCCATTATCATCTTCATTGGAATCGGAGCTTTGCTGGGGTTAAATCAGATCGATTTACCTGAACATAACACTGTACATCGCAGCACCAAGAAAGTCCATACAGCACCGCAGGAGCAACCAAGTAATTTATATTATATCAATTCAGGTAATACCATTCAACAAATTGCAGTACCAGACGGATCCACGATCGATCTATATCCCAATTCTGAAGTAAAATTCAGTTCAGATTTCACAACGATTAGCTCGCGAGAAATCCAATTAAAGGGAAAAGCCAAATTTACTGTAGCAAAGGATAAGGCGAAGCCTTTTCGCGTACATACGGCAGGTTTGACAACAACGGCACTTGGCACCGTTTTCAGTGTCGACGAAGAGGGTACCGCGATTACGAAGATAAAACTATATGAAGGTCGTATTGAAGTCAAAAGCAATAAGAATCCTGAAAATAAACAGACCTTAAATCTACAGTTTCAACCCAATGAAGAAATCAGCATTGACCGCAAGCAGCAACAGATCGTCGCCGAAACCCGAATCAATGCTTCTCAATCCAGCAAAAGGGGATCATATCTAAAGACAAGTGGACAACTCATCTTTAAAAACCTCCCTTTGCAAGATGTACTTCATATCATCAGTCATAATTATGCGGTTAAACTAAGCTTTGAACCTTCAGATATACAAGATAAATACTATAGTGGGACGTATAAAAATACGGCATCCGCATACGTCAACATGCTAGCTGATATCCAAGCACTTCATAGCATAACCATTCATGTACAAACCGAATAAAATTCACTCAATTAACCCACAAATTATGCACAATTATTTACCTTCCAAGCATAGTATCCTGACTATGCTACTGTTGAGATCCAACATTAGAGCCGACGTAAACTGGGCACTACGTTTAGGCCTCATGGGGCTTGTGTCAACAAGCTATCTTCTTGCTGACGCCCAACAAAATGCTTCTATTAACGGAATAATCAAAGATGAAACCGGAAAGCCCATCCCTTCAGCAACGGTTACCGTACGTAATGCGACAAGTGGATTGAAAAAAACAACGACCAGCAGACCTGACGGAACTTTTTCGTTCGATCAGATTCCAGCCGGACAGGGCTACCAGATCAGTGTATCATCTATCGGCTTTAAGAGCAGAGAATTGTTGGATTACACCATTACCGACAGAGACAAGCTGGCGATTAATATCAGTTTGGAATCGAGCGCACAGAACCTACAGGAAGTTGTCGTTACAGCGCTTGGTATCAAACGCGAAAAAAAAGCGCTCGGATATACGGTTGCTGAACTCAAAGGCGACGAGCTGACACAGGGTAAGGAAACCAATGTGGCTAATGCCCTGTCAGGAAAAGTTGCTGGTGTACAAGTGAGTCGTGCTGCATCCGGTGCTGGAGGTTCATCCAAAGTCGTCATCCGTGGTAACAACTCACTTATCGGAAATAGCCAACCCCTCTATGTTGTCGATGGCGTACCGATAGACAACCAAAACATTTCATCCCCAAACCAATCTGGGGGAACAGATTATGGTGACGGAATCGGAAATATCAACCCTGAGGATATCGAAACAATGTCGGTATTAAAAGGCCCCAACGCTGCAGCCCTCTATGGTCAGCGAGGAAGTAACGGTGTTATCTTGATCACGACGAAATCTGGTCAAGCTGGTAAGACTCGCTTTAGCTATGGTACAGATTTTTCATTGGGTAATGGATTGGTCTTACCTGATTTTCAAAATGTCTATGGGCAAGGGTTGAATGGTACATTTACACACTTCAGAAAAGATGACGGCACTATTGTTTCCATGAGTGAGGCACTGAAAAATGGCTACAGCGGAATGCCTAAAATGAGTGCTGGACGTGACCGTACAACACGGGCTAGCTGGGGGGCAAAAATGGAAGGCCAGACTTATGAAGACGCTTATGGCAACATCTTACAGTTAACACCAAAGCCTGACACCTATTCGTCATTTTTTCAAACAGAGAAACAGTTTGTCAACAACCTTAGTATCGATGGCGGAACAGACAAAGTAAATTACCGTTTTTCATTCGCCAATACAGATGTAAAAGGGTATATTCCAACCAATACACTGAAAAGAAACAATTTCGGTCTACGCACCCAAGCTAAAATAACGGATAAATTTCATATCGACATCAAGGCGAACTATATCGGCCAAAAGGGACAGAACCGGCCTACATTGGCTGATGCAGCAGACAATCCAGCGTATCTATTCATCAGCCAGCCGCGGAGCTTGGGCAACGACATCATGGCACAGTATAAGTGGACAGCACAGGAGATCAGCAGACAGCTCGGATTTTCGGGGTTGACGGAAGGATTGGAGAAAACTTATGCCACCAATAGTTCCACAGCCAACCCCTTTTGGACCATTCATGAAAACCACAATGAAGATCGTCGTGACCGTATCATTGGATTGCTCCGCCTGAGCTACGACTTTGCTCCTTGGCTTAAGGTCACTGCGACAGGGGGGACGGACTTCTACACCGATCAACGGTTCCGCTACCGTCCAATAAACACCTACCAAAGTTTGAACCGAAAAGGAGATATCCGAGAAGAGGTCATCAGAGCCCGGGAAGACAATTTTGACGTCCTCGCTAGCTCCAACTTTAAATTGACCGACGACATTAAACTCAGTGCCAACTTAGGCGCTAGTCACCAAAGCAGATATATGCGTATGACAGGAAATTCAGGCAATCAGTTTATTGTACCCAATCTCTTTGTAATCAACAATACCACGACAAATAGTTACATATTTGACCTGATTGAGTCCAAGATTAATTCGGCTTATCTATCAGGACAGTTCAGTTACAAAGACTATTGGTTTGTTGATTTCTCTGCCCGTAACGACTGGTCTTCAACCCTATCAAAGGAAAACAATTCGTTCTTTTATCCTTCTGTAAGCTCCAGTTTGGTCTTATCAGATGCTTTCAAATGGCAGTCTGAAGCCCTGTCATTTGCAAAAATCAGGGCCTCCTGGGCACAAGCTGGAAGTTCAGGAAACCCCTATCAGCTAACAGGAGCCTATAGTCTCAACCAGTACACCCACGGCGGTATACCCATGGCCTCTTATACGGAAATCATACCTGATCCGAATCTGAAAAACGAATTGACCACTTCGATCGAAGCTGGAGCAGATCTGCGATTCCTAAAAAACAGACTTTCGTTCTCCTTTACCTACTATCAGGCAAAGACAAAGAATCAGATTCTGGATGTACCCATTGCCCCTTCTAGCCTCTATGTAAAAAACAGGATCAACGCTGGAGAAATTAGCAACAGAGGTATTGAATTTGTATTGGGGGCAACACCTATCAAAAGCGAATCGGGATTTGAATGGAATACCACCTTCAATTACAACCGCAACAGGAATAAAGTTGAATCACTCTATCCTGGTGTAGAAAGCTTTTTGCTCGCAACAGACCGTGGGATAAATGTTGTGGCGGAAGTCGGAAAACCATTTGGCCAACTAATTGGGACACAGTTTGCCTGGATCAAAGATGAGCAGGGAAATAGATTGATCGATCCAACTACTGGACTGCCTCTGCGCACAGCTGGGCGTGTAGAAACCGATCTTGGAAATGCGCAACCCGACTGGCTGGGAGGTTTTGCCAATACCTTTAAATATAAAGGTTTCAACCTCTATGCGCTTGTCGATATCCGTCAGGGCGGGGTGATCTTCTCCCAGTCGAACCGTGAACAAATTATTTACGGGACTTCTAAAAAGACCTTGGAAGGACGTGACGGCACCTACATTGCCGAGGGGATGGTCGGACAAAAAGATGGATCAGGAAACTGGACAAGCACTGGAACAAAAAATAGTAAGCAGGTCGCCGCACAAGATTACTGGAACATGGTTGCAAGTGACAAAGAAGTCATGGTATCCGAAGAAATGATCAATGATATGAGCTACATAGCCATGCGAGAAATCAGTCTATCCTATTCTTTCCCTAAAAAGATGATGCCACATAAACTTGTTAACTCCCTAAAATTGGGCGTGTATGGACGGAATCTCTTTTATTTTCAACGGAAAACTGATGGATTTTCACCAGAAGCTTCTGCTTTCAATGTAAACAATAGCTCCATTGGTATTGAATCAACTTCGCTTCCAATGATGCGTACATTCGGTATTAACCTAACTGTAGGTCTGTAAACCCTTTATCATGAAAAAGAAACTATTTAAAAATACATTTATCGTCGGACTTATTTCTGTGGCAGGACTAGGTTCCTGTACCAAAGATTTCGAACGAATTAATACACCACCAACATCTGTCACCACTGTGGATCCTTCCTTACTCATAGCCCGCATTCTACGTGATGGTACTTTTCAGGAGTCCGGAGAATTACCCAACAACAAGTTCGGCTCTTGGATTCAACATTGGGCGGGGGGGCCAGTAGTACCTGTATCTCGATATTTTGAAGGACCCGAAAATCTTATTTGGTCACAGCACTACACCTTGCTCCGCAATATCGTTCAGATTAAACAGGAATTGAGCGGCCAGGAAGACAATGCTGAAGGCAGGAGTAAACTAGCTATTGCCGAACTTTATGAAGCACATCTATATCAACGCCTTACAGACTTGTTTGGGGATATCCCCTACTCCGAGATTACAAAATCCAATAAGGAAATTAACCGCACACCCAAATTTGACAAGCAAGAAGATATCTATTCGGCACTCATTCAAAAGGTCGATGCTGCTATAGCGAGGCTGACCAGCGGAGACTTGTCTTACGGCTCTTCAGATTTCTTTTACAAAGGCAGCATTGACAAATGGAAAAAATTCGGCAATTCACTCAAACTAAAGCTAGGCATGCGCATACGCTATGCCAACCCTGCTTTGGCGCAGAAAACGGTTACCGAAGCCATGACCTCCACACTAGGTCTATTCAGCAGTAATAGTGACAATGCGGCGGTGCCGACCTACAACGATGCTCAAGCTGAAAACCAAAACCCTATCCTACGTCAAATGACAACAGGAAGTGCCGATCTGCGTTATTTGGCCAATACGTTGGTCGATAAACTAAAAGAATATAACGACCCTAGGCTTCCACTACTTGCCGAACCAGTCAATGTCAATGGTACGGCAACCTATCAGGGCATTGGGGTCTCACTGACCGATAATCAACTATCACAATTGATTCGAGCCAATTATTCAACAGCAAATAAATCAACTTGGTTTAGTCTTACCTTTGCTCCAATTCCGAGTTATGCCTTTACTTATTCGGATATCTGTTTCTACAAAGCCGAAGCAGCTCTATTAGGCTGGGGAGCTACAAGTGCCAATGCCCAAACATTTTTTACAGAAGGGGTGAAAGCTGCGTTGGCACTTCCGCCCTACAATATGGCGGCAATTCCAACTTCCTACGAACCAATATTAAGTTTAAACGGTCTGACTGACGAGCAGAAGATGGAGAAAATAGCGACACAAAAATGGATTCACCTATTTGGCAGAGATATGGAAGCCTTTGCCGAATGGCGGCGTACGGGATATCCGAGATTAACACCTGGTCCCAATCCGGGTTCAACCAACGGACAAATCCCACGTCGGGCGATTTATTCCAGTGAAGAAGCTGAGCTGAACGCTGCGAACCTCAAGGAAGCCGCGGCACGAATGACAAATGGCGATTCTTTCTTATCGAAAGTTTGGTGGGACAAGAAATAAACTGTCCCATATAGAAGTGGCCGAAACACAAAAACTTATTTATTATTACAAATTGGTCCTAGCAAAAGGTCCTGATATTGATATCAGGACCTTTACTTCTACCGTATAAAATTGGCACCACTGATAGATCCGGCCGATTTAAATTTACTCGAAACGATATTACCGGATCCTCTTAAATATCTCTTCTTTGTTATGATGAATAATCTTGAGTTCTTTACCTTTGATGGAATATTTTCCTGAATAATAAATTAAGCTGTCTTTATGAAAGCTCTCATTCTCCTTTGGAAGATAAAACAACAGCGAATCTGCTGAAACACGGTAAGATCCGTCAGTACCATTTTTTACCGAGCATGGCAATTTTGATTGAAAATGCTGGGCGGCCTCGAAATATAATCTTTCTTTCGTAACTGAATGTTCCCAGGCTCCATACAGTTCATCTTTCGCAAGGTACTTATTTTTCAAAACCGCTAATAACGTAACAATCCCAATCGCTGCCAACGGAATATAAATGAATTTAATTTTACGGACTTTATTCATCCAATTAGGTCTATCTGCATCGGTGAATAAAGGTGGTGTATCAATAAAAAAGGCATAAAAAGCTTTAAAATCCGACAAAAGAACGAAAACAGCCATAAGGGTAAGGAGAGTTGCCATACCTTTTGCTCCTTGTATATCAAAAGCAAAATCCATCAATAAAATATTGACGATAAAGGTCAGAAAAAGTATCACACCAATCCTGGTGGTTTTCCGAAAAAAGAGTAAAAGCGCACTGATAAGTTGTGCAACAGCTATCGCATTACCATACCATTTGGAATAGCCAAAATAATACCAGGCCAATTCGAATCCTGATAGCGCTGAAAGTGGTTTATCAAAAACGCTGGGCTGCGAGGTAAACTGTGTTTCCATGAGCTTAGCCGCAGCATAGGAAATGATTATCGTTGCCATAAAGTACCGGCAAAATGTATACAGATAAAGATGTAGTGTCTTCCAATTCATGTTATAGGAATACGAGGTTAAATTTAAAGTGAAAACTGATGATACACATCGAATCATCAAATTTATTGTTTTAGAAAAGAGTAAAATTGTAAAAATGGAAACTACGCAACAATTAGCCAAACATTTTCTTTATTCACATCAACATCTTTAAAAAAACTATTAGGGTTCAATGCTGTAAATGCCCTGAAGTCCTTAATATAATGTGATTGGTCGTAAAACCCTGTATTTAACAAAAGTGAAAATCGTTTGTATTTATGCTGTATTTTCAGGGCCTGTCTAAAACGATGTATTTTTTTGTATTCAGAAGGTGATTTACCTAAATTCCGCAAAAATAATCTGTTGATATACTGTCGGGAGAATCTATATTTTGCCGCCAATTCATCGACCGTAAGTTCATTTTCGAGATCAACAAGCATCTGTCTAAAGATCGTAAAATCTTTATCCACTTTGAGCTTAGACAATAAGTAGGACTCTAACTCAGTAATTTGAGTCATTCTATCCAAGGAAAAGAGTATCCTCATCTTATCATTAAATCCTTCTAAAAAATTTATATCAATCTGTGTGTTTTTAATAAAAAGGCTGGTGGGATCTTCAACAAAATGATTTATCCCTAAAGGATGAAAATAAATAGTCAGTTCATCAACGAGATCTTTATAGTAAATCTGCATCGGTCTAGTATATCGGGAGACCACGCAAGTCATAATATTTTTTACTTCGGAAGAACTTATAATAACGAGGTCACCCTTATCTTCTACTTCGAACTGTTGATTAACCGTTAAAATACAGTAGTTATTAGGAAATGTCCAATACTTGATAGGCCCCTTATCTTGATCTTTAGAAATAAAATAAAATCCTTTGATATATTTTCGCAGTATTTGGCTATTCGGCGTGTAAAAGTCTAATTTCATGCTTAAATGACGAATACTATTTACAAAAATAAGGTTGCATATCGTCTGATGCTTAAGTTACAGCAATTGTTACATAAAACAAATACCGATTATTGGATTAAAATGGCAAATAAATCTATTTTCATTACTACAGTAAATTTCACTTCACAACCCTATGGTATTACTTTGTGTTTTACGTCAATTCCAGATCGTCAAGACTAATTGTCTCTTTTTTAAGTGTTGCGATCTCCTCCTCTAATTTTTTCAGGTTTTTATTGATCATCTCCATACTGCTGTTGGGAAGAATAATCTCCTTACCATCCGACTTAATCGATTGTGTGCTAACCATCAATTCCAAGTCGTAATTTGCTAAGTTGATGCCTTTAACGGGATAACTGGCAAATTCCCAAAGCTTAGGGAAGTCCTTTTTGTTCTGGTTGAAGACAATGGTGTTAACCCGCGACTCACCCGGCTGGAGCACACTTTCAGATTCGCCATAAACAGCCTGTTCATCGCTTACAATAGTTTGTGTTGAACGTTTTTTCAACGTATACGAAAAACCTTGGCTTCCTTTCAGAGGCTTTTTCCCAATATACTTCATACTGATAATGATCCTTGGAACAGGTTCACCAAAGAAATCTTCGAGATCGAGTTCAACAGGTTCCAATTCAAAGACTGCAAGTTCTTTTTTAATCAATTCGAATTCAGTTTTATATTTTTGCAGACTATCAATCTCATTTTGAAGATGAGTAATCTTTCGTTCCTGTTGTTTTTGAAGAATATCATCAGCCAGATCTAACATGGCGCCATAAGATTTCCCATCGACCAGCCCCATCGATATATGATTTATTGATTCTCCTGTATATTTCTCAGCGTCATTCATCTTGAGCCACATGGCTTCTGACAATGTTACCCGCAATGCTTTTTCCAATTTCTCTTTTTCTTTGTTATTAAGCTTGGCTTCCACTTTTTTACGGGAACTGTCAAAAGACGATTCATCCTTTCCACTTAGTTTCTCCCCACAAGAGATCAAAGAAAATGCGAAGAATAATCCGATTAGCGTGATTTTTATAACTTGTTTCATTTAAAAAATGCTGTTTTTAGATCAATTTTACTTTGCCATATTTTACATAACCTCCTTCATATACAGTTCGTTCTTCGTATGACCACAGTAACTTCAAAATTGGCTTCTAGTAAGTTTATAAAATTATGCAAAAAACTTAATCTTAAAAATATATTTATTGACGACAACTAGTTTATTAGATCGAACAGGCTCGACTATCAAATGCTATTCATATAAAAAGCCACATTTTGCAATGTGGCTTCTATTTATATATTTAGGTGAAAAAGCTCTTATTTATAAGAATTGATCGATTTTGATACTTTCCAGCTATCTCCCTCACGGACAAGTGTAACAAGATCAGTCTTAGTGAAATGCTCAAATTTCATTGTTACCTTAGCGATCATATAGTCTGCTGACTCATCAATAATCTGTGTAGTAACCCGACAGTTTAGCTTTTCACCTTTCTGGTTTTTTAAAAATTTAATCAGTTGATCGCGACCAATAGCTTTGGACTCTGTTGACTGGATCTTTTGATTGAAATCCCCAGTAAACAATTGATCCACTCCTACCGATTCTCCTTCTGTAATAACCGCAACGTAATGTTCGAGTGCAAGGTCTGCCGTAAAATGATTAACGATTGCTTTCTCTGATATCGATGCTGCTTTATCAGCTGCCATAACGAAAGTTGATACTGCAATTAAGGCTACTGCTGCGACTGTTTTTATAAGCGTTTTCATATTTTTCATTTTTATTGTGTTAGTAGTTTTCGTCTTATTTATTGATTCAAAACTACAGCACAATACCTTCCTAACCTATGGAGTTTAGACTAACACGGCTGAAAACTCGGTGAATAAAGGAAATAGGAAGGTGAAATTTCAATTTTTCCTTAGCAAAGGATGTAATTTACCGTAATCATCCCAATCACCGAAACCTGCGAAATTAAGTTTTTCACTCCATGAAACCATGGTCTTACAATCCGTTGCAGAGATAGCTTAATCATGCTCTTGTTTGATAGCG
Source organism: Sphingobacterium sp. WOUb80 (assembly GCF_050058145.1). Lineage (NCBI taxonomy): Bacteria > Pseudomonadati > Bacteroidota > Sphingobacteriia > Sphingobacteriales > Sphingobacteriaceae > Sphingobacterium > Sphingobacterium sp. WOUb80. The sequence continues at coordinate 6,488,175 of NZ_CP165617.1, read as the reverse complement.
ATTCCTATTTTACCGTAAAAGTCCTTCTCAGTAGCTTTTGTTTCAAGCAGATCATGGGCTTTGCCTATTTCAGCTAAAGGAAAGACTTTAGTCAATATTGGTTTTAACTTTCCACGTTCTACCAATTTAGTCAGTTCATCCAGCTTATTTCTATTCTGCCTTGTGAAAACAAAATGATAGGTTGCATTCTTTCCCCAGGCTTCAATCAGGTTTTGAGGTTTCTCAATATCTACTAAGGTAACCACCTGTCCAAATTGACTTAGGATCTTTCCACTATCAGAAAGTGTGTTTCCACCAATAGTGTCGATAATGACATCCACCCCTTTATATGCAGTCAATTGATTAATGACCTCTATATAGTCCTCATTCTCGTAATCTATTACATAATCAGCACCTAGTTCAAGAAGAAACGTATGATGAATTTTCCTTGCTGTCGTCATTACCCTCGCCCCCATTTCCTTAGCAATTTGGATAGCTGGTATTCCGACACCACCGGCACCACCGTGGATTAAAATGGTCTGATTAATCTTAAGTTGCGCCCTACTGACCAACATTTCCCACGCCGTGCCTGCAGCCAGAGGCAGTGTAGCCGCCTCTAAATGAGTAATATTTACAGGTTTTAACCCCACTATAGACTCTTCTGCACAATGATATTGTGCATAACTACCTTGCCCATTGAAAATCTCAGGAGAATAATAAACCTCATCCCCAATTTTAAAATTTTGAACTCCCGGACCAATTTCTACGATTACACCCGAGATGTCGTGTCCCGTTATAACCGGAAGTGCTAATTCATTTTTATAATCGCCACGACGTACTTGATAGTCTAGCGTATTGACGGACGAAGCATAAACCTCAACCAAAACTTCCCTAAATTGAGGTTTCGGACGAGATACTTCGGTTATTTTAAAATTTTCTATTGATCCGAACTGTTCTAATAATGCTGCTTTCATTGTTATATTATACTATGTTGTTTGCAAGATGTTATCTGTTATTATTTCGCTAAAGTTTTCATAAACGCTAGAATTTCCACTCCAATTTCATGAACATGTGTTTCTAATGCAAAATGTCCCGTGTCATAGAATTTCAGCTTGGCATGAGGTAAATCCCGTCGATAAGCCTCTGCGCCCTGAGGTAGGAAATAAGGATCGTTTTTCCCCCACACGAGCAATGTTTTCGGCTGATACTTTTTGAAATATGCATGAAATTTGGGATATAATGCGACATTAGTTTTATAATCTTTAACAAGATCCAATTGTATTTCAATATTTCCGGGCCTATCTAAAAAATGTTGGTCGAGGGTATAAGATTCAGGTGCGATCAGAGATTTATCAGCTACACCATGATAATATTGAAACCAAGTAGCTTCTTTGGCAACGAAACCTTGGAGAGCCTTTCGATTGGCTTGCGTACTATCTCGCCAATAACGTTGTATTGGATCCCATTCTTTACTCAGACCTTCCTCATAAGCATTTCCATTTTGTGAGATGATGCCTGTTATTTTATCAGGATTATTCATTGCCAACCTCAAACCTACTGGAGCCCCATAGTCAAATACATAGATAGCAAAACATTCAATTTTAAGCTTATCTATAAACGCCTGCATAATTTCCGTTAAATGATCAAAGGTGTAACTAAACTTACGATGATCCGGCGCATCAGAAAATCCGAATCCTGGTAGATCAGGGGCTATAACATGATAATTGCTACTCAGCAGGGGAATCAGATTTCTAAACATATGGGACGAAGTAGGATACCCATGAAGCAAGAACAAAATTGGTTTGTCTATATCTCCTGCTTCCCGATAGAATATATTCAATCCATTCAGTTGGATATTCCGATAGTGAGTTAAATGCTGTTTCATATTTTTATCTTTTAAAATTAATTTTTGCGTTGTCTGTGCTATTCCATGTGCATCAGCACCGAGTACCAATGCAACAACGATTATCCATCCAAATATTTTTTTCATGTGTTTATTTTATAGTGTCAAAATTATAGGTGATATTTGATTATTAAAAACGATTAATAATGATTATATAAATCATAAAAAATGATTTTAACACATGAACACAAATGATTTAAAAATATTTGAAGCTGTGGCGGAAAGCGGTAGTTTCACAAAAGCTGCGGATAAGATGTTTACTGTTCAATCCAATGTCACGGCAAGAGTGAAAAGTCTTGAAGAAGAGTTTGATGCCAAACTTTTTTCACGTACTTCACGTAAAGTAGAACTCACTGAAGCCGGATTTGTATTGATGCGCTATGCAAAACAGATTAAGCATTTGGTCGAAGAAGCAAAACATGAGATTAAAAGCAATGATACTATCAACGGACATTTAAGTATAGGATGCATGGAAACTACTATGGCCTTAAAAGCACCAGAAATATTACTGGCTTTTGGCGAAAAATATCCCGCCGTAGACCTCGAATTTAAATCTGACAATAGAGATGTTCTTATTGCTGATGTCCTAAATTACAAGCTTGATGCGGCTTTCGTTTCGGCCCCACTGAGCACAAATGGGTTGGAAAAAATAAAGATAAAGGAAGAACAGCTAGTAATTTTAACAGCTTCCAAAGAAGCAAGTTTAAATCAGCTTGTAGCAAGGGAGCCTTTAAAAAGCATCGTCTTTGACAATGGATGTATTTTTAGAGAACGTCTAGAATCCTGGTTTAGCCATAAAGGTATTCACAACTATAAAAGCATTGAACTCAATTCTATTGAGGGAATCATAAATTTTGTTGAAGCTGGTCTCGGGATTAGCTTATTACCGGAAGAAGTTGTCTCTAAGTATTACCCCCGAAGAAAGGTCTGTACCTATCCTTTAAGTAAACAGTTAGGTACTATGACGACTTTATTGGTTTATAGAAAAGATAAAACTCCATCAAAAGCTCTGCAATGTTTTATCGATATGTATCTGAAAGATGTCGTTTAGCATACTAATTCAGTTTTACCAAGTCCTCTAAAAGAAAATGTTAATTGACTACGTAATAAAGTGGCAGTATCCCCACAAGTTAGACAAAAGGAATACACAAAGATCACCAAGTTATATAATTTAGATACAACTAAAGCAAGAGAAAACGATGCGGACTTCCAAATATGAAAGACTATATTAAGGATTGGGACTTGCAAGATTACAATGTGTATCAGCCCTATGCACAAGAACGTCTAAAGAAACATATAGTTCTATAAGTCACGGATCTGGACAAATAACAAATATTGCGCAATCGTGTGCGCTTAAACAAAAAGAGAATAGATTTGCTCAACTATGCATTGTTTACTAATATTGTCCATTAATCATGTACAAAACGCAAAAAATAGAGGAGATAGAACTACTGCAGGAGCTACAGGAGGGAAACGCCATAGCATTTCAGAAACTCTATAACAATTATTTTGCACTATTATACCTTCATGCAACACGTAAACTACAAGATCGCGAAGCCGCTAAAGATATTGTACATGACTTATTTACTTCAATTTGGCAAAACAGATATACGCTCTCGATCCAAGGAGAAATATCCGCCTATCTTTACAGTGCCATACGATATCGTGTAATCGACTATATTGCCAAAGAACAGTCGAAAACCAACTATCTGGCTTCCTTACCTCCAATCACTGCACATCACACCGGAGATACTGACCATTCCCTACGGGAGAAATTACTCCAGGAACAAATAGAACACGTACTTGATAAACTATCTCCACGTGTGAGGGAGGTTTTCGAACTTAGTAGAAAGCATTATCTCAGTCATAAAGATATCGCTAAAAGGCTCAATCTATCAGAACATAGCGTCCGCAGTTATATGAAAGAAGCTTTACGCCTCCTTCGCAGTAAATTAGGAAGCCTGCTATGGATAGGTTTACTATTTTTTTGCAAAAATTTTTAATTTACCCCCCCTCTTCCCTTCTTTCGTCCGTCATATAGAAGTAACCAAATTATTGCATCATGACGAACAACAGGCATTCAGATGGATCTTCTTTGCTAAAGAAATACTTGGAAGGAAAATGTACCGCACAAGAAAAAGCACTGGTTGAAGAATGGTATCTCAACCTTGGTGAAAACAAAGTTCCAGCTGACAATGAGATGATTGCTGATCTAGCGGAACTGCAAAAGAGATTAAAACAAATAACTGCAAATCAACCTTATGCTAAGGGTTATATCATAGCTCTTGCAGCAGCTATCCTTGCCTTTTTTACAATTGGAGTAATTATATATTCACAACGGAATAATGATCAGCAAAACAAACATGAGCTTTTTGTGGACGATATCACACCCGGTAGCAACAAAGCGCTGTTGTCAATCGATGGTCAACCAGCAATTGCACTAGATGGAAAAAATGGCGGTATTGTTTCAAAAGATAATTCGGTAGGATATAACAACGGAACTACAATCACTGAAACAGAACATGTTAAAACAATTACACTTTCGACGCCAGCAGCGGGACAATTTGAGGTGATACTTTCAGATGGAACCAAAGCATGGTTGAATGCATTATCGTCCATCACTTATCCAGCAACTTTTACCGGTCACGAAAGACAGATTCAACTGACCGGCGAAGTTTACCTAGAGGTCGCTAAAAATGCACAGAAACCATTCGTCATCCATACAGCACAACAGCGGATTGAAGTTCTGGGTACAAGTTTTAATGTTAACACCTATAACGACAATGGCTACACCTATACGACATTAGTCAATGGAAGTCTACGTGTGACGGATACAAAGACAAGACATCAAGTCCTCTTAAGTCCGGGCCAACAGGCAATTGTTAATGGAAAGGACGCTATCGAAGTTTCCACCAACGGTATTGAAGATAGCTACACTTGGAAGGATGGTCTTTATGTGCTACATGAAGAGACTTTAAGTCAATATGCGCTAAAAATCGAACGTTGGTATGATGTTGAAGTCGACATGGGGCCTTATGGCAATCGGAGGTTCTCAGCGATTATCCCCAGAGATGCCAAATTATCAGAAGTATTACAAGCTATTGAATTAAAGTCAAATGTGAAATTCACAAGAGAAGGAAGGAGGATTGTAGCGATGCGATAACTGGACAAAAAATAGCTCATTCTTCGAAATTCAAGAAGGACTTCAAAACCAATTATAATGAGTTTGTCTCACAAAGACCTGGGATAAAAACCTATAACCGCCAATGCAAAATTGACATACATAGCTGCATCTACCAAAAGCTATTTATCCGCCAAACTGCATTGTTTATTAAACTTAAAAGAATATGAAAAAAGATAATCCAAGGCATTATTACCGATACCTGAAATCTTACAAGACACATCTGTCTATGAAACTAACCTTTGTTCTACTGTTAGCTTCCATTATGGTTGCTATGGGAAACGTTCGTGCACAGCGCATCAACCTCAATCAGAATAAGGCACAGCTGAAAAATATACTGATTGAGATCAGCAGACAGTCTGGCTACACGTTTATTTACGATGAAAATGACCTGAAAAATATAAAACCAATTACAATCAATGCAAATAATAAAACAATAACGACTTTATTGGATGAGCTCCTTTATGGAGAGTCTTTAGGTTATCAGATAAAAGGCCGATCGATCGCCATTGAGCGCAAAACTGCTACACCCGCTATTGTTAAAAATACCGATGACAGGATTCAAAAAAGAACAATAACTGGTCGTGTGACAAATGAAAATGGACAGGCCCTCCCAGGTATCAATGTGCTTATCAAAGGAAGTGCGGTTGGTACAAGTACCAATGCAAAGGGAGAATTTTCTCTTAGCGTTCCAGAAGCGAATAGCTTATTAATCATCAGCTCTGTTGGATACGCAACAGCAGAAATACCCACACAAGGAAAAAGCGAAGTCAATGTTATCCTAAAAGCAGCAAACAGTAACCTCCAAGAAGTCGTTGTTGTCGGATTTGGTACACAAAAGAAAGAGAATCTAACGGGGGCGGTCTCAACGGTCAGTGCCAAACGACTAGCAGACCGCCCAATTGCAAATCTAGGGCAAGGCTTACAAGGTTTAGTGCCTAACTTAAACATTACTTCTGCAAATGGTAAACCAGGAACGGGATCCCAATTCAATATACGCGGCACCGGATCAATTAATGGCGGCACAGCGGGTCCACTGATCTTGGTAGACGGCGTACAGCGTGATCCGAATTCTATTGACCCTTCGGATGTGGAGAATGTGACGGTACTAAAAGATGCAGCAGCGGCAGCTATTTATGGCGGTAGAGCGGCTTATGGTGTTATCTTGATTCAGACCAAGAATCCCAAAAGTCAAAATCCTCAAATCAATTACTCTGGTGAGTATACCATCTCCAGACCGACCAAAATGGCCAAATACATCAATTCGATCGATTACATCAGAATGCATCGCGAAGCAAATCGTAACGGACAAGATGGTGGAACCACAGCATCAGAACCCTTTACAGAGCAAGATTCCATTCTTGCTAATGCCTATTTTAATGATCCAATTAACAACCTACCTGTTTATGTAGACCCGGCCAATCCTAATAAATACCGTTATGTGGGCAATACTGACTGGATCAAGGAACAATATCCGGGTTGGGCACCCATGCAACGACACAATCTTTCGATACAAGGTGGTCGCGGTGCAACCTCGGTGATTACCTCCCTCGGTTATCTACAGCAAAAAGGATTATTTAAAGAGGCTGGTCAAAAGTATCAACGCCTAAATCCATCCATGAAAGTCAACTCCGAAATTACAGATTGGCTAACCTTAACAGGAAACTTTGCACTCACACATATCGACGACAAAGAAACAGCCGGTGTAGTCACAGGCGGAACATCTTCCGGATGGATCTCCGGAGATTTAAGACCTATCATGCCTATTCGACATCCTGACGGCAACTTCTCAGGACAGGGAAACTTTACCAATCCCTTTGCTGTAGCAGCCAACAACGGAAAAAGAAAACGATACTCGAATGACCTATGGTTAACTGGAGGCGTAAAAATCAAACCTATCGAACATGTTTCGGTCGTCGCTGATTATACCTGGAATGCTTACAACAATTTCCTACAAAGCCATCAGATTCCGTTTAAAGAATATGGCGTGAATGGAATTTTGCTTGGAACATTTCCTTGGACAAGCCCTTCATCTGTAACGGAAACAACTGATAACCACAATTATTTTGCCTTAAATGCTTTTGCAACTTACGAAAACACCTTTGCCGAAAAGCATTATTTTAAAGCAATGGCAGGTATTAATCGAGAAAGTAGTCGCTACAAACGATTGGGCGTATTTGCGAATAACCTTGTAGACCCCACCAAACCGGCTATTAACTTAAATAGTGATTCGCGACCAAAGATCACAGGCGCCGAAAATGAGTGGGCAATCTTTGGAACAGTATTCAGACTGAACTATATTTTCGATAAGAAGTACTTATTAGAAGTCAATGGTCGTTACGACGGCTCTTCCCGCTTTTCTGCAGATAAAAGATATGTTTTCACCCCTTCTGTTTCAGCTGGCTGGAGAATTTCCGAAGAAAATTTTATGGCGGGAATCAAGAATGTTATCAATGATTTAAAATTGAGAGGATCCTATGGTGAATTGCCTAATCAGGGATTTAATAGCGATGATTTGTATTCGGCTACCAATTTCTATCCCTACCTTGCCACATTACCTGTCAACAATAGCATAGACTATATTTTTGGCAATCAAACCGGTGTAAGTGTAGGTGCCCCCGGACTTGTCAGCACAAACTTTACTTGGGAAAAATCAGCTACGACAAATATTGGACTCGACTTCGCCTTTCTGAAGAATCGCCTAACTGGTAGCTTTGATATCTATGAAAGACGTACAAGGGATATGCTTGTTACAGGCTTTCCTTTGCCGGCAGTATTGGGAACAACACCACCAAGCCAAAATGCAGGTACGTTGGTAACCAAAGGATGGGAACTTAGCGTAGGCTGGAATGACCGCATAGGCGATGATCTTACTTATGATCTTATGCTTTCGTTATCAGACAATCATACCAAACTCACCAAATACCCAATGAATCCATCCAAAGCATTCAACAACTGGTACGAAGGTAAATTGGATGGTGAAATTTGGGGATTTGAAACGCAGGGATATTTCCAAAGCCAAGAGGAAATCGATGCGGCACCAAAACAGACCCAAGTCTGGGGAGGAACCTGGAGACCCGGAGATATCCGTTATGTAGATCTGAATAATGATGGTAAAATAGACTTTGGCAACAATACAGTAGGTAATCCAGGAGATCGAAAAATCATCGGTAACTCTACACCTCGCTATTCCTTCGGACTTAACATGGGCTTAAATTATAAGAACTTTGATTTTTCGGCTTTCTTACAAGGTATTGGCAAGCGAGATACCTGGATCAGTAATAGTGCTTTTTGGGGATTCACCAGCGAATGGAATGTTCCGTTTGTCTATGCAACAGATTATTGGACACCAGAAAACAGAGATGCATATTTTCCAAGATTACGATTTGGCAATGGAGGAAACTCGCAGCAACAGACGAAATACCTACAAAATGCAGCCTACCTTCGGGTGAAACAGCTTACGCTTGGTTATTCATTGCCTAAAAAATGGACGGAGAAAGCCAAACTCGGACGTGCACGCGTCTATGTTTCAGGACAAAACCTACTGACATTTACGAGCTTGTTTGATGCCTTCGATCCCGAAGTACTCAATTTTCAAGACGCTCCACAAAGTAAATCGGTAGCATTTGGATTACAACTTGGATTTTAATTGATAAAATTTAGCTTTTAGAATATGAAAATTTTAAAAACACTGCTTATACTTGGTTCGTTGGCAATGCTTGCTTCTTGTAAAGATGACAGCTATTTGGATAAACTTCCTTTATCGTCGATCACTGAACCAACGTTCTTTAAGAACGAAAATGACCTGATGCTCTATGCCAATCAATTTTATACTTCCCTCCCTGCCCAAAACTTTATCCAAGACAATCAGTCAGATGATAAAGTCCCCAGCAGTGTCAACACCTTTTTGGCAGGACAATATGTAGTCCCCAATACGGATGACGCTTATAACTGGACAAACATCCGCAATGTAAATTATTTCTTACAGCGGTACAATAATGCCGACGCAAGTCCTGCCATTAAAAATCAATATGCGGGAGAAGTTCGCTTTTTCCGTGCACTATTTTATTGGGGGCTTTCCAAGCGTTATGGTGACGTCGCTTGGTACAGCAAAGATTTGACCGAAACAAGTGAAGAACTATATGCTCCAAGGACACCGCGTAACATCGTCATGGACTCTATCTTAGCAGATCTAAATTTCGCTCTTGAAAATATTCCTGCCGATAAGGTAGCCGCTGGACGCTTACACAAATATGCTGCTGCCGCCTTAAAAGCCAGAATATGCTTATGGGAGGGAACACGAAGAAAATATTTTGGTGTTGAAGGAAGCGAAAAATATCTGCGCGAAGCACTCAGTGCTGCTGAACTTATTATGGACTCAAATAAATATTCCTTATACTCCACCGGCAACCCATCAACGGATTACTACAACCTCTTTATCCAGCAGGAACTCATTGACAATACCGAATCTATCCTCGGAAGACGCTACCTTCAAAGTATCCTAATGAACGGTATCAGCAGAACGTTGGGCGAATCAGGAACAGGATACAGCAAGGATTTCGTTCAGAACTACCTTTGTTCGGATGGGTTACCTACAGCGCTTAGTACAAAATATAAAGGCGACAACAGTCCCGAGGATGAATTTACTGATCGTGACCCACGGGCTAAACAGACTATCGCAACCAAAGGATTTGTATTATTGGAGAATAGCAACGGTACCAAGGATATCATCGATCTACCTCGCATTGGTACAAATACCGCCAATACAGGATATCAATTGATCAAAGGACGGAGTTCAGACCCTAATATGTGGCAAGCCAATCAGTCTACATTAGACTTCTTCATCTTCCGTTATGCTGAAACACTATTGATCTATGCCGAAGCGAAAGCAGAACTAGGGGATATTCAGCAAACCGATATTGACAAAAGTATCAATCTGCTCAGGAAACGTGTAGGCATGCCGGATATGGTCATTGCTTCCCTAAAAAGAGATCCTAATTCAGCATTTCCGGAAGTACCGATCCTGATAGACGAAATTAGAAGGGAGCGAAGGGTCGAACTCGCCGACGAAGGATTTAGGTTTGACGATCTATTACGCTGGAAGGCTGGAAAGAGAATCGAACGTCCAGAAACAATATTGGGTATGAAACTTACGCCTGCTTTAAGAGCTAAATATCCAACGGACCAAGTCAAAGGTATTGTCGTCAATAGCGATTTTTATATTCGGATCTATACCGCGCTGGAAAAAAGAACATGGAATGATAAAATGTATTTATTCCCGATTCCTTTAGAGGAAATAAGTTTAAATCCGGCCTTAGGACAAAATACTGGGTGGCAATAATTATGATGAAAATGCATACATATATATTAATGATCAACTTTTTTCTGTTGGGCTTCCTTTGTGAAGCTCAACAAAAGGAAGTTGTCCCTTCTCCGGCCCATGTAGCATGGGCAGAAGCAGAGATCGGTGTGATTTTTCACTTTGATGTCGTGAATTATGTACCTAACTACAAATGGCAGCAATGGGGATCGCACCCTCCAGCTTCAGTCTTTAATCCGAGTAAATTAGACACAGATCAATGGATCCGGTCAGCCAAAGCTGCTGGCGCAAAATATGCGGTTCTCGTTGCAAAGCATTGTTCGGGCTTCAGCTTATGGCCAACTAAAGCACACGACTACAACATCAGCAAATCACCCTGGAAAGACGGAAAAGGCGATATTGTAAAGGACTTTATCCAGTCTTGCCAAAAATATGGCATCAAACCGGGTATCTATGCCAGCGCTTCAGCCAATGGATATTTACATGTAAACAATCCGGGCAAGGTTCAACCTGGAGGCCCTCTTACCCAGCAGCAATACAATGAAGTTGTGAAAACGCAGCTATCCGAATTATGGTCGAATTATGGTAAGCTTTTTGAAATCTGGTTTGATGGCGGAGTATTACCCATAAAAGATGGCGGGCCAGATATTGCTCCGCTGTTAAAAAAATTACAGCCTGATGCAGTGGTTTTCCAAGGTCCAAGTGATGCCAAAAATCTAATCAGATGGATAGGAAATGAAGAAGGCAGGGCCCCGTATCCCAATTGGAGCCGTTCAGATTTCACAACATCGGCTACAGGGACTATTGTTATTGACGGCTTGAATGGCGATCCCAATGGTGCAATATGGTGCCCTGGAGAAGCCGATTTCCCAATGCGCACAGGCTGGCAAGGGGGGTGGTTTTGGAAGGAAAATGGACAAAAACTCCTTTCTGTGGAACAATTGGTGGACTCCTACTACACTAGTGTAGGCAGAAATTCCAACATGCTACTTGGTATAGTAGTCGATACGAGCGGCTTGGTACCCAAAGAGGATGTTGATCGACTAGCGGAGTTTGGCAAGGAATTGTCTAAAGCTACATCACACCCAATAGCATCTATTAAAAATAAAGCAGAAAAGGAATTTACCCTAGAGCTGAAAACTCAGGCAGTTAATCAAGTTATTTTTGCCGAAATGATACAGAAAGGAGAACGTATTCGAAAATACCGAATAGATGCCTGGATCAACAATCATTGGATAGAAATAGCAGCAGGTGAATCCGTAGGGAATAAAAGGATACATAAGTTTAAAGAGATTAAAACATCTAAAATTAGGTTAAATATCATTGAATCAACAGGCACCCCACTAATTAAAAGCTTTGCAGTTTATAATATTTAAAAGCGAGCGACCACCCAATAGATATCCTATGAATCTCCCCATGCAAAATGGCCTGATGTACATCAGGCCATTTTTTTATTATAATAAATTCCGTTCTAGCAATTTGTAGAATATTTTATTTCCAACGAAACGCAATAACCGATCTAGTGTAGTAGAAAAATAACTACAATCTCATAAAATTTAATTTTTAAAAAACTTAACTACAAGATTTTTGGTTTACTTTTGAGACAGATATATAATATTATGAAAATGAAATTTTACCTGCCACTTCTAGCATTGACTTTGACTGCTTTTATCAGCTGTAATAAGAATAAGGATGATATCGACAATCCTAAAAACCAGTCTGTGGTCATCGACAATAATTCAAGTCAATTAAATGCACGTTTAGATCACCAAAATGCGGGCTTATTACCATTAGCTAACCTGATGGCGACGGGTAAACGGGCGGCCAATAACGCAACAGTCACCGCAACTCAAAATCCAGACTTTTCTCTTGCTCTTGTCGCACAGGTTGCCCCTCCTGATTATGAAGGAAATAAACTACGGGCGACCCATGTAGCTGTTTCCGGCAATTACGCTTATGTAAGCTACAATACCGAAGGGGATCGTTATCTTGGAGGCGTAGATGTCATCGACATTGCCGACATCAATAATCCTCGCCTTATCGTGAATGCTAAATTACCGAATATCGATATTAGTTCTTTGGCGGTTGACGGGAATAATTTATTGTTGGCGGGTGCAGCAGATGAAGGTGTATTGGCAAATATGAAATCTCCTGCGGTGCTTATTGTTTTACCTCTTCAGAACGGCCTTCCTACGGACGCTTATCGCTATACAGGTTTACCTAGTTATGTGGCAACCGATGTAGCAGTTAATAGCGAAAGTCATTATGCTGTTTCTGGCAACTCAGGTTCAGTTTCTAAGATCAACAAGTCTTCTGGAGCAATTGAAAAATCGGTAAATATTGCTGATCTGTTATCCGTTAGAACCTACCAAAATCAGGTTTATGTTCTTTCGGGAACACAGGGGATAAAAGTTGTGTCCAACAATCTTGATCCAGTTAAAACAATCAATGTAAGCCAAAATCCAACTTCGGCGAAGCGCACAATCGATTTTTATAACAACTATCTTTTAGCTTCTGAGGGCGCACAAGGATTGGGAATATATAATATTAACACAGGAGCATTGGATAAACGTGTAAGTATTCCCGTAAGCCCAGATGATAGCAGTATAGATCCAGAAGATATTGTCACCAATGCTGTATCAACAAACGACAAGCGTGTATTTGTTGCCAATGGTGGTGCGGGTATCGCAGCTTATCAATTCGATACTCAAAACAACTTTTCCTATATTGGAAGCGCAAGCTTCAATGCCATTGACGCCAGTTCAAGCAATTTTGTTATCAGTAGGGATAACTATGTATTTGTTGCAACTGGAAAAGGTGGTCTAAAAATTTTAAAGCTTATCGAGCTGAAACCCACTACTCCAACCTGTAATGGTACTTATCCAGCTTTCACGGGCAGCACACAAGGAGATCTTAATGTAAACAGTGAAGCGAGCTACTCGGATACAAAAACATTTGCCTCAAATGTCAATATCAACCGTAATTTTAACTGGTGTGGAACCCTTAATATCAACGGAAATTCTGTCAACATAAACAATGGTGTATTCAACATGTATGGTTCCATTGCTTTGAAGCAGAATATCAACATCAATACAACAATGAACTTAGTTGGTTCGGGTGTTATCGGTGGAACCTTTACTGTTAATGGAAATGGTGTATTCAGTATAATGGGTTCACTTTCTCAGGGAACTGTAGGGTCTAAAGCAACCTCGTTTATCAATGGTAAGATGATCATTGACGGTGAAGTAGTCGTGTATGGCAACCTGACGATCAATGGTAGCGGAAAAGTAGAATTTGCCAACAATAAGTCGAAATTAATTGTCTATGGAAGTCTTACCAACTGGGGTAGTGTAAGCAACGGAACCATTACACAAGTCAAATAAGACATTTTCAATGAATTAAATAACCTCAAAAGGGCCTGATTAATTTCAGGTCCTTTTGTCATAATAAGGCTTTCCCTTAGCTTTAGACCTCATTTATTCCGAGCCTGACCCGTAACATCTGATACCTATACAGTCAATTCTTCAACGGATGTGTTTCAACCAACTATTTCATCCGCTTATTTTCTGAGGACGACGGCCAATTTCTTTATGCCAAATTTAATCGATTATTAGACGTTAGTATTTATAAAAAAGTCTACAGTTAAAACAGTACCTAAGCTATGATAAGGGAGTTAACTTAAAGGGACTTAATACGGACTTAATAGGGAGCTAATAGGGACCTCATTCGGATGAAAGCGTATAAAGCACGAATAATCTACGGTTCATATAAGCTTAAAACATGTAGATGGGCACAACCTGTCTACTGCCTGTCTCCTAAAAGAAGGGGTATTGCTAAAAAAGCCACATCGAACGATGTGGCTTTAAACATATTTCGTTAAAACCGCAGACTGAGCTGTACGGCAAAATTGCGCGGCATCTGAGCCACGATGACCCCTTGTCCTGCAAAATATTCGCTATTGGTCAGATTATTCATCCGCACAGCGAATCGATATTTGTCTCTTTCTAGAAAAACTGATGTATTGACGAGCGTATATGCCGGGAAAGTGAATCGACCTGTCGCTTCCTGATCCACGGTAATCTGCTCACCGACACGGTTAAACTCCCACTCCTATCCCCAATCCATGAAGCACTCTATTTTGAAATACATAACTAAGCCATGAGTTAAAGACATTTCCCGGTCCAGCCGATGCGGGTCTTCGTCCTTCAACAGAAGCATCCGCTTTCTGGAATTTACTATCATTGTACGTATATCCGGCCATAACATTAAGCCCTCTTACAGGATTGGCGATCAACTCGAATTCAACACCTTTACTACGCTGCTCACCATCCTGTATAGTGACAAGAGCAGATTGCCCATCCTGCGTAACCTCGATATCTCTGCTCATATTATTCACGGTTATATCATAATAAGAAGCTGTCATGTTGAAGCGATTTTTCCATAGATTGGCTTTTATCCCAGCTTCCCATTGTCCGGCCATCTGAGGTTTTAAAACATTACTATAACCTACGATGCCTTTGTTGTCTACAGGAGCAACATTGCTAAATCCATTCATGTAATTGGCATAAGCCGAAAGCTGCTCTTTGACTAACTGGTAAACCATACCGAATTTAGGTGATAATGCGGTTTGTTTATATTCACCGTCACGTACGTTGGTGTTCAGATTTAATTGTCCTCTTGAATCAAAATGGTCTACGCGTAGACTTAATAGTGTTGTCCAGCGATCGGTCAAGTAGACTACATCTGAAATATATGCACCATATACATTATTGGAGGCATAAGTTCGAATCATACTGCCTTTTGATTTCTGAATACTAGCCGTTGCCAATTCTCTGGAAATAAAGCCATAGCCGCTTGTCAGATTCTGGGCATTTACAGTATCGTATTTCACAATAGGTGAATGGTTGTTGCGCAATGATTGATTTAGATAATCAATCCCAATAAGCAGTTTATTTTTGATACTTCCCAATTGAAATGTGCCATTGAGGTTATGCTGTATGCTTGTAGAAGCGGCCTCAGAATTATTCCATTGCACATTTCGTTCAAGCAATGCATCGCTGGAATTCCCTCTGATAAACTGATATTGATAAAGTCCTTCTGTTTTTCGAAAATTTCTAGAAATAATAGTTTGTGAAGACCAGGAGTCAGATATGCGGTAATTAATCTCACCTTTAATATTAATTGCCGGAGCTTTCAGTGTCATGTCATTATTGGAATAAGACCTTGTCCAGTCAAAACCTAATTCTTTAGGTGTTCTCGCAAAAAACTGACGATTTCTGCTCAAAAAGATAATCGGGGTATTGGTACCTTCGTAATTATAGATTTGTGCACCAAGATTAAATGTAAGACGGTCACTGACCTGATAGCTAAAAGTTGGTGCAACAAAAAATGATTTTCTGAATTCGGAGTCTCTGAATCCATTCTGGTACTGATAGGCACTATTCAATCGAAAAAGCGTCTTTCTATTCCGATCCACAGGACCATAAACGTCGGCTGTAAGTCTATTTAAATTAAAACTGCCAAATGTATAGGCTACTTCACCGCCAAAATAATCGCGCGGTTTCTTTGTTGTCACATTGATTAATCCCCCAAAGGATGTCACAGCACCTCCATACAAAGTTCCCGCAGGACCTTTAATAACCTCTATCCGTTCGATATCAGCCGGATCAATTTCTCCATTGGTCGTAGCCGGCACACCGTCCACCATAGAAACTTTAGTTGGAAATCCCCGCAAACTGTAATAGAAACTACCGTCACCACTACCACGCCCCGGACTGCCTTGCATCTTGATCATACCCGGTACGTTGCGCAAAGCATCAGAAAGATCCGTCGTCAATTGTTCCTTCAGAATCGTCTGGTTGATACTGGTATAGGCTTGTGGATTTTCCATATAAGACAAAGGCATCTTAGCAATCATACTGGTATCCTGATCCAGAAATTTGTTTCTCTTATACCCGTATACGGTCACCCCATCCAAATTATTCATTTTCTTGATAACATAAATGACAGGAAGGCTTGCCATCTCTTCGTTAATTTGGATGTTTTCCCGAATGATTTCTACATCATTAACAGAGGCTTGAAGAATGTACTGTCCAGGAGGCACATCGCTAAAATAAAACTCTCCCGATGCATTGGTCCTCGTCTGAAAGGCGGTATTTAAAAGCCTTAATAACGCATCTTTTGCAGGAATGCTTTCAGACATCATAATCTTTCCTTTAACCCTATCCGGTTTTTGCGCCATGGCAACAAAGGATAATAGGCAACATAAGAAAATTGATAAAATTGACTTCATATCAAAAAAATAAAAAACATTAATAATATATGTACAACAATAAATATTTACACGAAACGAAAACACAGGACAATAAGATTCCCCGTACTGTCAAAAAACAGCACCTTAAGCATTCGATAATTATTTTACGACTATCTGATACGGGCTATATAGATACCACTTCCGCCAAGGGCTTCTGTTGTTGCTTTGAAAACCTGGTCATCGTCCTGTTCAAAAAAATGATAAGTCCCATCTTTTGCACCGAAATTTGCAAAATATTGTTTACCATCTAACTCTCCCACTGGATAGATCGTACCATAGTGATCCAAAAGCGGGGTATTTTTATAAGTCATCTGGTGGAGGTCGACCACAGCCAGTTTTGTAGGACAATCAAACCATTCTCCCGGATCCTTCGGTATCTGCCATCCTTTTTCAATATACTGAACCAATACATCTTTCCCCTTGATATAGATGACAGATACGATGCGATGCGCGTCCAATACTTTCTGGAGGTCGACAAAGAAATCCGAAGCAAAGTTTCCATCTTTTTTAACCTTCAACAGGCCTCCCGTTGGCGGAGAATCGGAAACAGGAGCATAATCCTGTGCTCGCGCGATGTACTTCGAGGGTCTATAATAGAGGTCACCATTCAAGATATCTACAGCGAAATTGTTATATCCCAAAGACATGCGAGAATCACTGCTATAGCGGATTGACCTTTCACGAGAATTGAAAACTGCCACCTGGGCCACCGTCGGAAATTTATCAAAGTTATTGGGGTTTATCCCTATAGGCAACAATATCGTATGATCATCGGTTACAAAAGAATAATAGGTATTGGTATTTACTTCTGCCGTTTTCCCCATTGGTAGAGCGGGCACCGTTAGAGATGCTGTCATACGCATTGTACTGGGGTTGAACTGAATGACCTTTCCTTCAGCAAGAAAGAATGCATAGGCTTCTTCATTGGAAATAAAAGCTAGGGAGCCAAAAGATTCAGCTTTGACTATATTTTTGAATTGCATTGAATCAACCACCTTAACCTTCATCGCGTTATCTACAGCATATTTTCTCAAAATAGCTGAGCTGCCGTCCCAAACATAGGGATGCTTTCCGTAGGAATATATCGCATTTTCGCGTCCCAATAACACCATTTCCTTGGGGTCAACCCGTGTAGGCATATCTTGATAGGCCCCCAAATAGAACATACGTCCCTGAGGGGTCTTCACACGCGTTCCGATCAGAATCAGTCCATGATCTTTATCTCCATGACCATTTGAGGAACTTCGACAGGCCACAAAAAGGAAAACGAATAGCCAAAGGAGCACAATAGCATAGGTTGTTAATCTTAAGCTGGATATATTATACATTATTTTTGGCTTTTTCTGGATATATTTTCACATCCCCGCGAATGAAACGTGAGTAATTGTCGTCTGGTGAAAGATGGCTTTCTGGTACAATTGAATGCTTACCATCAATTGTTTCGAGATAATAAGTCTCCCCTGGCGCTAATGTGTATTTTTCTCCATTGGTACATTCAATGGACTTAATCTTCGAAGAGCGATTGAAAACTTGTAGATATCCCGAAAATTGCAATTTGCAATGATCCTCCAAAATCTCAATATCGCCTTGTGCGGAAGTAATGATGATCGCATCTGAATCATTCGGATAAGATCCAGTCCAGCGCTGGTAAGCTACAGTAATCAACAAAAAGATCGCTAAAGCCGCTGTAAGCGGCAGCGCATAGTTCTTTTTCCTAGGCTTGGTAAACTGGACTACATTTGCCCCATTTGTCTTCTGTTGGATCTGCCGCCAAACGGAATGTTTCATGCTGTGCAATTCATTCGAAGAAAGAACATTCAGATCCTCTGAATAATCATTGAGCCAATCCTCCACAGCTTTACATTCAGCTTCATTCGCGGTATGCTCATTATATCGTTTTAAAATTTCTGGGTTAATTTCCAAAATATAGCAATTGTATGATACCTACTTTTTATAGAGAAAGCCAAAAGCTAATTTTAGCCTCCTTTATGAGTATAGTTGGTCAAAGTGCATAATACCCTTAGTTAGATTTTATTTTTTTTATACTTTTCTTTCTATACTATTTCTTATGGCTTTCAAAGCTTTGGTTAAATGTGCCTCTACAGTCTTTTCAGCAATGGATAATCGCTGCGAAATTGTACGGGTATTGAGACCTTCTTCTCTGCTCATAACAAATACTGTCCTGCACTTTGGAGGAAGCTGATCTGTTATTGCATGAATTCGTTTCTTTAAATCCCTGAAAAAAATCGTTTTTTCGGTGATATTATCACCTCCGTCTTGGTCAAGACGCAGCTGATTAAGGTATGTATTTCTTCGATGGTTTGTTTTAAGGTAATTTAATGCGGCGAGTTTAGCCGCACGATTCAAATAATGCTGGATGGGAACCGTGAGCTGGATTTCAAATCTTCTTTCCCATAATCTTAGGTAAATATCCTGTACAAGTCCCTCCGTGATAGACCGATCTCTTATCTGTTTGAAAATAATATTGAATAGTTGCTCCGAAGTACTCTTGTAAAGAACCTCAAAATCGTTAGGTGTTTTAAAATCAATACTTATATTACTTCCGCTTTTCACAGTTATTTAGAATAAATCTAATTTAATGCAAGTATAGGAAAAGTTCTCCATGTTATCCTAATTTTTTCTCAATTCGAATAATTTCTTTATTCTCTGTTTCCCATCGGAATTGAGATTTATATATTTGTTGAATTTTAAAATCGATCGGTATGACAAAAGAAGAGAAAGATGCTTTTCGCAAGAATTAATGATAGTTTAGAAACTATCTATCAATATTTTAAACCATATTTAAGCTTTATTGACTTTCAAAAATTTAAATATGCTTTTTGGGGCTGTGTGAATGTTGGCTTGAGCTGGCTGCTTTATTTTGCTATATTTAATTTTATAATAAAAAAAGAGAACGTATCAGTTTTCGAATTGATCACCATCAGTCCGCACATTTTTTCTTTTTTATTATCCTTCGTAATTACCTTTTTCACAGGATTTTGCATCAACTGTTATATTGTGTTTGACGAAAGCAAAACCCATGGAATCTATATAATGTTACTTAGGTACCTTATTTCCAACATAGGCTCTATTTTGATCAACTACCTTCTGTTGAAACTGTTTGTCGAACAATTTCTTTGGTATCCCACACCATCCCAGATTCTATGTACTTTTATCGTCACGATCTATAGCTTTTTAATGCAGAAAAAATTTACTTTTACCTTCTCCTGAAAACAATTACACAGCACTAAATATCAACAATCTACAAAAAACATTATAATATACCCTGCTCTGTAGAATTCTAACTTGCAGCTGTTCATCTGATCTACCAAAGGGGTTCCTTTTACCTGGCAGATAATAAAAATCCAATGATAGTACTATTCAAATATTCGAGCCTTAAATAGCGCTTTCATTTGATCAAAATCCTGTTTTGGATGCTTACATAGATAGATTGTCTGCTCAACCCAGCCCTCACTGCTGGCATACGGACTGTATAGCTTTCGTATTGGAACCACTTCTCTAAAAAAGGGATAAAAGAATTCATCGCTGGTATCATTGTAACAAATGGCTATTATAGTTTCAGGCATTTTTCCCCGAGGAGCCCAGCTGTAAAAACTTCCGTGGTAAGAAAAAGCATTCGGAAGTCCATAATTATTTTTCATCAGCTCCACAGCGCCTGCCTGAGAATAATGTTTCCCCCAAATGAGACATCTTTCTCTTTCTTGTGCCGGTAGACTATCATAAACCATTGTTAACTGCTGCATGACTGTTTCCCACTTTTCTTTCGCTTTGTACTCCTGCATTGGTAGTACCGTTTTGCCATTTTTTATCGTTTGAGGATAATACTTGTAAATCGTATCCATAAAATAGGAATAAGAGTAAACAGGTATGCCAAAGGGAATCATTATTGTTCCAAGCAATAAAACCAAACTCAACGGATACAGCAGCCATTTCCTCTTTAGCTGGATGATCCGTTCATAGAAGACACCACAGAAAGGCAGTATTGTAAGCACAATTGGAAAGAAATAATAAGCTTTCCCTTTCGCATAAGCGAGAAAAGCAATAGACAATAAAATGGAACTCGCGATTGGTCGGTAAAAATCTTTACTTGTTCTATCCCGCCACATAAACACAAAAGCCGGCAGCATCAGCATAAACACAATGGGGTTTAAATCCAAAAATAAGCTATGCAGTACTTGTTTAACGTTTAATTCATCCAATTGGGTTTCATAAAGTCTATGAAACATTTGTAGTGCTGGAAACTGATGTAAATACTGCCAGATTAAATTTGGCAGCAAAATCAAAAAACCGACCAACAAACAGCGCCAATAGTCTGCAGAAATCAATGCTGCTCTAGTTCTTCTAAACAAAAACAATGAAGATAGCCCAAACAAGAAAAACAATGCGTCATATTTGGTCATGAAAAACAAGGCAACAAGAATAGCTAAATACCATAGGTATCTGGGGTTCTCATATTTTACAAATCGTACGAGCTGATAAAATGAAAGTATCCAGAATAACTGGCTAAAGACAACCGGCTGAAACGTCTGTTGCGAGCCTCCGAACCCCGGCGAGATTAATAAGCACAGCAATGTGATAAATACAGCAATACTACCTCCACCCAATTCGATCGCCGTTTTACCTAGATACACGACGATCAGTAACATCGCGATATGCGGAAAAATATGATGAACAAATACAGATTGGCTGTGTAATAAATTTTGAAAAAAGGCCAGTAGTCCAATGATCGGTGGAAATTCCATATAGCCAAAGGCCAAATGCTTTCCTGTCTCAATATGCAGCAATTCATCCCCCTGGAAACCCGAATGGTAATCAGCAATGCTGTGAAGCGCAAGTTTTATAAGGCAGAAAACAAAGATGATGATTTTGCTTCGTTTAGTCATTTTGGCTAAGAAAATTTTAGTAAACCACAAGGTAGAGTATACATCGAGAAAAAAGTCTATCGCGGGTGCAATCTGAAACAGATAATTTCAGTAAAGAGTTATTCCATAATTGTATGTGGAGTTAGCGGAACCTTTTGTTTCCAGATCCCCTTTACGATAAACTCATGACCCGATCCTCTATTCTTAATGGTAAAAATGTAATTGCAAGTTCTTTCTAGATATTTAAACTCTCCCCTTACGGCGATACGCGCATAAGGTTTGAGTAGCAGTTCTTGTTTATCGCCCGATTTAATATAATTTTCAAAAGTTTTGCCCTTGGTATAAGGCACCTTTCCCTGCCAGCGCACAGCCCCATTTATCAACAGTTCATCCATAAATAGTGAAGAATCTGCACTTTTGAGCCATTCGAAAGCACCATAGTTTTCACTTATAAATTCGGAGCTATATTTTACGTCTTTAAAGATAGCAGTGATATCGGCTTTCCGCTCTTGGTTTGAACTGTTTGTCAGCGTTATAGCAGCACAACCTTCGGCACTAACATAAATTTTTCGACTTCCTTTCACTTCTGTAATTTCTTTTTTAACCAACTCATATCCCTCAGCTCTTGTTTGGATAAAGTTCACTTCATCCTGTTTATCCGCAGACAATATGCCAATGACAAAATTACGCGGCTGGTCACTAAAATTCTCCAACAAAGTTAATCGGAGCTTATTATTAGCCGTTTTTTCCAGCTGTAACCAACCGTCTTCAACTTCTACAGCACCAGTATGTTCCAATTTGAGTTTTTTTCCGGTAGAATCTTTCAGCATTTCACCAGTAACCGCATCTTTTACATAAGAAACATACCAAAGATCAGCTTTGATCGGGATGATATTCCCAATAATTCCGGTTTTCAAAGTGACAGTTCTGGAATCAGGATCTATTAAACCTCCTCGGGAATTCAGTCCCTCTTTTGAACAGGATATGAGCACAAGCAGACAAAAGAACCATACCAGATGAGGAAAAGGGGATGTAGGCTTCAACGGATTTTTCATGCAAAATCGATTATTTGTACCACGCAATTGATTAGACAGCATCTATCTTGTAAGTTAAAAAAATAATCATAATTTTCCTACTATCGCTAACAGAAATGCTCATAAACCATAAATTTTGACAAATAAATAGAAAGATTCTATTTACTAATCTCTCTTATATTAATCTTCGTCACCACAGAAATGCAGTTCGTCAAACACTTTTTGCCAAGGAATTGATCCTTCGTTCTTTTGGACAAATTAAAACAATAAAAAAATGAATAAAAACGCAATTTTATCCTGCATCGTATTATTTGCTATGATGTTTAGCAAAAAGCTGTTTGCTCAGGAACAACCTTTCATTCAACTGGGTATTAAGGGTGGAAGTAGTCTCAACAAACTCAATACAGAATTAGCTGATTTGGATGACAAATATGCCATAGGATTACACGTAGGTGGTATGGCAAGAATTAATTTTGGAAGAGCTTATATCCAGGGTGAGGCTCTTTTCAATAAAAGGAAAGCAGCGCTTAAACCGCAAGGACAAACAGAGAGCAAACTAAAATGGAACGCAATCGATATTCCCGTGGTTGCAGGTTACAAAATATATCAAAATCAGGAGCTCAATTTCCGGATATTGGGCGGTGCAATTTACAGCTACACCCTAAATGACAACCTGCCGCCTCTAAAAGCAATACAACAGGGAATCAAACATTTTGACAAATCAAACTTACAACTTACAGGCGGTCTTGGAGTAGACATTCAGCGATTTACACTCGACGTTCGCTATGAACGCGGTTTTTCTGACCTCAACAAATCTTTTAAATCCAAACCACAGGCATTTTCTATTGGATTGGGTTACTTTATCTTCTAAAACAATGAATATGTTTTACCTTTGGAGCTATCTGGGGATCAGGCTCCAAAGGTATTTTTATAAAATCGCTATATGTTCAAAAAAAACTATCTAACTAAACATCTTTTCCTTACCTTATTTTGGCTTGTACTCGGATTTGCAGTATGGATTCAAATAAAAGATGAATTCAATGCGCTACAGGCTCTATTCCATACTTCTTTGATAATGGTTTCTTCCATTATTGTTTCACAATGGCTTAGTGACCGGGTTCTGCCTCAGGCGATCAAGACTCGACAAATGAAACCTTTTGTCCTGAAAGCGATCGTTTTTGTAATCATTTTAGCAATTTTAATTGGCGGTATAGATTACTATTTCATCCTTTCTAAGGAGGGTATATCTATTCAACAAAGGACAGATCTCATACTCACTCATTTCTATCAAGCAATTCCATCTTCTCTACTTATTAATGGCACAGCCTGTGGGATTAGGTTTTATCAGGAACATGCCGATATACAACGTGTTCACAGCCAGCTGCAGCAAAATTTTTTAGAGAGTCAGGTAAAATTTTTACAGGATCAGGTTAATCCTCACTTTATGTTTAATGTTCTGAACCACATTCATATTCTGATGAAAAAGAACGTGGAAATGGCCGATTATTTGCTTCTTAAATTTTCAGATATTTTAAGATACCAACTCTATGAATGTAATCAACCGCTCGTTCTTTTAACACGTGAACTGCAGTATTTACAAGATTTTATAGCCATAGAAAAAATGCGTTGGGGAAAAGAGCTGGATGTAAATTGCTCCTGGACACAATCTTCAAAGGATTTATATATTGCGCCCTTGATGCTCATCTGCTTTGTCGAAAATGCATTCAAACATGTAAACCGGCTTCCAAATCAAAAAGGAAGTATCCTCCTATCTTGTGTTGAGGAAGAGGGAAAACTCCAATTTAACATCAGCAATAGTTATCAGGAATATCCTCATTTAGCTTCAACAGGGCACTCCGGTATAGGGCTAGAAAACGTAAAAAAGAGATTGGAACTGCAATATGAAAATAACTATTCTTTAACAATCCACAAACTCGATAGCAGTTTTGCTGTCCAACTGACAATTGATCTTAACAGCTAACTTTTGACAATGGAAGAAATGAAAATGAAATGTATCATCGTTGACGATGAACCTATGTTGCGTCAACATATTGCTGAAATGACCGAACAGATCGATTTTTTGGATTTAGTAGAAACATTTCCTTCAGCGCTTGCTGCAACCTCAAGATTACAGCAGGGAGATATAGACCTTATTTTTTTAGATATTAATATGCCCTATCTCAATGGCATAGACTTTTTAGACTCGCTTGAGAATCCACCGTTATGTATCTTCATTACAGCTTATTCAGAATATGCCTTGGAAGGATTCAGGCTGCAAGCTGTTGATTACCTACTCAAACCTATAGTTTTCCAGCGTTTCTACCAGGCCAGTACCAAGGCTTTTCAGCTCTTTTTGCAGCGGAACAAACCTTTACAGGAGAGCAATCCCAATGATCACATGTTATTTGTAAGACAAGGAGATTCTTTTGTTAAAATCTCCTGGACAGATATTCTATACGCTGAAAGTATGCAGAATTATACAAAACTTCATTTTAAAGAACGTACAATTACAATCCATCAAACCATGCTGGCTTTGGAAGAGGCATTACCCAACAACCATTTTTTTCGCATTCACAAATCCTATCTAGTCAATGTAAACCATATCGATATCATTACTGGAGGGAGAGTGTACATACAGGAACGAGAACTGCCTATTTCGCGTACAAAAAGAGAGGAGCTTCTCCAAAATGTTGTTTTTAAGAAGCTCCTCAGCCGATAATTAAGGCATATTCCATTTAATTGCTATCGAAGTATAAAAGGTTGGTGAAAACCGGGGATCTTCTTGCGTTTTATTCTTAAATAAACTTTTTAAGGATCGATCGTTTTCAACATACAATCTGGCCAATGTACTTCCTCCTGTCAGCTGGAGCTTGAGGCTCTTACCTAGATTGAACTGTGGCTGAAGCCCAGCTGTCAATAACATAAAACCGCCTAAAGTAGATTTTCCATTCTTTTCGCGCTCTGCCGTCATTCCGTCTAAATTAAGGACAGCGCGTAGATCCATCAATTCATTGACATGGTAGGATGCGGATAGACCTTGCGGGAAATTCACATTAAACTTCACTTTTCCATTTGTTTTCCAGTCAAAATACAAACCTGGCAAGATCATTGGTACGCCAAAACTATTGCTCAATACAGGTCCAAAACCAAAAGCTAAATTCGGTCTAAATTTTTTGATAAAAAGCACGCCCCCCTGTCCCAGCACATCCTTGCCATCGACCTTAACGAGATCTGAATAAATCCCTACAGAGGCAAAAGTTAATAAAGACCAATTTTTCCTTAATGAGGTCAGATATTGAAGTCCCATTTCCGCATTTAACATTTCAGTCGGAAATAAAGGTTCTTCGTACCCTCGATTTTCCATTCTTGCATAAGCTGCCCCTATTTTCCATGACCAACGTTTGATATTACCCAAAGAATCTATTTTAGTGGATAGCGGAACTTCCAGATTAAATTGTATCCTCTTGAAATCACTTTTTGACCCCGTCTTAACACTATCTTCAGGTCGAATATAGTTTGAAAGCGGAACATAATCTACGGCAACCTGCCCCGATACGGCATTTTGAGCATGTGCAGCCAGCGTCGTCAATCCGCTGAGTATAACTGCACATAATACTTGTTTCTTCATGTTTTTTCAACAAAGGAAGCTTTTGGCTTGCTCAAGCACCAATTTTTTTGATATAGTGCATGTAGACTTTGACCAAATGCAAATTTATCGCGATGTCAAAATTTCAAAATGTTATGAGATGTCTCTAGGAAAGGATCAAAAAAATTTATTTAACGGCCTCTACAGTAAATCCTTTATCACGCAGTAGGCTAATCAAGCCCTTATCGCCAGCTAGGTGACCTGCCCCAACAGCAATAAAACAAGATTGATCCTTAATAACTTCTGGTATCAAGTTGCTCCAATTTAAATTTCGGCCAATTAATAATTTATCTTTTTGCTCTGCTGTCATCCATGCTGAATCTTCCAATAATTTTGTTAGCTCTTCCAAATTTTCGCTCTTATAGGTTTCAACCATTTTTGCAGTTAATGCCGGATATTTGTCCAACTGAAAAACCGACTCCATAAACAATTTGGGCGTAATGAGATCTTTCAATAAATTAAACTGAAAATCAGGCGTTTCCAGCTCCCCAATTATCTTTCCTTGATTGGACGCAAGTGCAGCTAATTCAACCTCATAAGACTTCATCTTCGTTGGATCTGGGCAATTAAACCCTTTCATCGAGAATAATGAAATCACCGCAACAGGCGATACATAATCCAACAATTTGATTGAGAGCTGCTGAGCAATCAACACACTATCCATTTTTTTGATCTCCTCTTCAGAAAACGCCTTTATAAAATTTGGATCCGAAACAGCAAATGCTTGCAGAGATTTTGCATTTTCCGGTTTAGAAAGGTCAACTTCAAAAATGAGCTTTTTACACGAATTGAATGCATCCAAATTCTTTTGTTTGATAACAAAATCATCTGGACATAACATATGGATTGTACCGAACAAATATGAATCTTGTTTCAGACCATTACCGGAAATTTTCCACAACATAGAACTGCCTTGGGCGAAGCTGCAAAAAACAACGAAAAGAAGCAGCCCTAATAGGCTTGATATTTTTTTCATATGATCGTATAAATTGATTTTATCTATTAAAGAAGCAAAAAATCGCCTTTTCTGAAAAACTGTCATCCTGTTTAAAGGATTAAATGCTTGTCCCAAAAAATTCCTGATGCTGTCTTTCGCTCTTGATATCTTCAATATTTTTTTCGATCAGCCAAGCCTTAAAATGTTCTGGATCCTGCGGTGTAAAGTGGATCACATCACCGGATTTTAAAAGTAGGGAAAATATTCCGCAAGAGGCAGCAAATTTTATGATTTCATTAGAATGGTATCCGAGTTGGGAAAAATATTCCATTTTTTTATTCAATTCTAGAAATATATGCTTTGCATGCCAATAAAAGTCTATTTGGACAGCTATCGTTCAGAAAGCATGTTAATTTTTATTTTCTCTCAGTTTTATAATTCATTCAAATATCGTAAATTATTTCAAGTATTTCACCAAACAGATTATTAATTTAATTGTTATTTTCATAAATTAAGTAAACAATTAACAACCTCTTCAACTCAAAAACACAAGAAACTACAAATCAAACACATAACACGAAGTAATTATTCTTTACAACAAAACTTACAATTAATCGATATGGAGCAACAACCGAATCTGTCAAATAGTATAACAAATAATTCTTGTATCCTCGAAAGAAGCAGAATTGCAGGTGCTTTGTTTGGTCTGGCAGTTGGGGATGCTATTGGTGTTCCATTTGAATTCAGATCCAAAGAAGATATGCAAAATAACCCAGCGACTGATTTGACTGGTTACGGTAGTCATCACCAAGCACCTGGGACCTGGTCAGATGATAGCTCCTTATGTTTCTGTCTTGCTGAATCTCTTATAAATGGTTACAATTTGGTCGATATTGCCAAAAAATTTATTGAGTGGAAAGAAGAAGGTCTATGGACGGCCAGGGGTAGCGTATTTGATATAGGTACAACGACCTCGAAGTCGATCAGTGAACTTAAAACTATCCTTGAACAAGATAAAGTGGAAGACTTAAAGACATTACGGTACGCTGCTAGAGAACAGGACAATGGAAATGGCTCACTGATGAGAATACTTCCCTTGCTCTACGAAATCAAAGGGATAGCATCTTTGGATCAGTTTCAAATAGTCTGGGAAGTCTCGGCCTTGACACATAAGCATATTCGTTCGGCAATGGCATGTTTTATCTACATTAAGTTGGCAGAAATGTTATGCAATGGCCTCGACAAAGAACAAGCTTATACAGAAATGCGCAATCAAATTATGCATTTCTGGGGCGAAATAGAATTTCCCAAAGCAGAAAGGTGCCATTTTGATCATGTCATTCTTCATGATATTAGGAGTAAAGCTGAAGATGAGCTGAAATCCAGTGGATACGTAATCGATAGTTTAGAATCAAGCATATGGTATTTTTTGGAAAAAGAAAATTATAGAGACACTGTTTTAGGTATTATTAATCTTGGAGGAGACACAGATACCGGAGCAGCCATCGCTGGAGGACTTGCAGGTCTATATTACGGTGAGAAATCCATTCCTAGAGATTGGTTATTACATTTAGCCCGTTATGAAGACATTAACAACTTAATCAATTCACTGTTGGCTAGCTAACAGTGAATTGATTCAAAAGGCTGTCCTTTGCCGGTTTCGATATAGATCTCTAAACTCTTTAAAAATTGTTTCCATCCACCTATGCAAATATCATAACATTCGATTTTAGGGTGTAAGCCAATATGTTCGAGTTGTAATACAGTTCCATTATCTCTTTCAATGATATTCCAAACGATCGTTGTACCGATCCATTCCTTTTGATTTTTCAATCCAGGAACCACGATCAATGAATCTTCGACATACCAAACAACTTTTGCATTTTCCTGTAATTCTTCGACCCGTATTCTTTTATAAATTTGATCCCCAAAGCGAACGGTAAACCGATCATTTTTGCTATTTGAAGCCCCTTCAAACAGTGCTGTCCACCAAAATGGTATTTCGTCTGTCAATGCCTTAAATACCTGACCTGCTGATGTGCTCAGTTGAATTGTTTGGTTATAATTTTCTATTGTCATCCTATATTTTCTTTGAATATGACATAACTGTCTCGATTTCCCCTTATGATTCACGAAGTTATAGATACATTTTCCATTTGATCTTAGCATAAGACAAGTTTTTAGTTTTCCATCAGGACAGTACATGACGGATATTTCGGATTTATTACGGATAATAGCTATATTGCTTTTATATTCCAAACAACAGGTTACTAATCAAATCTTAAACCATCCATGAAGACTGTGCTCCAAAAATTAGGAATATTAGGATTTCTGATCATACTGAATTTCTACGCCTTCGCCCAGAAACTCGGCGTAATTGATCTTAAGGTAGAACATTTAAAAGATCCATTAGCCATTGAAACCGCAGCTCCGAGATTGAGCTGGAAAATAACTTCTACCGAAAAAAACACCCAACAATCTGAATATGAAATCCGAGTCGGAACCGATAAAACCTTATTAAATAAGGGAAAAGATCTAGTTTGGGAAAACCACACTGTCACTGACCAATCTATATGGATTGATTACGCCGGATCTCCCTTGCAGTCAAAGAAAAAATACTTCTGGCAAGTACGGGTGAAAGATAATCATGGGAACAGATCAGCGTGGTCCACGATTGGATTCTTCCAAACGGGAATGGCTTCCTCTGATTGGCATGCACAATGGATCACCGTTTCCGGAAAGGACACTTCGGCCCGCAGTCCACTTTTCAGAAAAGAATTTACACTGAAAAAAAAGATAAAGTCAGCCATGGCATATATCACAGCAAAAGGGCTATATGAAGCCAAACTCAATGGGCGCCGTATAAGTGATACCTATTTTGCTCCGGGATGGACCAGTTACAAGAACCAGCTGCAATACCAAGTTTACGATGTTACCGCATTTCTTACAGTCGGTTCCAATGTGATCGGTGCAAGTCTTGGCAATGGCTGGTATAAAGGTCGTATTGGATTTGGAAACCAACATAATTTTTATGGCGATACACGTGGACTGCTTTTGCAGCTTGAAGTCGAATATACAGATGGCACAAAGCAAACGATAAAGACAGATGAAAGCTGGAAATACACCTATGGGCCGATTATGGCTTCGGACATTTACGATGGCGAGCGCTATGACGCAGGAATGGAAATCGCTGGCTGGGATACTGCTGGATTTAAAGAAGATAACAAATGGACGGCAGTAGGTTTAATGAACAAAGGAACAGAAAAACTTATCGCTATGAGCGGTCCTCCTGTAAGGAAACACGAGCAGTTTAGAGCCCTTCGGGTTTTCAAAACGCCGAAGGGAGATACCGTTGTCGATTTTGGCCAAAATTTGGTAGGTTGGGCGACGTTGAAGGCTCAAGGTCCTGCCGGGACAAGGATTACACTAAGTCATGCTGAGGTACTTACAAAGGATGGTAATTTCTATACAGAAAACCTACGATCGGCCAAGGCCCAAAACAGTTATATTTTAAAAGGAGGAGCCGAACAAATATTTGAACCGCATTTTACTTTTCAGGGTTTTAGGTATGTGAAAGTCGAGGGCTATCCAGGAGAATTAAACGTCGATAACATAACGGCTGTTGCCCTCTATTCAGATATGCAGACAACCGGTAAATTTGCGACTTCCAATCCCCTGATCAACCAATTACAGCACAATATTCAATGGGGACAAAAAGGAAATTTTTTGGATGTACCGACCGACTGTCCACAACGCGATGAACGTTTAGGCTGGACAGGCGATGCGCAAGCTTTTGCCAATACAGCGGCTTACAATATGGATGTTGCAGGGTTCTTCAGCAAATGGTTAAGCGATGTGAAGGCTGATCAACAGCCCAGTGGACTCATTCCTCATGTCGTACCGAATGTGCTCGGGGCCAACGACGGTGCATCAGCCGGTTGGGCCGACGTATCCACAATCATTCCTTGGGATATGTATGTCGCTTACGGAGATCGCAGTGTACTGGAAACACAATATGAAAGTATGCAAAAATGGGTAAATTATATTCGTTCTGTAGCGAAAAATAATCTTTGGAATTCAGGTTTTCATTTTGGGGACTGGCTTTTTTACCGCCCGAATGACGATAATGATGGAAGAGCTGCCGTAACAGATAAATATCTCATCGCACAGACCTTTTATGCCCACTCGACACAACTACTGATTAACGCAGCGGAGGTCCTAGGCAAACAAGAGGACGCTGCAAAGTACAGGGCATTACTTTCTGACATCAAAACAGCTTTTGCAAAGGAATATATGACCGCAACTGGCCGGTTGGTATCCAGTACACAGACAGCTTATGTATTAGCGTTGCAATTTGATATGCTTCCGGAAGAACTCCGAGCTGCATGTGCTGATCGCCTTGTTGCCAACATCCGTGACTATGGCAACCACCTCACCACCGGTTTCTTAGGCACCCCCTATATATGCCATGTTCTGACAAGATTTGGGTATAATGATGTTGCTTACGATCTGTTAATGCAGGAGAATTACCCGTCGTGGCTCTATCCTGTAAAAATGGGTGCCACCACCATCTGGGAACGATGGGACGGTATTAAACCCGATGGTTCGTTTCAAACTCCAGACATGAACTCCTATAATCATTACGCCTATGGCGCTATTGGAGACTGGATGTATCGAACAATAGCAGGAATTAACTCCGTAGCTGCTGATCCAGGTTATAAAACTATTGTTATAGCCCCAAAACCAGGTGGTAAATTAACTAAAGCCTCGGCAGAACTTGAAACGATGTATGGCATTGTGAAATCGGCTTGGGTGCTAGAAAATAACATACTGAAACTAGAGGTCACCATCCCTGCCAATACCAAGGCAAAAATTGTGCTTCCCAGTTCCAGTCATGAGATAGGTTCCGGCACCTATCATTTTGAAAGCAGCATCAAGTAATCATAAAAGCCACGTCATATGACGTGGCCTTAAACTAGATATATGGAACAATCATGAAACACGGGGACCTTTTGCCATTGCATATCCCAAATATTTTCCAACGCCAACAGGTAAACTGTATTATCAAAAAATGGATTTGCCCCCGCAAGCTAGTCAACGTCTCTAGACTTCCAATCTATCTGCTGTAAAGATAACATGGACAATAAAATAATGCAGGAAACTTAACAATTAAATAGAGGATTGATATAACAATTTCAGATACACGAAGTATTAAATAATGATCAGTTTAAAACCACTATCGCTTGACGATGTCTCACCATTTTATGAATGGATCAATGATGATATGTCTATAAAATATTCGCTCTCACTTTTTCAGTCGCTAAACACAAAGGATCAAATTGACCATTGGTTTCATTCAGTTGTCAATGATTCAACAAGTTTTAACCGGGGAATTTTCCTGACCGATTCAAATAGATTGATAGGCTATGCTGGCATTTGCAATATTTCCAAAGCAAATAGATCTGGCGAGTATTTTATCTTTATCGGAGACCGTCGAGAATGGGGAAAAGGAATAGGCTCAGAAGTCACTAGATTAATCCTAGGCATTGGATTTGAAAAACTAGAGCTCCACAGGATTATGCTCACTGTATCCGAACCAAATTATGCCGCAGTAAAAGCATATCAAAATGCAGGCTTTAAACTCGAAGGGAGAATGCGTGAAGCCTGTTTTAGAGACAATCAATTTCACGATAAGCTATTCATGTCAGTTTTGGAAGAAGAGTGGCACAACGCAGCACAACTCAGTGTAAAATGAAATTAAACACTGTATAACCCAGCTACTGCTTTGAATAGACAGTTTTTGGATAAAGCTTCTTAAAAGCATTGTAGACAGCTTGGTGTATTACTGTAGAATGCAATTCATCAGGCATATAGTCGAATACAAAATGAATCTGCTTATTGCTTTTAATGACCTCGGATAACGCTTTAGATTCATCATACATTTTTACATCTTCTTCTCTATTGGGTACACCAAGGTAAACATTTATATTTTTTTTCAAATTACGTTGCAAAAACTTGTCCGCATTTTCCAATAAAAATTCATCTCCCCACCACAAACTTGGACTGATAATAATGTAATCATCAAATAGTTCGGGTTGTTTCAGTAATATTTCTACCGAAAAAAGTCCAGCTAGAGATTCTCCGATTAAGGTCTGTTTTCCATTCGTTTTATAGTTGCCGCTCATGTAAGGGATCAATTCATTTTTTATGAATGCCCTGTATTGTTCAGAACCGCCATAAGAAGGAAAATTAGCTTTCTGAAAGCCTTCCTTTTCTATAAAATCAGTATTTTCAACGGGGAAGGTAAAATCTCTTCTTCGCGTATTCCCCCCTATCCCAACAACAATACTTTGCGGGAATCTGTCGATCCAGGGTTGTGTACTGAAACGTACAATACCTGCTATATGGAAGAAATCTTCATCAACTCCGCCATCCAGAACGTATACGATAGGATACCGAACAGAATCACTTGGATTATAATTATCAGGTAGACAAATATTGATCGTTCGATCTTCACCCAAAACCTTTGAATGCAATATTTCTGATATACCTATTGATAATGGTATTCCTTTTTGTGCAAAACAAGCTGTGTTAAAAATAAGGAGTATTAAAAAAAGGAGCATTCTACCTATCATATTCGATATATTTTGCTTTAACAATGGACATGTGATTAATCTTTTGAGATCGTCAGCTATCAGACATAACAACTTCAAAGTTTGTAGCTAGCAACGTTCAGCAAATTACTGCCGTGAATTTACAATGAAAAATAAATATAATAGATAGGTTTTTATTTTTAGCGAGTGATTAAATGATTCTTTCACAGCGATAGCCCCACTCAAACATCTTTCTAACGATACTATTGGTCTCGATTTCCAATTGCGAAGATTCCACTCTGAGAATACGCTCCTCATCGTCAAGATCGAAGTTAATTTTATAAGAAGAAAACAAGCTGACAAGAGTTGCAACGATTCGCTGCGCATCTTTCATTCGATAAACATTGGTTTTAAATATTTCGACTCGTTTCATTAGATCTGATTAAATTCTGTTCAAGATACATTGTGCTAGTCCAATTCCATTTACTGATTCTAAACTACAATACGATTCGCACAACAGCTACAAAGTTTAGATAAACACAACAAAAAAATCGGCGAGTATGTGGAATTAAGCGGTAAACATCTTGTTGTTATTTAACGACCAAATTGTAACTGTTCATAAACCCCTGAATAAGTTCAGGTAGATTCAACAACAGAACTACACAAATGACAATAGCAAGAATGGCATAAAAAAACCACGACGAACTTTTCTTTTTCATAATAAACTATCTTAAGTTTAAAGATATAGGCTACACAAACTAATACGCTATAGAAAAAAATAAACAGATAGAGCACATACCATATCCGCTTGATTTCCCGATATAGTTCAATATATAAAAATTAATTTATATAACAATAAAGTAATTTTAGAAAATATATTTTTCAAAAAAAATCTATAAAAGCTTTAATGAAGAAAAGTCGTTTTACAAAGCTGAATTTTTGGAATCCGCGTATCCTTGAATTTTATCCTGTTGCATTTTTTTTAGGGACGTATTGGTTTTCGTCGCATTATTGACCTGTAAATTATATTGGATTCTTGTATTCACGGTAGTAGCCGCCTCTTCTTCGGATTTCAATCCACTAAAGAACGTAGTCACTCCCACTACAGTTAAAATTGCCAATGAATTAAAGAAGTGTATCATAAATAAAGATTGAATAGTTTATCAATCCAATTTCAAGAAACAAACTTTAAAACACTACAACTTTTCGGTGAAAGAACAATTTAAATCGGTAAACAACAGACTTTTACCTATCAACCGTCCTCTTATTACTATTGATGCTTAAGTAAAAGGGTTCATATTAAATTTCAGATCAATCATATATTAAAAAATTTTTATAACCTTGCAGTCAACAAATATTTTAGAAGAATTTGATTTCAAACATAATTTCATTATGGCTATTAATAAGTTATTGCCAGAACAATTATTCAAAGATCCCTTGTTTTGGAGTGTACTTCTACTTAACTTACTCATTGTTTACCTCTATGCTGATGATGCCGTATATAATTATAATATCGTTTTTGCACAGGCACTACAGACTTTCGCCTATGGCATTTCGCATTACTTCCTGTTAAAAGATACACCAATCAAGTATATTGTAAAAAAAGTAAGGCTCAATCGTACACGAAAAAAAACAGATAAAAATAGAAAATCATTTGGCACCTATGTGGAAAGGGATGAAAAAGGTAACACAACCTATGCCTTTATATTTCTTATACTGCTCTGCTTCATCACATTATTCTTAGTTGCTATTGTGTTTTTTATCAACTGGAAAATTCATGAGGGCTCCCTTGTCTTCCAGATTTCAGATTTTTACACCTCAGTTTGGGCGATCTCAAACGCATTTTTTTATTATAAAAACAACAAAAAACGTCTGACTTATTCCAATAAAAATCCAAGTGAGCTCATTGCTATACCATTTTTTAAACTCTACATCCCTATCTTTTTGATGTTTTCTGGTTATATACTTATGATGAAAGTCGTCGGCGATTTAGTTAGCTTTATACTTTCCAATCCAAAATATTGGAAAACAGAAAATGTAACCAAGAACGAAAGTGGATAATCTTGCTAATGAATTGACAGATGATTTATTCACAAAGATACATTTTAACGACTGTCTTGACTATGCTAAAAAATAGTTGGCGATAACCTATAACAAGTGTGCACTCCAATATTAAGTTTTCTTTAATTCTGACACTCCCTCTTTAGCCTGATTGCTCAATTTCGTAAATATGTCCCATGAAAAGAATAGGATCATTCCTCTTGACGACTTGTCTGTTTGCAACTTCGCAACTCACATTTGGTCAAAATAACATGAAACAATAGCCCTACCTGCAGCTATTTTTATCGCATACACATTCGACGGACTTATTAAAGAATACGGGCGTGCCTACTAATTCTTTTTCAGAATCCCCCGCATCACTCCTGTATCTATCAATTTTTCAGCATATTCCCAGAGTACTGTTGAACTATCCTTAATGACAGATTTCTTTGCATAAACCTTTTCATAATTTACACCAGGTTCATTCCAGGTTCCACCATTATTGGAACTATTTTGCAAGAGCGGCTCCAATCGATCCATGGCGCGGGCAAACTTCGCATCATGAGTCTGGCCAGCTTCGAATTCTTCCCATAAGGCGATAAGTTCTTCGGTCTGCTCAGTTGGGAGAATTCCAAATATCCGCTGAGCTGCTATACGTTCCGCAGCTGTATTGTTATGATTTTTTTCTGCATCATAGATAAAGGTATCACCGGCATCAATTTCAACAATATCATGTATCAATACCATCTTGATCACCTTCAAAAGATCTACCGATTGATTTGCATGTTCTGAAAGCACCATGGCCATTAGTGCGAGATGCCAACTGTGTTCGGCATCATTTTCGGGTCGATCGCTATTGAAAAGTTTTGTTTTTCGCTGAATATATTTAATCTTATCGATCTCCTTAATGAACTCAATCTGTTTTAATAATTTATCCGAAAAATCCATCCTCAATCACTTATTTAATTTTATAATACACAAATTTACCTTTTTTGGAACACAGCTTACTTGTCATTTGGCAAATCAGTTCAAATCCGATATTATTTACATCTACCGGACAATCTATATCACTGAGATAACAGCAACATTTGTTAAATTTGATTGACATCAAATCGCTTTGTGATTTATGAAAAAACTAGGCTTTTTATCTTTTGGACATTGGTCCAAGCATCCTGCATACAGCACGCAGACGGCGAGCGACACCCTGCTGCAATCAATAGATTTAGCGGTAGCAGCCGAAGAAATAGGATTAGACGGCGCTTATTTCCGTGTACACCATTTTGCGAATCAGTTAGCTTCCCCTTTTCCATTATTATCGGCCATTGGAGCCAAAACCTCCAAAATCGAGATTGGAACGGGTGTAATCGACATGCGTTATGAAAACCCGCTTTACATGGTGGAGGATGCGGGAGCTGCCGACTTAATTTCGGGTGGCAGATTACAGCTAGGTATCAGTAGAGGCTCGCCCGAACAGGTAATAGACGGCTGGCGTTATTTCGGTTACGATCTAGCGGAAGGCGAGACAGATGCCGATATGGGCCGGAAGAAAGCGTTGGAGTTTTTGGAAAAACTAAATGGTATTGGTTTCGCCGAACCAAATCCTTACCCAATGTTTCCAAATCCCCCAGGCTTACTTAGGCTAGAACCTCATTCGGATGGATTACGAGATCGCATATGGTGGGGAGCAGCATCCAATGCCACCGCGGTATGGGCTGCTCATAATAGAATGAATCTTCAAAGTTCTACCTTGAAGTATGATGAAAATGGCAAACCTTTTCATATTCAGCAAGCAGAACAGATTCGGTTATACAAAGAAGCTTGGAAGGAATCTGGGCACGCCGGAGAACCCAGGGTTTCAGTCAGCCGATCCATTTTTGCTTTAGTAGACGATTTAGATCGCTATTACTTCGGACAAGAAGCGGACAAATCGGATAAAATTGGCGTTATTGAGTCAGACAAAAGAACCATTTTTGGTCGAAGCTATGCTGCTGAGCCAGATCAGCTCGTTAAAGAATTAGCACAGGATGAAGCCATACAGGAAGCTGACACGCTGCTTTTGACCATCCCGAATACTCTAGGGGTAGATTACAACGTACATATTCTCTCCGCTATCCTGGAACACGTGGCTCCCGAACTGGGCTGGCGCTAATTATACTGCATTTATGCTAAAAAACATTCGTTATAAAACAAAAATTGCAGTCATCGGCGCTGGTCAGGCAGGACTTTCCGCTGCTTATCATTTAAAAAAACTGGGGCTTAAAATCGGGCAGGATTTCATTATTTTAGATGAAGCCCCCAACGCTGGTGGTGCCTGGCAATTTCGCTGGAACTCACTCACCTTAAGCACTGTCAATAAAATACACGATTTGCCAGGCATGTCGTTTGAGGAAACTTTATCGACAAATGATACCGAAGTTCAGGCCAACACCGCCGTTCCCCATTATTTTGAACTTTATGAAAAGAAATTTGGACTTCAGGTATATCGACCTGTTAAAGTAGAAAAGGTATATGAGGCTGGGGATCGCTTTTATATTGATACCTCAGAAACACTTTTCTCTGCTCTTGGTATTATTAATGCAACGGGAACATGGGGAAGCCCTTACATCCCTGCTTATCCAGGAGCAGAGTTATTTCAGGGAGAACAGCTCCATACAAAAGACTTCAAAACTGCAGATTATTTTCGAGGCAAACATGTAATTGTTGTTGGTGGTGGCATCTCTGCCATCCAGCTACTCGATCAAATCTCACAAATAACGACCACGACATGGGTTACAAGACGGCAACCTTTATTTAGAGAAGGGCCATTTGATGACATGGCGGGACACAATGCTGTTGCCATGGTAGAGGAACGCGTTAGGCAAGGACTTCCCCCTTTATCAGTAGTCTCCGTTACAGGACTTCCCTACTCCGCTGAAATCCAGGAAATGGAAAAACGCGGTGTACTTAAACGTTTTCCCATGTTTAAAGAAATAACCAAAACAGGAATCAAATGGGAAGACGGACGAGAAGAAAGAGCCGATGTTATATTGTGGAACACAGGCTTTAAAAGTTCTTTAAGCCATTTGGATACAGTGCTACCAAAAGAAGAGCAAGGCGGTATTCAAATGGCCGGCAGGCTGGCTACCATGGTCGCTAAAGAACCTAGAATTCATCTCGTCGGTTATGGCCCATCCGCATCAACTATCGGTGCAAACCGTGCCGGAGGCGCTGCGGCGAGAGAACTTCTAAAAACGCTCTCAATGGCCGACCTGAGCACAAACTCTTATACAAGAAGCCAACCGTAGCGATAACACCATTTTAAACATAATAACAAACAGCCACTTCATATTAAATAATTAGCAACTCGACTAATCTTAAATCACCTCCTATCGCTGTTAACAAATGATTAAAATAGAAACTTAATCCTTCGATCAATAAAACCTAACGACAAACTTAAATTAGCATGAGCTATCTTAAACAGCAGACTCGCCCCAAAATAATAAAGCAACACTGGTTATGGTTGCTGGGACTATTTGCCATGGCATTTTTTAGTTGTACCTCTCAAAATAAACAGGTGCACCTACCAGATTCGTTTCTGGTCTATCAGGAAATTGATAGCCTGAAAATCTCGGAGTACAACCTCAAAGAACAAGACTGCACTTTGATAGCAAATAAGTATTATAGATTATCCGTCTTTAAGAATGACTCAAACTGTTTTTTTCAGATTGAAAAACTGCACAATCATCAATGGCATCTTATTATGCGAGATATGGAGTATCAGACCAATAATTCAGGACTGTCTTTTGCCGATCAGAATAATGACGGTTTTAAAGATATTGTATGGAACAAGAAATGGCAAGAACATACCTATTTGTTTAATCCAAAAGTTGAAAACTTTATTGAGGTAGGCGAATATCACAATAGCAAAACAGTTAAAATAAATGGTAAAACCGCATTTTATAAGCAGAGTTTTCCCATTCAATACCTCTGGAACGAAGAAAAATCCATGAACTCAATTTGCGGAGAAATAATCGAAACACATTCAGAACTCTTTGCAATAGATGCGGATTACCGAAAAATCAGCATCGCAACAATAGATAATTTCGACAGCTATAATTATTCCGCTGGTGATAGTTGTGTACAGGTTATCAAATGTTATATACCTCCTTATAAGGGACGTTACGGCAAAATCAGCATTTGGAATATTGGAATACCGGTGGATTCTATTGTTTTAAAAAGTGATCTAAGTCATTATAATCCTTCATTGGATTCGAATTTGATCGCCAACTATTGGCAAAATAATTGTGTTAAATTATTAAAAAACGCACAATTATTTCAAGTGAGAAGAGAAAAGCCCCTTTATTATTTTAAATAAGCCGGATTACATTCACATATGTTTGAAATGTGCTATATCATGATAAATCAGCTAATGAAAATCCGATGGCAATATCAGCTCTTATTGGATATTTCCGTATAAGAAGTATATGACAATTCGTAATTCAAAGCCAATACAGTTAATTGATGAATCCTAAAATTATCCATCCCGACAAATCCATTGCATTATTTGTAAAAGAAATCTTGGTGTTTGAAAGTACCGATGAGTATCGTAGTAACTTACCTTTTTATGCTGACGGATACCCGGGCTTGTTATTCCAACGATCAAAAGGAGACTTTCTCATTAGCCCCCATAATAAAAAAATGCCCCATATTTTCTTATATGGTCAAACGATAACACCTATTACGATCAATGCAGCTGGCCCCTTTCAAATTATAGTTTTCAAATTTTATCCTTTTGTGTTACGTGCGTTTTGGGATATACATCCAGAAAGCATAAATGACAGCTGTTATTATTTAGAAGCCACGCCAAATGCAGACATCCGTCAATTGATTACTGAATTATCTTCCTCCTCAAACTATAGCAACAACATCCGCGTGCTATCCGATTTTCTTCTCCACCTTTTTAATACCAAGAAGGATCATCTAGACTTTTCAATTAAACAGGCTATCCTAAATATCATCGAAAACAATGGTCAGGTTGCCATTGGAGAAATTGCCAGGGAGGAGCGACTGAACATCCGAACCTTTGAACGCAGATTTCTTAAAGAGACGGGATTGACTGCTAAACAATTTGCTAAGATAGTGCAATTTCAAACCTCTCTGCAACAATTGACCAGTAAAGACTTTCACAGACTAACGGATATTGTTTACGAAAATGGCTTCTCGGATCAGTCTCATTTCATCCGTGTATTTAAAGCCTTTACAGGTTCAACTCCCGCTTCATTTAACAAATGATAAACTGTGTCGTTTTTATTCTATTTTACTTCAGCGCTTATTCCAACCTTTGTACAGATGCCGGGTAGATCAACATCGGTATTGGTGTTTTTTCAAAGTCTATACTCTTTACGAAATAGACTTTAAAATAATATTTTGATACGCCTGCATATCAACTGAAGTAAGTTTAGCAAACGAATCTCACAATTAAAACAAATAGAAACATGAAATTACAGGACATCATTTTGGCGCTGGCAACAATCTTCTCGGCCATCATATCTGGTTTATTCTTTTCTTATACATTTTCGGTCAACTTGGGTCTGCATAAACTTAATGACAGGGCTTATCTGATGGCCATGCAAAATATCAATAGAGAAATACTGAATCCTGCTTTTTATTGTTGCTTCTTGGGAGCACCAATTCTATTAGCAATTTCTACAGTATTATTGTTTGATATCCATTCACCAAAGTTCTATTTAATACTGGCAGCGAGTTTGAGCTATATCCTTGGAGTATTTGTAATTACGGGAATACAAAATGTCCCTTTAAATAATCAATTAGCATCAATAGACTTATCGATTGCTTCAGAAAAATCTATAAAAATTATGCGTGAGACCTTTGAAAGACCTTGGGTATTCTGGAACAATATCCGAACATACTGTTCTGTTATAACCTTAGTCTTCTTGATTATTAACCTCGTCTTCTTTAAATCAAAAACCTAGTTAGAAAACGGCGCCAGTTACACAAAATCAACTCAATAGCGCTTTATTACGAGCAATAAAACCCAAAAGCTTCCCTTTCCACAAAACGAAAACAATTGTTGAGTAAGCGAATTTAAATTTGCACCCAACGAATTTAAATCATACGCTAATATCTATTTTCCAATATATTACCTTTATAAAAGATAACAAGTAGATCGTATAAGTCAGCGTCATTTTGGATGCAGATCTATTGAGCTACAAAAAAAGAAGCTTTAAATATCTCTCAATTAATAATTTTTGACATGAAAACAAAACACTTAATTTCAGCATTATTATTAGTGTCATCTGGTTTGACACTGTTAGCGTCTTGCAATGGCGGTTCTGTTGATACGGTAAAAGCTATCGAATCAAACTATGACAATCAAAATAAAACCATTGAATTAACAGGTGAGTTTGATGCGCCTTCTTTTACCTTCTCATCAGGCAAATCAAAAACCATGGCTATGAATTTTGTGGTCAAATCCCATGCCT
Organism: Sphingobacterium sp. WOUb80; assembly: GCF_050058145.1. Classification (NCBI taxonomy): domain Bacteria; kingdom Pseudomonadati; phylum Bacteroidota; class Sphingobacteriia; order Sphingobacteriales; family Sphingobacteriaceae; genus Sphingobacterium; species Sphingobacterium sp. WOUb80. The sequence goes on along the minus strand of NZ_CP165617.1, from coordinate 6,445,864 downwards.
TCAGCTCAGAAAAATTCACTGCTTTCAGCGTGATCTTACCAGTTGGAACAGAAAAAAACAATGTGTTATTTGACCTTCCTGCTGATCAGAAAAATTATACACTCAAAAATTTTTACGTATTTGACAATAATGGCGAGAAAATCAATCTAGATTCCCATACAACGTTCAAGATGACCGGAACAGTGCATTACAGTGAATTGGAGAAACCTGAGAATGAGCGGGAAAAAGATAACTTCTCTTATACAATAACTGATGTAAGTTTTGTAAAAGATTAACATTGGTAGGGACGTATGCAGCGCCAAAAATAATCTTTATATATATCCTATTATTTCTTTTGAACGCTACGAACATGCTTGAATAATGAGCAACCAATATTCTTGTTACGTTATCAGCTGTCTTAACGCTATATATATACTAGGAACGCTAAAATAGCACGCAACAACATGTTCGTATACGTTCAATTGATAGTCAAATATAGAAATAAAAACTAATTAAATTAGCTTTTATTTCTATATTTTTTAGCAAAAAATAGTAGAAAGCTCAAACTAAGTACTTTTAGGTTTAGAAGAGCACAATTGAATCAATTTACTGAGCACCTATATATGACGTAAAAAGATCCATTGACTAAACTTTGGTGTTAAAAAACGAACCGTAAAAACGATAAAAATTGAGGATTAAGCTCTTTCTAAAGCGAACGGCTAATATCTACAACATTAAAAATCTGGTCTACATCGTCCAGGCTTACCTCAAAATCAGGATATCTTGTTTTATCAGCATTAAGAGAGCGAAGTGTAAGAATTCCATTGTTTACATCATGATGGGCAATCTCTTTAATAATAACGCCTTCATATTTGTGGACAACAACCCAATAACGATATTTATGGGTATGAAATTTTGATTGCCATAGCTCCCTTTTTATCAGACGGCCAGTTACAATATCACCGTCTAACACACTCGCATCAGTCCCATCGGTCATACTATCCCCACTGACTTCAAAAGAACGATAAGCTCCTTTATGAAACTCATTAACCGTAATAAAATGTGCCGGTAAATCGTCCATATATTCAGCATCTCCAAAGCCAGACAAATATCCTGCTTTAGCCTTCTCTGTAACAAGTTTAGTCTGCATCAGATATCGTCCTGGAGAAACCTCAAAAAATATATTGTTCTTGTTTTCATCGATAAACTTGACATCATCAGAAAAGTATCCTATTGATTTCCCATTGCCGATGCTAACCATCGATATGAAGTCAGACTGAACCAAAGTTCCTCCTCCTATCCTTTCTCCCTTTCCATACACTAACCAATCATACTGAATATGAGGAAAGGCTTGTTGAATGCGCGTTTTCATCGTTAGACCAATAGGATACTCTCCTTTTTTTATACGCGAGTAGACTTGTTCACGTACACCTAACAGCGACGCAAATTCACGGTTGGTAACACGCATCTCCAAGCGTAAAACTTCAAAATTATTATTGGGATAAGTTTCCATAGTCCATAGGATATTTAACAAATGTTACACAAATACATAACATTCTGAGACTAAGTTACACAACTTATTAAACCTAAACAAACAGACAAACAGATTTAAAGTTTAAAAACCTAATTATCAACAAATTAAAGTTAAACAAATAAGTTTAAAAACCCAAAGGTAACACACAAAAAATAAGTTTAAAAACAACTTGAATGATTAACAAATTTGTTTAACTTTGTTTAACAAGTAATAGATTAAAATAAACTATAGATCCACAGCAAAATCAAGCACCTACTGGTGGATTGAGTCATTTGTAGGATCACCAACTCAAGAAACGAAAAATCAGTTCATACTTAAACGGAAAAAGAAAATGGAACAGCTACTTATACACAGTCTAAAACAACACATAGTTTACGCACTGGATCACAATCAGTCACACGGACAAAACAATATTTTAAGAAAAAAAGAAACAATCGGATTAACAGAAAAAAATAGTTCACAGCGTATGAACCCATTATATTATTCATTCATTATGAATTTCTTAAAAGAAAATCACCCCGAAATATTAAGGTCCATCGATAAAATATACGAGTCTGATCTTTCTAAAATCAGTAAAGTTATAGATTGTTATTGCCAATTTGTAAATATACCTGCTAAGCAAATTATGGGAGAATATATCAATTATAAAGATATACAGCATCGCTACAAAGCAATAGCCGTTGTGCTTCGCATTTTTCAGCCAGAAAAATTAGATAATCTGAAAACCAAAGTAAAAAGTAGCATATACAAAGAATTAGGTCCCTATTTACAAATAAATAATGACACATTACAGAAGTCCATCATCTGTGCATGCAACCAATTTGACCTTTACCGTGATTTCAAAAAAGAGATCAAACAAATTGCAAATTATTACCTTATTGAGGCCCGTTTCAACAATGACTAATTACATCCTCATAAGTATCCAAATCATTATCAACACCTTAAACCTTCCCTTCATAAAAAAATATAGTCCTTGAATATTGAATACTCAAGGACTTTTTTGTATTAAATCAATTAACCTGCAGGACTATTACCAGTGCACAGAAACTCGACCTTTTCTTATCAACCAGATAACCAATGCGATTAAAATCCCCAAGCCCATTGAAAAATAAAGCATCCTTGTTATAGCCGGTTTAACTACCGATTTTGACTCCGCATTATGAAGCTCTATTTTCTTATCGCTTTGCTGACTGCTCTTCATTTTATGATCTTTCCAGCCTGCGTCAAATCGGCCCTTAGTCTCCAGTGTCTCGCCATGTACGCTTTGTTTCTGATAGATTTTCCCGCTTCGAAGCTGTACAAAACCGTCTCGCGTGATCTGAATCCCCTCGCCTTCAATTTGAAGAACGCTCTCGTTTTTAGTTAAAGCTTCAGCATATGATTGAACAACCTGTACTTCTCCTGTATCCCGCTCAACCTGCAAATTTTCATCTATTTTTTCTGTGACAACCGCTTGTTTGGATACGCTAGATTTTAAAGTCTTCTTAAATAGACCGCAACTGCTAACCAGTAGCAGTATTGCGATCATCTGTAGTGTATTTTTCATTTTTTATGTGTCTTAATTCAATTTGTAATCTGTTATAGAGCTTCATGAGATCATCATATTTTACTTGCAAATCTCCCAAGGTCTTCGTACAAGTAATACGTTCATCATTTGCCAAGCGTAAACCTTCATTAAGATCTTCAATAATAGCTCGCAATTGTTCGATATCTTTCTCTAACCTATTCGCATATCCCTCCCATTTTTCAATTACCTTTCCGGCATTCTCGACATTCGTTGCTTCCACTTCGGCTTGCTGTTTAGGTTTTCCCACCAAGTAGCCTCCAACTGCGGTGACCACCGGGATAATTAATTTCTCTAAAATTTCAAGTAATTCCATTATAAGTTCCTTTCGTTAACAGTTTAAATTTCTCCCAAGGAAACTGTGTCCCTGGATCCTCCTTTCTTCCTGGTGCGATATCAGAATGTCCCAAAATCGCTCTAATTGGATATGCAACACAAATGGTTTTACATATGGTTATCGCCGCATCAATCTGTTTTTCAGTATAAGCCTCCTGGCCTTTATTTTGCAGCTCTATCCCGATACTACAGTTATTGAGATCTTTCTGTTCGGCCCAGGCACTGACCCCAGCATGCCAACATTTAATATTAAATGGAGCCAATTGCGTTATAACACCATCGCGGCTTATATGAAGATGTGCCGACACCTTACTCCGCGAATCTGTCATCCAATCGATCGCACTTGTTCCATTAGTTGCACCATCGTAATGCATTATAATATAAACAGGCTTAATAATTCCACCTTTGTTAGGAGTTTCTCTATAAGAAACACCTACTAGTTTGTTTTCTTTAATTTCCATAGCGCTATACATTTACAATTAAAACTTTGTTTCTTTTTCATTTAGCTCTTATTTCAATACAAAGTTAGGCGCAACAGCTTGCAAGCAAATGGAATATCAGACCTATGTAGGCGGTACATCGCACCTACCGAAAATATAGTCAAGCCTACTATTTCAACAAAAAAGCCCTATCTCGTCGATAAGGCTTTTTGCTAAATAATATCAAAGAAAGAACGGCTTAACCAATACCCTTTGAGAATTGACTGTTTACGTTGAATACACAAAAAAATTGGTCATTTCAGCTGGCTATCTTAATTAGCGTTCGATACCATAAAACTTAACATTCCGAACCAAAAGCACAATAAATTGAAAAAAAATAAATATTCTAAAAGTATATATTAATTTAGCGTAAAAGACATTTTACTATGCCAATGACCAAAAATGCCATATATTTTGACAAAAATGAGGATTACATTAGGTTTGTTATCAAAATGGTACATCCTAAGTTATATGTATTCATCTTCGCCAGTCTATGTATCCTGTCAATCCTAGGCACATTGTCCCTCATTGTTGTATTCAATATTTTTGCAGAACTAGGGCCTTCCTCTCTATTAGTATTGAGCCTAGGCCTGCTCATTTCATTTGGATTTTTTAAAATTTACAGGTGGCACCATGCGGGTGAAGAATTTTTCATACTAGCAATAGATAACATTAGTTATCAGATTAACAACGGCATAAAACTATCAGAGCTTAGATCATTTGAAGCAAAAGATTACAAGATCGGTTTCCACAAGACGAACAATTATGAATCAAGTATCTGCGGTAGAATTTATTTTTATCGGATTGATCCAGACACTAAATTGGTTACGATTATTTTAGATAGCACACTGGAAGTAGCTTTAGAGGAATACGAACTTCTAGAAGAAAATTATCTTCAAATGACACGAAAACCAACATCCCTTTTCGATTTCAATTTGAACTAACCCAAAAGCCTTGAAAGCGTTAATCCCTTTTCGGTGATTATAAACTAGTTAAAGGCCAGCTATTATTTTGCGACGATGTTGCTGCCCCCATTGCTCCATCTCAATCAGAACCTGCTCTAGCGTCTTACTGTATTCGGTCAGCTCATATTGTACCGTTACAGGTTTGGTATCGCAGACCATACGTTTCACAAGTCCATTCATTTCCAATTCCTGAAGTTCCTTCGACAAGATTCTCGGGGAAATGCTCGCCTCACGTGAAAGCTCATTAAAACCGCGCTTTCCATTTCTCAAGACCGAAAGCAGTACGAGTTTCCATTTACCACCAACGACATCTAAAGTATCCCGAATAGCCAAATTTGCTTTAGCACAACGTTCTGCAGTATGTTCCATATACTATTCTTTTTGTAAGTACTATCCTTTTTGTAACAGATAACAAAACTATAGTATTTATCTGGAAATTTGTCACAAGAAAAATAAAATAAAAAATGAAAATATTACATATCATCTCAAGCTTAAGAGGCCAAGCATCCTTCAGTAATAAATTAGGAAATTCTATTATTGAACAAATAAGAGCCAAACATCCCGTTGAAGTAAAAGAGCGGAACCTTGCGTCTACACCACTTCCTCACTTATCTGACAAGCATGTTACAGCTTTCTTTACTCCGGCGGACGAAAGAACTAAAGATCAACTTGAAACAATACGTCCTTCAGATGAGGCTATTGCCGAACTTATGGAAGCAGATACCCTGGTGATCGATGTGCCTATGTACAATTTCACTATACCCTCCACAATAAAAGCATGGATCGATCAGATAGCCAGAGCAGGGGTGACATTTAAATACGGAGAGAACGGTGTAAAAGGACTCGTAACGAACAAAAAGGCCTACCTGGCGATTTCTACCGGCGGGATCTATTCAGAAGGCTTCATGAAAGATTTCGATCATACGGAGCAATATCTTCGACATGTTTTAGGATTTTTGGGTATTACAGATATTGAGGTTTTTAGAGTTGAAGGTGTTAACCTAGCGGAAGCAAAGGACGACGTCTTTTCCAAAGCAAAACAACGAATAGAAGATTTTGCATTTTAACCCCAAATAAAACATTTTCTCCCCACCTTTGTTATTTGTGTGTTATAGCATAGGATGAGTTATACCGTGAAGGCTAGGAAGTTGGTTCGCCTAGCCTTTTTTGTCGCGTAGAGAAATGCATTCGACAGCCTTCAAGAATAGAAATGATCTTGTCAAGGAGACGGGAGCTTTAACCTCATTGCCAGATAATAATAGGGTTCGATCGAATGATGCAACATCATACCGTCATCACTCCTTTCATTAAACAACTTGAAATACTCCTCATCTAAAGACAGAATGATCTGCGTACCGGTTCGCACATAATCATTGCTTGGAAAGTATTTTGGTTCTTTAAAATTAGGCAGGTACTTCCTAACCATCTTTGAAACTTCCTTCCCAAGAATTTTTTGATAATTTACCACGGCTTTCTCAGATGGATTTTTCAACATTTTGAATGCAATTCGCTTTTTTAACCCCTGTTTTTTAATAGTCGATGCAATCGGTACAGTTGGATTTCTGCCAGGAAGATCTAGATGCTTTTGAACTGTAAATGGTACCTGAGGGACCCAATCCATTGGATTTACAACTTGGTATGCCCACCCAAAGCTTCTGTTTTCATATTCGTAAGCAAAATAAAGATTACCTGGTTTGGGAGCTGCAGAACAATAAGTCTTGAATCTAATATCTCTCGGCAATCTACCTGCATCTTGCAACTGATAAAAATATGCGGTCAGTAAATATCCGATTCCTCCCCCTTGACTATGTCCAACAATTAGAATATCTTTCGTTCCTGACTGATAAAGTGAGTCTATTTTTGACAACATATCTCTGGAAATAAAGGCTGTACTGATTAGATACCCGACATGAACTGCTGCATTCGAATCGTTCGAAAGCTTGTAGTTAAAAACAAAATCAGTATCAATATCTAATTTCCCTGAAGCTGGAACCATTGCTGCGTACAAATTAGCAAGCCAGCTCAAATTATTGTCAACCGATCCTCGAATACAAAAAACTGCAGCCCCTCCATCTGTATTCCATAATTCATACAAATTATTTAATCCCATTTCCGGACTCCTATACTGAAATGTCGCATGCATCGGTTTTGAAACAGCTCCACTTGTACTGTCGACTGTTTTATAGATACCAGCATTAATTCGCAGCATTTCTTGATATTCAGCAATATCAAATCCAGGTTGAAGATGCTGAGCATTTGCAAAGGACAGGAAAAACAACATCAAAAAGAATACAAAATATCTTGTCATAGTACATGTGTTTTTAACTAGATAAATTTAAGAAATTTCATTATATATCCCTTTACTGGATCCAAAAGGCTTGCTCTCTATCTGGGATCTGTCGTATGTGTTTCGATACAGAATATGGTCATAATACAACTTTTTTTTGTAAGTTAGTCTTTATGGACGACCCCCACTTTTTAAATTGCGATCAAGAAGCTATCCATCTCTGTGGTCACGTACAAGACTTTGGTTTCCTGATCGTATTTGATAAATTTCATCGCTGTATTTGCTGGAGTCAAAACTGGCAAGAGATCAGCTTACCAGAACACAGCATACACAAAGGATTGCTCCTATCAACCTTCATCAACAGCCTTAAGCTATCTCATCCTATCGATCTAGACCAGATACTACGGGACAACATGGAGATTTTCAAACATCGATATGTAGCCGATATTCAGCTGCAGGATGGAACTCATTACCTTAGTATTTATCCATTTGACGATAAAATTTTTATTGAAATAGAAAAGCACCAATCGCAATCCCATCAATTCAAAAATATTTACCACTACGCCCAACATATCAACAACAATAAAGACATCTGGAAAGCGCTGGCAGAAAATATCTATACCGTAACGGGATACGATCGTGTGATGATCTATAAATTTTCAAAAAGTGGAGACGGCAAAGTTATTGCCGAGCACGTGTCTGAAGGGTTAGAACCTCTTTTGGGATACCATTATCCCGAATTCGATATTCCTCAACAAGCCCGCCTGCTTTATACAAAAATTTTTGCTAGGGTCACTCCTGACGTGGATGCTAAGCCAATCCCTGTACTTGGTATCAATCCAGAGAAACTAGATCTTTCCATGACCGGGATACGAGCCATGTCTCCAATCCATCTTCAATATCTTCGTAATGCACAAGTTCGTGCAAGTGGAAGTTTCTCTATTGTCATTAACGGTCAGTTGTGGGGCTTAGTCGCCTGCCAAAATAGAATGCCCAAAACGATAGATTTAGCACAAAGACATCTCTCCGTATTTATTGTCCAATATGCAGTAAACAGCTTTTTGGCCAACAAACAAATTGCAGAAAACAACTTCAAGCTGAAGACAAAAAGTATAGAATTTGAGATCAGACAAAGTCTATTCTCAAAGCAAGATCTCCATCAGGTCATCGGAAATCTTACTTCTAGTTTAATAGACATCCTGAAAGCGGATGGAATGGCATTCAAATACCGCGGAAAATGGCATATGATAGGCAAAACGCCCAACAAAGACTATATTCAACAGCTGGAAAATAATCTGGCCAACCGCTGCAAAGACGAATTATTTTGGCAATCTGATTTTAAATGGCCTCAGAATGACAAAGAACAGTGGTTTCATTTTCCAGGCATCGCAAGTATAGATCTGGAGCATAAACTGGATTTTAAGATTTACTTTTTTAGAGAAGAAGTGAAAATTGAGGAAGTTTGGGCAGGACAACCTGAGAAACAGCTTATTTATGATCCTAACAAATCGGCAAATTTTCCATCTCCGCGCACGTCATTCGAAGCATGGAAGAAGACTATTAGCGGGACTGCGCCAAAATGGAAAGAATGGGAGATTGATTTTCTTAAAAACCTAAGTTTTATTATACAGGAAGCCTGTTTAAAGAAAATCACGGAAATTCAGGCGTTAAATGAAAAATTAGTGGAAATCAACAATGTACTTGAAACTTTTAGCTATACATTGAGCCATGATCTGAAAAATCCGCTAGCGGCTTTACAGATGACCGCGCAAATGATCCGGGACCGAGCTGGATTAAGTCAGGAGTTCCTGACAAAAGCAGGTAAAAATATGATGGAAGCAATTTTGTTGATGAATAATATGCTTGATAAAACCGTTGATTTTGCCCGTACAAAGAGTTATGATTTTGAATATGAGCCGGTGTATCCGGAGCGCTTCATCCAACATATTATTGATGATTGTAAAGTCAGATATCATATCGATAAACTGGAATTTCAAAAAGGCAGAATCCTGCCTATCGATGGCGAAAAAACATTGATTTATCAATTGTTTTTAAACCTTCTAGGTAACGCAATAAAATATAGCAGCAACAAAGGGATCCCAATTATAGGACTGGATAGTGAAGACTGTGGTCATGCTATCGTCTACAAGATCTACGACAATGGCATTGGAATTTCGGCAGAAGAAACAGAACGGATTTTTGAAATTTTCCATCGCCTGCCCAATGCTGTTGAATTTGATGGTTCGGGAGTTGGATTATCCATTGTCAAAAGAATTCTGGAGCGGCTTAATGCAACCATCACCGTGGAAAGTACGCTAAATGAAGGAACAGCCTTTACGATTCATTTTCCTAAAAGAAGCAATACGCTAAAGTCTGCGCCAGCTAAAAATCCCTACCAAAATTAATCGGCCTAAGTCCTTCAAGATTTTTTATTAAATTAGTGTAGGGCAGATCCAAATTCAACAAATTATTACCCCTACAACTAAATACGTGATTGTTTAACATCACCGGGAAACTTTTTAGTCGGGACTCTTGATTTATAGTACAATGACCAAGTTCACTTTATTCGTTGGAAACGACATAAATAATATTTCACCAGGAATTAGCTGGAGCGATTTACTCCTCAATATCAAAGCGAAATATAACGTCAGTTCATTAGAAAATGGACAAAAGCCTTTCCCTATGCTATATGAGGAAATATTTCTTAATGCAATTAAAGACAAACATATCAATGAGAGAGAACTCAAAAGTTATATATCGGATTGTGTTTCACAGATCAACCAAAATGAAATACACCAATTAATTCGGGATGTTCCGATCCAGAATGTCATTACCACAAATTATGAATTTAGTTTGGAAGGGAAAACGGCGACGACAAATACTGGTCTAATCCGTGAAACGACCTATAGTGTATTTCGCAGACACGAAAGCGACAACAAAACCTATTGGCACATACATGGAGACTGTCTAAACCCATCGTCCATTAACCTTGGCTATGAACATTACTGCGGTCAACTGCAAAAAATGAGAGACTATGTCGTTAACGGAACAAATTACAGTTCGGAAACTGTTTATAGAGCCCCATTGATGAAAAGATTAAGCCAGCAAAAGGACACCAAACTCCAATCATGGATTGATCTATTTTTCACGCAGGATATCCACATACTTGGTCTTTCGCTTGATTTTGTAGAGATAGACCTTTGGTGGCTCCTTACTTATCGTGCAAGAAATAAATATTACAAACGAAGTACCTTTATTGTAAATCAATTATTTTATTACACAACTAAAAAATGGCATGAACTTTCCAAGGATAAGATGCAACTGCTTCAGGCAAATGATGTTGAGATAGTTGTTATTGATGAAGCCGATAAAACTAAATACTATAAAAAAGTACTTGCTGCAATAAAGAAGAGGTACGGGTTATCCAGTAAAGCGTAAATTAGACTACAGACTCATTAAATCCCCTTTTAAGCTTTTATCATCATGTCTTTAACAGAAAAAGAGTTTCGTGCGGCTAAGAGAAATATGTTTACCTTATGTATTGAAAGCTTTTTGAATAGTTCACTCTTACGGAAAACAAAATTTGCGCTTAACAAGCCCTTTTCAATGATAAAACTGAAAAGTGAAATTAGTCATGCTGTTTACTTAAACTGGTTAATTCCCGTTAGTAAAATTCAGCAATTCGTTCCACCTGAAATTGAGCTTGATATTATTGATGGCTGTGCTTTATTTTCTGTCCTGACTTATCGTCACGGTCATTTCGGCCCCGCAAGGTTATACCATTTCAAGTCCTTCTATCGGTCTCCTTTACAGTGCAACTGGCGGCTCTATATTACGCAGGCCGAAAGGCAATTTAACGAACCAACAGTTCTATTTTTGTCAAATACGATGAGCAGCCAAGTTTATGGCATAGGCAGCCGCATATTCAGCGGTATGATGTATACACATCATCCTCTAATTTTCGAGCATGAATACATCGGCCGTCAAACTCAAACAAAAATTATCCCCGGAAGCAGTAATTCCCCTGATTTGGAGGTAGTCTGCCATCCCTGTGAACACTGGGATATTCCAGATAAATTCCGAAATATATCGAGTAGTGTCAGTCAACTATTGAATAAAATAATCATTCAGGATCATGCTTTGACGTCACTGGGAAATGGATATTTTCGGATGGCAGATATTGCACTGGAATTTAACACCAAAGAAATAAGACCTTTGAAAATAAAATCTTTTAAAAGTAAAATCCTGTACGATATTGTACAGGATGAGGTTTGTTTTGCATTTGAAATACCTTCTGTTACATTCTTTATGCATCATGAAAAAACAATAAAACTATGAATTACCTCGATTTCTTTGTCGCAGTATTGTTAGCGAACGCAATCCCACACTTTATCTTTGGTCTAGCAAAAGTTCGCTTTTTAGGTCTTTTTGGCTACACAGCTACTGGAAATATTTGCTATGCGCTATTTCAGTTTGCCATTGCAATTTGCTTGTTTATTTACCAATATGGGATAGCGAAACTGTTTGCCAACGGATTTGTACTCGGGACAATGTTAGTTCTTCTGCTCTATTTTATATTTGGCAGATTATTACTTGTTAGATTTCAGAAAAAGTAATTATAACCTCAGCAAAACTGTATCTTTATCATATTTAACGCAACATCTTTATAAACAGCTAACTTTCTGCCGGTTGGCTAAAGAAATTCAACATCTCTGATAAAGCTGTTGTCGAATGCATCCGATCACTGTTTTCCAATGTATCTTTTGTTGCTTCAGCACCACGTTTTATCATATCTTTTTCAAAATAAGATATGGCCTCCAGTAACGTTTTATGTTTTCCATTTGTTAGGCATTCAGCTAGCTCAAATGCATCTTGCATCGCTACATTGGCACCCTCACCGGCAAATGGCGGCATACGATGGGCCGCATCTCCTATCATTGTAAGACTAGCTTGTGTTTCCCAGTTTTGGTCGAGCGGAAAATAATACTGTGGCCGGGGTATAAATTGAACACTATCATTGGTAAAAAATTCCTCCCAACCCAAGCCCCAACCTGAAAAGTACTTCCTGAACCAATTTAAGACCTGTTTTCTATCCTGAAAATCACGAATAGATTCGCTAAGTTGATTTTCTAGCATTTTTGTACTTGCAACAAACATGATCGAACCATCCTCCTTGGTACCGTATCCGATAAACTGTTCTTCGCCAAAAGCCATAATCTTCCCTCCCTTCGTCAATTCGAAAAGATTCGGCACATTTTTTTGAGCCTCATAGATATTCCCTTCAATCAATGTTATTCCAGAATATACAGGTTTTATATCGCTTAGATAAGGACGGACCCGTGAATTAGCACCATCCGCCGCAATAACAAGATCTGCATAAGCATCCGGTGTATGCTTAAAATGCAACAGCCAGCCCTCTCCAGATTTTTCCATCGCAACAAATTGACTATCCCAAACGACAGTCTCCTCTTTCAGGGAATTTAACAGGATAGCGCGCAACGGAGCCCGATCTATTTCCGGTCGATTTTCGGTAACTGATGCATGTTCATCGTGATCATCAAATTTTACGACAAGTTGCTTGTCAACGATACGCAGCTTACTGGCATTGGGGCGATAATATTGATAGAATTCTTCTAAAAGTCCAGCGCGTTTCATTGCCTCAAGTCCAGTTCCTTCATGGAGATCCAAAGTTGAGCCCTGAACACGAACGTTTTGATTTAGATCCCGCTCGTAAATAGAAACATCGGCACCATGTATCTGCAGCAAACGAGCCAAAGTCAATCCTCCAATGCCACCTCCAACTATAGCTATTTTCTTATTTTGTATTAACATCTTTTTTTTGTCTTAAAACTTATAAAACAAAATTATGATGATGTTAAGGAGGATAATAGTATAAATCGGTCGTTTTTATTTTTTAACAGTTCTTTGGGAACTACCCCCGAAAATTTTTTGACCTCTTTAATAAAATGAGTCTGATCAAAAAAATGTTCCTCGGGGAAAAGCTTCCCTTGAGCAATATGATCCAATGAGGATCTAAAACGTAGAATGCTACAATATGACTTTAAGGAAAGTCCAAAGCGTTGATTAAAATAACGATTGATCTGTCTGCTGCTCCAAAAAACCCTTTCGGAAAGTTCTGCGATGGAAACCGTTCCATTACTCTCGTAGATAAGCTCAAATAATCTTCGCTTACGTTCATCAACCGCAACTGGAAGAAGTGATTTGATTTTTCTTTCAGATTTAACTACAAACTGATCAAAGTCCACTAAATCCTGCTCGCAGAAACCCCAAAAATCCTTTGATAGAAATTTCCCTGTATTGATAATATCGGCGATTTCATCCTTTAAAAGGTACTCTACAGCAAGTAATTTAAGACTAATACAAAATATCTGGCCATCAATAGGAATAGAAGCTTCTTCATGAGGCAATGTCCCTAGGCCAAGTAGAATAACCCGGAAATCATCAACCGACGACTTAAAAAGAAACAAATCGACACGCCCGTCTGGTAAACCAACAGTTTCTTTTATCTTCCCTGATTCGTTGTGTAGATACCAAAAGCTGTCCACAAAATCTGTGAGTGCTTTATCAGGTTTAACCAATGCATAATGTAGACCATCTTCCATTCCCAACAACTGTTAACATGCTTATTTTATTGAACATTCACATGAATTCAATAACTTAAAATTAACGATTAAATCTTAAGATTATCTTTGGCACGCAAATTCATTCGAACCTCTTTCCAAATACTTTAACAGGACCAGCTTATTTCACCAATAAAACACACAAAATAAGACCGCACACAAAGCTTTCATGAAACAATAATTTTGCAAAGCAGAAGCTCATCTAGATAGCTTATGAGTTCCCATTTATAGTCCATCGGCAAACTGTCCGACAGGCAGTTTAACAACAAATAAATAGCCCGAAAATACAAGTCATAAAGACACTTATACTCCGCAAAAACAAAGATTTATAGCAATTAACATATTTTTTCAAATCGATTTTGAGAAATAAAAAAAATAGATCATTTTTGCTGTCATTAGCTAAGATTAACAGAAAAAGTAAGACCATAACGAATTACCATTCGCATTTTATTTTTATTGATTCCATATGTCATTTCAAAGAATTACCTATTTCTTTTTGGGAATATTATTGTTTGTCGGTTGTAAAAGAGACATACATCCGGGCGTTGTACCTCCAGATCCAGAAGTCATCGAAAAGGATAAATTACCTATTCCAGCAGGTTTTACCAATGACCTTGGTTCTATAAAAATCAATACGATTGCCAATGCAAATCAGCCAGGTGAAGAACTGCCTGCTTTGATACGAGACATTTCGGGCAATAGTGCAAGTTATTGCCATCCTGATGTAGAATATTTTCCTGCCGGTTTCAATGGATACAAATATTGGATGGTATTTACCCCTTATTTTGGAATAATAGGCTCCGACAGAACAGCTTCCCTGTATGAAAACCCAACTGTAGTGGTGTCTAACGATGGAAAAGAATGGATTACTCCGGCGGGACTAATAAACCCTATTCAACGACGTCCAGCATTGGAGGATTCGTTCATCCAAAAAGATGGTAACCCCAATCAGGGTTACTGGTCTGATGTTGACTGGAATTTCAATGGCCAAGAATTCGAATTATACTACAGAGGTTGTTTTTTCTCAAGCAAAATTTTGAAAAAATGGGGCGCCAAAAGCGAGAACAACAGTAGAAAATTAAACGAAGAAGCTGAACGGGTCGTTGTAAGACAAACATCGAAAAATGGGATTAACTGGACACCTCTCGAACTTGTATATAATAGTAATGAGCCAGCTTCATTCCAGGACAATCATATCCTCTCTCCTACCTTTGTTAGAAATTCTACACATGTAACGAGCTATGAAGTGGATTTTAGCCCAACATACAAGGCTCCCATAATGACTAATATTTTATCCCGTAGCTCTACAAATGGACTAGATTTCACACCTTATCGAAATAGTAAAAAAGTTGAATTTATCAATAAACCCTGGCTTGAATTTAACAAGGGATATTCAACCTGGCACTTGCAGGGATCTTACATTGACGGCTATTATTTCTTATGTCTGGCTATTGGGAATGTAGATCGATTTACCTCAGACATGAATTATTTGGCCTATTCAAAAGACGGCTTACATTTTCGCGTCTTTGAAAAACCTTTAGCTTCATCCAATGTATACCGTTCTTCTGTATTTCCGAAGACCTCTACTTCAAAAAACATTGAATTTGGAGCAGTAATTGGATATAAATCAGGCGCTTTTGGCTTTAGGGAGTTCACCATCAGCAAACAGGTGCTGGAAGATGGTTTAAAATAAAACACCTATATTTAGTTTTAAAAGCATTTGAATGGGATTATTTCCGACCATAGATATTCAAGAATTCAGAAAAGACCAGCTAGCGGGTAATCAAGGATACCTATATGCTGAATTGCGTGGCGAACATCATATAGAGCGTCCTCATCAGCACCACTTTTTTCTACTGGTACTTTTTGAAAATGCAGAGGGTATCCATACAATTGATTTCCAAGACTACACTATTGATCGTCACCAAATTCATATCCTATTTCCAAAACAAGTCCATAGCTGGAAATTAGGTGCGAATACAACTGGATTCCAATTGATGGTCGACAAAGAGCAATTTGAGAAGTTTTCCCCCAATTTTCGTTATTCATTTGCCTATTATCAACGTAATCCAGTTATCTCACTCTCCAATGAAACATTTGCACTGTTTTATTATGAATTTAACGCAATTAGACAAGAACTTGAAGACCATAGTTGCGCAGCCGACATCATCTATTCACGAACTGCCGTCATTGCTTCTTTAGTAAGCAAAGAGGTTAAAAAAATGTATCAGGATAAACAGAACAATGAATCCAATCCGCGCCTTTTAAAATTTCAGGAGCTTATCGACATTCATTTTTTAGCAGAGAAGTCTGTATCATTTTATGCAAAAAAACTTAATATATCTCCACCGCATCTCGCTAAGATCTGCCGTCAAAAACTCAGCGTATCTCCAAGCCAACTCATCCAGCAACGTACAATTCTAGAAGCAAAAAGGTTATTAAAATCAACCGATCTGTCTATTAAAGAAATTGCCTTCAAACTTGGTTTTATTGATTCTCCCTATTTCTCGAATTTCTTCAAACAATACGTTGGTATGAGTCCAAAGCAGTTTCGAACTTATTAGTTTTCAGGTGGAATCACCCTTAATGATCTTGCCTATTTCTGTACAATGCACTACTTTTACGTTTTTAATCGCCAAAATATATAGCGCTATTAATATGATTTCCGACCTAATTGACATCGTAGTTGAAGGCATTTTTTTCATTCTTGGACGAGGTTCCGGTAAAGAACGTCCGGAGAAAGAAAAAATAATTTCAAACTGGTGTTTCTATTTGGCCCTCATTATCGCTTTTATCATCACTTTGACTTATTTTGATCGAATGCCGATGAATTACTTTATCTGGATAGCCCTACTCTGCTTGCCCACGGGGTTTATTCTATTTTTCATTCCTCTTCGTCTTCACTGGATAGCGCCATGGAAAATAGCAACGTATATAAAGGCTTCTTTCACTTTTTCATGTATAGTCTGGATCGCAATACTTATTTTTATCTTTTGACCTTAAATATCCACAAAATGGCAATAAAAAATATTGAAATTGTAAAAACAGAAATTCTATCAGATAATTGGTACACATTAAAAAAATTAACTTATCAATATACCAAACCAGACGGAACAATACAGCAACAAAGCCGGGAAGCCTATGACCGCGGTAATGGAGCCGCCATCCTGCTCTATAACACAACATCCCAGACAGTAATATTAACTAGGCAATTTCGGATCCCCACTTACATAAACGGTAATGAATCCGGCATGCTAATAGAAGCTTGTGCCGGTTTGTTAGATCAGGATTCACCACAGGACTGTATCCGTAGAGAGACAGAAGAAGAAACGGGTTACCAAATCAAGGAAGCAAAAAAAATATTTGAAGCCTACATGTCTCCAGGGTCGGTGACTGAAATCCTACATTTTTTTATCGCAGAATATACCAACAATATGAAAGTGAGCGATGGCGGAGGATTAGAAGAAGAGGAAGAGCATATTGAAATTCTTGAAATCAATATCCAGGACGCTTTACAGATGATTGATACAGGTGAAATAAAAGATGGAAAGACTATTATGCTATTACAATATATTAGATTGAAAAATATCATGTAAATCGGAGCAATAGACTTGTCTTTAACGATCAATCTCCACAAAAATAAACTTCGGATCCCGGAAATTGATGGTAGACGGTATAAAATGGGGAATCCCCATATACACTTGCTCCGTACCTGTACCCAAAATATATTGAGTCCCTTTTTTTAATAAAACTAAGGGTCTCCTTTTTTTCTGCCCCCAGCCGAATGGCGTATAATAATAATCCCCAATTAGCGTATCTTTTTGGATATTGCCCCGAATATCGCCAGAATCAACCTCACCTCCAGGTCTATAGAACCACAATTTTCCGTGAAAACGGCTCTCGAAAAGATTAAGGTCCAACCGGGCACTATCACGCTTACTCTGAGCAACATAAGTCAAATCCTCTGTATCTTGCCTCCGCTCTTCACAGCTGCTCAATAGCAGAACAGACAAAATAAAATAAACAACAGTCGAAAGTAAACGCATTTTTCTTTTAATCCGAAAATTAACCTTGACCAAGATAAAAACAAAAATCAACAAAGTACAACGAAATTGCGATAAGCCCCTTTTATTGAATTCGATTTACTTAGATTCTCTATAAAATCAAATGAAGATGATTTACAAGATATCTGATCCTCTATTTGCTACTTTCCATTTCACATAATCGGCTTTCAAGCAATGCCCACAAGGACGGTAGTGATGTTTTAACGCATCTTGTTCCGAAGTAAAAAAGACTCTGTTGTTCCGCTTCATCCGCTTGCCTGATGTGCAATGAAGCAATCCATAAATTCTCAACTTTTCATTTCCGCCAAAGCAAATTTCTCCATTGCGAATCTTAGCATGCAATAAAGCATCTGTTATATTTTTGTGCCATTCCATTGTTTTATCTATTTCTCAGCGTCATGAAAAATTATACCCAAAGCATGTCGCTCCCCTAATGTGACCTCACTCACTCCATGCTTCATATTAACCCTGAAATATCCCATACGCCCCTTCTCCGGTCTAAAATTTGTCGCAAAAAGAACGAGCTCTCCCTTTTTAGGTTTTAGAACAATTGCTTTTGATTGTGCTCTTGGAATTTGTTGCGTTAATACAAACTCTCCGCCGGTGAAATCGAATTCGGGTTCATCCAACATCAGAACAACCTGCATCGGAAAATATACTTCTCCATATAAGTCCTGATGCAACGTATTGAAGCCCCCTTCTGTATATTTCAAAATCAATACCGTCGCCTGCTCTTGACCGTGGCGCCGACAATGTGCCAAAAAATCTTCATGTTTTGGAGAAAACGATAGTTCTATTGCCAATGCCCGAAACCAGGCATTCGCAATAATTGCCAAATAAGGATAAAATTCCGATCGAATGGTTTGGATCAAGTCGGGCAAAGGATAATCAAAATACTTGTACTCTCCTAATCCAAATCGATGTCTCGCCATAATCACAGTTTTGCGATAGCCCCCTGAATCGCCATACCCTTTTTTTAATAAGTCACATTGCGAATCTGTGAGTAACTTTGGAATGATCACATAACCCTGGGTATGCATTGCTTCTGTAATCGCCGACCAATCCAGATTCTTTATTTTTTGAATGATATTTTCCATTCAGCGAATCTCCGCATTACAGTGTTGCAAAAAAATCCGAAACATGCTAATGTGAAATGAGCATCTAGAGGCGAACTATCAAAAAAAAAGATCGAACACAATTCAACTGCATTCGATCCTTTCTTTTATTTTCACATACTACAAACAGCTAACTTTCTCCAGCATTTTTGACTACCTTCTCTGCCAAAGCCTTAAGCTGAACCATATCAGCATAATCCAGCTTTAATGCATCAAAAATCTGCATCGGGATACAGCTCGCCTTTTCTTTCAATGCTACTCCCTGTTCAGTTAACTTTATTTTTACAACTCTTTCATCTTCTTTACTCCGTGTCCTCGTAAGCAAAGATTTGCTCTCCAAGCGCTTCAACAGCGGTGTAAGTGTTCCATTATCCAAATATAGTTTCCCACCAAGTTGATTTACCGTTTGCTCATCGTTTTCCCATAAAGCCATCATCGTGATATACTGCGGATAGGTTAAATCAATCTCTTCAAGAATAGCACGATAGCGTTGCATAATTTCCCGGTGCAATACATACACAGAAAAACAGAGCTGTTTGTCTAATTTTAATAAATCATCCATCTCGCAAATATATTGAGTTTATTAGGGATTGAAAAGCTGTATACTGTTTATTTATACGCTACAACAAATTCTTCCTTGGGAACTCGAACTTTCTTCATTGTGGAAATCCAGTCACGGGAAGCATCTGCCACACCGACATACATCAACGAAACACTTTTCAATCCATGTTTTTCCAATTGTAATACCTCATCTACCACACGGTTATCGAAGCCCTCAGCAGGAGTAGAATCGACGCGAAGCTCTGCGGCCTGAGCCAAGGCCAGACCTAAAGCAATATAAGTTTGTCTCGCGGTATGTGCAAAGTTTCGTTCAGCAGCCTCGTTCAGATAAATCGATTTCAACTTCTCAGTATAGGATCCAAAACGTCCCCGAGGTAAATCGCGTTCATCTGTGGTGAAATCATAAACTTTATCAATACGTTCCTCTGTATAACGATCCCATGCAGCAAAAATCAACACATGCGAACATTCCCGCATACATTCAGGATTTAGCGCTCCTTTTGCCAATTCTTCTTTTAATTTTTGGTTTTCTACAACCAATATTTTAAATGGTTGCAAGCCTGAAGAAGTGGGTGCAAAGCGCGCTGCCTCAACGATTTTATCTATATTTTCCTGACTAACTTTTTTTGTTGGATCATATGCTTTCACAGCATGACGCCATTTTAAATCTTCTATTAATGACATATTGATAATAAATTTATTTTAAGAAAATAACAGATAATAATGCCAGCAATGCTGGAACCCCTTGTACAAAAAATATTTTTTTACTTGCAGTAATTCCGCCAAAAATACCGGCAACAAGCACGCAGCCTAGAAAGAACAAACGAACGCTATCACTCCAGACTGGATCGTTAATAAAAAAAGACCAAGCTAAACCTGCGGCCAAAAAGCCATTATAAAGCCCTTGATTTGCGGCAAGCCCCTTTGTTGGTTTAAATAGCTCAGCGGAAAGGGCTTTTCCAAAACTACGTTTTCCAGCAGTTTCCCAAGCAAACATTTCCATCCATACGATGTATAGATGTTCTAAAAGTACAAGTGCCGTAAGCACGTTGGCAACATAATTCATATATTATTCGTTTGTTGATACAGTCAGTTTGACTTCCATATTCCCTCTTGTGGCATTTGAGTAAGGACAAACTTGATGTGCTTTCTCGATCAATTGCTGCGCTAATTCCAAGCTTACCCCAGGGATATTTGCATGCAATTCTGCAGCAAGCCCAAATCCGCCATTCTCTAGCTGACCTATGCTCACTCTTGCCGTCACTGAAGTCTCTCCAGTTTTCACCTTCTCCGTTCTAATGACTAAATTCAGTGCGCTATCAAAACAAGCTGCATATCCCGCAGCAAAAAGCATCTCTGGATTAGCATAATCGTCATTTGCCCCACCAAGACCTTTCGGCATGCGGACCGCCAGATCCAATACACCATTTTCACTTTTTACTTGACCATTTCGTCCTCCTTTAGCCGTAGCGCCGATATTATATAACGTTTTCATATTTAATTTGTTTTTGATTGTACAAATGTATAGCTACAAATTATATTGTGCAAAATATAATTTGACAATTTACATTAAAATGAAAATTTCCAGGATGCAAAATATTTTCCATAAGTTTGATTATCGCAAATCGTTATTTATATGAATACAACTTCCATCGAACAGTTCTATCAGGAGATCAATGCAAGTATTCCAAAGCAAATAGCTAAAGAAATTGGTCATTTTAATGTTTTCAGTTATGAGGAACTAGCAAAAAAATTGAAAGATAAACCGGTCATGCCCTATAACAAGCGTACTTATTACAAAATCAGCCTAATCACAGGAAAAAATACAGCCGAGTATGCTGACAAAGTAATCGAAATAGATGAATCCGCACTTGTATTTGCTACCCCAAAAGTCCCTTATCACTGGATACCGAAGGATGAGCATCAAAAAGGTTATTTTTGTGTTTTCACCGATGAATTCCTTACTCGAAATAAAAGTGGAGTTGTAATAGACGATCTCCCCATCTTTCAACCTGGAGGACTTCCGATTTTTCAACTATCTATAGAACAACGAATAGAAATTGAGGATATCTTCTTAAAAATGAATAAAGAACTATCTTCTGAGTATGTGTTTAAATACGATCTTTTGCGCAATTATGTATTGGAAATCATCCACTATGGACAAAAATTACAACCGAAAAGTATCACAAACCCAGCACACAATGCTTCCAATAGAATTACGTCGCTATTTGTAGAATTACTAGAAAGACAATTTCCAATTGAATCCCCAATACAGCGGGTACAACTGCGTACAGCAAATGATTTTGCTGACCAGCTTGCCATCCATGTCAATCACTTGAATAAAACCCTGAAAGAAAATACAGGTAAAACGACAAGTCACATTATCGCTGCAAGGGTAACACAGGAAGCTAAGATTTTATTACGGCAAACCGACTGGAATATATCCGAAATCGCCTATTCACTTGGTTTTGAAGAAATAGCACATTTCTCCAATTTTTTCAAAAAACAGACCAGTCTCTCACCAAACAATTTTCGTTCCCAAACGTTATAATTTGAATTTCGCAATTATCCATTTGCTTTTCGCAAGGAAAGATTTATTTTTTCAATGGATCTTTGTCATGTTAAATTTAAAACAAATCAAAAATGGCTACAAATAAAATAGCGTTGGTGACTGGAGGAAGTCGCGGGTTAGGTAGAAACATGGCAATTAGCCTCGCAAAAAAAGGGATTGACGTCATACTCACCTACAACAGTAATCAAAAAGAAGCAGATCAGGTTGTTGCTCATATAAAGTCTTTAGGACAACATGCTGCAGCCTTTCAATTGGATGCAGGTAATGTATCGTCCTTTGATAGTTTCCTAGAACGAATTATCCATCATTTGAAAGAACAGACAGGGCAGTCTAATTTGGATTTCCTAATCAATAATGCTGGAACAGCATTATATGCTCCTTTTCTGGAAACGACCGAAGAACAATTTGATACAGCTTATAACATTCACTATAAAGGAGTATTTTTTCTCACACAAAAAACACTTCCTCACTTAAATAATGGAGGACGCATTATTAATATTTCCTCAGGCCTGGCTCGCTTTGCATTTCCGGGGTCATCTGCCTACGGCTCTATGAAAGGAGCAATTGAGGTCTTAACAAGATATCTAGCCAAAGAACTGGGCCCACGTGGCATTGGGGCAAATGTAGTTGCTCCAGGCGCGATAGAGACAGACTTTGGAGGTGGTCATGTGCGGGATAACAAAGAAACGAATGCGCATATCGCCGGTGTAACAGCTTTAGGACGTGCTGGGGTACCTGACGATATCGGCGGTGTTGTAGCTTTCCTATGTACAGAAGAAGCCAGATGGATCAATGGGCAACGCATCGAAGTATCCGGAGGAATGAACCTTTAAATAACAGATGAATTGAATGGGCTCGTGTATAAGGTCGAAGCAAGAAAACATGAGCCCATATAAAATATGATGTCGATAGTTCCCTCCGAGTTTTGTTGATTATAACATTGAATATAATAGCAGTCTCATTTTCTCATTAAAACAACAAACAACGTGATTAATTCGCATAGTGAATTGTTAAGTTTGTAGGGTAAAATGAAGATACAACTCGCCATAATAAGTGATATTCATGCCAACATAATTGCATTGGATGCGGTTTTGGCAGATATCAGTAAAAGAGACATAACACAGATCTACTGTTTAGGTGATCTCGTTGATTTCGCCCCTTGGGGCAATGAGGTGATAGCCCGCATACAGGAAAAAAACATACTATGCCTCTTGGGAAACCACGACCAAAGAATTGCTTTTGATGAAGCGATTATACCTTTGCCACACCATGATGCGAAAGAGACCTTAAATCGTGAAATAGCGATCAACCTCAGTAAAAAGGAAATCTCAGCTCCTCATAAAAAATGGTTGGCCACTTTACCCTATAATATTGAACTGACGTTTAAAATAGGAAAGAGCTTAAGAAAAATACTGCTCGTACACGCCAGTCTCCAAAGTAACGATGAATATATTCATCAATCATCCCCTAAGGCTGATTTATCCGCTCAATTAAAGAAAAGAACAATAGACATTCTCGTGATGGGACATACCCATCATTCCTATGTCCAGCAATCGGAAGATATTTTGTTTGTCAATTGTGGATCTGTCGGGCGCAGCAAGGAAAAAGATAGAAAAGCGACCTATTCCATCATAACACTTTCCAAAGAGGGGATGGAAGCTCAAATCGTTAAGGTAGATTACTCAATAACAGAGGTCGCCAAGGCTATCTACAGCAGTGATATTCCCGATTTCTATGGCGATTTTCTAATCAAATAGATAAAAACACCGCGTAAGTCGATCGATGATCCGGATCTTTCAGAATAACTTCAGCTTCCTATTCTTAAGATAGGAAGTTATAACAAAAAATATCCCCGAAACAAAAACGTAACGGGGATATAAAGTTAAAAACACAATAAATCTTATTTAAAGAAAATCTTACGCACAGCTAGATTTCCGTGCTCTGCTACATAAACATTTCCTTCCTTATCAATGCACATGTTCGTCACGGTATTAAAGCTAGCCTGTTGAAAACTACCATCAGTAGAACCAAAGGCCCCTGAAGCATTTGTTAAGGTTGTCACTATTCCATTTTCAAGTTTACGCAAGGTACGGCCTCCATCCATAAAATAAAGAACCCCCTCCTTATTCATTGCCATACCTGTTATTCCTCTTAAAGAAGCCTTTAAAGCCGGGCCATCCTCAATGCCGCCTATACCATTTCCAAAATAAGTACTTTTCACATTATTTATCATTGAAAAAGCCTTCATATAATCTGTACCTCCAGGGGCATAATAGATTTCGTTGGGGTTAATGGGGACAATGTAATCACCAGACTCATACATAGCCTGTCCCAGCTTGGTTAAACCACCAGTTGCTTTATTCAATAAATAGACACCATTATATAATTGCCCCACATAGATATTTCCTTGTTTATCCGAAGCCATCGCTATTGGATTAAAGGAAATCCGTCCTACGGTACTCACAATTCCCTGCGGTGTCACTTTACGTATGCGTGCGTTAAAACGATCTGCAACATATAAGTTATCGTTTTCATCCATCGTCAATCCTCCTATAGAATTGAACCTTGCCGATATACCTTCACCGTCTGCCGTACCCGCTTCTGAAGCACCTGCAAAAGTAGTCACCACGCCGCTTGGCGTAATCTTATGGATACGATTCAACGATCCGACGTAAACATTCCCTTTGGAATCTACTGTAATACCGCTACCCTGTAAATTGGCAAATACACCTGTTCCCGCTCCACCAGCCAAGGTAATAACACCTGCCCGTTTAAACGTTTCAGGTGATATCGCATCCTGATCACCGACAACAACACGAACTAAGCCGGTACTTAGAGTTGCTGGAGCATCCAATACCAGCTTGTTTTCAGTCGCCATTTTAACAGCCGTCAGCACACCATTAAAAAACACTTTATTTTCACTCACATTGGTACTAAATCCTGTTCCATTAATAGTCACTGTAGTTCCCGCGAGACCATTATCAGGTGTCAATGAGACGATCCCCAGATTTTGATCTTTAAACTTCGGTCCATTAGTTACTTGGTCGTTTACAACCACACGCACTTCACCTGAGCCAGTCCCGCCCGGAACCTTCAATTTCAACTGACTTTCGCTAGCAGATTCTAGGGGAATTAAAACATTGTTGATGTAGACTTTATTTTCATCTAATTCGTTACTAAACAAAGAACCAGAAATTGTCATTATAGAACCTTTGGGTCCGCTCAACGGAGTGACCCCAATAATTACGGGTTTACCGACAACGGTAAATGTGGGGCCCGTCGTTTTTTGATTATTGATTTTTAACGCCAATGGTCCTGTCTTTACTTCGTTCGGTGCCTGTACTACTAAACGCTGAGCACTTGCTTCGATGACAACCCCAACTTGACCATTAAACTCCACAATATTATTTTGTCCAAGTTCTTCAAACCCTTCTCCGGTAATGACTACCCGGGTACCCGATCCACCCGATAGTGGTTTAATGGCACGGATAGCTTGATAAGTAAATTGTTGCCCTTTTGCCTCTTTACCTTCCACTTTTACCATGACAGCTCCTGACCCCGCTTCTTCGGGGACCTCTGCGACAATAAGTGTATCACTCGCACTGACAACCAAGGCTTTTTTAGCATTGATATATACCTGAGCAGGATTTTCGGTGCTTCCAAACCCTGCTCCAGAAATACGAATTTGAGATCCTGCTGGTCCATTTGCTGGAAATACCTTGGCTACGCTGAGATCCTGATATGTATAAGTACCTATTTCAACTATTTTACCATCAGCCTTGAGCTCCAGTTTTCCACTCACTCCCCCTTCTGGAATACGGATCACCAGCTTTTTTAGTGTCGCACTGATCACCTCTGCAGCAGTTCCCCCAACTGTAACCTGATAAGCGGAAACCGAAGTATCAAACCCCTCTCCTTCTATTGTAACCAAGGTACCTGCATTACCCGAGTTGGGATAGTAACTTTCCACCTTAAAGATGGCATGGCCACCTAGGTCCTCGTTTTTCTTACATGCTGAAATCCCCAGAGCTAGTAGCAGAAAAACGATATGTATACTGAATATTGTTTTAATTTTCATTGGAATATGATTATTTATCTGTGTGTGCTTTCAAAGAATTAAAAAGTCCGGAGGTTCATTTGTTATCATGACCAAAATCCTCCGGCCGGTACTGCTTGTCTTATCTAGCTTATCCTTACTAAAAAGTATACCGCAGCCCTAACTGAACCTGTGCCCTTGAATTGAAATAGTCAATGCTATAAAGCTTTCCAGGATTTCTAAATTCAAATACTGGCCAGTTTTTAGCATTTTGTTGTGGCGGGAACAATGATGGAGTCAATCCTACCGAACTTGTCGAATTAAACGTATTTGGTGAGAAATACTGTACTCCCCATTCACGATAAATCAAGTTGGTTAAATTGACAACATCTGCGGAGATCGTTATAAACTGCTTTTTGGAATTTCTCACAAAGACGTCATGTGCAATACGCAGATCTGCCTGCACATTCCAGGGAGTGCGGCCCATATTACGTTCCGTAAACTGGCCACGTCTCGAGCGTAGGTATTCGTTTCCGTCAATGAAGCGATTAAATGCCTCGGCCTGTTGCGCCGCAGTCTGTCCCTCCGTAATATCTTTGAAATAACGAATTGCCTCAGCCGATTCCGGAATATAAACCAGTGACACTTGTTGTGGCAATCCTTGAATGCTATTATTGACAATGCCATAGCTGAATGGTGAACCTGACTGCGCAGAAAAGAACAAAGTCAAATTGGTACGACCCGCCCGATTCCAGTCACATTCATAGCTTATACTGGCTATAATACGATGACGGATATCAAAATTACTATAAGCAAGTTTTGGATTATTCGGAATCAATGACTGGTTCAACTGCCAATTGCTCTCCATTGAATTACGTACACCATTTGACAAGTCTTTTGATTGACCATAGGTATAACTTGCCGTCGCGTTAATCTGTTTATATTTTTTTGCTATGGTCCCTGTAATGCTATACCTGTATCCTTGACTCGTATTCGATAATAGATAAATATTAGAAAAACGACTGTCTACCGTACCACTGTATACGGGTTGTTTCTTATCCCTGTCATAACCATACCAGTGTGGGTTATCTTTTGTATTTAGCTGTTGAAATAATACATCACTGACGTTTTTGGTGTACATCCCTTCGACGGTAAATTTCCAATCATTTTCCAGTTCGTAATCCAGTGCTAAACTGCCACGAAGTACCTGTGGTAGGGTAAAACCATTATCTACAAGATCTACTTGCGTACGTCCACTATTGGGATCATTGATAACAGCGCCATTTTGCGCAATAAAATCACCTAAGCCATTTTCACTTGGACGAATCGCATCACTTCCGGGAGTAAACGGTTTTTGATCAGCACGCTGATCGAAAGCACCATAGCTATTACCTGTATTATAGTAGGCGTATGCCAGCCATGCAAACGGTATGCGCCCCGTAAACAGACCGGCACCACCCCGTAACACCAATTTTCGGTCTTCAGTTATTTCCCAGCGAAAGCCTACACGTGGAGAAAGCTGTACGCGGTTCAAAAAATCATTTTTAATACGTGATAAAGGTGTATAGCTATATGTTGTTCCAAAATTAGGATCTGCCTGTATTTCTCTCACCTTATTACTCAAAGTAGGCATATCAGGAAGCTGAGCAAAATCTGCGCGAAGTCCCGGTGTAATTCTTACGCGATCATGAATACGAATTTCATCCTGCACATATAAACTGTACATATTGACAGAAAAGTCTGCTGCAGGATGATCAAGAAGATAATCCCTTGTATTGTTCATATAACTATAACTTCCTCGCACACGATAAGGATTATTGTTCAAAAAGTCATCGATACTGTTGTAATCTACACGACCGTTCCATCCGTTTACAAAACCATAGCGAATACCATAGAACTCATTATGCGTACCAAAGAGTAGTTTATGCCGACCTAAATTCCAGTTCAAATTTGCTGTGAGTTCCCAGGTACGTTGCCGCATATTAAAAATACTTGCCTCACGATCCGTTCCTAAGTATATAGTCGTACCCGGAGTTCTTCCTTGAATCTGCACCTGCGGCAATGTCGGATCTGAAAGTGGATCCCGTCGATCGTTTACGATAGTATATCCCAATACGGCATTGGCAGAAAGATTGTTGGAAAAACGGCTTTTCAATTCGGCAACGGTGGAACTCTGATTATTTGTTTGCTTAAAAGCCATACTGGAAAAACGAAAATCCTGCTGATCACGATCCATGTGTGTCGCACTGCTCCGAATGGTATTATTACGAATCGCGAGCTGATGCTTATCGTTAATATTCCAGTCCAAACGATTAAAAAACTTCAATGATTTAGACCAATTTGTATAGACCCCAGCTGTACCGGCATCGAAAATATCGCCATAACGACTGCGCACAGCTGAAGATATAGCGTCCGCATCGGAAACGTCCAATATATGAGCCGTTTCTGATGTACCGATATAAAGTTGTGTCGGATCTTGCCGCCGGGTCACCTCCTCATTTGAAAAGAAAAACAATTTGTCTTTTATAATTGGGAACCCCACACGGAAACCTGTTTGATAATCGTAAAAATCAGCATTCATTTTACCCAATGTACCCACACGGTCTTTTCCAGTAATGGCCGCAAAACGTCCAACCCCATATACAGACCCTTCCACCTTATTTGTTCCGGAACGGGTAACAGCGTTCACCGATCCACCGGTGAAATTTCCTATTTTAACATCATAAGGTGCCAGGTACACTTGCATATCCTGTATTGCATCAATAGAAATGGGATTCGTACGCGTTGAGCTTCCGGCCATTCCAGAAGTTCCCGTCTGCCCGCCTAGGGAAGGTGAAAAACCGATTGCATCATTGTTAACCGCACCATCAACTGTTACGTTGTTGTATCGAAAGTTGGTACCACCGAAGCTATTATCTCGACTCCCTTGTGGCGTTAGCCGTGTTACATCTGTAATTGAGCGAGAAATAGTAGGCATATTGCGAACCTGATCAGCACTGATGGTTTTGCCTGCGCCATAAGTATCCGCTCGTTGTTTTACCGCACGCGCCGATACGACAACCTCTGCTAGTGCTTGGTTACCATCGGTCAATACCAAATCCAATTGTTGCGCCCCACCAAGACGAACCTGAATACCATCCCGGGTATCTGTCTGCATTCCAATCATGCTTGCCGTGAGCTTGTAAGGTCCACCGATACGTAAATTATCCAGTGTATAACGCCCATCTTTGTCCGTTGAAAGACTATAACGTGTCCCTGACGGCGTATGAACTGCTGTAATAGATACGCCGGCCAGGCCTTGACCGTTGCCATTACGAACCTGTCCGGTCAATGCCCCGGAAGTTTCTTGAGCAAGAGCTTCTCTGCCTAACAAAAGTAAAGCACAAAAGATCATTATTTTTATATGGGTAAGCCAAATAGGACATTTCCACTGTCCGCGATCAACTCCCACCAATAGATGCTTAATCATCAGTTTTCTTTTTAAACTATTTTGAATTGGTTATTGTGTAATGCGTAGGCCTCCGTTGATTACATGAAGAATGCCATTTCCTGTCAACATATCCTGTTTGACCAAAGTCACATCACTTGTATTTCCAGTACCACGAAGCGCAATGCCAGTAAAAGATCCCGGAGCACTGCTATTGGGCAGCAATCTGATTGTTATGCTATTCCCGTCCATCATTCCCTGTTGTGCTATGTTTGAAGCACCTGTGCTTAAGATATAATCGTAAATAAATCGTCTATCTTCTACAATATGGTAAGTCAGCATTGCTTTTAACACCATCGGATCTGTTCCCTGGATTTGTTGAACACTCGTATAACCAAGAGCTGACATTGCTGCATTCGTCGGTGCAAAAACAGTGTATGGACCTCCCTTACGCATGGTTTCCAATAGACCAGACACTTTTAATGCTTGAGCAAATAACGTAATATCGCTATCGGCTGAAATAGCTTCGCTGATTACATCATGTACGTAAGGTATCAACATGCGGTCAAGTACCTGTACCAATCCATTCGATGCTGGTAAGTTAACTGACAACACACGTGCCCCGTTGAGGGTCAATACTGTATCTACGCCTTTTATCCAATGCGTAGCATACATCTTTCCGCCGCGAGAAACCAACTCCTGATTAAACAGATAAGGTAATTTATTGAGTTCGTATTTGCCATCTAGCGTATGATAGTTTGCGATGGACGATATGATCGCATGACCTGTCCCCAATACAACGGCAGGTCCATTATAACCAGCTTTTGCAAACGCCGCATCGGAGGGCGCCAGCATGGTAAATGGCCCTTTTTCGTCTTGCAACACTCGATCCAATCCACTTTTACGCAATACAGCATTAAAACTCGAAAGATTAAAATTGTCTGCGATAACCAAATTGATCTTATTGTTATCGAAAGTAGTTGTCGTCTCATCTTTTTTACAGGACACCATGATAAATGCAGTAAGCAATACGTAAACTACTTGTAAATAGTATTTTGTTAATCGTTTCATCTTCTATTTCAAATTAAATCCCTTGGGTAAGAATAGATTATCTACCACATGAATAGGCCCATTGAGACTAATGATATCTCCGCCGGTTATATTAACCGGGGGCTGTTCAGCCTCCTTGATCTTCATTTGCAGCTGTCCGTTATTTTGAGAAAAAAGAAAGGGCATTCGATAGGCATAATCCAATGAAGCAGTCCCCCCCAGGTTGACATAGTAATTGTTTATTTCGGCCGAACGGAGGTCATTGCTAAAGAACACTGTCGAATTAGGTGCACCAAGCCCATAACTTGGATCCCTGGGGGCAAACATACGTCCCCAATCACGATGGTAATTAAAAATTGTATCCATCGGATAACTCCCAGCTGGCCCAAATGTATCCATATCGAAACGCACATCTCCTCGGCGTTCATTAAAAGCCAAAACAGCTGCTACAGAAGTAAAGCCAGCATGTTTAAATGCATCGTTTGTGGGTGCGAATAAGGTAGAAATATTGATATTTAGCCGCGCATACTCCGGATTAGGCATGGGAACGATCGTCCACAGGGTTCTGTACCGTTCACGCAAATAACCATAGCTAGCCCAAAAATCTTCCGGTGTAAGCTCAATACCGAACAGGTCGCGATAAGCAACAATCGTAGGTTCAGCATATTGATCATCCAATTTTTTCATCACTTCGACAAACCAGCTGAATCGATCATCATCCTCAAGCACTTCGATGGCTGTTTTCGTCGGCTTTTCAATGGTAGCCGTCATGAAATAAATCCCGCCATCTACGGCTATTTTATAATTCAAATTACCTTTGGATTTTCCATTTACCAACAATTCATTCCCGCTTACAGCGAGATAGTGCTTAAATTGGTACAGGTCAAAAAAACTTGAATTTGGATTTTCGTAATGATTGACAAAGAGTCCAGGTTTGTCCAACATACTTTTAACCGGTAGGCTTTCGGGTTTCAACTGATCTGCACGTAATTGTCCTAACATGGTGTAAAACAAAATCAGGCTATCAATATCTGCTCCTTTCATCTGTTCGAGAACCGATGCTGTCAGTCCACTTGCGGTCATCGCCGCATCGTTTGGGACGAGCAGTGTATAACGAGTATTGGCACCTATTTCAGCCAAACGTTCTTTCATGGTACTCTTTTCCCATGCACGCTTAAATAAACTGGCATCTGTTGATTTTTCCAGCAATTGGACTACAGTTTCAGTAGCCTCCGGCTCATAAGCGACCTGCTCGCCCTCAGCTGCCGGCATAAATTCTGTTTTTTTACAAGCAAAAAACATCAAAAGCACTGTAAAAAAACCTATTAGACTCAAAAAATATCTCTTTTTCATTTTTTTGTATTTATAGCGATGCATCTTTTTGGGCTAAATCAACTGTTATAAAACCTTGTTCCAGGTTATGAATTACACCGTTACTGCACAAATAATCCATTTTGGCCTCCACATCATACTCCGCCTTAGCCTCAATTCGCCCAGCACTTATCGATGGAACACTATATAGCGTAAGGGTATAGGTAATCTTATTAAAAAACACCGTGGAACCGAATTGGATACCACGCACTCCGTCTCCTGCCAGACGCATATAGCCACCATCTGTCGCAATCGTAGCAAATGCATCTGAATCCGAAACAAAGAAATGCTTGCCCTTGATGACATAACATCCAAACAGCATCTCTCCATTATAGCCCTCAGTTTTCAATTCACCCAAACTTTCTTCGGTAATACCTATCTTCGCCAAGGCATCATTGGTCGGTGCAAACACCGTGTAGGGGCCATGCTCAGCCAATTGGTCCCACAAGCCAAATTTCTTAAGACCAGCAATGAAAACACTGTATTCGCTACGAGCGATCAACCAAGCCTGCAGCGATACCTCAAATTGTGGTTTCATCAGTTTTCTTATGCTATACAGTACCCCATTGGAGAGTGTCACGTCTTTACGTGTTGCCTGTGCCCCCGAGAAAAAAAGCTTGTTGGCCACATTATTACCGTCGGGGCTATAATTTGCGTATGTAGCATACAGTTCCGATCCTTCCATTGTTTTGTATCGGATATCCGCAGAATTAATAGGGATATCCTGATCGCGTAAACGCCTCGGCAGAATATGGTAGCTCATCACACGCTTTAAACTATCCTGATCCATGCTGTCAAAATCGGAAGCACGAAAAACACCGACCTCATTAAAAGCCTCATCAGTGGGTACCAATAGTGTATACGGCCCCGATCCATTTAATTCTTCATAAAGACCTACTTTTTTGAGTGCAGCACTAAACAAAGTCATTTCAAAGTTATTGTTAACAAAATCCGCCGCGGGGCGAAGATTTTCATTCGGTTTCTCCACCGTCAGATCAGGCTTATCGCAGGAGAGCATTGATAAGCAAAATGCAATTGCAAGTAAGTGTACTATCTTGCTTGAAAATTTGGCCAAATAAAATATACTAGTTATCATATCTATCATTTATATAAAAGAACCCGCTACTAATAAATCGGCGCCGGATATTTACGCTGTATGGTGGTCAAGTATACCCTACCGTTAACAACCTCAATCGTATTTACCGTAGCGAAGGTTTGCGGATTGTTTATCCCCGAGTGTACGTTGACCAACAAATTCGGTAAGATAGTTCCATTATCCCTACTCTGTAATTCAATCTTTCCATTTCGCAGGCAATTGACCACAGCCCAGTTTCCGCCGGTCTCTGACTCGGAAGGAAATATCGGATTAGCGGTAATATCGATTCCCGGAGCAAGAAATTCAAACCGTTGCCAAATAGGTGTATAAATCCGATTACCAAGCGTACTGGCCCAGAGTGGGAAACTCACATATGGGCTTACGGCAGTCGAATTCGTCTCCCGTTTTAGATTGGTTAAATATTTCCCCTTAAAGCCTGGAATCGTGGCTCCGTTATGATTTAAATTGGCTTCAGTTTCATATAAGGAAAAATAGACGTTCATGTCATCCTGGATACCACCTTTAAAACTGCGCAAGCGATAGTCATTGTCTTTCAGGCTTGCGTCCGCATCCACAAAGCCCTTCGCGCTCATGTTATAGAAGTTCACATAAACCAAGGAGTCCGAAAGCGGCAACTTATGAAAATTTTCCTGACGAACGACAAGACCGTGTGCCTTCGTGTTAAAATCGGTCTGCAGTAAATGCATGGTATAGACCTCTTTGCTACCCAAATTCAAAACAGTATCGATCAATATATCCTGTCTGAGGTGCCGCTCAAGCTTTAGAAAAGGGATTTCATTTTTGGGACGGTAAGCGAACATGACGCGCACGTCACCCGATGGCACCTGAGCCCAGCTACTTAAATCAAAGCCATTCAGTACTGGTGCCACCAGCACATTTTGTTTTCCCGGAAATTCGGGATTATCCACCGTTGTGCTATTTCCGATATGCGAAGGATAGGGTGGCGCATAGGCATCCCGCTTATTTAGGAAATCGCCGACGATCTCCCCGCCTGTAATTGTACCATCGGCGTCTACCGTCGGATTGATCAATAGACAGAAATAAGGTAGTTTTTCATCCTTATTGCCCATCGTCTGTAAATAATTTAAGTTGTTAAATACACGCAGGTAAGCCGGATCCTTAATTTCTGTATAATCGACTTTCGTACAAGATGAGCAGCACAGTATAAAAAGTAAAAAGAAAAGAACAGCTTTAGATTGTATCAATTCACGCATCATGGCTTTCGTTTATTTATTATGTTTAACAATGATCATTTTTGCCTTATCATTTTGACTAGCACTACTGGCACTCTTACCAATCAAAGCAACCGTATATACACCAGCTTCCTGCACTGGTCGAGGTCTGTTGACATGATCATATAGATTTTTATTGGCTATAAATACCTCACTCGATAATACAGGGATGTCATCGGCCCAAACACCGGGAATCATATTTGGTGTAGATCGATAAGCTAGAATTTCGAACGGATTTCGGTATTCACCCATCAGCAAGTAAGGGCGATCTATCTTCGGAACGCCAGGTTGTAAGTTTTGCGCAGCTTCCACGTTATCAAAAGACTGTCCAGCCCCCTGTCCATTTCCCAAGGTAAAGGTGACATAGGGGTTCCCGACCGAAAGATTTAAAAAACGTTTAAAAAAATAAAAGTTATTTTCATAGCGACTGAAAGTAGCATCATCCCCAGAACCTCGAGGCAATACACCACTCAAATCATTTGCGACGGCCAATATATTTGGATTGCCCTGCTCCGTCGGGTGCAACCAAAACGTATAATTCTGCGCAGCACGCAAAGACTGCTTCGTGGTCGCTAGCACTTTACCCGTAGCATCCTTCGCTTCAATGGTATACTCCCCTTGAACCAGATTGATATAGCTGGAGGCATTTCCAAATGACACATTATTGCCCATGGAATTTCCCGCAATACTAAAGTTTACAGCCTGATTTTGATACGCATTGACTGCCTGCGCTCGAAAATAAGTACGGTTGGCTTCAGGAGTAACGTCAGTGATGATCTGAAAAGAATTTTGGAAGACATCAGCCGTATTATCCACTTCATCCATAAAGTAACCAAAACGCCGCGGAGAAACAACAATAGTATAGACTCCTCCCGGCTGGTATGTCATGATAGGAGCATAATGTAAATGACTTACTTGATCATAATTAATTGGAATCGTAGAACTTGCCGGATCAATCAACGTATAATTATGCGATTCGCTGCCTAAAGATGGAATTTGACGTCCATCGGCTAAAAGCAGCTTAAATTGGTATGTCCCATAAGGCAATTCAATGTAATCCGATGCGATCGCTTCACTACTTATGCTATTGGTCTTACTATTGACTAAAGTTCCATCAGCATAGGCTAAAGAAACGGGTCCGCTAATATCCTCGCTTACACCATTTGGGGCAAAAATGACTTCAGAAATTTTTACACCAAGATTGACGATCCTAATTTTAAAATGATCTGGTTTGGACGGGAGTGAAACCCCACGAGGCACCGCTACCACATCGTTAATGCCAGCCACAAAATTACTGGGCAGTAGAAAATAGTCAGTCGGCTTCGTATAATCATCCACAGCAGTCAGTGTCAAATCTCGATCCCCTAATCCTTGATAATTCCGCGTGCCAATCGACAGACTAACCTGACTGTTCTTGTCAAATAGGTCCTGGGGTAGTGTCCACATTTTCCCCAAACGTCCATCTGTTGGAAAATAACTCGTGCCCGGATACTTGTAATAGTCTGGATCAGCAGAATTCCGCGTGATAAAATTAGTCAGACTGTCAGTCCCTGCAATGACCTGATTATATTCACCAAAATTGATGATTCTCGCCTGTGATAAGGCCCTATTTTCAGTCACTACTCGATTATCAAGCTTCATATCCAGCTTATCCTTTTTACAAGCTGTATAAGTTAACATCGTTGAAGCGAGCCCACACAGCACGAGAGATCTATAAATAACGTTCAATATCTTATATCTCATAGCTACAATATATTATATGTAAAACCTACCATTACTTCAGATCCTCGTTTGAAGCTACGGTTGATGTATTCATTTCCATACCATTTACCACCTGTTTCCGGGTTTGCATACACCGTTTTAATAGCTGGGTTCATGATATTTTTTGCATATCCTTTAAAGAGGATACGCTTGTTGATACGTTGGGAAAACACAAAATCAAGATAAGGGACAGGCTGCGTATACAGATCAGGTTCCCCTGTGAGGTTGATCTGAACCAAGCGCTCACCGACCATATTAAACGTCAAGGTCAAATCAGTGCCTGATTTTTCATTGTCAAAATTCAGCCAGGCATTGACTGAATAAGGAGCCTGTTCAAATAGTGGACTATTTTTTGGCGAATGGCGGTCCAGCGATCGGTTAGCTTCATAGCGTTCCTCGGATTTCTTGATTTCACTTTGTGCAAGCAATAAATTTGTTCCCAAGAAAAAATTACGCAGCGGATCACCGATAATTCCCAAATTTTTCACGAGTTCCAATTCCACTCCCCATACCTTACCGATGTTTGGATCGTTTTGGAATTGAATTGTCGGAAACTCCGGATAAGTAGCCGCTAAGCCGGCTGTCTTGAGATTAAATACTTTGACCAATTGATTTTCGATCCGCTTCCCAAAAGCAGAAACAGCGATCACCTCGCCTTTCGCCGGGAACCATTCCCAACGGAAGTCCGCATTTTGCGTATATTGATTTTTCAGGTTAGGATTACCGACGACAAGCCCCATCTGGAAGGCATCAAATTCGAAGACATTCGTAATCTCCCGGAGTTCAGGACGAGCCAATGTCGTATTGAACGCAGCCCGAAAATTCATATTCTTATTCAACGTGAATGTAGCATTGACAGAATAGAATGGTTTATATCCTGTTTTATAAACAGAATTTGGATTAATGGGATTTAAGGGAATTGCGGCCTCGCCATTCGCTCCTGTCGTCAAAGAAGGATCTAAGAAAACACCAGCGGTATCTACAGAAGAGCCGATATTGGTCATTTCAAAACGTACACCACCGGCCATTCTGAATCGTTCTGTCAATTTTAGATCCACCATGCCATAAAGTGCATTCGTCTCGAAATAGCCCATATAATTGTTGGGCGATTTTTGACTGTTATACAAAAATCCACCTATCGGCATCATACCTTCCCCTTGAGCTGGGGCAGGCACTTTAATTCCCACGAATTCATTGCTGACCAATCGATCCAAATTACCTTCAGCATCATATAGCGTAACAGATTTATTGGTTGTAAAATTTGAACCGGGTAAAAACAGTTGATTTTCCGTAAAATTGCGATCCCGGAACAAATAGTTTACTCCAGTTTTAAACTCTTGCTTTTGTCCAAAAAAACGGAACGGAATGCTGAGATCAGCTTTATAATTATAGTTTTTTTCATCTAGATTACGCCATCTACGGCCATTCGGTTCGGCCTGCATCAAGCCATAGGTTCCAAAGCCATTTACATAACCCGACATCAGCGCATACAAATGCTCCGAATACACTTTTTGAGTGGTTTCTCCATTAATAGCTCCTGGTATAGGCCGGTCATACCAGCCACCACCTCGGGGTGTATAATCCACAAGGCTTGCAAAACGAAAATCAGGATCATTTTGTTTTGATCGAGATGAAGCAACATTATAACTTAGACGTGGCGAATAGCCCCCTTTAAGAAACTTATGCTCCCCCTGTAAATTAAAGGTATTCAAATTACGGAAAGTCTGCTTTAAAGAATAGGTGGTATTACGCACCTCGCCCGGTAAGCCCGTATATTCGTAACGTCCTGAAAGATTGGATGCCGTGGATTCGCCACCCCAACTTCCTAGATATTGCATGCTCATTTCATGTTGCGGATTAAAACGATAAGTTAACCCGGCTAGTGTCCCATAATTAAGTGTTTCTGTACCGGTATTCTCCTTATATGTTTGGTATTTACCCATAAACAAACTGTTCGGGGTAATATAATTGGGGATATTACGCGGACTAAAAATATCGGGATTGCCAGTTACTACACCTTGATAAATACTATATTGGGTTAAATCACCACCGCTAATATCAGTAGTACGACGGTAATAATTACCACCCAAAATAACTCCCAGCCGGTGTTTTCCACCAAATAATCCATAGCTATTGCCAAATGTTGCCGAATACAATTGATTCAGCGGAGCCCGTTTATACGAACTCGTCATTATAGGGTCAAAGCCCTGCATGATACCGTTTATTCGGTTAACTTCTTGATGAGCTTCAGGACTGTAATTACTGTTTGCAATCAGACGCTGAATGGAAGAGAGACCTCCAGGATATTGCTTAGAGAGATTTAAAAAATCTGACGAGAGATTTTTCCCGTTTATTTTCGTTCCCAAAACGCCCAGTTCGCTATTCCAAAAACTATTGTATTGACCGCCAAGCCCAATATTTGAATTTAGTCCCGTCTGTGCGATCACTTCAAAAGTCATTTTGTCGGGAACGGACTTTGTTTTCAATTCGACAATACCAGAAGCTGCGTCAGCGGGCTTGTCGGGCGTTACGGTTTTATATACAGTAATATTGTCGAGTAAAGAGGCTGGGACAAGATCTAATGGGATCGTGCTTCGATCTGGATCGGAAGACGCTAAACGGACACCATTCAACTGACCAATAACAGAACGGTCTCCAAGACCGCGCACCGCTACATACTTATCATCCGTCACAGTGACTCCCGTAACTCTTTGCAGTGCCTGTGTCGTGGTGATACTTCCCGTTCTTTCGATCAATTCAGCAGAGATTGCATCTTGTAGGATCGCGGCTTTTCTGCGTTCATCCAATACCGCGGACTCCGTATTTGCTTTTACGCGTGCCTGCACTTTTACCTCCACCTCTTCCAGAGCTGTCGAAGTTGCCCGCAATTGGATGATTACATTCTTATCTGCCACATGAATAGTCTGTTCTTTCAGTTCATGGCCAATAAGGCTAAAAATTACTAAGACACTATTCTCCGAAACGGCTATGGAAAAATTCCCTGATGCGTCCGTTGTCGTCCCCGATCGTGACCCTTTTAATTTCACAGACACACCTATCAAAGGGGCTTTACTCTGTGCATCAACTACCCTTCCTTTTATTTGTAGCTGTTGGCGCATGACTAAGGGACTTCTTTCCGGCAGTGGATCAGCGGTCAACACCACTAACTTATTTTTGATAACATAACGAAAAGGGAGCCCCGTAAAACAAGCATGCAATGCCTCTTCAATAGAAGCGTTTGACAGGTTGATACTGACGACATTACTTTTCTTAAAAAGATCCGCGTCATAAAAAAAGTCATAGCCACTCTGTTGCCTGATTTCTCTTAAAACAGTGGGGATATTGCTATTTTGTTTGTGGAGTGTAATCCGTTGACCATAAGTAAACGCACTGACTTTCACCAACAAACAAGTTAATAATATCATGGTGATTTTCATAACACGCATGCATTGATAAAAACTCATATATTTGTTGTTGTTAATATTATTTGATGATTAGTGAATCGCAACATTATCGATAAGCTTGACACATTGACCAAAGGTGTTACCAGCACCTTTGGTTGTTTTTATCCAGCTTACCGTAGATTAGATAGGTCAATCTATCACAATAAGCCTCCTTCCATTTAGTGTTAATTTTACTTTACCTGTAGTTTGCAACATATCGATGATTGTACTCAGCGGTTGAGAACGGGATACCATACCATCAAATTTTAGTTTATCAAGCCTTTCTGGACATTCAACATCTACATTGTACCACCTCGAAATTTTACGCAATAGACTTCCCAGTTCTTCTCCCTTAAATACAAAATCACCGTTTATCCAGGCTACTTCCTGAGCAACATCCACATGCTCAACATGTAAAGTTTCATTTAACAAAGCACATTGACCAGGTTTCAAAAGCACAGATTCATTCCTCTTTTTTGAAATAACCTTTACACTTCCTTCCAGTAAGGTCGTTGTTGTAGCAGGCTCATCTTCGTAGGCATTGACATTAAAATGCGTACCGAGCACTTCAATTTTTTGATTTGAGGTTTCCACATAAAAAGGAATTCGCTTTTTATCTCCCGATCCTACTTCAATTTTTGCTATTTCAAAGTAGATCTCCCCTGTCATACGCACTGACCTTTCATTTAGATCAAATTTTAGAGGATATGTCAAGGTTGAGTTTGCATTGAGAAAAGCTTTGGATCCGTCGGGCAATATGATCTGATACTGGTTTCCACGGTTGGTTGTTATTGTATTTATGGCATTGCTCGCAATCCGCCCCTGTTCTACTGCCTTATAAATTACCTCACCATCTTTATTTTTTTGTATTTCCACACCGCCCTGAAGTGCAATAACACTTCCATTCTTTATATCAACCAAAGAGACAATCGAACCATCTTTCAATGTTAACAAAGCGGCATCCTTGCCCGGAGAACCAATCTGCTGCGCACTTTCGGAGGGCTCTGGAATCAGCTGTTGTCGAAATAAGAACAATGAAATAGCGCCAACTACAACAAGGAAAGCTGCGATTTTAAACCAGACTGTTGTACCAATTGTAGCAAAACGGTGCTGGTTAGAACGCTTTTTTATCTGCGACTGTAAACGCGCATAATTTGTTTGGACGGATAGCTCACCCGCATAGTGCCCCATAGCCACAATAACATCCTTCAGCTCCGCAATAGATTCTCTATGCTCAGGATATTTTTGTAACCATTTCTCCCATTTTTCGATGTCCTCTTTATTCGTTCTCCTGCAAAAGTTCACAAAAGATTCATCCAGCAACAGTGCTTGTAAATTAAGTTCGTCCATACTACTCTAATCGTAATTTATACAATAGAGCACGGGACATCATTTTTTCACTACTCGTTTTTAAGAAAAAATCAATAAAAATGAAGAGAGTAAGCCTACGGCTACTTTAAGGAAGATTTCTTGTTCACTAGAAAGGTTATTTTTTATCTTTTCCAGCGATTTATAGATGGTATTATAGATGGTATGAATCGAAACCTGATTCGCATCGGCGATCTCCTGATAAGAAAGATCGAGAAAAAAACGTTGATAGATTACCTGCTGCTGCTTCGTGCCCAATTGCTCCATATGCTCTTGAACCAGCTGAGCAACAGTATTTGTTGTAACTTTACGAATATGTTGCTCTTCAACGGACTGATAAATCGCAGGGTCATAGAATTCCTCCTCAAAATCCATATCCGCCAAGTGCAGTGATTCCTTTCGGAAAAGCTTTTGGAAGAATACCGTAATAATATAATTGTGATGGTTACGAATTTGTCGATTGTTGTTTTTTTTCTCCCAAAGATGTAAAAACACATCATTTACACTATCCTGGACGCGTTGAACAGACATTTTCTTTTTCAATCCCAAATAAGAAAGATAATGGTGGTAATGTTTGTATAAAGTATAAAATGATTCTTCACTCTCATCTTCCACAAATTGGTCCCAAACGCTTTTTAAATCTTTTCCGGTTAGTGCAAACATGATATTTTGGTAACAATGACTTTATACAAAAAAAGAAAAGTCTTATTAACAAGAAGTTAACCAAAGATGAAGAATAAGGAAATTGTATGTAAATTGGACATAGGTAATCAATAAGATTCCCCTAAGGCGATTATAAAATGTAAAAAAACACCTATTTGCCAGAGACAGGAGCAAAAACCGATCATTAAAAAATTTTAAGAGAAAATGGAAAGACGGATATTTATTGCAAACAGGTTGCGCGAAGTTTTACTGAATGGACACTGGATTGCGAATACCAATTATCAGGAACAATTACTGGATACCACCTGGGAACAGGCCATATTCAAAATAAATAACTTGAATACCATTGCTGCGCTAACTTACCACATCAATTATTACCTAGAGGGGCTACTAACTGCATTTGAGCGTGGTAAGTTGGAAATAAGTGATAAATACAGCTTTGATGTTCCTGTCATCACATCAAAAGCAGATTGGGACTCGCTTGTAAATAAATTCCTAAAAAATGCGGCAGCATTTGCCGATAGTATTACCACATTTGAAGAAGAGCAATTTGACCAACCTTTTATTGATGAAAAATATGGATCTTATCTCCGAAATATTGAAGCTGTAATAGAACATAGCTATTATCACCTCGGTCAAATTTCACTCATCAAAAAAATGATCATTCAATCGAAATAAATTACTTTTTGGATATTATTGTAATCTCCTGTTTCATTTTTTCTCGGTATTCCAACCCCCAATCGACTAGAGATTCGGTGACCGGGAATACACTTTTTCCATAAGCCGTGATTTTATAAAACACTTTTACAGGATCTTCAGAGGATCGACGGGAGACCAGTAAATTTAACTCAAGATCCCGAAGTTCTTTTGTAAGTACTTTAGCAGATATTCCCTGAATTTCTCGTTCCATTTTTTTGAAATGGATTTCCTGCAGTTCCCGATTCGCCAGATAACGCAATATCATCAATTTCCATTTACCTCCCAAAATATCTAATGCATCCCGCATAGCGCGCAGTTCTTCCGAACAGGTTACCTTCCGCTGTTGATTCCCGTCTAAAATTTTATCCATATTGCCATTAAATTCTACTAGTTACCACTTGTTAACTAGCAACAAATATATAGTAAATGAAAAGTAGATTTGTCAAATCAATTATGCAAGAAGAAAATCTTCCGATTACCTACGCATTGTATCGGTCATATTAAAACCGAAAAGATTGAGAGACGACATCAATTTATTAAATAGACAAGAAAAAATAACTAAGACAATGAACACCATACCGAGAAGAATCGTGACAGGCACACAAGCTGGCAAGTCCTTTATACAAATGGATGCCTTGGTCGACAATGTTTCTGAGCACTTCCCAAACCTTATTATCTCAGATATCTGGCAAACTAGTCAAATGCCCGCCAAATTTGAGCAGGAAAACCCAATAGAAAATTCAGCAATACCACAGGTCATCAAAAATGGAACTTATTTTCGCTATGTTCAGATTCCTCCGGACAAAGAACTCGGTATTGAAGCTCCGGTCGGTCAACCTCATCCCCTCATGCATCAAACAACAAGCTTGGATTATATCGTCATTCTCTCGGGCGAGATTTATCTCATAACAAATACAGAAGAAACCAAGCTTTATGCGGGCGATATTGTTATCCAACGTGGAACAAACCACGCCTGGAGCAATCGTTC
The DNA here is from genome assembly GCF_050058145.1 of Sphingobacterium sp. WOUb80. NCBI lineage: Bacteria > Pseudomonadati > Bacteroidota > Sphingobacteriia > Sphingobacteriales > Sphingobacteriaceae > Sphingobacterium > Sphingobacterium sp. WOUb80. Next base: position 6,402,612 of record NZ_CP165617.1, on the reverse strand, counting down.
TGATCACATGTGCCTACAATTGGCAATTCTAATTGATGCGCAATAGAAGTGCTCATTTTTAATCATTAGCCGGTATAAGATATTGACCTTTTGAAGCTGGCCCTATTGGATTTATCTTGCATTAATACCGCAATTTAGTTAAGTTTGGACGACATGATAGCAGCATATTTTCGGTCTTTGCGTCTATTCGAGGAAGAAGAGATCAATGAAATTATTCAGCTTTTTGAATACAAGAAGCTGAATAAAAACGATTTTTTTGTCAAAGAAGATCAACCTTGTCATGAAGTAGCCTTTATACAATCGGGTATCTTTCGCTCCTATTATAGCAGTGCAGACAAGGAAGATATCACCTATTGTTTCCGCTTTCCCAATACCTGGATAGCAGCGTACTCTTCTTTTATCACAGGAGGACCAAGCACCGAGACTATGCAGGCCATTACTTCTGCTGAGCTTTGGACCATCAAAAAGCACACAATTGACAAACTTGCTACAGACAGTTTAAAATGGACAAAGTATCTTAAAATGGTTGCTGAGGAACAATATCTTGAACTCGAAAAACGTGTATTCCAATTGCAAAAAGAAACCGCTTCCCAACGGTATGCAAATTTGATCAAAAATCACCCTGAGTTTATCCAACAGCTTCCATTACAGTACCTCGCCTCCTATTTGGGCATTACACAACGTCACCTAAGCCGTATTCGCAGCGAAATTTCTTTTTAGACATTTGTCCTGTAAAAAGAGGTTGGCCAATTCTATTTTTGTGATGTAAAACAACATCATGCAGAAAAAAATACTTATCATCAACGGCCACCCGAATCGGGAATCCTTTAATTTTGGGGTTGCAAATGCTTATCAAGAAGGCGCAATAGCCTCCGGAGCTGCGGTGCGGACAATTCATATCATCGATCTCAAATTCAACCCTAACCTTCAATTTGGTTATCACAAACGGACAGAACTCGAACCCGATCTACTTCTTGCCTGGGAAGACATAAAGTGGGCCGATCATTTAGTTTGGGTACATCCTGTTTGGTGGGGCGGTCTTCCAGCACTCATGAAAGGCTTTATCGATAGACTTTTTTTACCGGGGTTTGCTTTTCAATATCGGGAAAATTCTCTTCTTTGGGATAAATTACTGAAGGGAAAATCTGCCCGGATCATTACAACACTCGATCAACCCAGTTGGTATTATACACTGGTTTACGGTAAACCCAGCGTTAACCAACTAAAGAGATCGACACTGCTATTCTGTGGAATATCGCCAGTGAAAGTTACTTATATCGGCATTATCAAAACCTCAGATCCTATTAAACGGGATAAGTGGCTACAAAAAGTAAAACAGCTGGGACACAAACAAGCTTAAGCTCAATCGATGTGCCTAAAGGGTACTTCACAAAAATATCAAGCTTCACTTTTTGCCAAATGACAATTGTCCCCAACTTCTCAAACCCTAGCTTTGTACATAAATTCAAGACAAAAGCAACATGGACATTTTAATTGGGCTCCAATGGGGAGATGAGGGCAAAGGAAAATTTATCGATCTGATCGGGCGTGACTATGACATTATCGCACGGTTCAATGGTGGAGCAAATGCCGGGCATAGTATCTATTATCAAGACGAAAAGATTACCCTAAAACTGCTTCCTTCGGGAATTTTTTCTCCCCATATCAAAAACATCATTGGTACCGGCGTAGTCATTGACCCCCTCTCTTTGAAAACAGAAATTGAAGAAATAGCGCAAATTATCCCGGAACAAGATCTCTTAAATAGAATTCTGATATCCCAAAAAGCACATCTTGTATTACCCACTCACCGGTATTGGGATATCTATATGGAAGAGTCTGCATTATATCGGACGATAGGAACGACCAAGAATGGCATTGCCCCAAGCTATTCCGATAAAATAAAAAGACAGAATCTACGCGTGGAGGATATTTATTCCGACAATTTTAAGGATGACGTATATCAAATTTTAAATCGTCAATACAATGAACTGCAACATTTGGGACAGGAAATGCCAGCCTTAGAAGAGCTTTATCACAGTTTTATGCAAGGATGCATTTTCCTCAAAAAAATACAGATTACAGACACTGAAATCTTTCTAAATAAAGCGCTTCGAAATGGACAAAAAGTATTGGCAGAAGGAGCTCAGGCAACATTACTTGACATCGATCATGGTAGTTACCCCTATGTTACCTCTTCCAATACCCTTGCCTCCGCAGCCTGTGTGAGTCTAGGAGTATCACCGAAGCTTGTGGATAAAATATACGGCGTGACAAAAGCCTATTGCACCCGCGTGGGTCATGGCATCTTCCCAACAGAGATAACAGGCCAAACTGCCAACGATTTGCGTGAAAAAGGAGGCGAATTTGGTTCCAATACAAAACGTCCACGTCGCATAGGCTGGCTCGATCTGCCTGCATTGAAATATGCCATCATGTTGAATGGGGTTACCCACCTTGTATTGACTAAAGCGGACATTTTAAATACAATAACCGAGATTCCTGTTTGTACCCATTACGAAACAAAGGGTGAAAAGATTGCTTTGGCATTGCCTGCATGCAAGGATCAAGAAATTAAGCCTGTCTGGAAATATCTGAGCGGATGGAATACAGTGCTGACGAATGTGAGTCAGGCGAAAAATCTTCCAGAAGCGCTAGCAACATTCATCACGTTTCTCGAAGCAGAACTAGAGGTTCCCATAAAGTACCTTTCAACAGGCCCTCAACGAGAGGAATTGATTAACTTAGCTATATAATATAAAGTAAAATGGAGCAATTGCTGGAATACATCCGAAAATTTGGACAGCTCGATTTGCGGGAAGAGAATCTCATCCGGCAGGCCTTTGAAAAAAAAAGCATCCCAAAGGCAAGCTATTTTGTCGCCTGCGGGAAAGTAAATAATAGCATCGCTTTTGTGGAATCGGGGGTATTCCGTTCGCTCTATTACAATAGTAAAGGCGACGATTTTACGCGTTATTTTATCTATGAAGGTCGTTTTATTGGCGATCTGCAGAGCTTCTTGGATCGAACACCTTCCAATGACTATATAGAATCCCTGACAGACACTGAAATCTGGAGTTTGGACTTCGATAACTTCGCCTTGCTGGAAAAAGAAATTAAAGTTTGGCCACTGTTGATGGCCAAACTTTATGGTTTTGTTGTTGAAAGCAAATTAAAAACCGCGAATACCATGTTGAACCTCGACGCCAAAGAGCGATATCTGCTCTTCTTGAAGCTCTATCCCGGTTTGGCCAATCGCGTCCCATTAGCGATGCTAGCTTCTTATTTAGGTATCACCGCATCTTCACTGAGCCGTATTCGAAAAAACATCTAAGTTTCGTTTCAGAATTTGAAATAACACAGAAATCACCAATCAAGAATCGCTTAGGTTCAATTTTGATTTGATACAAAGTTATCCTCGGGATCTTGCTAAATGTAGAAACCAGACCTTCTTTTACCAACGGTATTGCATTCTAGCCGTAAAAACATTGTCTTTAATATCTGTGGAAAAATTTGTTAGACTTGTTGCCTCATTTGTTACATGTTCATTGTACACCGTAAATTTAAGCCTATTGCTAAATTGATAAGCGACACCATAACCGAGCGTGCTAAACTTGACATCACCATCAGCGGTAAAATTACCAGCCATGCCTATCGTTGAGCCACTCGCCTTTGTATTGGGATCATATACGTCATAGGCAACCATTGCTGTAAATCCTGTATGGCCAATTTCTTGTGTTAACCAAAGGTAGTAACCGTTAAATTTACGTTGATAAAGGTCTGTGGTCGGCTGAGTCGTAAAACTTCGACTTGCATAAGGTCCTTTGATATCGGCACCTCCCGCGACTCCTGGCTGGTCACCTGCAACATATTCTGTTTTGAAACTAGATTTTCCAAAGCTATTATCAAATTCAACCTGTAAGTTTGCCCCATAATAATTGCGGCCGATTGCCTTGCCTTCATTGTCATCGCTTGTATGTGCTGTATACCCATTATTGTTGGGCGTATAGTAGGTTTTGGTGTCATTACGGACCGACCCTTTATAGAATGAACCACCAAATCCAAGATGAAGTTTTTTATCGGCGAGGCTATCAAATTTAAAAGCAAGATTACCAATTAGATCTTTTTTAGAATCATAGTCCTTAGCGGAGTGGCCACTACCGTTCACCAAGGCCAGATCTAAGTTTAGGAATTTAGCTTTACCCCCGGGATGATAACTTACCATTCCCCCCAAGTCGCGTTCCCTAGGCATCAGCGTCTGAAATACACGAGCTCTTTCTGGAAAATCACGGTAGCCCGACGAATACACAATAGAGTATCCAAAAGGTCTATTGAAAAGACCGGCGGTTAAACTCAGCCCCTTTTGATCGGGATGCCGCAATTGAATAAAGGCATCCATTAACTGTACGCCATCCTGGGTTGCATCCAATTGAAAGACAATACTGGAATATGTATCCACACGGTCAATCTTAAGGCGTCCCCTGCGGATCATAAATCTGTTATCCGAATTCTTTGAAAAATCACCGCCCGAAAACGAAGTAATTCCCGGAGACTGCGCTTTTTGGAACTGTGTCTGTAGATATCCCGTAATCTTGATATCGTGCGGATCATAGCTAGAGGGCGCATTGTTATTTTGCGCAAGAGCTACAACGGGCCCTATCAGAGCGGCGAGTAAAAATACTTTTTTCATTAGCATTCAGAATAAATTATTTTTTCAGATATGATGAAGGCTATTTAGATCGTTTTTATTGGTCCAGCGCCTCATCATTTCAACGGCGTAAAAATAGATTCTCAATATTAAGTTAATATTAATAAATTGTTAGTCTATTAATTTATATACATAAAATTAATGATTTGGTAATAAACAAAAAATCACCTCAATTAAAGTTGGCGCACAAGAGAAGTTAAAAATCATTGATTTTATTCATATTTGCTAATACATTAGAATATTTTAATCATAAATGGTCAACAAAAACTTGATCTATATGTAGCACTTATATGCCCACTATCGTATAGTTACTAACTAAATCACAATATTAAACGTTAAAATTATGAAGATAAGTAAACTATTTGCATTAGTTGTTCTTTGTGCATCCTGCAAAAAAGATCATGAATCCTATCAAGACCTATATAGTAAAGCGGACAAAAAACTTACAGAAATAGAAGATTTAATTAAAAAATCATCCTGCAACGAACTTAGCAATTGGCAAGTAGATACTATTATGGATGGAATTGGCAGCGGACACAGGTATTTTCCGATAAACAACACGATTAGAAGTGACTATGAGAAATTAAAAGCCACTTATCTTGAATTATTAAATTCTGCAAGAAAAACAGATCCACGTCCCATATTGAATGATATTTTTACACCTGAAACTCATTTTGAAATCGGCTGTATTGATGGACATCCCAAAGTACTTTTAGCTTCGGATTTTACGGTTGAGCAAGTTCGAGATCGCTTGAGTTCAAATATAGAAGAGCTAGAAAAATTCTATTCTAATAAGACGTGTAATGGATCAAATAATTGGTATGCAAGGCCAATAGTAAAAGACTGTCAAATAAAATACGTATTACACTATATTGGGACCGATTCAGGAGATAACTTTGCCTTTTATGTTAAATACAATCAATATAAAGCATTGTCGTCCAGATTAGCCCAGTTAGACTCCAATTATGCAGCATGTGAAAATTCGTTAGCTCCCCAAAAACATGTTACATGCGAAAACCATATCCCTGTGATTATAGATTAGTCCATTTCTGTACGTCAACTATGAAGGACCTATCGTCGTAATTTAATTGGCACCAAAACAACAGCTATACTGAGACCAGTAAAAAGGGGAGTCCATATATGGACTCCCCTTTTTTAATTTAAGTAGGAAGATCTAACTAGTTTACATCCCAAAATATTGCATTTTTTTGAGGATCAATCGTGCCTTCGGCTAATACATTGGTACTATTATAATTATATTCACTTTGAGGATACATCAAGCGCAAAGGAATTTTTCGCGTTCCGACAGTTTGATTTACAGAAAGTGGAACGTCTTTTGGATAGCCTAATCTTCTATAATCCACCCACGCTTCGAAGTTATTTATTCCCGGCAGAGCTAAATATTTCTGATTAATTATAAGTTCCAATTTATTTGATGCGGATGCCCATGATGCAGATGCATTTAATAAATTAGTAGCTTCAGTAGTAGCATTAGCCACATTTAGATAAGTAAATGATTCTTTTACAGCATTCTCATAAGCAGCTTTAGCATCTCCAGTTATCCAACCTCGTTGTATGGCCTCTGCCTGTAAAAATAAACTCTCCACAGATGTCATTAACCATAAAGAACCGGTACCATCCTTTAAAATACCAGAGCCAATAACACGGGATTCCTGTGCGGAATTGGTTCCCACAACGGTCGGTGCTCCCAACACCTTACCAGCGGCCCAAGGTTCATTGGCATTAATTGGGTTTAGCGCTTTTAAAAAGAAATATTGGTAGCGGATATCATTGTTACCTTTGTATCTATTCAATAGATAGGGACTAACACGATTAAAACCATCTGTTTCCGCCCCTGATTCATCAGCAACATATTTCGAATAAACTGGGTTTACTTTATATTTATCATTTGAGAAAACAATAGACAATTTTGCCGTCTTCCCCGCATCAATGAATCCCGCTCCGTCACTAATAATCTTTGCAATTTCATCTTTAGGATCTTTTTTAAATTCTGATTGATGAATCAATAATTTTAATGCTTGAGTGTTCGCCAATTTTCGCCAATTTGTCAAATCCCCGCCAAACAGAACATCCGCTTTTTTTGCTTCATCAGAAAGAGTCAAATTTGCAGATTTGAGAAGAATACGAGCAGAGTCCAATTGAACCAATAGATCTTTATAAACATCTGCACCTTTATCATATTTAGGAGCAATAGATTCATCTCCACGCAAAGCATCTGAATATGGTACATTATTATACATATCGACAAGATACATAAAACCAATCGCCTTCATAACCTTAGCCGTAGCTACGTAAAAATCTTCCTTTTGAGCTCGACCTTTTTTCTCCAAAAAATTCGCATCAGTCAACACATCATACCAGGTGTTCATAGAGGTAGAAGTACTAGCCCAATGAGTTATCTCAAAATTGGTTGTAATATCATAATTCTCAAGAGGTAAGGAAGGTCCAAAACTACTTCCTCGCCCATAATAGCCTGCCCAAGAAGCTGCAAAACTATATTGAGACCCCATTCTTGCCGCAGTTTGCTCTATTACCATAGGTAATAGGTAGCTAGGTTTTATTAAGGGATCAGTTGGTTTATTGGGATTTGTATTTATATCGAAGAAACTATCTTTACACCCCGTAAAAGCTAACGCGGTAAAAAGAATCCCTATTAAAATTTTATTTTTCATTTTCGTAAATTCTTAATCATTAAAACTTAGCATTAACCGTAAATCCAAAATTTCTCACTGGAGGATTAGCGTCTGAATTTATATTTCCATATGCATTTTGATAATCAGGCATACTGTCAAACTCTGGATCCATAAATTTATTCGCTTTAGGTAGCCACAAGGCTAAATTACGCCCTACCAAAGCAATCGACAATCCTTTAATCACTTTTTGGCGAGCAACTAGCCAAGTTGATGGGACATCATAAGTTAGAGAAAGTTCTCTCAATCGCCATTGGTTTGCACTTACAATGAAGTTAGAAGCTGTATTTTTAAATTCACCGGTATAATAAGCTTCAATAGGATTATTTTTCCCTTCTCCTATCTTAGCTGTTGTATTTTCAATATATTTCCCTGGGTTATTTGGATCGGCTATTACAGAGTTTGGTAGGATAAAAGGATTTCGATCATTATAGATAGTAGCTTCCGAAACCCCAGTCCATGCCATATCGCTTCCCAAGCCGAAGAAAGAAACCACATGTCCCCCCTTATGCTCAAATAAAGCAGATAAATTGAAATTCTTCCAATTTACAGAAGGATTTAATCCTAGAATCCATTTTGGTAAAGTTCGCCCAAAGTTAACATTTTGACTAGATGTAGAAGGTCTCCCTGTTGTCGCATTAACAATAATTCTTCCTTGATCATCACGGACATAGTCCGTAGCACGCATTTGATAAGCAGCAAGTCCTACAATCGCATAATTTGACGCGGCATTGTAACCTCCAATCTGAAGTTGGTTTAATTCCTGTTGTTTATAAATGCTTGTCACCTCACTATCATTCCACAGTGCATTGGCCTTAAATTTCACACTACCATTATTAAATTTGATTAACGGGGATAAGTTAATATCAAATTCCACACCTTTGCTGTTAAAAGACGCTGCATTACGGTAACTTCTACTATATCCAGATGCCTCTGATATACTAATATTAGCAATTTGGTCTGTATTCTTTGAATAGAAATAGGTTGCTTGAACTGTCACACGATTATTCCATAACCCCGCTTCAAACCCCGCTTCAGAAGTATTAATTCTTTCAGGTTTTAAATTAGGATCATAAGTAGTATTACCCGCGGTAACACCCGAGACCGACCCAAATGGGAAACCCGTTTCTGCCTTCTGCGAAAAAACAGCAGCTAACAAATAGGGGGTAATATCTGCATTTGCAGTTTTGGTCCATGCTCCACGTAATTTTAAATAATTGAACACTTCAGATTTAATTTCCGGGATTGCATCAGATAACACAACCGCTGCATTCACACCAGGATAGAAATAAGAATTGTTAGCCATACTTAGCAAAGAAGTCTTATCCCAACGACCTGTCACTTCGACATTTGCCCAATTCTTATAATTTAGCCCTGCACTTGCATAAGTAGAAAATAGCCTTGATCTAAAACCATCTGAAGAGCCAGTTAAATTTCCTACACGATTTTCCAAGTTATACAAATCACTAATGACCAAATTAGAAGCTCCGACATCAGTAGCACGATAATCATTTTGTCGCACATATGTACCCAATATACCATTAAACTTAAAATCCTCGTCAATATTAAAGTCCACATTGGCAAAGAAATCTGATGATAAAATTGTCTGATTATAATTATACTCTTTCACGGCTGCTGGAATCAAACTTTTATTTCTTTTAAGACCAAAAGCACTTGGTGTTACTCCTTGAGTTAATGTTCTTTCAGCTATATTACGTGAATTCAAAGAAGCTCTATAAGTAAAACTTAACCAATCTGTAGGTTTTAAACCCAACTCTAAATTGGTTAATAAATCTTGTTTCTTACCATTCTTTCTCCAGTTTCCAAGAGAAAAATATGGGTTTAAACCATAATCTGTAAACCAAGTATCATAAGTAGCAAACTGACCATTTAAATAATCCTTATACTGTAAAAGAGGTATATTAGCTGCTGTATTTAGCAGTTGACTAAATAGCCCACTATTACCACCTGTATTTTTAGCAGAATAATAATCTGCTTGCCCTCTTTGATTATAAACATCATAATTTTGCTGAGCATAATTAAAGTTTAATCCAGCTCTAAAAATTCCATATTCTTTCTGCGAGTTTAAACGCACACCAGTTCTTCTATTTTTATCACCTGGTACAATCCCTTTTATCTGAGAATCTTCCAAGCTTAAGAAAAAATCTTTAGACGTTAAAGACAAATTTGTTTGATTTGTCACTCCCGTATCGTAAAATTTTTCTCTATCATCTCGTGCTGAATACGCAATTTTTTGTTGACTGCCATCAGGTAATACAGGTCCCACTTCCACCATGGAGCCATCAAATGCAGGTCCCCAATTCCAGTTTTCAATAGGATCATAAACACGTTCGGTACCATCAGTATATCCCTGTCCAAAACGTTTTTGCATTTTTGGAAAGAAGGAAATATTTTGCCATTGCGTAGAATGACTTAAATTAATGGATGGGGCATCGGAGCCTTTCTTTGTCGTTACCATAATAACACCATTCCGTGCATCTGGTCCGTAAATAGCGGCTGAAGCAGCACCTTTGAGGACCGATACATTGTCGATATCATTCGGATTTATGGAAGATAAATATTTTATATCCATTTGAACACCATCCAACACCAATAGAGGTTCATTTTTACCAGTTAAAGAACGAATACCTCGAAGATTAATTTTCACATCTTCAAATACACCAGAATTGGTGGTCGTGACATTTAGTCCTGAGACCTTTCCTTGGAGTCCATTAATTGTATTAACTGCACTTGCTTGTGTAACCGTCTTAGAAGAGACTTGATCTGCAGCATATCCAAGATCTCTTTTCTCACGTTTTACGCCTAACGCAGTAACAATTACTTCTTCTAAGTCACGATTTGAATTATCCAAACTTACATTAAAAGCAGACTGACCTTCTTTTACAATTAAAGTTTTATCAGCAAATCCGACAGAACGAAATACGATAACTTTTCCTGTTGGCACAGATAACGAATAATTACCATTCGCATCCGTTTGAGTGGCTACGTTAGATCCCTGTACAGCAATCGTCACTCCAGCCAATGGCTTACCATCAGCTCCAGTTACACGACCACTAACTTTTTTCTCTTGCGCAAATGCAACAGAAGTCAGAATCATACTACCCACGAAAAAACTGAGTAATTTGTGTTTCATATGTTTACGTTTATTAAAAAATGTTTATTCTTGATAAAATACTTTGGTTAGCAATATACTCTCCAATAATTTATATATGTTATAGTTAGTAACATTTTTCACTTTGAAATGTTTCCACATGTTAAAAAATGTTAAAGGCAAAATTATAACTTTTTTTAACATTTGCAATGCAAGCATAACTTTGTGATAACAATTAATTCACGCAAACACACAATACGCTGATTAATAGTGATTTATTTTTAAAAAAAAATAATCTGAAAGTAACATTGTTACATTTAGGTGCAATAACCATTCATAAGAGAAACTTATGACACCTTGTAAAACACTGCAATCATAATCATAGCCTCATTACTTCATCGCCGTACGACTTTCCCTATTATCTTCGGGGCAAAAACTTATCATCCCTTTTTTCTCATACATCAGCACGCCAGCATCGCGTATCACAGCATAGACCTTTTCCCGATTGGTCCTGTAGCACACAGTCGTACTTATGAGCTTATTCGGTATGCATTTCATATTTTTGACCGTAAATCCATGCCAGCGGCTCATCTGCCAGACAAATTCTGTCAGTGGGACATCTTTGTATTCACGTACAGCATTCGCTCATTGCGAAATTTTTTCGAAATCTCCGTTCGCTAAATTAAAATAGACTACCCCGTCGTATTTTTTACCCTTCGATAGATAGGGTTTGGCAACAACAACTTCGTCTAAATAATAAAGCACCTGCTTTTCGTTTGATCTTCGATCAGAGAAGAAAAACTTTTTATATGATTTTGCCCATGTAACTTGGCATAAGAGGCTAATTCAAACGTTCCGTAATCACTCGAAATTTTTCCATTGTCAGTTTGTATTACCATCACACCCCTAAACAGTTGGCTAGGTATATCTATAAGTGCCTCGCTCTCGATAAACACATGAGTACTATCTCCTTGCGTCAACGGATAACGAAGAGTTGGTTGGGCATTTAGCCGGACCCGCATACCGTAAGGGAATTCTATAACACATTGCTGACGGGCAGCTGTCCTGATCACGATAGCCGTATCGTTTGTATTTACTTCCCGCCCGCTGGATGATTTATCAACTTCCAATACCCCCTCGGTCTTGGCGAGCGAAATACCATTTAAATCAAGCAATACTCCCGTTGCATTCGTATCCAATCGAATTATAGATGAATCAGCAAGCACTATTGTACCAGCAGATTCAGACAATGATGCTCCGCACCAAAGGACATATTAGCACATTCCAACCCAATTTCAGTCCTATAATTTCTGTGTTTTGAAATCAAGATTACACTCGACACTAAAACAAATAAAACCGCTGCCGCAGCACGGCCCCACCATAATTGCCCTTTCTTCTTCCGAGCTGACCGATCTCCCACAGCCCGGATCTGTTCAAAATCAGCCCGCCACTCGATGGATAATTCGTTTAACCGATCATTAGACATTTCTTCGATCACCTCAGCATCTGTTGTACTATCCAAATTGATAAATTCATAAAAATAATGATGATCTTGTTTCCATTGACAATTCCACTTCGATCTATCAACATGCTGGCAAACTTCTCATAATCGTAGCGCAAAAGTTTCCTAACGGAATAAGGAAGATCAAACACAAATCTGTTAAATTGTCCTTAATGAGGAATATCTTTACTATTAAGATTATAAAGCCTATCTTCAATCCCTCCATTGATATACCTTAAGTAAGATTTAGTTGTATTCAACCGACCAATATGCCAATTGAACGAATGATAAATAGAGCTGTTTGGCTAATATTTGGCAATGACATTATCTTTGAGGAAATACTGTAGTTTTATACTATCTGATAATCTACCAATTAAGTCTTATTGAAAACTTCTATAGGTTTCCCCTGATTGAAAAACTATCATTAAGTACAAGCATGTCAATAGCATGCCATAGGCGTGCTTATAATCCTCAAAAATTGAAAAGCATTTTAAAGTCCGCTGAGCGATCAAACCTAACGAAAAAGGCAAGGATCAACACGAAACTTTCGAATCGAGCGTACTGATTTAAAACACTTTAAAACAAGCCATTTTAACACCATTTCATGTACAAAGTCAAGATCACTTACTTTCCGAATAGCGAACGTTGGAATGGTATTTAATCATCGGAAATGGAGCAGGTTTCTCAAAGAGTCGTCTACTATTCTCATATTATTACACCCGATCTAAGTTTGAGATCATAGAGAAGTATGGAAGGACTTTAAATCAGAACTTCAAAAATAAAATTCCCGAGATGAATGAGTATTTTAATGAACGTCTCCCAAAACAATTGGATGATAGCCAAACGTTAGAATATTGGAAATAAAAATATTATAATTTCCTTGAGAAATATAATGCACTTTTAGAGAGATAGAAATAATTTCTCTAAGAATTAAAAAAAAAGATTACTCGAAACTGTTACAAGTTGTAGAAATTGGAAAATATTTCTAAGTGTATTTTTTGGAAGATATTCTTCTAGAGTACGATGTGACAAATTTACTACGCATTAGTACATAAAAGCGGCAATTTCTTTCGAAATTGCCGCTTTTATTTGCTTATAAATCTAAAAGATTATTTCACGTCCCACCAAACTGGCTCATATAAAAACTTGATACCAGGGAAGTTACCATTGCTAGTCACCTCATTTTGAGGATATGGCAAACGTAATGGCCAACGTCCAGCTCCCAAACGCGATGCTACAGAAACCTCGAAGAAAGTCGGATAACCGGTTCTTCTCCATTCTGACCAGGCTTCAAAACCTTGACTACCACACATGGCATAATACTTTTGTGTAATAATGGATTCCAACTTAGCCGTTGCCGATTTGTCTGAGAAGTCTTTTGCATCAACAGCATTAGCCAAATAAACATCTGATTCCGCATCTGTTAATTTAGCAGCTTTAAAGCTTTCTTTTACGCCTTGATTAAACAACGCAGTTGCATCTCCGCTCCCCCAACCTCTGACGATCGCCTCTGCTTGCAAGAATTTTGATTCTGCACTTGAGAATAACCATACAGGTGCTAAAGCTGATTGTGCATCATTTGCATTTCCAGCAACTAAAGCCGATGGAGGAGAAACTAATTTTTCAGAATTAATTTCAAATGACCCTTGTGGAATATAAGCTATTGTATCTTGCTTAGGCAATATACTAAAGAAAGCATAAAGTCTTGGATCGTTATTTCTCTTAAAAGCTTTAGCCACAGTTGCACTTGCTACGATATTTTGTGTTCGGCCCAAACCGATCATCTCATTATACAAGGGGTTTTCATTTCCACCTGTACTTGTATACGTGATCGATACACCTTTATCCAAAAAAGTTGCTTTGCTATCGTAAAGCGCTTTCACACCAGCCGCTGCTTTAGTTGCATTCTTTTCACTTAATCTCAAATATGCTTTAAGCTTAAGAGTGTTTCCAAAAGCAGTCCATCGTGTTAGATCACCACCAAACAACATATCCTGAGTTCCTACTGCATTTGCATTAGGTGTTTTTAACAAAGCCAACCCTTTATCTACAAAATTGAATACGGAGTCATAAACAACTTCTTGTGAATCATATTTTGGGCTTCTGTGCTCTGCACCTGTCAAGGCTTCAGCAACTGGAACATCTCCAAAAGCATCGGTTGCCACTTGAAATGTATATGCTTTCAACAAATAAGCAATACCTTTATAGTATTCATTTTTAACCTCTTTACTATCGATGATCATCTGCGCATTATTCAATGCGTTTCTGTACAAAGCAACCCAAGCGGTATTGGTATTCGCATTGGAAACTTGGTATTGATCGACAGTCTTATACTGTGAAGAAGATGGGCTTTGAGTCCAATATTGAGCCCAAATACTTCCATAAACCTGAAGTGAATTACCGACGACCTGACTGATAGAAGCCTCTACTGTAGGTAATAGTAGGCTAGGATCAGCTTTATCGGGATTATTTGGATTGGTGTTCACATCCAAAAATTTATTACATCCGGATAGCCCAAAAACTGTTGAGGCAACCAGAACAAGTCCAAGACTTTTTATTTTAATATTTTTAATATTCATTATGATCAAGAATTAGAATGATACCTTTACGTTGACACCATAGTTACGTAATGAAGGTTGTGCTGTAAAGTCAAAACCTTGTGCATTTCCCGCTCCTGAAGAGTTCACTTCTGGATCAGCAAATTTGTTTGCTTTAGGTGTCCAAATAAATAAGTTATTACCAAAAAGACCGATGGTTGCAGCCCCAAATGGAGTTTTCTCTAATTGATGTTTTTTGAAGGTGTAAGAAACTGTCAGATTGCGCAATTTCACATAAGAACCATCAATTACACTCATACCTGTTTGGAAATTATTCCCGTAGTAAGAAGCTTTATCATACTTTACAGAAGTATTTTCTGTAAAGTTTCCATTTGCGTCCTCAATAACTGAATTAGGGTAAATCAAACCGATACGTTCACCACCTGTCTCCTCAGATGCGCCAACGAATGCCAGTGTATTTTTTGTTCTTGAGAAGAATACTCCTCCTTGCTTAGCATCAAACAAAGCACTTAATGACCAATTTTTGTAAGTCACATTCGTACCCAAAGAAGCTTGATATTTCGGATTATAAGATCCTAAATATTCCGCTTTTGAAGTCGCAACAGGCAAACCTGTTTTGCCATCCACAATAGTACGTCCTTGCGGGTCTTTCGCTTCAGTAACAGCATAAAATTCACCATAAGGGCGACCTACAGCAGCTACGATAGACATTCCAGAGAAACCACCGACAGAAACTTGCTCAACACCATCCATCAATTCAACGACCTTACTGTTATTTTTGGTATAAGTACCATATAATTCCCAGCTAAAATTGTCTGTTTTGATAGGTGTACCACGAAGTGTTAACTCAACACCTTTGTTTTGAACTTTACCCGCATTGATCACACTAAATCCATAACCTGTCGATGCCGGAATAGGAATACTTAAAATCTGGTTTTTAGAGCTATTGTTATAATATGTAAAATCTACATACAATCTATTTTGTAAGAAACCTAACTCAGTACCAAGCTCAAATGAATTTGTAATTTCCGGCTTTAAACCCGCATTTCCAATAGTAGAGCTTGACATTAAAGCAGAGACATTACCAAAAGGAAAAGTTGTACTACCAAATCCACCGTTGATTGTTGTACGGGCAAAAGTAGTCAACAATTGATATGGATCAGTATCTGACCCCACCTGCGCCCAGTTTGCACGGAATTTAGCGTAGTTCCAAGTCTTTTTGATGTTCTCATTGAAAAGCTCAGAAAACACAAATGAACCACTTACACTTGGATAGAAGAATGAATTATTATCCTTAGGCAGTGTAGAAGACCAATCATTACGGCCTGTAACCTCTAAATAGGCCATGTCTTTATAGGATATATTTGCATCCGCATATACGCCTACTAATCTTCTATTTGACCAAGTATCTTCAATCAAATTTAATGGACCGTTTGAATTTGCTAAGTTATACCATCCTGGCACCACCAAACCACCACTAGCGTTTGTTGCTGTACTGTTGCTAGTTGTTTTGCGTTGACGGATGTTATTACCAATCATTAATGATCCTTTCCAGTCGTCATTGAAGTCATGCGTTGCGGTAGCCATAAAATCATGAACGATCTCATTAACATTAAATTGATCAATACGATAAGATCCTACTCCCGAAACACGGTTTCCGTTGCTATAAGGAGCGGCAGCATCTGTTGCAACATAGTTATATTTTGGAGACTCATTTCTACGGCGATCCGAATAGTTATCCAAACCAACGCGCTCTTGGAATGTCAACCAAGATGTTGGCTTGTAATCAATATTGAAATTACCAACAATACGGTTCACATCATTGTAGTTTTTGAAGTTATCCAATATCCAGTATGGGTTAAGTGTGTAAGCTCCATAATAACCATACTCATTACTGTGTACCAAACCGTTCGCATCTGTAAATCCATATGCATTGTAAGGATTGTTCAAGTCTTTTAGTCCTTTGATATCGATATCACGAGGTGTTTGTAAAATCGCATTGTAAACAGATCCTCCACCTTGACCACCACCGACATTATTACTATTGATTCGGTTATAGCTTACAGAAATTCCTGCCGAGAATTTATTTGAAAATTCAGTATTTCCATTAAAACGTACACCATACTTGTTATAGTTATCGTTTTTACCAGGATAAACACCATTTGAATTCAAGGCATTCAATCCCAAATAGAAGCTAGATTTTTCTGTTCCTCCAGCGAAACTCAAATTGTTATCCGAAGCAATACCGGTATCGAAGAAATCACGAACATTGTTTTTTACAGCAGAATAAGGTTTTTGCTGTCTAACTCCGTTGATCGTTTGTCCCCATTCCTGCATCTTGCCTGTAAATGCCGGTCCCCAAGAACCATTTTCCCTTGGATCGTTGACATAAGTTACATCTCCGGTAGTCTTATTGATATTGTAATATCCCTGTCCATAGTCATTTTGGAAATCAGGTAATTTCAAAATGGATGAAAATGTATTTACTGTATTAAAAGTGATTTGATTCTTCGCGCCTTTATTACCACTTTTCGTCGTGATGATTAGGGCACCATTTGATGCACGGGAACCATACAACGCAGCAGCAGCTGGCCCCTTCAATATAGTTACAGAGGCAATATCGTCTGGATTGATATCATTCCCTCTATTTCCAAAATCCACACTTGACAAATCACTTGCGCCACCTACTTTACTTGTATTATCGATAGGCATACCATCAACAACGATCAAAGCTTGGTTGTTACCGCTGATTGACGTTCCACCACGCAAAACCACACGAGAAGAACTACCAGGTGAATTTGATGTTGATGTGATATTTACACCCGCAACTTTACCGGCTAAAGAGTTGATAGCACTTGAATTACCTCCCTCACGTAATTCATCCGCTTTAATTGTTGGAGCAGAATAGCCTAACGAGCGTTTCTCACGCTTAATTGCATTAGCAGTGACTACAACTTCTTGCAAAGCATTGTCTTGACCCGATAAAGAAACATTGAATACTGTACTATTGTTATTAACAATAATGGTTTTATCGTCAAAACCAACGGAACGGAATACAACAACTTTACCTGCCGGTACACTCAGAGAGTAATTACCATTAGCATCAGTTTGTGTTGCTTGATTAGTCCCTTGCACAACTACTGTTACCCCTGGTATTGCTTTACCCTCAGCAGATGTAACACGACCACTAATCTTTTTTTCTTGAGCGAATGCAACCGAAGTCAGAATCATACCGCCAACAAGAAAACTTAGTAATGTTTGTTTCATGTTTTAGTTAGTTAATTTTATTATTTTTTCTAATCCTATATATTGATATAAATTATATCCGTTATCATAATCGTCTAAACATAAATTGTTTAGACAATAAACTACAATGCGCCAAATAGCCCCTTGCAGTTCATTCAGTAACAGTTGAAAATACTATTGGAAAAGTGAGCCCAGGTAGATGCAGGGTCAGTCCTTAGATAAATATCCAGCTGTAAAATTTGCTCTTTTCAGCATTTACAGTAAATAATAGTTAGTGCGATTTTTATTAGCGGTGTCAAATATATAAAGCCAAAGTTGCTTTTACAAGTTTTTTAACATAATCTCCAGAAAACAGGAAATACCGCAATAATAAGTTCACAATCTTACAAATTAACACAAGAGAATCATTTTAGAATAAAAACTCATCAAACTATTTTCAAACAGAATTTTATACGGAATCAGCTATATTTAACAAAACATTAACAATGCTATAAGAAATCGTTAACACACTATTCTGTTATTTTTTTGCATTAGAAACTCATGTAATTTATAATGATTCTAAACACTTTAAAATCGAGTTATAACAAAAAAAGACGCTCTACCTTCTCAGGCTGAGCGTCTTTCGTTTTTATATTAAACAAGCGCAAAAGCAACTTATTTATTGCTATTTAATCAATATACTCAAATTTCGTGTACGGAACCAAAACTGCAGGAATCTTAATTCCTTTTTCCGTTTGATTATTCTCCAATATTGCCGCCACAATACGTGGCAAAGCCAATGCCGAACCATTCAAGGTATGTGCCAGTTGCATCTTGCCATCGGCATTTTTAAAACGTACTTTCAAGCGATTTGCTTGGTAGGTTTCAAAATTAGAAACCGAAGACACCTCCAACCAACGTTTCTGAGCAGAGCTATATACTTCCATATCATAAGTCAATGCAGAAGTAAAACTCATGTCTCCCCCACAGAGACGCAATACACGGTAAGGCAACTCTAATTTCCGCAACAGTCCTTGTACATATAAACTCATCTCTTCCAGCACCGCATAGGATTTATCTGGATGCACAATCTGCACCGTCTCTACTTTATCAAATTGGTGTAATCGGTTTAATCCACGTACATGTGCTCCATATGAACCTGCTTCACGACGAAAACAGGGTGTATAAGCACAATGTTTGATTGGAAACTGTGCTTCTTTCACAATCTCGTCTCTATAAATGTTGGTGACCGGAACTTCAGCTGTAGGGATCAAATATAGGTTGTCGTTACCCACATAGTACATCTGCCCTTCTTTATCCGGTAATTGTCCCGTAGCAAATGCAGAATCTTCATTGACCAAAATTGGCACCTGTACTTCTTCGTATCCTTCTTCTGCAGCCTGATCCAAAAAGAAATTGATCAATGCGCGTTGCAATTTAGCACCTTTACCTTTATAGATGGGAAAACCTGCACCTGCAACTTTTACGCCAAGCTCTAAATCAACAATATCATATTTGTTCAACAATTCCCAATGAGGCAATGCATCCTCTGACAAGGCGGGGATTTCCCCATGAGTCAAAACAACTTCGTTGTCCTCAGCACTTACACCCGCCGGAACGGATTGATGCGGTAAATTAGGTAATTGTACGATCTTCTCATTCAATTCTGCCTCAATTGTACCCAATTGATCTAAAAGTTGCTTCACTTGCTCTTTATATCCCGAGGATTTGGATTTAACGGTTTCAGCTTCTTCTTTTTTTCCTTGGCGCATCAGATCTCCAATCTGCTTTGCTGCCGCATTAGCCTCTGCCGAAAGTGCGTCTGATTCCGATTGGATCTTACGGCGCTCTTCATCTAAACTGATGATTTCGTCGACCAATCCAATTTCCTTGAAATGCTTGACAGCCAATCTTTCGATTACCGTATCCCTGTTCTCACGGATATAATTTAATTGCAACATAATATAAATGTGTTATTTAAAATAGTGAACAAACTTAGATAAATTTGCCTTTATTTACAAGCAATTTTATTCCTAAACCACCATCCAAAAGCCTTTTTAGCTGCTTTGCGGCTCTCTATTTCCATTGCACCGCACCGGTTAACATCCGTCAACCTATTGAAGACTGATCTTCAACGGGATCGGTATTTACAAGCTATAATCTATAGAAAGAGCGTATCCATTAGACTGCTAATCGATACGCTCTACAATTCGATCTATATGACAAACCCTGTCGTAAGATTCAACCTGATAGACTCATGGAACGCGCATTTGCTAAGCTATGCTTACCGCATCGCATAAATAAACATCCTGAATGGCGTGTAGTAGCTCTACACCTTCATTCATTGGCTTTTGAAAAGCCTTACGGCCGGAGATCAAACCTGTGCCACCTGCACGCTTGTTGATAACCGCTGTTTTTACAGCTTCCTGTATATCATTCTGTCCGGAAGCCCCGCCAGAGTTGATCAATCCTGCCCTACCGGCAAAGCAATTGAGGACCTGGTAGCGACATAGATCAATAGGATGATCGGAAGAAAGCTGTGTATACATACGTTCATCCAGCTTTCCATAACTGCTTTTGCCCATATTCAGTGCTTTGAAACCGCCATTCAACTCGGGGAGTTTTTGCTTGATAATATCCGCTTTAATTGTTACGCCCAAATGATTGGCCTGTCCGGTAAGATCCGCTGCTAAGTGATAATCTTTATCCCCTACTTTAAAAGCCGAGTTGCGCAGATAACACCATAATACCGTCGCCATTCCCAAGGAATGGGCTTCCTCAAACGCTTTTGCCACTTCTATAATCTGACGGTCGGATTCCTCAGACCCGAAGTAAATCGTTGCCCCTACCGCAACAGCCCCCATATTCCAGGCCTCACGAATTGTTCCGTACAAGATTTGATCGGCTCGATTAGGATAGGTCAATAGTTCATTATGATTGATTTTAACCAAAAACGGAATCTTATGTGCATACTTTCGGGCAACAGCGCCCAAAACACCAAAGGTAGAAGCTACAGCATTACAATTTCCCTCCAAGGCCAGTTTCACAATATTTTCTGGATCAAAATACTGCGGATTCGGAGCAAAAGAAGCTCCGGCACTGTGTTCGATACCCTGATCCACTGGCAATATCGAAAGATACCCGGTATTGGCTAACCGCCCCGTTCCAAAAAGTTGACCCAAACTCCGCAAGACCTGAGGGCTCCGATCACTTGAACTATATACTTGGTCGATAAATGCCGCTTGTGGAAGATGAAGCATTGTTTTGGGAACTGCGGGTTGATCAAATTCTAACAAATAACTCGCTTCAGCACCTAGATGTGCTTGTATTTTTTCAATGTATTGCATAATTTATTTAAAATAAAGTGATGGAGTTTACCATTATCTTTAAAATAGAACTCCAAAAAGCACAGAATGTTTTAGCGCAAATTATATAGTAAAAAAAACTTAACTTTGACCATGTTATATTTAGTTCCAACACCTATTGGCAATCTGGAGGACATGACGCTCCGTGCGATCAATGTCCTGAAAGAAGTGGACCTCATCTTAGCAGAGGATACAAGGACCAGTGCTCCGCTATTGAAGCATTTTGGAATCGACAAAAAGGTATTTGCGCATCATCAGCACAATGAACATAAAGCCGTATCTGAAATCATTAAATTCTTGAAAGAAGGGCAAAACATTGCATTAATTTCGGACGCAGGGACACCAGCGATCTCGGATCCGGGTTTTTTATTGGTACGTGAGGCCATTAAAGAAGGACTCGAAGTACAGTGCTTACCAGGTGCAACAGCTTTCGTGCCTGCGCTTGTCAATTCGGGACTTCCCAACGACCGTTTTTGTTTTGAAGGTTTCCTACCCGTAAAAAAAGGTAGACAAACACGCTTAAAAGCTTTAGCAGAAGAAAAACGAACGATGATCTTTTACGAGTCGCCACATCGTATTCTTAAAACCATAGAAGAATTTATCACAGTTTTTGGAGCTGAAAGACAAGCTTCGATATCACGGGAATTGAGCAAACTCTATGAAGAAAATGTTCGCGGAACATTAACTGATTTAAAATTACACTTTGAAAACAATCCGATTAAAGGAGAATTTGTATTTTGTGTAGCGGGATTGGAATAAATTTTGACAATCTTTAGGTATTAAAAAGTATTTGACATGAACATGGAACAATTTGCACAGGACGGGCAGGACATAAAAATCATTGAAAAATTGGTTACTAAAGTCCAAGATATGCTTACTCCAGGGGAAAAAATAGATTATATTGCAGTTCAAAAAAAACCTGCAGTAACCATTTTACCAGACAGTATCACCATCAGTAATAAACGCATTTTTATGTGTGAATTTACTAAACTTGGCTTGGCTACTGATTTTGAAATCTTTGGTTGGCAAGATATCAAAGATATCGCCTTCAAAGAGGAGATATTTGGATCGAAAGTTACGGTTATCCCTTTTACAGGAGAAAATCTAAGTATAGACTATATCCCAAAAGTTCAGGCCAGAAAGCTGTATCAATATATTAAAGCCGCTCTTGAAAATTATAAAAAAGCCGAATTAGCTGCCGAAAAAGAAAAAATAGTCATCGCTCCAACAGTTGCGAAGGAAGTGGTTTTTGAACGGCCAGAAAGTAATATACCGGTTCAGCCAGCGGTCACTGCACCTGCCCCATCAGCACCACAATCTTATGGGTCTGCTCAGCCAACTCCACCGGCGCCTATTCAGGCACAGCAACCGATCGGATCTACCCCTACTGTTCCTCCAGTTTCGGCAGCTCCTATCGTCCCACCAACTGCCGCAAAAGAAGAGGAAGATGATGAAATTACCTTAAAGCTCAAAAAATTAAAGACACTCTTCGACAAACAATTGATTACCCAAGAGGAATACGAGAGTAAAAAGAGAGAAGTTTTATCCAGTTTATAATCATAAATGGGAGAAAATATATAGTGAAAAACAACTATCTACTGGCACTTTTAAGTGCCTTTTTATTGTGGTTGGGTTGGCCTCCAATCCCTTATTCCAGTCCATTGTTATTTATTGGTTTTGTGCCTTTACTCATTGCTGTGGAAAATATTATCCGCAGTGAAACTTTCAAAAAGAAAGGCCGAAAAGTATTTCTTACTGCAGGACTCACCGCAGTTGTCTGGAACACGGCCTCAATTTACTGGGTATATAACTCCATTTCGGCAGTTATGCCGCCATTTGCCGCTGTTGTGATCAGTCTGATCCCTTTTTGTCTTGGCGCTGCTCTAATGGCACTGGCTTTTCGGCTATATGCGCAATTACGACGTAAAACGAACATCCTGTTATCCCTTTTCGGGTTAATGGGATTCTGGATAAGCTATGAATTTCTACACGAATCCTGGGATTTAGCCTTCCCTTGGATGACATTAGGCAACGGTTTCGCAAGTTTCCACCAATTGATACAATGGTATGACATCACAGGTGTCTATGGCGGAACAATATGGATCTGGCTGGTCAATATCTTGGTATTTACACTTTATCTCAATCGAAAAGGACTTTATCCGATCAAACGTAAGATTGTTCCGATTGCTTCTTTAGCTGCAGTATTGCTACTTCCTAGCGCCTACTCGTTAATGCGGTATTTCAACTACGAAGAACACCAAAACCCGGCACAGATTGTGGTCGTTCAACCGAATATTGACCCTTATATTAAATTCAATTTAAGTCCTGAGGAACAATTAAATACCTTACTCTCCTTATCAAGTTCAGTCGCCAAACCCAATACGGAGTTTTTTATCTGGCCTGAAACTGCACTTTCACAGAACGGCTATTTTGATGAGGAAAGTTTTCGTGAAACCTATTCATACCAGCGTATCTTAAAATTTTTAGATCAATATAAAAATGGCAATGTACTTTCAGGTATTGAAAGTTATCAGTTGTACAACTATGCAAAAACACCTACTGCGCGTGAAATAGCTCCTAATGTATATCAGGATAATTTCAATGCCGCAACATTGATCGATTATTCCTCCAAACTACAGTTTTACCATAAGTCCAAACTCGTGCCGGGCGTAGAGCAAATGCCTTTTGGCGCAGCGATGAACTTCTTGAAACCTTTATTTAAAGCATTCGGTGGTACCACAGGGGGCTATGGAAAACAGGCTGAACCTTCGGTATTCTATGCCCAGAGTGGTATTGGTGCTGCACCCGTAATCTGTTATGAATCCATTTGGGGCAATTATGTTTCTAAATACGTCAAAAAAGGCGCTCAATTTATAGCGATCATTACCAACGATGGCTGGTGGGGCAATACTTCGGGTAAAGACCAGCATTTACAATATGCGAAACTCAGAGCGATTGAAAACCGCCGCTGGGTTGCTCGCTCAGCCAATACAGGGATTTCTGGCTTTATCAACCAACGTGGCGATATTATACAGCAGACCAAATGGTGGCAGCCTACAGCCTTAAATCAGGAAATTAATTTAAATGAAGAAATTACTTTCTACACACAAGCAGGTGATATTGCGGCCTATTTGGGTTTGGCGCTCGCGATTGGAGGAATTGTGATGCTCATCGCGGTCAGACGAAAAAAAGAACTTATCTAAATAAAAAGTAGCGCCAAACTGAAATAATAGATTGGCGCTATATTTTTTTATCAGATCGGAAAATTACTCCTCCTATACCATTTACGGCAAAAAGAACCTAATTCTAACGAGACCCCATCACGCCAACACCTATCAGCTATAATTAGGAAAATAAAATGATAAAAATAAGTCATTTAATACCTTTAATTTACTTTGGAGATTTGTAATTTTGCAGCATGCAAGTATATTTTGATAATGCAGCGACTACAGCCTTAGATCCTGAAGTAATAAAAGTAATGGTCGATGTGATGGACAATAACTTTGGAAATCCATCTTCTATCCATAGTCACGGACGACAAGTAAAAACAATTGTAGAAAAAGCTCGTAAAACGATTGCCAATCTACTTCATGTATCTCCAGCAGAGATATTCTTCACATCGGGTGGAACCGAAGCCGACAATATGGCCATTGTCAGGTCAATTGCCGACTTTGGGATAAGCCATGCCATCACCTCACCAATAGAGCACCATGCGGTATTGCATACTTTAGAGGAGCTGGAGAAAGCCGGTAAAGTACACCTTGATTTATTGGAAGTTGACGAAAAAGGTAATTTAAACCTCAACCAGCTGGAAGAACTTTTAAGTACCAATCCGCGTACCTTCGTTTCCATTATGCATGCTAACAATGAAATCGGAAATCTCAACGATATTCAACGTATCGCCGAATTATGTCAAAAATATAATGCGATATTCCATTCGGATACTGTACAGACTATGGGTCATTATCCCCACGATCTTGGCAGTCTTAAAATAGATTTTATAACAGGAGCTGCACATAAATTCCATGGTCCAAAAGGAGTTGGTTTTCTTTATATCAATGCCAATAACAAGATCAAACCATTGATCTATGGCGGAGCGCAGGAACGCAACATGCGCGGTGGAACAGAAAATGTCTATGGTATAGCAGGACTTGCCAAAGCCCTGGAACTTGCCTATGAGCACATGGATGAACATCACGCTTATATTCAAAATCTAAAATCTTATATGATCGACGAATTGCAAAAAGCGATCCCAGATATTGATTTTAATGGTGTTATTGAACCCGAAAAATCATTGTATACTGTACTGAATGTTTCATTCCCTTGCAGCGACCTTGCCGACATGCTCTTATTCAATCTGGATATTGCAGGTATATCTTGCTCGGGTGGCAGCGCCTGCAGTTCAGGCACAGACATCGGATCGCATGTATTAGGTGCTATCAAATCCAGCTCAGAACGTCCTTCAGTTCGTTTTTCATTCTGCAAGCATAATACAAAGGAAGAAGTCGATTTTGTGGTAGCAACGTTGAAAGAACTTTGTACAAAGAACAAATAGCACTTACAGGTAAAGCTTCAAGAATGACCCGCAAGTGAAGAATAAATTATCAGGCTTGCAGCGAGAAAGAACTTATCTATAGCCGAAAAACAGCTATAAATCCAAAAACATAAAAAGCCGAAAGTATACTTTCGGCTTTTTATGTTTTAATATATCCCTTAGGCTACATATCAATTTTTTGTCAATACATAATATTTGGAAATATCGCCCGTAATGTCATTTCCAGAGAGATCCAGCTGACTGAGTATCCGATTTCCTAGTTTGAATTTATAATCAACCCCATCCAATGTGACGATATTGCCGTCCAATTTCCATTTTCCCTCCCGCACAAAGACATCATCACTCTTATTTAGATATTTGGATGAATATTGGTAGGTGTTGTCAGCATGTAATGAAATAAGTGTTTCAATCCCATCACAATCCGCACAAGGCATGATACCTTTATATTCTCCAATTACTACTTCCGCCTTATCTCTTCCTTTAAGGTCTTGTAAATTATCCTTATAGGCAGCCACACTTTGTTTGGGATTATCACATCCCACCATTCCAATTGTCAACAACAAACCCACAATCCAAATATACCTTTTCATCTCATTCCAAATTCAAAAAAACAGCATCTAACAGTTACACCAATAAATTCATAACAAATTAAATACCAAAAATTTAGAAAAGATTAAAAATCATCTTCATCTTCGTCTGTTATAAATGATAACGCACCCTGTAACTCGCCCAAAGCATGGAAATTGCGGGTCTTACGAGCGATCTCAATTCCGGCTCTATAAATAGCAGTCGCTAGTTCCTGTTTATTCAGTTTTTCGTATAGCTTACCCAAGTGATAATAGGTTCCTACATAATCTGGGTCCGTCTGTACTAAATTCTCAAATCTTGACATGGCCTCTTGCTCATTCTCCTGCTTGAGATATTCCGCTGCAATCGCGTATTTTAAAAAAGGATCTTCGGGGCTCTCTTTCAAAAATTCATTCAGTTGATCCAATCGTGTCGACATATCTTTTTTATTTCAAACTTAGACAAATTGCATTTTATATGCAATTTAATTGTGTATCCCCTAAAATAATCACCGCCCTTTCCGAAGTACCCAAAAGCTTTTCCAAACCGAACCTCGGACAAATTTTGCGCGGACACCTAAAATTACTATGCTAGCATATAAAATGACAATTTACTGACGTAGTAAATCTATTGTCAAAAACCAGCTATTTAAAATAAAATTTTACAAAAAAAACAACAAAACACCTCAATATCATATCACATCAAAAAAAATACAAGAAAAGAGCTGGTAAAATTAAAAATTCATCAAAATCACAAGAAGACTCTTTAGCAGAATTTAAAACGCCCTAACGCTTTTTAATTGAAAGAAAATATGGTAAGTTTGAGTAAAACCAATCGTATATGAAAATATTAGTTTGTATAAGTAATGTCCCTGACACTACATCCAAAATCACTTTTACAAATGACAACACTGCATTTAATACAGCTGGTGTACAATTCATTATAAACCCTTATGATGAAATTGCTTTATCCAAAGCAGTTGAGTTGGCCGAAGGTGGAAAAGGAACCGTAACTGTCATCAATGTGGGCGATGCATCTACAGATGCAACCATTCGAAAAGCATTGGCAATTGGCGCAGACAATGCTGTACGGATTAACGCCGTTCCGCGCGATGCTTGGTTTGTCGCGAATCAAATTGCACAATATGCCAAAGACAATGCATTTGACTTAATTTTAACTGGCCGTGAATCCATCGACTATAACGGTGCTCAAGTGGGGGCAATCGTAGGAGAACTGCTGCATATCCCTTCTGTTTCCATTGCCAAAAAAGTTGACATTTCGGGCGACGCAGTCACAGTTGAGCGCGAGATTGAAGGTGGAAAAGAAGTATTGACAGCAAAGTTGCCAATCGTCATTGGTACAGCAGAAGGTGTTGCCGAGCCAAAAATACCGAATATGCGTGGTATTATGAGTGCGCGTACGAAACCATTAGATGTGCTGGAACCTTCCACTATAGACGTTCTTGAACACATTGTCAGCTACGAGACACCTGCTCCACGGGGTACGGTCAAACTTGTTGACGCTTCCGAGGTGGAAAAATTAGTTTCTCTTCTTCACGACGAAGCTAAAGTTATTTAATCTTTAAACGCTAAAACACTATGTCTATACTAGTATATGTAGAAAATACCGATGGGAAGTTCAAAAAATCAGCTTTTGAAGTTGTTTCTTACGCAAAATCCATCGCCGATAACATACAGACTGACCTTGTTGCCATTTCAATCGGGAATGTTGCTGAAGACGAACTTGCTGGTTTGGGCAAGTATGGTGCTTCCAAAGTATTAAATGTCGATAACGAACGGCTTACTTCTTTTGTAAATCAGGCCTATGCAAGCATCATCGCTGAGGCTGTCAAAAGCACTGGTACCAAGCTACTTGTCCTATCCAACTCGTTTTCGGGCAAAGGACTTGCTCCACGTATTGCAGCCAAATTGGAGGCTGGTCTTGCCGATGGCGCACTCGAATTACCGACAATCAATGGCGACAAACTAACTGTCAAAAAAACTGCATTTTCCAATAAGGCTTTCGCGACACTAGAGCTTACTTCGGCCACCAAAGTGATCGCTTTAAGTCCAAATGCTTACGAAACCAAAGAAGTTGGTGGCACGGCGACAGTCGAAACTTTCGCGCCAAATATTGATCAACTCGATTTTACAACCTTAGTCAAAGAAATTGTTCGTGCAACAGACAAAATTTCCCTACCGGAAGCTGAAATCGTCGTCTCTGCGGGCCGTGGACTAAAAGGACCTGAAAACTGGGGAATGATTGAAGAACTCGCCGATGTGCTTGGCGCAGCTACAGCCTGTTCAAAACCAGTATCCGATGCTGGCTGGCGCCCCCATTCAGAGCACGTTGGCCAGACAGGTATTGTGGTGAGCCCCAATCTTTATATTGCAATTGGTATCTCCGGAGCAATCCAGCATTTGGCTGGAGTAAGCTCTTCTAAAACAATCGTTGTCATCAACAAAGATCCAGAAGCGCCCTTTTTCAAAGTGGCCGACTATGGAATTGTAGGCGATGCCTTCGACGTCGTTCCGAAATTAACGCAGGCATTGAAGGCTTACAAAGGTATTTAAAGCTTTCATCCGATATATTCTCCCCATTTATCCAAAATGAATGGGGAGTTTTTAGTTGTTATAATTGCATATAAAAGCAAATTTATCTAAGTTTGTAGACCGCTTTGGAATTAAAATGAAGAAAATCAGATTAGATATCGTTGGTTTATCCTATAGTCAAACACAATCTGGCGCTTATGCTCTTGTATTGGGAGAAGTGGAGGGCAACAGAAGATTGCCCATCATTATCGGCAGCCATGAAGCTCAGGCTATTGCTATTCGGATAGAGAAAATGATTCCTAGTCGTCCGCTCACACACGACCTATTTCAATCTTTTGCAGATTCTTTTGGTATTAAACTCATTGAAGTACTGATCTATAATTTGATTGAAGGTATATTTTATGCTAAAATTATCTGTTCCGACGGCAATAAGATTGTCGAGATTGATGCCCGCACATCCGATGCTGTTGCATTGGCTGTACGGTTTGAAGCGCCGATCTATGCCTACGAATTTATTATGTCCTCTGCTGGAATTATCATTGAAGGACATGAGTTTGCATTTTTGGAAAACCTGGACAAATCCAACAAAGTTCAGGATCCAAGTGTTGTTGAGGTCGAAGAAAAAACGCCTTCAAAATCCCCACAAAACCCTTTCTCCTCGTTGACAGATGAGCAACTGGAGCAAGCACTTAATCAGGCATTGACCGAAGAAAACTACGAGCAGGCCGCCTTGATTAGGGATGAGATTTCCAAAAGAAAATAACTCCTTTCATTAAAGCGAAACAAAAATTTTAAATAACATCGATTTATGTCTATTAAATTAAGATTGACCATTATGAGCTTCTTTCAGTTCTTTGTCTGGGGGGCATGGTTGATTACAATAGCAAACTATTGGTTTGGCACAAAACAATGGGATGGTACACAATTTGGAGCTATTTTCGCAACCATGGGGATCGCTTCTTTATTTATGCCTACCCTGATGGGAATTATCGCCGATCGTTGGATAAATGCCGAAAGATTATATTTTATTCTTCACTTATGTTATGCAGGTGTTTTATTCTATTTACCGCAGGTAAATGATCCAAACACCTTTTTTTATGCAATGCTTGCGGCGATGTGTTTTTATATGCCGACTTTGGCCCTATCCAACTCCATTGCATATACGGCATTGAATGAAAATAACTACGATTTGGTCAAGGCATTCCCGCCTATCCGGGTATTCGGAACGATAGGCTTTATCGTCGCCATGTGGATTACCAATTTAACCGGCAACAAGGCTACAGCTTATCAATTTTATATCGCCGGAACCGCAGCCTTGGCCTTAAGTCTCTATGCTTTTACATTACCTAAATGTCCACCGAAAAAATTACAACAGGAAGATGCTTCCTGGACACAACTATTAGGCTTGGAAGCATTTAAACTTTTTGGAAATTATAAAATGGCTTTATTCTTTATTTTTTCCATGTTCTTAGGTGCCGCACTCCAATTGACCAATGCCTATGGTGATGTATTTTTGGATGAATTTAAATTCTACCCTAAATTTGCAGAATCTTTCGTTGTGAAATATTCGACTATCATTATGTCGATTTCGCAGATATCCGAGACACTTTTTATTCTTGCTATTCCATTTTTCCTCAAAAGATTCGGTATAAAAAAGGTCATGCTGATTTCGATGTTTGCCTGGGTATTACGTTTTGGATTATTCTCATTTGGTGACCCTGCAGGCGGACTTTGGATGATTGTATTATCCTGCATTGTCTATGGTATGGCATTTGATTTCTTCAATATCTCAGGTTCCTTATTTGTCGAAACCTCGACAACATCAAGCATCCGCAGCTCGGCACAAGGCTTGTTTATGATGATGACAAATGGTTTTGGTGCCGTTGTAGGCAGTTTTGCATCAGGTTGGATCATTGACCACTACTTTACCAAAAGTTTTCAAAACAGCAAAGATCTCGCACAATACCTGGATACAACAATCGACAATACCCATTTTCTACATTTTCTGCAGGAAAAGAGTATTTCAATCTTACCTGACGGCATGTTAAGCGGTAACCTCATGCTAAAAGACTGGCATGATATCTGGCTAGCTTTTGCCATCTACACCTTGGTTATAGCCATCTTCTTTGCTGCATTCTTTAGACATAAACACGAGCGTGAACCGCTAAATTCAAAATAACAAAAAGCCGCTAATTGCGGCTTTTTGTATATTTGTAGCATGCAAAGTACAGCAACGGAATTATTCAAAGATTCCCAATCCCACATCTATAACTGGACATTTCAATGGATTAAACAACTTGGCCTCGATAATCAGAGCAGTCATTTTGTTAACTCTATTGTTTTGCTCTTACTGGTTGTCTTGTTTTTGATCATCATTGACTATTTCACCAAAAGAACATTATTACTGTTAACGATCAAAGCGATCAGACGTAGTACAAACCGCTTTGATGACCTATTGATCCGCAATAAAACACTGAAACTTATTGCTCATTTTGTCCCGATCTTAGTGGCACAATATATCATGCCCATTATCTTCATGGGGTTTCCAACCTGGAAAGAAAATAGCAATAAAGTACTTGACATAGCGACGACTGTCGTCAGTTTAATGATTATTCATTCGCTCCTGAAAAGTTTACGGGATATGTTGCGCATGAAAAAATCTTTTGCCGACAAGCCCCTGGAAAGTTATTTACAGGTCTGTCAGATTATCCTATTATTTATCGGTGGGACGATCTGCTTTTCGATATTAACAGGAAAATCGCCCTGGTCCTTCTTATTATCCTTGGGTGCCGCGTCAGCAATCTTGATGTTGGTATTCAAAGACACTATACTGGGATTTGTTGCCAGTATACAAGTTTCGGCCAATGATTCCATCCGTGTAGGCGATTGGATAGAAATGCCCAAATATGGTGCTGATGGAACGGTCAAAGAGATTAACCTCAATAATGTGAAAGTACAGAACTTTGATAAGACCATTACCACAATACCAACACATACGTTATTGTCGGATTCGTTCAAAAATTACAGGGGCATGCAGCAGTCGGGCGGAAGGCGCTTAAATCGGGCCATAAATATCAAAATTTCCACGATTCGCTTTTTGGAAAATGAAGAAATTGAAAGGCTCAAAAATATACAGATCCTCAGGCCTTATATCGAAGAGCGTGCCAAAACAATTGACGAATTCAATACGGAACGACAGATCGATCAGTCTAGTCCCATAAACGGTCGAAAAATGACTAATTTAGGAATGTTCAGAGCTTATACGCTCACCTATCTGCGGCAGAATCCCAATATCCACAAGACCATGCCTTTGATGGTGCGTCAGCTTGCCTCTACCGAACATGGTGTTCCAGTCGAGCTATATTTCTTTGTAAACGACATCCGCTGGGAATATTATGAAGGAATCGTTTCGGACGTATTCGACCACCTATTTGCCGCCACAAAATACTTTGATCTGGAGATCTTTGAAAATCCCGCATCGGATGATTTACGGCATGTTATCCGGCAACAAAGCCTTCATGACTTCGCAGACCAACAGCGGTAGAAGCGAACTGAAAATTCTTTCCGGCGAATAACATCAGTCGCTTTCAGAAAAAAAAGCAGCTACCGCACTAACATTCATATACCAGGTTAACGGTTTAACAAAGTTTGTAGCTGCAAACCGAATAAAGTGTAAAAATAGATTGTAGTATAAGGACTTAAATTTTGGCAGCATAATTTAAAGTGAAAGGTCTAAAAACAGTGAAAGGTAATCTGGGGAGATTACCTTCACTTTAAAAACAAACTAAATTTTCAGACGTGTTTCACAACAGATCTACACATTAACCCTAACTCTTTATGAATCAAAAATTACTCTACACAAATATAGGATGGTTATGTTAAGTGCATCTTAAGCTATCTTTAAACTTAAAACAACTCTACAGTCGGTTATTTATCTCACCTCAATAGTCTTCGTTGCTAGGTGTACTCTATTGAAAAGATCAACCGCTTGAACCTCAATCTGATTTTTACCAGCTTTGAGTTTTGGCAAATTAGCCGTCCACAAGTGACTGGATTTTTCAGGGTTTGAAGGTCTACGGGTATTCTTTAATTCGGTTGCTGTATCGTACTTCGCCAAAGAATTTAGAAATGCTGGATCGTTTTCATTGACAAAGTCCATTTCTTTCCATTCGCCCTGATTGATTCTATAAGTTACCTTGTCACCTTCCTTTCCAATAAAAAAATTAGCGTAGATTGGATATCTCTTTGTGTACTTTTCTGGAACTACCGAAGCACCATACAGATCTATCTGATAAGTAGCGGGTTTACCTACAACCTTATAATCAAAACTGTATTGGTTACCCTCGATTTTTAAAATGGCATACCCTTTTGGTGTACCATCTCGCATCGTAGAAACAGGAATTCCTTTGTCATTCAACTCACCCGAATACCAGTCGCCAGAAGTTGTACCCACATTATATTCGTGATGTGGCTTTTCTTGTTTCCATCCGTCCTTTTGTCCATAAAAATATTGGCGCTGAAAGTGGGTATGCGCGGATAAAGACAAGCTGTGCTTAAAGGGAGCCAAAATATCGAACAGACGTTGTCTATCTTCGTTACGAAAGACATCCGAGTTTTGATGATATAAAGGAATATGGAATGCCAACACAATCAATTTGTCTTTAGCAACGTTTTTTAAGTCATTTTCCACAAAATCAAGCTGATCTTTACGAAATCCGCCTAAATAGCCTTTACCTGTCCGTGGATTCGGATAAATGATATTATCGAGAATGATAAAATGCGTGTTTCCATAGTTGAACGCATAGTTATTGGGACCAAAAGTTTGCTCGAACGATTCATCGGAAAGACTATCCACTTTAGCATCATAGTTCATATCGTGGTTTCCCATGACATTATACCATGGTAAGCCCATCGTGGAAATCACCGATTTATATTTTGGTTGAAGTGAAAGATCGTCCCCCACCAAGTCGCCTAAGCTGATGCCAAATTTCGCAATTGTCTTATCGGAAATTTCATTGATAACACCATTTTTGAAATAAGCCAGCTCTTCCTCCGTGTAAGCTTGTGGATCACCAAAAACAAAAGCTGAAAAGTTAGGATCCTCTTCTTGCTGGTACAATGCAAAATTTACAGCAGCCGGGATTTTTCCTGTAGCAGCAACAGCAGGGTATTTTGAAACTGGACTACCGTTTAACTTATGGATATAATAGAATTTTGGATGATTATTTTCATCCAAAGGCAAAGCATATCCTGTCGGTTTAATCACGAAAATGATGTTATCATTTCCAATGGGCAACTGATAATTACCATCTTTATCAGTTGTCGTCACCTCACGTCCATTACTAACAGCAACGGATGCAAGGCCCTTTTCGTTTTTATCCAATTTTCCGTTTTTGTTTACGTCCAGATAAACTTTTCCTTTTGCAACATCTTGTGCCTGTACAGCGTTGACGCATGCCCAGGAAATTGCTAATGCCAAAAATGCTTTCATATGAAATTTTGTTTTGGCGCTAAAGTATTCGATTCAGGTTAAAGGAGTATAAAGAGAATATCAAGAATTCATCAAGAAACAAAGGGTATAATATCATATCAACTTATTTATTAATACATATTTAATACTAAAGTTATAGGGACTTTATCCGTATTTTATACGATTTTATCCGAATGAGGTCCCTATCAGGTCCCTATTAAGTCCGTATAAAACCCCTATTAATATGGATATTGTTAACTACTTAAATCCTTCCTCCCCCTTTGTTTTCAGACGGATATTGGGCACAAAAAAAGAGAAACCAATTGCTTGATTTCTCCTTTTACCTTCAGTGTCTATTTTTTAACTATCTTGCTTGCGCAGTTGCCAGCATGCGGTTGATTTCATCAATCATTGATTTTGCGGCGTCATGCATACGAGGATTACCTGCGAAATCTGCATCTAAAGTTACATGTTTAGATTTATCTTTATAGTTGAACTCCAGATAAAAACGTGGAACCTTAGAATTTGTCGAATCCTGCTGCCATTCGGGACCTGTCATATCTGTATCCAGATTCCAAAAGCCGAGCTCCATTGCTTTGCGATGCAAGTACAATAAATCGTCTTTTGTAAATTTTACAGTATCGGTAATTAAAGAATCTTTTTTGTCTAAATATTTATAGATACGCGTTTTTGAATTGTATTCGTTGACCATATGGTTCGGCTCGCCGTATTTGAATTCTATGGATTCAAAATCAGCAAAACGAAAAGGGGCATTTTTGATCATATTACTATAGTAATAAACACAATACATCAAAAACGGCACAATAATACAAAGGCCCAAAAAAATCTTCTTACTCTTTATTGTCATTTCTATAAAATTTTGACAAAAATAAGGATTTATATAGGGTATAAAAGTTTATGTCAAGATATGACATAAAACCTACATGAAATTCACGTGTTTAGATATTTGGAGAGCCCGCGTCAACAAAGGTCTTGGCATACCAACTGTCAGAAAGATCAGAGATAATAACGCCTTTGCGTGTTGAAACATGAACAAACTTATTATTATGAAGATATACCCCCACATGATCTATCCCATTTCGTCCGAAAGAAAAGAAAACGAGATCTCCCTCTTCAAGTTTATCGACCTTTTTTCTTTTTACTATCCCTTCCATGTCACGTGAAGTCCGCGGCAAATTCCCTTTGTATACTTCGATATAGAGCAAATTAACAAATCCCGAGCAATCTACCCCCGATTTGGTCTGTCCACCCATACGATGCGGTATCCCCATCCAATCGTCGATAAATGAGTAAAGGTGCGGATTTAGTTTTTTGGTACTCACATTGAGTAAGTCTGCATAATTGTCAAGCCGTGATCCGGAAAAGGTTTTTCCGCGCGCTGAACTCGCATCTGTCAAAACAGAACCATTGGAAGAATGTGTATTGGAGCTAAGTACCTTTTTCTTCGTTGAACAACTGCTCAAAAATAGAACTGCACCTAAAAAGAAGATAAAATAAGATCTGACACTCATGCTGTTCGATTTACGTTCTTGCTTAACAAACTTACTTGCACAACAAACTTAATTAAATTGCTGTTTATATGCAATAAATTTGCTTGCCCCCCGGGGATTGCTTTTCTTGATAAGAACGTCAGATAAGAAAAAGAATTGTTCAGAAATCGTAACTTTGACGCCTAATTTATTTGAGAATGGAAAAATTAAAAGGTGCATTAGCTGTCTTTTTAGGTGCGAGTAGTTTTGGGATACTATCAACGTTTGTTAAAAAAGCCTATGGTAAAGGGTTGACTTTAGGAGAGGTAACGGGAATTCAGGTATTGTTTGGCATGCTTATACTGTGGCTTATCTATATTGTCATCAAAGTCTTTTCTGCAAAGTCATTTCACTCTTCAAGCAAGAAATCTTCATGGATCAAGATATTAATCAGTGGTACTTCGACTGGTTTGGTGAGTATTCTCTATTACAAATGTGTACAGCTCGTTCCCGCCTCGTTGGCGATTGTACTGTTGATGCAGTATATCTGGATTGGTGTGGTGATCGAGTTTATCTTTTTCAAGGCAAAGCCTTCAAAAAACAACCTGATCGGCATTGGCATTGTACTCATTGCAACATTATTAGCGACTGGACTTCTTGAAAAAGGATTACAACACCTCAACTTAACAGGTGTCTTATTTGGTCTATTAGCAGCGACTGCCTATTCGGTCTTCATGATCGTCAATGGTCGTGTCGGCAATGACTATCACCCTATTCAAAAAAGCGCTATTATGGTAACGGGGTCCTGTATACTGGTCTTCACCTTGTTTCCACCGGCCTATTTATGGAATGGTCAATTTGATGGTAACTTCCTCTATTTTGGCTTGATCCTTTCGCTATTCGGCACCGTCATCCCGCCTTTATTATTTGCTTATGGCTTACCCAAAACGGGCTTCTCCTTAGGCGGAATATTGAGTTCGGCTGAACTGCCTGTAGCCACCTGTATGTCGTTTTTTATACTTCATGAAAGTGTATCTACAATACAATGGCTCGGCGTACTTTTGATCTTGGGTACCGTCATCTGGTTGAACGCTGCAAAGAGCAGTACGCATTAGAGGTACCGATCAACTTCCGGTCAGATTCCTGCCGTCAATTTGATCAGAAATACAACAGCATACTGCAATCAACGGGGGAATTATGGAATTCCCTTTAATGAAAAAAGGCAATCTTCTCTAATAAGATTGCCTTTTTTTATGTTATAAATCTTTCGTGGACTAATGTGCCAATGTCTCCGGAATTTCTTCCACCTCCACTTCACAGGAATCCGTTACTTCCATAAATTTAACTGGCACGACCTCATTCACCAATAATGGATCGTATAAGGTCCGTACTTTGACATAGTTTTTAGAAAAACCATGCATATAACCGTCTTTCTCGTCAGCCTCAAACAAAACATCACCAGTCTCACCAAGCTGTGACTCATAAAAAGCACGGCGCTTCTTCTCCGAAAGGATGTGCAACATTTTGCTTCGGTCACTACGTTGAACTCCCGGTACAGCACCGTCCATTTGAGCAGCAATGGTATTCTCTCTTTCTGAATAAGTAAAGACATGCAGATAAGAAATATCCATATCATTCAAGAAATTGTATGTATCGATAAAGTCTTCACGTGTTTCTCCCGGAAATCCGACAATAACGTCAACACCAATACAGCAATTAGGCATCAATGACTTGATAAATGCGACGCGCTCCGTGTAAAGCTCTCTTTTGTATCTTCTGCGCATCAAACTCAGAATTTTATTACTTCCAGACTGCAATGGCATATGGAAATGTGGAACAAAACGTTTTGATTGTGCCACAAACTCAATAATATCATTGGAAAGAAGATTGGGTTCTATCGAGGAGATACGAATTCTATCAATTCCTTCGACTTCATCCAATGCCCGTACCAAATCCAAGAATCGGTCTTCACGCTTGCCATCCCGAATACCAAAATCGCCAATGTTTACGCCTGTCAAAACGATTTCTTTGACACCTGATGCTGCAATTTCTTCCGCTTGACGGACAATATCTTCGATCTTACCCGAGCGGCTTCCGCCACGTGCCAAAGGAATCGTACAAAATGTGCATGAATAATCGCACCCATCCTGTACTTTTAGGAAGGTACGCGTACGATCACCAATCGAATAAGCCGAGACAAATTGATTGGTCTCATCGATTGGACCATTATAAACAATCGTTTTTTCCTGTTTCGTCAAATCATTGATATGCTCAATGATATTAAACTTTTCAGCTGCACCTAAGACCATATCCACTCCGGGAATCTCTGCAATCTCTTTTGGTTTTAGCTGCGCATAACAGCCAACAATCGTAATATAAGCATTGGGAGAGTGCTTTAAAGCTTCCTTCACTACTTTTCTACACTTCTTGTCTGCATTATCCGTTACCGAACATGTATTGATTACATAAACGTCTGCACGGCTATTGAACGCAGTGGTATCATAGCCCGCATCTTTAAATAAACGACCAATGGATGATGTCTCCGAATAATTCAGTTTACATCCAAGTGTATAAAAAGCTACTTTTTTATTCTCCATAATATTTTGCAAAATTACATTTTTTTTCAGTAACCCCTCTTATCATTTTAAGTTTTGACTTTCTCGTTATAAGGATTTTCCTTAGTTTTGACTATCTTGAAAGGCTGAATGCATCAATAGCTTATTAATGGCTGAAGAAATCAATTCGAACATCATGTATTCAAATACCCTCCGATTGAGAATCAAACATATAAAATAGCGCTATTCGATCCATTACAGTTCGATGATAGCATTGATATTTAGTATTTAATAATTACTTTTTTACAGATGAAACAATATTTAGATTTACTCAGACATGTATATACGAATGGTGTTGTAAAGACAGATCGTACAGGCACGGGCACCAAAAGTGTCTTTGGATATCAGATGCGTTTCAACCTTCAGGAAGGTTTTCCTTTGGTTACTACCAAAAAATTACACCTGCGATCCATTATCCATGAGTTGATCTGGTTTCTAAAAGGTGAAACCAATATTCAGTATCTCAAAGAAAATGGCGTAAGCATTTGGGATGAATGGGCTGACGAACAAGGAAATTTAGGTCCTGTATATGGATCACAATGGCGTTCTTGGCCGACACCCGATGGCCGTCATATCGATCAGATCGCACAAGTTATCAACCAGCTCAAAAATACGCCAGATTCCCGTCGTATTATTGTATCTGCATGGAATGTCGCCGAAATAGAGCATATGGCATTACCGCCCTGCCATGCTTTTTTTCAATTTTATGTCGCTCCAGCACAACCTGAAAAAGGAATTTTTAAACCACAATTGTCCTGTCAACTCTATCAGCGTAGCGCAGATATATTCTTGGGGGTACCTTTTAATATTGCTTCATACGCACTTCTGACTATGATGGTTGCCCAAGTGTGTGATATGGAAGCGGCAGAATTTATTCATACCCTGGGCGACGCACATATTTATAGCAATCACTTTGAGCAAACGGAATTACAGTTGAGCCGGGATCCAAAACCCCTGCCGCAACTAAAAATTAATCCTGACGTGAACGATATTTTTGCGTTTAAATTCGAAGATTTTGAATTGTTAAACTACGAATCACACCCGCATATCAAAGCGCCGGTGGCCGTTTAGTAATCAAGGCTGACAATTTTGCAATAACGTTATATTAGAGGACGACTAATCACCCTATCAAAAATGAGTAATCCAACGATCACATTAATCGTAGCTGCTTCGGAAAACAATGCGATTGGCATCGATAACCAGATGCCCTGGCATTTACCCAACGATTTTAAATATTTCAAAAAAAATACCATTGAGCACTCGGTTCTGATGGGTAGAAAAACCTTTGAAGCCATTGGCAAAGCATTGCCGGACAGAAGGAATATTGTCATCACACGCAACGCAAATTTTCAGGGCGAAGATATTGATGTCGCCAATAGTATCCAGGAGGCACTTTTATATTGCCGTGACGAACGTGAGGTATTTATTATTGGCGGCGCAAACATCTATCAACAGGCCCTTCCACTGGCGAACAAAGTGCTTTTAACACGGGTGCATACAACCATCAAAGGAGATGCTTTCTTTCCTGAATTACCCGCCGAAGAATGGGAATTAGTTTCTTCAGATTCACATCAGGCCGATGAGAAACATGCATTTGCTTATACCTTTGAGGTTTATACAAGAAAATAGATTCATGTGTATTAAAAACAAGTTGCGTACATGCTCCGGAACGTCCAGTTATGCATTGTCTATGTTATGTTTCGGGCTTGTTATGCTAAGTAATCTGTCGCAAGTTTCTGCGCAATTTCGTCCCCCATCCAGTATGCGTACACCAGGAGGAAATATTACGATACCAGGGTCGTATGCTCCGATGCTCTATTCTTTCGACCGCGAACCGATTAGCAGTAGGTACAAATTTTATATCGTTTTAAAAAATGACAGCACTGTCGTTTCAAAAACCAAAATAAAATTGAGAACGGCAACCAAACCCAGTGAGATATCTTGGCGGGAAAAAGGCAAAAAATACACCGTAACACCAGATCAAACAAAAGAAATTTATCGGATAGATTATTGGAATAAGAAAATTAAAGGCATTCCACAAGATAGCTGCTGGTTATTTTTGGTGGACACCGTTAGTTACGAAAGGCGAATCCGTCGCTATAGCATGACCGCTGATATCAATCAGCCCGCGATATCGCATTTCAAGATGGAAAAGGCGAATGAAATTTTACCACTAAAAAAAGAGACCCTAGAGCCTTATGTTCAGGAAAATGAAAAAGCAAAGAAGCTGCTATTGAAAGACCAGCTCTTAAAAGCCATAGAAGAATTTAACCGATAAGGCTACACAAGCGTAAGACTTAGATTTAATTAAGCTTTCTTTTGATTTACCTGTCTTGAAAATTTAAAACACGAAATGATTAGGCACATACACAAATTTTTAACCCTCATTTTTATCTTATTCATGTCAGATGCATACGCTCAAAAGGTAGACACCATATACTTGGAAAAGCTGCTTCAAAGCCATCCGGATCTATTTCAGAAGATATTAAGTCATCCGACTAAAAACGAGGTACAGATCCTTTACACGCGGATTGATCGTGATAAATCTAATATACCGCATTTTAAAACCTATAGCTATCGCCTTAATCCACATTGGTATTTTTATCCGGCAAGTACCGTAAAACTTCCGACAGCAATTCTAGCACTGGAAAAAATCAATGACCTACAGATTGCCGGTCTCAGCAAAGACACTCCGCTACGCATTGATTCTGCCTTCGAGAAACAGACAAGAGTATCCGTTGACGAATCTGCTGCCAATGGTCTTCCTTCCGTAGCGCAATATGTAAAAAAAATCCTATTGACCAGCGACAACGATGCCCAGAACAGGCTCTTTGAATTTATTGGCCGTGCTGAGCTCAATGCAAAACTTAAAAAATACGGCACTCAATACAGCCGGATCGTCAACCGTCTCGCTATAGGTGACAAGGGCATCTGGGCCAAACATACCAACCCGATCACCTTTTACAATGAGAAGGATATTATATATAAGCAAGAAGCACAGTTCGATCCCAAAGACTATACCATAGAACTATCAAATACCCTTCAAGGAAAGGGCTATATGAATGACAAAGATGAGCTAGTCCATGAGCCATGGAGTTTTGAGGGGCTTAATGTCTACGCACTTGAAGATCAACAGCTCATCCTGAAGAAATTGTTATTTCCTGAAGTGTTTCAGCCTAAAGATAGATTTAAT
This sequence comes from Sphingobacterium sp. WOUb80, assembly GCF_050058145.1. Classification (NCBI taxonomy): domain Bacteria; kingdom Pseudomonadati; phylum Bacteroidota; class Sphingobacteriia; order Sphingobacteriales; family Sphingobacteriaceae; genus Sphingobacterium; species Sphingobacterium sp. WOUb80. The sequence continues at coordinate 6,360,990 of NZ_CP165617.1, read as the reverse complement.
CTAAAAAAAGAGGATTATGCCCTACTCTATGACTATATGTCGCGCTACCCCTTTGAATCGGATTTCCCGAAATATGACTCAACAGAATTCTGGCCAACGTATAGCAAGCTCCTTTTTTATGGTCGCGAAAAAAATGCAACCTTAAATCCCAACATCCGGATCTTCAACAAGTATGGCGATTCTTATGGCTATAATATTGACAATGCCTATATTGTTGATTTCGAACATGGGGTAGAATTTATGCTCGCTGTTGTTGTGCAGTCCAATGAAAATGGCATCTACAACGATGGACTCTATGAATACGAAACGGTAACCTACCCATTTTTAAAAAATATCGGGCAGGTAATCTATCAGGAAGAGCTAAAAAGGGTGAAAAAATTTAAACCTGACCTATCTAAGTTTGATTTCAGAAAATAAAATACAAAAAGAAGGCTTTCAATTTTTGAAAGCCTTCTTTTTGTATTTTTACTTACCGCTGCATATTTTTATCCGCTGCAATCCCACAAACCCTCGTTTCAGGCCCATTAAAAAAAGGACAATACTATTTCGATTGCAGGGCTGTTTCGATCAATTCGCCGTAGAAATCACCTTCCTTCATTCCAAAAGCCCTTACTTGCTGCGGGATAAAGCTTTGTGGAGTCTGCCCAGGAATAGTATTGATTTCGATAAAATAAAATTTATCGGTTTCGTTTTCCAAAAAGAAATCTACACGGACCATACCTTTGCAGTTCAATCTGACATAAACCTCTCTCAAAATACGTGCAGCACGCTCCTGCTGTTCAATAGTCAGCTCTGCCGGAGTAATCTCTTCGGTCAATCCGGGTACATATTTCGCTTCGTAATCAAAAAACTCACGTGTAGTCCGTACTTCCGTAGGAGGTAAAACAACCAGCTCCCCTTTCGAATTGCGAAAAATTCCTTCCGAAAACTCACGTCCGGTCACAAACTCTTCGACAATCACCTGTTTCCCTGTATTTTCTGCATCAAAAGCTTTATCGATCGCTTCTTGCAGTTGTGCCGATTCCTTTACTTTGGTCATTCCGATACTACTTCCACCGGCATTAGGTTTGACAAAATAAGGGAGTGAAAGATTGCTTTCGACGATTTTGAGCGCCTCAGACCGCTGCGATTCGAATAATAGGACCGATTTTGCTAAATGCAATTCTGGAATATCCGTTAAGATCGCTTTTGTATACCCTTTATTCATCGTCAGCGCGGAAGTCAGGGCATCACAAGATGTATAAGGAATATCTAGCAAATCAAAATAGCTCTGAAGTCTTCCATCCTCTCCAGGTACACCATGCACCATAATAAATGCCAAGTCAAAGGTCAGGGTTTCCCCGTTCAATGGAAGCGTAAAATCTGCTTTTGAAATCGGGTGACGCTTACCATCTAAATCTTCATAGTACCATGCTTCTTTGCTCACTGTAATTAGATACACATCATATTTGTCGTGATCAAGCTGAGAATTGACAAAGGCAGAACTTTTAAAAGAAACTTCTGCCTCCCCTGTATAACCTCCAGTTATTAATGCTATTTTTGCTTTCATAAATTTTAGCGATTCGAATAGCAAATATAATTTGCTATACACGGAAAAACGAATAATTTTGTGAGGAATAATTTTATTTAATCATTCTGCAAACTTGGCTTTAATATTGCGGTTCTATGCAGAATTAATTTTTATCAAACAAAGAAATGTCCAAAGTCGTACAATATCTTCAGACCCCCACTTTCAGGAAAAATCTTATTGCCGCTCTCATTGCGATAATATGTCTATTCCTTTTCGTATATGTAGGACTGAAAATATATACCAAACATGATGAATCTATTGCCGTTCCAAAAGTGAAAGGCTTGCATATCAGTGCAGCCATTCAAGCACTTGAGGATGCTGGACTGGAATATCAAATTGATTCCGTTTATCAGATGGATGCCAAGCCAGGTCTAGTCATAGAACAGGATCCTGAACAAGGGTTCCATGTAAAATCGGGCCGCACAATTTATTTGACTATTATCACGCAGGTAGCCCCTGAAGTTGCCTTTCCAAATATAAAAGACAAAACGCTGATCGAAGCAACTGCGATACTGAAAAACCATAACCTTAAAATTGGTGATACTTCTTATGTCGCGGATATCGCAAGAGATATTGTATTAGACGCCCAATTTGCGGGGCAATCGATCCGCAATGGACGTATGATTCCGAAAGGATCACGTATAGATCTAGTTTTGGGAAATGGGCTTGGAGCAAATGAAGTTGAAATACCCAACTTAATAGGTCTTCCTTTAAACGAAGCGAAGTTTGCCTTGTCTGGCGCCGGCCTCGGTCTAGGTACCGTGACATATGATCCGAATGTTACAGATACAGCCACCGCAGTAATCAGTGTACAATCGCCAGGGATAGAAAAAGGCCTGACCAGCTTAGGTGCCAAAATTGATGTTACACTTTCGTTGACCGCACCGGCGCCAACAACAGGTACTCCTTCTGGCACAACAACACCTAAACCACAGGCAAACCAAACTCAAGTTACTCCACCGGCGGCGAAGCCTCCGGTCCAGTCGAAACCTGTTGCTCCAGCGAAAAGTACAACAACGAATACGCCAGTTGCTAAACCGACAACGACGACACAACCTGCTGGACAGAAAAAAGAAAAAGAAAATAAAGGGAATAGTCTAGGCTTTTAAGTTTATTGACTCAAAAATGAAACTGCATTGAATGATCTCCACAATAATGGATTAGCGTCCTTGGCAGATTCAGGAATAGTATAAAATATAAAGATGAAACCGATCTATATGTGTGCGATTTCATCAACCAGTGACCGCTAAAGGCTGTATAAATGCCATGAACAGCGAACAACAGTTGAATAAAAAATTTTAGAATGGAAAATAAAAAAGGAATACCAAGTTGGTTAAAAATCATTGCGCTGATCGTTATCGTTGTCGGAGGTTATTTTGCTTGGACATTTTATAAAGCATTTTATGCTTCGAATGTATCGGGAGAGAAAAAGTACCTGTACATACACGAGGGTGAAAAGTATGAAGATGTACTGAAATCAATCAAAGATTCAAATCTAGTGGATGATATCGCTTCCTTTGAGCGTGCAGCACAATATAAAAAATATGAACAAAGTGTAAAACCCGGACGTTATCTGTTAACCACAGGGATGAACAATAGACGCTTAGTCGGCAATTTGATTGGCGGTTACCAAGAACCTGTAAAATTCAGATTCGCCAATGTTCGACTAAAAGAGAATATGGCGGCGCTTCTAGGAAAAAGTTTTGAAGCTGATTCTGCACAATTTATCGCTGTACTGAATGATGAAGCTACCGCGCAGAAGTACGGATTTACAAAGGAAAATCTGATTTCTATGTTTATTCCTAATACTTACGAAATTTACTGGAACACCAATCCGGAAAAGGTCATTGCCCGTTTTGATGATGAATGGAAAAAATTCTGGAATGCGGATCGCACGGCAAAAGCAAAAGCGCTTAATCTGACACCACAACAAGTCAGTACCTTAGCTTCCATTGTCAAAGGTGAAGCCTTACATCAAGATGAAATGCCCATGATCGCTGGACTTTATTTAAACCGTCTAAAAAAGGGAATGTTATTGCAGGCAGACCCTACCGTGATCTTTGCTAATAATGACTTTACCATTAGAAGGGTATTGAATAAGCACCTGAGAACAGACAATCCTTACAATACTTATATTTATAGAGGATTGCCTCCAGGTCCGATCTCTATCCCAAGCATCGCGGCAATTGATGCGGTCTTAAACTTTAAGCAACACGATTATATTTACATGTGTGCAAAAGATGATTTCTCAGGTTACCATAATTTTGCCAAAACAGAGGCTGAACATCTGATCAATGCGCGCAAATTCCAACAGGCTTTGGACGCTAGAAATATTAAAAAATAATGTTTGTATTCGACCATCAGATTCGCGTTCGCTATGCAGAAACAGACCAAATGGGCTATGTCTATTATGGCAATTATGCAGCATTTTATGAAATAGCAAGAACTGAAATGCTGCGGAGCACGGGGATATCGTACAGGGAACTGGAAGAAATGGGGGTCATGCTCCCCGTTGCCGAAATGAAAACCAAATATCTGAAACCGGGCAAATATGATGATTTGATCACCATACGGGTAACCATCCGCCAGAAGCCTGCCGTTCGTATTATTTTTGAATACGAGCTCTTCAATGAGGAGGGAGAATTACTCAACCAGGGAGAGACAACCTTGGTCTTTGTCAATATGGAGAAAAACAGACCTTGTATGCCGCCACAGGTCTTCCTGGATAAAATGAGTAAATATTTTAATTGATATGGGGAAAATCCACCAATGGCTATTAAATTTTGAACCTTATTTTAGATTAATCGAATGGAGTAAACGTGTCGTATTGCCGGGCTTTGGCTCACTACCGCTTTATACAGTGGCGGTATTTTTCTTCCAGGAGCTTTCTAGAGATTCGATAGTCAGTAAGGCTTCTTCCCTATCCTATAGCTTTCTATTAGCCATTTTCCCAGGGATTATCTTTCTCTTTACATTGATCCCCTATATTCCGATCAATAATTTTCAGGAACAGTTGCTGGATTTCCTTGCGGTAGTAATTCCCAAAAATGCTTTTCTGGTTGTTGAAACGACTTTGGAGGATATTATCAAAAACCAAAATGGCGGGTTGCTATCTTTCGGTTTTGTGTTTGCGGCCTATTTTGCGACCAATGGTATGGCCTCTCTTATGAATGCCTTCAATAAGGCTTCGTTGATGACGGAAAGAAGACCCTGGATCAGAAAACGATTGCTTGCCCTAGCCTTGGCTTTCCTGATTATTTTTGCGTTAACAGCGGGGATGACGATATTTACCATAGCTGGCATTACGATAGACTACCTCAAGGAAACGACAGGTATTAAATCCAGCTTCTGGGCTATTCTACTTAAAGTAGCCCGATGGTTGATTATATTTGCTATCTACTTTTTCACAGTAAGCTGTATTTACAAATTTGGCCCCTCCAACTCCAATAAATGGAAACTCTTCAGTCCCGGAGCATCTATGGCTACCATTTTAGCGATATTGACGTTTTCCATATTTACCTTTTATATCAATCATTTCGGTGCATATAACAAACTGTATGGATCCATTGGGACATTGATCGTCATTATGCTCTGGATTTACCTGAATACGCTTATTTTATTATTGGGGTATGAGCTTAATGCGGCCATAGCACTATCTAAACAAACCATTGTTATTGCCAAGCCACGCATTTTCAATTCTTTTAAAAGAGAAGACTAAGTTGTCTTAAGTCACTTAAAATCTATTTTATCGGAAAAGGATTTCCGCAAATAAAGTCGAGAATTAGCAATAGTACAATTCAAATACCATCCCTTGCGGGGTTGGCGTGTAAAAAGTCCCCTATAACTGAAAGTCTTTCAATAAAATAAGAAAAATAAAATTTTGCATTTAAAGTTTTTTTGTACCTTTGCAACTCCTACAAAGTAGGAAAAAGGAGAAAATTAATTAATGGCAAAAAAACAAGAAGCAGAAAAAGAATTAGCAGCGAAAAACGCAGAGCTACAAGGGGCTGACACTAAAGTAGTGAAAGACACTGAACAAATTGAATCAGAAGCTGATTCAAACTTAATCGACGAAATCAAATCAAACACTTGGATCACACCAGAAGGTGAATTTGACTGGGATGCAAATGATAAAGGTTTCGGAAATTATAGCGAAGCTGAACGCGCTAAACTTGAAGCACAATACGCAGATACTTTCAACCAAGTTAACCAAGGTGAAATTATTGAAGGTACTGTAGTTTCTATCAACAACAAAGACGTAGTCTTAAATGTTGGTTTCAAATCTGACGGTTTAGTTTCTTTATCAGAATTCCGTGACTTACCAGAATTAAAAGTTGGTGACAAAGTTGACGTATTCGTTGAATCTCAAGAAGATGCTAACGGTCAATTAGTACTTTCTCGCAAACGTGCTAAAACTCAAAAATCTTGGGAAGCTATCAATGAGGCATTGGAAAATGATGCAATCATTACTGGTTTCGTTAAGAGCCGTACTAAAGGTGGTCTTATCGTTGACATCAAAGGTGTTGAAGCATTCTTACCTGGATCTCAAATCGATATCAAACCTATCCGTGACTACGATGTATACGTAGGTAAAACAATGGAATTCAAAGTTGTGAAAATCAACCACGAATTCAAAAACGTTGTCGTATCACACAAAGTATTAATTGAAAACGACTTAGAAAACCAAAAATCTGAAATCGTTGCTAAATTAGAAAAAGGTCAAGTATTAGAAGGAACAGTTAAAAATATCACTGACTTCGGTGTGTTCATCGATTTAGGTGGTGTTGACGGTTTATTGCATATCACAGATATCTCTTGGGGTCGTATCGAGCATCCAAAAGAAGTTTTATCGCTAGATCAAACAATCAACGTTGTTGTATTAGACTTTGATGACGAGAAAAAACGTATCGCTTTAGGCTTGAAACAATTATCTGAGCATCCTTGGGAATCTTTAGATACTGCATTAGAAGTTGGTTCTAAAGTTAAAGGTAAAATCGTAACAGTTGCTGATTACGGTGCTTTCTTAGAAATCATCCCTGGTGTTGAAGGTTTGATCCACGTTTCTGAAATGTCTTGGTCACAAAACTTACGTTCTCCACAAGAGTTCTTGAAAGTTGGTGATGAGATCGAAGCGCAAATCTTAACGTTAGATCGCGATGAGCGTAAAATGAGCTTAGGTATCAAACAATTGACTCCAGATCCTTGGAAAAATATCACTGAGCGTTACCCTGTAGGTTCTAAACAAACAGCTGTTGTTAAAAACATGACTAACTTCGGTGTATTTGTTGAATTGGAAGAAGGTATCGATGGTTTGATCCACATCTCTGATTTATCATGGTCTAAAAAAATCAACCACCCTAACGAATTCACTAAAGTTGGTGAAACATTAGACGTAGTTGTTTTAGAATTAGATGAAGAAAACCGTAAATTATCTTTAGGTCACAAACAATTGGAAGAAAACCCTTGGGATACTTTCGAGACGATCTTTACTGAAGGTTCTATCCACGAAGGTACTGTGATCAAAGTTGGTGACAAAGGTGATATCGTAGCTTTACAATATGGTGTTGAAGGTTTCTGTCCTTCTAAACACTCTGTTAAAGAAGACGGTTCTTCATTGAAAGTTGATGAAGTTACTTCATTCAAAATCATCGAGTTCAACAAAGAGAACAAACGTTTGGTAATTTCTCACTCTCGTATCTGGGAAGAAGAGAAAGAAGAAGCTCGCAAAGAAGAGTCTAGCAATCGTAAAAAAGACGCTAAAGCTGAGTCTTCAGCTGTGAAAAAAGTAAAAGATTCTGTTGAAAAATCTACTTTAGGCGACTTAGACGTATTAGCTCAATTGAAAGAGCAAATGGAAAATGATAAAAACGCTAAGTAATTAGCAATTTCAATCCATAAAAAGCGGCTGTTCCAAAAGGACAGCCGCTTTGCTTTTATAGGGATGCTTTTGTAATTTTGTACCAATAAACTTTATTGTTATGTCATTCAAATCAGCCTTAATTAACCCCTCCGAACTTCATGAATCATTGGGACAGCATACAGACATTGTCCTCCTTGATTGCACCATCGACAAAGTTGGCCAATCCATCAAGGATACCAAGTTCGAAGTACTTCCCCATTCTCAATTTTTTGACATCGAAGGAAAACTCTCGGATGCTACTTCTAAATTACCGCATACTCTTGTATCTGCAGATGTATTCGAACGGGAAATGCAAAACCTCGGAATCAATCAGGGCAGTACGGTCGTATTATATGACAGATGGGGCGTTTATTCAAGCCCAAGAGCCTGGTGGATGTTTAAGGTCATGGGTTTTGAACAGGTATTTATTCTAAATGGTGGTGTTCCTGCTTGGAAAAAAATCAAATTGCCACTTGTAGACCAGTATACAGCTGCTGTAAAGCCTGGTAACTTCAAAGCCCAATTTCAAGCAAACCGTTATGCTGACAAAGAATATATCTTAACACATTATCGAAATTCCGACGTTAATATTTTCGACGCTAGAAGTAAAGGTCGCTTTAGTGGTTTAGTCGCTGAACCTCGTAAAGGCCTCCATGGTGGGCATATCCCCCATTCCAAAAACCTCCCTTTCGACGAACTATTTGATGGAATCGTTTATAAACCCATTGATGAACTGAAACAGCAATTTGATCATTTTAATGTGACCGGAAATGAATATGTATTCTCCTGTGGGTCTGGTATCACGGCCTCAATCTTAGCATTTGCTTGTCATCTTGCTGGTCACGAGCAAATCCGCGTATACGATGGTTCCTGGTCAGAATGGGGCCAAGAAGAGCTTAATCTTCCCATCGAAAAATAAGTTAAAACAAGGTATTCCAAGAATAGAGATTATCCTCCAGACGAATTTTTTCCGCATCTAGGAGATCACGGATAATCTCTATTCTTTGATTTTCTGTACCTATCGTCAAGCTCGCAACCAAATCGTGAATATTTTTAGGCCCAGCGAGCAAACTGTTTTTAATTTCGGCTTTTATGCTTGTCCGTTGCTTTTCCTGATGATTACGGATCAGACACAGATCGCATACCTGACAGAAACCAGCATTTTTCTCACCAAAATATAACAACAGCGACTGGCTGCGGCAATTGCTGTGTTCAATGTAACCGATCATGCCATTGACTTCTTCTTCCTTCACCTGATGGCGATCGCGAATAAAAATATGATCGATATGCAGGTGTTTGTAATCGACACGGTTTTGTAAAAAGGTCAGTTGTGGCGCATCTGTAGAAGGTAGATAACTCGCTATTTCCAATGTCTCTAACGACTTCAACAGCTCGACAACACGATCATAAGACAGACCTAACTTACGTGCAAATTCATATTCATTGATCAGGATATAGTTCTCAAAAACACCGCCATAGCTGCGCAAAATAGCCTTAATGAGCTTATCATATTTCACATACTGCACTTGAACTTTATACAATTCGGCACTATCAATCTCAAACTTAAAGCGGGAAGGTATTGTTACAGCTTCTGACAGTACCAACCAGGTATCCCGCTCCAAAAACTTCAGCGCATTCATAACGGGGACCAAAGGCAACTGATATTTTTTGGCAAAAGTCACAACATCAAAATCCACAGTCACTCCTTCTCCAGAACCATAGGGAATTTGAAAATGATTACATAGGTAATGGTAAGTCTGCTGAATAAATGGAATATCAGGAAAACTAGCTTGCAAATTATCAACAAGTTTCCGCTCGTCGGTCTTTTGATAAAGAATAACAGGATACGCCTTTTTTCCGTCTCTTCCCGCCCTACCCGCTTCCTGATAGTAAGCCTCTAGGGAATCTGGTAAATCGAGATGGATCACAAAACGCACATCTGGTTTGTCAATGCCCATTCCAAATGCATTGGTAGCAACAATGACGCGAACATTGTTCGCCATCCATCCTTTTTGTTTCTGATCTCGCTCCTGCCCCGAAAGCCCAGCATGGTAATAATCTGCCGAAACGCCATTATTGACTAAAATACGGGCTATCTCCTGCGTTTCTCGTCTATTTCTGACATAGACAATACCGGATCCCCCCAACTTATGTATAATCCGTACCATGCGTCCCATCTTGTCCTCTTCTTCAATGGCCATATAAGCCAAATTGTCGCGGAGAAAGCTTTTGACAAATACATTTTCTTTCGGAAAATTCAGTTTCTGCTGTATATCGCTAATGACACGCTCCGTTGCGGTCGCTGTAAGAGCCAGAAAAGGGATCTTGGGATGCAGTTCCCTTAACTTAGCGAGTTCTAAATAGGGCGGTCTAAAATCATATCCCCATTGAGAAATACAATGTGCTTCATCTATGGCGAACAAGTTGACATTCATAAATCGAATGCGCTCTTTCACCATATCATTGTACAAACGTTCAGGAGAAAGGTAGAGAAATTTAATTTGCCCATAGACGCAGTTATCCAATGTAATATCCACCTCTCTCTTCTTCATTCCAGCATAAATGGCGACCGCCTGAATTCCATTCTTTTTCAAATGTTCGACCTGATCTTTCATCAATGCGATAAGCGGTGTAACGACAATACAAATCCCTTCTCGCATCAAGGCAGGTACTTGAAAACAAATCGACTTTCCGCCGCCAGTCGGCAATAAAGCCAGTGTATCTTTACCTGAAATGACCGATTGAATAATTTCTTCCTGCAGGGGTCTAAATGAATCGAATCCCCAGTATTGCCTTAAGATTGATATACTATCTTGCGTCATAAGTTCTCCTTATCCCAAACATACGCAAAATTATCTTTCATGAGATAATTCTGTATTCCCAAACTATCCAACATACGTTTTGTATGCTTGGATTTCTCCATTGAATTGGATCCATCCAGTATAACAAGTTTTGGTCTAATTTGCTTCAATAAACGAGGTAAACCATTTAGTAAATTTTTTCTGACAATGACAAGGTCAGCATGTGTCATTGTTCCCCCTGCATGCAATAAAATAGCAATTCTACCTAAAGGGAGCGTAACAAGGTAGTTTTTCCGCTCCTGACCATTCAAAGCTACAAACTGAACTTTTTCCCTCGTCAGTAATTGGATTTCTCTTCCACATGCATATTGCAAGCCTCGGGATTGCAAAGAATCAAATGTACTGTAAACGATTCCGCGCCCGCTTTTAAAATACCCGATCGTCAGCTCATGTTTCGTATTATAGACCCGAAACCGTTCTACATCTTTATTTTCTAGGTATTTTTGCGCAGTGATCAATAGTATTCCAATTGCACAGCATCCCCCTAGCCAAACGTATTTTTTATCTTTCCATTGAAAAGCATATAAAAAAGAAAATAGTGCAAAATAGGTCAAAAATAGAAGCTCCAGTCCCATAGGTTCAACTTTTATTGTTGAAAAAGCCAAGTGGTCAATAAATTTCAAACAGTATAAGATGAAAGTAATGAGATGCTCCAAAAGGAAACCCAATAAATCGTTGAGCCCCTGCATTGGATTGATTGTCATAATAAAACCGAGATACATCGCTAGTGTTGAAGGGAAATCGACTAATACATTGGCTACCAGAAAATAAGTTGGAAATTGTCCAAAATAATAAAGGCTCAGTGGCGTTGTCAATATCTGCGCAGCAATAGAAACAGCCAATGCATCTCTCAAAAGCCGTAATATCGGTCTTTTAACCGGAAGGAATCCTTCGACAAGCGGCGAACATATCGTCATACCCAAAACGGCTAAAAAGGACAGCTGAAACCCCACATCAACAACAGCCCGGGGAATGACCAGTAAAATCAATAATGCGGCAATAATAAGCGAATTCAGTGTTGAAAAGCTTCGTTTAAAATGCTGTGCACACAGCACAAAACTAATCATAATAGCTGCCCGCGTAATGGGCGGATCAAGCCCTGCAATAAAAGCATATATCCAGATCATACTCCATAATAAAATTAGTGGCAGCCATCTGAGATAGGAAGGCCAGGCAATTCGCTTGAAAATAAGGGATAAAAAACTGAATAAAACAGCAACATGCATTCCCGAAACACTTAATACATGTATCGTTCCCGTATTGGTGAAGACCTGGATGCTTTCGGCACTGATATCGCTCCGAGAACCATATAATAAAGCTGACGCAATAGCAAAGTGTTCATCCCTTTTGATATGGGGCCGAAGCTTAACCAAAAAATATCTCCTCATTTGTAAAGCAAGCCCAGTCAAGGAAAAAGCCATTGCTTCTCTCCTACTGATCAGCTTATAACGACCAAAGACTGCGAAAGCTTCATGATAAATATGCTGTCTTTCCAAATACTCTCGATAGTCAAATTCCATTGGATTGAATGGCGGAGCTATTTTCTTTACTTGACCTTTTAACCACAATAGATCACCAAACTGCAGTGGGTTCTTCTGGCTAGATTTTAAAGATAACATTAGTCGACCTGTAGTTTCAACAAATTCACCTTTTTGGTAAGCCCCTAATACTTCTGCCGAAAAACGAATGATATCCCGCTTCACCTTGGGTTCTTCAATAATTTTGACTACATAACTATCGGTCACTATATGGGAGAAATGACTGATTGTAACCAAAGGGTCCTCGCGCCAAAATTGGAAAATCCCAAATAATACAATAGACACATAATACCCGTAGATGTAGCCATATTGGCGGATTCTTCCCTTTAATAAATAACAACAAAATGTTATCAAAACCAGCACAACCAATAGCTGCTGAACGCATTGGAAAATATGGAGCGACATAGGCAATCGAGGTGCAAGAAGAAGCGTCACAAGATATGGGACAGTAAGCTTAAGCGTAGGAAGTCGCTCCAGTCTTTGCAGAAAACTCAACGCTTTCATAACTGCCACCGCAACTGCATCTTAACCTCTGACTTTCTATTGCCCTCAATTTGATCTAATCCAGTCCCGATACTCTCCCGCGATGGATAGTAATAGACCGCATATTTGGCCCATACCTGAAGATGGCGGCTTAACCGATACTGCAGATTGAAATACATTCTCCATCCCCTTGTATTGTACATTCCATAACCAGATGCATATAATACATCCTGCTCATAAGCATAGATCCGATTATCATAACTTGCCGCATCGAAATACGCAACGCGTATATTCGACTGGAATTTTCCGGCCCTAGACTTCCAGAACACATCCTGGTAAAGCATATAACCGAAACTATTTCCCTGATACTCTTTTTGGAATAGATTGGCTTCAACACGGGAGCGAATCGTCCATATTGAACTTAGGCGGTAATGAAATTCTACCCTGAATTGCTGTTTGCTGGCATTCACAAGCCCGTGCTCGGTTTGTCCCGCTCCCTGGTAATTAACTTGTTTCAATCGGTTACGATAGCGCAATGAAAGTTGGCCTTTTTTATACCACATGTAACTCAGCTGACTAAAGAAATCAGCGCCGGTAGATAGCGTATCAGCCTGATACTTTGCTCCTGGAAAACGAAATATATCGGCATAATTCGACCAGAGCAATTTTCGTCCCAATTGATACGTTAGTCCCAAATAAGCTCCCTGTTCGTTGGAGGTGTTATCCGATTCACCAAATCCCTGTCCATAAAAAGTATGAAAGTTCTTCTTATAGTCTCGAAGCAATATAACCGATGATAAACGTGGATGTAAACTGATGATAGATCCGGCTAACGATGATGAACCTCCATCCATACTGTTCGCATACTCACCAAATAAATAGGTATTTCGAATGGTATAGTTTGCATACAGACTTATATTTCGCAAAAGATCTCCCTCAAAGTCAGCTTCCTGCCGTAATCCCATTCCCTTTGTTTTAAAAGCATCCAACTTTGTCTGATTGAAATGAACACCTACTTTGAGCCGTCTATAACGCCACAATACATTCAATCCATAGGTCATTTGAGATGCCGCATGACGGTATCCCTGTTCAGTTGGAGTACGATGCAGACCTGTACTTGCGATTGTTGAAATCGTCGCTGGAAAAACTGTGCGGTTAACTTTTCCATCAATGGATTGGTAAGAAAAGTACGGGGTAATTTCAATGTGATTTACCTGTAAGGTCCCAGCTATACCACGCATAAAATTAGCTTCATTTAACGAAGTATATGACCTTACACCAATACCTTGCCTTGCCGTATTCTGTACTAATCCCCCTTTTCCGAAATTCAGACCATTCCACATGCTAAGTCCCTGACCGAATTGTAGCGCATAGTCGCCGATCACAATATTCTTGAAATGGCCTACGGTCTTTATTGATAAACTTAGGCCATAGAAATCAAATCCCATTTTTTGCTTATCCCTAAAAAAGGGTTCCCCTGCATCTTTCTCCATATTGACGGCTAGGTGAATTCGATCGTTTAATTGGGCTCTGTACCTTAGCGCGTAGCGATTGGCATCACCGAGATAACGGGATCTCATGGTATCAGCGATACGATACCCCTTTGCTTTTTCAAGTATCCGGGCATATCTTACCGTAAATTCCTGTTTAAAATTTCTTACTTTCAGGGTTTCAAGAGGAGATTCAGCGCCTATCCTGACAAAAGGTAACAGTAAGTTGACCATCCGTTCATTAAAACCATCAATGGATTGTAATTCAAGCAGGTTGATAAAATTACCTGAAATGGTCCGATGTTCCAGCAGCTGCTCAATTAATAAAGGATTCAGGAATTGCAATTCAGCGAGTTCTCTTCCATCGGTCTTGTTGAGATCGATCGGATGTTCGAGATAGTAGTGCCACTTTTCCGTCAGTTCGCTCAAATCGGCATCCTCTGGAAGTTCTTCCGATAAGCTTTCAAATAAATCTTGGAGATCGACTTTTTCTTTTGTCTGCGCCATACAGGTTATGCCAATAAAACAACCTATAAAGAGCAAAATCTTGCTACAATATTTCATAATAGGTTTTAATTAATATTGGCTAAATGCTAGGCCATGAACCCTTTATCCCGGCAGAAAAGTGATTCACTCTTATGAAATTAGGAAATATAAAGGAATAAAAAAAGCCCGATGAAAAATTTCATCAGGCTTTTTTTTATTCCTTTATGAGAATATCAATTAAATATCAATTTTAGCATAACGCGCATTTTTCTCAATAAATTCACGACGTGGAGCAACTTCGTCCCCCATTAGCATAGAGAAAATTCGGTCACATTCCGCAGCATTTTCGATAGTTACCTGTCTCAATGTACGCGTTTCAGGATTCATGGTTGTATCCCATAACTGTTCTGCATTCATCTCTCCAAGACCTTTGTAACGTTGTACGTGTACACTGTCCTCTTTACCGGTTCCTTTCAAACGCTGAATAGCATTGATACGTTGGTCTTCATTCCAAGCATATTCATGTTCTTTTCCTTTTTTCACCTGGTACAGCGGCGGTGTCGCAATATATACATATCCTCTTTCAATCAATTCTTTCATGTATCTGAAATAGAATGTCAAGATCAATGTTGTAATGTGGGACCCATCCACATCGGCATCGGTCATGATAATGATACGGTGATAGCGCAATTTCTCAAGATTCAATGCTTTAGCATCTTCGGCAGTACCTACGCTCACCCCCAAAGCTGTAAACATATTTTTGATCTCCTCATTTTCGTAGATCTTATGTTCCATCGCTTTCTCGACGTTAAGTATTTTACCACGCAAAGGCATGATTGCCTGATGCTTTCTATCCCGACCTGACTTCGCAGTACCGCCCGCAGAATCTCCCTCAACAAAATAAATTTCGCATTTTGTAGGATCATTATCTTGACAATCGGCTAATTTACCAGGAAGTCCAGAACCGCCCATTACGGTTTTACGTTGCACCAAATCACGGGCTTTACGTGCAGCAGCACGTGCCTGAGCAGCGATTACAACCTTCTGAACAATAGACTTTGCTTCACGTGGATTCTCTTCCAAATAAACACCTAAGATCTCGCCTACGGCAACATCAACAGCGCCCATCACCTCGGAGTTTCCTAATTTTGTTTTCGTTTGACCTTCAAACTGAGGTTCTGCAACTTTGACCGAAATAACGGCTGTCAATCCCTCACGGAAGTCATCACCTGTAATTTCTACTTTTAGGTTTTTAAGCAAACCCGACTTATCCGCATAAGCTTTCAATGTACGGGTCAAACCACGACGGAAACCCGCCACATGTGAACCACCTTCAATCGTATTGATGTTGTTCACGTAAGAATGGACATTTTCAGAATAAGTATCGTTATATTGTAAAGCCAGTTCGACAGGAATACCCTGTTTTACACCTTCAACATAAATAGGCTCAGGAATCAACGACTGACGGTTACCATCTAAAAATTTTACAAACTCTTTTAGACCACCTTCAGAATAGAACGTTTCTTTCTTTTCAGAGCCATCTTCGTTGGTTTCGCGCTCATCATTCAAAGTCAAGCTCACACCTTTATTTAAAAATGCAAGCTCACGAAGACGGTTTGCTAAGGTATCGTAATTATAGACAGTAGTCTGCGTAAAAATCGTTGCATCCGGATGGAATGTTACAATAGTACCAGTCTTATCCGAAACACCAACTTCCTTCACATCATACAAGGGCTTACCAATTTGGTACTCTTGTTGAAAGATCTTTCCATCGCGATGGACTTCAGCTTTCAAAAGGGTAGACAAGGCGTTTACACAGGAAACCCCAACACCATGCAGACCACCAGAAACCTTATAGGTATCTTTATCAAATTTACCTCCAGCGTGCAATACTGTCATTACAAGCTCTAAGGCCGATTTATTTTCTTTTTTGTTGATTCCTGTAGGAATACCCCGACCGTTATCGCGGACAGAAATCGAATTATCTTTATGGATAGTAACAAAGATATCTGTACAATACCCTGCTACAGCTTCATCGATTGAATTGTCAACTACCTCGTATACCAAGTGGTGTAATCCTTTTACACCGGTGTCACCGATATACATGGATGGACGCTTACGAACCGCCTCTAAACCCTCTAATACCTGAATATTATCGGCCGAATAGGTGGATGCATTTTTATTTTCTTCGCTCATTGAAAACCTCTTAAATGTAATATTCAAAAATACGAAATTTTGGCCGATTTATCAAGTCCGTGAACAAGTATTGAACCGATATTCTGAATTGGCAATAGGTCGTATAATTTTACTTTTTTATTACTAAAAACTAAAATTTCGATTTTTTTATGTTAGGTTTGTTTTCAGTAATAATTTGCAAATAACAAAAAAATGAACACTATATTTTCAATTGTATCGAAAGTTTCCTTTGGCCTTTTATTGGTTGGAACAATTGCATCATGTAATCAAGGTGCAAAAACATCAAACGAACCTGCTAAAAACGATTCCAATACGGTAAGTAAAGAAAACCAAGGAAGTAGCAAAGATAAAATCGTCTATTTAAACTCGGATTCCCTTTCGGAAAAATACCAATATTTTAAAGATATTAAATCAAAGCTTGAAAATAAGGTAAAGAAAGCACAAGCGGATCTTCAATCAAAAAGTACTGCTTTCCAACGTGAAGTTGCCGAATACCAAAAAAATGCTGCTACAATGTCCGCTGCTGATAGACAAGCTACTGAACAGAAGCTAGCACGTAAACAAGATGAGCTTGCGCGTTTAGACCAAACGGCTTCTTCCTCTATTGCAAAAGACGAGTCTGAAGAATTCAACAATGTTTATAATAAAATTACCGAATTCCTGAAAAAACATGCAGCAGAAAATGGCTACAAATTGGTGCTGACCTATTCAAAAAGCAACCCAACTGTATTGTATGCTGACCCATCTTTGGAAATCACGAATGAAGTAATCAAACAGTTAAATGAAGAATATAAAACTTCAAACAAATAGAAGATCATAAAAATTCAGAAAAGCCATCAACTCCGTTGATGGCTTTTTTTATTTTCTTTCTTATCTTGTCCTTGCTAAAATTAGATTTATGGTCAGAACGATTGTTGAAAAAGAAATCGCAAACTACGAATGGATAGATATCTCTGAACCGACCTCAGAAGATTTCACCTTCATCAAAGAGCGCTACAATTTAAATGAAGCTTCTATCAAGGACTCCAAAGAACCTGAGCATCTACCTAAAATCGAAGAATTTGAGAACTATACTTTCGTTATTCTTCGTGTCATGTCAGACAATTTCAAAGAAAATTCCGACAGCATCGGCGAGATTACTGACCGTCTGACCATATTCTATGGAAATGATTTTGTCATTACAGTACACAAACGTCGAATCGAATTCTTAGAAAAGCTGAAGAACATTGAATTCACATCTATCAAAACAAAGAATAGTCGTAAACTAGCTGTATTTATCACGACTGCTGCTGTATTCACCTTTAGCCAAACTTTGGAGCAGCTTTCAACCCGAATTGATGCATACGAGGAATTGATATTTTTGAAACGGATGAAACAACAACCTATATTGAAAAACCTCTATTTTATCAAAAGGCAGATTGATGTTGCACGAAAAGTGATCTTTCTCTACAAAGAGGTTGTCGAGCATTTTCATTCATCATCCAAAAAGGATGTATACACACGGGATTTAAAAGATCTTCAGGTCCGTACATCGACTTTATACGAAAACTTATCGGAGAATGTAGCTCAACTGCTTAATGTGTATTTCAACATCTCGTCTAATCACACCAATGAGATTATGCGTATCCTGACGATTTTCTCCGTATTTTTTATGCCCATCACTTTTGTGGCAGGAATTTATGGTATGAACTTTAAAAATATGCCGGAACTCGAATGGTACTATGGATACCCGGTCGCCATGGGGATCATGGTTGCGATATCCCTGGCTATTTATTTATGGTTCAAAAGAAAAGGTTGGCTATAATAAGCCAACCTTTTTCTTTGCTGGGGTAACCAAAAAATCTTTAAGATAGAATGGCTCGAAATAAGCAATATCCTCAAACTCTTTCCGCTGAAATTTATCAAAGGCCAACGTCGATAAAAAAGCCGCAGAATCATTAAATCCGCTCAGCACATCCACGCGATCCATTGCGCTGAACAAATCGTCAAATTTATCGGCTCCCGATCCAAATAAATGGACACGATGATAGTTCAGCAATAATTCATTGAAATAATCAACATCAATAATTTCGGCAGATGTTGCTTTCACCAATGCAGCATTATGGTCATAAACGGCCGTATATACTTCCATACGACGGGCATCGATCATGGGAAGATAAGCTTCACCTTCTGTTATACCAAATTGTCCCTTATACCCTAGAAACAAAGCCTCTAATGTATTAATAGCGATTAAGGGTATATCTAAGGCATAACAGAGACCTTTGGCCGTAGACACCCCTATACGTAAACCTGTATAAGAGCCCGGTCCCATGCTCACCGCCACAGCACTTAAATCCTGCATCGTTCGGTTTGTCTGTGTAAGGATTTCCGCAATCAAAACGGTCAATTTAGCGGCATGGGCATTCGGTTCATCGAGATCGATAACCGCTAGTGTCTCACCATTTTCACTTAGGGCAACCGAGCAAATCGTGGTTGAAGTATCAATTTGTAAAATTAAATTATTCATCGTCATTATTGAAATCATGGCACAGGATCATGTCCATGCCCACCCCAAGGGTTGCAACGTGCAATTCGTTTTAAAGCCATCCAGCCACCTTTAAAAGGTCCATATTTCAGAATAGCCTCCTTTCCGTATTGAGAACAGGTCGGCGTATATCTACAATTAGCACCTAAAAATGGTGAAATAAAAACTTGGTAAAACCGAATAATAGCCAAGAAAATAAAACTAAACAGGGGTTGAATCCCCTTTTTCCAAATAAGCTTCAGCACATTCATCCTGCAATTTTTTCAGCATTTTATTCATTGCGGTGCTAAACACATCATACGTTAAGATCTGCTTGCCTACATATTGAATAGCCAAATACAAAGTTACATTATGTTTCAACAAAAACGGAATCAAATCATTCGATTTTTGCAAACGGTAACTCTCACGCATCATTCGCTTAATCGAATTGCGATCAACTGCTCTTTTGAACCTACGTTTGGATACGGAAATGATAGACTGACTGGAGGGAATATCGTCAGCCCCATTGTTTTTTTCGAAGAGAAAAACAACTCTAAACGGATACAAGACAAAAGAAGAACCGCTTTTAAAAAGCGTATCAATACGCCTTTTCGCACATAACCGTTCTTCTTTTGTAAATGTATTTTTCATACGATGACTTAATCTTATTAGAAAAAGCTCTTATAAGCGGCCACCGATCCTTGTCAAAGATTAACCTTTGTGACGGTATTCGTCAGACACTGTAAGACGTTTTCTACCTTTGGCTCTACGTGAAGCTAATACTCTTCTACCGTTTGCAGAGCTCATACGCTCTCTAAAACCGTGTTTGTTTCTTCTTTTTCTTTGCGATGGCTGAAATGTTCTTTTCATGACGCTATTATGCTAATTTGTTCTTACTTCAATTAATACAAAACTCCCCAAGAGGAATGCAAAAGTAAAGTTTATTTTAGACAAAAACAAACAATATTACGAACATTTAAAGTTAATGTGAAGCGGACAAGCTAATTTATTCAGCTACAGCTTCAAAAAACAATTTTTCAACTACCCTAAAATAAAAATCAGCACAGTTTGACTGTGCTGATTTTTATAAATGAAGTATATATCCTACCCTATTTATTTTTCAGAATATCTCTGATCTCAGTCAAAAGCGTTTCTTCTTTCGTCGGTGCTGCAGGTGCCGCTGGAGCTGCTTCCTCTTTACGTTTCAATGAATTTAAAGCCTTAATAACACAAAAAATACAGAATGCTACAATTAAAAATTGAATAATTACATTAATAAAGTTTCCATAATTAATAGATACTTCAGCTTGTTTAGTAGCTTCATCAGCAGCTTTCAAGATCAATTTTTTGGATGAAAAATCAACACCACCTGTTAAATAACCAATAGGCGGCATGATAATATCGTCAACCAATGAGGTGACAATTTTACCAAAAGCTCCACCGATGACAACACCGACAGCTAGATCTACTACGCTGCCGCGCATTGCAAACTCTTTAAACTCTTTTAAAAATCCCATATTTAAATTTTTTAGTCCATGAATTATGACAAAACTAATAATTGTCACATAAATCTAATTAAAATATGCTAATTTTTTATCGTTAAACTCATATTGTGCTATATTTTCTGGCCCATGTCCTATTTTATAAAAAAGATATGTACCTCGCACCCCACTAATTTTTATTAACTTAATTTCTTATATTTGCCCGTTAACTAGTAAAATATCAAGATATATTGTATATTGTTAGTACTTTATTTCATACAGTAATTAAAGCCCAGCATCAGATAGCATATCTATGAAAAAGATTCTTATAGCAGACGACCACGGCATTGTACGATTAGGAGCCTCCGTTATTATTAAAGAAACTCTTCAAAAAGCAGAAATATTCCAAGCTGAAACCTTTGACGAGGTTCTTGAAAAAATAAAGGTAGAGGATTTCGACCTATTATTATTGGACATTAATATGCCGGGAGGAAATAATATACGTGTCGTTGAGGAAATCCTTCAAATTCGGCCAAGCATTAAAATTTTGATTTTCTCATCTTATGACGAATCACTTTATGCTTTACGTTATATCGAAGCCGGAGCAGTGGGTTATCTCAATAAAACAACAGCAATGGCTGAACTTTCCAATGCTATTTTGGCTATTCAGGATAGAGGGAAGTACATGTCGAGCACTGTACAGGACCTATACATTCAGAAATTGACTCAGAGCAAGTCTGAACTGACTAAACTAAATCCGTTGGCACGTTTGTCAAATAGAGAGGTGGACGTTGCCAAGCAATTGATAAAGGGACTGGGAATTATTGAAGTATCTAGCTTGTTGGAGTTAAGCCCTTCAACTGTGAGCACGTATAAAAGTAGAATCTTTGAAAAACTCAATGTTTCTAATATTCCTGAATTGATCGAGCTTTTCAGAATACACTCCAACAACTAGTAATTTTGTTGGAGTGTTTTTTTATTCGACTAACTTAAGTCAGCCATTGTAACGACCGGAATATCTTTTACGTTCAGGTCTTTTAAAGGTTGAGATTTCTTATAAGAGTAGCCCACCTCAGCTTCTAGATCCCATAACATCGGCGCTAAAAAGTTAAGACAGGTAGTAAAGCCTTGAACTGTTGCAGAAAAATCACCTGTATCTTTCGAATTTTTAGCTTCATTTTCAATTTCAAAAGGCCCACTGAAACCACGTTCTTGCAATAAGTCAACAAAACCTCTCCAATCCATACTGTCAGAACCACCAAAACCCGGCAACATGGCTTCGTAATGATGTCTATCCCAGTCATGGCCTGGTATACTTACATTGGCTTTTTTAGCCAATTCCGCATCAACATGTTGCATTGGATACATCCCGCCCCAATCAATGCGTGCTGCAGTCTGCAAATTACGTGTGGTTTTCACATGTATACGTTGCAGTCGTGCAATATCCGTATTGCGGATTACCTCAATTGGATTTGTATTTTGCCAGACATCATGTGAAGGATCATAGATTTCGCCATGAGCTTTGCTTGGTATCATCGCATACATTAATTTACGAGCGGCTAGCACTGCAGGAAGATTGTTATAGGTAGAGCTATAACGTGATGAACGCCAGCCTTCCATTGGGCAGTTCTCATAAAGAATGGTTACACCTAAACTCTCTGCATAATTCACGATAGGGGCAAATACACGTTTGTATTCTTCAAGATTTTTCTGAAATCCATCGATTTGATTTCCCAGTTCGTGATTATAACCGACAAATGTCCCTACCTTGACGTTATTTGCGTCACCACCAAGCAAATGTGCTATGCGGATCAGTTTTAATAAATGATTTTGATTCTTTACGCGTTGTTCAGGATCTCCACCAATCATATTTTCAAAAGCACCAAGCGAAAGTTTTAAATCAGCCTGATTGAACAGCTCAATTATTTCCGTCGCTTTTGCAGGAGTAAAATCATCATAATCCAAATGTGTTGCGGTATGATCTTCACGAGTACCATCTTTTCTAAAGACACAAAGGTCTATACCACCGGCTCCAATTCTCTTGGTTGTCTGAATCAACTCTGGTAAGGATAATTTATCAAATGCAGAACTCATCACCCATACAGGGTTATTTAATTTTGTAGTCATAGCTTATATAGTTGTCTTATATCGGTATTTAAAGATACTAAAAAAGCCATCCGATCGGATGGCTTTTTGATATTTTATAGCGAATCTACTAATCTACATTATCATGTAGAAAAGAATTGTTCGGTCTGATTTCAGTATTTCCATCTTCAAAAGAAAGAGTAAAACGCGATACCTGAGACTGCGAAGAATGTGGTGTATCTTCCAGCGACATTTGCTTTCTTTTATAAGCAGGCTCATTTTCTAACTCATGTAGACCATTAGAGGATTTTAGCTTCATGCTCAATTCCTTAAGACGTAAGATGCGTTCTTTGGTACGGACCAACTGATCTTCAAACGAAACCTGTTCTTCTTCCACTTGAGGGACCTCTACTTGCTCATTTGTTGTGCTTGATGAAAAGGTAGGTTTCTCTTCATATGCCGATGCAGAAGGAGCTGTGTAAGAATCAAAAACTGTTGGCATCTGGAATTGAAACACAGATGGCGAAGTTTTCAATTGAAAATCACTATCTCCAAATGAAGTCTCTTCTTCATAACCACCATCAAAACCCAAATCATGACGTATCACTTGTGGCTCCTCAACAGCTACTTGTTGTTGTACCGCATTTCTTGGTGAAGTGAACAAGTCAGATTGCAAATTATTTGGAGTTGAAGTATTTGTAGAAGGTGCTGGTGTATCCACACGTTGAACCGGAGTTACGAAACTATTCGTAGCTGGAACTTCTCTTGGTGCTACCTGAGAAACAGGTTTGATAAAAGAATTAGCCGGTTCAGCGGTTAAGGGCATAGACACCTTTGTATTTTCACGTTCTTTATCACGTTCTTCAGATGTTTGAAAACCAGTGGCAATAATTGTTACCGACAATTCGTCTTCAAAGTTTTCATCAATACAGTTACCCCAGATTAAATCCGCTGACAAACCAGCTTTTTCCTGAATGTAATCCGTAATGATCGCAACCTCATCCATAGTTACCTCTTTCGTTCCAGAAGTAATATTTAATAAAATATAGCGAGCACCTTCAATCTCGTTGTCTTTCAACAATGGCGAAGCTAAAGCTCCTTCCACCGCACGTAGTGCACGATCCTCACCTTCTGCAATTGCATTTCCCATAATGGCAACACCACTATCGTTCATAACCGTGCGAACATCTTTAAAATCGACGTTTACATAACCAGGGATAGTTATAATTTCGGCGATACCTTTTGCCGCAGTGGTCAATATATCATCTGCTTTTGCAAAAGCCGCAGTCATCGTTAAATTACCAAAGATTTCGCGAAGGCGGTCGTTTGAAATCACAAGATAAGAATCTACATATTTACGCAATTCAGAAAGCCCTTCTTCCGCTTGTGAACGACGACGTTTACCTTCAAACGTAAATGGTGTAGTAATAATCGCAACAGTTAAAATACCCAATTCTTTGGCAGCTTTCGCCAATACTGGACTAGCCCCAGTACCAGTACCACCGCCCATACCAGCTGTAATAAACAACATCTTGGTGTTGGTACCCAACATACGTTTGATATCTTCAATACTTTCGATAGCTGAATTTTCACCTACATCAGGATCAGCTCCTGCTCCCATACCTTCGGTTAGACTTATTCCCAATTGAACTTTATTTGGGATCGGGCTCAATTCCAATGCCTGCGCATCAGTATTACACACGATAAAATCTACCCCACTAATTCCTTGCTTATACATGTGGTTTACGGCATTGCCGCCACCACCACCAACCCCAATAACCTTGATTATTGAAGATTGTTCTTTTAACATTTCAAACTGTATTGACATAACTTATCCCTATTTAACTTACAATGAAGATGATATCAAACCGAATCAAACCCACTATATGTAATGTAATAATAATATAATTTCAACAAAAGTTTTCCACATTTGTGAAATTGTGGAAAACTTCAACTATTGTGGAAAACTTACTTCTTATCTAAAAAACTTGCATCATCGATTTCATTGCCGTCTTTGATAAAACGTTTGAACCATGACAATAATCCTTGCTCTTTCTGTTGTTGTTCAGAAACCTCTTTTGTCGTCACCGTAGCGGCCTGCACTTTTTTAGATGGGGCGTGCATTTCTCTACGACTATCTTCCTCTTCCTCATGCGATTGGATTCCCTTAATCAACAAGCCGATACTTGTCGCATACAAAGGACTTTTCAATTCTTCAAACAACGGTTTTGGTAAAACTTCATTCTTAGAAAGGTATTCATTCGGAAACCCGATACGGCAATCTATTCCAGTAATATATTCAACAAGTTGTACCAGATGTTTCAATTGAGCACCACCGCCGGTAATCACAATACCACCGATCAGTTTATTTTCGTATCCAGAAGATTTAATTTCATAATACACATGCTCAATAATTTCCTCCATTCTAGCTTGAATGATATAAGCCAAATTTTTAACGGAAATTTCTTTTGGCTCACGACCTTTCAATCCGGGCACACAAATCACCTCATTTTCTTTGTTTTCATCAGCTAAAGCGGATCCAAAGCGAGTTTTCAACAATTCAGCTTGGGAGCGCAAAACAGAACAGCCCTGACGGATATCTTCTGTGACGATATTACCGCCTAAAGGAATCACAGCCGTGTGACGAATAATTCCTTCATGGAAGATGGCAACATCTGTGGTTCCACCACCGATATCTACTAATACAACACCAGCATTTTTTTCGTCTTCATCCAATACAGCTTCGGAAGACGCTAAAGGTTCGAGAATCAATTCAGCAACTTCCAGATTGGAATTATCAATACATTTTTTGATGTTTTTAATATCTGTTACACGTCCCGATATAATATGGAAATTTGCTTCAATACGACGCCCTGCCATACCGATTGGTTCGCGAATCCCCGGTTCGTTATCTACCGTAAATTCCTGTGGTAAAACATGTATAATTTCTTCTCCTGGAGGCAGTACCAGTTTATACATATCCGAAATCAGTCGTTCGATATCGCGTCGAATGATTTCATCGTCACCATCGGTTTTGGTAAATATTCCCCGGTGTTGAATACTTTTGATGTGTTGGCCAGCAATTCCCACATTCACCACTTTAATATCCACATTGG
This sequence comes from Sphingobacterium sp. WOUb80, assembly GCF_050058145.1. Taxonomy (NCBI): domain Bacteria; kingdom Pseudomonadati; phylum Bacteroidota; class Sphingobacteriia; order Sphingobacteriales; family Sphingobacteriaceae; genus Sphingobacterium; species Sphingobacterium sp. WOUb80. Next base: position 6,335,282 of record NZ_CP165617.1, on the reverse strand, counting down.
ACTGTGCTTCGGCTATCTCAACAGCCTCTAAAATACTTCCCACAGTTTTCTGGATATTAGCAACTACTCCACGGCTTACACCGGCAGAGTCAGCTTTCCCCACACCTAATAATTCAATTTTGTTTCCTGAGCTACGTCTCCCAACCGTAACACAAATTTTGGTAGTACCAATATCGAGTCCCACGATAATTGGGTTTTCTCTTTCAATTTCTGCTGCCTTTGAGTTCATAATTTCCTGTATTGTTGCTGTATTACTATAATGTATTATTTGCTACTTTTTTTGTTTGATCATCCGAAAAACTCCAGTTTCCACGTTTTTCGCAGATGATCTGACCTCCATATTTCACGTTGACGACACCATAAGCATTTATACCTACCTTTGGCATGATCTGCGTATAAAAGGTCTTTAATAATTCAAATTTCTGTTCCAATGAATCTGCAGATCCGACAATCAATTGCTGTGTCCCTATACGAGGCACAAGTTCAATATCCTTATCCGAATTCACATATATCTGCACCACCTGATTACTCCATAATTCGTCGTTTTTGATAAACTCCACAACCTTCACCAAATCCTTAACTAAAGGTGTTGATATGGTATCCAGTGCTTCATTATATCCTTCCGCGATGTTACCTGTAGCGACCATAATGTGAGGTATATACTTCAATGTTGTCGGTATTTTCAATCCTTTGGGATCCACATAAAATTCCTTTCCATTTTTGTTGATAACCCGCATGACAGCCTCGCGCTGACTAATGTTAATTCTGATCGTACCATCCATATCGGCATGTATACTGGCATCGGAAACATAAGGTAATTTACGTAAGGTTTTTTCAACCTTCTGAAAGGGGATTCCATTGACTTTCTTCCCCACGAAACTACCATAGTTCTGTTCTATTAACTTAGAGATATCCGCCTGATCAATAAAGGCTTCTGTACCTTCAATGACAATCTTAATATCTTTACAGGACTGCTGCTCATCACGTTTACCCACAATAGTCATAATCACGACGACAACAATTACACCGATAAAAAACAGTGTAAAGTAGAGGACACGATTCCATTGTATGTTACGTAATTTTTTAAGCATGCTCTAAAATTGCCTGTAACGGTTTAACCAATTTGTCAATATCACCTGCCCCAACTGTAACAATTAGTTCCGGCTTTTCATCGCGTGCGAATTCCAAGACTTCTTCTGCAGTTACAAGCTGTTTTTCCGCTGCCGTAATTTTATCCAATAACCAACCCGAATTGATCCCTTCAATAGGAAGCTCCCGCGCTGGATAAATTTCCATTAACAACAGATTGTCTGCCATGGACAGTACCTCTGCGAAACCATCCACAAAATCCCTTGTACGGGTAAATAAATGCGGCTGAAAGACCACATTTAGTTTTTTTGTAGGATACAATTTACGCATCGAAGTTAAAAATGCACGCAGTTCCTCCGGATGGTGCGCATAGTCATCGATATACACCGTTCCAGGTTTACGGACAATATATTCAAACCTTCTTTTTACTCCTTTGAATGTTGTCAATGCCTTCTTGATCGCTTCATTTTCAATCCCAAGTAAACGGGCTACTGCAATCGCGGCTACCGCATTTTCAACATTGTGGGTACCAGGAATACCTAAATGGATATCATCTATCCGCCCGTTGGTATCTTGGTAATCAAAAAAGAACTCTCCATCACGTACATGCACATTGGAAGCATATGCATCAGCGATTTCATGGCCCGAATAACTGATTTGCCCCTTAAACTCGAGGCCTTTTTTTATAATACGTGTACCTCCTTCAACAACTTTATCCAAGAACAATTGGAACGATTCAAGCAAATGGCTCCGATCGCCATAAATGTCTAGATGATCAGCATCAGAAGAAGTTACTATTGCGATATTGGGGTGAAGCGTCAAAAATGAACGATCAAATTCATCTGCCTCAACCACAACTGTATTATTATTACCATAAAGCACATTAGTACCATAGTTAGAGCTGATTCCACCCAAAAAGGCCGAACAGTCGTAACCCGAATCTTTCAATACATGTGCCACCATTGTAGAAGTTGTCGTTTTACCATGTGTACCCGCAACCGCTACCGTAAATCTACTCTCACTAATGATCCCCAAAACTTGAGATCTCTTATAGAGGATATGTCCCTGGGATTCAAAAAAAGCTTTAATCTTTGAATCTTTAGGAATTGCCGGAGTAAAAATGACTAATGTCTCCGCTGTAGGAGCATGGAAAATAGCATCAATCGTATTGACATCGTCTTGATATGATATAGCAATACCTTCATTGACCAATGTTTTAGTCAATTCAGTTTCTGTACGGTCATATCCATTCACCTCACAGCCCAAATGCTTAAAATAGCGTGCAAGACCGCTCATGCCTATACCACCTATTCCGATCAAGTAAACTTGTTTTATTGCATCGAGATTCATACGCTTCGTCTATTTTTTATTTACCAATTTATATACCTCCTCAGCAATCTGCACATCAGCATTCAACTTACCGAGTTTTTTAATATTTTCACTTAATTGCGCGACATGATCGGCTTCATTTAATAAATTTAAAGCAGCAGGCACCAAGTCTTTTTTCGCATCACTATCCTTAACCAACAATGCAGCATCTTTATTGACCAATGCCATCGCATTCTTGGTCTGATGATCTTCAGCAACGTTGGGTGAAGGCACAAGGATGACAGGTTTACCAACCACACAGAGCTCAGAAATCGTCCCTGCCCCCGCCCGACTAATAATTAAATCGGCAGCGGCATAGGCATAATCCATATGCTGCAGAAAGGCCATCATCTTGACATTGTCCGGAAGCTCCCCAATTAACTCCTCACGTAACTTTTCAACGTAGAAACTACCGCATTGCCAGATCAGCTGCACTTCCTCTCCCCTTAATTCATTCAGGTAAGCAACCACGCTTTCATTTAATGTTTTAGCCCCCAAACTACCGCCGAGTACCAAAATTGTTTTTTTGTGTGGATCTAACTCAAAGAACGCTAGAGCCTCTTCTCTTTTTCCCGCTATCGCAATGGACTCTCGTCTTATTGGATTGCCCGTGAGCAATACTTTCTCAGCAGGAAAAAATTGCTCCATCCCTTCATAGGCTACACATATTTTTGCTGCCTTTGCCCCAACTTTTTTATTGGTCACACCTGCATAGGAATTTTGTTCCTGCACAACGGTTGGCACCCCCAATTTATTAGCCATCATTAACAAAGGTCCAGAGGCAAAACCACCTACACCAACAGCCACATCCGGTCTAAAATCCTTAATTATGCTCTTTGCTTTATTTAAACTTTTCATAAGCTTAAACGGCAAAAAGATATTCTTCCACAGCTGCTTTCTATTTATTCCCTGAATATCGAGTCCAACAATCTTATATCCCGCAGCCGGCACTTTATCCATTTCCATCCGGCCATTGGCACCAACAAATAGAATTTCATTTGCAGGATCCATTGCCTTCAACGCATTTGCAATTGAAATCGCCGGAAAGATATGTCCTCCGGTCCCACCACCACTGATAATTACGCGAATTGCCATGCTTAATTTATTATTATGCCGGAATAGATCCTATCACCACTTTTTTGGGTTTAGGCTTTTCATCCAATTCCTCTTTACCTTTTAATTCTTCTATATTTCTACTCACGCTCAGGATAATTCCCAAGGCGACACTCGTAAATAAAATCGAGGTTCCTCCCATACTTACCAAAGGCAACGGAACCCCCGTAACTGGACCTAAGCCTACAGCAACAGCCATATTTGCTAATGCCTGAATCGTCAAACTAAATCCCAGACCCGCAGCCAAAAAAGTACCAAAAGCTTTGGGACTCATCGTGACAATACGTATACATCGATACATAAATGCCAGATACAGAAATAACAGAATTACCCCGCCGACTGTTCCATACTCCTCGATGATGATCGCATAAATAAAATCGGAATAGGGATGCGGCAACACGTTACGCTGCACACTGTTTCCCGGTCCTTTTCCAAAAAGTCCTCCAGTTGCTATGGCAATTTTCGCATTATTTGCCTGATAGTTTTTATCATCCTGGAAGGACACGGTTTTATCTACTTTTTCAGTATGAAAAAAAGACTTTACCCGGCTAATATAGGTCGTCCTACGAGGGCCAAAGAAGATGACCATCATTAGTAGCACTCCTCCACCACAACAAACAATGGCAATCTGCTTAAAACTGATCCGACCGATCAAGAGCAATAAAACACTCACACCAAACAGCATCAATGCTGTAGATAGATTGGCCAAGGCAATCAGGATAAATACACCACATACCGAGCCCATAATGGGTAGGAACGACTTTTTCACATCTTTAATCTCTTCCTGTTTCCGGGATAACATCCGCGCAAGAAAGACGATAAGTGACAACTTGGCTAAATCTGACGTTTGAAAGGTCAAACCTATACCGGGGATAGTCAACCAACGACTAGCCTCATTCACTTTACTACCAAATAAGAGAGTAAACAACAACAAAGGGATTGTAATACCCATCATTATTTTAGATATGCCCGCATAATACCGATAATCCAGCTTATGGGAAAGATACATCAGGATAAACCCAATGGCAATAATAGAAAAGTGCTTTAACAGATACATTTCAGTCCCTTTCCCCTCTTTATAAGCCAACGTACCTACCGAACTGTATACAGCCAAAAGCGACCATCCCGATAAGATAATCACAATGATCCATATCCATCGATCACCCTTCAATTTAGACATTATATTCTGTAGCATATCCTTCCTCCTCTTATTGGGTTACACCATTTATAATTCCATGACTGCAGCTTTAAATTTGTCGCCACGATCTTCATAGTTCTTGAACCAATCAAAACTAGCACATGCTGGCGATAGCAATACCGTATCCCCTTTTTGCGCCAAATGCGAAGACAATACTACGGCATCTTGCATGGAGGTACTGTTGACAATAATCTCCACATCTTGTTCAAATGCTTTATGAATTGCTGCCGTATCTTTTCCCAAACAAACAATAGCGCGCACTTTGTCTTTGACCAAATCAGCAAGCATACTGTAATCATTTCCCTTATCTACACCACCTAATAACAATACAATTGGCGTAGAGAAACTTTCCAAAGCATACCATACCGAATTTACATTCGTTGCCTTTGAATCGTTAATGTAATTTACACCGCCGATACAGGCTACATGTTCCAGGCGATGTGGAATATTCACATACGAGCCCATGCTCTCTTTCATCACTTGATTTCTCAATTCCTGCACTTTCGCAATTAACCCAGAAGCCATGCTATTATAAATATTATGCTTCCCCTGCAATGACAATTCCTCAGCTCTCATAGTGAATGTATCGTTATTTGGTGTATTAATAATTATTGTTTTATTGGCATTTAAATAAGCGCCCAATTCAACAAGTTGTTCCTGTGTAAAAGGCAAATAGGTCCCTTTACTATGATGTCTTTCCAATCCTTTAATTGTTTCTGGATCGTCCAGGCAGTATATAAAATAATCGTTCTCCGTTTGATTCTGAATCATCCTGAATTTTGAATCCACATAATTTTCCATTTTATGGTCATAGCGATCCAAATGATCAGGCGTAATATTCAATATAACAGCAACATCTGCTCTAAAATGGTACATATCATCCAGCATAAAGCTTGATATTTCCAAGACATAGCAATCAAACTTTTCTTTAGCTACCTGAAGCGCAAAGCTCTTTCCGATATTGCCTGCCAGTCCGACATTTAAGCCTCCGTGTTTGAGCATCTCGTAGGTCAGCATGGTTGTCGTAGACTTCCCATTTGATCCTGTGATACAGATTAATTTTGCATCTGTATACTGCGCTGCAAATTCAATTTCCGCAATCACAGGTATATTTTTTGCTTTCAACGCGACCACCAAGGGCACAGTCTCTGGAATACCAGGGCTCTTCACAACCAGCGCAGCATTCAAAATCCGTTCTTCATCATGATTACTTTCTTCAAAAGCTATTCCCTCGGCTTTTAGTTGTTCCTTATAATGGTCTGCAATAAGCCCTTTATCTGACACAAATACATCAAATCCCTTTTCTTTTCCAAGAATAGCCGTTCCAACACCGCTTTCGCCGGCGCCTAAAATGACCAAACTTCCAGATTGAGGATAATATGTTGTTGCAATGTTTGACATCATTATCTAATTTTCAATGTTACAATAGTAAGAATGGCCAATATGATTCCTACAATAACAAAACGTGTTACAATTTTCGCTTCGTGATAGCCCTTCTTCTGAAAATGGTGATGTAATGGCGACATCAAAAAGATCCGTCTCCCCTCACCATATTTCTTCTTTGTGTATTTGAAATACGACACCTGAAGAATAACAGAAAGATTTTCCAACAGAAATACACCACACAAAATCGGAATCAACAATTCTTTCCGGATCAGGATAGCAAAAGCAGCAATTATACCTCCTATTGCCAAACTTCCCGTATCACCCATAAAAACTTGGGCTGGATACGTGTTATACCATAAGAAACCTACGCAGGCCCCCACAAATGCCCCGGCGAAAATCACGAGTTCTCCGGAATTGGGGATATACATAATATTGAGGTAATCTGAAAAGATCACGTTACCCGACACGTACGCCAAAATGGCTAAAGTAACACCAATGATAGCGGATGTACTCGTAGCTAAACCATCGATACCGTCCGTAATATTTGCACCGTTTGAAACTGCCGTAACGATAAAAATAACGACAACTAAAAAGACGACGAAAGTCAGATAATCGCTCTGTAGTCCGAATATTTTAAACACCTTAGCATAATCAAACTCGTTATTTTTATAAAACGGAATATTTGTCTTAGATGATTTCACGTTTTCAGCATAGGTCTTCTCCCCTGTGCCTTCATTGATAACCACTTCAACGGGCTTGGTAGAGGTTGGTTTATCCACCCCTTTGCGAACAACGATATCTGGATGAAAGTACATCGTACAAGCAATAATAGCTCCCAAGCCAACTTGTCCAACTACTTTAAACTTACCAGCTAAACCTTCTTTATTATGTCTAAAAACCTTAATATAATCGTCCAAAAATCCAATTGCACCCATCCAAAGTGTTGTCACAATCATGATAATCACATAGATATTCGTCAATTTCGCAAATAACAAGGTAGGAATAAGGATACCTGCAATGATGATGATCCCACCCATTGTTGGCGTACCAGCTTTCTTTTTTTCTCCCTCAAGCCCCAAATCACGAATTGTCTCTCCGACTTGCTTATTGTGCAAGAATTGAATCAATTTTCCCCCAAAAACCGTGGTAATAATCAATGAAGCAATTACAGCCATAGATGTCCGGAAGGAGATGTATTGAAACAAGCCTCCCCCTGGTATATGAATGTATTCACTGAGCCACGTAAAAAGATGGTATAACATATTTCTATTTTTCGTTAAATGTATTCTCTAAAACTTCTTTGTCATCAAAATGATGTTTCACACCATTTATATCCTGATACTTTTCATGTCCTTTTCCTGCTACAAGGATAATATCACCCGGATTAGCCAACTGATAGGCTACCCGTATCGCTTCCTTCCGATCAGCTATAGAAAGTGTCTTCACCTTTTGATCTGCTGCCACACCAGCCTCAATATCTTTAATAATCTGATAGGGATCTTCTGTACGTGGATTGTCGGAGGTAATCAAAAAACGATCGCTATAAAGCAAGGCCGCTTCAGCCATTTCAGGCCGTTTGGTTTTATCCCGATCGCCTCCACATCCCAATACAGTAATGATTTTTTGTTCTGGGCGTCTCAATGAACTGATGGTCTTCAACACATTTTCCACTGCATCAGGCGTGTGTGCATAGTCTACAATTCCAAAAACACCCGAAGCCGATTTCATCGTTTCAAATCTTCCTTCAGCTCCCTTTAGCGTACTTAGTGCAGTCAATACTTTCACCGTTTCCTGCTCAAGCAATATCGCAGCAGCATAAACCGCCAAAAGGTTATATGCATTGAAATCGCCGATCAATTTCACCCATACTTCCTGTCCGTCAACACTCATCAACATACCATCGAAATGGCTTTCGATCACCTTTGCTTTAAAATCTGCACCAGAACGCAAACCATAGCTTTTCCGGTGTGCCACTGTATTTTGAAGCATGACCTGACCATTTCTATCGTCAGCATTTGTCAAAGCAAAAGCATTCGCGTCCAAATCATCAAAAAACTTCTTTTTCGCTTTAATATAGTTATCAAAAGTTTTATGAAAATCCAGGTGATCATGTGTAATATTCGTGAATATTGCACCCGCAAATACCAATCCTGCAATACGTTCCTGAACGACAGCATGCGAACTAACCTCCATAAATGCATAGTCACAGCCATCATCAACCATATCCCGTAACAATTTATTCAATTGAATAGGGTCTGGGGTTGTATGCGTTGCAGGTATAATCTTCGTTCCAATCTGGTTTTGCACCGTAGATAATAAGCCTACATGGTAGCCCAACTCAGTAAACAGTTGAAACAACAAGGTAGCTACTGTCGTTTTACCATTTGTACCGGTCACACCTACAAGTTTCAGCTGCTCAGCAGGATTTCCGTAGAAATTAGCAGCAGCCACCCCCAAAGCATAAGCAGAATCCGCCACTAAAATATAAACCACAGAATCCAATGTTTCTTCTGGTAATTCCTCCACAATAACAGCTCTGGCTCCCGAAGTAATCGCTTTATCAACAAATAGGTGACCGTCTGTTTGAACACCCCGCACTGCGATAAATAAACTTCCCAACTCCACTTTCCTGGAATCAAAGCACAAAGAGTGCACATCAACCTCTTCAAGGTTCCCTACAACCTGCTGTACAGGAATAGCATGCAATACTTTTTTTAAATCCATCATTACTTAAGTTCTAAATTTATCGCCGTTCCAAAAGCCAGTTTCTGTCCTGCAGCTAACGACTGCATTCCCACTCTTCCTTTTCCTGTCACGTGCGCTTTAAATCCTGCATTCTCCACAACATATAAAGCATCCATCAATCCCATTCCGACAACATTCGGAACGATTCCTTCTTTATATTTTAAATCTATGAATGGTACGCCTCGTGTCGATGTATCCACCTCTCCCCGTGCAATTGTATCCCAATTCACGGTATTAATTCCCAACCTGTCGTATACTTTTTTACTAGCTTCCTTCGACCCTTGTAAAGTCAATGGCATTCTTCCGCCCACATTGACCGCTTTAAACGTCTTTTTCCCTTCCATCTCCATATCGTTGGCATAAACCATATCGGCAAGCTCTTTAAACACTGGCCCCGCGATAGATGCACCATAATATCCATTTCTCGGGTTACGAATCACCACAATAATGGAATATTTTGGATCTTCAGCCGGAAAATACCCTGCAAATGAAGATTGGTATCTTCTTGCACCATACCCTCTCGAGCCATCAGCCATCTGTGCGGTACCTGTTTTACCACCAGAGCTATACAACGGACTGGCAACACTTCTGCCAGTTCCTTCAGTCATGACACCTTCCATCATTCCCCGTACCTCTGCTAAAGCATGGTCTGAGGCTATCTTTTCGTTAATCACTTTCGCCTGAAACGTTTGAATTGTATTTCCTAAATGCCGAATTTCTTTAACAAATAGCGGCGCTATCAATTTACCGTTATTGGCGACAGCATTATAAAATGTCAAGGTTTGCAATGGCGTTATTTTCATTTCATAACCATAAGCCATCTGCACAAGCGACAATCCACTCCAGCTCTTGCTTTTCGATGATTTTACCAAGGGTACACCTTCCCCTGGAATCTGTAAATCTAAAGTCTTACCAAAACCGAAAGAATGCAGTTTCGAAGTAAACTGATCTGGATTATCTTTATATGCCTGATAAACAAACTTAGTGACACCCACATTTGACGATTCCTCAAAAGCCCTTTTCGCTGAAATTATAGACTTCTTAGGCGCATGTGAATCACGAATGGTATGCTTGTAAATTGGCCAATTACCATTACCAATATTCACAGTTGTACTCGAGTCTATTTTCTTATCATCAATCAAAGCTAGATAAGAAGCCAACTTAAATGTTGAACCCGGGTCTGCACTTTGCGCAATTGCAAGATTGAACTTTTCACGATAGACACCATCTTTATCTCGCATAAAATTAGCCACCGCACGCACTTCGCCTGTTTTCACCTCCATCATCACAACACAGCCCTCATCCGCATTACTCGTAATCATCTGCTTCTCCAGAGCCCTTTGCGCCATATCCTGCATATTCACATCAATGGTAGAGATAATATCAGACCCATCAACCGGGGCAACCTCAATATCTTTGTTAACAGGAATCCACACCCCACCGGCGATCCGTTGCATCAACCTCTTTCCACTTTTTCCGTCTATATATTCACCATATGCCCCCTCCAGTCCAACATGAATATTTTCCTTCACATTTTTATAACCGATGGTTCGAGCAGCGAGATTGACAAAAGGTAAAATACGTTTGTTCTGCCGATCTGTGATCAAACAACTTGGAAAACGCTCCTTGTTGACACGAGCAGATTTAAGCAGAGGAAATTGTTTTATCCGTTTTAAATCCTGATGCGACACATTCCGTTTCAACAACAAGTAGCGCTGTTTTTTATTTCGCGCTTGTTTTAATAATGTCAAATACTGCCGAGATGATTTATCTTTAAAAAAATCAGCAAGTTTAATGGCCAAGGAGTCAACCTTCAGATTGAAATACTCTTCACCTTCTTCCGGAATAGCCATTGCATCAAAACGAAGCTCATATTCAGGTACTGAAGTAGCCAACAAGCTCCCATCATTTGAATAAATATTACCACGAGCAGCTTCTACCTCCCGTTCCTGAATAGAAAGGCTATCTGCTAAAGCTTTCCAATGCTGCCCATCGACATATTGCAATTTGGTCATTTTCCCAAATACCAAAAACGCAAGCAGTACAATAAGCCCGAAAGCAAAGTAGACGCGAACAAGAATCGTATTTCTGATACTCATAACTCTTCCTATTTATCTTCTTTATTCTCTATAACTTCAACTTTGATCGGCGGCTCCACACGCTCTTTCAACCCCAAAGAATCCACTCGTTTTGCAATTTCTGTCTGTGTAGACATCTTCATCAGTTCGGCAGAAAGAGACTTATGATCCCAGCCCAATTCCTTCACCTCTTTACTTACTTTATCGATACTCCGAATAGTTCGCTCTGCAAAATGACGATTGGAAATATACAACAACATCAGAAAGGCGATAAAGGCTCCGAAAGGCAAGTACTGCAATATTTTATTTAACGAAAGGTCTCCAACGGTAAAAAGCGTTTTAATAAACGCTTCTGTTTCTTCCGCCTTTTCTTCGACAGTTTCTTGTAGTTCTTCCTGAACTTCTTCACTCAATTCTTTCTGTCTTATCGTATTTCTGCTCATCCTCTCGCTCCATTTTAAGACAAATCCAACTTTTCAGCAATACGCAGTTTCGCACTGCGCGATCTATTATTTACCGCCAACTCTTGCGCAGATGCCGTAATTGCTTTACGGCTCAACACATGAAATGGCTTAATTTCATTTCCAAAAAAATCCTTTTCAACTTCCCCTTTAAACTTACCTTTGGCCATAAAATTTTTAACCAAACGATCCTCCAAAGAGTGATAGGACATCACAGCCAATCGGCCTTCCACACCGAGCACATCAACTGTCTGCAACAAAAATTCCTGCAAAGCCTCCAACTCACGATTCACCTCTATACGAAGAGCCTGAAATACCTGCGCATGGTACTTATGTTCTTTACCTTTTGGAACCAGACGTTGAATCACCTCTTTCAATTCAGCAACAGTCTGGATCGGCTGTGATAAACGCGCAGTAACAATTGTTTTCGCAAGCGACTTGGCATTCATGATCTCACCATACATACCAAAAATACGATGAAGATCCTCCTCCGAATAGGTTGCCAACAGCGACTTCGCATCCAGATCACCAACTTGATCCATACGCATATCCAGGTCTGCATCAAAACGAATGGAAAAGCCACGGTCCGCAGCATCAAATTGATGCGAAGAAACACCCAAATCTGCCAAGATACCATCTACAGAACGTACACCTTCCAAACGAAGACTATTCTTTAAAAACCGAAAGTTTTGATGTATCAATGTAAAACGAGGATCGTCAATTGCATTTTCCAATGCATCCGGATCTTGATCAAAAGCAAACAGCTTCCCCTTCGGCCCTAATCTCTTCAGAATCTCCCGAGAATGACCACCACCACCAAAAGTCACATCCACATAGATACCCTCCGGCTTTATAGCCAAAGCATCCATGCATTCTTGTAACATTACCGGAACATGATATACATTCTCCATACACTTATAATCCAAAATTAATATCTCCCATTACCTCAGCCGCCAAAGATGATATATCCTCCACTCCGCCATCACCCATCAATTCGTCATACCCTTCTTTTGACCAAACCTCAATCTTATTAAACTGACAAGCCAAAACCAACTCAGTGTTTATACCCGCAAATTCCAACAAACTTTTGGGTAACAAAACACGACCCGCAGCATCCAATGTCAATTCTGTGGCGCCACGTGTAAAAGCACGGACAAACGCACGAACTTTAGGATCAAATTGATTCAATTTCGCCAGCTTGGCTGTCATCAAATCCCATTCCTCCCGCGGATAAAATACCAGATGTTTCTCAAAACCGCGATTCACCACAAGACCATCCCGCTCTACATGAGGCATTTGCCTCTTGAGCGCAGCTGGCAACACCATTCTTCCTTTGGCGTCTAACTTGCATTCGAATTCTCCGATCAACTGAGTCATATCGTCAATTATCCTATTCTAATTTAAATGTAAAAGTATACACTTTCTCCCACTTTCCCCCACTTTATCACATAAAAAAGTTTTCCACATCGAAAAATAGCTACAACAAACAGAAGTCGACTTCAGAAGAAACATGTATAAAACCTTATTTACAAACAGTTAAACACCTATTTATCCAAAAAAAAAGCTATTATACAAAACATGATTTATCGCACTTTTTTTTGTCAAAAACAGAAATGAATTGTAAAAATTTCCTCTTTAGAAATTTAATTTTACCTAATTTTTCTCAAAAAAGGGGGCAAAGTGGGAGACATCAAAAACAGAAACAAAACATGTGGAAGAAAGTGGGAGGAGGCTACTCAAATAACCTAAACAGAATTCGTTATTGTCGAGTAAAACCAATAATTTTGCGTCAAATATAATTTTCATAACGATATGCACAGAACACACACTTGTGGAGAATTAACACTAGCTGACTTAGGGAAAACGGTTACCCTAAGTGGATGGGTTCAGAAATCGCGCGATTTGGGCGGTATGACTTTCATCGATGTTAGAGACCGATATGGTATCACACAATTAACGTTCAATGCAGATGATGATGCTTCCTTGCGCGCAAGTGCCCGTGAGCTCGGAAGAGAATATGTCATCAAGGTAACCGGAGAAGTTATCGAACGTTCCAATAAAAATGCTAAAATCTCTACAGGAGATATTGAAATCAAGGTTTCAAATCTTGAAATATTAAATGCCGCTAAATTACCTCCTTTTACAATAGAAGATGAAACAGATGGTGGTGATGACATCAGAATGAAGTTTAGATACCTGGATTTACGTCGTAACCCCGTACGTGAAAACCTTATTTTACGTCATAAGACCTCACAAGAGGTACGTCGTTATCTTGACTCCCAAAACTTCCTGGAAGTAGAAACCCCATACCTGATTAAATCAACTCCAGAGGGAGCACGCGACTTTGTCGTACCTTCCCGTATGAATCCTGGAGAATTTTATGCGTTACCACAATCCCCACAGACCTTCAAACAATTATTGATGGTTTCAGGATTTGATCGCTATTTTCAAATTGTAAAATGTTTTCGTGATGAAGATTTGCGTGCAGACCGCCAACCAGAATTCACGCAAATAGACTGTGAAATGTCTTTTGTAGAACAGGAAGATGTATTAAATATCTTTGAAGGACTTGCAAAACATATCTTCAAAACAATCAAAGGTATCGACTTAGGGAATGTTCCGCGTATGACTTACGCAGATGCGATGCGCCTTTACGGATCAGACAAACCGGATATCCGTTTCGGAATGCAGTTTGTTGAACTAAACGAGGTTGCCAAAGGAAAAGGTTTCCCTGTATTTGATGCAGCAGAGTTAGTGGTTGGTATCAATGCGGAAAATTGTGCGCATTATACCAGAAAACAACTGGATGCATTGACAGATTTTATCAAACGTCCACAGATTGGTGCAACGGGCTTGGTATATGCGCGTGTGAATGAAGATGGTTCAGTCAAGTCGTCCGTTGATAAATTTTTCACGCCAGAACAACTGTCGGCAATTGCAGAAGCGTTCCACGCGAAACCTGGCGACTTATTGTTAATTATGGCTGGTGGAACAGACAAAGTTCGCAAACAACTCAATGAATTACGCCTTGAAGTTGCGTCACAACTTGGTTTCCGCAACAAAGAAACCTTTGCACCATTATGGGTCGTTGATTTCCCACTATTGGAATGGGACGAAGAAAGTGGCCGTTTCCACGCCATGCACCACCCATTCACTTCACCAAAACCGGAAGATATTCCACTTTTAGATACCAATCCCGGAGAAGTAAGAGCAAATGCCTATGACTTTGTTTTAAACGGTGTAGAAGTCGGTGGTGGATCAATCCGTATCCATGACAGAGAGCTTCAATCGCTCATGTTCAAACATTTAGGATTCAGTCCTGAAGAAGCAAAAAAACAATTTGGATTCCTTATGGAGGCCTTTACCTTCGGTGCTCCCCCACATGGTGGATTGGCCTTTGGTTTTGATCGACTAGTATCCTTATTGGCAGGTTTAGATTCTATCCGCGACGTCATTGCCTTCCCAAAAAATAACTCGGGAAGAGATGTTATGATTGACGCCCCGTCAACCATCCACCAAGAGCAGCTGGACGAGCTAAGCTTAAATATTGCGATAAAAGCATAAATTATTTAACTCGATTTTCGAGAAACAATTTATTAACAGTATATTTAAAAGTTGGTAATTTTTACCAACTTTTTTTGTGAAAAATTAGCAGATTAGATGGCAGAGAGTACCGCTAATACGTTTATTAAGGAAAGTGCGCAAAAAGCATTTGACACCAAACACCGCGATATTATCAATTACAATATCGACAAATACAGCATGGCTTTCGAAAAAGGCAAGAGCAAATTTGCGGACCTTGAAAATAGCAAGATAAAAGCGAACCTGATCAAATGGAAGGTCATGGAAAATCTCGATCGTTATTTGTTGCAATTTGAAGCAAACTTCACGGCTCGAGGCGGAAAAGTAATCTGGGCCAACGATGCTACGGAAGCCTTAGACGAAATCTATTCGATCATTGCACGTAAAAAAGCAAAATCTGTCGTAAAGTCAAAATCGATGGCGACAGAAGAGATCGAGCTTAATCATTTTCTGGCCTCCAAAAATATTGAAGCCATAGAAACTGATCTTGGCGAGTATATCATTCAGCTACTGGACCAAAAACCCTATCATTTTGTTACGCCGGCCATGCATCTGAGCCTGGAAGATATTGCCAAGCTTTTTCACGAGAAATTTGACACACCGCTAGATGCATCTGCGGAGCAACTTACAATGAAGGCCCGTGAATTACTTCGAGATCGCTACCTATCGGCAGAAATTGGGATTACAGGAGCCAATTTCTTAATTGCCGAAACTGGAAGTATAGCAATTACCGAAAATGAAGGAAACGCCCGATTGACATCGACCTTCCCCAAAACACATATCGCCGTCGTTGGAATAGAAAAAATCATTCCCAACGTACAAGATTTGGAAGTCTTTTGGCCACTCCTATCCACACATGGCACGGGTCAAAATCTAACGGTATACAATACGCTACTCACTGGGCCAAAACAGCCTTATGAATCGGATGGCCCCGAAGAAATGTATGTTATACTGCTTGACAATGGCCGCAGCAAACTCTTAGCGCAAAAAGAACAACGTCAGGGCTTATATTGCATCCGCTGTGGTGCTTGTCTAAATGTATGTCCAATCTATCAGAATATCGGTGGGCATACTTATGAAACGACTTATCAGGGTCCAATTGGATCGCTCATATCGCCACATTTAAATGGCATGAAAGAATTCAAACACCTAAGCTACGCTTCCACACTCTGTGGAAAATGTACAGAGGTCTGTCCCGTTGGTATTGACATACAGCGCATGCTTCTCGTCAACAGAAAAGATTCAGTTGATCAGGGGCTGGCAACAAAAACGGAACAAAAAGTATGGCAGTGGTTTACCTACGGGATAATGCGCAGAAAACTGATCGATTTCTTTGGTGGGAAATTCAAAAATTTCTTCCTCAAAAAACTCTTTCAGAAAACCTGGGGAGATCAACGGGAACTACCCAAATTGGCCGACAAATCTTTCTCCAAACAATGGAAAGAACATCAAAAAAATAAAGAATAACAAAAAAGTGGCATTAGACGATCAAGCTAATGCCACTTTTTTTGTTAGCTTCGCTCCCAAACCTCATTACAAATGACTTCCGAAAACACAAAAACTTATCTTCCATGGATTGATTTCTTGCGCATTCTCGCCTGCTTCATGGTACTCATATCCCACAGCTGCGACGCCTTTGTCGGAACCTTCGATAACAGTAGCACCTTTCATCAAGGTGTATTCTGGGGAAGTATTGTCCGCGCCTGTGTACCCTTATTTGCGATGATGTCAGGTATACTCCTTTTTCCCGTTAAGACCGATCTGGCCACCTTTTATAGAAAGAGAATTGGAAGAATAATTGTTCCACTTATCTTTTGGTCAATTGTATTGCCAATCGCTTTTTTTGTATACCTGAATTTCATTAAAAGTAGCCCCAGTGCGTTGATCGATATGAATAATTTTACGATGCAAGCAACAATTACAAAAATTTATACCGCAATATTTAATTTTAACTACGATACTACCCCCCTATGGTATATGTATATGTTAATTGGTCTATACCTCATCATACCTATCATCGGCAGCTGGTTGAATCAGGCAACAAAAAAAGACATTCAATATTTTCTTGCATTCTGGATAGTCACACTTCTCATTCCATACATCAAAATGATTGCTCCAACAATGGGATATACGGGAAATTATGAACAGATGGGGATCTGGGGAGTCTGTAACTGGAATGAATTTGGCACCTTCTATTATTTTTCAGGTTTCCTTGGCTACATTGTATTAGCTTATTATCTGGTCAACTATCCATTTCAATGGTCTATCACCAAGACCATAGCGATTGCCTTACCTTTATTTATTGTTGGATTTTTAGCCACATTTTTTGGCTTCTTGGCGACTCAAAAATACTATCCCGGAAATTATGCCAACCTCGAGGTGATCTGGTATTTCTGTAATATCAACGTCGCGCTGATGACCATAGCCATTTTCCTTGTTGTACAAAAACTAAAGATACCTGAATCTACATGGATAAAACGTATCTCTTCAGCCACCTTCGGCATCTATTTATCGCATTTTATTATTGTTCAGGCGCTGACGGATACCTTCTTAAACATTCCTAATCTTCCAGCAACATTGAAAATCCTCTCCATAGCGGTACTTGGCTTTAGTCTTAGCTATCTGATCACTAAACTAATGAATAGTAATTCAATAACAAGAAGGTTTATCAAATAAGCGCATCCTGATGGGAATACCGAAGCATTTTGCAATCGTGTAACCTTTGAGCTAGACAAAACACATCGAACAAATGATGAGCTTAGGTATTAAGCATGAGCTTACATAATAAGAAAGAGGGAACCAACGGTTCCCTCCTCTACTAACACTCACCAATATTTAATATGAAAACTATCCTTGTTTAATTTTTATGATGCTTTTACGTCGGCATCATTTGTTTTAGTTACTTCACCTTTTTTTAAGTCTTTTCTTTTTAGCTGTCTGTCTTTTTTCCAATGTTCTTTGTGCATTTTACGATTTTCAGCGTAGGAATCCTTTAACGTTTTTTGTTGCTCTGGAGTTAACATTCCCATCATTTTTTCATGTTCTGCCACACGTTGTTTTTTCATTTTTGCGCGATGTTCTTTATGCTCAGCAGCTAATTTCTGATGGTCGTTTGCTTGCTTCAAATTAAAGGCATAGATATCTTTACGCTGTTTGTCTGTAAATTTCAACTTTTGATCCATGCGATCAGTTTTCATCTTAGCAACTTCCTCTGGAGTTTTATTTTTAAAACCATCATGCATTCTTCCGCCTTTGTGTTTATGCATAGAAGTTTGCATTTCTTTCATTTCTGGTTTAACATCTTTTTTTTCTTGAGCGAAACCGGCTAACATCAATCCAGATAACGCCAAACTTAACATCAACTTTTTCATTTCTTTATTTTTTATAAAACCAACAATCATTCTTTTAATAAGTACTCTTTTTCAACTTATTTATTAGTAAGAGTCGCCTCAGCTATCGAAAGTTTAATTGATGATCTGTTAAATAAAGTTAAGAAGCATTTATTGTGAGACAGCACTTAAACGGATCGGTAAAGTATACGCTACACGCACTTTAAGTCCATTTTGTACCCCTGGTTTCCATTTTTTCGCTTTCTTCAATAAGTTTATAGCAGCATCTCCCGTACCAAATTTCATATCACGTTTAACAGCAATATCTGTCAGTGATCCATCTTTTTCAACGACAAAAGAAACCTCTATAACACCCGAAACTCCTTGGTCTAAGGCCTGTTGTGGAAAGTTATAATTCTCGGCGATCCACTTCATAAAGGCAGGCAGTCCCCCTACAGGTGTTGGCATAATTTCTACTGATGTAAATGTACTATTAGAATTATCATCAGTTCCGCCTCCGGACAATGAACCATCTTTAGAACCAGTAATATCACCATCTCTTTTTGAAGAACCAAATTCACCACGCGCAATATATGTACCCGATGGACTTGCTTTCAATGTGATCCTTGAGGTCATTGTATTGGGATTTTTCAACTCATCCTGACTCACAAGTTCTTCCGTAACTTGATTTGCTTTGGCCACTTTTATATCAGGCATTCTCACCAGATCAAATTTGGATACATCTTGCGCAACCTGCTGCGGGGCTTTCTCTTTCATCATGACAGGTTCTTCAGGAACCTCTTCTTTCTCCTCTACCTTCTTTTGAATTTCTTCCAGCATGTCGGGTCCAATATCTTGAACTGTATAAATCACGGGCGGAACAGTTTGCTTAAAATATTTATTATACGTGTAGGATCCTGCGATCAGCAAAACTGCAAAAGAAACAACAATTCCCAAACCCACATTTGTTGCTTTATCAGAGAGATTTCGCAACTCGTAAGCACCGTACATTTTGTTACGACCAGCAAAAATAACGTCCAGCCATTCTTTGCGGTAGATATTCAATTTAGAGTTCATCATAACATTAAAGTTTAAATCTTTTCATTATGATGAACGAAAGCCTTATATTTCACAAAAAAATTCAAAATACTTATGAAGTCACTTTTTTCAGCTATTTTTCTACTTACATTACATGCTTGTGGTAACAATCAAAATCAATCCAAGACTGCAATTAAGCATGAAAATAAGGAAGAGACAATTTCGCCATATTTTGGTTTTTTAAACCAGCAAAAGGACTCACTAATCGCTCTTCCTATGGATCAAGCAATGGAGGGTCCGGAAAAATATAATTATGTCATTGTGGAAAATCAAGTTAGCCCCCTTGAGTTTGTTCAGAATAAAATGGATAACAAAGAGAGTAACGGAAGACAGACCGCGCAGAACTTCGCGAATAGTGAAGGTTCGTTATTTAAAATTAGTGACGCAATTAAATCCGGCGAATTTGGCATGCTTGTCAACAAGGCTTTTTTAGATCAGTACAAAATTGAGAAGTTTACAAAAGTTCAAAAAGAAACTTCTCCAGCGATTAAGGAACAGCTTGAGAAGAAATACAATAGGAAGATTAATAAAAGTACGACAGTTGCCACCCTCAGTGATCAGTCCGAGTTTAATCTTACGGTATTTGAAAATCAACAAGATTCTGCTTTAGCTGTATTTTCCTACGCAAAGGACGAACAGCTGATCAATTTGGATTTCCCGGCTTTATACGATGATATCAGCACTTGGCGTGTTGATGATGGCGGTCAGTTTGACAACGAGGCTTTTCAGATACTAACAGTATTGCGTTCTGAGCAAGGAATTAGTTTTATCAGCATCTTTTGGGGTGCTGAGGGTTATGAACTGAACTTTTACCAGCCAAAGAAAAACTTATTTACCTCTGCGGCACAAGCCTATGGGTACAGTTCCCCCTTATAAATAAACAATTTTAAGTTTCCCCTGCACCGAAGGACAGTGTCCGGGGAAACTCATATACCTGTATTAACTACAAATGCATCCTAGCCATAGGAGCAACGTCTTGGCCTACAAAATCTTTCTTTAAAAATTTATGATAACCGGCGATAGCAATCATTGCAGCATTATCGGTGCAATATTCAAATTTAGGAATGAAAACCCGCCAGTTGTATTTCTCCCCCATCTCAATTAAGCTTTGTCTCAAGCCCGAATTGGCCGAAACTCCACCCGCTATCGCAATATCTTTTACACCTGTTTCCTTCGCAGCCTTTTTTAATTTATTCAGCAAGATCGAAACAATACGGGATTGTACACTTGCACATAGATCGGCCATATTTTCAGTCAAAAAATCCGGATTCTGCTTCAATTGATCTTGAACTAAATAGAGTATCGCCGTTTTCAATCCTGAAAAACTAAAGTTAAGACCCGGGATCTGCGGTTCAGGTAACTTATAAGCAGCAGCATTACCTTCTTTCGAAAATTTATCGATAAGTGGTCCTCCAGGATAAGGAAGATTTAAAATTTTCGCTGTTTTGTCAAAAGCCTCTCCCGCGGCATCATCCAATGTCTCTCCTAAAAGTTCCATTTCAAAATAATCCTTCACCAGCACGATCTGGGTGTGTCCACCAGAAACCGTAAGACATAAAAAAGGAAAACTAGGTTTCGGATCATCAATAAAATGCGCCAAAATATGCGCCTGCATATGGTTTACATCAATTAAGGGGATGTTCTGCGCAAGTGCAAATGATTTAGCGAAGGACGTCCCGACCAAAAGTGCACCTAATAATCCCGGTCCTCGCGTAAAACTCACTGCATCTATTTGATTTTTGCTTACTTTTGCTTGGCGAATGGCTTCTTCCACCGTTGGAATAATATTTTGTTGATGAGCACGTGAAGCGAGCTCGGGAATCACTCCACCATATTTTGCGTGGATTGCCTGAGTTGCAATAACATTTGAACGAATTTCACCGTTAATACAGATAGAAGCGGAGGTTTCATCACAAGAGGATTCAATTCCTAAAATAATAGCCATAGCTGGAGGTAATAAATTTTAATACAAAAGTATCAAAAAAATAATTAAAATAGTGTCAATAGTCCTCGGCAGTATATTCGTTATACTGCTTGCATTGGCGTTATCTCTACAGTTGAAACCGGTACAAAACTATGTTGCCCAAAAAGCTGTCAACTATTTGTCCAACGAACTAAACACAAAAATAAGCCTCAAAAGCATCTATTTCAAACCCTTTAGATCGATTGTCGTAGAGGATTTTCAACTTTACAACCCACAGGGAAAAGAAATATTAAAATCAGGAAAATTAGAAGCCAATGTTAACCTCTCGCAATTCATTGAGCTGAACAAAATTGTAATCAACAAATTAACAATAGAAGATACGGAAGCCTCCTTTGAACAATTTCAAGACAGCTCTAATATTTCATTCTTGATTCGTTATTTCAACCCACCTAAGAAAGAAAAAAAGAAAAGTTCAAAAAAAATAATTTTTGATATAAAGGAACTTGTCATCAAAAACAATGCTTTCAATTATGTTAATCATAAACGCAAGCATTACAATAAAGTGGTCGATTTTGGGGATTTGGGGATATCAAAACTCAATGCACATTTTGATAAAATAAAAATTGACTCCAATCAAATTTCAGCAGATATCAAGACATTCAACCTGCATGAAAAAAAAGGTTTGGTGATCAAAGGTCTCCTGGCCCACACGACGATCAGCAATACAAGTATCGAACTCAGTGAGCTTATGCTAGCCACCAACCGTTCTACATTCAAAAACTACATCAAACTTAGCTACAACAGCTTTGACGATTTTTCGGACTTCATCAATAAAGTCCATGTCAAACTCCGTGCACGGGATTCCCGTATTCACTCCGAGGATATTGCTTTCTTTTCCTCGCCTATGCACCAAGTCAAATTTGACGTCAATATCAAACGTGCAAATCTAGAAGGAACTGTATCTTCCATCAACGCATCACAGGTCGATTTAACGATTGGAAAAAAAACGAGTTTAGCAGGTGACCTTCAGATTATCGGTCTACCAGCTATCGATAAAACTAAATTTATCGTTCCCAAAATAGCAATTTCATCCGAGCACAAAGACTTAAATGCAGTTATTACCGATCTTGGAAACCTAAAGAATTTTAAACTTCCTGAAATTGTCCAAATCTTCGACAAATTTTCATTCAAAGGCAGCCTAAATGGATTATACAATAAATTTAAGACAAAGGGAGTTTTCACGACTGCGATCGGTAATATTGAGGCTGATGCCTTATTGGATATCCAGAAGGAAATAAAATATGCGGGCAATTTTCAATCTAAAAAGTTCGATGTAGGTACGATAACAAAATTAAAAGATCTGGGAGCAACAGGCTTCAATTTACAGGTTGACGGAACAGGTACCGATCCTAAGAAAATGAGCCTAAAGATAAAAGGAGATCTTAGTAATTTCAATTTCAAGAATTACAGTTATCAACATATACAAATTGAAGGAAATACAGATAAACAGTTAATTCTTGCTTCAGGGCAAATATATGATCCTAATTTAAAACTACAGTTTACCACAGATATCGATTGGTCTGTCAAACCCAACTATCACCTGGATGCTGATATCCAACAAGCAAATCTAAAAAAACTCAACTTCTTTCAGGGGGATTCCATCAACATTATTAACACGAAATTCCACACCAGTTTAATTGGGGACAACATCAATAATATTACCGGTGAATTTAAATCAGACAGTGTCAATTTCACTTCCTCTAAGGGCCAATTCGTCATCCGCAACATCAATTTCCTTGCCGAAGGAGATGAAAATGCACGCTCCCTAACCTTACAGTCGGCTATCGGACACATTGATCTCAAAGGAAGAATAGACCTCAATACGATAGTTCCTTATTTTAAAGCGTTAGCTATGCGTTACGCTCCAGCGATAGGGTTCGAAAACAACACTTTCAACCGCCAGGACTTTGACCTGAATATTAATATAACTTCCTTTAAGCCTATCGCAACATTCTTTCGAAAGGATATCGCGTTAGACAGCGGAGCAACGCTCAATGCAAAATTTGAAAGCGAAAAACAAACAGCTAGTTTTAATTTTTACGCACCCGAATTCAAATACAATGGCATTCGGCTAACTCACCTGATTGTCGATCAAAATGCCAATTTGAAGAATATGGAATTGCAGACCTCCATTGATCGCATAAATTTTACCGACAGTACCTATATTAAAAACGTCAATATTTCAAACACCCTGGCAAACGACAGTTTACAATTTAACATCAAAATGTCGGAACTTGAAGCAAGCAATAGTCTAGATCTTAATGGCGTCATTCGCTTTGCCCATGCCCAACCTGCCTATATCAATTTCTATCCATCGAATATCTTAATCAATAAAGAGCGATGGCTTGTCAATAATGATGCACAGTTGAAAATATCAAAAGGAAAATGGTACTTTGAAAAACTGACACTGAGTCACGACGAACAAAAAGTTCATATCGACGGCATCTTGTCCAACGAAGTCAGCGATCAGATCAATCTCAAATTTCAGGACTTTAATCTTACGTCCTTAAATGGGGTCACCAAACCCCATGGCATTAACCTTTCTGGAAATTTAAACGGAAGCATCGAAGTTAACTCAGTCTTCAAGGCCCCCTTTATTGTGGCCAACATAAAAACATCACCTATCCTGTATAACAATATTCCGATCGGATCACTAGCACTGAATGCGAATTATGATCCCGAAAATCAATTGGTCAAACTGGACAGTAAGATAGAAGAGGGCAATAAATTGATTCAGTTGCAAGGTTCCTATAACCATTTAAGCGAAAATAATAAGCTTAATCTCAAAGCTAAACTCGCAAATACAGATGTGTTCGTCTTCCAGCCATTTTTACGAAGCTTAGTGTCGAATATTCAAGGAAAGGTTAACGCAGATCTCGATATTGAAGGCGATATCCTACATCCCAAAATTACAGGCTCCGGTAAACTGGATAATGCCTCAATGGTCATCAATTATCTAAAGACGCCTTACCGGCTTTCCGATGAAATTTCGGTTACCAATAACCGAATTTTTCTAACAGGGCTAAAAGTATACGATCCCAAAAACAATGTAGCAACCATTGACGGCGTTGTAGATCTCAACAAATTGAGTGATCCCGATATCGATGTAACTGCAGAAACCAAGAATTTCATGGTATTGAATACCACGATAAAAGATAATAATATATATTACGGAACCGCCTACGCTTCGGGCACCTTTCAGTTCAAAGGATTAACTTCCGCCATGAACATCAATATACGTGCTAAATCCGAAGAAAATACGATTATCAATATTCCTTTCAATAGCGCCAGTACAATCTCAGATACCGACTTTATCTACTTTATTGAGAAAGACTCAACTAAAACCAAGAAAAACGTTAAAAAACGAGATTTCAATGGTCTGACGATGAATATGGACCTTTTGATCAACCCAAATGCAGAAATAAATCTATTTTCCAGTATGGGCGAGTTATCAGGAAGAGGAAACAGCAATCTCAACATGCGGATATCTTCTTTGGGCGATTTTGAAATGTTTGGGGATTTTATCATAAACAGTGGAAAATTCAATTTCACCGCCCAAGATTACATCAATAAGATTTTTGATCTCAAAGAGGGCGGTACCGTACGTTGGGCAGGAAACCCGACAGAAGCGAATATCAATATCAACGCCATCTACCAACAGCGAACAAGCTTGGCCCCTTTGTATAATGCAGCTGGGCGGGAAGAAAACCCAGAACGTGTATTAGCACAGGCCGACATGATTCTAAAAGGGCAATTAAGTCAGCCTGAGATTACATTCGATATCAACTTTCCACAAAACCCCGGGGTTAAAGATGAACTACAAGGATACTTTTCAGATGCCAACAATGTCAATCAACAAGCGCTTAGTCTAATCGTAAGACGAAGTTTTACCCCTGGTACACAGACAGACTTCGGAAAGGAAGTGAATAACACCTTGTTATCTGCAGGAACTGAAATAGCATTCAACCAGATCAACAACATCATCGCGCAGTCGCTCAACATCAACTTCTTTGATATTAATATCAAATCTTTAAACGACGCATCAGCCTCGCTTCGCTTGTTCAACGATAGGCTTGTTTTGACAGGCGGTATCTCCGACCGAAGAAGTCAGGCCCTAACAGATTTGAATGTATTTTCAGATCGGGTCTCAACGGATGCCGAGGCCATGTTTTATTTACGAAAGGATGGTCGCTTAGTCTTACGTGCTTCCAATCGACTCAATACCCGCAACTTTCTACTCAGCCCCAACGATGGTGAATATATCAGCGCTTTTGGATTACTCTATCGGCAGGAATTCAATACGTTCTCAGAGTTCTTAAAAAGATTATTCCCATTTGGTAAGAAAAGTATCCCTACTACCCCCACCGATACAAAGAAAAGCAAGGTTAATTAACGTTTCCGAATAGTCCCTTTGCTATTTCAACAGGCCTCTTCCAATTCAAGCAGACCTCTTTCAATTTTGGCAGTCTACCTCTAATCCCAACCGCATTGCCCCTATTTTGGGAGTCCGTTTCGATTCCACCAGTAGATCTTTTTCCAGCTCCATATAACGGCCAACACAGGCGATCTGTGGATGATCTGAACAACAATAAACGAATAGTGTCTAAGCTGCTACCACGCGACGCGCTGCACTGAAAATAAAAAAGTCCCTCCAAATAGATTGAAGGGACTCTCTTTTTATCTAAAAATAGCTTATGCTAATTTCTCGAATTCTTTGTATTCAATATCGCTAGCGTTCAATTTCACTAAACCTTTCAAGTGATCAAATACTTTTAAAGCTTTAGCTTCTTCGAACAAACGGTTACCTTGTTCTCTATCTTGCAACAATTGAATTGCAAATTGGTTCAACTGCTCATCAGAAGGTTCTTCGTTGATGTTATACATCTTGATTTGCGCGTAGATACGTTCTTTTGCTAAATTGATAACTTCATCATATTTAACTTCAAGACCATTTTCAGTAACAACGCGGTTTTCGATGATCGTCCATTTCAAGTTGTTCAAGAAATCGGCAAAACCTTCGTTCAATTCTTCTTCAGAAATGCTTGGGTTAGTTGCTTTCAACCATCTTTTCAAGAATTCTTCCGGGAAAGATACATCAACCTTCTCCATACCAAAAGTATACATATCATTACGTAATCTTTGATCTGAATTTTGCTTGAATAAGTTCTCCACTTCTTCCTTCACTTTTTCTGTGAATTGAGCTTCTTCTGTTACTTCACCTTCTGTGAATAATTTATCGAAAAATTCTTGATTAAGATCAGCTTCCTCTAAACGGTTGATGTTCTTAACAGTCAATTCAAATTTAGTAACGTCTAAAGCAGTTGCTTCTTCTTCTGTGATGCCTAAGATACGTGCTAAATCTTCAGTTTTGAATGCTTTCTTAACATCAATCTTAACAACATCATCCTTTTTAAGACCAACCAATGATTTTTTGATCTTTGCATCTTCTACGATATCTGTACGGATAGAAGTTGTTTTTTCTAGACCTTCTTCTTTATCTTGCTTCAATGTTGCATACAATACATCACCTTCTTCAGATACTTCTGGATTAGTCATTTTTCCATAGCTACGACGCAAGTTTTTGATACGATCTGCCAATGTCTCTTCATCAGCTTTGATTTCGTACGAAGTAAATTCTGTCTCAGCAGTAAAAGGTAATTCAAAAGCAGGTGCAAGACCAATTTCATATTTGAAATTGAAATTGTCTTTATAATCCCAACTGTATTGTGCATCATCTTCCAAAGGAAGTGGTTGACCTAAAACTTCTAATTTATTTTCAGCAATATAATTGGTGATTTTCTCATTCACTAATTTATTGATCTCATCAAATAAAATAGATTTACCATAAGTACGTCTGATATGTCCCACAGGAACTTGACCTGGACGGAAACCTGGTAATTTTGCTTTTTTAGCTTGCGCTTTAATCTCTTTGTCGACTTGAGGATTATAATCTTCAGGTGCTAATGCGACGTTAACTACCGCATTGATTGCATCTACATTCTCGTGTGAAATATTCATACTCTTTTTAGCTATATCGCATTCATAAAAAAATCCTCCCGAGGTTTTAAGTTCGGGAGGACATCAAGTGCGGAAGAAGGGACTCGAACCCCCACGCCTTGCGGCGCCAGATCCTAAGTCTGGTGCGGCTACCAATTACGCCACTTCCGCATTAGGATTTCTT
The DNA here is from genome assembly GCF_050058145.1 of Sphingobacterium sp. WOUb80. Lineage (NCBI taxonomy): Bacteria > Pseudomonadati > Bacteroidota > Sphingobacteriia > Sphingobacteriales > Sphingobacteriaceae > Sphingobacterium > Sphingobacterium sp. WOUb80. The sequence continues at coordinate 6,307,670 of NZ_CP165617.1, read as the reverse complement.
TTGATGCCACAAAGATAGAAACCAAACCTATATCCTGCAAGTATTTTTCACTCTTTTTTTTACTTTTTTTCAATATTTTTTTTTGTTCTTGTATAATTCATTATTATTCATTTACTTTGAATATCAAAGTACTTTTATGGAACAGAAAGATTTATTTAGAGAACTTGGGCAGATCAGATCATTAATGGAGAAATCGTCCAAATTTGTTTCTATAAGCGGATTATCAGGTGTACTCATGGGCTGTTATGCTTTGCTGGGAACGCTATTGGGATACTATATTATACATCAACCCGAAAGTACCGCTTTACTATTGGGCCAAAATCTGAATAGGCCCCTACTGTTTTTAATGATTGCGCTCATCGTCCTCTTATCATCCCTAGTGACCGGCTGGCTAATGGCACGTAAAAAGGCGAGAAAAAATAAGCAGTCGATTTGGAACATTACCAGCAAATCTCTTTTATTTGCAGTTTCAATCCCCTTACTAACAGGTGGCATGATATCCTTGTTGTTTTTTGTCCAAGGCTACTACCAGCTGATTGCTGCTATGCTGCTGATCTTTTATGGACTGGCACTGACTGCGGGTAGTATCTATACCTTTGCCGAAGCAAAAGGCCTGGGTATACTGGAAATCTGCCTGGGTTTGATTGGTATATGTTTCCCGGACAGCGGATTATTATTATGGGGAGTGGGATTTGGTGTGCTACACATCATCTATGGTTTTATCGTTTACAAAAAGTACGAATCGTGAAATTAGATCTTTCCTTATATGACAAAATATTTGAAAACAGAGTTCGCCTCCAAATTATGAGTGTTCTCGCTGCCAATGAAGAATATGATTTTAATTCTTTGAAAGAATTGTTGGATGTAACCGATGGTAACCTTGCTTCCAACCTAAAAACATTGGAAAAAGAGGAATACATTATTGTCGAAAAAAGCTTTGTCGACCGGAAGCCGAACACCAGATACAAAAGAACGACAAAAGGACTTAAAGCCTTTGAAAATCACCTTATTGCACTTGAAAATTTAATAAGACAGCAATACAAATAATTTTTTTATCTATTCACTTTGAAAACCAAAGTACTTTTAAAACATAATTAAATGAAAGGAATTAGACTGAAACTGATGCTGCATCTCTACAATTGGTCCTCCAAAGTATATGCAAACATCTTTAAATGGAACAAAAAAGCCTGGGGAATCTCTAAAACAGATTTCATGACCTACCCCATCGGAAGCATTGGCTACAACCTGGGACTCTTTTATGAAAGTAAAGGTTTCGATGTCATGCCTAAACTGGAAAATCACGATGTCTTTCATATCCTGACTGAAACCGGAACGGAGATACAGGATGAAATCGCCATGCAGTTTCTATTGTTAGGCAATGGAAAGATCAGCTTGTATCTCATGGCCATGATTTTTATTGGCAGCATCTTATTTCCGGAACATTTCGGCTATTACAAAAAGCATTTTCAGAAAGGTCAATCGCTTCAAAGCTTTCACCATTTAGAATTTAAAGAAATCTTGCATTGGCAGCTAACAGAGCTTCAAATTGCCTTATACAGTAAAAATATTCAAATAAACTTAAACAGCTAAAATCATGGACAATAACAATTCATCACCGATAGAGCAATCAACGCTATTTGACAAAGTCAGCAATTCTACTGTCTTAAAGCTATTTATCATCTTCTTCCTTTCCTTAATATTGCTCATTCCGCTTTCATTAATAAGTGACTTAATCGAAGAACGGAAAAACAGGGAACAGGAAGTCTCTGGCGGAATTGCATTAAACTGGGGGAAGGATCAGGTTATCTCCAGTCCTGTGCTAGCTATCCCCTATCGCGAGACTATCCCACTTTCTGCCGAAAAAGCGGAAAAATCTAACCTTAGAGAAGCGCTAAAATGGATATTTGTCTTACCCAAAACGTCCAATATCGCAACCGATATAATGCCACAACATCTTTCAAGAGGTATTTATAATGCCGTAGTTTACAACAGCAACATGACATTAGAAGGTTCCTTTGACAAAATATCACTAGAAAAACTCGAGATCCCGCATGAGCAAATTGACTGGAAAGGCAGCAAGCTTATTTTCGGCATCCAGGATTTTAAAGGCTTAGGTAAGCGCCCATCCTTGAATTGGGATGGCAATGAACTGACTTTCGAACCAGACTTTAATAATCTCAATTTATTTACTCAAAATTTGGTTTGTCCTGTACCTTTGGATCCACAGAAAACGGACAATCGTTTCAAGATAAAACTAAATCTAAAAGGATCCAAATCATTAAATTTCCTCCCGCTGGGCGACCAGACAAACATCCAGGCGAAGGGTAACTGGGCCAATCCAAGTTTCACTGGTGCATTTTTACCGAGTAAACGTAATACCGAAGCATCCAATTTTTCAGCTTCCTGGGAAATCCCTTCTTTCAGTCGAAAGCTACCTCAACAATGGACAGGCGATGCCCGTCCAATCTTTCAGTTCGATAACAACAACCTCGAAAATGCAAATGAGGGCAACGAGCAAAAAGCAGCACAAACCGTCCCCGCTACAGTTGTCTCCGCAAATAACCTATTGGATAACAAAGACATGATTACAATTAACTTCTTACCAGATATCAACAATTATCAAAAAACAACACGGGTTGCCAAATATGGTATTTTAGTCATTATCCTGACTTTTACTTCGCTCCTATTCACCGAGGTGATCAAGAAAAAACGGATCCATATCATTCAATATATTCTGATTGGTGCAGCGATGGTTCTTTTCTATACATTGCTACTTGCGCTATCCGAGCATATTGGATTTAATCTAGCTTACCTAACAGCTTCCGTGGCTACAGTTTTGTTGATTGGCAGTTTCATTAAATCAATTACCAAAGACCAAAAATCGGCGCTGTTGCTGAGTTCAATTTTGGCTTTATTTTATCTCTTCATCTATATCCTTATGCAACTTCGGGATTATTCCCTTATCGCTGGAACAATTGGCATCTTTATCATTTTGGCGATTTTGATGCGCGTTTCAACAAAAATAAACTGGTATCAATTTGACAATAGCCATGTGGATCAATAGACAACATCTTCGACTTTATTGGGTGTTGATCCAGATATTACTTAAAAAATAAGGATTTACAACCCGAAATAAGCCATTTCTAAATGAAAGAGATGGCTATTTTTTTACTTGCCTTAGCATTTATGACCAAATTCTGTAACTTGCGAAGAAATTTTTCAGCGGCATAGATATGTTTAAACAGATGAAAAAACTTACAATACTTACATTAGCGATTATGGCGTGTAACCTAAGCAATGCGCAAGAAAGCAAAGGTGGAAAAAGCAATTTTAAATTAGTGTCGGAATCGCCACAACCGATCAACCCAAGTACACTTTGGGATCTTGGTCGTGTTTCGGCCGAAGGACTTTCTGCAGATGGCAAAACATTGGTATATGGCGTTTCCAATTATAATTTGGAAAGCAATTCAAGTGAAAAAAATCTATATACGATTTCACTGGCCAATGGCACCAACCATCAGTTCACCGATCAAAAAGGTGGTGAAACAGTCGTTCAGATCGAACCCAACGGCGACGTAATTTATTTACTAAAAGGGCAGTTATGGAAGAAGAACCTATCTAAGGGTGAAGCACTTCAATTGACAAATGGCGATATCGCCTTAGAAAATGTCAAATTTTCGCCTGATGGAAAACAAATACTCTTCAGTCAGTCTGTTCTTGTAAAAAAATACCACAGCACAGATAAATATCCCGAATTGCCAAAATCAGACGCTTATATCTATGACAACTTAGATTATAGGCACTGGGATACCTTCAATGATGGTAAGTTCAGTCATCCTTTTGTGGCGAGTTTTATTGATGGTAAAGTTGGTGAGCCGGTAGACCTATTGAAGGACCAAGCCTTTTATAGCCCTCAAGCGCCATTTGGTGGCGCCGAAGATTTTGCCTGGTCTCCAGATAGCAAAGCAGTGCTGTATGTCTGTAAAAAGAAATTCGGAACCGACTATGCTGTCAGTACCAATACCGATATTTATCGCTATGATATCGCTAGCGGAACGACTTCTAACTTGACAGAGGGCATGAATGGCTATGATACAGCTCCAACCTACTCTCCCGATGGAAAAAGCCTAACCTGGCTCAGCATGAAGACTGACGGTTATGAGTCTGACAAAAATGACATCATGCTATTTGACAAAAACAGCTCAATTCGTTTAAATCTAACAGCACATTGGGATGGTACGGTCAATAGTTTTATCTGGAGCAGCGACAACCGGAAAATCTATTTTACAGCTGCAACTAAGGGTACCGTTCAATTATTTGAACTTGAAGTACCGACCAATATCAAAGCTAAAAGTTTACCAAAAATACATCAAATTTCAGAAGGAGACTTTGACATCACCGGTATTGTAGGCCAAGTAGCGGATAAATTGATCGTAAGCTCAACAAAGTTTACCCGCGCAACGGAAATCTTCAGTTTTGATCTAAAAACCAAATCTTTAACGCCAGTTACGAAGGTCAACGATGCAAAATATGCAAGCATCAGTGAAAACAAAATTGAGAAACGTATCACAAAAGCATCCGATGGAGCCGATCTTTTTTCATGGGTAATCTATCCGCCAAACTTTGACCCTGCAAAAAAATATCCAACCATACTTTACTGTGAAGGCGGACCTCAATCTGCGCTGACGCAATTCTATTCCTTCCGTTGGAATTTACAATTGATCGCATCACAAGGTTATATTGTCATCGCTCCAAACCGCAGGGGTATGCCTGGCTGGGGGGTAAAATGGAATGAGGCCATTTCCCAAGACTGGGGCGGTCAGCCAATCCGTGATTACTTAGCAGCCATAGACGATATCTCCAAAGAATCTTACGTGGATACAGCACGCCGCGCCGCAATTGGAGCAAGTTATGGTGGATATTCTGTTTATCAGCTAGCTGGTGTACATCAAAACCGTTTCAAAACTTTCATTGCGCACAACGGTCTATTCGACATGAGAAGCTGGTATGGTACCACAGAAGAACTCTTTTTCGCCAACCACGAACTAGGCGGAGCGTACTGGGATAGCAAAAATGAGAAATCCTATACCGCATTCAACCCGATTGAAAAAGCAAATAATTGGCACACACCAATTTTGATCTTTCAAGGCGGAAGAGATTACCGTGTCCCAATCGGGCAAGGACTGGCAGCATTCCAATTGGCTCAGCTCAAAAAGATTAAGAGCCGTCTTGTATACCTCCCAGATGAAAATCACTGGGTTCTGTCAGGGCAAAATGCACAGGTCTGGCAAAGAGAATTCTTTACCTGGCTTAAAGAAACCTTATAGACAGTTCCATGATATCGGATTGTAGGACCATCAACTTTCACGATCAATAAAATCGCTAGTCAGGTTTTCAGTTTTAGCGGAATAGAAACGCCACTCATTGAGTGGCGTTTCTATTTCAATTCGATACCATACCATACCATACCATACCATACCATACCATACCATACCATACCATACCATACTCTTATTAACCATTGATTAATATCAACTTTTCCTTTAACTAGGGTTTTACAGGGGGTTAACAGGGGTATAACAGGGGGTTAACTGGGGTCTACCCCTATTAACCCGGTGTTAATACCCTGTAAAACGGCAGTAAAAACTATGTTAGTTTAGAACATGAGATAAGCTTAGCAATAGGAAAGTCCCGATCGGTAAAGCATAGATCGGGAAAGCTAATTTATGGGATTGGAGCGCCGACAAATTCAATCGCCAAAAAGGTGGCTCATGAAAACAAAAAAGCCTGCTATATGCAGGCTTTTTATGTATATCATTTGATCTGATTGCTGAAATTTATTTTTCGCCTTTTTTCCCAAAGATGGAAAGTTTGATATATTTCCCGGGTTTCTCTTTCACGTCCTTCATCAAATTATCCATTTCCTTTGAAGCATTATTAAGATTATTATATAAGGCTTCATCATTTAACAGTAAGCCGATAGAACCTTTACCGCTATTGATTTTTCCAGTGATTTCCTGAAAATCATTGACTGCGGCATTCACTTTGGTCATCGTTTTTTCAAAATCCAATCGGGCAGCCTTATCCGTTATATTATTTAAATTGGACATAATCGCATTGATCTTCTCGCCATTTTGTGAAAAATTGGAGGTAATTGATTCCAAATTGGCCATGATTCTATTTAATCTTCCTTTTTCATTTCCAACCAGACCTTCAACATCCTTGGTAATCCCTTCTACATTTTTTAATGATGTGGAGATACTATGGATACTCTTTTTAAAGTCATCCTGAAACTGTTTGTCCAATACATTGTTAACAACTGACAGCGTTGAGTCTAATTTAATGGTAATTGTTTCAATCCGTTTTTGAATCGGTTCAACCTTATCCATAATATTCGGTTGAACACCCGAAGCTAAAAAATCGCCATCCTTTGCTAATTCCTTGCTGTTCCCCATTTCAAAGACAATGGCTTTACTGCCCAACAAATCTGTGCTTGAAATTCTGGCAATTGTATTCTTCGGAACATCATAATGAGAGTGGATTTTAAACTCAGTCTTAATTTTTCCATCCGGCTGCAGGATCATTTTTGACACCCGCCCGATTTGGTATCCATTCACTAAAACAGGCTTGGATGGTGTTAGACCGTCTACAGTCTCATAAGTTGTGTAAAAGGTATTATCGCTACTAAAAACATCATTTCCTTTTAGAAAGCTATATCCAATAAATAATAAAACTATTGCAACTGTTGCTAATATGCCGACTTTTGTCTCGTTTGATATTTTCACAAATAATCTATTTAGTAATGATCATTAATTTAACTTTAAAACAGCATAAAAGCAAATCTGTTTAGCGTTCTACAGAATTTTTATAAATTTTTAGAGCAGAAACCAAATTATCAACGATCTCCTGCTGTCCTTCGTCGGACAACAAATAACTTTCCTCTTCTCTATTACTGATAAAACCAATTTCTGTCAGCACAGCAGGCATACCTGCTTCCGCTAGTACAGCTAATCCTTTCTCCCAGAACCCTCTGCTGTATCGGCCTGATTTCACATACTCACCTTCGATCATCTGTGCCAAACGGATACTTTTTTCACGGAATCGGTTTTTCATCAAGGAGAAGATAATGGCACTTTCAGGGTCTTTTGGATCAAATCCCTGGTAATTCTCTTTATAGTTTGATTCCAATAACAAGGAAGCATTTTCACGAACGGCTGCATCCTGCTGTCCCAAACGATGCGAACCAGAAACCAAAGTTTCGGTACCATGTGCACTAGCCCCACTGGAATTGCAGTGTATTGAAATAAATAAATCTGCTTTATTGGCATTCGCCAAACGAATACGTTTGTAAAGCTCAACAAATTCGTCGGTCGTTCTTGTGTAGATGATCTTGATACCTGGAATATCCTTCTGAATCTGCTTTCCCAATTTTAACGCAACTTCAAGGGCTACATTTTTTTCCAAAGACCGTCTTCCCTGCGCTCCAGTATCTTTACCGCCGTGGCCAGCGTCAATAACAATTGTTTTTATTTGGTAGTCAGGAGGCGCAGGTTGTCCATTGTTTAATTTGAAAGAATTCAACAAAAAAAATCCCAAAGTAGCAAATACGATGCTACACCATTTTCTAATTCTTAAATCTGATTTCATTGAATAATTATTTGCTCTACTATAAACGAATCAAAATGAGTCTATATTATTTCTTTAATAGATAACGATATTTAACATATTTTCTATTGCTTTTTTGACTAATTTTGTCTCTCGAAGTTTAACATTATTTCACAAAAATAACATTTGTCTTTAATTTTGAAGTCGTTAATCAACATTTTAACACTATTTATCATTCTTGCAATGAGCAATTCTAGCGTTGCTCAGAGTAATATTCCATTAAAACAGAACGGACTTCAAGGTAAGGATCCTATTTCGGCGACCAATAAATCGCAAGATACCAGTAAAACAAAGACTACGGATACAACCAAATCTGTTACCGACACAACCAAGAAAAAAGGAAGTGGCCTGCAGGCAGAAGTGAGTATCATTGCTGTCGACTCGCAGAAATCTGAAGTTGCAAAAAATATCAGTCACCTTTATCGCGGAGCAAAGGTAAAATATCAGGATTTCGAACTTTCTGCTGATTATATCCGTCTTGACCGAAACAAGAAAAAGATTTTTGCTTCGGGGATCTATGACAAAACGGGTAAATATGTCGGGCGTCCTATCGTCATCATGGGAAATGGGGAGTCACCTAAAACGGTCGATTCACTCTATTATGATTACGAGAAACAGGAGGGAAATACCTATGGTATTATGACGGAGGTCGATGGCGGATACATTCAGGCCAATATTGTACGAAAGAATATCTACGACGAAATGTCGATCTACAAAGGGCTTTACAGTACCTGTAACCTACCCTACCCGCATACCCATTTTGGCATCCATATCACCAAGGGGATTGTCACTAAAAATCAAATTATTTCGGGTCCAGCCTATCTTGTTGTGATGGGGGTACCCATGCCAGTCGCCTTTCCATTTGCTTTTTTTCCAAAACCAGATAAAAGAGCATCCGGGTTTCTTTTCCCTTCTTTTGGAGAAGATTATACACGTGGATTCTCGATGCGGGATTTAGGCTGGTATCTGGCCTTCAATGATTATTGGGATAGTGAAATTCGAGGTTCATTGTACTCAAAAGGTTCGTGGGAAGCTTCCGTAAACACACGCTATACCGTCAACTACAAATTTAACGGTGGTTTTAATATCCGTTATGCCAATACCAAAGTTGGCGTGGAAGGAACCCGAGATTATGGCTCCAACAAAGATTTTAATGTCACCTGGAACCATACCCAGCGTCAGGAGGCTAATCCAGGAACTTCTTTCTCCGCCAGCGTTAACTTTGGTACGACATCATTCTATCAACGTACCGGTACAAGTAGTAACCAGACCACCTATCAAAACTTGGCTCAAAATAGAATGGGGTCTTCCATCAGCTATGGAAAAGTATTTGCCGATGGTAAAGTAAACCTGACAGCCAGCTTAACGCATAATCAAGACATGGCCACACGGAGTATACAAATGAGCTTGCCAAATATCAGCTTGAACGTATCCTCTTTCAATCCATTTGACAGCAAAGACCGTGTCGGTGAACAAAAATGGTATCAACGCATCAATGTCGGCTATAGTTTCCAGGCACAAAATTCGATAAACACTATTGATACACTATTATTTAAACCGGGGGGATTCAAAAAATTCCAAAATGGTTTCCAACACAATATTCCAATCAGTTTATCACTGAATGCCTTTAAATATTTTCAGTTCAACACCAGTGTCAATTACACCGAGCGTTGGTATTTACAAAGTACCAGACAACGCCTTGACAATACAGCTGCAGGCTACAAACAACGTATTGACACCGTTCAAGGATTCAATCGTGCTTATGACTACTCTATATCCACAGGGCTTTCGACCAAGGTCTATGGTAATTACTTCCCTAAAATAGGTAACCTTACGCAGATCAGACACGTTGTTACACCCTCAATCAACCTGAATTATAGACCCGACTTTTCAGACCCTAAATATGGCTTCTATCAGCATTATAACGATCAATATGGAAACCAAAATGTATACTCGATCTTTAGTCAGGGTGTTTATGGCTCTCCTTCTGCAGGAAAATCTGCAGGGATAGGTTTTTCCATCGACAATAATGTCGAAGCAAAAATCAAAAGTAAATCTGATACCACAGATGGCGGTATTAAGAAAATCCCTATTCTCCAAGGTCTGACTTTCAGTGGAAATTACAACTTTGTTGCCGATTCCCTAAAGTTGTCCCCAATTACTTTCTCTGGCCGGACTGCTTTTTTCGACCAAAAGATGAATGTAAACTTCAACGGTACATTTGATCCCTATTCGGTCAATGAAAACGGCGTCCGCATCAATCGCTATGCCATTAAAGATGGTAGTTTGGCTCGTCTGACAAACTTTGGTCTGTCCTTTGACTATAGCCTGAATCCTAAGGCTGCAAAATCGCGTAATAACAACATCGATTCTTTAAGAAAAGAAATGACTGGAGCGGGCATGACTCCCGAACAGGCACAGGCTTTAGCGCGAATCAGTTCTGATCCGAACGCTTTTGTCGATTTTAATATTCCATGGAACCTTGCGGCATCGTTTAGTTTCAATACCTCCAAATCGTTTAACTCCAGTACGCGAAAAATGGAGAGTCAATTCACGAGCACCTTGAACTTGCATGGCGACTTCAGTGTTACGCCAAAATGGAAAGTAACCTTTCAATCGGGATATGATTTCAAACAGAAGCAAGTTGTCATGACCTCCTTCAATATTTATCGGGACCTGCATTGTTGGGATATGTCGTTCGGCTGGATGCCCTTTGGCCAATATCGAAGCTACAATGTCACCATTCGTGCTAAGGCATCGATCTTACAAGATCTTAAGCTCACAAAAAGAGCAAGTTCAGGAAGCGGTTATTTTTAAAATAACCGCTTTTTTTTCCTAAAGCATCTACTCTTAAAGACCAGAAAGAACCTTTTTTCGCTTTCCCAGCGGTTCATGCTTGCTAAATCATGAAGACTGTATTTTACGCAGCTAGCATTTTACCTTTTCAATAACAGCAAACTCTTCTACCTAATGCATGTTAAACATTTCGTTGAGCCACAATTTTACGTAAGTTTATATCCGGAAACGTCCAAAACTAGAATTTCACTTTTTGGATATGCAATATGCAGGTTTTAACAAGAGCAAGAGGCTAACATAATTTTTTTCAGATGAAAGCAGAGATTATTACCATAGGCGATGAGATCCTCATCGGTCAGATTATTGATACCAATTCGGGTTGGATTGCCAAGCAGCTTCTCCGATTTGAAATCGATATCGTTCAGATGACATCGATCCCTGATACAGAAGAGGCGATTTCAACGACGCTCAAAGATGCCTCAGCTCGAGCAGATCTTATTTTAATCACGGGCGGCCTAGGTCCGACGAAAGATGATGTGACTAAAAAAACGGCAGCAAAATATTTTGGAACCACATTGACCCGCGATGAAAACGTACTCCGTCATGTGACCAACATCTTTGAATCGCGCAACCTGAAGATGCTCGACATCAATCTTCAACAGGCCGATGTCCTGGCAAATTGTGAAGTGTTATTTAACGACTATGGTACCGCACCTGGTATGCTGGTCAACCAAGACCAAAAACAGTTTATTTTTATGCCCGGAGTCCCCTTTGAGATGAAATTTCTGATGGAAAAACATGTGTTGCCACTATTAGCCAAACAGGATCCTGACTTATTTATCTGTCACGAAACAATCTTGGTCGGCGGTATCGGAGAATCTTATTTGGCAGAAGAAATAAAAGATATCGAAGCAGAACTTCCTTCAAGCATAAAATTGGCCTATCTGCCAACATTAGCATTTATTCGCTTAAGACTCTCCGGAAAGAGCAGAAACAAATCCGATATTACACTCCAGGTTGCCCTTTTTAAAACAAAATTGCTTCATCGCTTACAGCAATACGTCATTGCAGATTACGATACGAGTATCGAACCCTATCTGATTAAAGAGCTTAGCCGTCGAGGTGCTACATTGACTACCGCAGAAAGCTGTACAGGGGGGAGTCTAGCCGCTTCAATAACCTCGGTAGCGGGAAGCAGCACTGTTTTTCTTGGCGGTACCATCCCTTACTCCAACACGTTAAAACAACAATTGCTGGAGGTCAATGAAGAAACATTGATCCAATATGGTGCAGTGAGCGAACAGACAGCTATCGAAATGGCTTCCGGTTCCAAAAAAGTATTTTCTTCAGACTATGCGATAGCGACAACCGGCATAGCTGGCCCAGGAGGTGGAACAGCTGAAAAACCAGTTGGAACGATTTGGGTAGCCGTAGCGGGGAAAAAAGAAGTTATCACCAAAAAGTTTCAATTTGATAACGACAGACTGATTAACATCGAACGTACCCGTATGAATGCTTTACTACTTCTATGGAAGTTGCTTGTAAAAGAAAAAGAACAAGACATACAATAAAGTAAAATAATATTTCTAAAAATACGTTATTTAAGGAATAATATTTTAAATTGTTGAAAGTAAACCACAATTTAATTAACTTCGTTTTTCTATAACGAGATTGCTAAAAAATATGGCTTTATATAAACTCTTGCTCCCAAAAATGGGAGAAAGTGTATCCGAGGCAACAATCACAAAATGGTTAAAACAACCTGGTGACCTGATTGATGAAGATGACACCTTATTGGAAATTGCAACTGACAAAGTTGATTCAGAGGTACCTTCTCCTGTAAAAGGTATTTTAAAAGAGCAGCGCTATACCGTAGACCAAACCGTCCAAGTAGGAGAAGTTGTTGCAATTATAGAAATTGAAGGACAAGATGAAGAACCTGTGATTCTACAGGAAGAAAATACAGTACCTGTAGTGACAGCTGCTGAAGAGCTTATAGATTTGACCATACCGGGTGTAGACCAGCTGCCCAACACAGCGGCTGAAACTGCATCCTCACCATACGAAAATGCGCTTCGCTTCTATTCACCTCTGGTAAAGAATATCGCACGTCATGAAGGCTTATCGCAAGATGAACTTGACCGTATCCAAGGGACTGGTGCCGAGGGACGAGTGACCAAAGAAGATATTTTAGCTTATGTAGCGCATAGAGATTCATCGTCAATGTCGCAAAAGTCAGTTCAGGCAGATCAGGCAAGCACCGGCACAGAGGCCCCAAAAATCACTCCTGCAACTTCATCTCATGTACACACCGTTGCCAATGGCAGTGATGAAATCATTGAAATGGACCGCATGCGCAGATTGATCGCAGATCATATGGTTAAAAGTGTGCAAACTTCTCCCCACGTATGTTCCTTTGTTGAGGCAGATGTAACCAACTTAGTTTTATGGCGCAATAAGGTTAAAGATGCCTATAAAAAACGCGAGGGAGAAAATATCACTTTCACCCCTTTGTTTATTGAAGCTATCAGCAAGGCACTTAAAGATTTTCCATTGGTCAACATCTCCATCGACGGTTACAATATTATAAAAAAGAAAAATATCAATATTGGTATGGCTGCAGCATTACCTAATGGTAATCTTATCGTCCCGGTAATCAAAAACGCAGATCAGCTAAGCTTAGTAGGATTAAGTAAAAGTGTCAACGACCTTGCGCAACGATCACGAGCCAACAAATTGAAACCCGACGATACACAAGATGGTACCTTTACATTCACCAATATCGGCGCTTTTGGCAATATTATGGGGACTCCTATCATTAACCAACCACAAGCGGCAATCTTGGCAGTAGGTACGATAACGAAAAAACCGGCAGTAATAGAAACGGAATATGGCGATATGATTGGTATTAGACATATGATGTATCTATCACTCTCCTACGATCACCGTGCAATCGATGGAGCACTTGGGGGTACTTTCTTAAAACGCGTTGCAGATTATCTGGAAAATTGGGATAGCAATCGAGTCATCTAGCTTCCCTTACATTGATAAACAAGAAAAGGCTCTTAACAGAGCCTTTTCTTGTTGTTTAGAATATACTTTTTGTTACTTAAACATACTTTGTTCGAACTGTATTTTCTTCTTCTTGATCACCAATTGGAACCGCAGATAAAGTAAAAGCGAAGAAGTCAGCAAGCCTAATGTTAGCCCATACCAAATTCCCTTGATCCCCCAGTTAAACACTATTCCCATAAGATACCCACTTGGCAAACCAATAATCCAATAAGCGATAAATGTAATAATAGTTGGAATATTGACATCTCCCATCCCACGCAATACCCCCAAACCGACCACTTGCGTACCGTCAAACAATTGAAACAGTCCCGCGATGATCAAGAGTTGCGAGGCGATAATCACCACAGCATGGTCTGAAGTAAAAATATAGGGCAAATAATTGTTCAGCAACGCGAACAAAGATGCTGTAATCAACATAAAGATCAACACCAATTGATAAGAAGTTATCGCAAATCTTTCGAGACGGAAGAGATTTCTATTGCCATAACTGTTGCCCACCTTGATCGTTGCCGCAGCAGCAATACCGCTTGCCATCATATAGGTCATAGCAGCCAACTGAATTGCAACTTGATGGGAAGCTTGCGCCGTCGCACTTATGGTACCTGCTAACAGTGATGCTCCGGCAAAGGCTCCAATTTCAAATACATATTGCATAGCTACTGGCGCCCCGATCCGCAATATTTTGAGCAATCGTTCCCGGTCAATCAGCGTCACTTTAAAATACTGGATATATCCCCTAAATTTCTGGGATCGCAATACATAAATCATCATCACCGACATCATTAACACACGGTCGATCAGCGTACTGTACCCGACCCCTTTGACCCCCATGGGACTTATGCCAAACATCCCTTTAACAAAGATGATCGCCAATATAATATTCAGCACATTCCCCCAAATCGTCACATTCATGGCTTGCTTTGTAAATCCCAGACCTTCTGCAAACTGCTTGAATGTGCTAAAGACCATCAGTGGCAACATCGATAAACTTAAAATAAGCAAATATGGCTTTGCCTCTTTTACCACAGCCGGATCTTGGTTGAGATGATCGATCGCCAACATAGAACCAAAGTAAACCAAACAGAACAACAATAGTCCGGCAATAATATTTAACCAAAAACTATTAGACAACAGAATGGCACATTCTTTCTTATTATCACGGCCATTTTCCTGCGCAATCAATGGCGTTATACCATAAGCGATCCCCAACCCCATCACCATCACAATCATAAAAACGGCATGTACCAGCGAAACCGCCGCCAATGGAATAGTCCCTGCAAAATGCCCAACGATCACACTGTCTGCTGTATGCACCAATGTATGTCCCAATTGTGAGATCACAACCGGCGCTGCCAACACCATCGTACTTCTGTAATACGGCTTGAATGTTTTAAATTTTCCCAACATAATCGATTTCTCCAAAAAAATAGCCACAAAAATACAAAGATATTTCTGTCCTATCGTCATATTATAAAATATTTAGCAAAAATATAACAAATTACACTAACTAAACAACCGCGCTTGGTTAAGTAATTTTTATGTTTCAAATACCTTAAAATTATCTTAAATTTACTTTTGGGTCTAAGAACTATTGAAATATAAATGTAACTTAGCATTTAGTTAGTAATCAAAAGAAGAGGAAAAAGAGTATGTACAATCCAGTAATAGCATTTTTAAACATTGGAACACAGGAGATGATCCTCATTGTGTTTGCAATCTTGTTACTTTTTGGAGGTAAAAAACTTCCTGAATTGGCGAGAGGTTTAGGAAGAGGAATACGTGAGTTCAAAGATGCGTCAGAAGGTATCAAACGTGAGATTTCAGATCAAATCAATAATTTCGAGAAAGACATAGACGTTAAAACAGAAGTAAAAGAAGAAGCTGTTCCTACCGATGTGCGTGTGGCTGAAGAGAAGGCTCAAGCAGCACATGAAAAGGAAACAAAACCACAGGAAACAGCAGAAGGTTCAGAAACAGAACAACCAAAGAAAAAATACGAGTTCTCAACACCAGCAGGTGTTGTTGAACATAACCCACACAAACAATTGGATTACGGAGAAGAACCATCTCACATCTCCTACGGGTATAACGATCATTTTGCCGAAACTAAAAACAACGAAGTAGAAGAAAAAAAAGTGCCTGAGCAGGACAACACCAATAAACCTGCTTAATTTTACTACATTAGTTTATAATTAGATATACTTAGAGCTGTTGAATTACCATTCAACAGCTCTACTTTTTAAGATTAAACCACCAATGAGCTTATCAACACATGAAATTATTATTGCTAATGAGCTTTCTATTAGCGAAAAACAGGTTCGCACGACTATAGCATTATTAGACGAAGGCGCGACGGTTCCATTTATCTCACGTTATCGTAAGGAAATGACTGGCAGTCTGGACGAAGTTCAAATCACCAATATCAGAGACCGCTTTCAACAACTGCGAGATTTAGATAAACGAAAAGAAGCGGTTCTGAAATCCATCAATGATCAAGGAAAATTGACACCAGAGCTCGAGCAGCAGATACTGGGGGCCGAAACCATGGCCAGCCTGGAAGATATCTACTTGCCTTACAAACCGAAGCGTAAAACGCGTGCCAGTGTTGCACGTGAAAAGGGTCTACAACCCCTGGCTGATCTGATTTTGGCACAGGAATCAGGAGATTTCCTTGCCTTAGCCGACGGTTTGGTCGATGAAGAAAAAGGTGTAAAAAATACAGAGGAAGCACTAGCAGGTGCCCGGGATATTATTGCCGAAGTCATAGCAGAAGATGCAGCTGTGAGAGCCAAGTCGAGAGCAATATTCCTGGAAAAAGGCTCGTTTGTTTCAAGAGTAGTTCCTGGAAAAGAAGAAGCAGCAATAAAGTATAAAGATTATTACGAATGGTCGGAATCATTGAAAGATGCGCCTTCCCACCGAGTGCTAGCAATGCGCCGCGGAGAAAAAGAAGAGTTGCTCTACTTGGATATCGATATCAATGAGGAAGAAATTCTACCTCGTATTGAATCCATTTATATTAAGGGCGCCAATGCTGCCGCTGCTCAGGTAAAACTCGCTTTGACAGATAGCTACAAACGTCTGTTAAAACCTTCCATGGAGACGGAAATCCGTGTCTTGACACGCCAAAAAGCTGATGAAGAAGCCATCAAAGTTTTTGCCGACAATGTTCGCCAATTGCTTCTAGCAGCCCCATTGGGACAAAAAAGACTGCTCGCGATCGACCCTGGATTCCGTACAGGCTGTAAAACCGTTGTATTAGATGAACAAGGACAGCTCAAAGAAAACACAGCTATCTTTCCGCACAATGGCGCAAATGGATTAGCGGAAGCAAAGAAAACGGTCCAATATCTCGTATCAAAATATGATATTCAGGCGATAGCCATTGGAAACGGGACTGCTGGACGTGAAACCGAAGAATTTGTTAGAAAACTGGGTTTAAATAATGTTACCATCGTCATGGTCAATGAAAGTGGAGCCTCTATTTATTCAGCCTCTGAGACTGCACGGGAAGAATTTCCGGACTACGATATTACGGTCCGTGGAGCTGTTTCCATTGGTAGAAGATTAATGGATCCTTTAGCTGAACTCGTTAAAATTGACCCCAAATCGATCGGTGTTGGACAATATCAGCATGATGTGGACCAAAACAAGCTCCAGACCTCATTGGATGATACCGTCATCAGTTGCGTAAATGCTGTCGGTGTTGAACTGAATACAGCTTCCAAACAAATTTTAGCCTATGTATCTGGTTTAGGTCCTTCCCTGGCACAACAGATAATAAAGTATAGAAATGAGAATGGTCCATTCGCTTCCAGACGTGAACTAAAAAAAGTTCCTCGTCTTGGTGAAAAGGCATTTGAACAGGCTGCAGGTTTTCTCCGTATCCGACATGCAGCCAATCCACTCGATTCATCTGCTGTGCATCCTGAGCGATATTCGTTAGTTGAACAAATGGCTAAAGATCTCGGCAAAAAAGTCGAAGACCTATTGACTGACGCGGACCTGAGAAAATCTATCCCCTTGAAAAATTATATTTCAGAGGAAGTTGGACTACCGACGCTAAATGATATTTTGAATGAATTGGCGAAACCAGGATTAGATCCAAGGGAAAAATTTGAAGCTTTCTCCTTCACGGAGGGGGTCAATAGTATTGGCGATTTACGGGTTGGCATGAAGCTACCGGGTATAGTGACCAACATTACAAATTTCGGAGCCTTTGTTGATATTGGTGTACATCAAGATGGCTTAGTACATTTAAGTCAGTTATCGAATCGCTATATATCAGATCCCCATGAAATCGTCAAAGTTCAGCAACACGTCATGGTGACAGTAACAGAAGTTGATGAAAAACGTAGCCGTATCGCCCTGTCAATGAAAACAGATGAAAAACCTGCGCTGACCAAAAGCAGGAAAAATGATCCTAAAAGACAGGTGGAACCTGAAACTGATATGGCGAGCAAGCTGGCTGCATTAGCCAGTAAGTTCAAATAGGTTCATGTAACTTCATGATAAAACCTTTCTGATTTCACAGCTGTTGCTACTTGCGAAATCAGGAAGGTTTTTTACGAATCAAATCCATTGACAAACATTTTTGACGACAATTTATTTCGTATCTTTAGAGGAGAACAAGATTTGACTCATCATGAGAAATTATACCCTAATCCTCTTCCTTTTTTTCGGAACGATATTTTCCAAAGTCTATGCACAGCTTCCTGATGGTGCATATATGTATCACGATGGTCTGTGTAAAAATTTGATTTTAATCAAAGATCAGTATATCTCATTTATATGCTTTGATGATATCAATAAACGCTTCCACTATACCTGGGGCGGACCCATCGAAGGGCAAAACCAAACTGTCAATGTCTTTGTAGAGTATAATTCACAGGATTCAACTGCTATTGGTAAAAAAACTTTTTTACCCTATCGGATCCAAAACGACTCTCTACGATTAAAGACAGCAAATGCTTATCATTTATATATCAAACAAAAAAACCTTCCTCAAGATCTAGATGCTTTATGGAGAATAACAAGCCGCCAACAGGAAGGAAAAATGCACGATATACCCAAAACTGATCGCAAAACAATTAAAATATTAGTGGATGGATATTTTCAATGGATAGCGATCAATCCCGCACAAAAGGGGTTCTACGGTACAGGTGGTGGCGATTACCAATACGGCAACAATCGATATACGGAAAAAATACAGTTTTTTTCGAGAGACAATAAGCGCGTGGGACAAGAACTCAAATTTGAGGGTGCACTTGTGGATGGCGCATGGCACCACAAAGGAAAAAGTTCCAAAGGAGACGATATTTATGAAATCTGGAGTAAAGAAATAACAAAATAATATATGACAATCGAAGAATTTCAATCCCTTGAAAGTCCACCTCAGCACTGGACAGCAGTACAAAAGTCACTCTGGTATGATCTGAAAGGAAATTGGAAAAGCGCACACGACCTGATCGATCAGCTGGAAGGAACTGCAGCAGCACATGTGCATGCTTATTTGCACCGCAAAGAAGGTGATCAATGGAATGCTGAATATTGGTATCGCCGTGCCAAACAAAACGTATATAGGGGTAGTTTAGACGATGAGTGGAAAGATTTGTTCGAACGTTACGTTGAATATCAGTGATAGTCCTATTTTTTCTGAAAGTGTCTGATCTCATTGGCCAGAAAAAACCTTCTTTCGCTTTCATTGCTGTTGATGCCCAGGAACTCATGAAGGTTTTGTGAATAAGAACTGTTTACTTTTTCATACAGATCAAGCAGTGCAGTAACCGAAATCATTAGGGAGATTTATAAAATTAACTCAACACACCCCAAAAGCTTTTCATATTTAAAAAATATTGCCAATTAGGAGAGAAAATCAAGGGATAACTGGTTATTTTACGTAACAAATATATCACAAAGAAAAATATTATAAAACTAACAAACAGAATGGCACAGATATTGAATGTAGTGTACTATACTTGAGAAAGTATACTTTTCATAAATTTAGGTTAATAATTGGTTAGGTTAAACACTTGAAGTTCCCCACTTCAAGTGTTTTTTGTTTAATGTCACCTGCAACCCGCCCCCTCCGTACTACTTTTTAATATGTTGCACTCCTAGCAACAGTGCATTAGATCGAAATGGAAAACTAAAAAACAAATACATTGTATTACTATGTATTTTGTTATATATTTAACATGTCCACTGCCGCAACTCATCTCAAAAAATCTTATTAAACATAAATTATGAAAAGAACTGCAACCCTATTATTCCTATTCGGAACATTATCTAGCCCCATCCTCAAAGCACAAGAATTTAACACTAACCGTATGGATAGTCTCCTTTCTGTCATGGATAAAAACAATGTTTGGATGGGGAGTATTGCAATCGCCCAAGGAGATCATTTACTTTATCAGAAAGCGATTGGATATACAGATCTGGCTCAGAAAAAGAAAGCGACCATAGATACGCGTTATGGGATAGGCTCGATCTCCAAAACTTTCACCGCAACACTTGTTCTAAAAACAGCTGAGCTCAGAAAACTGAAGCTAGACGAGCCGATATCCACATTCTTTAAAGATATTCCAAACACTGGGAAAATCACCGTTCGCCAATTGTTAAATCATAGCAGCGGAATACACAATATCACGGATAACAACGATTATTTGACCTGGAATACTAAACCACAGACAGAGAAAGAACTTGTTGAACGTATCATAAAAGGCGGAACCGACTTTGCTCCCGGCAGCAAACATGCATATAGTAATTCAAACTACATCCTACTTACCTATATCTTAGAAAAAGTTTGGAAAAAGGACTATGCTTTTTTATTGAAACAATACATCTGTAAGCCATTAAACTTACAAGAGACAACCTTCGGCCGACCTAAAAACAACAGTCAAGATGCCAGCGAATCGTATCGGTTTACCCAAGAATGGACATTAGAACCACACACAGACAATTCTGTTCCCCTTGGAGCAGGCGCCGTTTGGTCAACTCCCACAGATCTGGTCAAATTTTTCAATGGTTTATTTGGCCATAAAATAATCAATTCCACTAGCCTGGAAGAGATGAAAAAAATAGATCAAGGTTTTGGAATGGGTTTGTTTCAATTGCCATTCTACGAACACTTAGGTTTTGGTCACACGGGCGGTATAGATGGTTATTCTTCTGTTGCGGGTCATTTTGATGACGGCAATTATAACGTCGCACTTATTAGCAATGCCAACAATTATAATAATAATGAAATATTAAAGTTCAGCCTTGGCGAGCTTTACAAAAAACCTTTTCCACTTCCTGATCTTGCGGAAATACAATGGACAGAGGAAGAAATTTCAAGTGTCGTTGGCGAATATAAAAGTGAACAGCCTCCAATCCAGATAAATATTACCAGAGAAGGCAACAAAGTGCTGGGGCAAGTTGTCGGTCAGCCGGCATTTCAACTGAAAGCGAAGGATAAAAACACACTAGTCCAGCCACAATTTGGTGTAAGAATTGTTTTCGAGCGTAGCGAAAACAAAATGACACTCTACCAAAATGGCCACACGCTCGTTTTAAAGAAATAAGGAAATGCTACGTTAACTAAAGCGAAGATTCATGGTCTTAAAAAGAGCAGTGGTTGAATCCCACCCCTGCTCTTTTCAAGAACTGTGTTTTACAGTTTTTCTAAATAGAAATCATCGCCGTAAACTGTTCCGCTTAAAGGTTTGTAAAAATAGACTGTCGCTGTTGTATTGTTAGCGCCGGTTGTAAAAGTAACCGAACCATTGGAATAAGCTGTGGTACTGACCGTGGCATCAACAGCATTTCCGCCATAGTTTTTAACACCAATATTTACCGATTGTCCAGTGGCAGCAACTTTGGCATACCCGCCAAATCGATAAGTTGTATTCGGTGATAGACCTGTTAAATACTGTTCTATCGAAGTCTCTCCTCCAGTTTCCCGAACACATTTCGTTCCCGACCGTGCATCTGTTGACACAACGGAAGAGCCACCACCCCAAGTTGTCCAAGGATAAAGAGTACCACTTTCAAAATCGCCATTACTGAACAGCGGCAATTTATACACCCGCACATAATCAACCTGCATACTAAATGGCAAATCGGCGTTTGTGATCGCCCCCGGCCATCCCGCACCGCCTGCTTGATTTAAAATTAAATAAAATGGGACATCAAACGGCCATTGCTGGGTTCCCCCGCCAGCTATTCTTGTATAGGTATACTGCAATACATTATTAACGTAAAATCGAATATCATTGGGACTCCAGATCATTGTATACAGATTATAATCAGTTGCATTATAAGATGCAGATTTTGAAGCTGTACTCCCGCCATTTGCATTGGTAACCGAACTATTATGGATCGTGTGGTACATCACGCTTTCATTGTTAACATGCTCCATAATATCTATTTCTCCACAAGCTGGCCACCCTCCATAAGCTGTAGCCGGTTCGGGCATCATCCAGATCGCTGGCCAAGAACCTCTTCCCTGTGTAAATTTAGCACGTACTTCCACCTTTCCGTAAGTTAGGCTAAACTTTCCCATCGACTTAACACCACCAGCATGATAGGCAACAGGGTCTCCTGAAACAGCAGCATTATCCATCCGCAAGACGAGATTGCTCCCATCCTGTGATGCATAAGCCGGCAGGGAGGTCATATACTTATTCCATGCAACTGTCCCCCTTTCGGCATAAGACCACTTGGTGGAATCGAAATTCCCGCTACTATTAAACTCATCCGACCAGATAAGCTCATAATCGGTGGTAGCAACCGAAGTCAATGCTGACAAATTAGCCAGGGCCTTTTTATGACCAATCTGCGATATAGATGCTGTTGAAGTAGAGTCTTTTTTGCAAGCAAAAATAGACAGACTTGTTGCGATGAGGCCCAACGCTAGCCAAAATTTAGTTTTTCTCATTTAGTTTTTGATTATTGGTTTATTTAAGTTTATAGCGTTATTTGACAGCCTGTGGAGCAAGCTGTATAAGAAATGACACTTGAATTCTTTCACTCAATCCTTTCGATTAAAACGGAAAGGAATGAGTGGAAGAAAATGTATATTATATCGGCAACACAATGTGTGTGATTATTTAAAATTCACTGGCAAAAAGACAATTTTGCTATAATTTTCTTTTTCAAATAAAACACCGAGTTTATTTTTATTTAAAAGCACTAAATCGGAATAAGCGGCATAATCCCCTTTTACATCCTCAGGTGCTTTTGCAATGACCTGATTGAAATACCAGGTTTTACCCTGATCTTTACTTAAGCGAACGGTTAGATTGTCTCTTCTATTGGTCGATGCAGCATTACAGACGGCTAATAGGTATCTTCCCTTCTTTTGCCAGGAAAGCACGGCACCCTGGTTGACTGGATCGGGCAAGTTTTTATCATAATATGTTGTATCCCAAGTAACACCACCGTCGTTTGAATAAGACACAATCCTTGATTTTACATTACCTTGCTGGTTGCGGGAATTCATGTATAATCCTGTCCCCGATATTTGTGCGGCCATTGTTTCATTTGATCCTTCAAATTTTACACTCGCACCGATTTTGAATGTTTTTCCATGGTCGTCCGAATAATAAGAATGCGCAAAATAATCTTTGCCATCTGACTTCGGATTTCCTTCGGAGTGATTAGCTGGAATGTATATACGTCCTTTATATTTACCGGAATCAAATTGTAATGCATGTCCTGGTGTATTCGCATAAGTTCGCCAATCCTCCTGAAAGTTATACTGCGCATTTACCGAAGGCTGATTGGGGCGATGCGTCTCAAGCGTAATATTCTGTGGATTGGACCAGGTTTTTCCGCCGTCGGCCGAGCTAATGGACCAACATTCTCTCAAGCCATTGCCTTTGCGTACTTCGCCTTCGTGATTATTGCCCGTATTATAAAAAAGTAACAGGCGTCCTTTGGGATATGCCGGGTCTAGCAGATCAACTACGGGTGCTGGGTTGCCGACTTGCAAATTATCGTTGTCAACGGCAACATGCAGCGGACCCCATGTTTTCCCATTATCCTGACTGATTTTATAAACAATATCCACATTACCAAAATCTCCGGCATGATCTACCCTGCCTTCTGCAAAGGCGATTAGCTGTCCCGTTTTATCCTTTACAATAGCAGGGATACGGTAGCTCTTATAGCCTTCTTCGCCTGAAACAAATACATTTACTTCCTGTGCCTGACAAATCCCTGCTAACAGCGCAAATGCCCCCATTATACATAGTCTCTTCATATCTATTTATGTTTATTGTTACTTATTTTAAAATTCATCCGCTCCATCAATGGAAGGAAACATGCTACTTTTACTCCTTATCAATAGGGAGACAAGTAAACATCCATTTCAATGGATTTTGCCAGTCTTTCCCTTTTAATTTTCCAACAGGCAACTTGACCACAATTGTATTCCACCCTTTACGCAATTGAACTATGGCAGGACTTCGATAACTATACCCCTCATCAATCAATGGGATTTCCAGATCTCCCTTCTGGCCCGCATGCTGCCAATCCGGAGGGAGCACTTCATGTTCATTGACCCAAAGTCTACTCATCCTGTCGTCCCATGTGCCCAAATTTGGTGAATCACTGGCATACGAACGGGAAAGATCATTAAAACCGATCCAAAATTCCTTATTGCCCTGCACGTCACTCCAGATCCGACTCACAGCATACAGTGTGCTATTTTCAGCAGGATCATCTATGGCCCCTTTTACGACATCAGACCACCAATGGCGTAATACGATTGTGCCACCATAAAACTCACCGATCTTTTTTAAAGAAGTAAAATTTCCTTTCGCTTCCTCATTTAAACTCATACTTAGGTTGCCTTTATTTTGCAGAGGTCCATACAATACCCATTTCTGTTTACTTTGCTGATAATAAGGAAAAATAAGATCTCTAAAATACAAATGCTTATGCTGGATCAGGCGCTCCTCAAATGCTGTAAATTCGGCGAGCCCTTCCCGATCCGTTTTGATATTGCTACGCCATTCAAAATCTCCTCCACCGCACCAGCTACGTTCTGCGAAAGTCAACAAAGCAGGATAAACTGCATTCTGATGAAATATATCCTGTTCATGATTGACCGCACGATCAGGCCATGAACAGAGTGTTGCCCCCATTAACTTTTCATTTTCCGATGTCTGCCCCCCCAATTGCCTGTAAAATAACGTCGTCACAGCTTCCAAGGGATCCATATGGTTTATATACAAGTGCTTTGAATCAATTACCTCGAAAGGAGAATCTTTCGTCATCGCTTGTGGTCCCCCCATCCAAAGCTGACGAATTGTCTGTGGCTGCAGGTTGCCACCGGGTTCCCAACCAATAGTCTTCATCCCCAAGCTTTCTGTCCATTTTGTCATAAACGGTAAAAATTGCTGATTGTGAATTTTTACTTCATCTCCTCCGATATGCAAATAAGGTAATCCTGGATAAGTGACAGCAAACTCCCTCACTAATTCCTTGAGAACGGCTAGACCACTATCGCTCTGCATATCAGTTTTAAAATACCGTCGAAAGGCAGCCGAGTGCCCCGGCATATCAATTTCAGGTACGAGCTGAATATGTCTGTCCCGACAATATCGGATCAGCTCCCGCATCTCGTCAATCGTATAATACTTTCCGCGCCACCGGTCCATGTTGGAAGAATCAGTCAGACCTGGGTAGTTCTTGCTGGCAAGTCGCCAGGCAATATCCTCCGTGAAATGGAAATGGAAAATATTAAGTTTATACCGCGCCATGATGTCGACTTGCTCTTTGAGTACATCTAGAGACTGAAAATTTCGTCCTACGTCAACTAGATATCCGCGCCAGCGAAAAGAAGGATAATCTGTAATGGAGCAATAGGGTAACTGCCCATCCTGACCGCCCAGTTGCCGCAACGTTTGTAAGGCGTAGAAAATACCGGCACTCGTTCTGGCCTCAATCCGTATTCCCTGTTGATCCACAGCAATACGGTAAGCCTCTAAAGATGCAGATGGCAGATCCAATTGCTTATCACAAAAGATAGCGATATCACTATTCTTGAAACTCTCAAAATCAATCTTAGTTACATTCCAATCTTTTAGCAAGACACTTAGTGTCTGTCTATCAAAATCTGACACCTCGCCTTTGATATGAACACGAACAAGATGCTGAATAGAATAGTTTCCTGTTTTCCATTTCACAGAACGCGGCATAGGAAGCAGTGGCCTGATTGAATCCGGCAGACAACGTAAAGGACTGATAAAAAAAAGAATAATAATCAGCGTAGAGAGGAAGATATTTCGCGTAGCTTCTTGTCGTCTCATGATCTTTTACTTAATCGAGTTAAATTCCTTCAATATTTGCATACAATACCACTCTTGGCGAGGGAGGTGAAAAGGACCTTTAAATAAATTTCCCTTAGCCGTTTGCGCAATCTTTCCGTCGCGATGGAGGTAACCATACCATTCACCATTGAGTTTATCGTGGAAATGGTCATAGGCATATTGATTGATCTGTTGATGCCAGCTTTTATATTTTTCATTGCCGGTTACCACATAAGCGAGCAATGTTGCTATAATTGTTTCATTCTGTGGCCACCAGAATTTCATATCTTGCCAGTATTCTTGTACAGGTTTTCCGTATACATCTCTAAAGTATAGAATACCACCATATTCTTTGTCCCAGCCACGTTCCCACATATAATCCAGCATACGGCAGCCTAGACCAATCAAATGCGGATCATGGTCTCGGTATCTAGCTTCATGGAGGATAAACCAAGCTCCTTCGATGGCATGCCCGGGATTGAGAGTACGACCGTCAATATGATCGACAATTTCACCATTAGGCCCTACTTGTTCCATCACACAACGGATATCATCTTTAACAAAGTCACGTTCAATCTGTGCAATACAATCGCTGATAACGATATCACAGCGCGGATCGCCAATCGTTTCGCGAATCTGTTGCGCGGTATTGATCATGATCATCGGTACACCGATTCCCTTCATGGGTCTCGTCGCTTCATACTTTGGTTCAATCAGCCTTTCTCCATTTGCATATGCGAGACAAATTCCAAAAAGATGACGAGCTTCATCTGCAATATCTTCGTCTCCAGTAGCTTTAGCATAAGCTGCGAAAGCGATGGCGGCAAATGTTTCCGAAAAGAAATAGCGGCGCATGCGAATAGGATTCCCCAGACGATCGACGTGAAAATACATTTTCCCATTTTCGTCAAAGCAATGTTTTTTCAAAAATTCATAACCTATCCGGGCACCTTCTAACCATTCTTCTTTCTGTTCTACAGTTGTGTAAAGGGTAGACAGCAGCCAGCAAGCACGTCCCTGAATCCATACGGCTTTATCTGTATCAATTAAAGTACCATCGTGGTCACGCATGAATAGGTACCCACCACATTCATGGTCAATCGATCTTGGAAACCAAAATGGTACAGTATCTTTTAAAAGCTGATCACGATAAAAAACTTCCATCTCCTTCAAGTAATCAGTGTCTATTATTTTTGCAATATCTTTTATGCTTATCTGTTTCATCTTTTCTAATTTTTATAGCAATTCATTTTGTGTTTATTTAATCGTCAAATCGAAAGTGGACACCGGTGTTCCGATTTCATTTTGAAGATTTGCCCTGCTAAAAGGTTCATATCCATACAGAATTCTCATTACTTCGCCATTTGGCTTATTGATTTCGACAGTATTGTCAGAAAGGATATTTGCCCGTACATTAAAAATCCTTCCCTTATTGTCCACCACCTGAAAGCCTTTCACAGTTGTATTTCCATTGGTTTTTAATTTTGTACAATGATCAAATGTCAATAGCAGCCGATCATCGTAAACCCGATATTGAATAGGGTTTGGATGATCCGCATTTAATACCGCCCCATACAGATGCTGACTTGCTAGATTTGCCAAACGCTGTCCTACCAAGATCTTTTCTCGGGGATGCACATCCAAAGAATCGCCCGCATCGAGCGTCACTGCCATATAGGTACCTGAGATCTGTTTCTCCAGTAAACGTTGAGAGTTTCTAAAATTCCCCCAGGATGGTCTATCTAGACTTGTTAACTGAACAAAGAAGAAGGGCAGATCCTGATGAAAACTTTTGCGCCAGGAAGAAACCAATGTTTTAAAAAGGCGCTCGTGAAGTTCAATATTATGCGCATTGCTTTCACCTTGATACCAGAGTATGCCTTTCAACCCTGTGCCCAACCACTTGCTGACCCCCGCTTCAAAATTATAGGCAGGTTGATAAGGATGGCGCTGATTTTTCACGTTAGAATGGACCAAATTTTGACTGGCGCGCTCTCGGCAGAAATCCTGCAGAAAATCTGATTTTTGCCAGCTATGGATATACGAGGCCAGCAAATCATCGCTTTCCAGGGATTTCCGGTCGATCCAGGATTCCGTATTGGATCCTCCAACGGACAGATCGATAATACCGATAGGAATATGTTGTTCTTCGGTGAGTTTTTCCGCAAATGAATAGGCTACCGCTGAGAACTTTGCTGCTTCATCCGCTGTTGCTTGACTCCAGTTGCCATGGAAATACGTAAGGTCATTCACCTTTTTTAATGTAGTAGAATCCCAAGCCACGGCATCGGTTTCAACTAGATTTCCACATTTAAAAAGGCGTAGATTCTTTCGCGAAGATGCATTTTTGATCAGCGATTCACTTTTTAGGGCCCGACGCAGTGGAAAAGCCATATTCGATTGGCCGGAAGCTAGGTAAACATCGCCAAAAAGAATATTTTTCAATTCGATGTTCTTTCCACCCGAGCTCACCTTTATTTCATAAGGTCCTCCTGCCTCCATTCTAGGAAGCTTTATCTCCCAGAATCCATCCAGATTCACATGGGTCCTATAGCTCTTCTGATTAAATGCAAGTTTGATCTCAGCAGCTGCAGTGCCCTTACCATAGATACGATTTTCCCAGTTACGCTGAAGCACCATATTTGAACCAATCGTTTCGGCCAGCTGCAAATCTTGCGTAATCGGGGTCAGTACATGAGCTATTTGTGCAGCAATCAATGCAGCTCCTTGCTTATTTGGATGTAAATAGTCGTCAAAAAGATCTATTCGAGCACAGAGCGGGCTATTGAGGTCGATCAGTCCGACCTGATTATTCTTTGCAATCTGAGGAATCAACATCTGAATCTGGTCATACCAATCTCGCGTACCAGATAGAAACCGGGGATGACCGCTAAAAATAGGAGTCAACCGACAGATGTAAATTTGTACGCTGGGATTAACAGATCGTATGGAATCAATCAGCGTCGCGTAATCTGATGCAAAGGAGTTCTTATAATTCGGCCAGTTTCTCGGATCGGTATCATTGAGTCCCAGGTGAATAATGGCAACATCAGGTTTAAAATCCAATGCTTTCTGATATTCTTCCGTTTTATAATAAGGTCTATGCCCCTTTCGTAGAAGTGTAGCTCCTGAATGGCCAAAATTCCTCACTTCAAACCGTTGGCTCAGCAATGCTTGAAGCTGGCTCGGATAAGAATCCTCCACAGGATTGCCGAGCCCATAACCAAAGGTTACGGAGTTACCTATGCAAGCTATTTTAATTCGCCCCTGCCCCAGGGAGACAGAGATCGAGATAATCAAACATAAAAGCAAAGCTCCCTTTTTTGAAATATAGATTGGCATCATGTCGATTAAGGATTTCATATTCATGATCTATTAATTCAGGATATCGCTACGATTACTTTTCCATTGTTTTCGGTTTAAGAAATAGGAGTTGCAACAACAGTGCTAGCAGTACCGCTGCCCCCAATAATGCAAAACCTAACCCAAAATGGCCTTCATCCTTAAATTTCCCCAACCATTGTGTGATCATAGCTCCAGCAAACACCCCCACCATATTCATAAAGCCATAAGCGGTTGCCCGCAAATTTTTGGGAACAACCTGACAAAGAATAGGCATATTGTTGGCATCGAATATGCCAAAACCAATTCCAAAACAGACTGCCGCTCCCCCAACTGCAGGTAAGGTCTGGCCTAATCCCAAAAACAATAAAGCGGGTATGGTCAGTCCAAGGCCAATTGCGCTGGTATAAATACGTCCACGGATATGCTTCTGTGCCCAGCGGTCACTCAGTATTCCGCCGGCTATAACCCCAATAAAAGATGAGATAGCGATTGTAATCGTAGACAATGGGCCTGCGTTGGCCATTGGGATATTCAGGCTGTCAGCGAACAAGGTTGGAAGCCAATTTTTGATGGCCCAGCCCGGTAAGCTTGGAGCCGCGAAATAAAACAATAGAATCCAGAATGCAACATTGGAAAATAACAGCAATAAGCTTTTGGAAAGAGGTAATTGGCTTTCCGCAGTGCTTTCTTCATCTGAAGACGTATGTTTTTTCTCCATCAATAAAATCGCGAGCAGCAATGCATAACATATTCCGACAATTCCAAACCAATGAAAAGCGGTATGCCATCCTTTTGATGCCGCCAATGTTGCACCAAAGCCACCTAAGGCTTGACCTGTATAGAGCCCCGTCATATGTAGTCCAATAGCCAGCGATCGATTTTTTCCGGTATGGTAATCTGCGATCAAGGAAAGGGCAGTCGGGATATACAGTGCTTCACTAAATCCCATAATTGCCCGCAATACCAATAGTGTTGAATAATCATGCGCCATCCCCATACCATAAGTAACTGCTGACCACACAAATAGACTACCCACGATCAGCCATTTTCTATTGCTTCTATCGGCGACAATACCAGCGATGGGACTCATAATGCCATATATGTAGAGAAAAACAGCCATCAATACACCAAAAGTTTCGGCACTTTGCAATTGCGGAATATCGACCTGCATCGCATCACGCATAGTCGACAGCATCTGCCGATCCATATAATTCAGCAAGGCTACTCCCCAAAGGAGCGCTACAACCAGCCACGGGTAAAAAGATTTATGTCGTAAAGAAGAGATCATTTCAAGCTTTATCAGGTTTATATGAGTTTTTATATCTTATTTTTTCAATGCTATTTGTTAGAAAATGTTGCTACTAAAACCTCAGGAGTACGAACGCCCGCCTTAATTTCACCACTGGGCAAAATGATCATGTCGTCCCAGACAACAGCTGTCGTGGTTACAGGTCCATTCGATGGCAAATCCCCCATCCGGTTCCATTTATCCGAATGTAGATCGTAACGCCATATTGCTCTACCGAAGCCAGGATGGTTGATTTGTAATTTATTTTTAGCATCAATGAGTTTCTGTCGCTGCAATGGGTTTGTTTCCTTTTTAGCATCAAAGATCAGCGCTTCTACCTGATGGAAGGTATTGCCCCGATCAGCACTCAATAACCATATCCCTTGGTCTGGTAATACACAGGCAGTTCCTGCTGCCGCGGAAAAAGGAATGTCAGTCCGTTTGGACCAAGTAATTCCAGTATCGGTTGAGCACCATAATTCATGATATAACGTCGAAGGGCGCTCCGAATGAGCCTTTCTTCCACCAAGTAGATAAAGATCATTTTGGCTATTGGACAACAATTGCAAATGGGAGACTGCATAGGGTAATTTTCCCACACAGACCCATCCCTTTTCAAGATTCTCTAGATCCAATTGCAACACCTGGTCTGATACAGCATCAGGCGTTTCACCACCGGCAACGAAAAGTTTATTCCCATGAGCTACCGCTCCCATATTGGCTAGCGGAAATGGGAGATTCGGAAAGTCTAACACCGTAATTTTCTTGGCGTAGCTATCATACTTAATCAGTCTACAAGCAGCTGTCTTTCCACCTGTCGTCTCTCCTCCTATAACCAGCAATCCATCGGGTAGGCTCAGGCTAGCAGCATAAGCAACCGCCACAGAAAGACTATCCTGCGCTGCTAAGCGTAGTCCCGCTCCCTCTTTTCTATAAATAAAGACTTCTTTTTGGATCTCTTTCGTTCCGCCTTCCCAGGGTGGTAAATGTGGGAAATTCGCTCCACCGGCAATCAGGAGACAATCACCCGTGACACCAGCTATTGGTCCTGCCAGACCAATATGAGCTTTCCCTTGCTGCACAGACGGCAATTCAATGGATTGATGCCATTCCAATCGGCCAACCTGTGCGTGAACAGCACTTGTAAACAATATTCCCACAATAACTCCCATCCAATGTTGTTTTGTCATATCTATTTATTCTTGAACCTACAGTCCAGCCTGTTGTAATTTCCCTCTCGATGTAAGCACTCATGATACTCATCTCGAGAGGGAGATCTATTTTACTGTGCACAAAACGTCTGAAAATTAAGTTTGTTCACATCACTCTTAAAGAGTTCAAATTGCTCCGCCGAAATATTCTTTACAGGCAGTCTAAATGCTCCGCAATCAAGCCCAATCAATTTCATATACGATTTCCCTACTGAAATACCACCATACTTCCCTAACAAAGTGATCATATCGATAGATTGCTGCTGCAAAGCCTTAGCTTTTTCAACATCTCCTCTATCATACGCATCGATAAGTTCAAGGTATAAAGGTGCGGCATAGTTATAGGTACTTCCGACAGCACCTTTGTTACCCAATACCAAAGCGGACAGCATATTCTCATCTCTTCCCCATAACATATCATACTTGCGATCTGCATAATTCATACAGCTTAGAAAATCCATAAAATCTTCGTGCGTATATTTGATTCCTTTAAAATTGGGTATCACCCCATCAATCTGTTTCAACAGGTCGATCATCGGGAAATTCCCGCCGGTCAATACTGGGATATGATAATAGTAGAAAGCCGTATTCGGTGCCGCACGTGCAATTTCGACACAACATTTTGCCAGCTGATCTACGTTGGCGGGTTTAAAATAAGATGGTGACGTAAATGACACGGCATCTACCCCTGCATGCTCGGCCAGCCTAGCCAATTGTTGACATTCTTTGATATTCGTCCCGCCCAGAAGCATCATGAGTATAAACGCATCGTCGTCTTTTGTTAAACTGGCCCAAGCTGTCATCACCGCAACTTTTTCCTCAAAAGTCAACGATACACCTTCTCCGGTAGAGCCACAGATAAAGGCACCCGTTACCCGGTTGCGCTTTAACATCGCATAGTATTGCGGAATCAGCTCAAGATTCAATTCTCCGTTTTCATCGAAAGGAGTAAATGGCGCTGCAATTAATCCTGAGATTTTTTGATTTAGCATATGATATTTTTATTTAATATGATCGTATTTTTCAATGAGTAACTAAAACGAAGCGTAACCTTTTGTTTGCACCAGCAGCCGGTTATTGGTCAACGCATCTCTATTAATCGGCCATAAAAGGCGAAATGATTCTGCTACTGGCAATGAAGTATACTTATAAACAAAACTATCGCCCATTCTTCTCAAATCATACCAATATTTCCCCTCGCCAATAAATTCCAATTTGCGTTCTTTTAAAATTGCTTCCATGGGATCGCTGTCTATCTTCTGATTCGGAAAACCAAAAGTACCTTCGTTGTAATTACTTCCAAAAGCCCGGGCTCGAACCAAATTGATTTCCTCTTTGGGACTTTCACCGAGTAGCACCTTAGCTTCAGCTAACAGCAAGAGTAAATCTGCATAACGATAGATTGGAAAATCATTCGTGAATGCCCGAGATCCGGCATTTTGCTCACCTTGATATTTTTTCAGGAAACAACCGGCCAGATTGAACTTCCCTGTCTCATCTTTTGAATAGGCTGCTTGAATGGATGTGTTTTTACGCTGATCCAAATCGCTATAATCTCTATACGAACGAATACGTGTCGGTGCGCGTAATATTCCGCCATAATTTTCAGCTGTTACGGTGAATTTTCTATTGGAAAGCGAGTCATAATAATTGGCGATAAGCCCCGATTGCGGAACAAAATCAGATATAAAGCCTAAAGTCGCTTCATTTAATTGATGACGCGCCACAAAAATCATTTCACTGTTACCGCGATTGGTTGAGGAAAACAGACCAGAAAAATCGGATTGCAGAGACAAGGTTAGATTTGATTTTATATCCGATAAAGCATTTTTCGCAGTTAAGGCAGCCTCTTTTCCCCCACCTCGATGTGCGTTCCAAAGATTTACTTCTGCTTTAAGCATTAATGTTGCAGCTTTTGACCAATACGATTTTGTATTCTTCACGGAATAATCTGTTCCAAAAGATGTCAAAGAACTTTCTAAATCCGAAGCAACAAGACCTAAAACATCCGAAGCTGGCGAGGCAGCTTTGGCAAGGTTGGTAATATCAATATTTCCAACAGGTTCTGTCTGTAGGACAACATCTCCCCAGGAACGATATAACTGAAAATAGTAAAATGCACGCATTCCATAGGCAATTCCTAAATAGTAACCTTTATTTTGCGCTGTTACAATCTCAGTTGTATTGAGTTTGCTGATCAACAAATTGATCTGATTAATATTTTCGTAAAATGCACCAAAATTGCTCACCCCTGGGTTATCGAGATCCAAATTATGATTCCACATTCTTTCTAGCCCCTGTGGAGCTTCACCTGTAAAAGACGATGTCGTTCCAGGATCATTGCCAAAGACCTCCCCCTGGTATTCACCCAAAAGCACAAATGCGCGCTCATGATTCCGAAATCTCGCGTGTAGACCACTGACAAACGAATCAAACTGATCGGCTGTCTTCCAATAATTCCCATCGCTGATTGTACTTACGGGATTTAATTCTAGATTTTTATTACAGGAACTTAATAGGCCTAGTCCCAATACTATTGCCAAGTGTAAGGTTTTTATATTGATTTTCATCGTTTTCAATTTTTAAGATTAAAAGGATAGTTGAACACCGAGGACATAAGATCTTGGTGTGGGATATGTACCTAAATATATACCTGTAACCAAATTATTCGCATCTACTGGAGGCTCAGGCGATGGACCCGAGAATTTTGTGATATAAAAAAGATTAGATCCGGTAAAATAAATTCGTGCATGCGAAAATACCCGCGATTTTTCGAGCAATGATTTGGGCATGTCATACGAAAGAGTCAGCTCACGCAGGGCCAAATAATCGCCTTTTTCATAAAATCTCGAATTGTTGCTATTCAACACTGAATTGGCATTGTTTCCACGCGTATAATTCTGTTTGGATCCACCTACCTGATCTGCAAAATAGACCTTTGGAATATCCGTTATAGTATTGGTCGGTGACCAAGCTTGTTTTTGCAGTTCAATATAATTGAAGGTACCCTGATAATTACCCAATGTTCTTGCGACAAGATCATTGTATATTTTATGTCCCAGCGCAAACTCCCAATTTGAAAAAAGACTCAGATTCTTATAGCTTAAATTAGTTGTAAAACCGCCTGTCCATTTAGGGTTGATATTACCAATATAAACTTGATCACGTGAATCGATAATATCATTGCCATCAACATCCAGCCAATTGACATCTCCAGGCGTAATTCTTCCATTTTTTCCAATAGGAAGATTCGGCCCAGTAATTCCAGCAATATTATCCGTACGGTTACCGGCAATTGAACTTACCTCAGCATCATCTTTAAAGATGGACACTTGTTTATATGCATAAATATCCCCTAGAGATTGCCCCTCTTGATACCCACCTACCCATTTAACTTGCCCCGATGCTGGATCATAAACCTGTAGTCCACCTTGACGATTGTTTTCATTGCCATTATTCGGTAACTCCAATATTTTATTTTTCACAAACGCGGCATTGGCTCCGATATTCAAATTAATCCCATCTGGATTTCTAAGCACGCGAGCTTGTAAACCAAACTCCAATCCTTTGTTTTGTAAAGTGCCTAAGTTGGTATTTATAGACGAGAAACCGATATAGCTAGGCAAAGTCAGATCCGTTAAAAGGTTTTTAGTTTTTCTATTGTAATAATCGAATAGTAAGGTTACACGGTCTTTCCATAAACCTAAATCTAAACCTACACCTGTAGTTTTACTCGTTTCCCAAACCAGATTTCCATTTACGGGCTGAGTATTAAGGTACCCAGCGGTTCCGTTATAATTAGTTTGCAAGGAATAAGTTCCCTGAACTTCATATCTTCCTAATCCGTTTATATTTCCATTTTCTCCATAACTCAGTCTAGGCTTCAAAGTTGAAATATACTCCGCTAATTTGGTATTCTTAAAAAATGCTTCTTGATGAACATTCCACCCAGCAGAAAGACCAGGGAAGAACCCCCAACGATGGCCATCTGCTAAGCTCGATACGCCATCTAAACGGTACACAGCGTTTAACAAATATTTCCCATCATAGTCATAAGCCAGACGTCCCATGGAAGAAATAATTCGATATTCAGATTTTGAAGAAGTATTGTTACCCGCTACGAAAACGGTCGATGCATTAACGGTTGGTATATCGTCGGTAGGCGCATTCTTCCCGTAAACTTGCATGTAATCTGTCTTCGTATTAAAATATTCCGCTCCCAGCATAGCGTTCAGATTATGCTTCTCACCAAATGTCTTGGTATAATTTAAAATACCGTTGAACTGCGTTTGAAAATCGCGATTTATATTGCGATAGGCATCTCTTGAAGTACTGCCTATAGTTTCGGGATTAGAAAACACATTGGCATAGGTCTGGGTCGATTTTTGAAAGAACTCATTCAATACCTCTTTCATATAGGCATTTCCGGAGACTTTGAGGTATAAACCAGGAATAATATCCCATTTTATCGAACCATTTACGACAATGCGATTCGTTTCATTATTTCTCTCCATACGACTCAACCAATACAATGGATTCCCATCATTGATGCCATTGCCTGGATTGGGCCTGGTCTTCGCCTCATCAACCCAAGGATTGAATGTAGGCCAAATAGCCAAGTTCCGATATAATGCATTTATTTCAGATCCGCCAACCCCATATTGAGAAGCAGTTGACAAATTGACAGAGGTGGCGACCTCCAGATTCGGTTTCAGCTTATATGAACCATTTAGATCTGCAGTAT
The DNA here is from genome assembly GCF_050058145.1 of Sphingobacterium sp. WOUb80. NCBI lineage: Bacteria > Pseudomonadati > Bacteroidota > Sphingobacteriia > Sphingobacteriales > Sphingobacteriaceae > Sphingobacterium > Sphingobacterium sp. WOUb80. Next base: position 6,271,247 of record NZ_CP165617.1, on the reverse strand, counting down.
ACCGTTTATAATTGGAGCCTACTATGATTCCATTCTCATCATATGCATCAAATGCGGCGAAATATTTTCCTCTATCATTACCCCCGGACACATTCACATAATGATCCTTCGTGTACGTATTTCGAAATAAGATATCCTCAACTTCACCGGAATGATCCTTATAAATTATCTGACCACCATAGGGGTCATCAACAAGTTGCCAGCCTTTAGCTAATAATGGATCCAAATCAGCTGTGTAACGACGAATATCGAACGAAGATAAATTTGCGTTATCGGTCAATAGTCCCAGTCCCCTGGATCCGTTAGCTGTCTCTATTGTTTTACCAGCATTTAAATACCCCAAACGCGTATAATAAATGTAATCCCCAGCATTCATATAACGATACCCCTCACGGCGTTGGTTAAAGCCTCCTGTAAATTTATAAGATATGTTCGATACACCCGATTTACCTGTTTTGGTAGTAATCAAAACTACACCATTATTTGCACGAGCTCCATAGATTGCCGTTGCAGAAGCATCTTTTAGAAGTTCGATGGATTCGATATTATCCGAACTCACATCATTCATTTCACGAATGACACCGTCTATGACCACCAATGGGGGACTAGAACTTTTAATTGATGCTCCACCGCGTAATTTTAACATCGGCGCTGCACCAGGCGTACCCGATTTGTTTACCACCTGTAATCCAGGTACAGTCCCCTGTAATGCTGTAGCAACATTAGAACGAGGTGTATTTTGTAAAACAGTTTTATCGACCTTTGCGATTGAACCGGTTACACTTCTCCTATTTTGTGTTCCGTATCCTACCACAACAACCTCATCCATTTGCTCAACCTTAGATTCAAGCTTAATATCCAATTGATTTAATTGCCCAACTTTTACCTCGTATGGTCTATACCCCGTAGACGTAATCACTAAAATAGTATTGGGATTGGTACTGATGGAGAACGTTCCATCGGTATTTGACTGCAGAGATTGGCTGGATCCTTTGACCTTTACAGTCACATTTCCTAGTAATTCTCCAGTTTTTGCATCGGTAATTTTTCCCCGCACGGCATGGTCCTGTGCTTGAGCCAAGAGCATATTGCCCGTCAATATAGACAGGGTAAGCAGGGTTCGTAATTTTAGGTTTGAATACATATTGGTTTGTATTAAGTATTACATATATGCAAATATATAAATTACAAAATATAAAAAACAAATTTAAATCAAATTATGTATAACATATTAATCACTTTTATTAATTATCTTTGTCTTAACGCGCCTAATGCGCTATATGTAATATATATGGAACCGAATTCTTCGCTGATAGAACATCTTAATACAATTGATACCTCTTCGCTAGTAGATCGTGCAGAAAAAGAAATCATCAATCTTTTTGTCAATCAGGGTTTAAAAGTTGGAGATGCATTACCTAAGGAAATTGAATTGGCCGAAACCCTTGGTGTAAGTCGTACAGTAGTTCGCGAAGCCATGTTGCGGTTGCGTATGGTCGGATTGATCGAATCCAAAAAACATCGTGGGGCCGTTTTAACAAGTCCAGATCTTATAAAACCGCTACGCAAATCACTTTATCCAACCATCATGGAAAATAAGACCCTACAGGATCTTTTTGAAATGCGCATGGTTCTGGAAGTAGGTATGGCCGATATCCTCTTTGAACATATACAAGAAAAAGATATTGAGGAGCTCGAAGCAATCGTTGCAAAAGAACCTATACAAGCAGATAATACAATTTTTGATATTGAAACCGAAATTGCCTTTCATGGTAAACTTTATGAAATCACGGGTAATACCATCCTGAAAGATTTCCAGAATATGTTGTTACCTGTTTTTCAATATGTACATAGTAGTGGTCTACTGACCAGCCCCAGCCCTTCAAAAAGCTTCATCTCGCACCGGGGATTAGTCGATATATTGAAAGTAGGCAATGCTGAAGTATTCCGAAATGCGATGCGCAAACATCTTGATAATCATTACCAACGGCTCTTTTTGTATAAGAAATCTGTTGGGTAAACGGCACTTAAATAGCAGCATAAACACATATAAAAGCCCAATAGTTAGTATATTGGGCTTTTTCTTTTACCTGCGTTATTTAATTTGAACCATCCAATTTATCCTCCTTCCAAACTAGCGTAGCTGGTGAAATTTTTGCAGTTGATTCGGTATCATGAGTAAATCCGCTATATCCTTAAATTCAATCACGAAAAACATCAGCCATGTATGACATAAAAACATTTTCCAGGGGGGCATTTCGTCTCAATGTCTTTATCGCCCCACCTATTCCGATAGCAAAAGTACGACTATACCATGGGGAGGAAGTGTGAAGTTTCTATTTTGGCCAAGCTTCCCATCCTCCTGATGACGCCATAAATCTTTCACTCTATTTTTCGGAGACAAACTCAGTGCTTTTGCATCCAATGTAAATTGGGTTTCAATATTCGATCTATTGAGAATTGCCAGTGCTTTATTCTTTGGATTGGCCAATTCTTTCTTCCATACTTCTACCTCTCCTGCCTTCAGGACACATTGGGCCTGTTTAAAAGCCTTGTCCTGATTTAGCGCAATCATTTCTTTATTCGTCAATATAGCGAGTGTCTCCTTCGAAATTTTACGCAGATCATTTCCCGCCATCAAAGGTGAATTCAGCATGCACCACATTGAAAAATGTGTTTTATCCTCTTCATGAGTCATCCCATTGCCCACTTGAAGCATATCCATATCATTATAATGGCCTGGTGAGCTATAAGGATATAGATTACGATTGAGATCGATAATATGCAGCACCGAAGCAAAATTCGGCTGTATATCTTGCGAGATACGCCAAGAATCTACTTGCTTAATTGCCCAATTTCCAGGAAATTGCCAGCGGCAAAGATTAAACCCTACATCAGGACGAACCGCCCGCACCGCTGTTATTATTTTTGTGTATTGCTCGCGATCATCTAGTTTCATTTCCAATCCACCACACCAGTCTACTTTGATAAAATCAAAATTCCATGTTTTAAAAAACAACGCAGCATCCTCACGTTCATGGCCATACATACCAACACCAATGCCCTTAGGATCTTTATCCCAAATTGAGCCACAGGTATTTTTTCCGCCTTCCGAATACAATCCCGCTTTTAACCCCTTAGAATGAATATAATCGGATAAGGCCCGCATTCCATTGGGAAATTTTGAACGATCTTCGTAAAGTTTTCCTTCCGCATCTCTCCCTCCAAAATATCCATCATCCACATTGATATAGTTGTATCCTGCATCATGCAAGCCGGTAGTGATCATTGCATCAGCCTGCTCCCGAATCAACTTTTCGTCAATATGAATCCGAAAACTATTCCAACTGCTCCAACCCATAATGGGTGGTTTTGCCTCTTGCCCCACCGCTCTCAGGCTCCAATTACCTATTAGAGCCACTAATAGAACGCTCTTGAATAATAACTTAAATCTCATAACTTCTTATAAAAAATTGATTTACTTGTCCTTTTCTCTATTTTCCAGCCTTCAGCTCAAAAATAGCAATAGGTAATGATATGGGAAAGTAAATTCAACATCACAACTATTTTATGTAACACATAACAATTAATCGGTAATTATAAATGTATCAAAAAAGAAAGATCTTTAACCTTCAAAAAGCCCCAATGAACTCCATAATATATACAATGATCCTGCTTACCAGTGCGTTTTGAAAATGAGGTCTCCAATAGATCGGACGCCCTCGCTTTGCTACTATAGTCTTCTTCTAACTTCTTATCCTCTGCAAACTATTCAACCAAGCACAGTGGGTTCCTTGTAAAAAAGATTGCCTCTCGAACAAATAATATTAAAAAAATTCTAATAAATAAAATTCGCAATCGATTGTCTTAAAAATAAATTTTCATTTATAGTATAATTTTCATTTCTTTAATATTGTGTTAAAATGATTTACGAAAAATCATTTTAACCCCTTATATAACCAAGACATAGGCCCTTAAATTTTATGAGAATTTACTTATTTTTAATTTTATTACTTACATCAAATATAGTTATAGGTCAATCGAAGGGAAAAGTTCTCGGAACTGTATTTTCTCAAAATGCAGAACCGTTGGAAAAAGCGACTGTAACGATTCTCAATTCAAAAGACTCTTCTGTAGTTTCCTACCTCCTTACTGATACAAAGGGCAAGTTTGAATTTGTCAAAATTCCCACAGGGACCGCTTTAACGCTTTTCATTTCACATGTCAATGCAAATCCTTTTCGCAAGGAGTTTATTATTCCAAATGGAGAACAATATGATTTCGCCCAGTTGAAGCTTGATTCCAAAAGTCTCGATGAGGTAGTCGTCAATATTGTCCCGCCCGTACGGATGAATAAAGATACCTTAGAATATAATACCAATTTCTTCAAAACACGTCCTAATGCTAATGTAGAGGAATTGCTCAAAGAACTACCCGGTCTGCAGGTCAATATGGACGGTTCTATTTACTATCAGGGCAAGGAGGTTTCCAAAGTAAAGGTCAACGACAAGGATTTCTTTTCAAGTGACGTACGTATTGCTACGCGAAACCTAGACGCTTCCCTGATCAAGACGGTACAGGTATACCGTGATAAGGGGGAAACAAAGAAAGATAACGAAGATGAAGATAAACTACCGATTACGATCAATCTAAAATTTAAGAAAGATTTCCTCAGAGCCAGTTTTGGCAAACTCTATGGCAGTGCGGGCACGCGGAGCAGATATGAGGCCGGCGGTTTATTCAATACGTTTAAGGATACGCTCCAGCTGAGTTTAATCGGTTTCGGAAATAACATTAACCGCCAGAGTTTTGATTACAATGAGTTAAACCAAGAAGCTGGACTCGGTCGTTCCGAAAACTATGGTTTTGATAATTTTGGTGGCAGAAACTATTCCGGCAAGGCCAACGATATTGGTCTGGGATTTAACCTCAACAACGACTGGGGAAAGAAAACCAAGCTGAATATCATGTACATGCTGAAATATAATAAAGCTGAAAATCAAAATACTGGCAATCAAATATCCTTATTCGACCAGGAAAAACAATATTCAGAATCCAATTACCGACAACAGGAAAAAACTGTAGGACACAATATCAAAACGCTCCTCCGTCATCGGATGGATACCACAGCCTATTTCGAATTTACACCGAATCTGGGTATAAATTCCAAGAAAAATTCAAGCTTCGGAATGAACCGCTCCTATACGGACATCAAAAAACTAAATGACGCTACCGGTACAGGTGAAGATAAGGAAAATACACTGAACTATTCACATGGCTTCTACATCGAAAAACAGCTCAATAAAAACCATATTGTATCGTTTAGAAATACGATTTCCATCAACACCAATGAAAAGACCGACAGCTCTTTTCAGTATACCAATATCTATGATGCTGCTAAGCCCCAAACTAGTTTAGGGTATAAAAATCTAACGCAGAATAATTCCAGCAATCTATATTTTAGTGCTGCCTATTACAATAAAATTATTAAAAAACTCAACTTTGATTATTACTTTACCTATGTCACCAACCGCCAGGGACCACAGGAAACTGTCTATGTCGACCGCGACAGTACTGGTGAAGTACATGCAGCCCTCTATGAAAATAGTTACCGCTACAAATACCAAGATTATATCACAGGTATTATATTTTACTGGAGACCCACAAAAGATTTTAACGTAAAATTTGGAACTGCTTATCAAGTGAAAACAAATCATTTTGATCTACTTAAAATTAATTCGGTCGAGAAATCATCTTTAGGCTACTGGTTGCCCAATATTAATATCCGTTATAAAGATCTAAACCTTGGCTGGTATAAAGATCTCGAGTCTCCCGAACTCTATGGAATCCAGCAGCTCGTTATGGATCTAAATCCATTGTATACACGAAAGACATCCTTTATATTCAACAATATCGAAAAACAGAATGTCAGTATATCATACTATAAATACACCTCGAAATTGCAGTTTAATGTAAATGGAAATATCAATTATGTCAATAACAGCATTGGGACCCGTAGCTGGCGAAACAACAATACAGGACAAATGACCACCCAAATGTTTCTCGCTGGCTCAAAATATAACTATAGTGCCTATACTTACCTGAGATATAACCTAAAAGCGAGTAAAAATTGGTCATTCTATCTATCGCAAAACAACAGTATCTATACTTATGAAAATTATAGTTCCATCAACGATGTAGATAATAAAGGGACCAATGTAGGGATCAATGCCAGCCAGCAATTTTCCGCGACGTGGAAAAATCTGGTGACGATATCACCGCAGTATACTTATTCTTGGAACAAGAATATAAATTCGGTAAAAGATAACTCCGATTTTATTGAATCAACCTATTCAATACATAAAATTGGTGCAGGATTGAATATTAATCCGATCCACGGATTTTCGTTGGAATCAACCTACTCGTTGGATAATCGAGCCAGCGGACTTAGTGGCAGAAAAAACTATCATATTTTAAATGCATCAGTCTATTATACCCTGAAAAATAATTCACAGCTAAAATTGACCGGTTTCGATATCTTGAATCAGAATACGCAAAATTATTGGGGCAGTCAAGGCAACAGAACATATTTTGGAAATTCACTTACATTGAAACAATATTTTATGCTAGGTTATATTCATAAATTTAATATTGTAAAAACAAAGAAGTAGCACATTTAAAGATCCGAACCTTGTCTACAAGACGTGCTCCAGGGTATCAAATCAATACCTCTTCTTTTGCAAAGAGGCAATTGAGCGCTGGTTTAAACCTTGTTATATATCCTTTGGGTTTCCTTGACAACAGCTATGTTACAGCGTTGCTATCTGTTTGTTCTTTCGTTGCTATTTGTTTTCTATAAGACCGAATAATAAGTAACGAAACAGCAAAGGATAGGCAAGGAAACAGCAGAGAAATAGCAAACCAATACGCCGGCAATACCAATGGAGGTAGCCATAAGAAGCAAGAAAATGATCTTTACAATCTTTCAATGCTTGCTATCCTATTTTTCATATCTTCCAGTTCAGCACGAGATACTTTTTGCTTTTCAGAATAACTATTGGAATGCTGCTCGCGCAATTTACGTAGGCCTTTTCGGCTATCCGCTTCATAATCGTTAATGTCAAAGGTCACAGAATCTGTCGTCAAATTGGCAATACGATAAAGCGTACGCATCGTCTTTCCATCTTTTGCATAGGAAAGTTCGTACACATCGCCAACCTTTGGATCTTTCAGGTATTTTTCTTTCTTTTTTGCGCCAGAAATCCCAGCTATAACAATAGCAGCTGCCAAAAGTCCAATCAGCATTAAGCCCGCAAAATAACCGATAGGCGTTTTACGGATAGTTCCCGGCGGCAAGGATTGAAGTATCTGTGGATTGATTTCAGATTGGTAGCTCAACTTTTTGCAATGACTGCAAATCGTAATCATCTGCGCGGAATAAGGAAATATGGGTATCCAAAAAATGTGAAAATACTTAATTTGTCTATATGCAAAGAGGGACTGAGCAGTGCCACAATAATCACAGTTACCGATCGCTAATTGTGATTTGTTGGTTAATACCTTGGTTCGTGTGCCAAAAATAATCATAGTATTATGCGTTTTAATTCTGTATAATCGAAATACAAGAATGCTGCCCTTTCCTAACAGAAAATACGAGGATTTACAATTCGCAGGTCGTCGTTTACGATTCGCATATTCCGAATAAATATCCTGACAAGCAATATATTATAAAAACAAGATAAAGCCATTTCAGAAAAAGCAGCTGAAATTGATCACCAATGCCCCTACACCTTCCTCATTTCACTATTCTGACTCAAATATTACAAAAAACAAAAAAACAAAGTATAGTTATCAGGTAGATTTTATATATTTGCATTAACATTTTTTAACACATGAAACAGCATACACACTACATCCTCGAAAAACGAATGCCCTAAGGGGATGTTTTTACAAGTAAATTTCAAATATCTCCTATAACCCAAATCAACAAACTCACTATTATATTTAATATGGCAAAAAACAACATAAATTTTGTCGTAATGGCTGCGCTTTGCCTTAGTACTGGCGCACTATACGCACAAACCACTATAAAAGGAAAAGTAGTCGACAACAACAACAATCCGATTCAAGGGGCTACAGTTACCGAAACAAGCAGCAAAAAACAAGTACAGACAGACGCTAATGGGTTATTTGAACTCCCTTCAACAGGGACTTCACGTAGTATTCAGGTTCAATACATAGGCTTCGATTCCAAAACTGTTCAAACCAATCCGACGGGGCTGACTACAATCCAACTTTTACCTTCAACAGCCTTATTGGATGAAGTTGTGGTCACTGCATTGAATATTTCGAAAGAAAAGAAGACGTTGGGATATTCTATTCAGGAACTAAAGGGAAAAGATCTTTCCGAAGCTAAAGAAAGTAATCTCGTAAACTCCTTAGCTGGAAAAGTTGCCGGTGTTCAGGTAACAAATAGTCAAGGAAATATGGGTTCTTCGAGAATTATTATCCGTGGAGAAACCTCCATTGCGGGAAACAATCAACCTTTATTTGTGATTGATGGAACTCCCGTGGATAACTCTCAGTTGGGGACCAGCGGCAACCGTGATTATGCCAATGCAATCTCCGATATCAATAGTGAAGATATTGAATCGATCAGTGTGCTCAAAGGGCCCAATGCGGCCGCATTATATGGTTCAAGAGCCGCTGCCGGTGTGATTTTGATTACGACAAAATCCGGAAAAAAACGTAAAGGATTGGGAATAAACATCAATTCAAATAATACAATTGAACGACTCGCCGTTCTACCCGATTATCAAAATGTATTTGGACAAGGTGCCGACGGAAAGTTTAGCTATGTCGATGGTAAAGGTGGCGGTATCAATGATGGTGTTGATGAAAGCTGGGGCCCAAAAATGGATGGCAGACTCATCCCACAATTTTATTCACATGGTGAAGCCGTTCCTTTCCTCCCTCATCCAGATAACGTACGTAGCTTTTTTGGAACTGGAAGAACATTAAACAATGGAATATCTATTGCCGATGCCACAGATAAAGTTGATTATCGTTTTTCTTATAACAATAGTAATCAAACAGGAATTATCCCAAATTCTTCGATTGAAAAAAATAACTTCAATATTAACACACGTTATAAAATCACGGAAGATCTGACACTTACAGCAAATGCAAATTATGTACGCACAAACTCAGGTAATTTACCAGGTGTAGGGGGCTTTCGATCGAACGGCTATATGCTCCAATTTACTTGGTTTGGCAGACAGGTCGATGTTTCCCGTCTAAAAAATTATCGGGATGAAAATGGTAATTTAGTCAATTGGAACAATAGCTATTATAGCAATCCATACTTCATCGCGGAGGAAAATACGGTACAGCAACAACGCGACCGAATTTTTGGAAATGTTGGTTTAAATTACAAGATCAATGAGTTTTTAACAGCCAACTTCCGTACTGGTAACGATTATTACACCGATCGCCGAAAAATACGGGTTGCTTATGGCACTAATGGTACACCCTACGGTTCCTATGAAGAAGATGCTTACACAGTAAATGAAAATAACACAGAATTTACATTAAATTACAATAGACCACTTTCAACAGACTTTACATTAGATATATTGGCGGGAAGCAATATACGTAGCCAATCGCGGCAACGCAACAACCAAAAGGCTCCCCGGTTAGCTGTTCCTGAAGTGTATACATTAGCAAACTCTAGAGATGCCTTGATTTCAACAGGTGAATACAGCCCATTGAAAGCTTACAGTATTTTTTCATCGGCACAATTAGGTTACAAAAATTATGCTTTTTTGAATCTAACAGCTCGAAACGACTGGTCTTCTACTTTGCCTGTTGACAATCTTTCGTATTTCTATCCATCGGCAAACGCAAGTATCGTACTGACAGATGCATTCCCTATTCAAAGCGATATATTGTCTTTCTGGAAATTACGGGGAGGTTGGTCCAAAGTAGGTAAAGATACAGACCCTTTTAGTTTAATTGATTCTTATCTATTTAGTGCACCATACGGAGACAACCCACAATTATCGGTCAATGACATCAAGAAAAATCCAGACCTAAAACCCGAAACAACCACCTCAACTGAACTAGGTACCGAACTGGCTTTCCTAAAAAATAGAGTGCGATTAGACTTAAGTTTATACGATATCAATAGTATCAACCAGATTTTAGCCGTCGATGTGAGTCCATCGACAGGTTATAAGAAGAAACTCATGAACGCCGGAAAGATCAACAATAAGGGGCTTGAAATTCAATTAGGGGTTACACCGGTGAAAAAACAGGATTTCCAATGGGATATCAATGTCAACTTCGCAACAAATAAAAGTAAAGTTGTAGAATTAGACAATGACGGATTATTACAAAGTTATACGATCGGATCATCAGGAACCGTGCAAGTTTTGGCCGCAGTCGGAAGACCCTATGGAACTCTTTACGGAACTGGCTTTTTACGCGATTCACAAGGCCGTCTTATTTTAAGCGATGGGATACCTACTGCTGATCCGGTTAATCATTATTTCGGTAAGTTTACGCCAGATTGGTTAGGGGGCATTAGCAATCAATTTCGCTATAAAAACTTCGATCTAAGCTTTTTGATTGACATCAAGCATGGGGGCAAACTCTACTCGGGGACAAATGCGACCGGTAGAGGAACTGGGGTATTGGCCTCTACTCTTCCGGGAAGAGATCCTGAGCATGGCGGACTCAACTTTACCACTATAGATCCAAAAACACTTGTAGAAACCGCACATGATGATGGTATCCTTGTCGATGGCGTCAATGCAGATGGCTCCGAAAACACAACCATCATTTCAGCACAACAATATTATAAAGCATTGTATAGAATCAATGAGCCTAATGTATACGATGCTTCTTATGTTAAATTGCGCGAGGTAAAACTAGGTTACCAATTGCCAAATCATTGGATTTCCAAAATCGGCTTTCAGGGAGCTTCGTTCTCTTTAGTAGCTCGAAACCTGTGGATTATTCATAAGAATGCACCCAATATTGATCCAGAGACAGCCTTTAATACAGGCAATGCACAAGGGTTGGAAAGTTTACAGTTACCGACCACAAGAAGCTTTGGCTTCAATTTAAATCTTAAGTTTTAAGTAACTGAAATCATCAATGCCTAAAGCAGCTCGATTTCTTACTAGCGAACAATTGAAGAACAAATAATTATTTTGAGCATGAAAATAAACAGTAAATATATAACAGGACTTGTTCTCTTACTGGGCCTAACCACGTCCTGTAAAGATGAATTAGCAAAAGTCAATCAAAATCAGAATGAGGCAGAAAATCCTCAACCTGCCTACCTTCTCACAAGTGCGATTAAAACAACAGCCGACAGCTACTGGGGCGTAAGCAATAATCTTGCTTCTAGTCTGTTGTTTGTACAGCATTGGGCTAGGATCCAATACACGGACCCCGACCGCTATATTTTCACAAACAATGATTTCACAGAGGGATGGTCAACCTGGTACTCAAAGAGCATCAGCCAATTAAAGATCACGCAAAAATTAGCAGCAAATAGCGGCAATGACAACTACAGGGGTGTAGCACTTATCTTGCAGTCATGGGTATTTTCATTACTTACAGATGCCTATGGAGATATTCCTTATACTGAAACAGGAGATATTGATGCTTATTTAACTCCTCGTTACGACACACAGGAGAATGTATATAAAGGCCTATTGAACGATCTCAAAAACGCGCAAAGTTTATTGAAAGCTAATGGTGAGGCTATCCAGGGTGATATTATTTATGAGAATAAAATCATTAAATGGAAACGTTTTGCGAATTCACTAAGATTGCGCTTTGCATTACGTATTGCTGACCGCCTACCGGATCTAGCCAAAACTACATTGCAGGAAATCGCAGCAGAAGGAAGTGGTTACATTAGCTCCAATGATGAAATCGCTCAGCTGATCTACCGCGATGCTCCTTATCGCAATCCCGTCAGTGCATCTTTTGAAGCAAGAGAGGATTATCGAGTGAGTAAAACGATGGTTGATAAGCTTTTCGAGTTAAACGATCCACGTTTACCAATCTATGCGGATGTAACTGATAGCCTTACGAAGGAACAATATATTGGTCTCCCAAATGGTCTCACTTCAAGTGAGGCTAGCAGTATTGGTTTCAATCTTACATCCCGACCAGGAAAATATTTCCGTGAGCCAAAAGCACCTGCAGTCATCTTAAGTTATTCGGAGGTTCTTTTTGATCTTTCCGAGGCCGTAAGCAGAGGATTTATTACGGGTGATGCCGCAGATCTCTACCAAAAGGCCATTCGTGCATCTTTTGAACAATATGATATTGATAATGATCTCATTGTTAGCTACCTCAACCAACCAGCAGTCGAGTTCAACCCCAATAACTATAAAAAGTCAATTGGGGAACAAAAATGGATTGCTTTATATGGGCAAGGTTTAGAAGCATTTGCCGAATGGCGCAGATTGGATTATCCTAAGTTAACACCTGCAAAACAAGGTGCTTTGGGTGGAAAAATTCCATTACGCTTTTTATATCCGGGAACGGAACAATCGGTGAATGGAACTAATTACCAAGAAGCAATCAAGCACCAGGGCAGCAATACATTGTTAACCAAACTGTGGTTTGATGTAGAGTAAAACACCGATAAAAATTATATCAAAGAGCGGAAGAAGTTTGTTTTTCCGCTTTTTTGTTCTATAGATTTCTTATCTTAGTACGGCACTCTAAAGAATAACATGTCATGGATGATCAAACATTAGACAGAATAGACCAACTCAGCGAAGAAGGAAACATCCATTGCGATGAAGGCAACTATCAGGAAGCAATCCGGGTGTGGACCGAAGCATTGGATCTAGTCCCTAGTCCACAGAATGTTCACGCTGAAAGTCTTTGGCTCGAAGCCTCTATAGGAGATGCCTTTTTCTTACTGGACGATTTTGGCAATGCCCTCTCCCATTTTGAAAAGGCAAAACAGAACATTATCGAAAATGCCTACGAAAACCCTTTTATCATGTTGCGCTTGGGGCAATGTTACCTCGAAGACAATAATAGTGAGCTTGCCCAGGAATATCTTCTCCGTGCTTATATGATGGAAGGAAGAGACATTTTCGAAGATGAATCGCCCAAGTATCTAACATTTATAGGTAATAATATAGATTTGGATTGATACTCATCCGTCAAAGCGAATCGATGACTCCGCCGACTTCCATGGGGAGATCGGACTCGAGAATTGAGGCTCCTTCTGCAAATACAGCCTTATATTTTTCAGCGCGTTCTGCTTTTGTCTTCAATTTATCGTAAGTAGGTGCAGCCGAAATCATACACATCACGCCCTTACTGTTGAAAAATTGATACATCGCCTGATTGGCACTCTTTAGTTCTGGCCCGATATACACGATCATACGGTCATAGGGTAATCCAGAGGCTTTAAATTTTTCTAAAGCAGCCTGATCTTTAATATGCATAGACATATACTGCTCGGGACTTTGCCCCAAATAATAGCTCGCCTGCGCAACATCATGTACCGTAACCCACACCCAGCTGTAAGCATTATACTTTTTCAGTACTGCTGCGGTAGCTGCTAGCGGTAGGTCTTTCTTGTCAAGATTCAGAATAGTTTTGCCTTTTGCCCATTGAATGACTTCATCAAGAGTGTTAATACCATATCGGGTAATATTTCCTGCCTGATCCTTTAATTTCAGCTTGCGCAATTCATCCCAAGTATAATCTGATACTTTTCCTTTTCCATTTGTGGTTCGATCCAATGTCGCATCATGCATCAAAATAGCAACACTATCCTTGGTATAACGCGGATCGATTTCAAAAATAGCCGGTGTCTTTTGCAATACGGCCTCAAATCCCGCAATCGAATTTTCAGGAAGTCCCGCCTCAATTGTCCCCCGATGGCCACTCACCACCTTTTTTTCTACAGAATACGTAAAATAATCGCGCATCGCCTGCGGAGATTCAAACTGTAGGGAATGGATTTTCTGCCCAAAGGCTACTGAGTAGGAGGACACACAAAGAAATAAAAATAAAAATGTTCTTCTCATTAATTTATCATTATGGCCGAGTTGATCAGCCGAAACTATCAAAAAATACAGGACTAAATTAACTATTCAAGATCAATAAATCTTTAACAGGGTGTTCAATTAATGTAAACAGACAATCCATCGGATCATACTCCCCGATCGGTAAAAACACCTAAGTTAATTTTATAGCAGCCAGTAGTTAAATAATATACCAAATCAGTCTGAAAATCACAGAATAACAACTAAAAAAAATCAAAAAAAATAGGAGATAGATGTTAAGACAAATATAAAATAACCTATATTTGCACATTAATTTATATTTGATCTAAATAAATTACCATGAAAAACAGAACACGCTATATGATGTTCAGCAGTGGAATCCTTTTGCTTTTAAGCGCACAACTTCATGCGCAAGAACTATCCATAATCGTAAAAGACAGGGATAACAAACCTTTAAGCCAAGCCAATATCAAAATTGACGGAAAAAGTGCTGGCTATTCCAATCAATTGGGACAATTCACTTTTGCCAAAAGACCTTCAAGCAATCCAATTCAATTGCGCGTTTCTTATACCGGTTTTTCAACCGTTGAAAAAATGGTTAATTTAGATACAGTTCAACGGCCATTATTATTTCAGCTAAATTCCACCCAGGTATTAGACGAAATTATCGTGACTGCTGGGCGTAAACCAGAGAGCATCTCAACCGTTCCCTCATCTGTTTCGATCTTAACAACAAAGGAAATCGAAGCTCAGAGTCAAATTAGCACCAACCTTTCTACTATTTTGGGTAATACGATTCCTGGTCTGGGAACCTCGACCAATAAAGCGACCAATTCCGGGCAGACACTCCGAGGAAGGTCCGTATTGGTTTTGATCGATGGAATTCCGCAATCTACGCCTTTGATGAATGGACAACGTGATCTTCGGACCATTGACCCGAGTGTTATTGAGCGGGTTGAAGTTATCAAAGGTGCCACATCAATATATGGAAATGGATCTGCAGGCGGTATTATCAATTACATTACACGCAATCCTTCAAAAGACGCTGCACCTATCCAAGGAATTACCAGCCTGCGAACAACATTTAATCCTGTACATAGCGCCGGCACCATGGGATATCGCATAGGACAGACATTATACGGACAAAAAAACAGATGGAATTATACTGTCAGCGGTTCGGCCGATTATGTTGGCCTGCAGCGCGATGGCGACGGAGTTCCACTTGGTCAGACAGACGGTCTTTCGAACACCTATCAATACAATGCATTTTTAAAGGCCGGATACCGTATCGATAGTAGCTCCAATATTACGGCTGTATACAACTTCTACAGAAGTAACCAACACAACAGATACATCAGTCAAACAGGTGTCTATGGTCAAACTCCAACGATAGGCGTGAAAGGCGAAGATCCAGGTAAACCTGCTGGAACTCCGTACAACCATAATGCCATGTTGACTTATACTAAAAGTAATCTATTCGCCTCGACATCTTTAACTGCTTCTGCATACTACAATACATTTCGATCCATGAATCGTTATGTCGAGAAAGCTTCAGCATGGTATGGCCCGGGACAAACACAAATCAATTCGGAGAAAAAAGGCCTACGCGTTAACCTAAATACACCTTTTCAGGTATTGGGTTCAAATGCAGATATCACCTATGGTGTAGATTTACTTAATGATGTAACCGATCAAAATCTGACCGACGGCAGGGTCTATATTCCCTATATGAATATGTTAAACGTTGCTCCATACGCCCAGGTAAAAATTGACTTCCTAGAAAACTTAATCTTTAAAGGTGGTGTACGCTATGAAAATGCAACAGTTAAAATCAAAGATTTCAATACCATTGCCACAGGTCCCAATAACGAAGGAAGCATTGCTGTAAAAGGTGGTAAGATCCCTTACAAAGGAGCAACCTTCAATGCAGGTTTGCGTTACAATAAATACGCAATCTTTAATCCATTTGTTAGTTTCTCACAGGGTTTTGCAATCAATGAACTCGGCCGTATCGTTAGAAGGGCAACCGACAATGATTTAGATAGCCTAAAAACTGACCCTATTATCACCAATAATTACGAGATCGGATTCTCAAGCAATTACAGTATTTTCCAGCTATCGACATCATATTACTACAGTACTTCCAAAATGGGTGTTGAACTGGTGGACATTGGCGGTTACCTGATGCCACAACGTCTTCCGGAAGATGTGTATGGATATGAAATAGCCTTGAGCGCTACTATTTCCCCACAATTAACCATCGGTGGAACCTATGCTCATGTGGAAGGAAAATCAAAAAAAGACGACGGAACAAAATCTTACCTCAATGGTTCGCGCATCTCGCCAGACAAAGCAACGGGATACATCTACTACACTCCGATCAAACCCTTAACCTTTCAACTTTTTTGGGTGCATACCGGGTCCCGGGATCGCTTTCTTCCAAACGATAAAGGCGTCTACAAAAACAGCGAAGGCCCCGTTAAAACTGTGGATCTATTTAACTTAAATGGCAACTATCAAGTCAACAAACAATGGTCTATCGGTATGGGAGTAGAAAACTTATTCAACAAAAACTATTACCCTGTTGTCAGTCAATATCGTGCCTTAAACGAAGAATACGTCAAAGGACAAGGAATGTTGGCCTCATTTAACATCAACTACAAATTTTAATATGTTTAAAACCGTCATTCTTTGGTTGCATAAATGGCTCGGAATCATCACTGGCGTTGTGGTATTCATCCTAAGTCTGACGGGAAGCATATACACCTTTCAGGATGAGCTCAAACTTTGGGCTTATCCTGAAAAATATTTTATCGCCGATACAACCAATCAGGCACCAACTCCACTGCCTTTAAGCACACTTCTTTACAGCGCACAGAAAAGTCTTCAAAAAAATCAAAAAATCACGCGGGTTGATCTCTATCCTTCCAAGAATCGTACCTGGGTATTTCGTGCTATAAAAACAGATGAAAAAGCATTTGGCCATTGGAACTATTACCACTACTATAAACGGGTATTTATCAACCCCTATACTGGACAGGTACAACAGATAGAAAATTCAAAAACAGAATTCTTTCAGCTGGCACTTCAGCTTCACCTAAATCTCCTTTTGGGTAAAAAGTATGGCCATCCGGTTGTCGCCTGGTCAACGGCCATTTTCGTCCTTATCTTACTTAGTGGCATCGTTCTTTGGTGGCCAAAAAAATGGAAGGGCAAGAATCTCAAGCGCAGTTTTTGGTTAGACACTAAAGTTAAATGGAAGCGACTGAATCATGACCTTCACAACGTCATCGGCTTTTACAGTTTATTGATCGGATTGATTTTTGCCGTTACAGGGCTTGCTTTTGCCTTTCCAGGTTTCAAAAAGACCTATATTGCTACATTCAATTTATTGCAGCCTCGGGCAGAGACCGCCACGGTCGCCTCGCCGATACCATTGCCTGCTGTAGAAAAAAAGTTTCAAGACAACGCGCTTCGTTATGCTTTGACAAACTACCCAGATGCTGAAATGATGTCCATCCGACTGAAAAAAGAAACCGAAACAGAAATGGACATCCAGGTACGGCATGATGAAAAACGAAGCGGTACATTTGACTGGCTTTATTTTGACAGAAAAGACAATAGCCTCCGAGAAATCAAGTCTAGCGAAAAGCTACATTATGGTGATAAATTGGGCGCCCTTAATTATGATATTCATACAGGCGGTATCGCCGGCATGGGGACGAAAATAATCGCTTTTATCGTCAGTCTTTTTTGTGCATCGCTGCCCATCACAGGATATGTGATCTGGCTAAACAAAAGCAAAAAGAAAAAGAAAAGGTTATCAACATAATGTGGATAAGTACTGTTAATAACCTAACTTTTCTTTTAAACAGGTTTTCAACAGCGTTATTAACATAATGTGGAAAAGTCAATATTAGCCAGACATCCTTATACTGACCACATGCGAGAATAACCAGTAAACAGGCAGGAGAAACACATAATCTTATAAAAAGAAAATCCGGTACGAACTGTGCACCGGATTTCTTCCATAACAAATCAACAATCAATATACTAAAGATTCGGATTCCGAACCGTTTCTTCATAGGGAATGGAAAACAGATAATAAGGACTGTTTGCCACGAAATCAGAACCATTAGGAAATTTAATGACACGATGCCCCTGACCATTTACCAGCTTAGGTTTACCGTCTGCACCTACAATTTCTACTTGAATAGGTTTTCCCTCAGCATCAAGATAGGATTTACGCACAACCTTTCCCTGAGTCCGAAGAATATCCGACAAAGCAAATCCCTCACCCCAAAGTTCCTTGCGTCTTTCAACAAGAATGGCAGCAATTAATTGTCCATTATCATTTCCTGAAAACAGCTTAGCGTTTCTAGCCGTCCGTAATTTATTCAGCGCTGCTACCGCTTTATCGTTTTCACCAGCTCTTGCATAACCTTCAGCCGCAATCAAAACCATCTCCGAAGCACGCATATATACAATGTCACCGACCAGATTTGATTTAAATTTAAACTTTTTATATCGTAGAAATCCTTCCCGACCCGGCAGATTATCCCATTCAAATAGGGCATAACGGACATCGCTGGTATCGAATAGATCCTTAAAATAGGGATCAGCCATAAAGCTATAGTAATAAGAACCTGCCGATGATACATCTAGATAATGAAATGTATAACTTGCGACGTTCTGCTCATTCGTTTGCTGATGTCCCCAAATCCACTCTTTATTTCCAAGATCATTAAAACCATCCTGATAATCTGACGGAGTCATTAAACTATACTTCTGAGCTGCTTTTTCAGCATATTCTGCCGCTAGCTTCCATTCGCCTACCTGCAAATAGGTTCTGGCAAGCAGACCGTATACAACATTAATATTAATTTCATATTTTGCACCTATAGCGGCTGAAGCTAATAATCCTTCGCTGTCTTTTAGATCTTTCAAAATCAATTCATACACTTCCGCCTGGGTTGATCTTGATTTTCCTTCGGTCGACAATGTACTTGGTTCGGTATAAATCGGAACCGATTTTGCATTTTTATCCTTTAGGTAGCTAAACTGGTAAAACGTTGCCAGATTTAAATAGGAAAAGGCGCGCAAAGCTTTTGCTTTTCCCTTTAATACATTCTTGGCTTCAGCAGATCCTTCAGCACCATCTACCTTCGCAATGACATTGTTCATGTTATCGATCACCTTATACAGCATAATCCAAAAAGAATTGACACGATTTGATCGATTATTTGTTAATTCCGTGAAGGCATAAGCATCGCGATAGCCATATTTAGTTGTCACCGCCACATCACTACCCATTGCATCACTTGTACGCATTACTGCCGTATAGCCGGGATTAGCGTAAGTAAAGTAGGTATCATTTAAGTACTTCCAGGTACCGTTGATCACAGTAGCAACATTGTCGGTATTTTTAAACACTTCACCTTCCGGTACGGAAGTCGTCGGATCCAACTCAAGCGCATCTTTACATGATGCGTTTACCAGGGAAAGCGCCAATACAATATATATAATTTTTAATTTCATGATTTTCCTTTAAATTCTCAGATTAACAATACACCCTTAAAAAACAAGCTGAATACCACCAGATATTGTTCGCATTGCCGGATAACGGAAATAGGTCGCTCCATTTACCGTCTGCTCTGGATCCATCCCCTGATGCCCATAAAATGTCAATAAGTTTTCGGCAGTTGCAAAGACGCGAAGTTTTTCTACCCCAATGCGTTTCAATAAATCTGATGGCAGTCTATAGCCCAAACTCACATTTTTAAGCCTGGCATATGTACCACTATAAAGAAAACGCGTAGAGGCTGAAGTCCAATTCAGATTGTCGGTAGTCAACTTAGGTACATCCGCTTGCGTATTTTCAGGCGTCCAGCGCTCGAGGATCTCCTTGGACCAGGCACGTCCCGGATTATTGCCGCTATGCATAAGCTGAATGTAATCGTTATCCAATATCTTTCCACCCAAACTAAAACTCAACAGAGCAGACAAATCAAAATTTTTGTAGGTGAAACTATTTTGAATCCCACCGACAAGATCCGGCAGTGAGGTGCCTGCAATAAAATTACCGGCCTTACTGTATTCTGATGTTTTTTCTCCGGTTTTATTGCCATCCTTATCTGCGGCATACCACTGTGGTAAACCATTCTCAGGATTTACACCCGCCCATTCCGGCAAATAGAAATCATAGATGCTTCCCCCCACCCGCAGCAATTTATTACCGGTGATGATGGATTTATTATCTTTGGGCAATGCTGTAATCTTGTTTTTATAATGCGAAAGATTGACATCCAGATTCCATTTAAAATTGTCGTTCTGAACAGGTACTGTACGAATATCAACATCAACACCTGTATTTTTCAACGCGCCAATATTAGCATCGTAACCTGTATAACCAGTCGAATAAGCCATTGGCATTGTAAATAGCAAATCCTTGCTTCTGCGGTTAAAATACTCTACACTTAACGACACCCGATTCTCAAAGGCGGATACATCAACCCCAACATTCAAGTTCAGATTCGACTCCCATTTTAGGTCAGGAGTAGCTAACCTACCGGTATAGGTGCCGCCCTTACCCAAGCTGTTGGCAATGGTGTAAAGTCCTTTATAAGCATAGTAGGTTCCCAAATTATCATTTCCCTGCCCACCATAACTTGCTCTTACAGTCAGCTGATTCAACGTTGTGTTATCCTTCAAAAACTCTTCTTGTTTCAGCTTCCAGGAGCCACCTACAGACCAGAATGTCCCCCATCGTTTATCCGGAGAAAAACGGGATGATCCGTCGGTCCGTAGCGAAGTCGAAAAATAATACTTGTTATCATAGTTATACTCCGCTCTTCCCAAAAAACTCAACAATCTATAATCAACACTAGATCCTGTAAAATTATTGAGTTGTGATGCAGCAGCCGGCTCATCAAAGTAAGGAAGTACAAACTGCTGTCTGCTACCATTTATATTACTGCTGTTAAAATCATAGTATTCCTGTCCGGCCAGCACATTGAGGGAATGTAAACCAAACTGCCTTTCATAAGTCAGTAAGTTATTCCAGGTCTGTGCGACAGTACGTACATTTGAGCGATATACATAACCTCCGGTGTTGACACCATCGCCCAACAATGGATTAGTATAGTCGTGCGTATTCCCATTGAGGTAATCAACACTATACGTCGACTTAAATTTCAAATTTTTGGAAAACAACACTTCAAGATACGTTCGGGCGGATAGATTTTCCCGACGGATATCATTTCTATCCAAAGGAAGAGATGCAGCCAGATTATTACGCGGTGTCGCCCCACTGGGACGGTATTCTCCAAAATCGTAAATTTTATTTCCCGCTCCATCAAGGACATATGAGCCATCCGCATTCCGCTCATAGTACGGATAAAAAGAAGGGACCAATCTTGTGAAATTGATGATGTTAGCCGTATTACTGTCTTCAGACTGCGGATATTTTTGTTGTGTACTACTACCGCCAATATTTAGCCCGACATTTAACCAGGATTTGACTTTGCTATCAATATTCGCACGCAGATTATAGCGTTTAAAACCTGATTCAATAGCAATTCCTTGGTCATTGAGATAACCTCCTGAAATGTAATATGTACTTTTTGCACTACCACCACTAAATCCAAGATCCGCCTGCGTACGTACTCCTGTACGTTGTAGGACATCCGTCCATGGATCATTCCAAAGCGTTTTCGCTCCGGCTACCAATTTACCATCTACTCCGACCGGCTGTGGGTATTGACTTCCGTAAGGGTTGATATTTAAATCTGTCAAAACTGTTTTACTTGCATTTGAAGCAGCTTGCTCCGCTGTCAATCCATTCGACAAGTTTTTATTCCTGAGGGCTTCCCAATAAAGCTGGAAGTATTCATCTGTAGACACTTGATCATAGTCACGGACCGCCCGTGTTGAATACCCCTGTGTAAAATTGAGATTAATCTTGGTATTGTCCGAGGTCACGCCCGACTTTGTCGTAATAATAATCACTCCATTTGCTCCTCTGGAACCATAAAGTGCACTAGATGCCGCATCTTTTAAGACAGAGATGGACTGGATATCATTCGGATTGATGGAGTTTATATCACCAGCGTAAGGACTTCCATCCAATACGATCAAAGGTGCACTAGATGCGTTAATCGACCCAATACCTCTAATGCGGATGGCTGCCTCTGTCCCCGGCTGTCCTGAAGAGGCAACGGACTGCAAGCCCGGAACCTGACCTTCCAATGCTTTGGTAATATTTGACACTTGTCTATTTTCAATCGCTTTGCTGCTTACTGTACTTACCGAGCCCGTAATACTCGTACGCTTAGCAGTACCATAAGCAACCACAACGACCTCTTCCAAATCTGTACTTGATGGTTTTAACAATAAAGTCAGGTTTGTGCCGCTAGGTTTTACCCGTTGAGATTCATACCCCACAAAGGAAAATTCCAACTGAGGTAGTGCATCACCAGTCACATTAAGTGTAAATTCACCTGTTGCATTCGTTAGGGTCCCTTGATTTTGGCCGGAAATCCGGACATTTACACCAGGAAGTGCCTGTCGGGTATTGGCATCAACAACTTTCCCCTGTATAGCCCGCTGCTGAGCATAGAGCCGGTTCATATTGACACCAGACAATGCTATCGCAGCAATAGGAATGTATTTAAATTTTGCGTACATATAAAGGATGCTTTAATAAATAAGTTAAGTGTGATTAAATACAAAAAGCGTGATAACCTTTTGCTTAAATAAAAACTACATGTTCAATAGATTTTATTTGGACGCAAATATATAACAAAATCTATTGAATTACTAGATTTTGTTAAAAAAACAGAAAAACACTATTAAAAAGCTATTTAATTTAAGAAAATCTTAGAAAAAGAATTATTTAGTTAGCTAACTTACTATTATTGATCAAGCCATCTTTGAAAATTTGGGGAGCGTTCTTCGCTGACAATGACGACAATACCTTCGGGGGTCGCTGGTATTAATTCTAACTTGATCCGATTTCTGCTAATCTTTAACATGGACTGGATCGCATCGATCCGAACGAGAAATTTTCGATTGATCTGGAAAAAGACCATTGGGTCTACCTGTGTGACCAGATGGGTGATGGTATCTTCAATAATATAAGCGATGCCGGAATCTTTTT
The DNA here is from genome assembly GCF_050058145.1 of Sphingobacterium sp. WOUb80. NCBI lineage: Bacteria > Pseudomonadati > Bacteroidota > Sphingobacteriia > Sphingobacteriales > Sphingobacteriaceae > Sphingobacterium > Sphingobacterium sp. WOUb80. The sequence continues at coordinate 6,248,033 of NZ_CP165617.1, read as the reverse complement.
CGACCGCGTACAATTCTTTGTCTTCGGCCATAAAATAAGCAATATCAGCAATGGCAAGCGATTTTAAAAAATTGCCATATTTCACTAGAAAACGCTGTTTAAGCCGAGGTTCGACTTTGGGTAGTAGCGGTTCGATACGATTCATTACCTGTGCCAGCTCATCGCTGTCAAATGGTTTTAACAAATAGGCATAACCCTTGTTTTGATAAGCCTCCAAGGCATATTGTTCGTAAGCGGTTGTAAAAATAAGTGGAACATCGATAGTCACCTGCTTGAAAATCTCAAAGCTCAGTCCATCCATGAGGTGGATATCCATGAAAATCAGGTCAAAATGCTGCTTATTGATCGCTACCACAGCCTCCTGAATCTCTTTTGCATTGGAAAAAGTCAATACAGTTTCGCCGTATAGCGTTGTCAGCATTTCCTTTAAACCTACAAAAGCCCAATCTTCGTCTTCTACTATCAGTATTTTCCATCCCATGGGTTGAATGTAATAAAAAATCCATTTCCTTAAAAAGAAAATGGATTAATATATATAGGATTTAAAAAAAATCAATTATTTCAACAGATCGGGATTATTGTTGATGGCTTCCTGTGGATAGCGAATCACATAACGCGGATCATTCTGCTGCAGGGTTACTGTTCTGCCGAAGCTACTATGGGTGATCGTCGGTCTTGTCGTCCGTTTCAGATCATACCAACGTAGTCCCTCCAACGCCAGTTCACGTTTGCGCTCCAGCACAACCGCATCTAGCAATTGCTCCTTTGATAAACTTGCATCAGCTTTAGTTTCTTTGGTATATGCATCTGCGGTAAATCTATTTTTCTTTAATGCAGACAGATATTTCAATGCTTCAGCTGTATTTCCCAGACGAACGTAACATTCCGCCATAGTCAAATAAAGATCAGCATTTCTGAAACTTACATTGAAACGATTGTCACCACCTTTGAGGGATACATAATCGCCGCCGCTCTTTTGGAAGTAACGCCCTTTTCTTAAATCGCCTGCTAAATAACTGTCTAACAATGTCGGTGCAATAAAAGAACTCGTACGTACTCCGGGAACAGATACTTTTTCCAAAGCCATAATCATCTCTACCGATTCAAAATCGTTCGGAAGTTGACTTCCAGCAACATTTAAATCAACCAATTTATCATTTATAGCCAAAGCTTTTTTAGCAGCATCAATTGCTTCCTGCCACTCTCCGCGATACAAATGAACACGTGACGCCATCGCGTGCGCAGCGCGCTTGCTAAAGCGATAATTAACGCCTTTAGCCTGATCATCCACAGTCAATAAAGCTGTCCCTTTTTCCATGTCGGTCAGAATCTGCTCATAGGACTCTCCAATAGTCGCAGGAACAAAACGTTGTTCCAGGTCGATCTTGGTCGATAAAGGAACACCCCGAAGCCCTGCATTGCTCGCTGAATAGACCTCGCTGTAAAGATTTAACAACTCAAAATGAGCATAGGCACGCATCAGGTAGGCTTCGCCTTTAATCTGATCTACCGTGGCATTACGTCCTAATTTCTCATCAATTGTACTGATGACCTGGTTGCTATAAAAAATACTATTGTAAAATGCCAAATAAGGATAAGCAATTGTTGCGGGATCAGGGTTTTGATCGTTCCACAGGTAGACATCCTTAATACTAGAGGCATCTGTAGAACTCTCATCTATAAGTAGTTCATCTGTACGCAGGGACAAATAAGACTTATGTGCAGGAAAACCTACGTAGCTACTTGTCATTAATCCCCTAAAATCGCTTTCCGTGGCAGGAATAACTGTTCCAACCGGTTGTATATCTAAATATTTATTGCAGGATGTCAATGCACTCGCTGTCATGATCATTCCAAAATAAATTATCTTTTTCATTTTATAAATCAATTAAAAGAATTAAAAACTTGCTGACAGACCAAAGGCAAACGATTTGCTGATCGGCTGTGCATAATAGTTACCATAAGTTTCTGGGTCAAAATATCCTTCATAATTCGCTCCGAAAACAAAAAGGTTACGCCCTTCTACATTCACACGCAAGTTGTTTGCACCAATTTTTTTGCTTAGTGCAGGAGGTAGTGTATATCCCAAACGTACGCTATTGATACGGACATAACTCATTTTCTTAGCCCAAATATCATACTGGCTGAATGAATTGATTGGATCATTACTCTCCAACCACGCGTAGGCCATCCAGCGGTCATTTAATTCAGAACTTATACTTCCCAAAGCAGGCATATTACCACCCTTTTGTAGGGCATTCAAAAGATCTGTTGTATAATTCTGTCCGCGGTCGACCTTCGCTGGATTATAAGTCGGTGTACGGCTTACCCAACGCTCCAGATTGAAGACAGCTGAAATCGCCAAGTCAAAGTTAGCATAACGGAAACGGTTGGTCATACCACCGATAAACTTCGGATCTTTACTGCCTTTGTACTTAAATTTAGAACGGTATTCTGCAGCTGTCATGTCGGTTTGCGACATATAACCCGGCAAGAAATCAGCCCAAGGATCGTATAAACCATAAAACTCTTCAAAGCTTGAAACCGATCCATCTTGATTTCTAAATTGCATCACACCGTCTTTATCCAGTCCAGCTGTTTCCAGCACATATAGGCCACTGATTGGGCGCCCTTCCTGTGCCTCTGGTGCATAAGCCTTCGGATCATTCATAACCTTCAGTAACTTATTGTCATTATGTGCGATATTAAAGTCCGTTGACCAAGAAAACTTATCTGTCTGAATCTGACGGCTTGAAATCGTCAATTCTACACCTTGGTTACGTGCTGAAGCCCAGTTAACCTGCACATTTTGGAATCCATTTTCCAGAGGCAATGCGCTGAAGCCAATTAGGTCGGAACTTTTCCTGTTATAATAATCAACAGTAATGTTCAGCCTATTTTTCCACAGCCCCAGATCAATTCCAGCATTATAGGATTGTGTGCGTTCCCATCGCAATTTATCATTGGCAGGCATACCAACCACCACAGAACCTTCGGGATAACCTGGAAGTATAGTTGCATTTTTATACTCTCCAACAATAAATGGATAGGTATTCCGATCCACATTGCCCTGAATACCGTAGGAAGCACGTAAACGGAGATCCGATAACGCCGTTTTTCCTTTGATGAAATCCTCCTCAAGTACGTTCCAGGATCCGGACAAAGACCAGATTGGTAAGAAACGATATTGCGGATCTACACCGAACATATTTGAGCCGTCATAACGAATACTACCATTGACGTTGTATTTACGATCAAACGTATAGGTCGCATTTCCATAAAAAGAGGCATATGAGTTCTCAATATATCCCTTACTATACTGAAGGAATTTGGAGTTTGTTTGATCATTACTATTTGGAAAAACAATACTTTGTGTAGTTAAAGTCGCTGGATTGTAGCCAAAACCTTTGGTTGATACTGCTTTATTCGTACTACGGCGCAGCTCTGTTCCTCCCATCAATTCCAGCTCATGTCTGTCGTTCCAAGTTTTGTTATATTTTAGGTAAGTTTTCCAATTATATTGGAAGATACTATTATTGATATTTTCGATCTTACCTCCTGTAGGCAAGAAATATTTATACGTTTTAGTTGCAGAATCGTAATACCGCGTCGAAGCCCGCAACTTGCGGGTATTATAACTTTCCTGATCGGCAAATTTTTCTGTGCTGTTTTCATCAAACTGCAAACCAAATTCGGAGCGTAATGACAATTGTGGAATAATAGTATATTCCAAGTAACCAATCGCTTTCAGTGCCTTATTCGTTAAAGTATATTTAGTATTTTCCCTTTCTTCTATAGCATTGAAAGGAATATAGGTATCTTTTTCATAGCCTTCAATATCCGGATCATAATTGTATTTACCAGATTGATCACGTACAGTCAAGTATGGATTAACCAAACGCATATAATTACTAGGATTAGTAAAGGCATCGTCATCCTGGATTGGGTTCTGCCTATTTGAAACGGATCCTAATAGATTGATTCCAGCTTTGAATCTGTCGTTAATATTGAAGTCATTATTTAATGTCAAAGAATAACGACGAAGATCTGCTCCTTTTGTTGCTCCCTTCTCATCATAAAAACCGCTAGACAAATAATAGCGGTGTCCGTCATTACCGCCTGAAATTGATGCCGAATACTGTTGATTGACTGCCTGACGGTATAATTCTTTCCCCCAATCCGTCTGTTGTGTGCGCAATTGACTAATCGACTGCTGTACTTCCGGTGATAAGGCTGCCAAACCACCCGAACGGTAAGCATCCAATGCATTTGCTTTAGTTAGGATACGCATAATGGCACCCTTATCCGTACGATAATTTAAATCGGTGCGGTCGGCCATCAAGAGTTCAAAGTCCACTTTTTCATTGGCATCCATCAGGTTGAGTTTACCGAAATCCGGACGTTGCGTCACAAAGGTATTTGCTGATACCTGCAGTTTTGCAGGTCCAGATTTCCCCCTTTTTGTGGTAATCACAATGACTCCATTTGCCGCCCTCGCGCCATAGATGGAAGTCGCCGCTGCATCCTTTAATACCGTAATATCGGCGATATCGTCAGGATTGATACCCGCAATCGGAAGATTACTCAAGCTATTCAAATTGTCTTTGTCAATTCGTTTGGGCAATTCAGCTCCTTCAATCGGTAAGCCATCGATGACCCATAATGGGTCTTGTGTGCCATTGAGTGATACCGTACCCCGGATGCGGATCTGTGGCGCGCTGTTAGGTCCGCCATTAAAATTACTTAGCTGCAAGCCTGCGACCTGACCGGCCAACATTTCGTCGATTGACGCGACACCTGTTTGTTTGATATCAGCGACATTGATTTTATTGTATGCCGTCGTATTCTTACGTTTTTTGATATCCGTATAACCTGTTACGATCACCTCATCCAAAGATTCACCACTTGGCTGAAGCAAGATTGTCTTATGATCCTGAAATACCGGTACCTGAATACGCTGGTACCCGACATAGCTAATCGTTACATATTTTAAATTATTAGGAACTTTTAAGCGAAATTCTCCAGCTGCATCGGTCAATGAACCCAATGCCGACTGCTGCACCTGATTAGGTACACCGATATCTTCTGCTACTGCCGAACTTTCAACGACAACCGTCGCCCCCACGACAGGTTTTAACGTGACCGCATCCAGAACCTTTCCTTTCAGTTCTCTGGATTCCTGCGCATGCGCAACGTGCACACACATGAAGGTCAACGGTATTAAAAACTTATTCATTTTGGTAGATGTTAATATATTAGTTTAATTCTAAGGTATTTGCAATACGTAATAAAAGATCCATATAATGCGATTTGGTAGTCGCGTCACCCGTCCGCTGCTTTTGTTTCAACAACTGGTAAATCTCATATAATTCAGCACGTTTATAGGTCAGCATATCGGAAGTGCGTATCATACCAGTGACATGTACATTCCGTAATCCAGTTTGTGAAGAAGATGCATGTTGTGGATGTAAACATAGGTCAGGTTGTGTCGCTTCAACCAGTTGTTCAACGCCTGCCAGTTTCTTCGCATTTAATTTCTCCATCGATTTGTTGGTAGAGACCATCAGAACATCCACATAGTTTTGTTGCAGCATCCGTGTTTTAAGATCCAAGGATTGTCCACCGATGGTTTTAGCAAAGACTGTCTGACGTACAGAAGTTAGAAACTCCGGTGCACTCCATGCTTTCTTACTTCCGAAAAGATTTTCCATCTCAACCATACGCAGCAAACGTTCATCATTGACCAGTTTATACAACATAGCGTATTGAAATTCACGTTGTAAGTTATAAGGCGCATACTCAAATGGCCCTATCGGAGAATCTTTCAATGGAAATGTTTTTGCCATCAGCTCTGGAACGAACAACCACTCGGGCATGTAAAAGACATTCTTCTTGAGGTACTCCAAAGCGCGCACTTGTTTTTCCTTAGGCACCGGGCTATAAGCATCTTTTTGATCACCTAAAACAGCATTTTCCAGATAAATACCGCCGATATTATTTAAGACGTGATCAGCATAGGCATACCATTGTCCGACCACACCCATATACAGCTTACCCGCGCGATAATAATCATCGCCGACATTGGTTGTCCAATTGATGATATTAGGCATCATGCGACGCAGGTTTAGCATACCATATTCACCAGCTTTCATGGCGTCATCACCAAGATCTTCCGACTGTGCCCGCGGATCAACAATATTTTTAGAATCTTGCTGTTCACCATAATGATAAATAGGATCATGTACATGGCTATCAATTTCCTTTCTCAGCAAAGGGATTTCATCCCAAGGTTGTGTTTTGCCGTACCAGCGGTAGGCCCAGCCAATGGCATACTTGTCGTAAGCACCGATCACGGGAGTAATTTGCTCTACGCCGTCCTCAGGCTGTGCGACATAATTGAAACGGGCGTAGTCCATGATGGAAGGAGCAGTCCCCCCCATTTTGGCGGTAAAGCTTTTGCTGCGCAACGAATCAACAGGGAAACTTGCCGAAGAGCCCATATTGTGCATCAATCCGAGCGTGTGTCCGATTTCATGGGAAGAAACAAAACGAATGGCATGTGCCATTTTCTCATCGGAAAAAACATTAGCACGTACTGATGTATCGACGATACCGGTCTGTATGCGCATCCAGCTGTTCAGAATAGTCATGACGTTGTGCCACCAGATTACATCAGCTTCTAATATCTCTCCTGAGCGCGGGTCTACAACAGATGGCCCCATGGCATTAGCCTGAGCAGAGGCGGCATACACAATAGAAGAAACATTAGCATCATCGGGATCAAATTTGACACTATCGGGCTGCTGTTTTGCAAGAATTGCATTCTTGAAACCGGCGGCTTCAAATGCGACCTGCCAATCATGTACGCCATCAATAATGGCCTGACGCCATTGTTTTGGTGTCGCCGGATCCAAATAAAAGACAATCGGTTTCTTTGGTTCTACCAGCTCCCCTTTCAGATAGCGCGCTTTATCTTCATCACGTGGTTCCAAACGCCAGCGATTGACCAAGTTTTTCTTATCCAGTTCTTGCTGTTTATCATTGAAATACCAACGCGGTGAAGTAAAGAAACCAACTCTTGGATCTGCAAACCGTGCGACCATAGGCGTCTCAGGCAGTTCGTAGAGATTACTTGTAATTTCCAAAGAAACCGGTACAGATTCATTACCCTCGGTTACTTTGGTAGAAAATACAGATTTCACCACAATATTATTCGCATAGGATTTGATATCCTCAACCGTAGAGATACTGGTTTTAGGTGAAGTTCCCAAACCCAAAGAAGTAAATACATCTGTAAAGCTCTTCTCAGAACCATCAAATACCTTATTGACTTTGATCACAACAGCACTTGAATCTTTTGAATAACTTTCAATTTTAAAAGATTCAATATAAGAAGGGCGGTAATTATCGTGTACTGAAGCGGCTATGGCGTCACCTTTAGGAACTTCGACCTGAGGCTTAATTTCCGAAACCCACACCTCTTTCTTCTCCTTGCGGAGTGTAAACCGGATGACCTTATTTTCATAATTCATTCCTTTGTTTACCCCAGCCTCATTTAAAGCCAATGGAACGGAAGACAACTTCTGTATCAGCAGAATATCCTGCCCCATTTTTTTCAATGGAATTTCAAAATAGTAATTATTTTCCTTGTGGATCACCCCAAACATACCACTGTCAACGCGAGCATCTTTCAACAATTTGTCGTATGCGGCTGTCGAATCTTTCTTGGCAGTAGAATCTTTGGCAGAAGTAACCGTTTCTTTTTTTCTCAGGCCTACAGTTTGCAAGATTGAACAAGATTGCATGAAACCGGCGGAAAATAAAAGACCTATGGCTAGCTTAGTATAAGTGTTTTTCATCAAATAAATATTTTGAGCCCTCATTTTCAAAGGTATAAAGGGGCTCGTTGCACTCCCTGTGTTTTTCAAAAGTGATGACGGATCATCGACCTATTATCTAGTATTATCTGTAAGCTAATTTTAACTTACTCCAACATGATTAGAAGTAATTTTGTCTATTCCAAGCAGGTCAATCCCAAGGCATTTATACTTAAAACGCATGCTATTTGATCGGATAGGATTAGGCTAATCACGAACTAAAATTCCTAGATTAGGAGCCAAATTTGTTAAAAATATTATATACAAAAGTATGCAAAGGGATGAACGCGCATTTTAGAGGTATGAACGCGTACTATAAAAACATGAACACGTAAACCCAGCACCTTTTATTCTTTATTTTCAAGCTTATGAGAGTGGTAAGGATACAGAAAAATAACCCGCTTCTATCCCATATCGAAAACCAGACATCGCATAGTAACTATAGATAGATGCCAAATAATTAAGCCCATACCCCTCGCCTTCAAGCTCTGCCCCCTGTCTGGGCTGCCAGTTATTGCGGATCTCCAGGACGTTTCCTTCAGCAAGGAAGAGAACCTCAATCGTAAGTGGATTTTCGGTCGAAATGCGGGTATGCTTAATTGCGTTTTCGACGAGCATCTGCAGACCCAAGCGCGGGATCTTCTGCGCGAATAATGTTGCTGGAATATCGATCTTCATATCACTTAATGCCGCTCCAAACCGCACCTGCTGCAAAAAGAAATAAGCTTTAGCCAGTTCCAGTTCCTCCCCCAATGACGACCATTCGTTCTCATCTGTACGAAGCATCTTCCGATAGACCTTTGTCATCTTGCCAATAAAAGACTTCGCAAGATCGTCATCCTTTCCGATCAGGTATTGGAGTGATCCAAAGGTATTGAATAGAAAATGTGGATTAATCTGCTGCCGCAGCTGAACCAGCCGCATTTGTGTATACTCATTTTCCTGTTTCAAGGACTGCATTTTCAATTGCTGGATCTTACGCCTTTCCATAGCATTAAAGTAGATCAACACCATGGCCACCAACATCAAACCTACGCCAAGCAAAATACTATAGGTCAACAGCTCCTGAATTTCTTCCTCAATACTCAACAACAAGACGTATACCCTGATTTCACCGCCCACAAACAAAATATTGCAGGGGTAGGCATTGACCATGACGTCCAATTCAAGATAATCGGACTTGACAATTCGCCCCTGTTTAGTAATTTCAGCATCTTTTCGCTTCCCCCACTTGCGATTGTCCGGCGAATACACACATATCCCCTTATCATCATAAAGTTCAAAATAGGCTCTTCGTCCAAAATTGAGCCGCGCGAAATAGGCGTTTAACTTTTCAATATCAATATAGATATGGTACAGTCGATGCTGTACCGTACGGGTCTGCAGCAAGGTCAGCATCCGGCCGCCTTGCTGATCCGATTGCCCCACGGGCGCAATGACCAGCAGCGAATCGCCATTTTCGCTCGGATCAAAAGCAGACTGATCAAGTATTTTTTTTTCTGAAAGGTAGATATCCTGCTGCAACAATTCCAGCTGCTTTTTTACCAGCAACATATTCTCATCTGCAAAATCCATCAGGATCCGTTTATTAAGACGATCGACCTTATGATGGATAACACCGAGCAAACCTCCCCCTATCAGCAACAACAAAAACAAACAGACAATGAGGATAATACTATTTTTCTGTTCGGCATTTTTAAATCGAAATTTCACGCCGCAAAAATACATGAAAATTTTCAAAGCATACGTAAACCTCTTCATAAGAAAGGCTTTAGCTCAGCCTTTTGTCAATGAAACACGACATATTCCAAGAGCTAATCAAAATAAATGGGGCATTTAACCGAGATTAATAATAATTTTCTGATTTTTGTAACCACAAAAAATTACAAAGTGTCAAAAGCAACATTCATAAAGGTTGTGAAGCGAATCTCTATCGTTTTTGCAAGTATCATAACATTGGTCGTTATCAGTATATTATCTATTCCCTATATATTCGAAAATGAAGTAAATAGCAAGGTCAAATCACTCGTAAACGAACATATTACAGGCGAGTTAAATTATGCCAAAGTAAGATTGACCTTCTTTGATCAGTTTCCCTTGCTTACAGCATCGATGGATGATGTTTTGCTAAAAGGGGCCGAACCTTTTAAAAACGACACCCTGCTCGCTGCAAAACAAGTCAGTTTTGGCATCGACCTGATGAGCCTGCTCAAATCCAAAATTGTGATCGACAAATTTATCGTTAATAGCGGAAAGGTCAACATCTTAGTCGATTCTTTGGGAAATGCCAATTATTCTATTTATAAATCAAACCCATCGGATTCCACTAAAAAACAGGATAACGCAGAAAGCAGCGCTCTGGCTTTTCAATTAATTAAGCTTGAAAAAACAAATCTTCATTATGAAGATCGTTCCATTCCCCTTCAGATCGAAGCAAAAGATCTGGAATATGAAGGTAAAGGAGATCTTATGTCAAATATTTTTGATTTAAATACACGTGCGAAAATTGCATCCTTTTCATTTTCCTTTGACAATGAATTGTATGTGGACAAAAAGTCGATCGATGCCAATTTACTGACACGGATCAATACCAACACATTATCCTTCGTCTTCGAACGAAATGATATTAAAATAAATCAATTACCGGTTCGTTTCCGTGGGCTGCTGTCTTTTATTTCCCATGGCTATCACCTAGATTTCAAATTAAAATCACAGGAAAGCACTTTGGCCGAATTGCTTTCATTAGTCCCAAACAGCTATGCTTCTTGGATCAAGGATCTCTCGGTGAAAGAAACATCTGAGGTTTTCGTCAATTTAGAGGGAGATTATATAGTCGATAACAACAAAATGCCTGATCTTTCCCTGGGGCTTATGGTCAACAATGGCTATCTCGCCTTTAAACAATCGGCCAATCCATTAACTGACTGGAATGCAAAATTACGGATAGACCTGCCGGCATTAAATCCCGATTCCCTGCATATTGACCTCAAACAGTTTGATTTTAAAGTTGCATCAGGTTATTTCAATGCACAGGGCAATATTGCAGGACTACATCCTGTAACGGTACATGCCAACATAAAAAGTGACCTTGACCTGGATAAACTCCACGCCTCATTGCAGTTTCCAGATTTCTCTTTTGGTGGAAAATGGAATCTTGATGCCAAAATCGACGGCACCTATGCCAAAGCTATCCGTAAAGTAGGACTTCAAAAACGCGAGCAGGAATATATTGCATCCATCCCTACTTTTGATATCAAAAATACACTGATAGATGGAAAATTCAAATTGGCCAACCTGCCACAGGGGCTTGAAAAAATTGCTTATCAGCTTGAAGCTAAAGATCCCGATGGCCAGTTAAAAAGTGCATCCATATCAATACACGATATTTCGGTGCAGGCACTCAACAATTATATAAAAGGTTTTATTTCGATAACAGATTTTAATAAAATCGCAGTTCATTCAGATCTAAAGGCATTGGTTAATTTAGCGGATATCAAGAATTTCTATCCAATTAAACAAGTCGAATTAGCTGGACTGGTTGACATCAACTTAATGGCAAAAGGATACGTGGATCTCAAACGCAATATTTTTCCCGAGACCAATACGTCCATCACGATGAAAAATGGGTTAATCAAATCAAATGACTATCCTATCCCGATGGAAAACATTCAGGTCGAAGCTTTTGTCAATAGCGAAAAAGGCTCGCTTAAGGACCTCAATGTCAAAATCCTACCAGTATCATTTACATTTGCAGGCGAACCTTTTTTCTTAAATGCAGACCTCAAGAACTTCAATAACATCAAATACAGCATACAATCCAAGGGTAAGCTCAATCTCGGCCCTATTTATAAACTCTTTGCATTGGATGGCACCAACGTTGACGGTTTTATCTATACAGATTTCAGTTTAAAAGGCTTACAGAGCGATGCCACCAATGGTCATTATGCCCGGCTCCAAAATAGTGGCCGGCTAAGTATTGGAAATATCCAAGTTCAGTCCGACATGCTGCCACAGCCTATTGCAATTAAAAGCGGAAATTTCAGCTTTAATCAGGAGAAAATGAATTTTGATAAATTCTTGGTTGGCTATGCTAAAAATGATATTTCCATCAAGGGATATCTCAACAATATTATTAATTACGCAACAAGCAGTCTAGCACCATTAAAAGGTCAATTTACACTCAGCAGCAGGAAAATCAATGTGGATGATTTTATGGTTTTTGCTTCTCCGGCCGCGTCGACAACTGCAAGCTCTTCGGAAAGTGGTGTAGTTCTTCTACCTAAAAATTTGGACATTCAGGTATTAGGTCTTGTCAACACGATATTGTACAATAAAATGAATATCAGAGACTTTAAAGGCGACTTACAGGTAAAAGATGGTAAGATGATCCTGAACAAGACCAACTTTGAACTAGCGGGACTAAAAGTGGGTATGAGCGGAAATTATCGTCCTATAAATCCACGTAGGGCAAGCTTTGATTATGCTGTAAAAGCCGACAGCTTTGATATTCAACGCGCCTACAAAGAGATACCCATGTTTAGAGAAATGGTCAGCTCTGCAAAAAATGCGTATGGCCTCGTTTCGCTGGATTACAAATTGGGCGGTCTATTGAATGGCAATATGCAACCCGTAATGCCTTCAATCGTCGGTGAGGGATCCCTGACACTAAATCAGATTAAGTTCAGAGGCTTCAAACTACTTAATGGGATCAGTCAATCTACTTCCAAGGAAAAATTGAAAGATGGCGAAGTGAAAAAAGTTGTTATTAAATCCCATATCAAAAATAATGTGATGACCATCGAACGTACGAAAATGAAAATGATGGGTTTCAGACCCCGGTTTGAAGGTCAGGTTACCTTAGACGGACGGATGAACCTGGGTTTCCGACTAGGTCTCCCTCCTTTTGGAATATTTGGAATACCGATGCGTATCACGGGTACAGCCGATAACTTTCACCTAAAGATGGGAAAATACAAAGAAGAAGACCTCGATATGGAAATGGATGACGAGGACAGCAAAGTATATAAAGAATCTCAAAAAGTGCAAGAAACGGAGACAAAGTAAAGCGGTAATTATTTTCAATAATTTCAACCGGCACAATAGCGTTAAGTTAAAAACGTTGTTTAAGATAATCATTCTTTTTGTTATCTTAAACAACGTTTTTAATTATTGGGAGCTATGAGATATATACTAATTATACCCATTGCGGTTCTATCGATCTGCAGCTGGTCCAGTTTCAACACCGTTAACGACCAGAAAAACCCGTTATATGGCAAGGTATTCCGTGAGATCAATGAGATCGCTGAATTAAAGTCCTATACCTACGCGACCGGTGCGGTCATCGAAACCGACAAAAATACAAAAGGTGATTATCGCTTTGCTGCCGGCTATTTTACAAATTCCAAAAACGGTGTTTGTATCTTGGAAGAATTATTGCCGGATGACAGCAAAGGCAAAGTCAAATATAAGATTTTGGATACCATCAATATCCAAAGACTGAAGCCCAACGAGCAGCTCAGCCTATGCAACTGCAAACAGGGTGATAAGCCAAACAGCGAAATTATAGCCATTAGCCGGGTCGATGAAAGCAAAGAATATTTTGACAAAATTGTCAAAGCATGGCGAATGGATACCAAAAGCCAAAAAATTGTTCCTTTAAAAGACACAAAAGGTATCAGCTGTCTCAATGAGGGCTACGGAATATAGAAGCAGCAATATATATTAAATTAATCCGTCGGCTTTCAACTTATCAAACACATGCAAAACGCCAACTACCTGGATGGATTCTTCCAGGTATTCCTGGTGTGAAAAATAACGAACGGCACCAATCTCATTACTGGGTTCGATCTGCTCTGTTAATGGATATAGAAAACAATCCTGCTCCATAATGACTTCAGGCACCAGCCCATATGCCGGGGCCGTGACATGACAGTAATACGAGATTTTATCCGGATCCAGAACGATATTTAACTCCTCCAAAATCTCCCGCCGAAGGGATTGCAAAGCCTCCTCTCCAGCATCAATCTTTCCGCCCGGCAGATACCACGCCTTTCTATTGTTGCTATATGCTAATAATAATTTATCCCCGTTAATACTCACTAAACCCGCTGTAGGCAAAGATTTTGCTGTTGTCATGAATTGTTTATAAGCTATACTGATTAAACACTATTGTTGTGAAATTACTTCTTTTGCGACATTTATCAAAGCGCAAAAGCTAATCTGGGGAATTCTTCATTAAAACTTTGCAGAAAATCAATATTGAGCGGACAATCAATCAATCAATCAATCAATCAATCAATCAATCAATCAATCAATCAATCAATCAATCAATCAATCAAGCAATCAAGCAATCAAGCAATCAATCAAGCAATCAAGCAATCAATCAAGCAAGCAATCAAGCAAGCAATCAAGCAATCAATGTACCGAAACAGCGAAGGATGATTTCTCTTGTTGTATGAGCTTCCGTAGACTCTTCAAAAATAGCACAGCATGTTCTCTGCTGAAACATAATGGAGGCAATAAACGGAGGGTGTAGTGTCCTGCATATCCTGTAAAAATCTTTTCAGAAAAAAGGAGGTTCTCTCTAAGTTGCTGGATATCGTTCTCAAACTCGACACCAATCATCAAACCCTGACCTCTCACCTCGCCTACACCGTCCATTTTTCTCAATTCAGCCAACAAAAATTCCCCTACAGCTGCCGCATTGTCGATCAGCTGTTCATTATGGATCACATCGAGTACAGCCAACGCTGCCGCGCAGATTGCATGGCTTCCGCCGAAGGTCGTCCCCAGTTGCCCGATGACCGGTTTAATTTTAGGCGAAATAATTGTCGCTCCCATAGGCAGCCCATTAGCAATTCCTTTAGCAACGGTAATTAAATCAGCTTCTATTCCTGCATGCTGATGCGCAAAGAAAAGTCCCGTACGTCCATATCCACATTGAATTTCATCCAAAATAAGCATGGTGCCAGTTTTCGTGCAGATTGCTCTTACTTCCTGCAAGAAACTATGACTGGCCCTATGAATTCCCCCGACACCTTGGATAGGTTCAATAATGACAGCACAGTATTCTTCGGTTTCCAATTGTCTTTTCAAACTGGAAATCTCGTTGAAAGGTGTAAAGACAAATTGTTCACTGTCATTTAATGGTGCCCGAATTGACCGGATGTCCGTCGCTGCGACCGCTGCTGAAGTTCTTCCGTGAAACGCATTGGACATTGCCAATACCTTCTTCCTTCCGGTATGGAAAGAAGCAAGCTTCAGTGCATTTTCATTTGCCTCGGCGCCTGAATTGCTAAAAAAAACAGCGTAATCGGGATAACCACAGGCAA
Source organism: Sphingobacterium sp. WOUb80 (assembly GCF_050058145.1). NCBI lineage: Bacteria > Pseudomonadati > Bacteroidota > Sphingobacteriia > Sphingobacteriales > Sphingobacteriaceae > Sphingobacterium > Sphingobacterium sp. WOUb80. The sequence continues at coordinate 6,232,825 of NZ_CP165617.1, read as the reverse complement.
TGCCCAAGCGACGGGCCAAACGATCCTGCAAATCGTTTTTTACAGCATTCGAATAAAATCCAATTTTATTCATCTGCTGTAAAACCTGTTTAACAACATGAGGATGGCTATGTCCGACAGAAATAACAGCATGACCGCCATACATATCCAGATAGGCCTGCTGCTGGTCATCGTAAACAAAGCAGCCAAGAGCATGCTCAATGGCAATATCAACTTTCTCAAAAACGGGAAATGGTTTCATGGATCGCTTAGCATTAGTAAAATTCAAAAATCTATTTAAATTACCTCTAATTCCTAGTCCAAGACGATTATTTATTACTGGTCCAGACCATATAGACAACAAACAAAATAGCTCATCTTAAATAAAATAGCAGATCAGCGATCAAACAGCAGCTATCCAATATATTTTAATCATGAAGAACAATTGTATCTTTGAACAATTACCCGATACCATAGCCTCATGCTTAGACCTTGGAATTTAACACTGGATATTGACAGATCCTCCTCAAAAGCGATTTACATCCAAATAGCGGATGGTATTGCTGCTGATATACAATCTGGCAGGCTGCCAAAGGGAACAGTGTTGCCCAGCAGCAGATCGCTGGCCGCCCAGTTAAACTTAAACCGGAATACGGTAGTTGATGCCATTCAATTGTTGCTCAGCGAAGGCTGGCTGGTTAGTCAAGCCCGCAGGGGTATATTCGTAGCACAACAATTACCCTATGGCTCCAACCTCTATATCGCACAGAGAAACGAATTGTCGGATCATCAGCCTCCTACACGTATTATCTTCGATGACGGAAATCCAGACAGCAAGATCGCACCGGTAGAACAGCTTGGCCGGGCCTATCGTCAGATTTTTAAACGCAGTGCGCGCTGGAAAATGATGGGTTATGCCGATCCGCGGGGACATCTTGATTTTCGGGAAGAAATCGCCAATATGCTTAACATCGAACGTAAAATGCATATTAATAAAGATAATCTCTGTGTCAGTCGAGGGAGCCAAATGGCCATGTATCTGGTCGCCCAGTGCCTGTTACAGCACGATGATTATATCTTTGTGGAGTCCCCAGGATACCATTCGGCCTGGAAGATCTTTGAAAAAGCCGGCGCAAGATTGATTCCAATCCCCGTCGATGCCGATGGTCTTATCGTTGAAGAACTGCTGCCTCATTTAGTGAAAAAGAGTCCCATTAAGGCGCTTTACCTGACCCCGCATCGACAGTATCCAACCACTGTCACCTTAAGCAAAGAACGAAGATCACAATTAATAGCGTTATCCAACCAATATAACTTCACTATCATTGAGGATGATTACGATTACGAATTTCATTTCGAACAAACGCCTTATTATCCGCTTGCTTCCCAGCAGGAGCTGATCAATACCGTTTACATCGGGACACTAAGCAAAGTTGTCGCTCCCGCCCTCCGTATCGGTTATCTTGCGACACGAAACGAGCAGCTGCTGCAGCAGGTTGTCGATCTCCGCTACATCATCGATATCCAGGGCGACAATATTATGGAGCAAGCTGTACTGGAACTGATTCAGGATGGAACAATCCGCAGGCATATCCGAAAAGCTACTCAGCTTTACAAAAAGAAGCGGGATTTTATGATCAGTCAATTGGATAAGCACCTTAAGGATCATGTTGATTATACCTGTCCGCAGGGGGGGCTAGCTGTCTGGCTATCTTTTAAACATCAAATCGACTGGGCATTCCTCTTTAAAAAACTAACCGAAAAATCGGTCCATATACCGCATCCTGAAAACTACAGCCGAGGAAATGTTTTTGGTGGAATTCGACTGGGGTATGGATCCTTATCGGAGGAACTGATTGAAGAAGGGATCGTTATTTTGGCAGCACTTTTGGAACAGGCTCGACGCTCTTCCTGACCAGGACGACAGGCAAAAATTGCTAGACTATTTTTCAATTTGGACGCACCTGATTAGATTAAAATTTTGAAAAAACAAGCTCATTCAATATTTAATTCCGCTCCATCAAGACCGATTAAAAGATTAGTATAGCCAATACGTAAAAAACAGTTAAAAGTGTTGTCAAAACGTAATTATTTTGTCAAAAATCAACTTTTTCACTTATTAATCGCATAAATTAACCGTAGTTTTACGGCGCAAAAAACGCACGGGCTATTTCTAGTGGGATAGCTATATAATAAGAGAGAGAATAGAGTACATTAATTTATGACGGAGAGAATACCCAGCAGGCCATATGCAGCAATAACTGGTGTTGGCGGATACATTCCACCAAACAAAAGATCGAATACAGATTTAGAACAGTTTTGCGATACATCCGATGAGTGGATTATCAAACGTACAGGTATTAAGGAGCGGAGAATTTTAGAAGAGAATCTTGCCACGTCAGACATGGCTGTGAAAGCTATACACGATTTGGCGAAACAATATCATAAAAATCTGAATGATGTAGATGCCCTAATTGTGGCTACTTCGACGCCAGATATGCCTATGCCGGCGACAGCAAATATCATTTTAGAAAAATTAGGTCTTACGAATGTTTGGGCTTTTGACGTCAATGCTGCATGCTCGGGATTCTTATACGCCCTGGATATGGCTTCTGCGCTTGTGGAGACAGGACGTTATAAAAACGTGCTCGTCGTTGGTGCAGACAATATCAGCACTTATGTAGATCTAAAAGACCGTTCAACCAACATCCTTTTTGGTGATGGTGCTGGCGTTATATGGCTAGAACCTTCCTTAGAGGGCGGAATCATGGACGCCTATCTTTGTAGCAATGGTTCAGGAAGAGAATTTTTGAAAATCGAGGCTGGAGGTTCTTTGTATCCTATCGATAGCAATCTTCCTGTTAATGACAACAGATTTCTAAAGCAAGATGGTAAGACCGTATTCAGACATGCAGTACAGTCCATGAGCGATGCCTGTAACACCGTTTTACAACGTAACAGCCTTCAGATTGAAGATATCAACTGGTTAATTCCCCATCAGGCCAATCAGCGCATTATTGATGCCGTTGGGCGCAGCCTTAATATACCAGAAGACAGAGCCTTGAGTAATATTGAATATTTAGGAAACACTATTGCCGCCACGATCCCATTGTGTATCTGGCAGAATATTAAAAAATTAAATACAGGTGATTTAGTCATGTTAACCGCCTTTGGCGCCGGTTTCTCTTGGGGAGCCAGCATATTTAAATGGATGATTTAAGCGTCGTCATAAAATTCACACTATTATTGAACGCCAGGAATTAACCATTTCTGGCGTTTTTCTTTACAAACCCCACACCAAAACATACTCTCTATTGCTAAACCGCTTCCAAGCATCTTCATCATGAAAGACCATACTACAGCCACGAGGACACAGGCATGCAGTGAACAAGTAAAGATCATCTTATTAAATAACAGGGACTTTATAGGGACTTCATACGGACCTTATAGGGACCTCATTCGGATGAAAGCGTATAAAGTCCGGTTTAATTCCGTATAATGTAAGTTTGAAATCTGTTTTATTTCAGAATCTATCTAGTATTTGCTCCCTGTTTTAACCAAACAAGAAAAGGGGGCTCCGCGTGCGCAAAGCCCCCTTTTAAAACTCCAATAAAATCTACTTGTTAATAATTTAATGACAAGCCCACACCAAAGCCCATATCACTATCGTAATGCGTTCTAAAGGCCATATTTTTGGTGATGACATAATTAAGTCCTGCCATATATTCTAAGTCTGAATTGACCATAAAATCGCCGCGGATCCTTCTCGAGATCGGGATATCTTCACGCATCAGCTGCAGCCGCATAATACCATCGTGATACACCTCCGCCTGAAAATTGACCAACATGGGCAAAGTGTACATAAAACCGAGGCTTACAGCTTTGCGGCTATCTTTTTTATTGGCTTGCCCAAAAATATTTTTCTCGTGTTCGTCCTCGCCCATGCGGCGATAGCGATAATCAAAACCAACGAAAGGCATAAACCATTGCATTTTCCCAAAAAATCTTCCCAAGTGGGTTTCTACCTCATAGCCATGCATATCGTTATAACCCAATCGCCATTCGGAACCAAGTTGCCAACGGGCATTCTGAAACATCGCCTGGCCGTCATTTCCATTGGTAGCAAAGTCATTTTGCGCCATGAAATGAGTCATATTGCTTTCCATCTGCAATTCTTTATAGGCTTTAGCTTTGTCCGGAAGATAGGGATTTTTATAATCGTCTACGGCAAAAACGCGATTCATCCCGGCCATCATATGATACAGAATGTGGCAATGGAAAAACCAATCCCCTTCTTCATTCGCCAGGAATTCGATTGTATCCGTTTCCATTGGCATGATATCAACCACATTTTTCAGTGGTGCTTTTGCCCCTTTACCATTCAGCAATCGAAAATCAAAACCGTGCAGATGTATCGGATGACGCATCATTGAATTATTATAGATGGTAATGCGTAATACCTCGCCCTTTTTTACAGGTATCTTATCCGTTTCAGAGAGAATTTTATTGTCCATGCTCCATACATAACGACTCATATTTCCTGTAAGGGTAAATTTGAGATCTCGTATCGGCGCTTCTTTAGGCAGTTCAGTCGCTTGAGGAGACTCCAGCATCGCATAGTTTAGCGTGACAATATCACCCAATGCATTAGCATTATAACGATTAGGATCTTCGTCCATGTTCATTTGTCCATGATCCATACCGCTATGTTTGCTGTGATCTTCTTTTTTCTTTCCATCACCTGTAATTTCGGGATACATCACCACATTCATGTCCATCTGATTCAGACTCATCTTCATACCCATATCATTGAGATCCCCATTCATCTTCATCATGTCGTTCATCATCTTCATCCCTTCAAAATATTTAAGGCGGGGAAGTGGGGAAATCAACTGTTTGATGCCATTTCCGACAAAATAACTCGCAGATTGTGTTCGATCTTCTGTTGTTGCCATGAACTCGTAAGCTGTACCTTCATTTGGGATTGTTACAACGACATCATAAGTCTCCGACACTGCAATCATTAATCGATCGACCTCAACAGGTACCACATCATTCCCATCATTTGCAACAACGGTAATTTTACCGCCCGCATAGCGCAGCCAAAAATAAGACGAAGCACCACCATTGGAAATCCGTAAACGCACTTTATCTCCTGCTTTCAATGCCTTACCATTCACCGACTTTAAATCCGTGGAATGAGCCCCGTTCATCAGGACCTTATCATAATATACATCACTGACATCCATCGCAAGCTGACGTTTCCATTCATTCGTGACTTTCGTCTTAAACTTCCCTTCTTTAATAGCTTCAACGTACGATTGTGTAGCCCCTTTTTTTATCGCGGCCCAATCATTGGCCGTGTGTAGCATCCGCTGAATGTTATCGGGGTTATAATTTGTCCATTCACTCAATATGACGGGAATCGTGGGTAAATCATCAATTCCTTTTCGGAAAGTCTTATCATCAGCACGCTTGTTGAGAATAAGGCTACCATACATACCGATCTGTTCCTGTAGGCCCGAGTGCGAATGATACCAATGTGTACCGTGTTGAATTATCGGAAAACGATAGGTATAAGTCGAATTCGCCTTTATAGGTTCTTGCGTCAGGTGTGGCACGCCGTCTTCTTTGTTCGGCAGAAAAATACCATGCCAGTGTAGCGAAGTACTCTCTTTTAACTCATTGTGAACAACAATTTCCGCCGTATCTCCTTCTGTAAAAGTCAGTGTAGGCATCGGAATCTGTCCATTTACAGCGATTGCCCGTTTTGATTTGCCGGCATAATTGACAATTGTATCCCGTACGTAAAGGTCATGACGAACCACTTTCTGGGCCAGTACTGTCAGTTGTGCCATCAATAGTAAAACAACCGTTAATATATTACTCTTTTTTAGCATGTTCATTCATTTAATTGATTAGTATTCCATTTCCCATCGGTCCTACGCCATATTGGTAGACCAGTCTCGCACCGTGATGCCCCGTGATAAACAGTGTCACCGACAAACTTATCAACAAAATCAATATCAAATAGTTTATCCAGGCACTTGTCTCTTTTCGCAATCCAACAAAATGCAGGACTGTTGTACTACTTGCAAGCCAAAAGCTGATCCAGGCAAAACGTTGATGGATCTCAAAAACCGCAAAGGCATTTTCATCTGCTTCTCCCGAAATATGGGTTGAGGTTTGAATAGCTGCAAAAGCTCCCAGTGATCCCAACAATAACAATCCAAAAGTCAGCAGAGATAAAGCCCGTCGGTGATTTTTTAAGAATAAAGCACCGACATGGCTAAACAAAGCCATCAGTAAAAGCACAATTGGAAAATGTACCCATAGCGGATGTAAACTAGGCAGTTCTTCAAATAAACTTTTCATCGCGCTATTGTATTATTTCTAAGGTAGATCCACAGCTCTGCATTGATCTACCCAAATAAGGATTTTGAACTGCCTTTTGTTTACTGAGCCAATTTGCCCCTTTTCCCTCCTGATACATCGGACAATGCTGATAATAGACTGGAGCTCCCAGTCTAACCGATTTCATCAACACATACATATTTTTGGAAAGGGTCACAAAGTGCTCGCGCTGATGTTCATTTTCCTTAATTCCAGCAATATGCTCTGCATCGAAAGCCAATTTCCGTTGGTATTCTTTCCAAAGTTTTCCTTGAACAACATCCAATTGTTCGCTATTAATTTTTTCAATGGCAGCCTGGATTCCTTTCGCGGCTATCTGTGCAGCTGCTCCATTATCCTTAACCAATGCATCTTTCAGTTCAAAATAGGCGCTGTACAAGTCTGCAAAAGGATTGCTAGCTGTTGCTAGATCAACTTTCCCTGCCGACGGTTCTATTTTTGCAGCTGTATTACTTACGTCGGCCACCTCATTAGTCAAAGCGGTATCGCCTTCGCTTTTGTTGACAGCTATCGTTGCGGTATCCTCAGCAACAGTGACCATATGATCTGCATGTGTATTTTTCGACGTTGAATTGTTGCATGCAACGAATATCAGAGCGATCGCCACAATTAGCATAAACTCTTTCATAATTAAGTGTATTTATAGGTTTAGATTTTTAATGTAATTTCTATAATTTGCTTCATTCTCAAAATAAGAAACCTCTCCCTGATCTCCGGTAATCGCAATGGAAGCCGTGGCCTTATCGATCTCTTTCTTAGAGAACGGATCAATTGCGACACGTACCGCAGCTTCTTGAGGTATACGCTTTTTGCACATTTCACAACAACCATAATAATCCCGCCCCTGGTGTCTGACCAACAATTGTTTTTTTCCCATAAAAGCATCATTGACCATACAAACCTGTTCCGTCGGCACAAGATCACCCCGTCTATATTGAACTGACTGTGCAGATAAACCAATCGCAGAAGCTGCCGGTCCCTTTTGATCTTTAACATTGGTATTCTTTTCCGAGCCGCTGCAAGCAGCTAATGAAAACAAAGCGACTGCTATAACAACATGAAAATAATTCATAGGGAGGGCGATTAGTTTAACGTTTCTACTATACTTCCACAACTAATCATTTGCGCACCAAAGAATGGGTTTTTCACTGCATTCTCCTTACTTAGCCAATGCGCTCCCTTGCCTTCATTAAACATCGGGCAATGCTGATAATAAATAGGACCATTCAATTTACTCACCTTCAGCAGCTCATACATAGCATTTGAAAGAGATGCAAATGCCACACGTTGCTTAGCAACATCTTTATTTTTACTTATACCTGTCGCGTCGGTTGCCAGCTTACTCATAACCTTCATCCATATGGTATGTTCATCGTGGCTAAGTTTATTCATATCGACAGTTTTGATTGCAGCTTGAAATGTCTCTGCTTGAGCTGCTGCCGCCACTGCATCTGTCTTCACCAAAGCATCCTTTAGCGCAAAGTAAGAATTTACCAATTGCGCAAATGCGGTCTTTTCATCTGCTAATTTTGCTTTCTCCGCAGCTGAAACATGATCTGCTATTTGCCCGCCCTGACTATGATTATTATGATCGGCCTGTTGTTCAGCTCGATTTTTTGATGCTGGCTTTAGCACTCTTTCATATTGTTCAGCTTTTGCCAATTGGGCATAAGCATCATTTGGAGCCAAGAACTTTTCATTATCGAATCCCACTAAGGCAACACGCTTAAGAACCTCATCCTCACTTGTCTTTGAAGAGTCATAGGTAATAACCGCAAGTTTGGTGGTCTGGTTCCAGTCGACTTTAGCGGACTTGGTGCTGCCTTCTTTTTCAATTATCGTTTTAGCAGCCGTCGTATTTCCAAGAATTTTTGCAGTTGCTATCTTTGCATTTTTAATTTGTGCATAGGTATTTTCGTTGGATAGTAATGCTAGGGTTACTAAACCAAATAATGGAATTAATCTCATGATCATAATATGTTTTAGATAAAAAATACTGACGAAAACCCCAGTTGCAGCGATTTACTGCATTCGAGTCTTTAATCCAATGGATCAACAGGGGTTTTCATAAGCTAAATAAACGGGGTATTGGATAGAACAATCTACCCAAAAGGACATAGCACGGGCTATCAGTTTATTATTAAGCTATCTGAGGAGGTTGCCAAATGGAAAAATAGGCATCTGCGCAATAAGGTTGTTTATAGCGCGCATAAGAATTTAAAGCATCAGCATACAAGGGTAAAATAGACTGTGCTTCGATCACTGAAACGATAGGATTGCATTGCGGAGATGTACGGCATGATTTTTCACCGCAGTGTTTACCACAGTCGTTTGCATGGCGATCTGATTTTTTCGACTCAGCTGTTCCATCTTTACAACAATCTCCAGTTTCAGCATCCTTTGTCGTTTGTTTTTCATCCAGACAACAGGATTTTTCTTCCTGTTTTGGCCTTTCTGACGTTTCATGGCAGGCAAATAACCTATTTGGTGCTAAAAAAAGCCCCAGCATACAGATTATAAAAACGATATTGCGTTTCGCCCACATAACGGATTAAAATTTGCAAAGTAAAGGTATATACTTTGGAGGTAAATGTCGGTAGAATTTTCGAATGGACAATTGTAATATTTTTTATTTTGTTTATAACATTTTGGTCCACTGCATTTCCGTCCGTCTTTTGAATGCATCAAAACTATTTTTCAAGCCTGCCGATCCAGTTCATCATCAGTAGGCAGCCGGGAGCATAGACGCCCCCATGATCGAAGCCCTGCAGCTGGTACAACGAGGTTTTGGTATGCCCTACCTGCTTTAAGATTGCTGCCAAATGTGCATTTTCTTCGAATCGTGCAGCCATTTCCAATTGTTGATCGCCAGTAATCAGGAGAACTGGAGGTGCATCTTTCCGTGCAAATGAGAGCGGCGCAAACTGATCAATCTGCGGGATCACCATTGATTCACCACGTTCCTTTTTAATTGTATAATGCGTATTAGTCTGTCCACTAATCGGCGCCAGCCCTTTTATGCGATCTGCATCAACACCATATTTTTGAAGATAATGTTTATCCAAGCCAACCATTAAAGCCAGATACCCACCTGCGGAATGACCTGATACATAAATCTTTGAAGGATCACCACCATAGCTAGCGATGTGCTCAAACGTCCAAGCGACGGCTTCTGCAGCATCTTCGATATAACCAGGTGCTTTGACTTTTGGGCTCAGCCTATAATTGACCGCCACTACCGCAACACCTTTCTCTTTAAGTTCAAGGGGAATAAATTTGTTTCCTCCCTCTAGACCGCCGCCATGAAACCAGACAATGGTAGCAAAATTTTTACGATCAGTCGGGATATAGATATCCAATTTACAACGTTCTTTCTTATAAGAATCTGGTTCATCTGGTTTGCAATAAGCAACATCAGTTGTGGTTTTATACTGCTGCGCAAAAATCAAACTTGGAGAAAACAGAAAAAAGAAGATAACAAGCAATTTGGAGGACATATAAATGATGTTTAAGTCTTAAATATCTTAAAGTTAACAAAACTCTATTAAAACCGTCTAGTTAGGTTAAAATAAGTTTCAGCTTTACACTTTTTATTATATCTTGCTATTTATCTGGCAACAGATATAACAAAACACAAATTTTCCTGTTATTACTTAGAGAACATTATTAACATTATATGGAACAGATAAAGATTGAAACCCATATCAACGTACGCGTAGAAACGATCTGGAATGCATATAACTCAGCGGAGGATATTATGCAATGGAACCATGCTTCAGATGATTGGCACTGTACAAGTTCAATCAATGATTTACGCATTGGCGGAAAGTTCAAAAACCGCATGGAGGCAAAAGATGGATCTATGGGTTTTGATTTTGAAGGTACCTATACCGCTTTGGATCCTTTTAAAAAAATAGCCTATGTCATGCCTGATGGCCGTCATGTTGAAGTCAGCTTCCATTCAAAAAAGTCCGCCACAGATATCACCGTAGTTTTCGATGCAGAATCGGAAAACCCCATTGATATGCAACGCAATGGATGGCAGGCCATACTTGAAAATTTTAGATCCTACGTTGAAAATACCTATGGTAATACGCAGACAATGCAGTCGCATTGAGGATAAACAAGCTTTGCCGGCCCTATGTAAATAATTTGTTCTTTAAAGACTGCATGGAATATCCAGTTTATCTTCATCAGTGTTGGTGTACCAAACTCGTGGATATTTGATTTGATGATCATTTGAATAAAGGAAATGCATAGGATTCCTAAAACTATAGCTATATTTAGCCACTAATTCATATCTCCTCTTGGTAAATTAGGGGATCGATACCAACAAAACGCGATAAAGAGATCACATATGACAATAATTAACAATTATGAAGAGTACAAAGCCTTTGAAGGAAAATCATTAGGCGAATCCCAATGGCATGTTATTGATCAAAAACAAATTAATCAATTTGCGGATGCAACCCTCGATCATCAATGGATTCATTTGGATAGCGAAAAAGCAAAAACTGAAAGTCCTTTTAAATCGACTATTGCCCATGGCTATCTGACTTTGTCACTCATTCCTTATTTATGGAAACAGATTGCTGAAGTACGGAATGTTAAAATGGAGATCAACTATGGGATTGAGAATTTGCGTTTTGCACAACCCGTTTTGGTTGACAATGCTGTACAGCTACATACGCAAGTAAAATCGGTCGTCAATTTGAGAGGGGTTATTAAAGTTACCATTGAAGCTACATTGAAAATCAAAGACAGTGCAAAACCGGCTTACGTGGGTGATGTTATCTTCTTATATCATTTTAATTAATTCAGGCTTTAGACGCAAGGCAGTTAGCGAAATCTTTATAAATGCGCGATAGCTTTCAAATAAAACTTATCACAAATCATAAGGATTACCCTTATGATTTGTTGCTTTTAGCAGATGAAACAGTTGCTGCGATCGACAAATACCTCTATGACTCTCTAGTTTATGTTGTATTTGAAACAGCAAAGCCGATCGCTGTTTTCTGTTTATATCCAGTCGATTCTGAAACCTTGGAAATTAAAAATATCGCTGTATCGCCAGACTTTCAATCCATGGGGTTGGGAAGTCAGTTACTTGAGTTTATCAAAACGAACTACCAGCAATATCCTAACCTAATTGTTGGCACTGCAGATTGCGGATTGGCCCAAATCCGTTTTTATGAACGAAATGGCTTTGTTAAATACGCTATCCGTAAAGATTTTTTCATCGAAAATTATGAGCGGCCTATTTATGAAAACGGCACATTATTGAAAGATATGATTATGCTGCGATATACTTTAGATTCCTAGAGACAAAAATAGATATAGACAAGCACTGGTATTGATAGGCCCAGCCACAGTATTACGCCCTGTAATATAGCCTTAAAGCCTACAGACAACAGGACTTCCCTAGACAAACTTGCTCCAATTAAAAACAACGTCAAGGTGAGCCCCATTTTGGAAATATGGACAACATAGCTTCCGATATGTTGGAAAAAAGGAATATAACTCGTTAAGATAACGGCCAGCACAAATAGCCCGATAAAATAAGGTATTTTAATTTTTGCTCCCTTGGTTTTGAAGGCTAATGCACTTAAAAATGCGATTGGAATAATCCACAGGGCTCTTGTTAATTTCACTGTCGTCGCGACCTGCAGTGCCTCATTGCCATATTTACTCGCTGCGCCAACTACTGAACTTGTGTCCTGTATAGCGACCGCGCACCATAGACCAAACTGTGTCTGTGTGAGTTCAAGCAAATGACCGATGACCGGAAAGACAAATAAAGCGACGGCATTGAGTAAAAAAATCGTTCCTAAGGCCACACTGACCTGTTTCTCATTGGCTTTTATGGTCGGTGACACCGCGGCAATAGCGCTTCCGCCACAAATTGCTGTACCAACGGAAATCAAATAAGCAGTCACCTTTTCCAACTTAAGCAGCTTCCCCAGGAGATACCCCAATGACAATGTTCCGATGATGGAAATAACGGTCAACACAAATCCCTGCTTCCCAGTCTGAATAGCCGAGTCGATATTCATCCCGAATCCAAGTCCAACGACAGAGATCTGCAATAAAATCTGTGTAGCCCTGTGATTGATTGCCAAAAAGGGGTGGCCGATCCATTGCGCCACGATAATGCCCAATAATAAGGCCAGCGGTGCTGAAATGAATGGTGTTAGACACAAGATGAATAAGACGATAAAAATGATTTCCCGAACGGATACTTTGCGATTGAGCAATTGTCGGTAACGAATTGCTGTATTTATTTTTTTGTCCATGACAATGATACCTTGATTTGGTACAAAATTGAATAACTCTTAATTATTTTAAAAGACACAATTACAAATAAGTCATAACCAAATGTTATGAATAAAAAATTACAGGTCAAGAAACTCTAAAAAAATCAGGCATAAAACGAGCAAACCTAACAGAAACGAGATTAAAGTATTACGATAAATGATTATATTTCAACTAGGTTATTCATATGGATTAAACTCGACTTATTAATTATATACAGATGACACTGACAGCCATTCATCCCAAACTGCCCATGCGCAACAAAACCATCACAAAAGATTTTTATCTACATAAACTTGGATTTTCATTATGTGGAACAGTCGATTACGAAGGTTACCTGATGCTAAAAAAAGACCATATTGAAATTCATTTTTTTGAATTCCAAGAACTTCCACCCGAAGAAAATTATGGGATGGTCTATATCCGTACAGACGATATTGATCGTTTATATCAATCTTTTCAAGAAAATAGCGTTGCCATCCATCCCAATGGCCAACTTGAAACTAAGCCATGGGGGCAGCGTGAGTTTTCGATTTTGGATCCCGACAGCAATCTACTCACATTTGGCGCTGATGGTTAGCGGCAAAAAGCCCACTATAGATCGCTTTAAGTAAGCAAAGATCGATAGTGGGCTTGGTATTGTTCGTATTGGTTCTTAGCCAAAAAGATCTGAACTCAAATAGCGATCCCCACGGTCGCAGGCAATAAAGACAATAAGACCTTCTTCGATTTCATTGGCAATTTTTAGTGCTCCGGCAAAAGCTCCGCCGGTACTCATTCCTGCAAAAACGCCTTCACGCTTAACGAGCTCGCGAGCAAGCGCTGTAGCCTCCTGCTGGGATATATCAATGACGCGATCGACCCTGCTTGGATCAAAAATTTTTGGCAGATAGGCTTCGTGCCAACGCCGTATGCCTGGTATGGAGGATTCAGGTGTGGGCTGGCAGCCTACGATCTGAATGGCTGCATTTTTTTTCTTCAGATAGATGGAGTTTCCCATAATTGTTCCAGTAGTCCCCATAGCACTGACGAAATGCGTAATTTTGCCTTCGGTATCGCGCCAGATTTCAGGTCCCGTTGTTTTGATATGCGCTTCGTAATTATCTGGATTTGCAAATTGATTCAATATAAAATAGCCTTCTTTTTCGGCTTTTTCCTCTGCATAATCGCGACATATTTCCATGGATTCCAATAAAGTAACTTTCGCCCCGTAAGCCTCCATCGTAAGCGTTCGCTCCCGCGTTGAAGAAGCTGGCATCACAAGCTCGAGGTTAAGTCCATATATACCTGCAATCATTGCCAATGCGATGCCTGTATTGCCACTCGTTGCCTCGATCAATTTGCTATCTTTTGTAATATCGCCCCGCTCCATTGCCGAACGGATCATATTTAACGCCGCACGATCTTTAACTGAACCAGCAGGATTATTCCCTTCCATTTTCGCAAAGATCCGCACTTTGGGATTTGTATGAAATTGTGTAATCTCTACTAAGGGAGTATTTCCTATGGTATCTATGATATTTCCCATGGTATCTATATTATTGGTTTTGAGTCTATAAATTTTGATGAAGCCTGGTGATACACGGTAGTATAAGGCTCTACAGAACTAGTCAACCACACATTCCCGCCGATAACCGAATGATGGCCGATGTGTGTTTCACCACCGAGGATTGTGGCTCCAGAATAGATGATCACATGGTCACCTATCGTGGGATGGCGTTTTACATTGGAAAAAACCTTATCCACACTCAACGCTCCTAAGGTTACACCCTGATAAAGCTTCACATAGTTACCGATGGTACAGGTTTCGCCGATCACCAGCCCAGTTCCATGGTCAATATGTAAATGATGACCTATCGTTGCTCCGGGATGGATATCAATCCCTGTTTTGGAATGCGCATGTTCTGTCAATATACGGGGTATCAAAGGTACACCCAACCGATGTAATTCATTGGCCATACGAAAGATACAGATCGCAAAGAATCCCGGGTAGGTGCGTACGACTTCTCTCTTATTCTGTGCGGCAGGGTCTCCTTCCATTAACGCGTCCGCATCCCAGCACATCAGTTCATAAAGCTGCGGAATCCGTTCAAAAAACCGGTGTGCTACCTCCGAATGATTGCAGCTTTGACATGCCTTGGATTTACTCAAGAGCTGCTCCAACTCCAATTCAAATTGTTCAAAAGCGAGCTTCACATCATCGACCGATTTCATCTCGCCAGAATTTCGTTCCGGGAAGAGCACATCCACAATTCGGATAGCCCATCCACAGATCTTCTTATTAGAAGGCATTTCTAGGACAGCCAATTGCTGTTCATAGATATGTTGATAAAAATCATGCATCTTCACTAGTTTATTAAAACAAATATACTATACAATATTGATAGATTAAGCCTTATTATTAAATCTTGAGTCCATTGACCATCATTTATTGCCCCTTAATAAAAGGTGTAATTCTTTCAGCTTAAAGGACCAATCGTTCAAACAGCTCTTTCAATGTCGCTTCGGGGTCCTCACACAATCCGGGATGTGATGCCGAACATTGAATCAGGGTACTCCGCTTGGCTGTCAGCCAACGGAATCGTTCGGTCATATCCAGTGCCGCAAGTTTGCCGGCATCCTTTTCCCCATGGCAGATTCGCTGAAAGGAAGAAAGATGATTTTCAATCAATTCCAATTCGATATCCGGACAAAGCGATCGGACCTTTTGTTCATTGACCAGATAAACCATCTTCGCAAAACGATGCTTACGACAGTAAAGAGCTACACCTACATTGATAAATTCCTCTCGCTCCACTCGTGGTATCAAGCGTACCACAGCATACTCATATACGGTCTTTTCTGGCATCTTCTATTTGTTTTACAAAAATGGATGAATGTCCTACACGTCTGTTCAGGAAAGAAACATACACTTCGCGCGCATCGGCAGCCGAAAGCTCGCGTTCAGGATCTTCCAGCCATTCATCAGGTACCACAGCTAATATTCCCCGAAATGCGGCTTCCGTAAAAAGAGAACGGTATTCCTGATCTATTTTCTCCACCATACTGGCATTTTTTAGCAATACGTGATCCTTAATCTGAACAAATGGTTTTAGGGATTGTTCTTCCCAGTTATCCCAACTGTGATGGAAATATAAGGAAGCGCCGTGGTCTATCAACCAAAGTTCTTTATGCCATATCAGCATATTTGTATTCCGTACGGTACGGTCAACATTCATCAAGAGAGAATCCAACCAGACAATTTTCGATGCTTCCTCCGCGCCGATAGCATCAACATTCGCATCAAATGTGATGGCTCCACTCAGAAAATGAAGTCCCAGGTTTTTGCCTACACTAAATTTGAGCAGGTCCTGAATTTCCTCATCGGGCTCCGTCCGGCCAAAGGATTCGTCCAACTCCGCAAATACAATTTCGGGAACTCTCAATTTTAGCAATCTTGCCAGCTCTCCACCGATCAGTTCAGCGATCAATGCTTTTCGTCCCTGACCTGCTCCTCTAAATTTTATAACATAACTAAAGCCGTCATCGGCATCGACTAATGCTGGTAAAGATCCACCTTCCCGAAATGGCTGAACATATCGGATGATCTCTACTTCTCTAATAACAGGTTGTTTAAAATCCATGAATTTATATTTTTACGATCTTCAAAGTTGGCAATACCATGCAAACTGATCAAACTTATCTAAAGTTACCTATATTTAAACGTTTGAGGCTATAGGAAACGAGAAATTGACGCCATGCACTTGCACAATACAACTGCCCCTTGCTATTGCGAACTTTTAATTGTGGTAATATCCAAAATTATTGCTTATATTTTAGCAATAAAGCACAAATTGTACATTCATTTGACCGTTGGAAGTATTATTTTCTAATTATATTTGTAGTGTAATCACAACTTGTCTCATCAAGTTTCTTCAATCAACGATATGGATACCATTCAGGAATATAACAGTGTTATCAAACATTGTCAGGATTTATTTATTAAAAAAACAAAAGATTATGGAACGGCATGGCGGATTATGCGCCTATCTTCCATTACGGATCAGATTTACATTAAAGCACAACGTATACGCACGCTAGAAATCAAAAAGGTTTCCAAGGTAGGCGAAGGAATTGTTGACGAATATATCGGTATTATCAATTACTGTGTCATGGCCATGATTCAGATTGATTTGGGTGAAGATGGCGAAGAAAATTTGGATCCTACCTTTGTGAATCAGAAATATACCGAAAAGGTTACTGAAACCAGAGACCTCATGCTTGCTAAAAATCACGATTATGGTGAGGCATGGCGCGATATGCGAGTCTCTTCCATGACGGATCTTATTCTGATGAAAATACACCGCGTTAAACAAATTGAAGATAATGATGGGCAAACCCTTGTCTCCGAAGGCATTCATGCCAACTATCAAGATATGCTCAATTACGCAGTTTTTGCATTAATTAAATTAGGAATCGCACAACAATAATCGGATTATGACAGCTACACAGCAGCGTACCAAAACAAATTATCTTTTAGGATTTTGCCGGATTTTTACGGGACTTCTTTTCATATTCTCAGGTTTTATTAAAGCAAATGACCCGACAGGGTTTGGCTATAAGCTTCAGGAATACTTTGAGGTCTTTCATCTCACAGCTTTTAACGAATACGCTACTGCCATCGCTGTGGTAATCTGTGGCTTTGAAATTTTGTTAGGAGCACTGTTATTACTGGGGGTCTATGCAAATGCCGTTGCTTGGGGCCTGCTGCTGCTGATCCTGTTTTTCACCTTTCTAACCTTCTATTCGGCATTTTTTGAGGTCGTTACCTCATGTGGCTGTTTTGGGGATGCCATCCCACTCACACCTTGGCAATCATTTTCTAAAGATCTGGTGCTCTTGGCGTTGATCCTTATTATATTTTTTAACCGAAAACAATTACGATCAATTATCAAAGGATCAGGCAATCAATTCGTTGCTACTTTGATTACTGCGATCATCTCCTTAGGTATTGGTGTTTACACCGTAAACTACCTCCCCTTTATTGATTTCTTACCCTACAAAGTTGGCAACAACTTACCTTCATTAATGGTATTACCTGAAGGCAAACAAGGTGATGTGTTTGAGCAAATCTATACCATGAAAAATAAAAAGACGGGCGAGACAAAAAAGGTCAATGACAAAGTCTATATGGCTGATAAACTATGGGAAGATGAATCATGGGAAATTATAGGTGAGCCTGAGAGTAGATTAGTAAAAAAAGGATATGACATCCCTATTCCTGATCTCTTAATTACAGACGCTGATGGTGCAGATCATACACAGGAAATCATTGCCAACCCTTATTATAATCTTGTGATCGTTGCAAAAGATCTCTCTTCAACCAATATTGACGCTATCCAAAAGATCAACCAGGCAGCCATCCAATTAACAAAAGATTATAATGGACTCCGCGTTGTTCTATTGACTGCTTCTGCATCCAAAGACGCTCAATATCTGAGTGATAAAATGCAATTAATTGCGGAGATCTTCTATGCCGATCTCATTCCTTTGAAAAGCATGGTCAGAGCAAATCCTGGCGTACTGCTGCTAAAGGGAGGCAATGTTGTGGGAAAATGGCATTACAATAATTTTCCGGATGCCAAGACCATTGAAGATAAATTTCTAAGTAAAGACAAATAACAAACATGCCTAAACCTATATTTTTGATTGGTTATATGGGAAGTGGAAAAACTACCCTGGGTAAGAAACTTGCCGCCAAACTTGAACTCCCTTTCATTGACACAGATGAGGAGATCGTAAAACAAATTGGCATGAGTATTACCGAATATTTTGGTCAACATGGTGAAGACGCATTCCGAGCTTTAGAACGCGAACAATTGCGTAAATTTGCTGAGAATGCAGCCGTAATATCTACCGGTGGTGGTGCCCCCTGTTTCTTTGATAACATGGAATGGATAAAGGCGAATGGTTATACCGTCTATTTACAGATGTCCCCCAAAGCACTTTTTGATCGCCTTTCTCAATCAAAATTACACAAGAGGCCTATTCTGATCGGAAAATCTCCTGAGGAACTCCGCGTATTTATTGAAGAAAAGTTGACCGAGAGGGAACCCTACTACACACAGGCACATCTGACCATCGACCAGTTAAATACGAGCTTGGAGACATTAGCCGATCTAATTAATCAGCACAATAAATAGATGATGAATATCCGTATACGACACTACTTCCTTTTATTGATCTGCTTTGTGGCAAGCAGCTGCTTTCGTAATGGAGCCAATACAGATGGATTGCCAGTGGGTAAACGTATACAGCTTCAGAATGTAGAGGAATTATATCAGTTTCTGACCTATGACGATAATCGCTATCCTTTGGTCAGTTTACATCGTGGTGGCCCGGCATCCGGATACCCTGAGAATGCTATCGAAACATTTTCATATAACGCGAGTCTGCAGCCTGTTCTTGTTGAGTGTGATGTCCGCATCAGCAAAGATTCAGCATTGGTGTTGATGCATGACAATACATTAAACCGTACAACCACAGGCAGAGGACCTGTAAATGCCAGCACTTTATCGGAACTCAAACAACTCCGTTTATTAGATAACAACAAAAAAATAACGCCCTATAAGATCCCGACGCTGGAAGAAGCCTTATCCTGGGGAAAAGGAAAGGTAATTTTCACGTTAGACATCAAGAACGATGTGCCTTATGAAGCTGTTATCAATGCTATTCGTAAACAACGCGCAGAATCTAGTGTAGTCATCATTACGTATAGTGCCAACCAGGCAGCCAAAGTCCATAGCCTTGCCGGAGACTTAATGATTTCGGCTTCTATCAATACGACAAATGATCTGGCAAGACTTAATGAAAAGGATATCCCAGACAATCGTTTATTGGCCTTCGTTGGAACACGGGAAGCGGACCCTCAATTGACAAAAGTACTACATGACCACGGCATCATGTGTATATTGGGTACGCTGGGCAACTTGGACAAACAGGCCGACAAAAAAGGCTTTCAAGTTTATGCCGGATTTATTGATCGCGACGCCGATATATTAAGTACAGATCGACCTACAGAGGCTGGTCGAGCGCTGAATTTCTATATCAAGAAAAGAGGGATTACTTCGAAATTTATTCAATAGTGCTCCTAGAACTTTTTTCCTTCGAATCAATATAGAAATCATTGCGGCATATTAATCATTACTCCGTCAAGTGAGCGCATTGAACGCCATATTAAATCCTATCGTTAGATCTTCCAATGATCCCTTTGCCCTGGATAAAGTAGTTACCTAAGCTCGTCGCTGCCCGTATAGATTTTAAATCATCAATTTAAATCAAGGTTCATCAGACGTTCTTTTTGCTGCAATTCTTTTGACCAATTTATAGATCTCGAACCATAAAACGGATACCGCAGCGACTGCGAGTGCAATTCCCAATTCATACCCACTCAGTGCCATTACGTCAAAGAATAGGGCGACTGGCGGTACATAGAGTATCACCGCTAAAAATAGCAGCACAGCCATCGAAATCCCCACGAGCAGTAAGTTTCGATTTTTAAAACTTTCAAGGATACTATAATGAAAAGATCGGTTGGCATAACTCAGCAAAATATTGGCAAAGATTAACGTAGCGAACACCATTGCCCTCGTTTTTTCCTCAGTTCCTCCCTGCTGAACAGCAAACTGATAAACAAATAGAATCCCTATGGTGATGATCAGGCCTTGAACAATACTTATTCCGAGCTCATTTATACTCAAAAAAGTGTCGCTCATAGCCCTAGGAGGTCGCTGCATCGTATCCTTTTCAATAGGTTCATTTTCATATACAATCGAGCAAGTGGGGCCCATGACCAATTCGAGGAAGATCACATGCACAGGGCTAAAAATCTGCGGAAATACCCAGCCTAAAAACAAAGGCAGGGAAACTGTTAAAATAATGGGGATATGAATAGAAATAATGTATTGAACTGCCTTCTTGATGTTTGCATAAATTCTTCTTCCGGCTGCTATACCTATGATAAGCTTTTGTAAATCGTCATTTGTGATAATCAGTGCTGCAGCTGATTTTGCTATTTCAGTACCTTTGTTGCCCATGGCCACGCCGATATGGGCTGCTTTTAATGCTGGGCCATCATTTACGCCATCACCAAGCATCGCCACGACCTCACCTTTCTTTTTTAGCGCATTTACAATAGCCAATTTAGCATCCGGAAACATTCTAGTAAATAAAGTTGTTTGCTCTGCTATCGCCATAATTTCAGCTTCAGACCTATCTACTATTTCACTGCCATTGACTGGCGGAGACAAAACATGAATTCCGGCCTGAGTCGCTATTGCTTTAGTTGTATCGGCATTGTCGCCGGTAATCACTTTGACTTTGATCCCAGCATTATAAATATCTTGGAACACCTCTTGAATACCTTTTTTGGGTGGATCATAAAATACGGTCAACCCCAAAAATTGGAATTCAAAATCCTGTTGCTTCGCGGGGAAATTATTTCCTTCGAATTTCGCTTTCCCCACACCCAATAAACGAAAGCCCTGCGCTCCATAGGATTTAACAATAGCCCTAATTTTTTCTTTCTCATGATCAGAGAGCTTGGATACACTGAGTATAGCCTCCGGTGCACCTTTGGCCGCAATAATCCGATCTTTTCCTATATTTTCGAAGAGATGGGTCATCATCGGCGGTTTACCTTCTAAAGGATATTCATGAAATAGTGTATATTCCTTTCTGAGGTCCTGCTTTTGTGTTTTTTCATATATTTTATGCAGTGTGATTTCCATAGGGTCAAAGGGCACAGGCTCACTGCTCCACATCGCATAATCGATAAGTTCACTTAAATCCCCGTTATCAAACCTTTCCTCTTCATAGGATGTATCAGTAGCATAATAGTATAGGTATTTTAATTGCATCGAATTCTCCGTAATGGTCCCGGTTTTATCTGTACAAATCACTGTCGTGCTTCCTAAAGTCTCTACAATACTACTTCTTTTGATGATGACCCCTTCACGCATGAGTTTCCATGCACCAAGTGCCATAAAAGTCGTAAACGCAACCGGAATCTCTTCCGGCAATACAGACATGGCCAAAGTAAGTCCATTGAGCAGACTTGCAACTAAATTGCCGCTGTCAATAAAACTGTATAGACATACCAATAAAAAGATAATGATGCCGACAATTGCCATTGCTTTTACAAACTTTTGAATTTGCACTTGCAATGGCGAGATTTCTTCTTTGATATTTTTAATCGATTCACCTATCTTCCCAACACGGGTCTCTTTACCGATTTTTGTTACTTCAAACACAGCAAGACCAGAGACTGTCACGGTCCCGCTGTAAACCAGATTATCTTCGGATTTACTATCCTTAAAGACAGAAAAACTCTCCCCCGTTAGCGAAGATTCATTGACAGAAAAATCATTGCTATGTAGAATACGACCATCAGCGTTTATAATTCGACCCTCTTCTGTAATACAGAGGTCGCCGACAACAATTTCATGCGTGGGAATTTCTATCACATTACCACTTCTAATGACAGTACTTAACGGTTCATTCAACTTTTCCAACTCCTCAAGAGCTTTTTTGCTGCGATTGTCCTGATAAAAAGAAATTGCCGTAACAGCAATGATAGCGACAAACATAAATACCGCTTCACCATAATTCCCTACAAGGACATAAATGATAGAGATGATAATTAACAGAATCAACATAGGTTCCTTTAAGATATCCACAAGCAGTTCATACCAGGTACTCTTGTGATCGTCTCTCAATTGATTCCAGCCATGTTTAGATCTGGAGGCATTCACCTCTGTTACAGAAAGACCTTTCAGATTATCGGGAATATTATATGACATATCGAATGAACTAGGTTGACTAAATATAATGAATAATTCTTGTATCCAGGGTTAATTCATCTGTCGACGATCATCTCCTTTATACGTAACATAATGTTACAATCTTTTTTTTGTAACCTTTACAGTTTGTAAAAAAGAAAGGCTACACAACTTATCAGCAACATATTAGCATAAAATTTACCTTCTAATACTTTTCTTTTATTGAATATTTCTATTACAATGATATATTTGCGCAGAAATTCATATGGGGACTTTGAATTTCATATTAGCCAAAAGCAATTTTACGATCATTTTTCCAATAATGCCAAGACAGCTTCTTGCGATTGAAGTCCTTCTTTGCTACCTATATTTTCAGATCATGTAAAACACAAACAGAAGCTGGAAACTAAACATATATTGTAAAATATTGCTACACCTATCATAAGATATGGAATAGCATCCAAACTTGTTATGGCTTCTCTGGTAGTATTTTAATAATAAAAATAAAATGGTAATCTTAATTGCAGAAGATAATGAGTTGATATTACGGACGGTTGAATATAAACTGATGAAGGAAGGTCATGAGGTTATAGCCACCACCAATGGAAAAGAAGCAATTGAAAAGATTAGTACGATCGATCCGGATTTAATCATTACCGACATTATGATGCCATTTGCTTCGGGGATAGAAGTGCTTTCTTCCCTCAAAAAACTCGAGAAAAAAATTCCCGTTATTGTACTTTCCAACATGGGACAAGAAGAAGTCGTCATTGAAGCTTTTGATCTTGGCGCTTCAGATTTTATGGTGAAGCCGTTTAGCCCGGAAGAACTCCTGCTGCGGGTCAAACGACTGACGAGTCACCGAATGGAAGCCAAACCCATTCCAGATAATCTTTCATGAAATGTGGACGCCTGTCCTCTATATACACTTCCAATCCTGCATCACATCGCATCCTTACGCTATCCAGTTTTCATTTTTTTATATTGATCTGTAATTTCTCTATCGTTTCCTTCTTTGCGAAATATTTCAACAGTTAGTGATAGAAAACAGTCCCATCGCTAATTATTTATTGAAAAACAGCCTTTTTGCAATTGGAAAAAGGCTGTTTTTCATATAGTTGGTTTTATTTTTAGATTATCAGCAAAAAAAACACATTAAAAGATAAGCAGTTACGGATCATTTATTGTTTATCAAAACATTAAAAAAAATATTTGGCAAACTATTTGTTTCAACAGCGAAAGTTTTCTAAGCGAAAACTCAATACTCAATTTTTTTAATTTATCATGAAAAAAGTAATTCTACCTTTTCTAACACTTTTTACACTACTATTTATTGCTCATCAGCAAGTAAATGCACAAACACCTTATCGCACAGCTATTGGTTTAGGAATAGACGTTGGCGACGGTCAAACACTATTCGGTCCACAGATTAAACACAATTTTGGTGGAAATGATGCCGGGAACGCGCAAGTATTATTTGGAGACAATATTACTGTTATCGGCGTTGATTATTCATACAACAAACGTATTCCGGGATCTCGCGGTCTTTCTTGGTATATTGGTGTTGGTCCGCAGGTCTCCTTCATTGATTATGGCAAATGGCATGATGACTGGTATGACGATTATCACTGGAAAGATGGAAAAACACATACGGATTTTGCAATCCGTCCAGCCTTGGGTCTAGAGTTCAAAATCCCTTCTGCCCCATTGGCGATGCATTTCGACTGGAAACCTTGGTGGAATCTTTCTCATGGTTCTAATTTCGAGCCATCGCGTTTTTCTTTAGGATTTAAATTCGTTCTGAAATAGAATAAAGAGAATATAAGAAACAAAAATCCTGCACATCATCCATATGGCAGGATTTTTTATTTACCAAAATCCTATTTTACATTTCTTGGAAATACATAATTCTTCGATAATGCTCGTCTTAAGGTGTTTTGATCTTTACACCGACCAAGTATGTCCTTGGCATATTGGGTCCATAAATATAATTGCTGTCGCGATTTTTTCCTGTATCAAAATCATTTTGATAGGCATTGAAAATATTTTTCACGCCCGCATACAGTTCAATGATATTTTTATATTTCGATAAATTAAATGCATAGGCGACTTTGCTATTGAACTCTGAAAAAGCTTTCGTCTGCACCATTTGGTCATCAGGAAAATTAGCTGCACCTCCGACATGGGCAATCCGCATACCTCCTGTATAGACATAGTTTAAATTGATTGTCCACGGTTTACTAGGCGTAAGATTGAGGTTTGCAAAACCGTACTCATTGGGTGTGCGCAAAAATGATTTAATCGGCGCGACTCCTTCCAAATACGATACAGGACTGTCATAGCTGCTTCGTTGCACAGTCAATCCTGTTTCTAACTGCACTTTCTTATTATAATTTGCACGCAATTCCAGCGTTCCGCCGGCAACCGTTGCATTATTGCCATTTCGCTTTTCAAAAATCTTTCCAAAATTATCAGCACCTATTTCCTCCAGTAAAAATGCATTCTTCAGGTGCGTATAAAATCCTTCCAGGGTGAAGCCAGCGATCCATTTTTCTGTTGCTTTGTCATAGTTTATTGAACCGCTAAAACTTTTTGAACGTTCTTCCCTTAAATCTGGCGATAACTGCACGCGTGACACCCCGCCACCAGCAAATGCAATATGCAGATCAGTGTCGAACGCCTGCGGTGCTCTAAAACCGGTGCCATAACTGAAGCGAAACTGAGTCGTTGGAGCATATTTATAAAGAAGTGCTATCCGTGGACTAGCTACAACCTTATTCAATAAATTGTGTTTATCAATACGGACGCCCGACAAAAGATTAAACTTAGGAGCAAAATCCCAATCACTCTGAAAAAAGCTGCCCCAATCTTTAGTATGCTGATCTACCAAATAATTATAACTTGGAATTTCATCATAAACTTTATCCGACACATATTCCGATCCGATGGTCAGCACATTGCGGCCATTTAGAAAATTGCTGACCTCATGGTTCAACTGGAAACCACCCTGAAGCGTTGTCGTCTTTGAATCACCATAGGGTGGATTCTTGATGTGGTTTTCAATCGCCTCAGGATCATCTGGAAATACGCCTGTGTAATGCTTTCTATTGGTATTTTGAAAAGCAGTATAGACGATCAATGCCGATTTATCCTGATTAAAATTTAGCTGATAGTCTGCACTTCCCATCCAGATCTTATGATGTCGTTCTTCAGACTGTAATGTCAGATAAGCCGGTTTATTAGTCATTTCACCACCAAATCGATATTCGTTTAGATTGCTTAGCGAAACTTCTAATTTTTGGTTATCCGAAAACTTATAGAATGAATTAAGTCCTAAAGAAGTATTTTCAATTTTAGGTATCTCAGAAAAATTATCAGCATTTGCATCATAAAAGCCACGGTCACGTTTATTGAAGAAGAACGATGTTCCGGCATTGCCTTTCTCGTTGACTAAAGTTGCGTTGCCACCAAGATTGAAATCATTGGTCTTACCTCCTATGCTTTGGTAGAAAGAATTAATTTCATAACCATTTGTCCGCGGTAGTTTTGTAATTACATTTACTGTGCCGCCAATCGCACTTGAACCGTATAATGATGAACCGCCGCCACGGACAACTTCGATCTTTTCAATCATATTGACAGGCAATTGCTCCATGCCGTAAAGTCCCATTAGTGGACTGAAAATCGGCCTGCCATTAATCAGAATCTGTGAATAGCCTCCCTGAAGTCCATTCATCCGCAATTGTGTATAATTACAGGTCTGACAGTCTGTTTCTACGCGCAATCCAGGCTGAAATTTCAGGCCTTCTGAAAGATTGCAGACCTGTAGATTATCCAGGGTCTTGCTATCCAAAATATTCACCATCACAGGGCTCTCTGTCTTACGCTTGAATGTTTTGGTTCCCGTTACCACAATCTCATCCAGTAAGAATTCGGTACCGTCCAGCTGCACATCTTTGGTCGATAACTCATAACCGACTTTTATCGAATCGCGGAAATCTTTAAATCCGATATGTTTGACTTCCACTTCCCAAGTACCATACGGAATATTTTCAAACACATACTTCCCCGAACTGTTCGACTTGGTTCCTAGCTGTAATTTTGGAATAACAACGGAAGCTGCTCGTAATGGAGCGCCATGCTTATCGTAAATTTTACCCATAATCTTATTTGTCTGTCCAAAGGAAATAAATCCTGTAAGCATCATTGCTGCGGTAAAATGAACCTTGTATCCTTTCATCATGTTTTGTTTTTATATTTATTAATTTAGATTGACAAATCTAACAAGTTAGATTAAACTAACAAAATAATTTCTAACATGATTATTAGACGTGGCTAATATTTAATAAATTTGTCCTATGATTTCACAAACCGAAGAGAATTATTTAAAAGCATTGTACAGTCTTACCTATTTAAAGGGTAACGCGAATGTCAATGAAATAAGCAAACGGCTGGACATCAAAATGCCCACAGTAAATAGTATGATGAAAAAACTAGCTGACAAAGGTTTTGTTCATTATGAAAGCTATAAACCGCTGCGACTAACTGAAGAAGGTAAGAAAGAGGCAGCCCTTATCATACGAAAACATCGGCTTACTGAAATGTATCTATTTCAAAAAATGGGTTTTGCCTGGGATGAAGTCCATCAGATTGCGGAACAGGTAGAGCATATTCATTCGCCAGAATTCTTCAGCAAGATGGATGAATTATTAGGGTATCCAACTGTAGATCCCCACGGATCGCCAATCCCCGATCAGAATGGGGTGATGCCTTTGGAAAACTATGTTTTTTTAAATACTTGCAAAGCAGGCGATATGGTCACATTAATGGCGGTGCAACCATCATCCAAGGAGCTTTTACAATATTTAACAGCCAAAAATCTTGAGCTTGGCACCACCTTAACTATTAAATCAATAGAGCCCTTTGATGAAAGCCTCACCGTGGCGTACAAAGACAGACCAATAGAAGTTTTAAGCAGTAAAGTTACCGCAACATTACTTGTACGTGTGATAACCGGACTTGCCTAAGTATACAACCCAAGAGGTATTTTCTGGAAAGAATCGGGCATCTTTTTCCCAAAACCAGACAAAATATATTAGACTAAACTAACATTTAAAGATGAATCCTCAAAATATCAGCCTGGTTTATGGCATTTGAATATTTTGCTTATCCATCAATTTGATACGTGATCGGTTGCCCGGTAGCAATCTCCCGTTCCAATATCTGTTCCGGAGAAAGGTGCTCCAAATACATAATTAGTGCCCTTAAGCTATTGCCGTGCGCAACAACAAGCACATTCTGGCCTAGTTTCAGCTGTGGAGCTATAACATGTTCATAGTAGGGAATAACACGCTCGTTCGTATCTTTTAAGCTTTCCCCTCCTGGTGGCGGAACATCAAAAGACCTACGCCAGATATGCACTTGCTCAGCCCCATATTTTTCTGCTGTTTCGTCCTTGTTCAGCCCTTCAAGTTTTCCATAACCACGCTCATTTAATGCCGCATCTATCACAATCGGAATGGGAGGATTTCCCATTTCGTCTAAAATAATTTTTAATGTATGCTGTGCTCTTATAAGTGTTGAAGTATAAGCAATATCAATTGGTTCATGTGCTAAGGCCACGCCGGCCTGTCGCGCTTCCTGCTGGCCTAATTCGGTGATATCAATATCTTGCCAGCCCGTAAAGCGATTTTCTAAATTCCATTGCGACTGTCCATGTCGGACTAAAAAAAGTTTTGCCATTATTTATTTTTAGTTTGTCTGCTGCCTAAATTGGTTTATCTATCCAAAAAAAGCCGATTTTTCTATGAAGAGACGATAAGATTACACTGTATCCGCCCGCAGGTATATAATAACAATATCTCCAGTTTTGTTTTATTTATACCCTTTCGCACGCACTGAACCGTCTAAAGTTTTTATCCGCAGCTTATCCAGATACAAGGACAGATTCTTTATCCCAAAAGCTATATTACCACATCCTGCCCCATTCCTATTTATATATACTTAGCGCTGATGATCAAGCTAAAAAGAAGAAACCTGTTGCCTAAATCTTATTTATTTTCAGTAAAAAAAAACAAATTAACACACTTATAATCAGTAAAATAAAGTTAAAAATAATTATTTAACATATTTTAATTCTACAATATGTAGAATGAATTCTATATTTGTAGTATGAATAAATTATCAGCTACGGAAGAACAATTGATGGGCTACATCTGGGATATGAAGAAAGCTTTTATGAAAGATCTTATGGAAGCGTATTCTGAACCTAAACCGGCGCCAACAACTGTTGCTACATTATTGAAGCGAATGACTGAAAAGGGGGCAATATCTTATGTGCTTTATGGAAATTCGAGAGAGTATTATCCATTAATCGATAAAGACAACTATTATTTAGCACATGTCAATGATATCGTAGAAACCTACTTCGACAATTCAGCATTAAAATTTGCTTCTTTTTTCACTAAACAATCTCAGCTGAGCAAAGAGCAATTGGAGGAACTGAAAAATATAATTGATTCCGAAATTAAAAACAAAGAGACATGATGCTATATATTGGAAAACTGATAGCCTGTTCGGGTTTACTTTATCTTATTTATTGGTTGGTACTACGCAATCAGAAGCTGCTTGTATTTAACCGATTTTATTTACTTGGGATTATCCCTTTGTCTGTCATCATTCCTTTGATCAAGATTGTTGTCCCGTTTGATCTTCTCAACTTATTGAACGACAGAAACAGTGATACTATCCCTATCGGACCGACCATTACACAGCCGGCAACGGATTCAGCACTCTTCAATAATTATCATGTTGATTGGTACAACATCTCTCTGCTGGTTTATGTAATTGTCACCATTGCATTACTTCTGAAACAAGTATGGTTGTACCACAAATTCCTATATTATATCCGAAGTGCCACACCAAGCCATGAACAGTCCATTTATTGTATACATGGTTTAAAAACACCCTTTTCCTTTTTTCAAAAAATTTATGTTCCCAAAGATGCCTATCAACAGGACGGTATTGATCAGTCAATTATAACTCACGAACGGGCCCATGCCAATCAACGCCATTCGATGGATGTACTTTTCATACAGATTTTGGGTATATTTTTGTGGTTCAATCCCTTCATTTATTTCATTCAGAAATCGATCCGACAAACTCATGAATACCTTGCAGATGATGCTGTAGTCAAGATTCATGAAAAGTTAAGATACCAACATTTGATTATCGAGTGGAGCATGTCCACCCCTGATATAAACACATTACCGGCCAGTAATTTTAATTTCTTAACAACAAAAAAACGATTAATTATGTTACAAAAAAGAACAACCCGAAGTAAACTTTTGCTAATGCCCGGGCTTACTTTATTACTGACAGTAGCGATATCTACATTGTTTTCAACGCAGGTGGAAGCACAGAAAACAACGCCGACCACGACAAAAAAAGCAGCGACTGCCAACACCGCAATAACGCCGCCTGAATCAAAGCAACCGGACGCTCCTAAAACTAGTGGAAGATCTCCTAAATCATCGACAAAGGAAATGGTTCCGCCAATGATATCCCAGCGCAGGTCTTCTTCCCAACAAGAAGGTAATGTACGTTTCCCGGAACCTAGGAAAAGACCTGCCCCACCTCAAAAATCACCCAAAATAATCGAGGAAGTAATTGTTGAAGAGGTCAAATTTCCGGAACCTCAAAAAAAATCTACCCCATCAAAAAAAACTTCAGCGATAATTGAAAAAGTGCAAGTAGTACCTAAAATTGAGGAAGTAAGGGTCGAAGATATTCAATTGCGTCAACAAAAGCGGATCAATCTTTCTGCCAATGCCAATGTCAGTTCAAATCAAGATCAAAAAGACATTCAAGTTAAGGAGGAAACGCCCCCAAAGATCGTTCTAAAAATGAAACCCGAAGTAGAAGTAAAATCTGTAAATAAAAAATAAATAGCAGAATTCTTTGGAATACAATAAGAGGAATACTATTCCTCTTATTGCGATTTTCGAAATCCTCACACTTACTCGACTATAAATCTCCAAAAGGTTACGATATCAAATTCCCACTATAGCATAAACCCATTCGATGACGCAACCCTGCAAAAAAATATTTTTTTTATTACCTTAGATAAATAAATCGAACAAGAAAACAACTTGTTTTTTCATTAACTATAGTTCACATATATGAAATTATATGCCTTTGTTTTGGGAGCGGGCTTACTTCCAGCGGTAGGATTATGTCAAAAGACCGTCACCCCTGGTAGTAGCGATATCAATACCAACTATATAAAACCGGAGAAATCACTGTATACGGTCTATTATGTTAAAGATAACAATTGGGACAAACAAGGATCATTGACCTACGATATTGTAGCAGCCAACAATCAGCTGACCTTAACCAATACCTATGTTCCGAAAGACAATGCCTGGACTTCGATCCGTACTACGATTGCCGACGCAAAAACACTTCGGTCAATCAGCTATTCTAGCGATGGCAAGGAAACAAAAGTAAACCTCAACTTTGGAGAAACAATTACAGGTAATTATTATTCGAAGAAAACCAAAAAGGAAAAAAAAATCAACTTACAGCCTACTAGACCTTTTGTGGATTTTAACTGGACAGATCATCTGATTTCAACTCTACCTTTAGATCTAGGGTATAAAGCGCGCATCCCACAATTTTATTACAATAGTGATTCGGACATTTTTGTCGAAGACTATACCATCAAGGAAGTAAAAAGCTACAGTTATGGCTCCCCAAAAACAGGTAAGCACAACAGTTGGCTGGTTACACTTCTAGAAGAAAGTACCGGAGCCATCTACAATTATGTCATCGATAAGAAAGATCGCCGATTATGGCAAAGGGAAATGTCCATGGGAAACGGCAAATGGGAAATTACCGTAAACGAAGAACTGGACTATCAACCCATTAAAAACAGATTCAACAAAGAACAGGCTGCCCAACAGATTTCCCAGGGGAACAGTGTTATTATCGGGACGGCTTACGCGCGGTCTAGCTCCGGAAAAAAACTTGGCGGACTCGTGAATACAGCCAAAAAGCAATATGCTCCAAAAGGTACAGAAATTACGCTCTTCGCCAACTCTGCCTATTACGAAGAATGGCTGGAAGTCAATAAAAAGATCCGAAAACAGAAAAAGGTCCAAGAAGTTCCATTAGATCCCGATTTCGGCTATGCTGTTAAAAAAGCAAAAGTTTATGATGATGAGGGGCATTTCGAATTTGCAGATCTCATGCCAGGTGCATACGTGATTATGGCGAGCTTCGATTTCACCAATTCTTACAACTATTCCTATGTATCGGGCTATACCAATTATTATAACTATTGGGGTTATACAGGTTCCACGACAAATTATGGTACGGCAAGATCATCTTATGTCGACAAAGCCAATGTTGAAAAACACGTCAACATTGACAAGGATGGTGAAAAGAAAGAGGTAAATTTAAAGGAAATGTAATCAAAAAATGCTGTTAAACTGGTTTGCTTAACGGCATTTTTTATGCTTTTTGAAACGTATTTCTAATACGATAAAATCTTCGCCCCTTCATTTACCTATCCATTTACTTTTTTCGAAGTTCAATATACCGGTCTATGCTAATGGGAAAGTTATCGGCAGTAAGCAGTAGAAAACAGGCAGCCGCTCCTACCCAGACCGAATAATCAAAAGTCGATTTGATCCCTAAGGATAGGGTCATTACCATCGCAAAGCTGATCAGTAGAATCCCAGCAACGAATGCAGTGAAACGCAGTTTATAGCCAATCAGCAATAGGATTGCTAAGACAACCTCTAATAATGTTGCACCGATAGCAAGTATATTACCGAAAGATTCAGGCACAAAAAAATTAAGGGTATTTGAATAGGCTACAAAATTAGCCCAATTTCCCCAGGAAACATGGGCTGCCCCCGGTGCTCCCCAGAGGCCCAAACGATCTGCCACAGCGGATAAAAATGCTGTAGACACAGCTATACGTACAAAAAGTTGACTATACATGGTATAAATTATATAAATATGGTATAAACGATATAAATCAAATGTAAGAGAACAAAAGCAGTTCAAACTTAAACCAGTTTAAGAAATTAGGCTCGATCATCCAATACCAGCGAAGTTGCGCCCTCATCTTTACAGCTGTGGTTGTGACTTCACTTCCATTCACCATTACGCACTGTATTTAATTCTTTCTGCTTTTATACTTAGACTGTCAAGCTCCTCACATTTATTACAGCCCGTTAAACCATTGCTGCTTTATACTTTCATATACCCCACCATTTCCCCTCTTTATTAGATCTATTTCGGGGTTAAAACAATAAGGCTGCCAACACATGAGTGCTGTACAGCCTTATACATCAATTAATACGAATAAGAATTTAATATCATGTGTCTACCCCATTAAGTGATGACACACTGCTATAATGACGACCTAGATGCTCAATAGTCCCAATGGAAATAATAATTATAAACAAAAAATAAGCTTCGTCATAAGATGATCTATCACAACTGCTATGGTTTAATGCTAAATCATCACAATAGCAATATCACATGCCTGCAAACCAAAGTACAATGTTATATTTCAATCAGCCCATAGAAAATGTTACTACAGCTGCAGGGTTAATTCCTGCTGTTGTTGGTTTCTAAAAATTAACACCTTCGGCTGGTCGGCGTGTACATGCTTTTTAATCGCTTGTTGCAAGTCTATTAATTGATCTATTTTCTCGCCCTGATAATTCAGCAGAACATCGCCGATACGCAAACCGCTTTTATAAAGATTACTTTTTTCATCTACTTGCAATACGAGCGCCCCGGCTATTGATGGCAAGCCCGCAGCCGACTGCTCTCCCAAAGTCTCCACTGATTTAAATAAGCCCGACTTCCATGCCCATCTGCTCCCCTGCTCCTTTGCTTCGGATTGGATCAACTGAGGTATTCCAGGACTAGCGGCAAGAGTTTTAAGTCTTTTACTCGTAACTCCGAAATGCAGCATGTCAAAATTTTTAAAATCCTGATCTTCCCAGTTCTTCAATCGGAAATCGCCACCTGCAGGATTCGCAAAGTTCAATTGAATAACACGACCATGTTTTTCTATGCCTTTCGCCCGATCTTTGTCTAGGTCATCCTGCCGTCCGTAAATATTATGGTCTACCTCTTCCCCCCAATACTTGACCTGTATATCCTGATGGGACTCCATCACGATATTATTACGGAATACATCGTGACTATGCTGAAACCACACATGTGGATGAAAACCATTGTTGATCATCACGTTGTTATACACTTTGCGATAAAATCCTTCTCTTAATTTCAGTCCCCCACTTAAACAAAGATTGTTGTAAATTTCATAGTTGGAAGATCCGTCGTCCAAATCAATATCCCAACCGTGATCACAGCGAAATCTATTATCATGAATTTTGGTTGTTTTGACTGCATCCAACAATATTAAATTGGGATGTTTCTCCGTCAGTTCATCCATCTCCTTGCGATTGGGATGCCAAAATCGGTCGCGACCCCATGAGTTGAAGGCTCCATGATCGCTGGTTTCCAGGACTGTATTAAAAACATCATTGTAAGCTATCTCATGACCACCCCAAGTACCATCACCTACATTAATACCTGCTCGCGGCACATTGTAAATGGTATTATGCAAAATTCGTAAAGATTCAGCCATAGAGACCTGTACACCTGCTACTTGTTTTTCGATCAATCCAATGTTATGAATCAGATTGTCACTGGCCTCACAATTCATAGGATAATTATCGGTTTTTGGCCCTTTGATAGTATCCATTTGGTCAAACGGAACAAATTTTTCATATCGAAATTCTGGTGAGCGTACTGCCGCTGGATCTCCTACAAAGTTGATTGCTCCAGCGCCGATCTGTTCGATCCGGTTGCCTTCGATTTTGACCTCTCGATTGTAATTATTAACAAAGATTGCATTCCCACCCAAAGCGATAAAATCATTCGCGCGGAAGATACAGTTTTCAGCACCCTCAATCTTTACGGCTCCCTGTCGATAGATCGTCCAATCACTACGTAAGAGTGGTTCGCTTGTTTTCATAAAGGTAGGAGCAGTATACATGAAGCGAAGGCCACTAACCTCAATATCATGCACTGGTCTGGAAGATGAACCTGAAAGATAGATTAGATTTTCCAATTGTGGTGCTACAAACTTCAGTTGGTTGGGATCAACTCCTTTAGCAGGCATATAATATAAGAGTGCCTTCTCCTCATTCAAATACCACTCCTGAAAGGTATCGAGTTCTTCAAAGATATTTTCTACAAAGCGATAGGTCTCGTGCATTTTGCTGGGACGATTATTTTGCTGCCCACCTTCAAGTGTAACTGTTGATAGGCCATCTTTTCCGGTAATCTTATAATGGAATCCTCCCCAGCGACCAGCATGCAACGCATGTACAATTCCCCCCTTAGGGTTTTTCCAGGTTGCAACACGTTCGGGACTTAATGCATCTGCAGCATAGCCTTGAAATGGCAAGACAGTGGGATCGTAGTTTGGATAACGTGCCCGAACAAGATGCTTATCATTAGCATATAGACTTTGGAAGTTTAATCCTCTTGGGACCTTAGCCTCCCAAATACCATGATCGCCCTGTTTCCATTTGAGGTTAAGCGATTTGGCACCACTCAACGTAACTTGTGCTCCATCCTCGGCTTTAATCCGCAAGGGTTGCCTTCTTGTACCCGATATCCCAGCAGACAATTCAATCGGTTTATCCAGCTGATAGGTACCTGCCATAAAGATGATTTCGATGCCTGGTGTATTTTTCCCTTGTTTCTGTTTTTCTACCGATCGCAATGCGGCTTCAGCTGTGGCATAGGGACTGGCCATAGTTCCTTGGTTTCTATCGCTTCCTTTTGTACTGACATAAATACGTTTGACTGAGCCAGCCTGTTGCCCATGCACACTAAGCGAAGTGACACCGGTAAGGCCAATAAATAATAATTTCGGAAATAGCATACAAGATATCTTCATAATTTTAATCGTTCATATAGTTTTAGCTAGATTACATCGACTATAAACCCGCTATATAATTAGGTCTATAAGTCCATAAAAATAAAGTCGTTTGCTATGCACAAACGACTTTTTCAGTTCGTGTTTCATTCGATCAGGTTTATATTTCACAAAACAATAGTATTTCGCCTAATTAACGAACGTTCTATTGAATCACTTCACTGATCTGTACCTCTGGCGTAATATTCGTGTACTTTGGAAAATCTTCGGCAAACTTTTTCCCATTTTCTTTTAAAGGATCCTGATAGGCTGCAACAGAATCAAAATACAAATGGCAAATGGCCAAATAGATCGGACCTTCTACTGAGCTACGTCCCGAAAGCCCTTTATCAATGGTTACGCCTTTCAGTGCTTTACCGTAAACTTTTTTGACAAGCGCAATATGTTTAGGGAGATAATAATTCCAATCAAATGTCTTTCCAGGTCCATTACGATAAAAGATCGATACCTTGATCATCCCTTTTTTATGAAAAGGTGGATCTGCCTTTACATTGCACTGAAACCCCAACAGCATGGTTATCAAAACCATAACTAAAATGATCTTTGTTTTCATATTTGTTGATAAGTAATATTAAATAACACTCTTTTTTCCAAAAACATTTGCCATGAGTCAATAAACAGCGAATATAGCTTAGATTAGTTCTTTTTGCGCTCTGCGGCCGCTTTCAACAAAATTTCTTTACTAGCAACCGGCACGTTTCCGTTAGCATCAGGTCCAATATTGAGCAGCAAATTTCCACCTTTTTCATTTATCTCTCGCAGCTTAGTATTTACTTCGGTAGGGGATTTCCAATTATTATCGGATTTTTTGTATCCCCAGGAATTGTTCAAGGTATAACAGGCTTCCCAATCGTAATCCAATAACGCTCCGGGATGTTCTTGTTCAGGCGTTCCAAAATCACGCTTAAATTGATCACGCTTTGCTACACGGTTATTAATGATAATAGAGGGTTTCAAGTTGCGTAGATATTGATAAAGATCTTCTCCTGCGGCCATATCCCACCAATTCACCCAATCCCCATCAAACCACAGGATGTCAGTATCATAATTAACAACCAATTCTTTCAATTGATTTTTCATGTATTGAACATAAGCAGCTTTCTGTTCTGGCTTAATGAGTATCTGGCCCCAATCGCCTTTACCATTGGGATCGACATATTGCGAATCGTGATGCCAATCGATAATACTGTAGTAGGTACCAAATCTAATCCCAGCTTTCTTACAAGCTGTGGACAATTCCCGCACGAGATCTCTTCCCTTCATTGGCGTCGAAGCTATATCATAATCTGTGTAGGGGGAATCCCACAGACAAAAGCCCTCATGGTGTTTGGTCGTCAGGACAATATACTTCATTCCAGCATCCTTAGCCAATTGAACAATACGATCTGCATTGAAGTCCTTGGGGTTCCATGTGTTAATCAGCTCCGAATAGGCTGCCTTCGGAATATTCATTTCCGATTGTATCCACTCTGCATATCCTTTGGTTGAATTCCCTTTATATATCCCTCCAAGCTGACTATAAAGCCCAAAATGAATAAACATTCCATATTTTGCTTCCCTAAACCAATGCATCCGTTCATCAAAATCCTTTTTGGATTCCTGTAAATTATTAACTTGGGCGTTTCCCATGTTCATAAACAACATGGCTAGTAGAGAAAGAATACAATGTGTTGCTTTTATCATATTTATTGTAATTGGTTAATCCAACAAGCTCAAGCGGCTGTCAAATCTTCTATTGGTATCTTGCGCATTCGACAAATGCTAAACCATTCTGCTATTGCAGAATAAATATAAAAAATATGAACAACACTTTTTATTTATTTCAAAGAAGTTACGCTTAGCGTACAGGTCTATACCTGCCTCAATTTTACAAAAATGAAAACTTCCAAAGCA
The DNA here is from genome assembly GCF_050058145.1 of Sphingobacterium sp. WOUb80. Taxonomy (NCBI): domain Bacteria; kingdom Pseudomonadati; phylum Bacteroidota; class Sphingobacteriia; order Sphingobacteriales; family Sphingobacteriaceae; genus Sphingobacterium; species Sphingobacterium sp. WOUb80. The sequence goes on along the minus strand of NZ_CP165617.1, from coordinate 6,195,370 downwards.
GCTTATCAAACAGTCTATCTGCTATGAAATTTAATATAAATTCTTTCCAAAAAGGATTTATATTTAGTAAATATTTCATTAAAAACCATACTATAGATTGAAATTATGAGTTTAAAGACCTTAATCACAAAAAGTGCCGAGTATAACAACTGGGTTGTCAATAAATACATCGATTGGCTGGCTGATAAATCGGACGACCAACTTAATCAGGAGGTACCTTCAAGCTTCCCGACCATTTTGAAAACCTTAAACCACATCTTGCAGACACAGGAATATTGGTGGAGCCACATTTCAGAAAGCAATGATTTTGATTTTGAAAAAAAGCGAACCACAAAAGAAGAAATATTTGAAGCGCTCAGAAGAAGTTCAGTCCAACTTGTGGATTATATAAACAAGCTATCGGAGTTAGATCTTGAAAAAAATATCAAAGTGGAATCACCATGGTTTCAATGCGATTTTACAAAGTATGAATACATACAACAGCTGATCCTCCACGGAACATATCACAGGGGACAGATCGTTACAATGGGTCGAGCTATTGGAATTACGGATGCCCCAATGACAGACTTTAATTATTGGAATATTTATAAAGATCAAGGGTAGGGATTCGAGCAGCGCTATGGAACAAATTACCAGTAAAGTACAGATCCGAGAAATTGTCGCAACGGCGAAACAGCAAGGACAGCAATCCGGTATTGAATGCCTTATATTAAGCTTACAAGAGTGTTTACTGAAAAAGAAAGTTCGATTTCCACTTCTGGAGTTTGCGGCCAGGGAAATTATGCTATTCGTGCCTGAGGCACAGCAGTTACACTTGACAGATCGTCTCATTGCCACAACAGAAATGGGAAGTTATGTTTTAACGGGAATAATTCTTCAGCAACGTCTCCCCGAACACTTTGAAGCATCCATCCATAAAGCCTGCACCTATATAACCATAGGCAATCAATGGTACGTCTGTGATATCATCGGCGAACGCGTACTTGGTCACGCGCTGTTGACTTCACCTAAAAAAGCAATACCATTATTAGAAGAATTAGCTCATCATCCTGATAAATGGATTGTCCGTACCATTGGTGTAGCTACGCACTATGCTGTAAAAAAGGGACTACCAGCCACATACGTAGACATTTTGTTGAAGCTGCTGATTTCATTGTCAAACACGACAGATTTCCATGTGAAGAAAGGAATCGGTTGGGGGGCCAAAACAATCGCAAAGTTTCACCCTAAGCTAGTTGCTTGCTACAGTAAACAAATTGAATCGCCAGAAACCAAACAATGGTTTCGGACAAAAATTACGATTGGTCTCAATCGCCACAAATTGAGGGCTAAACAGATCCAGTAGGAAGCCCCAATGGTTCATCATAACCAATAAAATGAATACGTGATTTTCTTTGTGATAGTTATACATCAAGAAAGGCGAAGTCTACCATTAAACCTCGCCTTTCTTTATACATTTAGTCTATATGTAACCGCGCCCCCTCGGTTAGTGATCTTTTTTCATTGTTCCTTTTTCACGAAGATTAATATGCCAGCTAAAAGCCTCTTCTAACAAATGTGGTGTATGCCCTCCCCGCTCACAAGCGCGTTTATAATAGTCTGATAGCTGCTCCCTATAATCGGGATGTACGCAGTTCTCAATAATTACTTTCGCTCGCTCACGAGGGGCTAAACCACGCAAATCTGCCAAGCCATAATCTGTTACCAAAATATCGACATCATGTTCGGTATGATCTACGTGAGAAACCATAGGAACAATATGAGAAATTGCATCCCCTTTAGAGGCTGCCTGTGTAACAAAGATGCTCAAATAAGCATTACGTGCAAAGTCACCTGATCCACCGATACCATTCATGATATTTGTTCCCGAAGTATGGGTAGAATTTACGTTTCCATAAATATCAAACTCTATGGCTGTATTAATTGCTATAATCCCCAAACGTTTGATCAGTCCAGGTGTATTGGAAATGTTCTGTGGGCGCAATACAATTTTATCGCGGTATCGATCCAAATGATCGAACACTCTTGAATAACACTCTTCCGAAACAGTAATTGAAGAAGCAGAAGCAAAATCCAGTTTTCCAGCATCGATAAGGTCAAAGGTACTATCTTGCAACACTTCAGAAAACATCGTTAGATTACGGAACTTACTATGTATAAATCCGGTCAGAACAGCGTTAGCTACTTTTCCAATACCAGCTTGAAGGGGCATCAGGCTTTCAGTTAAATGACCTAGCTCTACTTCATTTTCGAAAAACTGTAAAATATGCTTCGCTATTGCTGTAGTTTTGGTATCCGGTTCAGCAATATCGGCTGGGCTATCAAGCTCATTCGTAAACACAATTCCCACCACCTTGCTTGCGTCCAAAGGAATAGTTTTACGCCCTATTTTATTTTCAGGAGCTACGATTGGAATAACATTACGCCGAGGGTAATCTTCTGCTTGGTAAATATCATGTATCCCTTTAATAGTCATGGGTATCGCAGTATTGACCTCCAAAATAACCTGCTTAGCCAATGCAGCAAAAGTAGCCGAATTTCCCACAGAAGTCGTTGGAACAATACTTCCGTCTGATTCTATTGCTGCTACTTCCAAAACAGCAATATCCACCTGAGGCAAATTCTTATTATGCAGCAATTCGGCTGTTTCGCTTAGATGCTGATCAATAAACAGCACATCCCCGGCATTAATTTTATTACGTAAAATACGATCTACCTGAAAAGGCATCCGCTTGGATAGTGCTCCCGCTTCCGCCAATTTACCGTCTGTTCCATGTCCCAACGAAGCCCCAGTTATCAGGGTTATTTTCAATGGATCCACTTTTGCACGTTCAGCCAAGGCTGGTAATACAACCTTACTGTCTCCAGCCTTAGTAAAACCACTCGATCCAACGACCATTCCGTTTTGAAATAGCCTAGCAGCTTCTTCCGCTGTAATCACTTTATCATGTAAGCTTTGAACTTTTATTCTTTCGTAAGCCATATTGTTATAGTTTGATTTTATTCCATTATTGTAAACTTAAGAAATTGAAACCTATATATTTCCCTTAGTTGAAAAGTTCTTTGTTATATTTCACAACCTCTTAACCAAACAATTTTAGCATTTTTTTCAACTGCATATTTATTATCATTCGACACAAAATTATCCAAACGCGACTAAAAACACACAACTTGCTACAAATCAAAAATATACAACAAATCATAATAAAAAAATATTTTATATCACACGCATTGATAATATATATCACCCTGAAAACAAATAACTTACAATAATAAAGATAAACCTAAAGTAAGTAAATACTAACTCTCCAGCCGATTAATTGCCATTTTAACGTAAGCATACACTCACTTTCAAGAAGTAAAGGTCGGGTCTAGTAAAAAAGTCTTACCTTTGTGACATAGTATTATAGGTTAAAATGAATACACAAGATATAACGACAGATGCTAAATATGTCAACCGTTATTATATGACGGAAGTAGACTCATTTGAAGATAGCATTTACTGTCACCACGCTATTATTGCAGAGAATCATATTTCCGAACATTGCCACGATAAGGACCAATTTTTATATACAGAAGGCGGTGTCGTATTTGTTAAAACAGAGGAAAAATCGTATTTTCTACCTGCCCGACATTATTTGTGGATTCCCGCTGGCATAAAACATAGTATTCATCCAAGTACCCCGGAGGTCGTTATGCGTAATTTGTACTTTCCCAAAACCAATAATGACGCACCCTTCTACAGCAAAATGGGAATCTATCCAGTAAATGATCTTTTGATAGAACTGATTATGTTTACCAACCGCTGGAATGGCAATATCTTTCCGGTCGAAGAACCTAAATATAGTATCGCCACAGCATTTAAACTTATCCTGCCGGAATTGTCGCTGCATGAGCTTCCTTTAGCCTTGCCCTATCCTAATCATCAGAAATTAAAGGATATCGTCACTTACCTCGAAGAAAATATAGAGGAAAATGTCAGCTTTAAAAAACTTGCCGGATTATTTAACATTAGTGAACGTACATTAGCCAGACTATTTCAAAAAGAATTAAATATGTCTTTTATCCAGTACTACACGATTCTCAGAATGCTGACTGCTCTTAAGCTCCTTTTAGACGAAAAACTAAGTGTAAATGAAGTTGCACTCAAAGTTGGATACAATAGCCTCCCCACGTTTAGTAACACATTTAATAAGGTCGTCGGTATCCGTCCAAGCGAATATGTCAAACAAAAAGAATTGCTTATTTAAAAATGTTTACCTAATTTAGGTCAATAAACCTAATTCAGGATGAAATTCAAACATATCATTTATAGTGCTGGAATTTTATTGCTCAGCACTTCTTTATTTGCCAAATCTCAAGATAAGAAACCCAAACCCATTCAGTTATTTAATGGGAAAGATTTGAAGAACTGGACCCCAAAAATCAGAAACCACAAAGTTGGGGATAATTATAAAAATACATTTCGTGTAGAAGACGGCTTACTCAAAGTAAGATACGATGGTTATGATAATTTCAATTTTCAGTATGGCCATCTATTCTACAATAAAGAATTCTCAGCTTATTTATTGCGCGTCACTTACAGATTTGTTGGTGAACAGGTAAATGGTGGAGAAGGTTGGGCTTGGCGTAACAGCGGAGCCATGCTACATGGACAGGACCCTAATACCATGGGTGTGGATCAAGACTTTCCAATATCGATCGAAGGGCAACTGCTGGGTGGAAATGGCAAGGACGAACGGACCACAAGTAACCTTTGTACACCAGGCACAAACGTGGTGATCGACAATAAGCTATTTACACCACATTGCATCAGCTCAACATCAAAAACCTATGCTGGAGATCAATGGGTAACTGCTGATTTCTTGGTATTGGGAGACTCACTTGTGCAGCATATCCTTGAAAACAAGGTCGTATTACAGTATAATAAACCCCAAATTGGTGGCGGCAATGTAAGTGGTTTCGATCCTAAAGTGAAAAAGGATGGTCAGCTTTTAAGTAAGGGGACTATTTCACTGCAGAGTGAGAGTCATCCAATTGATTTTAAAAAAGTGGAACTTTACGATTTAGAACCTTACATGAAAGATCCCAACAAATTGAAAAAGGTCATCGCGGAGTTACTTCCAAATTTGCAACAATAAAAACACTGCAAGTCAGTTTAAAATAAAAAAGCATCGAATATCGATGCTTTTTTATTTACCATTCGCTTGGAAAGAGAAATCCAAAGTATATAACATAAAGAAAAGGGATACAGCGAGCTGTACCCCTCTATATCTATACGAAAAGCTTACGCTAAACCGTTAACAAATTTTGTTAACTTAGATTTGTTGTTAGAAGCTTTTTTCTTGTGGATCACATTTTTCTTTGCCAAACGATCAAGCATAGAAATTACGCGTGGTAACAATGTTTTTGCTTCTTCTGCAGAAGTAGTGTGACGTAATTTTTTGATTGCGTTACGTGTAGTTTTTGCTTGGTAACGGTTTCTTAAACGTTTAGTAGCGTTTGCTCTAATTCTTTTGATCGCTGATTTATGATTTGCCATTTTTTTTAGCTAATTTTTATTCAATTTTTTCTTGTAATTCGGACTGCAAAAATAACACCTTATTTTCAATATTCAAAATCTATTTTATTTTTTAGGTTTAGTATATTTGCGACATGCAAAAATTATCGATGGATGAACTTCAACGTACAGATGTTGAATCGTTTAAAAAACAAGAAAAAACTCCTATCACAATCGTTATGGACAATGTACGGAGCATGCATAATGTGGGCTCGGCCTTCCGTACTGCAGACGGATTTGCTATTGAAAAAATATACTTGTGTGGCATTACCGGCACACCTCCCCATCGTGAAATCGAAAAGACCGCCCTCGGGGCAACTCAATCGGTCGCTTGGGAATACCATAAAGATACTACAGTTGTTGTTGATCAGCTTCGGACAGAAGGGTATGTCATTATTGCCATCGAGCAAGCAGATGATAGTGTCATGTTACATCAGTTTGAACCAGAAAATGACAAAAAGTATGCATTGATTTTTGGAAATGAGGTTAATGGAGTAGATGAAGATGTCATGGAAAAAATTGATACCTGCATCGAAATCCCCCAATACGGGACCAAACATTCCTTAAATGTATCTGTCGCAATTGGCATTATTCTTTGGGATTTTATCCAAAAACGCAATTTCAATTAAAAATTTATCAATAAAGGTCACATTCCTATTCACATTGCTTCCATTTTAGAAAGCAAAATAGTAGATTTGTGTGCAAAATTTAAAGAAGAAATGAGTGTATTAGTTAATAAAGATTCAAAAGTAATCGTTCAAGGTTTCACTGGAAACGAAGGTACTTACCATGCTACTCAAATGATTGAGTACGGAACAAATGTAGTTGGTGGTGTTACTCCTGGTAAAGGTGGTCAACAACACTTAGACCGTCCTGTATTCAATACTGTGCAAGATGCAGTTGACACTACAGGAGCTAATGTTTCTATTATTTTTGTACCTCCAGCATTTGCTGCAGATGCGATCATGGAAGCTGCCGCTGCTGGTATCGAAGTGATTGTTTGTATTACAGAAGGTATCCCAACAAAAGATATGATCCAAGTAAAATCTTACTTGAGCGACAAAAACTCTCGTTTGATCGGTCCTAACTGCCCAGGTATCATCACTGCAGGCGAAGCTAAAATCGGTATCATGCCAGGATTTATCTTCAAAAAAGGTAATGTAGGTGTTGTTTCTAAATCAGGAACTTTAACTTACGAAGCCGTAGATCAAACTGTAAAAGCAGGATTAGGCATCACAACAGCTATCGGAATTGGTGGTGACCCTATCATTGGTACAACAACGAAAGAAGCTGTTGAATTATTAATGAATGACCCTGAAACTGAAGCGATCATCATGATCGGTGAAATTGGTGGTGGAATGGAAGCTGAAGCTGCTCGTTGGATCAAAGAACATGGTACTAAACCTGTTGTTGGATTTATCGCAGGTCAAACAGCGCCTCCAGGACGCCGTATGGGACACGCTGGTGCAATTGTAGGTGGTGCAGATGACACCGCTGCTGCAAAAATGAAAATCATGCGTGAGTGTGGTATTCGTGTTGTTGAATCTCCAGCTGAAATTGGAAAAGCAATCGCAGAAGAATTGGCTAAATAATTAGACCATCGAGCATATAAAAAAGGGAATCAAATTTGATTCCCTTTTTTTATATCTAATAATTAGATGACAACATTAGATAGACATTGCTTCATCTGCCGATGGTCCATATAATCCCGGTACAGCAATATCCAATAACCGCAAATAAACAGTCAACTGACCACGATGATGAACAATATGATTATTGACAATAAAACGTATCGCTCCGGCTCGTGGCAAACGGGCAATCTCATGGTCCCCAGCTTTAAGCACCCATTCATTAAACCAATCTGATTCAGCGATATTCTCTAGTGTTGCCTTGTTCTCTTCCAGTCCAAGAGTAAGGATTGTTTTCAACTCTTCTACCGAGGATACTTTGAGTGGCTTATAATCTACTTTAAAATCAAAGACGTCCTTTGGTATTGCCTTATGTACCCAGTTATGTAACTCGACGACATGGGCGGCCAATTCGCCTAGACTCATCGATTTTTCGTGCGGGCGCCAATCCAATTTATCATCCGGTATCCTTTCTAGAATACGTTTGGTATTTTTTGTTTCGTGATCCAATTCGATCAAATAGCTCTTTTTGATACTCATATAAATACTAATTCATTAATTGAAAATCTTTTAATACGGTGACAGCATAGGGGAATTCCACTGCCTTATGTGCTGCTGCTCGCGCAATTTCTCCCTCTACATAGGTTACCTTGAGCGGTAAAAATGTATTGTTCAGTACATTTTCATGGAATAACACCTCATACCAGGTGCAGGCGGCAACGAAACGTCCATAGTTCAGATTTAGGTGATAGCCATCACGCGTAAAATTATCCCCTACAAAACTCGAACGCGCATTTTGAACAGCTGTACCCGAAGGAATCAAAAGATCGAAATTACCCCAGTTAAACACCTCTTGCGAAGTAGTAGCAATAGCCCTATACATGCTGTCTTGGCTACGGTTATAACGAACAAAGCCTTCATGCGATGAACCATTCTGATATGCCCAAGTTTGATGCAATATATACTTGGTTTCAGGAAATAGAATATGTTTTGTTACATAATCGTATAAAAGTGGTAGATCCTTCGCATACGAATCATAATCTCCTGATAGCGGACTTGCTTGCTGAAAGCTAATATAATCCCAAGCCTCATCTATAAGTGCTTCAGATAAGCGCTCATTTGCTTTCTCGGACATTTGCCCGTCAAGATTAATTTTGCGGTAACGATAAGCCGGCTTATCTTCTTTTGCGTTATTTACATGTAGACTTAAAGGAGCTCCTCCAATATAAAGATTGCCGATCACTATCTTTTTCTTCCCAGCTTTCGCCAATTCATATAAATTCTGTTCAATAGCATCTTCCGAAAAACTATTACCGATGGCCAATACTCGTAGCACACCATCGTCTAAAGATTTATTTTGCGCATTTAATCGATTATTCTTCAAAAAGAACACGATTAAAAAACCGAAAACCAATACCTGTTTTACTTTTATCATAATATAATGCAATAACAACTAAATTAGATAATATCTCGTACAAATACTAATGATATACCAAGAAAGCGAGACTTTCTGCCATCTGTAAGCTATCGGGATAGCAGTTGGGACAAGGTAGGCTCCTAGTCATTACAAGTAGCTTTTGCGATAGTTACCGAACACCTATACAATATTGGTGAAAGGCTATTTGGTTTACAATAAACGGTGGCTATAAAGATCTACCATTACAGCACAGTAAAGGCTAAAGGACAGTTGTGGGACAGTGACAGATGCAGGGTAGCGACGGTTGCGGAACAGCTTCCGATGGACCGGGCTCACCGACGTCCATGTGCTGTGATAACCAATAGGCGTAGGATATACAATAGCTTGTACATGCAAATACGGAAGTACTTAAACGAAAGAAGCCCTTGACTGTTTCCAGCAAGGGCTTCCGTGTAAAAAAAGGCACCGACCTACTCTCCCACCTGTTACGGCAATACCATCGGCTCTGGCGGGCTTGACTGCTCTGTTCGGAATGGGAAGAGGTAGACACCGCCGATATAGGCACCTAAAAATCTTTATTGGCTGACTTTTGATCTTTTCAGACCTTATACCTGCCAAATGACATATATACTGAAAGAGTTACGTTTCTTGTTCGTTTCTAAAAATTAAAGAGGAAGACAACAGTGTCTGTCTGCTTGAGAAAGCTTCGGGCTATTAGTACCACTTGGCTTTGGTCTCTCAACCTTTACACCTATGGCCTATCAACGTAGTCATCTTCTACGACCCTATAAGGAAGTCTCATCTCGTGGCTAGTTTCGCACTTAGATGCTTTCAGCGCTTATCTATTCCAGACGTAGCTACCCTGCCGTACACCTGGCGGCATAACAGGTTCACCAGAGGTCTGTCCAACCCGGTCCTCTCGTACTAAGGTCAGATCCACTCAAACTTCCAACGCCCACAACAGATAGGGACCGAACTGTCTCGCGACGTTCTGAACCCAGCTCGCGTGCCACTTTAATGGGCGAACAGCCCAACCCTTGGGACCTTCTCCAGCCCCAGGATGTGACGAGCCGACATCGAGGTGCCAAACCTCCCCGTCGATATGAGCTCTTGGGGGAGATCAGCCTGTTATCCCCAGCGTACCTTTTATCCTTTGAGCGATGGCCCTTCCATACAGAACCACCGGATCACTATGTCCGTCTTTCGACCCTGTTCGACTTGTCGGTCTCACAGTCAAGCAAGCTTATGCCATTGCACTCCACGTACGGTTACCAAGCGTACTGAGCTTACCTTTGAAAGCCTCCGTTACCTTTTTGGAGGCGACCACCCCAGTCAAACTACCCACCAAACAATGTCCTCCCCATAAGGGAGTTAGAAACCGAATACAGAAAGGGCGGTATTTCAAGGTTGATTCCATGACTCCTGGCGAAGCCACTTCAACATCTCCCGCCTATCCTACACATCCTGTACCCAATCTCAATGTTAAGCTATAGTGAAGGTGCATGGGGTCTTTCCGTCCCGTTGCGGGTAATCGGCGTCTTCACCGATACCACAATTTCACCGAGCTCATGGCTGAGACAGCGCCCAGATCGTTACACCATTCGTGCAGGTCGGAACTTACCCGACAAGGAATTTCGCTACCTTAGGACCGTTATAGTTACGGCCGCCGTTTACTGGGGCTTCGATTCAATGCTTCTCTTGCGATGACATCCCCTCTTAACCTTCCAGCACCGGGCAGGTGTCAGGCCTTATACTTCATCTTGCGATTTTGCAAAGCCATATGTTTTTGTTAAACAGTCGCCTGGGCCTTTTCACTGCGGCTGCTCTTGCGAGACAGCGCCCCTTCTCCCGAAGTTACAGGGCCATTTTGCCGAGTTCCTTAGCCATGACTCACTCGAGCACCTTAGGATTCTCTCCTCGACCACCTGTGTCGGTTTGCGGTACGGGTCTTCATAACCTGAAGCTTAGCGGGTTTTCTTGGAAGTCTGTTTACCTGCTCTATCAGCGCCACCGGAGCTTTGCTGTACTATTGGGTTTCAGCTAGAGTTGCGGATTTGCCTACAACTCCAATACCTACGCCTTTCAACGAACTATTCCGTCAGTTCGCGGCAGTGTCACTACTCCGTCACCACATCGCAGTTATGAAGAGTACTGGAATATTAACCAGTTGTCCATCGGCTTGCCCCCTTCGGGTGCGCCTTAGGTCCCGACTGACCCTGATCCGATTAACGTTGATCAGGAAACCTTGGTCTTTCGGTGGGCGGGTTTCTCACCCGCCTTATCGTTACTTATGCCTACATTTGCTTTTCCATAACCTCCACAGTTCATTGCCAAACTGCTTCCCCGGCGATGGAATGCTCCCCTACCAGATGTACCTAAGTACAAATCCATAGCTTCGGTACCGTTCTTGATGCCCGTTTATTATCCACGCCCGGCCGCTCGACTAGTGAGCTGTTACGCACTCTTTAAATGAATGGCTGCTTCCAAGCCAACATCCTAGCTGTCTGGGCAACCGGACCTCGTTAGTTCAACTTAGAACGAATTTGGGGACCTTAGCTGATGGTCTGGGTTCTTTCCCTCTCGGCCTTGGACCTTAGCACCCAAAGCCTCACTGCCGGCTATATTTGATAGCATTCGGAGTTCGTCTGGATTTGGTAGGATTTGACTCCCCCGCACCCAATCGGTAGCTCTACCTCTATCAAACTCTACGCCGACGCTGTTCCTAAAAACATTTCGGGGAGTACGAGCTATTTCCCAGTTTGATTGGCCTTTCACCCCTACCCTCAGGTCATCCGGAAACTTTTCAACGTTTATCGGTTCGGTCCTCCATTACATGTTACTGCAACTTCAACCTGCCCAAGGGTAGATCACAAGGTTTCGCGTCTACCTCATCTGACTATGCGCCCTATTAAGACTCGCTTTCGCTTCGGCTGCGTCCCTGAAGGACTTAACCTTGCCAGACAAGAGTAACTCGTAGGCTCATTATGCAAAAGGCACGCTGTCACAGAACTCGTCTGCTCCAACCGCTTGTAAGCACACGGTTTCAGGTTCTTTTCACTCCCCTGTTCGGGGTTCTTTTCACCTTTCCCTCACGGTACTGGTTCACTATCGGTCTCTCAGGAGTATTTAGCCTTACCAGATGGTGCTGGTGGATTCCCACAGGATTTCTCCGGTCCCGCGGTACTCAGGATACCACTATGTCAACATTCTTTACCTGTACGGGGCTCTCACCCTTGTCGCGCAGTTTCCCACCTGCTTCCAGTTCATAGCGCTGTACAATCTCGTGGTCCTACAACCCCGGCCATGCCGTAACATGATCGGTTTGGGCTCTTTCCCGTTCGCTCGCCACTACTTGGGAAATCATTGTTATTTTCTTCTCCTACGCCTACTTAGATGTTTCAGTTCAGCGCGTTCGCGTTTTATACGACTATTCTTCAAATAGTCAGGTTGCCCCATTCGGAAATCTCTGGATCAAGTCGCATTTGCCAATCCCCAAAGCTTATCGCAGCTTATCACGTCCTTCTTCGCCTCTGAGAGCCTAGGCATCCCCCGTGTGCCCTTATTTACTTTCTTCACCGGCATAGCCTTTTGCTACTATGCGGCTGCTTTTGATATATATACCCGTATGCTACGCAAAGATTCGTTCGGCCTTGACCGAGGGTCTCCTCTCTACATCGAACACATACACGTATTGTCTCTACTGTTGTCTTCTCTTGTAATTTTTTTTCTCTTTCAATATGTCAAAGAACTCTTTTTCCGGTTTTTATTCTGGAGCATCTGTCGATGTTCCTTCCGGAGATGTGGAGAATAACGGATTCGAACCGTTGACCCCCTGCGTGCAAGGCAGGTGCTCTAGCCAGCTGAGCTAATTCCCCGTACTTTTTCGTAGTCCCGAGCAGATTTGAACTGCTGACCCCTACATTATCAGTGTAGTGCTCTAACCAACTGAGCTACGGGACTAGCTTATCTTGTTCATCTCTTTCTCTCGGTCCTGCTCCTTGCGGGGCGGGCACTTTCTTCTGATGTTTTTTCTTCTTGCAATCATATGTAACGTGACGAGCACCGATCTTCGATACTCTAGAAAGGAGGTATTCCAGCCGCACCTTCCGGTACGGCTACCTTGTTACGACTTAGCCCCAATTATCGGTTTTACCCTAACACGCTCCTCGCGGTAACATGCTTTAGGTACCCCCAACTTTCATGGCTTGACGGGCGGTGTGTACAAGGCCCGGGAACGTATTCACCGCGTCATTGCTGATACGCGATTACTAGCGAATCCAACTTCATGGGGTCGAGTTGCAGACCCCAATCCGAACTGTGAATGGCTTTTAGAGATTAGCATCATATTGCTATGTAGCTGCCCGCTGTACCATCCATTGTAGCACGTGTGTAGCCCCGGACGTAAGGGCCATGATGACTTGACGTCGTCCCCACCTTCCTCTCTGTTTGCACAGGCAGTCTGTTTAGAGTCCCCACCTTAAATGCTGGCAACTAAACATAGGGGTTGCGCTCGTTGCGGGACTTAACCCAACACCTCACGGCACGAGCTGACGACAGCCATGCAGCACCTAGTTTCGTGTCCCGAAGGACGAGTGCGTCTCTGCACTCTTCACTAACTTTCAAGCCCGGGTAAGGTTCCTCGCGTATCATCGAATTAAACCACATGCTCCTCCGCTTGTGCGGGCCCCCGTCAATTCCTTTGAGTTTCACCCTTGCGGGCGTACTCCCCAGGTGGATAACTTAACGCTTTCGCTGGGACGCTGGCTGTCTATCGCCAACATCGAGTTATCATCGTTTAGGGCGTGGACTACCAGGGTATCTAATCCTGTTCGATCCCCACGCTTTCGTGCATCAGCGTCAATACCAGCTTAGTGAGCTGCCTTCGCAATCGGAGTTCTAAGACATATCTATGCATTTCACCGCTACTTGTCTTATTCCGCCCACTTCAAATGGATTCAAGCCCATCAGTATCAAAGGCACTGCGATGGTTGAGCCACCGTATTTCACCCCTGACTTAATAGGCCGCCTACGCACCCTTTAAACCCAATAAATCCGGATAACGCTCGGATCCTCCGTATTACCGCGGCTGCTGGCACGGAGTTAGCCGATCCTTATTCTTCCAGTACATTCAGCTATCTACACGTAGATAGGTTTATTCCTGGACAAAAGCAGTTTACAACCCATAGGGCAGTCATCCTGCACGCGGCATGGCTGGTTCAGGCTTCCGCCCATTGACCAATATTCCTTACTGCTGCCTCCCGTAGGAGTCTGGTCCGTGTCTCAGTACCAGTGTGGGGGATTCTCCTCTCAGAGCCCCTAGACATCGTCGCCTTGGTAAGCCGTTACCCTACCAACTAGCTAATGTCACGCGAGCCCATCTCTATCCTATAAATATTTAATCAACCGAACATGCGAACTGTTGATGTTATGCGGTGTTAATCTCTCTTTCGAGAGGCTATCCCCCTGATAGAGGTAGGTTGCTCACGCGTTACGCACCCGTGCGCCACTCTCACCAATGGTAGCAAGCTACCACCGGATCCCGTCCGACTTGCATGTATTAGGCCTGCCGCTAGCGTTCATCCTGAGCCAGGATCAAACTCTCCATTGTAAAATGAAGTTTTTGATTCCAACTATTTACATAATCAGAATTCTTTTTTTTATATCTCTGATCTTGGATCGAATTGAACTAATTCTTGAATTTGTTCATGACTTTCGACTTTCGTCTGTCTACTCGTCACGCTTACATGATTGTGTTTTCTTAAAGAACTTTTGTCGCTTCAACTTCCGTATCCGCTATATTCCGATGGCATTGCGCCGTCTTTATCTTTTTTGTTTTCCCCTCCGTTTCCGTTGGGACTGCAAAGGTAGAAATCTTTTCTGGACTTCCAAAAAATTTTTCAAGTTTTTTTTTCTTTTCTCTTTTTTCCGATTTCCGCGCTCAACTCTCGTTAAACCCTTCTTTTTTTTCATGATTTCTTCTTTCGAAGCAACCGTACCTCCCTTGCGGAGTGGTGCAAAGATAGGGAGTTTAAATACAAACTTCCAAGCCTTTTGTTTATTATTTTTTAATATTAAAGTTAACTAACTGTAACATTGAACGATTCATTTAAGATAGCTATGCCTTAAGCCGTCCTATCAGGTAAAATTAACCAATTAAACGACCAAGCTGCTTGCTATAAATTTCAGTTCGCCCCCTTCCTTAACAAGCAATTTCACCGCTAAAAGAGCAAGCTAAATATATTTTACTACCTTCTTCAATATCATATAAGGTCGCTATAAAAACAAAAAAGGTCCAGACGAATGTCTGGACCTTCCTATATAAAATAATCGAGTAACGATTAATCTTCTTCTTTCGAAGCCAACAATTGATCGTACTCCTCGCGAGAGCCCACGATTAAATTGCTGTATTGACGGATACCTGTACCTGAAGGGATCAAGTGACCAACAATTACGTTTTCTTTCAAACCTAATAAGTTATCACGTTTACCTGCGATAGCAGCCTCGTTCAACACTTTTGTAGTCTCTTGGAAAGAGGCTGCAGAGATGAACGATTTCGTACCCAATGAAGCTCTGGTAATACCTTGCAACAACGGACTTGAAGTCGCCGGAATTGCTTCACGAACTTCAACAAGTTTTAAGTCACGACGTTTCAGACTAGAGTTCTCTTCTCTCAACTTACGTAAAGAAACAATTTGTCCCGGACGTAAATTATTGGAGTCTCCTGCATCAACAACAACTTTCTTGTCAAACAAGGAATCATTTTCCTCCATGAAATCCCATTTGTTAACGGCTTCTTTTTCTAAGAAACGAGTATCTCCTGGATCTTCGATGTTAACTTTTTGCATCATTTGGTGAACGATCGTCTCGAAGTGTTTATCGTTGATCTTCACACCTTGCAGACGGTATACCTCTTGGATACCATTCACAATGTAATGTTGCACCGCTGATGGACCTTTGATCGACAAGATATCCGCAGGAGAGATCGAACCATCTGATAATGGCATACCAGCTTTCACAAAGTCATTATCCTGAACAAGGATATGTTTAGAAAGAGGTACCAAGTATTTCTTGATTTGACCATCACGAGACTCGATAGACATCTCACGGTTACCACGTTTCACACCACCCAATGTTACCACACCGTCGATTTCTGTTACAACAGCAGGGTTAGAAGGGTTACGTGCTTCGAATAACTCCGTTACACGTGGTAGACCACCTGTGATATCTCGCGTTTTACCTGTAGAACGAGGGATTTTAACCAAGATACCACCTTCTTTTACTGTTACACCATTAGCAACTGCAACGTGGGCGCCTACTGGGATATTGTAGGTACGAATAACCTCGCCCGATTTATCAAGAATCTTGATGGATGGGTTTTTCGTTTTATCACGTGTTTCAATAATTACTTTCTCTTTGTGACCAGTTTGCTCGTCTGACTCCTCACGGAAGGTAACACCTTCGATAATTGCATCAAATTCAACTTTACCGGCAAATTCAGAAATAATTACAGCATTATATGGATCCCATTCAACCAATTTATCACCTTTAGCTACTGTACCGCCATCCTCAACGAACAACTGTGAACCATAAGGGATATTTTGTTGGAATACGATTTTATTATGTGCATCAATGATCTTAACCTCACCAGAACGTCCTAAGACTACCTGATGTGTGCCATTATCGTTTGTTTGCGAAACAGTACGTACGTTTTCAAATTCGATTTTACCATCGTATTTAGAAATGATACTTGAATCAGCAGCAATGTTCGATGCCGTACCACCCACGTGGAATGTACGAAGTGTCAACTGTGTACCTGGCTCACCAATTGATTGAGCGGCGATAACACCCACAGCTTCCCCTAACTGAACACGCTTACCTGACGCCAAGTTGCGTCCGTAACAACAAGCACAAACACCACGCTTAGACTCACAAGTTAATACCGTACGAATTTCAATTCCTTCGATACCTGCTTTTTCGATAGTTTCAGCAATTTCTTCAGTGATATCTTCATTTGCAGAAACGATCAATTCGTCAGTATCCGGATGAAGAACATCATGCAATGGTGTACGACCCAAAATACGATCGAACAATGGTTCAACAACATCGTCATTATCTTTCAATGCCGTTGTATAAATACCACGTAAACCACCACAATCTTGTTCCACAACGATCATATCCTGAGCAACGTCGTGTAAACGACGAGTCAAGTAACCCGCATCCGCTGTTTTCAATGCCGTATCGGCAAGACCTTTACGCGCACCGTGGGTAGAGATAAAGTATTCCAATACGGACAAACCTTCTTTAAAGTTTGACAAGATTGGGTTTTCGATAATCTCACCACCAGAAGTACCTGATTTTTGAGGTTTCGCCATCAAACCACGCATACCACATAACTGACGGATCTGCTCTTTCGAACCACGGGCTCCAGAATCCAACATCATGTAAACTGAGTTGAAACCTTGGTTATCATTCGAAAGAATATCCATAACGTGCGCAGTCAATCTGTTATTGATACGCGTCCAGATATCGATGATTTGGTTGTAACGTTCGTTGTTTGTAATGAAACCCATGTTATAGTTATTCATTACTTCTTCAACCTCGTTAGTTGCTTGTTGAATCAATTCAGCTTTCGCAGCAGGAATGTTCAAATCTTCCAAGTTGAAAGAAAGACCACCTTTGAAGGCTGTTTGATATCCCAATTCTTTCATATCATCCAAGAACTGTGCTGCACGGGCCATACCCGTAGTCTTCACAATTTCACCAATGATATTACGCAAAGATTTTTTCGTAAGCAATTCATTGACAAATCCCATTTCGTCAGGAACAACTTGGTTGAAGATCACACGACCTACAGTTGTTTCTAATAAGGTATCAACGATGCTACCATCTTTTTGTCTAACTTTTGTTTTTACTTTAATCCAAGCGTGAAGGTCAATTTGCTTCTCATTTAAAGCGATGATAACCTCTTCAGCCGAATAGAAAGTCATATCTTGACCTCTTACGATGTGATCGCCAGCAGTTCTACGGCCTTTAGTAATATAGTAAAGACCCAATACCATGTCTTGAGATGGTACGGTGATTGGAGAACCATTCGCAGGGTTTAAGATATTGTGCGCGCCTAACATTAAGATTTGGGCTTCCAAAACTGCAGCATTACCAAGCGGTAAGTGGACTGCCATCTGGTCACCGTCAAAATCGGCGTTGAACGCTGTACACACTAATGGGTGTAATTGAATAGCTTTACCCTCTACTAATGTAGGTTGGAAAGCCTGAATACCCAAACGGTGAAGCGTAGGTGCACGGTTTAGTAATACAGGGTGACCTTTCAATACATTTTCAAGGATATCCCATACCACTGGATCTTTACGATCAACGATTTTCTTAGCTGATTTTACTGTTTTTACAATACCACGCTCGATCATCTTACGGATGATAAACGGTTTGTAAAGTTCTGCAGCCATATCTTTAGGAAGACCACACTCGTGTAATTTCAAGTGAGGACCTACAACAATTACCGAACGAGCCGAATAATCCACACGCTTACCTAACAAGTTTTGACGGAAACGACCTTGTTTACCTTTCAAAATATCAGATAAAGACTTCAATGCACGGTTACCTTCTGTCTTAACAGCGTTCACTTTACGTGAGTTGTCAAACAAAGAGTCTACCGCTTCTTGAAGCATACGTTTCTCGTTACGTAAGATTACCTCAGGAGCTTTGATTTCGATCAAACGTTTTAGACGGTTGTTACGGATAATCACACGACGGTATAAGTCATTCAAATCCGAAGTCGCAAAACGACCACCATCCAAAGGCACTAAAGGACGTAATTCAGGTGGAATGATTGGAACGATTTTCACAATCATCCATTCTGGACGATTCTCGATATTTTCACGTGAACTACGGAAAGCTTCAACCACATGAAGACGTTTTAACGCTTCATTTTTACGTTGTTGAGAAGTTTCGTTAGCAGCTTGGTGACGTAAATCGTATGACAATTGATCCAAATCAATACGTTTCAACAAATCTTCTAACGCCTCAGCACCCATTTTAGCAACGAATTTTTGAGGGTCATTATCGTCTAAATATTGATTTTCTTTTGGTAGAGTATCTAAAATATCTAAATATTCTTCTTCAGTCAAGAAGTCCATGAAGTTGATACCATCTTCTTCCTTAATACCAGCTTGGATAACCACATAACGTTCGTAGTAAATGATCATATCCAATTTCTTGGTAGGAAGTCCCAATAAATAACCAATTTTATTAGGAAGAGAACGGAAATACCAGATGTGCGCGACAGGAACCACCAAGTTGATATGTCCCATACGCTCACGACGCACCTTTTTCTCTGTTACTTCAACACCACAACGGTCACATACAATACCTTTATAACGGATACGTTTGTATTTACCACAGTGACATTCGTAATCCTTTACAGGACCAAAAATGCGCTCACAGAATAAACCGTCACGTTCTGGTTTGTAGGTACGATAGTTAATCGTTTCCGGTTTTGTAACTTCACCACTTGAGCGTTCCAAAATAGTTTCTGGAGAAGCCAAGCTGATCGTAATCGAAGTGAAGTTGCTTTTAATTTTATTATCTTTTTTGTAAGACATACTTATTCAAAAGTTAAAGCTTTATAAAGAAGCTTTGAAGGACTGAGCCCTTCAAAGCCCTATTTGCTTAATTAATCCAATGTGATATCTAGACCCAATCCACGTAGCTCGTGTACCAATACGTTGAACGATTCTGGTACCGATGGTGTCGGAAGGTTGTTACCTTTTACGATTGCTTCGTAAGTTTTGGCACGACCAACCACGTCATCCGATTTCACAGTCAAGATTTCTTGAAGGATGTTAGACGCACCGAATGCTTCCAATGCCCAAACCTCCATCTCACCGAAACGTTGACCACCGAATTGCGCTTTACCACCCAGAGGTTGTTGCGTGATCAATGAGTACGGACCGATTGAACGTGCGTGCATTTTATCATCAACCATGTGACCTAATTTCAACATGTAGATTACACCCACTGTCGTCGGTTGATCGAAACGGTCACCAGTCAATCCGTTGTACAAATATGTACGTCCAGATTTTGGTAGGCCAGCTTTCGCAACCCAATCCTGTACCTGATCCATTTCAGCACCATCAAAGATAGGTGTAGCAAATTTCACACCCAATTTTTGACCTGCCCAACCCAATACGGTTTCGTAGATCTGTCCCAAGTTCATCCGTGAAGGTACCCCTAGTGGGTTCAACACGATATCAACTGGTGTTCCATCTTCTAAGAATGGCATATCCTCATCACGTACGATACGTGCAACGATACCTTTGTTACCGTGACGACCGGCCATCTTATCCCCTACTTTCAACTTACGTTTCTTAGCAACGTAAACTTTAGCCATCTGCACAATTCCTGATGGAAGTTCATCACCGACAGACACTGCAAATTTATCACGTTTGAATGAACCTAACTCTTCATTAATTTTAATATTGTAATTATGAAGGGCCATTTTGATCAACTCGTTTTTATCTTCGTCAGTTGTCCATCCCATTGGGTTGATGTTGTTGTAATCTAATTCAGCTAGGATTTTTTGTGTGAACTTAGCTCCCTTAGCGACCAACAACTCTTTATAGACATTGTATACCCCTTGGCTTGTTTTACCATTCACTACTGTGAATAATTTTTCAACCAAACGATCTTTCAATGATTTAACAGCTCTATCGTGAGCAACCTCTAGTTTTTCTAAAGTTTTGCGCTCAACCTCTTTAGACATTTTCTTCGCACGCGAGAATAACTTCGTATCGATAACAACACCTTTTAATGAAGGCGGAGTTTTCAATGAAGCATCTTTCACGTCACCAGCTTTGTCACCGAAGATTGCACGTAACAATTTCTCTTCTGGAGAAGGATCAGACTCACCTTTAGGTGTGATTTTACCAATTAAGATATCACCGCCACCAACTTCAGCACCGATACGGATAATACCGTTTTCATCTAAGTCTTTTGTCGCTTCTTCAGATACGTTAGGAATATCAGCTGTTAACTCTTCCTCACCACGTTTCGTATCACGAACTTCAAGTTCGAATTCTTCAATGTGAAGAGATGTAAACCAGTCTTCTTTCGCTACACGCTCAGAGATTACAATCGCATCCTCAAAGTTATATCCTTGCCAAGGCATGAACGCTACTTTCAAGTTACGACCTAATGCTAATTCACCATTTTCAGTTGCATAACCTTCACATAATACTTGTCCTGGTTCAACTCGTTGACCTTTCTTAACGATAGGCTTCAAGTTCATACATGTATTTTGGTTGGTTTTCTTGAATTTGATCAATTTATACGTTTTGACATCATCATCGAATGAT
Organism: Sphingobacterium sp. WOUb80; assembly: GCF_050058145.1. Taxonomy (NCBI): domain Bacteria; kingdom Pseudomonadati; phylum Bacteroidota; class Sphingobacteriia; order Sphingobacteriales; family Sphingobacteriaceae; genus Sphingobacterium; species Sphingobacterium sp. WOUb80. The sequence goes on along the minus strand of NZ_CP165617.1, from coordinate 6,174,397 downwards.
ACAAGACGATCATCGTCGTTTCTGTCGTAACGGATTTTGATTTCATCAGCATCTACATATTCTACTACACCATGACCTTCCGCATTGATCAATGTACGTGAATCTTTCGCTACACGACCTTCAAGACCAGTACCTACAATAGGAGCTTGTGGACGCAATACAGGCACAGCCTGACGTTGCATGTTCGATCCCATCAATGCACGGTTGGCATCATCGTGTTCCAAGAAAGGAATCAATGAAGCCGCAATAGATGTAATTTGGTTTGGAGCAACGTCCATATAATCAAGCATATTAGGCTCGATAATTGGGAAGTCACCCTCATATCTGGCTTTCACTTTCGCATCTTCGAAATTACCTTTGTCATCATACAAAGCATTCGCTTGTGCGATTGTTTTACCATCTTCATCCTCAGCAGATAAGTATACAACCGGTTCGTCAACCACAACAACCCCATCTTTTACCTTACGGTAAGGAGTCTCGATAAATCCTAAGTGGTTAATTTTCGCATGTACAGCCAATGAGGAGATCAAACCGATGTTTGGACCCTCAGGAGTTTCAATTGTACAAAGACGACCGTAGTGTGTATAGTGAACGTCACGAACCTCGAAACCTGCACGCTCACGAGAAAGACCACCTGGACCTAAAGCTGACAAACGACGCTTGTGCGTAATTTCAGCAAGAGGGTTAGTTTGGTCCATGAACTGAGACAACTGGTTGGTACCAAAGAACGAATTGATTACGGACGAAAGTGTACGTGCATTAATCAAATCAGTTGGCGTAAATACCTCATTGTCACGAATGTTCATACGCTCACGGATTGTACGGGCCATACGAGATAGACCTACACCAAATTGAGCATATAATTGTTCACCTACAGTACGTACACGACGGTTTGACAAGTGGTCAATATCATCCACCTCGGCTTTAGAGTTGATCAAATTGATCAAATACTTCACAATTGCAATGATATCCTCACGGGTTAATACTTTCGTATCATCCGGAGTTCCCAACTTCAACTTACGATTGATACGGTAACGACCTACATCACCTAAATCATAACGTTTGTCAGAGAAGAATAAACGATCGATGATACCACGAGCAGTTTCCTCATCTGGTGGTTCAGCGTTACGCAATTGACGATAGATATGCTCTACCGCTTCTTTTTCTGAGTTGGACGTATCTTTTTGTAAAGTGTTATATATAATAGAATAGTCTGCATTGTTTGATTCATCATCTTTCGCTAAGATAATAGACTTAACGCCAGCTTCGATGATCAAATCAATGTGATCTTCTTCTAGAACAGTTTCACGCTCAAGGATAATTTCGTTACGGTCGATAGATACAACTTCACCTGTATCCTCATCCACGAAATCTTCTACCCATTTTTTCAATACCCTAGCCGCAAGACGACGACCAACATATTTTTTAAGACCAGATTTACTAACTTTTACTTCATCCGCTAAATCGAACAATTCTAAGATATCTTTATCCGAATCATAACCGATAGCACGCAATAAGGTCGTAACTGGGAATTTCTTTTTACGGTCGATGTACGCATACATGACGTTATTTACGTCAGTTGCAAATTCGATCCAAGATCCTTTGAAAGGAATTACCCTTGCAGAATAAAGTTTAGTACCATTTGTGTGTCTACTTTGACCAAAGAAAACGCCTGGTGAACGGTGTAATTGCGATACGATGACACGCTCTGCACCATTTACCACGAAAGTACCTTTAGGAGTCATATAAGGGATAGTCCCTAAATATACATCCTGAACAATAGTTTCGAAATCTTCGTGTTCTTCATCATTACAAGATAACTTTAACTTAGCCTTTAAAGGAACGCTATAAGTCAAGCCGCGCTCGATACACTCTTGGATATCATAACGTGGTGGATCAATGAAATAATCCAAAAACTCTAGCACAAAAATGTTTCTTGAATCAGAAATAGGGAAGTTTTCCGAGAATACCTTGAACAGCCCTTCCTGATGGCGGTTGTCAGAAGTAGTTTCTAATTGAAAAAACTCCTTGAAAGATTCCAATTGCACATCTAAGAAATCTGGATATTCCAATACTTTCTTACTTGTCGCAAAGTTTATTCTTTCTTGTTGAATATTATTGTTTGCCAAGGGAATATGAATTTTAGTTTTAAAAAAACTGCGCTTACACTTATGCTGTAAACCACCTTTCCACTGTGCCCAGCATATACACAGCATAGTGGCGTATTGATATAAATAGGAATAGACTCTGACGAAAAATCGTCAGAGTCTAAACCTTTTCGGGCTAATTAGTTGAGATTATTTAATCTCAACAACAGCACCAGCTTCTTCTAATTGTTTTTTCAAAGCTTCTGCTTCGTCTTTAGATACACCAGCTTTTAATTCTTTAGGTGCTCCGTCAACTAAATCTTTAGCTTCTTTCAAGCCTAATCCAGCTAAATCTTTAACCAATTTAACTACAGCTAATTTTTGACCACCAGCTTCTTTCAAGATAACGTCAAATGAAGTTTTCTCTTCTGCAGCAGCAGCACCACCTTCAGCTGGAGCAGCAGCTACAGCAACAGCAGCAGCAGCAGGCTCGATGCCATACTCGTCTTTTAAGATATCAGCTAATTCTTTAACTTCTTTTACTGTTAAGTTAACTAACTGTTCAGCAAGTTGTTTTAAATCTGCCATTTTATTTTGAATTTTTGAATGTACTTTATAAAAATTGTTAATTAAATTGTAACGAATGTTTCTGTTCTGGAGGATTCGTTAACCTCTTTCTTCTAAAGCTTTTACTAAACCTGCAACAGTATTTCCTCCTGATTGAAGAGCTGAAATAACATTTTTCGCAGGAGATTCCAAGGCTGCGATAACGTCCGCAATAAGTTCGTTTTTAGATTTAAGATTAACTAATGCAGTTAATTGATTATCTCCAACGAATGCAGTTGCTTCAATGAAAGCCGCTTTTAACAACGGTTTTTCACCTGATTTACGCAATTCTTTGATTAATTTCGCAGGTGCGTTAGCGACTTCTGAAAACATCATTGTAGACGCTCCTTTAAGCGTTCCAAAGATTTCTTCTTCATCAACACCAGCTTCGATTAATGCTTTCTTGATTAAAGTGTTTTTTACAGCTTTAATTTCGATGCCTTGTTCAAAACATTTACGACGAATGTTATTCACTTTTTCAACTGACAACTCAGCAGTATCGGTAATGTAGAAGTTACCGTAAGATTTAATCTGTTCGGCCAAAGCTAGAACAATTTCTTGTTTTTCTTCTTTTCTCATGATTAAATACCTGCTACTGATTTAGTCTCAATATGAATACCAGGACTCATAGTTGAGGAAATGTGAATACTTTTAAAGTAAGTTCCTTTAGCTGCAGATGGTTTCAAACGAGCTAGAGTTTGTAATACCTCTAGTGCGTTATCATATATCTTATCTGCATCGAACGACGCTTTACCAATAGAAGTATGGATGATACCGGTTTTGTCAACTTTGAAATCGATCTTACCACCTTTTACATCTGTTACAGCTTTACCAACTTCTGTTGTAACTGTACCAGTTTTAGGGTTAGGCATCAAGTTTCTTGGACCTAAAATACGACCCAATTTACCAACTTTAGCCATAACACTAGGCATAGTAATAATGATATCAACGTCAGTCCAACCACCTTCAATTTTGCTGATGTAATCATCTAAACCTACGTAGTCTGCACCTGCCGCTTTAGCTTCTTCTTCCTTATCAGGAGTACATAAAACTAAAACACGAACAGTTTTACCAGTACCGTGAGGTAATGTTGCAATACCACGAACCATTTGATTTGCTTTACGAGGATCTACGCCCAAACGAACGTCGATATCCACAGAAGCATCAAATTTGGTCAATGAGATTTCTTTAACTAAAGCCGAAGCTTCTTTTAAAGAGTATGCTTTACCAGCTTCAATTTTGGATAGTGCCGCTTTTTGATTTTTTGTTAATCTAGCCACTTTTCTTAAATTGATTTCTTAATTAATTGTTCCAAGGAGCATTACCTGATACAGTAATACCCATACTACGTGCTGTACCAGCTACCATTTTCATAGCAGCCTCTACAGTAAATGCATTTAAATCAGGCATTTTATCTTTAGCGATTGTCTCAACTTGTTCCCAAGTGATAGCCGCAACTTTTTTACGGTTAGGCTCGCCAGATCCACTTTTTAATTTCGCAGCGTCTTTCAACTGAACTGCTACCGGTGGAGTCTTGATGATAAAATCAAATGATTTATCAGCGTAAACTGTAATGACAACAGGCAATACTTGACCTGGTTTGTCTTGCGTACGAGCGTTGAACTGCTTACAGAAATCCATGATATTCACACCTTTAGCACCTAATGCAGGTCCTACTGGAGGTGAAGGATTCGCAGCTCCGCCCTTAACTTGTAATTTTACTAACGCACTGACTTCTTTTGCCATTTTGTTTTGAATTTAATTTTGTTAAATGTCTGTTAGTAAGTTGGAAGCAAATAACGTAACATTCATCGGCCAGGACGTAACACCCCAACCGAGGTGCAAAGTTAATAAGAAGATTTGAATCCTGCAAGTATCTAACTTTTAATTTTTCAGGAATTTATGTTTTTTTTTATATCCTAGCCCAGATTACACATCTTCCTACAAAAAAATCTTTACACCTTTCTAAATCTTAACACTAGAATTATCGATTTTAACAAATTTACATCAGTTCTACTGTACTCTAATAGACTTCAACACCTTATCCAATACCTGATCCTTCCCTTTGATAACATCATCAACATTTCGTACAATGGAAACATCCGGCATAACACCCCGCCCGGCTTCGCTTACATGATAATAAGGCTTCACGTCCATTAAGCCAAAGCGCCACCTTAAATGGGAGTTTGGCAGTTTCAGTACAGGAAGAACTCCCGCAACCGTGCCACTAGCAGCCCCGCCAGTCTCTTCACCAAAGAAAACAGCACGTTTCCCAACTTTCAGATTTGTAGCAATTAAACTCGCCGCAGAAAAAGTCCCGCCATCGATCAATACAAATAAATCACCGCGATAGCGATTCGCCTTTGATTTTTCAATTTTGCTTCCCGTAAGATGGGTGTAATTTATTCCATCTTTGGAAAACGTCTTTGTCCAAGATACTACAGCACTTGGTATAATAAATGGTGATAAAATGGGATAAGACCAACCCGGCAATCCTTTTACCTGATAAAATGGTAAGTTGAATTTTGAGGTGATAACTGCCGGCTGAACAAATTGGAATTTATCCTCTTCCACTAAGTAACTGTATAATTCACGGACATCGGACAAACGTCCGCCCAAATTGCCACGAAGATCCAAGATCAGGTATTGTACAGAATTAAGCTCCAGTCGATCAAAAATTCTTCTATAGGCTTCTTTTGGACGCCCATACGAAAAGTCAACCACTTTCAATAAAGCAACACTACTATCGCCTTTGACAGGGAAAGAGAGCTGTTTACTCATTCTTTTTAGATTGGCATTATACCCAAAGATTTTACGCTGCTTTTTTAAATCACTTTTCTTCTGATCAGGTTGGCTCACTTTTTTCACAGCCTTGGTCGTTATCTCTGATTTAGCCTTTGTATCGACACTATCAAACCTTCTTACAACAGTCCGCTGGTACGTGCTATCGGCATCGGAAAACAAGATCGCAATAGAATCCCGATAGCCCAATTCCAATTGGTAATACCGCGGTAATAAACGCTCAAAAGCCTGATCTATAAATGTCGTATTATAGCCGTCCGATGTAAAGGTTGGACGATATTTTGTATACAGATTTTGTGGTTGTATCCCCTCAACGGCAAGAATTTTAGAACCTACTACCAAGGTCGAATCTAAGGTCCCATTTTTTGAGAGATAGAGTGTATTTTCTTGCCAATGAAATCCCAATTGTGAGAAAGGACCCTTACTTTTTTGGTAGCGTACTTTATCCTTACCTTTCGGATCAAATTTTGAAATAAGGGGACTCAGCGTCATATGCCCCTGCCGAACTTGGGCGAGTACGGATGCTAATGCCAGCTGAAACTGATTGGGCAATAATGGCTGGCGGATCGTTCTACGAAGGCTGTCGAACTTAATCTTTAACTGATCTTCCCGCACATATAGAAACAGGTCCGGATGCATCTTCCACAGGTTATGCTCAACATAGTTGATATCTTGCTGCATAGCTTCCACCGCCAGGGGAGTTTCAATAAATCGATTGTACTTCTCGACATTTGCACAGCTCAGCAATGTTAGCACATACATCAATACGAATAGATAAATAGTTGGCCTTTTCATTTGTAGTAAGATACAAAAAAAAGCCTTCCAATTTTCATGAAAAGCTTTTCTCTATCGTTAATTACTAATCTTACTCTTTTTCTACTTGCATGTAGTTTAGTTCAAGTGGCGTCTTACGACCGAAGACTTTCACCATCACAATTAATTTCTTTTTATCTTCGTGGACTTCTTCGATTTCTCCGGTAAATCCGTTGAAAGGACCATCGTTTACTTTCACTGTTTCACCCACATAGTAAGGAACGTTAATGGTTTCACCTTGCTCGGCCATTTCATCCACTTTACCTAGGATACGATTTACCTCTGCTTGGCGCAAAGGAACTGCATTACCTGCTTTATCTCCCAAGAAACCAATTACACTATTGATATTTTTGATGATGTGCTCTAACTCACCGTCAAGAGCTGCTTCCAATAAAACATAACCAGGATAGTAGTTACGCTCTTTAGCAACTTTCTTACCATCGCGCATCAAGTAGTATTTTTCCATTGGGATCAACACCTGAGGAATCAAGTGCTCAATACCTAAACGGCTAACTTCGGCATCAATATATTGCTTTACTTTCTTTTCTTTACCACTTACAGCACGAACTACGTACCACTTTAAACCTTGATCTGCCATAAATAAATACGATTGAAAAATTAAGAAGCAATACCGTACAAGAATTCTAACCCTACACTTGAAGCTTTATCCATTACAAAGACAACCAATGCAATAAGAAGAGAAGCAACAAGTACAATAACAGCTGAACTTTGTAACTGAGACCATGTAGGCCAAGTCACTTTCTCAGTGATCTCTACATAAGAGTCTTTAAAAAAATCAAGTACTTTTGCCATTTTAGTTTATCTGTTTTTATAAGCACGGGCACCAGGACTCGAACCCAGACCAAAGGTTTTGGAGACCTTCGTTCTACCTTTAAACTATGCCCGTGTATTTCTTATTTTGTGATGCAAATATAGTGTTTTAAACCACTTTCTGCAAATCTTTTTTCACTTTTTTTTATTTTAATCCGATAAATCGCTTATCGAAAAAATAAGCTAATCAACCTCAGTTGATTAGCTTATTCTATGTGATTCTAAATCTTTATTAAAGACTAGATAATTTCAGTTACCTGACCAGCACCTACTGTACGACCACCCTCACGGATAGCGAAACGTAGACCTTTTTCCATTGCAATAGCAGAAATTAATTTCACGCTGATTGTAACGTTATCACCTGGCATAACCATTTCAGTACCTTCTGGTAAAGAGATCTCTCCAGTTACGTCAGTTGTACGGAAATAGAATTGAGGACGGTATTTGTTGAAGAATGGAGTGTGACGACCACCTTCAGCTTTTGACAATACGTAAACCTCAGCTTTGAAATGATCGTGAGGAGTTACTGAACCTGGTTTACAGATAACCATACCACGTTTGATATCAGTTTTCTCAATACCACGTAACAATAAACCTACGTTATCACCAGCCTCACCGTAATCTAAGATTTTACGGAACATCTCAACACCTGTTACTGTAGATTTCAAGTTCTCAGCACCCATACCTAAGATCTCAACTGGATCACCAGAGTTGATTACACCTCTTTCGATACGACCTGTAGCAACTGTACCACGACCTGTGATCGAGAATACGTCTTCTACTGGCATCAAGAAAGGTAAGTCAGTCAAACGTGGAGGAATTGGAATGTAGTTATCTACAGCATCCATTAATTCCATGATTTTCTCAACCCACTCAGGCTCACCGTTCAATGCACCTAAAGCAGAACCTTTGATTACAGGGATATCATCACCAGGGAATTCGTAGAATGATAATAACTCACGAACTTCCATTTCAACTAAGTCTAACAACTCAGGGTCATCAACTAAGTCAGTTTTGTTCATGAATACTACTAACGCAGGAACACCTACTTGGCGAGCCAACAAGATGTGCTCACGAGTTTGAGGCATAGGACCATCAGTCGCAGCAACTACGATGATAGCACCGTCCATTTGAGCAGCACCAGTTACCATGTTCTTAACGTAGTCAGCGTGACCTGGACAGTCAACGTGTGCATAGTGACGGTTAGCTGTAGAATATTCTACGTGTGCAGTATTGATTGTGATACCACGCTCTTTTTCTTCAGGAGCAGAGTCAATTGAATCAAATGAACGAGCTTCTGACAAACCTTTATCAGCCAATACTTTAGTGATAGCAGCTGTAGTTGTAGTTTTACCGTGGTCAACGTGACCGATAGTACCAATGTTTAAGTGTGGTTTACTACGGTCAAATTTCTCTTTTGCCATGTTTATGCGAATTAGTAATTATAAATTATTTCTATTTGTTATATACTCTTGCTTAACTTTTACACAAGTACGAGCCAAAGATGGGATTTGAACCCACGACCTCTTCCTTACCAAGGAAGTGCTCTACCCCTGAGCTACTTCGGCTTACTAAAAAACCTTATTTACGTATTAATGCCCCCACCTTTAGATACATTATTATCAAAGAAGATAGAGACTAAATTTAATACTTGAAAAATTTGAGCGGAAGACGAGGTTCGAACTCGCGACCTATAGCTTGGAAGGCTATCGCTCTACCAACTGAGCTACTTCCGCTTAATAATTAGAAACTAGAGTAAATCTAACACCCTAATTAAAATAAAGTGTGGAGGGAGAAGGATTCGAACCTTCGAAGCCGAAGCAACGGATTTACAGTCCGTCCCATTTGACCGCTCTGGAACCCCTCCAGACCTGTAACTTTCGTTACATTTAGAGCCTCTTATCGGAATCGAACCAATGACCTACTGATTACAAGTCAGTTGCTCTACCAGCTGAGCTAAAGAGGCTTCTAATATCTTTATTTAAACTTACATTCTATCAACGTCTGACCAAGTATTTCTACCTTTTCAGCGAGTGCAAATATCGAATTTACTTTTGATTTCTGCAAGTTTATTTTTTATTTTTTTTCATTTAAAGAACTAAGCAAACTTTCGTTGTTTTGAACCGTTGTTCCCTTGTTTGCTGATGCAAAGATAGACACAAAACTCACTTTACAAAAATATTTGTCAAAAAAAAAAGACAGTTTTTGGCAATTATACTGATATGCAGCACAATAATTTTTCATTGCATATTTACCTATTTTGGTTATTTGGCTAATATACTATCTTTGGGCATGCAAATTTTACCGCAATCACTTTCAAAACTTACCCGATACTCCGTACTATTTACGGTACTTTTAATGGGATCGGCCGAATTGAAAGCTCAAAATATTATTCAAAAATTGAGTAAAAAATTTCTTTCCGCTGAAAGAGATTCTACACGTTCCGGTAGTTTTATGGTTTTACCGGCCGTTGGTTATGCGCAGGAAACGGGCGTCGAATATGGTCTGGCAAGTGCTTATAATTTTTATCTGGACAAATCTGATCCCAAAATCCGCACCTCCACGGTAATGGTCATGGGAACCTTTACATCCAACAGTCAGTCCAACTTTAAACTGCAGACAGACCTTTGGACTAAAAACAACGACTATCATCTGATTAGTGAAATACGCTACCGTAATTGGCCCTTTAACTATTATGGTGTCGGCATGGACACCTGGAAAGCAGATGAAGAACGCATTGATCAAAAATTATTTCGCGTTAAACTCGAAGCTGAGAAAAAAATCAGCAACAACCTCTATTCTGGTATCAACATTCAATACGATAACTTCACCATTCGTAGCGACAGCGCCGATCGCATTTTCAATCATTCCGATCTTATTGGAAAGGATGGCGGACAACAACTCCTCATAGGTCTATCGCAATTGTTTGATAATAGGGATAACGTTTCTTATACGACAAAAGGTTATTATGCCAAATTACGGTTGGCATATGCTCCCAAATTATGGACAAGTACTGATTTTACAGGGGCAAACCTCGATGTTGATCTCCGTGGCTTTATTCCTCTGCACAACCAGGTCACCCTGGCCCTGCAGGGAATCTTTCGTTCCACATTTGGGAAAACCGTTCCATTCTACAACTACCGTGAACTAGGCGGAGACATGATGATGCGCGGTTATTACCTCGGACGTTACCGGGACAAGAATTACCTGGCCTCACAGGCTGAACTGCGTTATCGCTTTCATCCACGCTTTGGCATCGTTGGATTTTCGGGCCTCGGATCGACCTTTTCCAAGGAAAATAGCAGCCGATATGTAGCCAGCTATGGTGGCGGTTTACGCTATTTCTTTAGTCTCGAACATAACAGCAGTATTCGCTTTGATTATTCCTTTGGTGAACAAAGACCTGGAGAAAAACGTCAATCGGGCTTCTACCTGTCCCTAAGTGAGGCTTTTTAATAAAAAAACATATCATAAAGAACAGCATCCATAATATCTATTGATGGATGCTGTTCTTTATTAGTAACAAACGAAATCGACTTTCCTATCCCTACTTCTTCTCAATTCCCACAAGTTTTAAATAAAATATTTTATGTCCAACGGAATGCTGTTGATGACTACCCCACCATCAACCAGGCAATGGTAGTAACTACAGTTTAAAATCGGATCAGAAAATTCTCTTTCCGCTGTTCTTTCCTAAAGTAAACCAAACCAATCCGGTATAGATCGATCGTAATCACAACACGATTATCCTTTTTCAGGTTATTCCAATAGGCTTCTCTTTTCGCTGATAAATGGGGCTCATTTATAATTAGTATATCCCGGTCTCGAACGTTTTCCAAAACTTTCAGGTCAAGATCATCCAGATCGATATAATAGATATGCCGGTATGCATAGCTTCCACACTGCTCCTGCAAAAGGCTCCGATAACTTTCGAGCGGACGATCGCCCCAATAGCTAAAATCATCGTAAGCAAATGTCTTTAATAATCGATCGATTAATGCATACTTTTTCTGTTCTACCTTGCTTTCGTTTTGAATAAATTGGGGTAATTCTGAAACACGCGCTTTGGAGGTCTTTTGATAGATCACCTCGTCAACCAATTTATAGACAAAAGGAGAATGGGTCCCATGGCGACTATGGGATACAAAATAATGCCGCCAATACTTAAGCATGTAGTTCATTTCGCTGCAAACATCGCTAAATTTTATGATTTTTCACATGGAACATGAGGTTTTTAGTACCAATGAATACATGCTATTAAATTAGAAAAGCGACAGGTCAGAGGGAATGATATCGCTAAAACTGGAGGACAAAAACACTTCCCTCTCCCTCCGTGCTATTGAGAAAAATAGTCCCTTTGTGCAATAACATGATCTGTTTGCTTAGGGTCAAGCCGACACCTGTACCCGTTTTCTTTGTCGTAAAAAATGGCGTGAAAATCTGTTCCTGGAGATCGGCAGGAATTCCGGCCCCATTATCTTCAATCCGGACCTGAACCTTACCGTCTACTTCGAGAGCAGATAAACTGATATAAGCCTCTTCCCTATTTTTTACTGCATCAATTGCATTCAGCATCAGGTTAATAATAACCTGCTCGATCAAATTGACATCTGCAGATAAAATTAACCGTGTATTTTTAAGGATAATATCTACGTCAATATTTTTCTGGATCAAGGTTGGTTCAAGCAGCTGATAGATATGCTCAAATAACTGCGAAATTTGGATCGGCGCTAGCTGAGGCTGATCGACCTTATTGATCATACGATAACTCTTCGCAAAATGTAAAAGTCCTTCGCTACGACGTTTGATGGTGGAAATACCTGTTTTTAGATCATCAATATCTTCAGCTCCTTTAAAATGGTCCAAACGACCGTTTAAGGTTTCAGCAAGTGAGCTGATCGGAGCAATAGAATTCATAATTTCATGTGTCAGTACGCGCAATAATTTGTGCCATGCCTTTGTTTCTGTTTCATCAATTGCTTCATTGATATTTTGGTACACAACAATGCGAAACAAAGCATCCTGTGTCTCAAAGCTTGAGCTTTGAATCAATAATTTAATTTTCCCTTTACTTGACTGAACGGACTCCATTTGTTGCTGCCCATTTTCAAGTAACATGGTTTTTTCATAGAGATCGTTATTTTTTTTCTTTAGCCCGGTAATGTTTCCGAGATGTGGTAAGTGAAACAGCTGCTTAAATGCTTCATTTACCCACATGACCTTACCACTATCCATCTCATAAAAAATGATCGCCGAATTCAGCATATTGATCACACGGTCCAGGTATTGATGCTGAATTTCCTGTTTAATGCTGATCTCTTTATAGGTCTCGTTGATCTGGTTAAAGGCGAGGAAAAGCTTTCCCTCTACTGATTTTGTATTTTTCACCAAAAAACGTCTGGTAAAATCGCGGTATTTTACCGCTTCTGAAAATTCAATCAACTGCCTGGTCAAAAAATTATATTGTGCATATAGATTAAAGCCCAGATAAAGCATAATACAAAAGATCAAAGACGCCTGGACGTATTCACGTTTTAGCAGCAAATAGGCACTCACAAGAGCTGCTGCCAGCAGTAATATAATCTTGATGGTATTTAAGATTTTCCCGTGCCTCATCGACTAAATATCATATTTCTCCAAACGTCTATAAAGCGCTGCTCTTGTGAGCCCTAATTCCTTTGCTGCTTTACTGATATTTCCATTGTAACGCTCAATCGCAGATTTGATTGCTTTACGTTCCAATTCTTCCAAATTTTGACTGCTGGGACTAGATTCGACAACGGGACTATCTACTTGTTGCTCGATAGGCGAGAAAAAGAGGTCATTTCCGGCAATGCTGAGCTGGTCTGCCATAATAACAGCGCGCTCGATACTGTATTGGAGTTCTCGGACGTTACCCGGAAAATGATAGGCACACATTTTCTTAACCGCATCCGATTCAAATCCTTCAATCCGCTTATTGTATTTCTTCGAATAGATATCGAGAAAATGATCAGCCAATAGTTTGATATCCTCTCCCCGCTCACGCAACGGGGGTACCTGAATTTCTACGGTATTGATCCGATAAATTAAGTCTTTTCGAAAACGACTCTCATCCGCGAGTTGTTTCAGCGGTACGTTCGTTGCTGAAATTAAGCGGATATCAACCGGGATTGGTTGATAGGAACCCAACGGTGTCACCTGTCTATTCTGCAGTACAGTCAACAATTTGGCTTGTTGCTGCAAAGAGATATTGCCAATTTCATCGAGGAACAATGTCCCTCCATTCGCCGCTTCGAATCGCCCTTGACGGTCTTCACGTGCATCCGTAAATGCCCCCTTCTTATAACCGAAAAGCTCGCTTTCAAACAATGTTTCCGTCAGCGCGCCGACATCAACCTTAACATAGGTCCGATCTGAACGTAGTGATCGTCGCTGAATGGCTTGGGCAATCAGGTCTTTACCTGTCCCATTTTCCCCTAATATTAATATATTGGCATCTGTAGGCGCTATTTTCTCCAACTTGTATTGCAGTTCATCCATAACAATGGAGTTACCAATCAAATCAGGGCTGTTCGCACTGCTGAGCAAGGAACTTTTACTTTTCTTTTCTTTATTTTTTGATTCTGCAAGCGCGCTTTCGATTGTTGCCAGCAATTGTTCATTTTCCCAAGGTTTGACGACAAAATCAGATGCACCTTGTTTCAGCGACTTTACAGCGAGATCAACAGCTCCATAAGCTGTAATCATAATCACATGTACCTGTGGAAATTTCTCTTTGATTCGTGACAACCAATATAGCCCCTCATTGCCTGTATTGATCGTGCTTTTAAAATTCATATCTAAAAGCACCAGATCATAAGGTGTTTTCTCCAGATGTGCAATTAGATTCTCCGGATTAGGTTCAACTTGAATATGACTGACTTTAGGTTTAAGCAAGATTCTTGCCGCAGTTAATAAATCCTGGTCATCATCCACGACTAAAATAGATGCTTTTTTCATACTTCCTGACTTCATTGAAGATACTAAGATAACTATAAATTCAACGAGCCTGCGTAATAATCATTGATATATTTTTGCAGCAGCCATTCATACTGCTTGACGACCAATTGAATCTGGCTGTTGTCGAATTTGTTTTTTGCTGTCAAAAAAATCACTGAATTACTATTTCCCAACTCGAAAACTACCTTGGCAATACGAAAAGATTCCGCGTAATTTTCATTTTGACTGCGCAATTGTACAATCATATTATTTGCATTCTCCAAATTAAATACAGCTTTAGAGGTTTCAGCACGTAGATTATTTAATTCCATCTCTTTCCGGAATTTTGCAGATTCCAAATCTAATTTTGCTAACTTAACTTGATTTAGGACCTGAAATCTATTAAAAATAGGTATAGAAAGCCCCAAAGAAATAGACTTCCCCAGGTTATTATTTACCTGATCCCAAAATTTATCTGTTTTCGTATTTGAAAAATTTGAATTCATTCCAGCTCCTAGACTCAGCGATGGCCAATATGCTGCCTTGGCCACCTTAATGTTCTTTTCTGCAGCCTTAATTCGCCAATCCAAAGCAGGAATATTCGGCAAAGCTTCCGTCGCAAGTTGAAAAAGCTGTTCGGAAGATAACCTCCGTCCATCTTCCACATATTCTGGTGGCTGCAAGTCTCCGAGCTGTTGTTCATCTATATTTAAAAAGTTCGCTAATTTAACTCGATAAGCATATAATAGCTGTCGATTATTCTGAATTGTGTTCATGTCATTGGCGAGTTGCCCCTTCAGATCAAAATAATCACCAGGACTAATCGCCCCTTCCTTATGCATGGCCTCAGCCCTATTTACCTGTTCTTTGGTCACTTCTGTCTGCATTTCAGACTGCTTAAGCACATCTTTAGCCGTAAGCACTTGGATGAAACAGGTAATAACATCTAAACGTAATGCGTTTATCTGTGAATCGAATTCAAGTTTACTGGCAGACTTTGCATCCGCCTTCATACGGATATCATAAAGCAAACCCAATCCTCTAAATAGCGGAATATTAGCATCGATACCATAACTTCCAAATTCACTATTACTATTCACATATTGTTTTGTCGATTCATCAAAGAATCTACCAAAACTAAACACATGATTCATATTTGCATTCATGTTTGGCAATCGATTCGCTTTAGCCTGTGCCAAATTCACCTCCGCACGTTTCACATCCAGTTCATTCTGCAGTAAGCTTGGATTGGCTTTTACAGCCAATTGTATACATTCAGCTAAGGTTCGCTTAGTCATTTGTTTATCGTCGCTCCTCGCAACTGTTGGTGTCCCCGTCGCTCTTTCCGATAGTCCTTGCTCAGCCTGTTGCGCTTCTGCGCCGGCATAACTCAATAAAAAGCATAAGGTAGTATATATATAGATTCTCTTCATATCCATTTTTTATTTTTTTGCTGACCATCGCCATGCCAAACAACTAAAACATTAAATATCAAATTAATACAAAAATTCAATTTTGAAAAATGTTCATTAATGGACAGTCGGTGTGCGTAGTTGGACAATTAAAATCAACAAGGGTATAAATAGTAGAATGACAGGGATCAAATTTGGCATTTATTCGTTTTTTTATCGAATATACATCGGTGCTTGTTCGGGTTTTATTCGGTTACAACCGAAGAAACACCGAACAAGCACCGAAGAAGCACCGACTAAAGTCCGAATAGATACTGCTGTTAAGTTACCATCTTAAAAGATCAATAGGACTACGAATAAGATCAGGGAAATACCGAGTAAGGATATTTTATCAAAAACCCTTAGACCTCACCACAACCTGTGGTTATAGTTATTCAGAGTGCCTCAGTTACCACAATAGATAGCAAAAAACGACAGTTGTACGTCTTCGTACAAGAAGTGTCCGCTATCGAACACCGATCGCTAAACAAAACAAAATAAACAACTATAAATCAGTATATTAAATTATTGGCACAGCTTTCATAGTTACATACGAAATTGATATTAAATTATGGACAGACCTTTAGAAAAGAAGAAGTGGAATAGCAAACGTATCATGACCATTGTAGGGGTTGCTGGTTTAGTTGGCTTAATCAGCGCCAGCTTTTATTTTACATCTGGTAAAAGCAAACTCAATGTAGAAGCTGACCGCATCTCTATTGTCGAAATAAAAAACGGTAACTTTCAAGAATTTATCCCCATAAACGGTACAGTACTTCCGATTAGTAGTATATATCTCGATGCTTCTGTGGGTGGACGTGTAGAGGAAAAATTTGTAGAAGATGGTGCTATCTTGAAAAAAGGAGATGCCATCATGCGCCTATCCAATACGGATCAGGAGCTCACTCTGGTTCAACAAGAAACGCAAGTTTTGAATTTATTGACACAGTCCCAGATTGCGCAAACCAATGCCCAACAAGCTTCCATTAATAACCGCAACCAAATGGCTGATGTGGAACAAGCCTACAGAGAAGCAGAACGTGTATATAACCTCAATAAAAAATTGCTCGCTGAAAAAGCGATTGGAACACAAGAATTCGAAAAATCAAAGAACGATTATAATTATCAAAAAGAGCGTGTCAGCTTGACCAAACAGATCCTGAAACAAGACGAAATCTCCAATGCGCAAAAAACCAATCAGGACAAACAGACTTATCAACGTACACAAAGCGCTTTGGAACTGATGAAAAGGAAAATTGGGGACTTAATCGTTAGGGCACCTGTTGACGGACAATTGACTGCCTTCGATGCCGAAATTGGACAAAACAAAAACGCCGGGGAACGGTTGGGACAAATCGACGTTTTGACAGGATTTAAAGTCCGTGCTGATATTGACGAACATTATATCAACCGTATTTTCCCAGATCTACAAGGTGAATTTTCCATCGGGGAGAAAACATATAAACTCCGTATCAAGAAAGTGTACACACAAGTCACCAATGGTCGATTCCAGGTTGACATGGAATTTATCAACGATGTTCCGAAAGGGATACGTCGTGGTCAAACCCTGCAAATACGTCTTGCATTAAGTGATGAAACAAAAGCTTTGCTGCTGGCAAAAGGTGGATTTTATCAACAGACCGGCGGTAACTGGATCTTTAAATTGGACAAAAATGGATCTACAGCATATCGTGTAGATATCCAGCTTGGAAGACAAAATCCTGAATATTATGAGGTTATCAAGGGCCTACAACCGGGAGATAAAGTTATCGTATCGAGCTATGAAACCTACGATAAGGTTCAAGAATTGAATATTAAAAAGTAACATCATATAGCGACTATCGAAGAGAAGGCGATTAAGAGCATCAAATCTTTTCGATAACCGCTGTGATCATATTAAAAGAACAATGATAAAGAACGCGATCAAAACTGCAATTCGTTCCTTACTGACGAACAGGAGGTTTACTCTTCTGAATCTAACCGGACTAAGCATTAGTCTGACAGTGGTTATTGTTATTGCACTTTGGATCACAGACGAATTGTCCTTTAATAAAGTCTTCCATAATGCGAATCAAGTCTATGAACTGTCAACAAACTTCGACAAGGAAAATGACCAATTCGTTCATGCTGCACCACCGCCAATTGCACTATACGGAAAATTAAAAATTCCGGCGATACAAGAAGCTTGCCGCATTAGTGCCGCACAAGGCATACAGTTCAATAAGAGCGAACTTATGGCCACCGAACATGGAGTTTATGTTGACAGTACTTTTAACAAAGTATTTGATGCTTCTATAAGAGAATTGACTCCCGACAAATTATTCCAGGGAAAACAGTCTATTGTCATTACAGAGAAGATTGCCAATAAATATTTTAAAAATGAAAATCCACTAGGACAAACGCTCTATTTAGAAGTTGACCCTATTTTAAAAACTGGTAAGCAACCTTTTTTAATTACTGCTGTTATTAGGGACTTTCCTAGCAATAGTTCCATTAAGGCTGATTATCTATTGCCATTTGAACTATTGTCCAGCCTTTCCAAAGAACCGCTGGATGAAAAATGGGGTAATTTTCAATATTACATCTATTTTTTGCTAAAGCCAGGTTCCAACCCCGCTCAGGTAGCACAGCAACTCACTGCTATTCAAAAAGGCAATTTTCAAGGAAATCCACTGTATACTAAATTTGCATTTTTCCTTCAGAAAATAACACAAACAAATCTATATACTCCTAAAGGTGATGATAGCGGTATGCAGTCCGTTTATATATTTTCAATCATTGCCCTTGTTATCTTACTCGTTGCCTGTATTAATTACGTCAATTTAGTTACGGCCCGAGTTACAAAAAGAATAAAGGAAATCAGTATTCGTAAAATTATTGGCGCCAAGAGAAGTCATCTATTTCTTCAATATCTGACCGAATCTGCGGTGGTGTTTCTAATTTCATTATGTACTGCTATCCTACTCGCTTACCTAACGATCCCATTTTTTAATTCCCTTGCTGAAAAAAACATTCAATTCAGCTTTTTTGCGTCCGAATTATGGTTTATCTTTTTACTCACCTTTGTCGTCACTGTAATAATCGCAGGGATCTATCCTGCAATACTTTTCTCAAGCAACAAGGTGTTGAGCCAGTTAAAAAATAATAGTACACTATTTGGCAACAAAAATAATCTACGAAAAGGCCTTGTTGTCCTACAATTTTGCTGCACGGTCATACTGATTATCACCACTTTTATTTTTGAGAAACAACTGCGCTATATGCGTCACAAGGATTTGGGATACGACAAAGAAAATGTCTTTTTATTTGAACAGAAAAACTTCTTGACGCATTATGACGCAATTCGAGACGAACTGCAGAATCAACGGGGTATTGTAGGAGTCACTGCGGCCAGCAATGACATCAGTAACATTGGGTCTGAAACCGCCGACATCGATTGGGATGGAAAAGACCAAGGGCAGTCCAATTTTTTCATTAGACGCGTTGCTATCGATCCAAATTTCACTTCTGTATTAGGTATTAAATTAGCAGAAGGAGATGGTTTTAAAAACAATCCCTCGGATAGCAGCCACGCGCTACTAAATGAAACGGCAATTAAGCAAATGGGATTAAAAAATCCGATTGGTAAAACCATTACTTTTCAGGGGAAACGGCTGATCATTATGGGGATTATGAAGGATTTTAATTTCAATGATCTTAAAACAGCCATAAAACCTTGCATCTTTTTTTCCGGCATGGGCTATGCACTTGGGGGAATGTATGTAAAAACGAGTCCCGGACATGAAGAACAGGCGATTGGTGCTGTCCAAAAGCTATGGAAAAAGTACAATCCTGAATCAACCTTCAATTATGCCTTTATGGACGAATCTTTTGATAAAATGTATAAAAGGGATATTATCCATGGAACGCTTGTTCAGTTGTTTGCCGCTATAACCATATTACTTTCCTGTGTTGGCCTATCCGGACTCGTCTTATTCAGCACAGAAGCTAAACTGAAAGAAATTGGAATCCGTAAAACCCTGGGTGCATCGACACAGGATATTGTCATGATGATCGGCAAAGACTATATGATCCCGGTAGTCGTATCATTCCTGATTGCTTTTCCTCTTTCCTGGATGATTATTTCGAAATGGTTGGATAATTATGTTTACCGCACATCAATAGATCCTTGGGTTTTCCTACTAGCAGCCCTAATAACTATTTTATTGGTTGTTCTTACGGCTGGATCGGTGTCGCTCAAAGCGGCAATGGTAAACCCCACAAAAATTTTGAGAGACGAATAGAAAAATAAAATACATAATACACGATATACGATGATTAAAAACTTTATTAAAACCGCACTTCGCAACCTCTGGAAAACCAAAGGCTACAGCTTTCTTAATATTTTCGGATTGGCGGTCGGCATCGCTGCGGCATCGTTGATTTTTCTATGGGTGGAAAACGAGTTGGGTTACAACGATAATTTCGCCAACAAAAAGGATATCTATATTGTCAAATCAAAACAGACATACGACGGTGCCACCTATGTTTTTCAATCTACCCCCGGACCATTTGCACAAAGCATAGAGAAAGAGATTCCTGGTATTAAACATGCAGTCCGTATGACTTGGGATACCCCGATGCTCTTTTCAGTCGGCGATAATAATTTGTTCCAAACAGGACTATATGCTGATGGTACCATTGCCGATGTACTGTCTTTAGAATTTTTAGAAGGCGATCGTAAAAGTGCATTCGATCAAGTGAATAATATTATCCTATCGGAGACAGGTGCAAAAAAATTGTTTGGGGACCGTCCCGCATTGGGAAAAACTGTCAAAACAAATAATAAGGAACCATTTATCGTAGCAGCTGTCATCAAGGATTTACCTAAAAACAGTAGTTTTAGTTTTCAATGGCTCATCCCGTTTAAGAAATACGAATCTGGACAAGATTGGCTGGAAACCTGGGGGAATAATGGCTTACAAACACTTGTACAGGTTGATGAAAACGCCAATGTAGATCAGATCAACAAACAGATGATGGATTTCGTCAAAAAGAAAACCAATGGTGATGTTACATTTTCGCAAAACTATCTTTATCCAATGGATCGTTGGATTACTTACAATCAGTTTGACAACAGCGGAAATGAAAAAGAAGGTGGTATTAAAAATATTCGCCTATTTACTTTTATCGCTTGGATCGTTCTACTAATTGCCTGCATCAACTTTATGAATCTTGCAACTGCCCGATCAGAAAAAAGAGCAAAAGAAGTGGGCATGCGCAAAGTTATTGGTGCTAGCCGTCAATCCTTGATTGCACAATTCTTGGGAGAATCGATCGTATTAGCAACAATTTCTTCATTAGCGGCGATTCTATTGATTTACATCTTTATCCGCCCTTTCAATACAATGATCGGCCAAGAACTACAGGTCAATATTTTCGAACCTTTACACATCGGCTTTTTACTTACTGTGACGGTCTTGTGCGGTTTGTTTGCCGGGAGCTATCCTGCATTTTTTCTATCTGCATTTAAGCCGCTTTCGAGCATTAAAGGTACAAAGCAAAAGACAGGTAGCGGTAGTCTTATCCGAAAAGGACTGGTTGTCATTCAATATTCTGCTTCAGTCGTATTAATTATCAGTACCATTATTATTTATCAACAGATCCAACACAACAAAAACAGAGATCTCGGATTCGATAAGAGTCAAGTATTGACAACAGCACTCCAAGGTGATATGGCTAAACACCTCCCTTTGATTAAAAGTCAACTATTGGCAACAGGAGCCGTCCAAGAAGTGGGTGTCAGTGATATGAGTATCCTTAATATTTATTCCAACAGCTCCGGCTTCAGCTGGGAGGGAAAAGATCCGAATGCAAGTATTTTAATTGGCATGTTACGTTCGGACGAAGGACTCATCCCGGCTTTAGATCTCAAGCTATTTGACGGGAGAAATTTTCATCAAAATTTCCTGGGCGATAGTACATCTGTCGTCATCAATGAAGCATTAGCGAAACTGATCCGAAAAGATGGTCACGTCGCCGGCGACATCATCAGCTATGGCGACGAGAAATTCACCATAGCAGGCGTTGTCAAGAATTTTGTTTACAACAACGTGTATGCTGATCCTGAGCCAATGTTATTCATACCAATGAACAGAGATAATGGCATCATGACAATCAAAACCAAAGCGGGAATAGATCTACCAAATGCGATCCAGCAAATCGAAAAGGTGATCGTCAAAAATAATCCGGGCTTCCCTTTCGACTATAAATTTTTAGATGATAGCTTCAACGCTAAATTTCAAGCCGAGCTTTTTGTACAGCGACTTTCTAGTGTATTCGCTATTATGTCCATCATTATATCCTGCCTGGGACTGTTTGGCCTGGCCGCATTTGCAACAGAGCAGCGTGCCAAAGAAATCAGTATCCGCAAAGTACTGGGGGCTTCAGTATCAGGGCTTATCCAGATGCTCAATCGGGAATTTGTTATTCTTGTGGCAATATCATGTATTATTGCCTTTCCAATTGCCTGGATCATTATGAGCAAATGGTTAACCAACTATGTACATCATGTGGAGATTTCCTGGAGTATTTTTATAATCAGCGCCTTTGCAGCAATTATCATTGCCTTATTGACTATTAGTTCACAAGCATTTAAAGCAGCAATAGCCAACCCCACCAAAACATTAAGAGATCAATAAAATTTAAACGAGTTTAATAATAAAAACAGTAACCGTCCAAAGCAATTTCGCTAAGGATACAAAAACATAAAAACCATGAGCACAAAAAATATGATCAAGATCACAAACCTTCAAAAGTATTACCGCACTGAAGAAGTGGAAACCGTCGCATTAAACAACCTAAACATTCATGTTAAAGAAGGGGAATTTGTTGCTGTAATGGGACCTTCCGGCTGTGGAAAATCGACATTACTCAATATCATCGGATTACTGGATGATTTGGATGAAGGAAGCTATCTATTCAATGACATTGAGGTTGCTAAATTTAAGGAACGTGGGCGTTCAGATCTTCGCAAGCATAATATTGGTTTTGTATTCCAGAGCTTCAATCTAATTGATGAACTGACTGTATTTGAAAACGTGGAGCTTCCACTTGTTTATACCAACGTTCCAGCCGCTGAGCGTAAAAAACGTGTAGAAGAAGTCCTTGAGAAGGTTCAGATCATGCACCGTCGCAATCACTTCCCTCAGCAGCTCTCGGGAGGTCAACAACAACGCGTGGCCGTTGCTCGTGCCGTCGTGAACAATCCAAAATTGATTCTTGCCGATGAGCCTACAGGTAACCTCGATTCCAATAATGGTAACGAAGTCATGCAGCTGCTTACCGAATTGAACGAAGCTGGTACAACGATTGTCATGGTAACACATAGTGAACATGATGCCAAATTTTCTGATCGTGTAATCCGCATGTTAGACGGACAAGTTATTATGGAAACAACTGCAATATAAAGAAATAACGTGGTGACTTAGCTATTAACCCGATAACCCTAATAATGATGAGCAGCATTAAGTTAATTTTTAGACAACTCTGGCGCAACCGCCTTTTTACATTTTTAAATGTAATTGGACTTGCCATTGGAATAAGTGCCTGTTGGCTTATTTTCCGTATTGTCAATTATGAATTTAGTTTTGACCAGCATCATCCCGATAGGGAATTGATTTATAAGGTACACAGCTCTTACGAAGAAAAGGATAAGCTGGATCACTTTGACGGTATTCCTGCGCCTTTACCGGCATATATCAAAGAAAACTTCGCAAACGTTGAACTTACAGTACCTGTATTCAAGCAATACTTCGAGCGTATTAGCAATACAAATCAAAAACAGAAAATCGAATTTGAAGATCAACCGGAAATTATCGGTACCACAGGAGATTACTTCAAAATGACCCCTTATGTCTGGCTGGCCGGTGATCAAAAAAATATACTGACCAGCAGTCACGAAGTTATATTAACCGAGTCTCGCGCAAAACTCTATTTTCCGGGCACACCAATAAACCAGATCATTGGGCAAACACTGTCTTATGATAGTACACTGTATAATGTCACCGGAGTGGTGAAAGATCTGGTCCATCCGAGTAGCTTTTTGGCCAAGGAATTTATCAGGATCCCTGAAAAGGAATGGAACAGCAGCAACTGGAACAATTCAAATTCAAATTGGCAGCTTTTTATAAAGGTAAAATCTTCCGCTTCACTTCCCAATTTAATAAAGGAAACCGACAAAAAGGCTTATGAGATGACACATGCTGAATTTGACAAGTTTGGATTTAAGATGCATCTCAATACAGTACCGCTAAAAGATTTGCATTTTACTTCTTTCGCTCAAAACAATGTAGACAAGAAAATCATGTTTGGACTTATCGGTATTGGTCTCTTTCTACTCTTGCTAGCCTGTGTCAATTACATCAATCTGGCTACAGCCCAAATTCCACAACGGGCAAAGGAAATTGGCATCCGAAAAACATTGGGTGAAAGCCAAAAAAGGATCACTAAGTCCTTTTTGCTGGAAACATTGTGCATAACAACATTTTCGGTTCTTTTATCTTGGCCCCTACTTATCCTTATTCAAACAATTCTAGCTTCCTATATTCCCAATCAGCTCAATTTATATCCAGACCCATGGGGTGTATTTTTCTTTTTGGCAGCACTTACAATTCTTATTACATTAATCTCTTCAGGTTACCCGATCCTATTAACTAATAAAATTAAGATTGTTGAAGTCATTAAAATTTCAAATACTCAAGGTACCAAATTTGGCAATCTATCTTTTCGAAAAATGCTCATCATCTTTCAATTTTTGATTGCGCAATTATTTGTTATTTCAACTTGCATTATTGGTTTACAGCTGAAGCACTCCTTGCAAAGTAATCCCGGTTTTGACAAGGATGCGATTATCACCATCAACTTTCCAAGTAAAAGTTATCAGGACAGTAAGGTTGATCCTTTCGTTTTTAAACAAGCACTTAGAAATATAACGGGTATAGAACAGGTATCCTTAGGTCATCTTCCGATGAGCAACGACCATTGGGGAAATGCCCTGTTTGTAAAAAGTGATACCGGACAAGTGCAGGCAGATGTGCAAATGAAATTTGCCGATCAAGATAACTTTAAGCTCTATAATTTCAAAATGCTTGCCGGTCGCCCGCTACAGCTAGCCGATACAAGTACAGGTATTGCTTTAAACTTAGCTGCCGTGCAAAAATTAGGGTTCAAATCTGCAGCTGATGCCGTTGGGAGCTTTGTTACGTTTACGGACAAACAGCGGCAAATTGTGGGTGTAACTGACAATTTCCATACAAAAAACCATCATGCCGCCATTCAACCTGTGGTTATGTTAAGCTCCGTGAAGAAATGGGAATTAAACAGATTAAGCGTGAAGCTGAATAACAATTCAGCGACCTGGCCAGAAACACTAAAGCACATTGAAAAAGAGTGGAAGAAATATTATCCTAAAGCTCCATTTAAATACGATTTCTATGATCAACAAATTAAAGAGTTATACAGCAGTGATCTAAAATTCTCAAAGATCATCAATCTCTTTACCTCAACAACGATTCTGATCAGTTGTTTGGGATTAATTGGGCTTGTCACCATAACAACAGCACAACGTACAAAAGAAATCGGTATTCGAAAAGTCTTGGGAAGTACAGTTTTGGGTATTATCGGTCTATTATCAAAAGATTACATCAAACTTATTCTCGTTTCCATATTAATTGCCTCCCCTATTGCCTGGTGGGCAATGCACAAATGGCTGGATGATTTTGCGTATAAAATTGATCTATCCTGGTGGATGTTTATGATTCCGGCAGTCGCGACTCTTTTTATCGCATTCTTTACCATGAGCTATCAATCCATCAAAGCAGCGCGTGCAAACCCGGTTAATAGTCTGAGAGATGAATAGAACAGTCAAGAAGCTCAATAGTGATCAAGGAGAATGATGGGAATCAGCAATGATCCCATCACAATCCTTGTTTTTAAAAGACCTGTACTGAAAAAACAAAAAATAGAATTGATTAATACAATAAACACCTGTCCTTATGATAAAGAACTATTTAATAACTGCCATTAGAGAATTAAGGAAACGGAAATTTTATACCGCTATCAATATTCTAGGTCTATCAGTCAGTCTTACGGCCTCTATATTAATTATCCTTTGGGTACAAGATGAGCAGAGCTTTGATAAATTCCATCCAAATTACGAGGATATCTATAAAGTCAATTCACATTTAGACCCCGAACACAATGGTTCGATATGGGGAGGATCTCCCGGCCCTATAGGAAACTATGCGCAAAATGTACCGGAGGTAGACTATGCAACGCGAGTTTCACAGGATTACGATGTCACCTTGGTCAACGATAAGCTGAAACGTCCGATAACTGACATGAACATCTACTATGTTGACGGTAATTTTTTCAAGATGTTTCATTTTCCCCTGCAAGAGGGTTCCCTTTCCGGTTTTCAGGAAAATTATAAACAGGCACTGATTACGGCATCGACAGCCGAAAAACTTTTTAGTGCTCAAAACGTCATTGGAAAAACTTTCCGTTACCAAAAAGATCTTTTCACTGTAGCGGGTATCCTGAACGATATCCCACAAAACTCCTCAATGCAGTTTGATGTGGTGATCCCATTAGGTTATCATGCACAGCGGTTTACAAACTGGGGCGGTAATGGTAAATGGAAAACAATCGATGAAGATATGGGCAACTACAGTTTTTCAACTTATATTAAGGTCAAACCTCATGCTTCAGCAGCCCTTGTCGGAAAATCTGTTACAGACACCTATACCAAAGCTCGTGACGGTGAAAACTCGACCATCTTTGTTTTAGATCCACTCAAAACCATGCACCTCATCGCTCCTGACGGAAATAAATCGACGCTCCGCATGGTCCAGATTTTTGGGGTCATCGCCATATTGTTGTTAGTGATCGGCGCAGTAAATTATGTCAACCTAAGTACTGCAAGAGCATTGGACCGGGCGAAAGATGTTGGTATCCGCAAAATAATCGGCGCCAATCGTTTCCACCTATTCATACAATTTATCACAGAAACTGCTGTTGTATTTCTTTGCTCGCTACTGATAGCTTTCATCCTCATCTTGATCCTTCATACAGGATATAATCAAATCGCGCAGAAATCGATCAGCCTTTCTTTCCATAATACGACCATATGGCTGTACATCGGGGCTGCAATTATAGGTACATTGGGACTTTCGAGTATATATCCGGCAATTCAACTCTCTTCGTTCAGTCCAATTAACTCATTGAAAGGAAAATCATTGAAAGGGGTTTCATCAAATACGATGCGTAAAATATTGGTGGTTTTCCAGTTTACACTCTCTGTAACACTTATTGTATGTACGCTGGTGATCCGAAACCAATTGGCTTTTATCCAAAAGATCAACCTCGGCTATGACAGAGATCATGTCCTAACACTTGGTCTTCCTGAGGAGGCTTACAAACAT
Source organism: Sphingobacterium sp. WOUb80 (assembly GCF_050058145.1). Lineage (NCBI taxonomy): Bacteria > Pseudomonadati > Bacteroidota > Sphingobacteriia > Sphingobacteriales > Sphingobacteriaceae > Sphingobacterium > Sphingobacterium sp. WOUb80. The sequence goes on along the minus strand of NZ_CP165617.1, from coordinate 6,147,385 downwards.
ATGGACGCGATACGTGCCGAGCTCAAAAACAATAACGCAATACAGGGAGTATCCCTATCCAGTGTATACAACATGACAGATTTCGGAAATGCCACAGGCGATATAGACTGGCCTGGTAAGTCAAAAGATAACAAATTGATTGTTTCTCAGGCTACCATCGATAAGGACTTTATCCCATTGATGAACATGCAGTTTCTCGAAGGAAAAAACTTTAGCGGTATGCCCGCTGATTCGTCTGGCTACGTCATCAACGAGACCTTAGCGAAGCAAATGGGTTTAAAGCCGCCATATGTAGGATCCAATATGACTTTCCACGATTTTCCTGGACAAATCATCGGAGTGGTAAAAGATTTTCACTTCAAATCAATCAAGGATAAGATCGGTCCAATGGTCTTCTGGACACGCTGGGGAGGGGGCACGCTGTATGTTAAGACGAGTACGACAAAAGCTCCTGAGGCCATTAAAGCTTTAGAAAAAATCTATAACCGCTATCCATCAGATGCCCCATTTAACTATACCTTCATTGATCAGCAATTCGATAATCTCTATAAATCCGAGCAACGTACAGGCCTGTTGTTCAATATTTTTGCAGGCATCGCCATTTTTATATCCGCTTTGGGACTATTTGCATTAGCGACCCATGAAGCCCAAATGCGCATTAAGGAAATCGGTATCCGTAAAGTTCTTGGAGCGAGCACCTTTGGTGTCGTGCGTCTATTGGGGAAGAATTTCGTAATACTTGTGGCTATAGCCATTCTGATTGCCTGCCCTATTGCAGTTTACTTGATGAAACAATGGTTGAGCAATTTTGCCTATAAAACAGATCTCGAAGTGCAAACATTTGTCTTCGGTGGTATTCTGGCCCTACTGATTGCCATTATCACGGTCAGTTACCAGGCGGTTCGGGCAGCATTGTCGAACCCCGTCGATAGTTTAAGAGATGAATAAAAAGCTGAAATATAAGAAAGTAGATGATTGTTATCTATACACTAAAGATTAAGAAATAAAGCTATGATCCGCAATTATATAAAAATAGCCTGGCGCAATATCTCAAAAAATAAAGGATATTCGACCATTAATATCATTGGTCTGGCAATAGGCTTGGCCTGTTGCCTATTGATAGCAATTTATGTACAAAATGAATTGTCTTACGACAAATATCATGTAAATAAAGAGCGTATTTACCGCATCGTCCATGACTATAAAGATGTAAGCAGTACCGAGCAGCATCAAATCTGGGGCAATGGACCTATCGGAGAAGCCCTTAAGGAAGATTTTCCAGAAATAGAGAAAGTTGTTCAATTTTCAGGGCAGACTTCCATCCTACTTAAACAGGGCGATAAAAGATTCCAGGAAGAAAATGTGTTTTTTATGGATTCCACCGCTTTTGATGTGTTCAGCTGGAAAATTCTCGCTGGCGACCCTCATACGGCCTTAAAAAATGCCTATTCCGTGGTATTAACAGAAAGTACGGCAAAAAAATATTTTGGAGACCAAAATCCTATTGGTAAAACGCTCGAAGGTGGATTAGCCGCAGGCCGCGCCGATGCGGGACTGTACACCGTAACAGCCGTAATGGCCGATGTACCGGCCAACTCGCATTTTACTTTTGATGCACTACTCTCCATGACCACCTTCCGAAAAGCACTTCCAGGAGTCTTTGAAAAAGAAGGTTGGGATTATGTAGACTTCTATACCTACTTCCTGGCCTCAAAAGATTTCGATCCTGCAAAATTCAACCAAAAAATACCTGCGTTTCTAAAACGGCATCTGCCAACAAATGAAAACTCAAACGCAAGATATAATTTTCACATCGAGCCTATGCTCCAAGCCTATATGCACTCATCAGCAGATCGGCAACCGGGAGCTAACGGCAACTATCAAAATTTATATATATTCAGTATCATTGGTGGATTTATCTTACTTATCGCCTGTGTGAATTTTATGAATCTCGCTACCTCCAGGTCTATGGAAAGAGCGAAAGAGGTGGGTGTCCGAAAAACCATTGGTGCCAGCAAACGTAATCTCGTTTTTCAGTTCATGTCTGAATCATTGGTTCTAGTATTCGTCAGTAGTATTTTAGCGATAGTGTTAGTGGTGGCTTTTCTGCCTTTTTTGGAAGCATTTTCGGGCAAACACCTTAATTACTCGTCCTTGCAAAATGCAACGACCTGGGCAATATTCATCATAACGACCATTTTTACGGGCCTATTGGCGGCAAGCTATCCGGCCCTGATCTTAGCCAATTTTAAACCAATTACAGTACTCAAGGGCACTTATAGTACCAGCAAAGGGGGGACACTATTACGTCGCGTATTAGTTGTTTTTCAATTCTGTCTTTCCATTGCGTTAATTGCAGGTACTGTTGTGGTCTTTTCTCAACTCAATCAATTGCAACACCAAGATCTTGGATTCCAAAAAGATCAACGGCTTGTGATAGATTATAATTTTGATGATAAGGTAAACAATAACCTTGAAGCTATAAAGTCCACGCTTGCAAAAGATAAAGATGTCTTGTCTGTCACCGCATCGCGCACGGTACCGGGAACATTTTTTCCAAATGCGGGAACCGAAATCATGTCGGCAAACGGAACGATGACTCAATTTGCTCCTTTCCTATACGAAGTCGATGTAGACTTTATCCCTAATATAGGTTTACAGATGGCTGCAGGGCGTGCTTATTCGAGAAATTTCCCTGCTGATACCGCTCATTCGCTTGTTATTAATGAATCTGCAGCAAAGCAATGGGGCTATTCAAATCCACAGGATATTATTGGCAAGCAGTTCCGTCAATGGGGACGAGAAGGAACAGTTATCGGTGTGGTGAAAGATTTTAACTACCTCTCCTTACACCGCAAAATTGAACCCTTAGCGTTACGACTAGAACCAGGTAGCAGCCGCTATTTAACCGTGAATATCCAACACGGAGACCAAGCTGAGACTGTTGCCAGAATCGGCAAACTGTGGAATGAACTGATACCCAACCGACCATTTTTATATAGCTTTCTGGATGATAATTTTAATAGACAATATGAAGCTGACTTTAATTTCAGAAGACTTTTTACGGCTTTCTCTGGATTAGCACTTTTCATTGCCTGTCTGGGGCTGTTAGGTCTTGTTACTTACACAGCACAGCAACGTACCAAAGAAATCGGTGTACGTAAGGTACTCGGCGCATCACTATACAATTTAATCTTGCTGCTTTCTTCTGACTTCATCAAATTACTGGTTGTAGCTCTCCTCATTGCAACGCCGCTATCCTGGATGGCGATGAAAAAATGGCTGGACAACTTCGCTTACCACATTGAGCCGCAATGGTGGATGTTTGCCTTTGCTGGTTTTGCGGCAATCTTGATCGCATTATTTACAGTCAGCTATCAAACACTTAAGGCTGCCAGAATGAACCCTGTAGACAGCTTAAGAGACGAGTAATCAAGATAACACCTTATTCAATCACTATACTCCTGCTATGAACAATCTACTCTTAAAATCGGCAATCCGACAACTTTGGAAGAATAAACTATTCTCCTTATTAAATATTATTGGACTAGCTATCGGCATTACGTCATGTTGGGTCATATTTAAGATTGTCAATTATGAGTATAGTTTTGAAGCTGGAATTCCGCAGCTCGATCGAACCTATCGAGTCATTTCCCAATTTAAAAATGATGGCAAGGATAATTATAATGGAGGATTGGCAAAGCCTTTCTACCAGGCCATCCGAAAAGAAATTCCGGGTGTAGAGCTGGTTGCTCCGGTATTTCGCAATTATCAGATGGAGTCCGTCACAATCAATAAGGGGCAGGAAGATCAAAAGCTTGTGGAAGACTTTGACGAGGCGGACGGCAATGTGACCGAAACAACAAACGACTACTTTAAGCTCGTAGGCTACAAATGGCTGGCGGGTTCGCCTGAGAAGGCATTCTCGATGCCCGACAATATTGTATTGACAAAAAAAAGAGCAGCAATTTACTTTCCGAATCAAGCTGCAGAAGGACTGTTGGGCAAAACGATAGTGTATAACGACAGTATTCCTAAAACAATTTCGGGTGTTGTGGATGACCTTAATTTCAATACCGAATTTAATGGCACAGAGTTTACTCAGTTGAAAGAGCAGACCTATCCACTCAATGTATGGACCAATACCAATGGTACCGACCGCTTATATATCCGATTGGAAAATGGGGTAAAAGACCTTCCTATCCAAGCAGCTATCAATAAAATCGGGCAAAAAAAATGGTTGGCATTCAGTCAGGAAAAAAAATCGGAGTTTATCTATAACTGCAATGTAGTCACGATGCCCCTAAAAGATTCCCACTTTGCGGTTCAAATAAAAGATTGGTATGCTGAGCGAACCAGCAAAACTGTAATTTATGGCTTAATTGCCGTGGCTGCTTTTCTGATGATATTGGCTTGCATCAATTATATCAATCTCAGTACAGCACAAATTCCGGCACGGAGTAAAGATATAGGTGTCCGTAAGACGCTAGGAAGCAGTCAAGGCAAATTGGTTGTTCAAATTGTATTTGAATCACTATTCACCATTGCCATTGCCCTTGTATTTTCAATCTTCTTAACCAAAATTGCCTTTTTCTATTTTCAGGAGATGATTCCCGAGAAAGTAAAGGATTTTACAAGTTCGACGACAACCCTGTTGTTTATCGCAGTCTTATTGGTTGTGACGGTCGTGATTTCCTCCGCATATCCTTCTTGGTTAATCAAGAAAGTACAGCCTGTCAATTTATTTCGGGCTGGCAAGCAGTTTCAAATTGGAAAAACCCAAATAAACTTTAGAAAAACGCTGATTGTATTTCAATTCTTTATTGCTCAAGTCTTTACGGTTTCCGCACTCATTATTGGCCAACAGTTATCTTACACCCTCAATAAGGATATGGGATTTGACAAAGATGCCGTAGTGACTTTTGACCTTCCCTCCAAACTCATCAATAAGTTTTACGAGGAAAAACTGGATCAGCGTAAGAAACAGACGCTCTTGCACGAGATCCAAAAAATAAAAGGAGTTTCAGCGGTGTCAATTGGCAGCAAGCCTTTATCAAACAATTATTCGTCCTCTTGGTTTCATCGACAAGATCCCACGCTAAAAGATAAAATTTCATCCGATATTTTCTTTAAAAATGCAGATCCAAATTATATTGCCGTGTATGATATGAAGCTTATTGCGGGCAGCAATCTACCACAGTCAGATACGGTCAACGCTTATGTTATCAATGAGTCTGCTGTAAAAGCTTTTGGTTTCAAGTCGCCACAAGATGCCATAGGAAAATCTATCGGTCAGGAAGACAGCATGTTTCCGATAGTCGGTGTTATTAAAGACTTCCATGCCCAGGAATTCTACAAAGAAATTACACCTTTGGCGTTGCGCAGTTTTAGCCGTGGTGCATACACCTTCAGTATGAAGCTCTCCGGAAACAACAATGAATGGAAATCCAGTATTGAGGCGATTAACAAAGTGTACGCACAATTTTTTCCAGAATACCCAATAGAAATAAAATTCTACGATGAGACGATTGCATCGCTTTATCAAAAAGAGCAAAATCTAGCCAAACTGATTAACATGAGTACAATGGTCGCTATTTTAATTGGCTGTTTGGGTCTCTTTGGGCTGATTACCCTTGCAGCTTTCCAACGGAGCAAAGAGATCGGTATCCGTAAAGTTTTGGGTGCAAGTATTCCAAGTATCTTTCATTTATTAGCAAAGAACTTCGTACAACTCATTTTAATCAGTATCCTAATTGCCGCACCATTGACCTGGTGGACGTGTAGCAAATGGCTGGAAGATTTTTACTACCGCATCGATCTGACCGCGAGTCCATTTATTTTGGGAGCCGGTTTAGCCTTATTTGCAGCGGTACTTACCATTAGCTTTCAATCGATCAAAGCCGCAATCCAAAATCCAGTAAATAGTTTACGGGATGAATAGCGACACAGATCACGGTAACATGTAGGGTGAACAAAAAACGAAATAACTATGATTGTAAATTCTCTTAAAACAGCCTATCGTTTTTTAAAAAAACATAAGTTGATCACTTTCATCAATATCACCAGTCTCGCGATTGGCATTACCGCTACGCTGGTGATTTTCTTAATGATCCAATACGACTACAGTTTTGATAAGCATGTTCCCAATAAAGAACAAGTATATCGGGTTGTTAACAATGGTGAATTTAAAAATGCAGGTGTCTATGTGCCATTGGTCCGTACCATGGAATCGGAGCTACCAAACATAGAAGCCGTGGCTCCCATTTATCGAAGCCATGTTCAAAAACTAAAAGTTTCCGTGACAACAGATAAATTCCAAACTTTTCCAAAAGAGCAGAAGATAGTTTTCACCAACAGTCAATATTTCGACATTTTTCCTTCGAAATGGTTGGCTGGCAATGCTAAGGCCTTGAATTCTTCCGGAAATATTATCCTTACGCAGCAATCATTGGAAAAGTTTTATGGAAAAGAACTCCCAACAAATGTCATCGGCAAAACCATCATCTATGCAGATAGTATCCCACTTCAAGTCGCGGGTGTAATCGAAAATCCGCAACATAATTCGGATTTCAATTTTGATAGTTTCATAGCTGAGTCAACTATCCCGCAAGACAATAACTTAAAGAACATGTATACCTGGGATGCATGGAACAGCATATCTGATTCCCATCAGGTGCTCATCAAGACAAAAGCACAAAGCAACCCACATCTTCTGGAGCGTAATATTGCAAGCCTCCTTAAAAAATATAAAATCAAAGAGGGCCAAAAAATCACCGACAAACTCGAATTACAACCTTTGGCTGATGTTCATTTTGACACAAGATTTAATTACGACGCCACCCATCCCGAAGCTCTCCGTAACTTAATATTGCTGGCGTTCTTTCTTTTAGCGCTAGGTGCGGTAAATTTTATCAATCTATCCACGGCGCAATCCATTGAAAGAGCCAAAGAAGTTGGTATCCGCAAAACCTTGGGCAGTTCCAAATCTACCTTGATAAAACAATTCTTGCTGGAAACATTTCTGATCACCTTGTCGGCGACAGTACTCGCAGTGCTATTACTGCCTTTGTTTTTACATGTCTTTGAAGGATTTATTCCCAAAAATTTAAGTTTAGACCGTTTAGACAAAACCTTTATTATTTTATTCTTAATCGGACAGCTTATGACAGTCACTATTCTCGCCGGATTTTATCCTGCTTGGGTATTGACGGGTTACGCCCCTGTACTGGCACTCAAAAATCAATTAGGGAAAAACACCAACCTTTCCCGAAGTACATGGGTACGCAAAGCATTAACTATTTTTCAGTTTGTCATGGCACAGGCTTTTCTCATTTGTGTGCTCGTTGTTGTTCGGCAGATCAACTATGTCACTCATAAGGATATGGGATTTCAAAAGGACGCTATTGTGAATGTCTACATTCCGGGAGCTTTCCAAAATTCGGCAAAAGGTGTGGTCCTTAAAAATGAGCTCAAAAAGCTAACAGATATTAAGGCAATCAGTTTCGGGAACATTGCACCCGCGATGAACGGTTGGATGACCACAGCAATTACCTACGATCAATCAGCAGACAAAGAATCCTTGACTTTTGATAGCCGATCGGGTGATGAAAACTATTTAGATGTCTATCAAATTCCACTTCTAGCAGGAAGAAATGTCCGTTTACTGGATTCCACGAGTGAAATGTTGATCAATAGAAAAGGTCTTGAATTACTACATATCAAAAATCCGCAAGATGCCATTGGCAAAACCTTCGAAAATGGACAAAATATCATCGTTGGCGTAATGGAGGATTTTGATCTGGCCTCTGCCCGGCAGGCGGTTAAACCAGTGCTCTATACAGGTAGCAAACAAGGATATGTACTCCATATTGCATTGGATCAATCGCATCCCGAAAACTGGAAAAATGCCATTGATAAAATAACGTCAAGCTACAAATCGGTTTTCCCCGATGATGAATTGGACCTGCGGTTTGTGGATGAGGTAATCCAAAACTTCTATACACAAGAGAAGCAGCTGTCTAAGCTCTTATCCTGGGCAGTAGGACTTTCTGTGCTCATCGCTGGATTGGGTTTATTTGGATTAGCAATCTTTACGGCAAATCAACGTACAAAAGAGATAGGCATTCGTAAAGTACTCGGTGCATCTGTTTTCCAGATCACATTTCTACTCCTTAAAAATTTACTTTCGTTGGTTGCCATAGCCTGTCTGGTCGCCTTTCCCATTGCTTATTATTTTATGCATAACTGGCTCAATGACTTTGTTTACCGAACAACAATAAGTCCCTGGATTTTTGGACTCTCTGCCCTAGGATTGATTGCATTTGCGAGTTTTGTACTTTCAACCAAAAGTGTCTTTGCAGCAAAAGCAAATCCAATAAATAGTTTAAGGGACGAATGAATCTGTTCATAAAGCAGTAGGTTTATTATTATATAACATGTATTAATCACTTAAAACCCATAACAATGATAAAGAACTTCATCAAAACCGCATGGCGAAGTATTTTTTCTAATAAATTCTATAGTGCCATTAATATTTTAGGATTAACAGCAGGATTGGTTGTGGGGATATTCCTATTGCTCTGGATTCAGGATGAGCTGTCCTTTGACCGATTCCATAAACATCAGGGATCCATTTACAAAATAGGTATAGAAGGAGGAACAGGGATATCAAAACGAATCTTTGGATCCATCATTGCTCCCGTAGGGAGTTTTGCAAAAAAAGAGATTCCTGAAGTCCAAGATGCAGTACGTATTTTTAAGATTGGAGATGCTGCACTTAAATATAAGGAGAAGAGATTTAATGAAAAGAATTTTGCATTTGTAGACCCCAGTTATTTTAGTGTTTTCGATTTTCCGCTACTAGAGGGCAATCCAAAACAGCCTTTTCCTGACAACAATTCCATTGTAATTACACAGCGTACGGCACACAGATATTTTGGCGATGAAAATCCTATTGGAAAAACTGTAACATTAGGTATAGAGGATCTATGTGTTGTCTCTGGTGTCATTGCCGATTATCCAGAAAACTCCACTTTTCAATTTCAGGTTCTGCTTCCCATTTCGAGATTTAACGAACAGGCCTATATTAAAAATAAAACGACCTATGACAATAAGACCTTTCTATCGTCCATGGATGAAGATTGGTCCAGTTTTTCGTTTGAAACCTATCTGTTGCTAAGGCCTGATGCAAATCTTGCTGCAGTCTCAAAAAAGCTACAGGCGATACATGAAAGGAACAAACCTGAAGACGCCCCTGTTCCCTATGTTACACAAGCACTCGCAAAAGTGCATCTCTATCAAATGGACGGCAGCGACGGTGGCATTGGAAGTGTTCGGATTTTTATAGGTGTAGCAATTATGATTATTGTCATCGCAAGTATCAATTATATCAATCTTTCCACAGCACGCTCTTTATCCCGAGCAAAAGAAGTAGGAATTCGCAAAATAATTGGTGCGGGCAAAAAAGAACTTTTTTTTCAATTTATATTGGAAACGGCCATGCTATTTACCCTTGCATCATTACTAGCACTGGCGCTCGTATTTATCGGCCTTCCCTGGTTTAATAATTTCTCGGGCAAACAGATTTCTTTACAGCTCTTTAATTCCACGCTATGGCTAAGTGTGCTGATCATGCTTATAGGAACATTGGCACTTACAAGTGTATACCCGGCCCTGCTTTTATCAAAATTTGATCCGATTAAAGTGCTCAAAGGCCGATTTGTCCTCAAAAACTCCAGTGCAAGAAAGATATTGGTAGTCCTACAGTTTACCGTTTCTATCATCCTGATCACCTTAACAATCGTTATTGGCCGTCAATTGGATTATATCCGGCATAAAAACCTTGGTTATGAAAAAGATCATATTATTTCCGTTGCCATGGCCCCCAAAATGTCCAGTCATTTTGATGCAGTCAAAACTGAATTATTAAAAAATAAGGATATTAATGCGGTAATCCGCTTAGGACGAGATATGGTTTACGGCGGCGGTTCAACAGGAGATAACGATTGGGAAGGAAAACCCAGCAAATCAAATCTCTGGTTCAATATGACATACGCCGATCAGTCTGCGCTCAACTTTTTTAAGATAAAAATTACCCAAGGCCGTAATTTCACGGGTTCCATAGCCGATTCAACACATTTCATTATCAATGAAACGGCAGTACGGGAAATGGGGCTAAAAGATCCTATTGGCACGCGCTTACGCATTCGAACAGTTCCGGGAACTATTATTGGTGTTGTAAAGGACTTTAATTATGCCAGCGTGAGACAAAAAATCGAACCCATGGTATTTCAATATAGTCCAAAAGACTGTTGGCAGCTTTACGTTAAAACAACAGCATCCGGAACAAAATCCGCATTAAATACCTTACAGCAAATCTGGAAAAGTTATTATGATGATATGCCAATGAGTTATAGTTTTCTTGACGAAAACTATCAAAAGCAATATATGAATGAACAGAAACAAGGCACCTTATTCAACTTTTTTGCGATGATTGCCATTGTTATCTCCTGTCTAGGACTCTTAGGACTATGTACTTATACAGCACAGGTTAGAACCAAAGAAATTGGCATCAGAAAGGTCCTTGGTGCAACGGTATTCAACATCATACAATTACTAAATAGGGAATTTTTACTCCTTGTCATTTTAGCCAATGTCATCGCTATACCGATAGCTGTATATTTCAGCATAAACTGGCTCGATGGCTTTGCGTTTAGAACAACGCTCCCAGTTACTATATTTCTATATGCCGCCGGGATAACCATTGCGATTGCATTATTTACGGTAAGCTTCCAATCCATCAAGGCCGCATATGCCAATCCTGTAAAAAGTTTGCACGATGAATAGTTTATATTTGAGAACCAAAACAACAGCATAAAATGATCCGATTATTCCTAAAAACAGCGCTTAGAAATTTGAAACGCAGTCCCCTAAATACAACAATAAATATTTTGGGATTAGCACTAGGCTTTACTGTTGCCCTGATAAGTACGTTATGGGTGCTTAAACAGCTTTCTTTTGATAAGCACCACAACAATTATCAGCATATTTATCAGGTAATGATGACGGGCACTTTCAATGATGAGAAATCAACTGATCGCTCCACCCCTATTCCTCTGGTCAAAACGATCGCATCTGATTTCAAAAATGAGATGCCAGATGCCACTTTGATCACCAATATGGAAAGTAACAATCTGAAAGTAGGCGATAAAAAATTAAATGCTCCGGGGTTTTATGCCCTAGGAAAGTTTTCCGAATTATTCTCCCTCGAGTCTCTAAAAGGCAACAATGCTACTCCGACCAGTCCATCAACCATTATTATTTCCGAATCCTTGGCAAAACGACTGTTCGACCAGACAGACGTTATCGGAAAAATGCTTCAATTGAATGGTAAAGAACAGTATACTATTCAAGGTGTGTATAAAGATATTCCTGAAAACAGCACCTTTTATGGTTTGGATTATGTATTGCCTTTCGTCGACTATCTCGCTAAAGACCAAGGGGTAGAAGACAGCTGGTCCAGCTGCTTTTTTAGCACCTTCGCCAAAATCGACAATGCTGCCTTTGTTCCCGCTTTGGAAAATAAACTAACAAATATCATCAACAAAAAATTGACGGATATAAAACCTGAGATCCTATTACATCCCATGTCCAAATGGCACTTATACGATTCATTTAAGAATGGAAAGAACATAGGCGGGCAGATTCAATATGTATGGATGTTTGCCTGGATCAGCGTATTCATTATTTTATTGGCTAGTATAAATTTTATTAATCTGAGTACGGCAAGAAGTCTAAAAAGAGGGAAAGAAATTGGTGTTTTAAAATCTGTTGGTGTCAATCGCAGACAACTTATTGCTGGCTTTCTTGTGGAATCTACCCTCGCGGTAGCCTGTGCTTTTTTGATCGCTGTTCTATTCGCTACATTGCTGTTGCCTTGGGTCAATACAATCACCCATACAAGCTTACATATACCTTTTACAGATCTTCGATTCTATTGTTACTCTCTATTCGGAATACTTACTATTGGTGTTCTTGCAGGCATGTATCCGGCATTATTTTTATCGGCTTTTAATCCTATTCTTGCATTGAAAGGTAAGATCAACAGTAGAAAAGGTGGATCCCGAACGCGGAAAGCGATGGTCATTGTCCAATTTGCCATTTCTATTTTCCTGATGATATCTACCTATCTCGTGATCCAGCAACTGCGTTATACAAAGGATCGTCCTATCGGTTATAAAAGTTCCAATTTGGTGAATATCACATCCTCTAGCCCTACGATTGTCAAAAACTTTGACCTCCTCCGGAAAGAATTAATCGAGCAACGATTAATTCAGGATGCCGCACTTTCTTCCAGCTTTGTCAACCGTCTAACCTTGACAGGAGGTGGATTTAATTGGCAGGGTAACGATACAAGGGACGGTGCAATTATGGGTATCTTCACCATAGATGACAACTTTGCAGAGACTGTACAGTGGAATTTTATAAAAGGTCGTAATTTTTCAAAAGATTTTAAAACAGATTCAACGGCCGTTATTCTGAATGAAGCTGCTGCTAGATTTATGGGCGTTACCGACCTTAACAGTAAACAGCTTTCACGTGCGGGTATCGACTATCATATCGTAGGTATAATCAAAAATACACTTTCCGAATCGCCTTTTAAATCGATTACGCCAACAGCATATTTCCTCAAATTTTTACCGAAGAACAAAATCACACTTCAATTAAATGAAAAACAAGATCTTAAGCAGGACTTAAAAGCTATTGCGACAACGTTCAATCGCATAGATCCCGACCTGATTTTTGATTATACATTTACGGATCAGGAATATGCCAAACAGTTTCAACAAATGGAAATGATTAAGAGTTTAACAAGTCTATTTACAGGTCTTGCTATACTTATTTCCTGCCTTGGTCTCTACGCATTGGTTTCCTTTCTTACGGAGCAACGTGAAAAAGAAATAGGCATTCGTAAAGTATTAGGCGCATCAGAAGTTGGCTTGTGGCGACTACTTTCTACAGAATATGTTTGGCTTACGGGCATCGGCTTTGTACTTGCTGCTCCGCTAGCTTACCTCTTGATGGAATCATGGCTCGAAAATTATGTTTATCGCATATCAATTACATGGACGGTCTTTGCTACCACAGGATTAACCGCATTTGTCATTACCTTGCTGACAGTCAGTTACCAAGCGATTAAGGCAACATGGGCAAACCCTGTAAAAACCTTAAGGAGCGAATAATGTCAATTTGTTCGGGGGCGGACACTACACTGTCCGTTTCCGAACATTGACGACGTTCAAAAAATAACAACAAAAACCTAAAAATCAATACATTATATTTATGGCAAACGAATTGAACTAGCTGAATTTGCTATTTTTCATATAGCAATGCTTCTTTCTAAAGTGAGCTTGCGGAGATGAATATAGTCTAATTAATAGTCTAAATGCTCATGATCATGGTAAAGAATTATTTTAAAATCGCTTGGAGGAATATTAGAAAAAACAAAGGATTTTCTCTTTTAAATATGTTTGGACTTAGTATCGGAATAACATGTTTTCTATTGTTGGCAGCATATATATACCATGAATCAAGCTATGAGCGTTTCCTCCCTAATGCCGACCGTCTTGCCTATATCAGCCTCACCTACAAGTCGCCAAACAGCACGGAAGAAGTAAATTCTTCGGTAACACCAACAGGCCTAGCTCCGACCATACAAGCAGAATTTCCAGAGCTAGAACAGGCAACCAGACTTTACGGCTATACCAAAGGCAGTAAGATAGAATACAAGGAAGCGTTGATCACTGAAAAAGGTCTATTATATGCAGACCAAAATATTTTTAAGACATTAGGCTATAAATTTATTGAAGGGGATTCGAAATCAGCGTTAGCAGAGCCTAATCAAATTGTCCTAACAGAGAAATTAGCGGAGAAATATTTCCCTAATCAACCGGCGATCGGTCAGACGCTATCCATTGATAAAGTCAACTGGAAAATCACAGGCATTATTGCAGACTTGCCTACAAATACGCAGCTGAATTTCTCTGCACTTCTTTCCAACAAAGGATTAGAACGCTACAAAGAAATGGCTTGGTCATCTGCGAATGATATCAGCATAGCACTCTTAAAAAACAAAAATCAATTCAGTTTGATCCAGCAGAAATTAGATCAAATGGCAAAATCAAAATTTGCTGAAGCAACAAAACAAGGCTATCAATTTCGATTTGTCCTAGAAAAGCTGACCGATATCCATCTTCATTCCAAGGCTGCAGGTACAGGTAACATGACCTCTATCTATATTTTAATAGCCTTGGGTACTGCACTCATTATCCTAACCTGTATCAATTTTACAAATTTGGTCTTGGCACATGCCCTCGAACGAAAAAAAGAAATCGGGGTCAAAAAAGTTTTGGGTGCCGCAAGGAAAACAATATTCTTTCAATTCTTTTTTGAATGCAGTATCATGGTCTTTCTGGCTGTCGCTTTTAGTCTTCTGACGACAGTACTCCTGTTACCAGTATTCAGTTCATTTATGGGCGCCGAAATGAAATTGACTGTATGGACAGACCCTCGGTTCTACGCTACTTTACTTGCTTTCGTTGTCCTGTTGACACTCCTATCAGGTGGCTGGCCAGCTTATTCGATCGCCAGTTCAAAACCTATTTCTATTTTCAAACGAAAACTTACTGAAAAACAACATGGAATATCACTAAGCAAAGTACTCGTAACTTTTCAGTTCAGTATCTCTATATTCTTTATTATCTGCACCTTATTTGCCAGTAGACAGATGGACTTTATCCAGTCCAAAAATACAGGTTTGGATCGCTCTGATATGCTAGTCATTGATGGACGAGGATGGCAAGATAAAGAAAGACAATTGTTAAAAGACAAATTACTGCAGCTCAATAGTGTCCAAGGAGTGACTGCTTCGTATGATAACCCAGTCAATATCCAAGGCGGATATAGCATTAGTGAGGTAGAGGGGCAACCCAGTGATTTTGATATGAATGTTACTGCAATCCCGATTGAAAAAGATTTTGTATCCGTTTTTCGTATCCCAACTGTCGCTGGCGCACCGCTTTCAGATACGGATATCTTACGCGCACGGGATACCATCTCACCAGAATATGGTTTTGTAGTAAATACCCTCGCGGCATCGGCCATGGGGTTTACGCCAGAACAAGCAATTGGAAAGAAAATCAATTTAAACGGACGCAAGGGAAGCATCAAACAAGTTGTTGCGAGTTTTAATTTTGCTTCACTCCACAACGAAGTCAAACCAATCGTACTTTTTCCTGAGTATTACTATTTCGGCAATATTTTCGTTCGGCTCAATCCTACTACGCCTCTAAAAGATGCCCTGGCACAAGTAAAAGCTGTCATCAAAGACATCGACTCAAAAAACAGTTTTGAATATCATTTTCTCAATGACGACTATAACAAGCTATATCTCAAAGATCAGCAAACAACCCGTGTAATGCAGCTGTTTTCGATCATTACAATTGCTATCGCCTGTATGGGACTATTTGCGCTATCAGCATACGCTGTGCAACAGCGCTTCAAAGAGATTGGTATCCGTAAAGTATTAGGTGCCTCAACAGGCAAAATTGTCCAGATATTAAGTGTGGACTTTATGGCACTGGTCTTCTCCGCTGTCTTAATCAGTGTGCCATTGGGCTGGTATGCCATGCACCGTTGGGTGGAAAATTTTGCGTATCACATTACATTGGACTGGTGGGTATTTATCCTGGCGGCAACCAGCGCATTATTGGTATCATTTGTTACCATCAGTTTTCAAACTGTAAAAGCAGCAATTGTAAACCCGGTTGATAGTTTAAGGGACGAATAGAAGAATCTTATCACGATCATTACTCTATAACTATGATAAAGAACTACATCAAAATCGCATGGCGGAACCTATGGAAAAGCAAGGGGTACTCTGCGATTAATATCATTGGACTTTCTATCGGATTGGCAGCAGTACTGATCATCGGTATATGGATAAAAAATCAATTGCAATTCGACAATTTCTACAGCAATCAGGAAAACATATATAAACTTTGGAATAAATATGAAGATCAGCAAAAAATCTCCGTAAATGATATCACTTCGGCACCAGCATCTCAGGCTTTGCTAGCAGATTATCCGGAGGTTGAACGCGCTGCGCGGATGTATTGGAGCAGCACCGCCCTGATGTCTTTTGGCGATAAGAAGATCAAATCCAAGGGAAATGAAGTTGATCCAGCCTTTATTGAATTATTTGATTTCAAACTTCTTAAAGGAAATAGTAAGGAGGCTCTAAAAGACACAAAAGATATTGTTTTGACGGAAAGTCTTGCTAAAAACATATTTGGAAAGACTGATCCAATAAATAAAACGCTTCTTCTCGACAATAAAGAACTGTATAGAGTATCGGCAATTATGCAGGATCTCCCCAGTAATACAAGTTTCGACTTTACCTATCTGATACCTTTAGAAAAAGCCGAAACCTATTCATCCGGCTGGGGTTCAAACACTTTCTATACTTATATCAAGCTGAAAGAAGGAACGGATGTTGATCTTTTTAATAAAAAACTAAATAATATAGTCAACAGGAAAACAAACAATGAAATAAAAGGTTCCATGTTCCTTTATCCGATGTCCAAAATGCATCTGTATTCAAAATTTGAGCAAGGCATTGCTGTTGGCGGAAAAATAGATCAAGTTAAATTGGTAGCGGGAATAGGTCTATTAATATTATTGATTGCCTGTATCAATTTTATCAATCTCAGTACAGCCCGCAGCCAGAAAAGAGCAAAAGAGGTTGCAGTAAGAAAAGTTGTAGGAGCCCAACGCTTCCATTTAATCATACAATTTCTCTCCGAATCCTTACTGTTAACCTTGATTTCAGGTATATGCGCCATTGTATTGACAATACTGACACTTCCACTCTTTAATCAGGTTTTAGATAAGGCATTAATCTTTTCGTTTTCAGATTCGTCGATCTGGCTTTCTCTGATTGGTTTTATTTTCCTTACAGGGATACTGGCAGGGCTATACCCTGCTTTCGTGCTCTCCTCTTTCAAACCGATAAAATCGCTCAAAATATTTGGACGAACAAACAAGTTTTCCCTGAATTTTCGAGAATTACTGGTTGTCTTTCAATTTGGTGTTGCTATTATACTGATTATAGCAACCATTATCGTACGCAAACAGATTGAATATGCCAGCCAGCGTGAAATCGGCTATGAAAATTCGCAACTTATCGAAGTGCCCATTGAAGGCGGTATGGAAAAGAATTACGAGGCTATAAAGTCTGAACTGATCACTGCTAATATCGCCGAAGCTGTAACCCGTACAGGCTGGTCAATTACTAAAAATGGAGCCAGCTCCGGTGGTAGTTTTCTATGGCCTGGAGCTAATCCAGAACAAGCAAAAAAAATGGGATTTGAACTTGGACGCACGGAAAGTGACCTTGTTAAAACTCTCGGATTGAAGCTCATTGCTGGTCGCGACATCGACTATGGCAGGCTACCGGCAGATAGTGTTTCTGTACTGGTTAACGAAGCCGCTATCAAAGAAATGAAACTGGAGAATCCAATTGGAAGCTACCTCAAATGGGGCGATAAAACTTATACCATCGTTGGTGTAATCAATGATTATATTACGGGATCACCTTATAGTCCAATAACGCCCTTACTGATTTATCCTTCAAAAAATTGGATGTTGAATATGGTTATACGTACGAGTCCAAACAGAGCGATGGAAATGAACCTAAAGCAAATCGAGGAAATTATTAAAAAATTCAATCCAGCTTACCCCTTTGAGTACCAGTTTGTGGATCAAAAATTTGCAGCTAAATTCAACGATCAGCAACAGACAGCTCAACTTGCATTCATTTTTTCTGGATTAGCTATTTTCATCTCCTGCCTGGGCTTATTTGGGCTTGCTTCTTATATTGCTGAACTGAAGACTAAAGAAATTGGCATTCGTAAGGTACTTGGTGCATCGGTAAGTGGAATTACTGCCATGCTTTCCAAAGATTTTGTAAAGCTTGTCATTATTTCCATTCTAATTGCTTCGCCAATAGCTTGGTGGACGATGAACAAATGGCTACAGGATTTCTCGTACCGTATTGAAATACAATGGTGGGTTTTTGCATTAGCGGGAATTTCTGCCTTATTCGTCGCTTTCTTTACGGTAAGTACACAAGCCATAAAGGCTGCCAATAGTAATCCGGTAAAAACATTGAGAGACGAATAGCGATCAACATCGCGAGAAAGTCACCGTTATAAAATCAGAGACAATTGATTTATTTTTAAGCAATAAGGCCAGAAATTAAAAACGAAAGAGTAAAAATCATGATAAAGAACTATATTAAAATTGCATGGCGCAACCTGATGAAGAACAAATCCTTCTCATTGATTAACATCATTGGGTTGGCGATCGGTATGGCCGGAGCATTACTTATAGCACTTTGGCTGCAGAATATGTTGACCATGGATCGCTTTCATGAAAAGGGTGATCGCCTGTATGTATTGAGTAATCGTGACGAATTTCAGGGCGATAAATCAGCCTGGGCCTATACACCCAAAATATTGGCGCCCTCATTGGCAGCTGATTTCCCAGATATAGAGACTTTTACAAGATACAACGAGGGACATCAATTTTTAACAACTTTCAATGAAAAGAAATTAATTGCAAACACTGTTTTCATCGATCCCGGTTTTTTCAAGATGTTTTCTTTCCCATTTTTGAAAGGCGAACAGAATGTAAGATTTGATCATCCCAAAGGGCTTGTCCTCACAGAAAGTTATGCCAAGGCTCTATTTGGCAGCGAAGATCCTATCGGAAAATCTGTCAAAATAGATTCGGTTAATCAGGTCTCTGTACAAGCGGTGCTCAAAGATCTTCCCAGCAATTCAAGTTTTAAATTTGACATCCTGCTTCCCTTCGAGTATGCAAAAATAATTGGCTATGTAGACGACAACTGGAGCAATAACTCAATCAGCACTTATATTTTATTAAAAGAAGGTGTTTCAGTAACGGCATTCAATGACAAGATCAGAACCTATTTAAGAGACCATATCAATGCGAGCAACAAAGCTGAAGGTTATACTTCAGCCAGAAATACCGGTGAGATTTTTGCCTTTTCCTATCCCGATTCTTTCCTTTATAACAGTGGCAAAGGGGGGAATTATACTTCGGGACGTATTGATATTGTCAAGCTTTTTGCCTGGATCGGAGTTTTTATTTTATTGGTCGCCAGTATCAACTTTATGAATCTGAGCACTGCGCGTTCTGAACGCCGCGCAAAAGAAGTCGGTGTCCGCAAAGTAATCGGCGCAAATAAGACTAGTTTAATGGCACAGTTCCTGATCGAAAGCATATTAGTTAGCCTGATCGGCATGGTACTCGCGACTATTCTTGTTTTTATTGTCCTACCGTTTTTTAACGAGCTTGTCGGTAAACAGCTTAGCTTATCGTTATTAAGCTTCCCCACCTGGTTATTTTTAATTGGCTTTGCTTTATTTACAGGTGTTTTAGCTGGTACTTATCCCGCTTTTTTCCTTTCTTCATTTCAGCCTATCAAAACCTTGAAAGGGAAATTTGTTTCTAAAACCAAAGGTCTTAGTATTCGCTCCATTTTAGTGGTCATTCAATTCAGTCTCGCGATTATATTGATTATCGCAACAGGCATTGTGGCCAAACAAATCCAATATACCAAACAGCGCGACCGTGGTTATAATGAAAATGGGCTGCTTTACAGCAGTATCAAAGGTGACCTCGAAAAGAATTATAAGATTCTCAGAGACGAATTATTAGCCAGCAATGCTGTTGTTTCTGTATCGAAAAACATGTCGCCGGTCACAGATTTCTACAGCAATGGCTGGGGATTTACATCTGGTACACCAACGGAACAGGACAAACGTATTTCCTATAACCGATTTAGTACCGATGCCGATGCCGTAAAAAATCTAGGTCTAACTCTTACACAGGGGCGAGATATCGATATTTACAAATTTGCAACAGACAGTACTGCCTTGATTTTAAATGAGTCTGCAGTAAAAAGTTTACATCTCAAAAACCCGGTTAATAGCATTGTGGATGGCGATGGTACAAAATGGACCGTAGTTGGAGTTGTCAAAGATTTCATTATGGGATCACCTTTTGGAGACAATAAACCTATGGTGATACTAGGGCCGCAAGCCTGGTTTACAACGATTCATTATCGTTTAAATACAAACAACAACATTGCAGACAACTTAAAAACAATTGAGTCAATCTTTAAAAAGTTCAACCCAGACTATCCGTTTGAATATCAATTTATTGACAAAACATACGAAGAAAAATTTAAAGAAACAAAAGCTATAGGTACACTGGCCATGGTCTTTGCTGGACTGACGATCTTTATTTCCTGTCTCGGCTTACTGGCTTTAATTGCCTATATGGCCGAAACACGCATGAAAGAAATTGCCGTTCGTAAAGTTCTTGGCGCGAGTGCCACCCAAGTAACATCTCTACTTTCGACCGATTTTATCAAGCTTGTCGTCATCGCTATTTTTATCGCAACGCCTATTGCTTGGTGGGCTATGGACAAATGGCTACAAGATTACAGCTATCGGATCGCGATACAATGGTATTACTTTGTCATCGCTGGACTATTGGCTATCCTGATCAGTATGGCAACGATAAGTTATCAAGCAATTAAGGCCGCATTAAGTAATCCCGTAGATAGTTTGCGTGATGAGTAACCTAAAGTTTAACATTTTTTTTCGATAGCATTAAACCAGATAGAAGACTATGAATTCATTCAAACTTGCCCTTCGCAGCATTATTAAAAACCGGCAATATACTTGGATCAATGTCTTGGGGTTAAGTATGGGGTTCTCCCTGTGTCTTCTCGTATTTGCACTTGTCATTGAAGAAAATTCGTATGACAAAAGCTGGAAAAATGCAGATCATCTCTTTCGGATTGTTACCATGGATTCTACCGCTGGCCTTGAACGACAAATGTCGAGAACATTCGTTAATTTAAGTACAGAACTCATACAGGTATTTCCGGAGATTCAAAATGAGGCTCGTATAGAATCTAGAAAATACTATCTAAAACCGAATGCTAACTCAACACAGTCCATAGGCATACAAGCTTTGGAATCGGAAACAAACATCTTGGACATGTTGAGCATCAAGCTTCTTGAAGGTAATCCTAAGCAGCTGGTCCAAGGAAAAACAAACTTACTTATCGACAAAGAATTCAAAGAAAAATACTTTAAGAACGAAAATGTCATTGGAAAAGTCATCCAAAGTGCCGACCCCTATACTGACCAGCCATCTGATTATATCATTACGGGTGTTATGGATAATCTTCCTTATAATTCAACGCTCAGAGCTTCCGTCATTGCTTTAGTGCCAAAGATATCTATGGAATTAAGCAAAGATGGCTCGGGTTACTACACCGAACAATTTGTACAGCTAAAACCCGGGACACCAAGAGTAGACCTTGAGCAGAAACTAAATCACTGGTATAAAGGGTACCTCAGCCCAAATACAAAACATGTGACTTCCTTTCGCCTGCAGCCTATTCAGGACATATATATGGAGCCATTAGGCAGCGTAGAAATCAGTGGCAACCAAAAAACAACAAACATATTTGTAGGCGTTGCCGTTTTGGTCTTTATTATTTCCTGTATCAATTTTATTAATATCTATGCTGTAAGAACCGTTAAAAAATTAAGAACACTTCATATACATAAGATCCTAGGAGCCAGCCGCCCCCAAATGATCAGGCGAATGCTATTAGAAACAATCCTACTTTTTTTTATTTCCGCATTATGCAGTTTAGTCCTTTTTAAATTTGGATTGTCCCAACTGGAACACTTTATAGGCTATGATCTCGCTTATGTGGGATCCATACAGCTCCCCTTGCTACTGGCCTTTCTGACGATATCGATCATCATTGGCCTATTGATCGGTTTTTATCCTGCATGGCTGATCTCTGGGATTAAGAGTTCGGATGCCTTGAAGAATAAGCTGTCAAAAATCCCTAATGCCGAAGTATTTATTAAAAAAATACTTATTACAACACAATTTAGCATTGCTATTATCGTCATCATAGGACTTATAACAATCAAGTCACAACTTAGCTATATGCAATCAGCGCCTCTAGGAATGAAAATCAAAAATGTACTAAATATCGACTATTTCAACAAGGGCACACAAAATACAAATATAAAAGATCAAATTGGTCAACTTACTGGCGTTGAATCGGTCAGTGTCGCTGCCTGGACGCCGACAATCGGATCAGGCTACCTTGCCAAGACAGTCGTTGACAAAGACGATCCAGGGAAAAATATCCAAGTCAGTTTCATCGGCGGCGATGTCGATTTGTCCAAGACTTTGGGAATCCAATTGGTTAAAGGACGGCTATTAACTCCTGAAGATTATACGCATGTTGAAATGGGTGCAGGAGAGGACGGAGATGTCAATAATGCCCTTGTGACCGAAAGCACCGCAAGAAAGCTTGGGATAGACAAACTCGGTATCCTATATAAAGACCTTCAAATTATCCCCGTCGGGATCATTAAAGATTTTCATAGCGAGTCTTTTCGTCTCAAGATGGTACCGACTGTGATTTTAGCAAAAGATTTTAATGGAAGCGGCAATATTCTGATAAAAGTGGCGGAAGGACAAGAACAGCAAATCCTTCAATCGGTATCTAAAATCATTCAGCGTACTTACCCTGATAAACACGTTTCCTTTCAATGGATCGATGAGTTAATTGCAAAACAATATGAAAAGGAAAATAAACAAGTACAATTGTTTATTTTATTTAGTGCATTGGCGCTATTGATCTCCGCATTGGGTATTACGGGCTTAATTATGCAAAATCTTGAACAGCGTACCAAAGAAATAGGTATTCGCAAAGTCCTAGGCGCAACAGTGCTCGACATATCACATCTCTTTTCAAAAGATTATCTCATCTTAACGTCCTTAGCTATTTTTATTGCCTGCCCAATAGCCTGGTATTTTTCAAAAAAATGGCTTGAAGATTATGCCTACAATGTGGGAGTACAATGGTGGTTCTTTATCCTTGCAGCAGCTGCAACCTTTTTGATCAGTATGATTACTGTTAATATCCAGACAATACGTGCAGCGCTAAGCAATCCCGTAGATAGCTTACGAAACGAGTAAATATTCATTTATAATAATAAAGGGGGCCTCCATATGATCAAGAATAATTTAAAAATAGCATGGCGAAATTTAACCCGAAATTTGTCCACTTCACTTATCAACATAACAGGGTTGGCGATGGGAATTGCAACCTGTTTGCTGATCAGTTTATACGTAAGCGATGAATTTAGCTTTGATCGTTTTAATGCGCATGCAGATCGCATTGTACGTGTTGTTTTCCGAGGAACTGTTAAGGGCGGAACGATCAATGAGGCACATGTAATGCCACCTGTTGCTTCGACCATGAAGTCAGAGCTGCCCGAAGTTGAAGAAACGGCACGACTCAGAATCGGTGGATCCCCCCTATTTGTTGTCAACAATAAAGTTTTCCACGAAGAAAAAATGGCTTATGTGGATGCTTCGTTCTTTAAAATTTTCACACTCCCTTTTATCAAAGGAAATGTATCTACAGCAGTTTCTTCTCCAAACGCTGTCGTAGTATCCGCATCTACCGCCTTAAAATACTTCGGCACAACCGATGTTGTTGGTCGAGACCTTATTATCAAAGACAATCCAACTATTCTCAAAATCACCGGAGTAATCAAAGATGTTCCACAAAACTCCCATTTTCATTTTGATGTATTCACCTCTTTGGATGCACTGGAAGATTCACGGTCAGATTCATGGATGACTTCCGAATACTATACGTATGCGCTGCTTTCTAAAAATGCATCACATGAAAAGATCGAGAAAAACTTAGCCACCCTATTCGACAAACATGTTGCCACCCAATTTATGGCAGGTTTTGGAATGAGTTACCAAGAATACAAAAAAACGGGAAATAAGATCGGTCTTTACCTACAGCCGCTCACAGATATTCATCTACATTCGAATTTCAACTACGACCTCAGCCCCCCAGGAGATATACGGTACGTTTACATCTTCAGCGCTATCGCGCTCTTTATGCTATTGATTGCCACAATTAATTTCATGAATCTATCTACAGCAAGTGGTTTTAAACGATGTAAGGAAGTGGGGGTCCGAAAAGTACTGGGTGCCGACAAGCAAAACCTGATGCGACAATTTATGCTGGAGGGTGTCCTACTGACCTATATTGCTTTGGGAGTAGCCTTAGGAATCGTATTGCTTGCCCTTCCCTTATTTAATCAGATTTCTGGAAAAGAAATTGAAATTCAAAAACTTAATGCTTTTAAAATTATCCCACTCCTGCTGATTTTTGGTTTAGTGGTCGGTCTATTTTCCAGTAGCTATCCCGCGCTATATCTATCCTCATTTAATCCGCTACGCGTATTAAAAGGAAAGATAAGCCGTTCGACTAAAGGTCTGAATTTACGAAGTGGCCTCGTTGTATTTCAATTTATCATTTCCGTCGGACTTATCTTTGGGACCGTAGTCGTTGTCAGGCAATTGGACTACATGCGTCATATCAAACTTGGGTATAACAAGGAAAATGTACTTATTATACCGAGCTGGCCTTTGGGAAAAAACGAAAAAACATATTATAATTTATTGACCCAAGATAGCAGAATCAAGCATATCTCACATTCTTCCTATCTTCCTGCCGGAGAAAGTAACAACAATAATTTTTTCATCTACCCAGAGGGCAATACTGATCAATGGATCAAAACGATTCGTTACGACATCGATGAAGAATATATTCCGGTTATGGGTATGCAGCTTAAAGAAGGACGAAATTTCGCAAAAACATTTGGCAATGACAGCCTTTCTGTCATCATCAATGAAACCGCAGCCAAAGATCTAGGCTGGAAAGATCATAGTCTCGGCAAGATATTAACCAATAAAGACAACAAAAGCTATCGTGTCGTTGGTGTGGTTAAGGATTTCCATTTTCGCTCTTTGCATGAGCAGATCTCCCCGCTTGTTATGGTACTTAGTGATCAGGCAGGAAGTTTGATTCTCAAAACCCAAACAGCCGATATGGAGAAGCTTATTCAAAAACTAGCCTCTCTCTATCGTTCCTTTCCAACAGACATTCCATTTAGCTATTCCTTTTTGGATGACCGATACGCGCAAACCTACCAAGCAGAATTGAAAACCGGTAAGTTACTGAGCATCTTTGCGGGACTGACTATTTTTGTCGCCTGCCTTGGTCTATTTGGTCTAGCTATTTTTACCGCCAATCAACGCAAAAAAGAAATAGGAATCCGAAAAGTTGTTGGAGCTACAGTGCCCGACATTACACGCATGCTTTCCACTGAGTTCGTCAAACTCGTTCTAATTGCCATTATCATTTCTTCTCCACTTGCTTGGTGGATGATGCACAAATGGTTGGAAAATTTTGCCTACCGTATTGAAATGCAATGGTGGATGTTTGCACTAGCAGGTGCACTAGCCGTTTTTATTGCTTTAATTACTGTAAGTTCACAAGCGATACGCGCGGCCCTAACAAAACCTGTTGACAGTCTACGCGATGAATAAAAATAGAGGGGTCTGTTCAGCGATGGACAAAACACTGTCCGATATCGAACAGCAAGTAAAAGAATCATGAAGACAATCAACTAATCATCAATATGATAGCTACTTGGCAAAACATTTGCATTTTTTAATTTTCTAAGTCGAGCACGCAAGTTATCAGCAGCTCCACGACCGAAATAAATTCTTATTATTAGACAATGAACTTTACAAACTTTAAAATTGCCTGGCGAAATATTGGAAAGAAAAAAATCCAAAATTTGATCAATCTAATCGGATTGACTTGTGGTATTACCTTTCTCATGCTTGTAGGCGCCTATATATGGGATGTACATCAAGTTAATAGCAACATCAAAAATATTGATCGGCAATTTTTGTTGCAAAGTAAGTATAAGAAAGAAGGATTTGGTATTAACCTCACCACATTAGGAGCACTTCCTAAAGCCTTACAGGAAGAGTACCCCAACTTAGTCTCCAATTATTATCGGGTTGATGGATTGACCGGTATCGTAGCAAACGGTGCAACAATCCATGAAGAAGGCATGTCTCTCGGAGATCCTAGCCTATTGACGATGTTCGGTTTCCATATTTTAGCAGGCAATGCCAATACAGCTTTGAATAATCCATTTTCAGTTGTCATCAGTGACAAAGCAGCCATAAAATATTTCGGGCAAGTGGATGTACTCGGCAAATCGCTACAGATAAAAAATTTCAAGGGTGAAAAACATGATTTCGAAATTACAGCAATCATCAGATCCGACGTCCAAAATGCCATTATGGATCTCACAAAGAATATGCATGCAGACATATTTTTACCGATCATCAATGAGGAATTCTTTGGTCGATCTGTAGACAATTGGAATAATCCTTATATTGCCGGTTATATCGAATTGAAACCAGGTGTAAGCTTGGATCGAGTAGATGCTGCCATTGAAACGTTGGTAAGAAAAAATACCGATAGGGAATTTTCCAGTGAATATAGCCCCGATTTAAAGCCATTGAAAACCTATTATTTGGATGACAACCAAGGGGCCGTCCGCAAAATGATACAGACATTGATTTGGACTGCCATTTTTATCTTGATCATGGCTATCATCAATTTCATCAATTTTAGTATCGCTCAGCACATTACGCGATTAAAAGAAATCGGTGTTCGCAAGATGATGGGATCATCTCGAGTGCAGCTTATTAGACAACTGATGACTGAGTATATCCTGATCGTGGCCATAGCAGCATTGATCAGTCTGCCAATCTATATTGTCACAAGTCCAATTTTCGAACATATCTTGATGCGTAAGCTGCCTACATTAATCGAATTACCGATTTACTTTTTTGGATTATTGGGTATAGTGACGTTATTAATTGGTTTACTAGCGGGTCTATATCCAGCAATTAAACTTTCCAATATAGCGGTACTTCCTGCAGTCAAAAATCAGTTTTCGACGCTAGGAGGCAAACAGCTGGTGCGAAAAGTTCTTTTGTTTTTTCAATTTGGGGTAGCCTTGCTCCTGCTTGTCTGTACGCTAATTATTTCCAAACAAGTGGATCTATTTCTCCATAGCAATTTAGGCTACAACAAAGACTATTTATTAACTGTCCAAGTACCAAGAGACTGGTCCGAAAATGGCGTTCGCAAAATGGAGACCGTACAACAGGAACTCAGCTTGCAACCAGAAGTTAAATCAGTAAGCTTATCTTATGAAACACCTGGATTGCTGGGATCCAATATGCAGCCTGCATTCGGGACAACTTCCGAAAAAGAAATCCAGGTACAACGGATTACAAGTGATAGTCACTTTTTGGAGACCTATGAGATACCACTAGTTGCTGGAACTTTTCTCCCTAAAAACTATGTTGTGAATGCGAATAATAGGCCAGTTGTTATTAATAAAAAGGCCATGGATGATTTTGGTTTTAAAAATGCCGAGCAAGCTATTGGTCAGCAGATTGCTCTGGCTGATCCAAGTTACAAAATGACTATTGTAGGCGTTGCTGAAAACTTTGTAGCCAATTCACTTCACCAGGCCTCTCCGCCTATTATCTGGATAGATGTACAGGAAAGCTTACAATACCGATACCTTAGTATCCGTTTACAGCAGGGCTCTCTAGCTAACGCGCTGCAGAAATTAGAAAAAAAATGGAAAGCCTTGATGCCAGATGCTCCTTTCGAATATCAATTTATGGATGAACGCATCAAAAATTTATATGAAACTGAGCTGCAGCTGCATCGAGCATCACAGATGGCAACAGTTGTTTCATTGCTAATCGTGGCATTAGGACTTACTGGACTAATATCGCTTTCGATCCATCTGCGCAATAAAGAAGTGGGTATCCGTAAAGTACTCGGTGCATCGTTAGCACATTTAATGTTGTTATTTTCGAAGGAGTACTACGGAATATTCTTATTTGCGGCACTGACGACGGTTCCATTGAGTTATCTATTAATGCAGTACTGGCTTCAAAATTACATCATCCGAATAGACATCAATGCACTTACCTATCTGTTACCATTAGGTACGTTGATTGGCTTAATGAGTTTATTGGTTGCCATCATTGTATTTCGATCAACCCGATTTAATCCGGTTGAGAAATTAAGAGACGAATAATTTGAGAAACCAATCGACATAAACAATATGATAAAGAACCATCTTAAAACTGCTTGGCGGACGTTGATGCACAATCGGATCTATTCGCTATCAAACCTCGCCGGTTTAACCATTGCGTTGTTGGTATTTATGTTAATCAGTTCACTTGTCGTTGATGAGCTTTCCTACGACAGACAATGGAGCAACTCCCATGAGCTTTACCGAATGAGGGTCGTCCCCAAAGAAACGCGGGAAGGTGTCAAAAGCAATATTTCGGAGGCTCCTGAAGGTCTCTCAGCTGCCATGAAAACTAATTTTCCTGAGATACTAGGTTATACCACGATCAACAGTAGCTCGCGGAAATTAACAATCGACGGGCTGTCAAAACAACTCGCTGAAATCAGTACCTTAGAAATTGATAGCGGTTTTTTCAATCTTTTTGACACAAAAATAATTTCAGGCAATCCAAAACAAGTTATTGCAGGTGCAAAAAACATCACATTGACAGCCTCCGCTGTACAAAAATACTTCGGCGGAAAAGATGTACTCGGCAGCACATTCTACAATAAACCACAAGAAGGGGAACCAGAAGCGTATTATGTCAATGCCATTATTGAAGATATCCCTCATAATTCTTCCTTTCAAGCAGAAGCTCTCGTGCTGATGCCTAAGGTAATTGAATTCAATCCGACAGAGACTGGCTCATTGAAAACACAAATTCTGTTGCTCAAAAGCACAACCGATATTAATCGCTTTTCAATCAAAATAAACAAATGGTACAATGCACAAAAACTGAATGACTGGGCAAAAAGTTTTAATCTTTTTATTGAACCCATCAAGGATATACACCTACAAAGTATTACAGGATGGGAGAATCCCATGCAAGATATTTATCTACTGGTGGGCATAGCGATCCTTATTCTGATATTGGTCAGTATTAACTACATTAACCTAAGCTTTGCACATGCCATAAAACGTGCACAACAGATAGGCATCCGCAAAGTATTGGGGGCAAGCCGAAAAAATCTAATCTTACAAATGAGCATAGAGAGTACCATACTCTTTTCTGGCTCTTTTCTGATCGCATTTTTCGGTTATGTCCTTATCAGTCCTGCATTTGAAAACTATTTAGAGCATCCATTGACGATGAGCTACCAGCATTCCTTATTCATGTTTGTTGGACTACTAACCACCTGGATAATTCTGGGCTGGCTGTGCAGTTTACCTACCGCGTTGTCTCTGTCGAAAACGAAACCATCGCTGGAACTTCGGAAGCAGCTTTCTTTCTTCAGGCTTCCACTAAATATGACATTTACCAAAGTGCTGGTTGTTGTCCAATTTGCCATTTCCATCGTCGTAGCGATCTGCATGATGTCCATGCGGGCACAATTACATTATTTGTATAGCAAAGATCTTGGCTACGAGCCTAAAAATCTTTTAGCCATCAACTATACCTCGTGGGAAGGAAAGGATAAGGCCTTCAAACAGGAGCTATTAAGAAATTCATACATCACATCGGTTAGTCTCACAAGCTGGACTCCCTTTAGTGGAAGCGCAGATTTTAAAATAGTAAAAGATCCCGGTGATCCGAACAAAGAACTGGCTATTGTATTTGTCTATGCAGATTATGACTACATCAAAACAATGGGCATAAAGCTTCTTGACGGCCGGCCTTTGAGTGCGGACTATGCTCTGGACAGACCATTTACGGATTCGGTAAGCAACGGACAGCCGGTATTTACAAACATGCTCATTTCCGAAGGAACAGCCCAACGACTCCCTTTTAAACTCAATAAGAGTTTAGAACTCCTAAAAAATACACCAGTTGGCATATTTAAAGAGTTTAACGGTGCAAGCTTAAAGTTTCCGATCGGTCCTTTTGCAATTAAGGCAGGTAATGAATGGGAAGGGGGGTGCATGCTCATCCGGGTAGAAGAAGGTAAGAAAAAGGAAGCTTTAGCACTGGTAAACCATACATGGAACAAATTTTTCCCGAACCGGATCGCGCAGATCAACTGGCAGGAAGATCAGGTGCAGCATCAATATAACAAAGAAAAAAAGCAATACCAGCAATTGGCACTTTTTACCGGCTCCAGTATGCTAATTGCCATCTTAGGGATCGTAGCTATTGCCATTTATACGCTAGAACGAAGGGTAAAAGAAATTGGTATTCGTAAAGTACTGGGGGCTTCGGTAAATAAGATCACGTATATGATTTCCAAATCCTTTATCTTACTCCTGTTGATGGCGATTCTAATAGCTTTTCCTATAGCATGGTGGTTTACGCAAAAATGGTTGGAAAATTTCTTCTATCATATTGATGTACCGATTGCTCTATTTGTTTTCACAGGAATGTTTATAGGTTTGACGACCTTAGCGATTATTGCTACCCGGATATTCCAGACAGCCCGTATTAACCCTGTCAATAGTTTAAGAGATGAATAGAAAAATAAGCCGTAGGGTACGTTGACGTTCTATGTATCTATTGTTAACCAAATTTGGGTGTAGATCAGTTTATAATTGGTTCCCTACGGCTTAGGCACTTTGAAGCAATTTTTAGCTGTTCGTGTGTTGGACAGCAAAAATTGCTTATTTCTTTTCAGTCGACTCCGTGGGAGCAGCTAAAATATAACCGAATCCGTATTGAGATGCTTTCCGAATAATTTTGCGTTCATCAGACCGATTGAGCAAATCTTCAAGTACCTTCATCAGGTTTTTAGGATGTATATTCATTTCTAGTTTAGCACAACATAAGTTGTGTATTTCGTCAGGTCTCTTTTCTACATTAAAATATCCCATATCAATATTCTCATCCAAGAGAGTACTTATCTTTTTTACTTCTTCTATTGTCGAAATTTCATAAGGGTCGAGATCATGTCGAATATCGATTAACTTAAATTCGATTACTTTTTGATCTTGCTCTACATCAACTTTATACAGTTCATAAATAACGCGGTCACCCAATTTAGTTACATGCAATTCATATGTATACTTCTGTGACGACAAATCAATTCCGTAAGGCATCAATTCATTCATACTCTTTATTTCTAGCACAAGCTGCATGACAACCAAATCATGAACAAAAATTCTTTTCCTTTTGAATGTCTCGACTTTGTTTATAAAATCGAATGACTTTCCCATTAAAAAAGAAACTTCTTCGGGTGAAAGGTGCCGCGAAATACGTTGTAACAGCATACGATAATATATTTGCATGTTTAACTCTTCGCACCTTCGTTTATATACTTTTGTTTTTTGAATTTTCGCTGTTTTCATCATTGACACATTTGGAAGATATAGATTTTCAATACAAAAGAATAGAAAATATTCTAAAAATAAAAACATTTGTATAAATAAAAATAACATTATCTATATTTATCTATACAAAGAGAAAGAATACAAAATTATAATTATGACAAAACTAGGTGAATTTTTAGAGAAGAAATCCGTTAATAAATCGCGAATTGCGCGCAAAACAGGTTTAAGTAAGGCAAGAATCAATGAGTTAACGATGACCGAAACGGCTAAATTGCGTTTGGATGAAATGTACCTGATCGCATTGGCTATTGATACAGATCCAGCTAAAATGATGTTCGAATTATGTGATCATCTCCAGCTGAAAGAGATTGAAGAGTAAGCAATTCTCTATTTACCGTCGGCGCCTAGAACGTCTGTGCGATACTGAACGCCCAACTGTTCGATATCGTACAGACGAGTTTTTCAAATTAAACACAATAAACTAACTATCAATGTATTAACAAAATGGCAACGCAATTGATTTCAGCTTAAACGTCTGTTTTGATTATAACTATCAGTCATTCAGGCGCTAAAAATATCTGCTATGATAGGAAATAATCTCAAAATAGCTTGGCGGAATATGGCAAAAAACAAGCTGTATTCATTCATCAAGATTGGTGGCTTTGCCTTTAGTATTGCGATCTGCATCCTCATTGTTTTATATATCAAACATGAGACCAGCTACAATAAGTTTTATCCGGATATGGATAGAATTTACCGCCTGGTCATTCAGTTACCCATTGAGAATAAAACCGAGCGCTGGGTTTCACTTTCTGCGCCGGTAGCGCCAACCCTAAAAGCAGAAATACCCTCCATTGAGCAAACGGGGCGCATCCTACCTAATCCGTTATTCGGTGCGGGCAGCAACCAATTGTCATTAAATAACAGCCCAGATAGCCATTACGATGATGGATTTGTCTATGTCGACCAGTCCATTCTCGACATGTTTCCTATGCCAATGGTTTCGGGTCAGCTGTCCCATGCACTCGATAAGCCCAACACATTGGTTATTACCAGAAGCAAAGCCAAAAAATACTTTAAAAATGATCCAATTGGGCAAACGATCTATCTCAACAACAATAAATCGAAGGCCTATACCATCACTGGGGTCATTGAAGATATGCCCAACAATTCGACCCTTGCCGGTTATAGTTTTTTTATGTCGCTCGCTGGAGAACCTTTTTATCAAGGCGAACAGACAGCTTGGCTCAATAACAATTATACCGTTTATGTCAAATTAAAACCTAATGTATCTATTGCACTGGCAGAAAAAGAAATTTCAAAGAATTACTTAGAAATACATTATCTCCCTGAATATCTAAAATCAGGACGTAAACTTAATCCGCTTTTCAAGCAGGCAAAAATAACTTTACAGAATGCACTCGACATGCATTTAAAATCTGCGGATATAAGCGACGATAAAGTCAGTACATTGAACAGGGGCGATATTCGCATGGTTTGGACCTTCGCAACAGTAGCCTTATTTATTTTGTTCATTGCTTGTATTAACTTCATCAACTTATCGACAGCAAATGCAGCAACGAGGGCAAAAGAAATTGGTATCCGTAAGACTATTGGCTCCTCCAGGAAGCTGCTTGTTGGACAATTCCTTGTTGAAGCAATTTGTTATAGTGTATTGTCACTGATTATTGGGTTATTTCTAAGCTGGTTACTACTACCCGTATTCAACCATCTAGCCAACAAATCCTTGACCATTCCTTGGATAGCGACATACTTCTTTCCTTCTCTTTTGGCGGCCATATTGGTGATCGGTCTCCTTGCCGGGATCTACCCAGCACTGTACCTATCCAAATTTAAACCAATCACCGCACTGAAAAACAACGTCGTTGGCTCCAAATCTTCGCTGTTTAGGAATAGTTTAGTTGTCTTTCAATTCGCCACCTCAATTATCCTTATCGTTGGCGCATTGGTGACCAATAAACAGATAAACTACATATTGGACAAAGATTTAGGATTTGACAAGGAACAAGTCATTGTTCTTCGCGGCATTGGTACATTATCGAAACAGCTTCCAAGTTTAAAAAATGAACTAAAAAGTCTCCCCAATGTTGCTTCAGTTTCCATGGGTGATTTTCTTCCAGTCCCCATCGATGGTGCCAAACGAAATGGGAATCCGTTCTGGGTCGATGGCAGAAAAGATCTTGATATGGCTACACAGGGCCAATTTTGGGAAATCGATCAGGATTATCTAAACACATTCGGTCTTCATTTAAATAAAGGGCGAAATTTTGATCCCACCAGAGCCACCGATAGCAGTTCGGCTATTATCAATCAAAAATTGGCCGACGAGCTTCATCTGAAAGATCCTATTGGTGCGAAAATCACCAATGGCAATACATGGACGGTCATTGGCGTAGTAGATGATTTTATTTTTGAATCGTTAAAGGATAAGGGGTATGCAGGACTTTGTATGACATTACAAGGCAATCCTTCCCTACTCTCAATTAAGGTAAAACCGCAACATCTCAAAGAGACGCTCGCCGATATTACAGCAGTATGGGACAAATTTGCCCCAAATCAACAAATTAACTATAGCTTTTTGGACGAAGGATTTGAGTCCCTTTATCAAGATGTGGAAAGGACCAAGAATATATTCACGTGTTTTGCACTTGTTGCCATTTTTGTTGCAGCACTCGGGCTTTTCGGTCTCGCAACTTATGTGACACAACAACGAACCAAAGAAATTGGTGTACGTAAGGTCCTTGGAGCCAGTGCGATCAGATTACTCCGATTACTGTCTGGAGATTTTATAAAATTGGTGTTTGTAGCCTTGGTCATTGCCACACCTGTTGCGTGGTGGGCAATGAACCAATGGCTTACTGATTTTAACTATCGAATCGAAATAAATTGGCTATACTTCATTCTCGCAGGTATGAGTGCCATTTTAATTGCCTTAGGTACAATCAGCTATCAGACTTGGAAAGCCATTCGCGCCAATCCTGTGGATAGTCTGCGTGATGAATAAATACAAAAACCGTAAAAGACTTTTATTATGATAGGAAATAATTTAAAGATTGCTTGGCGAAATATGGCCAACAACAAACTTTACTCGATCATCAAGATCGGCGGGTTCGCTTTTAGTATTGCCATTTGCATTCTTATTGTACTGTACATTCGACATGAAACCAGTTATGACAAAATGTATCCTGACATGGACCGTGTTTTCCGTCTTATCGTTTCGGCACCCGATGGTGATAAAGTGAGGCAAACCTTTGCCTTTCCTGCCCCAGCAGCTAAAACCTTGCAAGAAGAAATCCCCAGTGTAGAATTAGCCGGGCGCATTTTACCCAATACCTTATTTGGTGCCGGAAGCAATCTGTTTACTGTAAATGGCCGCGCGGAGAACTACCTTGATAAAGGGTTTGTTTATGTCGATCAGTCCATTTTGGAAATATTTCCGGTTCCAGTCGTACAAGGACAGCTATCACATGCACTGGACAAACCCAATTCGATAGTCATTACCAAAAGTAGGGCTCAGAAATACTTCAAAGGAAATGCTGTAGGGCAAACGATTTATCTCAACAATAATAAAAATGTTGTATACAACATAACAGCTGTGATCGATGATGTTCCGAACAATTCCAGTCTATATGGTTATGATTATTTTATATCCCTGGCAGGGGAACCATTTTATCCGGGTGAACAAAACAATTGGGGCGCGACAAATTACATTACCTATGTAAAACTTAAGGAGAATACAGATATTGTCAACGCACAGCGTAGCATTTCAAAAAACTATATTCAGGACCATTATATTTTGCTCAACAAAAAAAATGGGATGAAAATATCCCCCGAAATGATGCAGTCAACCGTATTGCTTCAAAACGCTCTTGATATGCACCTGCGTTCAAAAAATATTTCAGAATATGGCACAGCAACACAATATCAAGGCGACATCAAAATGGTCTGGGTATTTGCTGGCATTGCATTTTTTATTCTATTGATCGCCTGTATTAACTTCATCAACTTATCAACAGCGAATGCGGCAACAAGGGCAAAAGAAATAGGAATTCGTAAAACCATTGGATCCAATCGAAGCACGCTGATTATGCAGTTTATGACTGAAGCGATATGTTACAGTCTCATTTCACTCCTTATCGGACTGCTATTAGCCTTCCTGTTATTACCACTATTTAACAATCTAGCCAACAAAGCACTGTTTATACCTTGGTCGGTAGGATACTTTGTGCCTGCGTTGATTTTGAGCATGTTGATCATCGGCACCTTGGCAGGCTTATACCCGGCACTCTATTTATCAGGATTTCAACCGATCAATGCATTGAAGAGCAAATCGGTCACCAACCCTAAATCTTCGTTGTTACGCAATGGGCTGGTTATTTTTCAATTTTCGACTTCCATCATACTGATGATCAGCGCACTTATTGCGAATCAGCAAATCAGTTTCATGCTCAATAAGGATATTGGCTTCAACAAAGATCAGGTCATTGTACTCCGTGGCATAAATGGTATTGCTTCTCAGGTTAGAGAATTGAAAAATGAACTGAAAGCTATTCCATCCGTTAGTGATGTCTCCATAAGTGACTACTTGCCCGTCCAGTTAGAGGGAGCAAAAAGAAACGGGAATCTTTTCTGGGCCAAGGGAAAAGAAGATCTCGAATTAGGAGAAGGCGGACAATTCTGGAATATCGACGAAAGTTACCTCACCACTTTTGGACTAAAACTTATAGCGGGCCGAAACTTCGATCCACATATCGCATCGGATAGCACCGGCGCGATTGTTAATAAACGAATGATAGCTGATCTGGGGATTAAAGGAAATCCCATTGGTACACAAATTACCAATGGCATGACATGGACCATTATCGGTGTTGTCGACGATTTTATCTTTGAATCGATGAAGGATGAAGGGTATTACCCTCTTTGCATGACCCTCGCAAATAGCACTTCCATGCTTTCCATCAAGACCAAATCGACAGACATGGCCAAAACGTTGGCCGACATTAATACCGTTTGGAATAAGTTTTCGCCGAATCAAAAAATCGACTACAATTTCCTTGATGCTGGCTTCGCCGACCTCTATCAAGATGTCCAACGGACCAAAAATATTTTTAGCTGCTTCGCTTTCGTTGCCATTTTTGTTGCAGCACTTGGACTTTTTGGACTGGCAACTTATGTGACCCAGCAACGTACCAAAGAAATCGGTGTCCGCAAGGTCCTCGGCGCAAGTTCCGTCCGATTACTCAAATTACTCTCAGGAGACTTTATAAAATTGGTGTTTGTAGCCTTGATCATTGCTACACCTGTTGCGTGGTGGGCAATGAATCAATGGCTGACAGATTTCAATTATCGCATAGAAATAAATTGGTTCTACTTTGCTCTTGCAGGAATAAGTGCAATCTTAGTTGCATTTGGAACCATTAGCTATCAAACTTGGAAGGTTATTCGCGCCAATCCGGTAAATAGCCTCCGTGATGAATAAAGCATAATGGCTACTTTCGGATGTTCGATTCTGGACGTAAACTGTTCGAAATCGGACATCCGAAAATAAAAAAAACCACATAAAACACTTATAACAAAACAATTACAACAATGGCAAGGGGATTGCCTTTTTAATTAGGTAAAATAGTTCGAATTGGTTTAAACATACATATCCAGCGTAAAATGGCAAAAAATGATTTCAAACTAGCTTGGCGTAAGCTCCTAAAAAATAAAGGTTTTACTTTCTTAAATATTATTGGATTGACCCTGGGTTTTACAGGTTTTATCCTTTCGTATCAATACATCAATCGCGAAACAAGTTACGATAAATGGAATCCACATTATAAGGATATCTACCAAATTGGCCTTGAAGCAGAAGGTGCATTTACGGACGAAACGTCTCCTTCATTGGCTCCAT
The DNA here is from genome assembly GCF_050058145.1 of Sphingobacterium sp. WOUb80. Taxonomy (NCBI): domain Bacteria; kingdom Pseudomonadati; phylum Bacteroidota; class Sphingobacteriia; order Sphingobacteriales; family Sphingobacteriaceae; genus Sphingobacterium; species Sphingobacterium sp. WOUb80. The sequence goes on along the minus strand of NZ_CP165617.1, from coordinate 6,110,023 downwards.
TGCTAAAGCAAAATTTACCAGATATCATTTATGCTGGGAGGAAAATAGTTTACAACTACGGTAGTTACCCCCTTTTTGGTGAAAAAACAGTCCTTATTAAAAATGCCGCCCTGATTGACTCCTCTACCGCACGAATCTTTCACATCAGAAATGCGACTGGACCACTCTACAAAAACAAAGACCAAAAGGATGCGACCATGGTCAAAAGCCATATCGCCGAACAACTATTCAAAAAAGAGGACCTAAATTTTGATAGCCCCCAGTCGATTCCAACTCAAAGCCTTGCTCTAGGTGTGCACGAGACGATTTATGGCACCATCAAAGAACAAGGTCTGTCCATGATTGATTACGATCTCCTTTTTATCCGTGAACCGCAGGATCTCTTTGCCGATAATAACCCTTTTTTATACCAAACTTTTATTCAGGTTCGGCCCGGTACGGATATCCCGAAGTTGACCAATCGCATCAACGTACTTTACCAGAAAGAAATTGCACCAAAAGATAAAATCCGCTCCTCAAGTTATGCCAAAGGGAAAATCTATCTGGACCCATTGGCCAACCTTCACCTTCGACCAAAAACAGGAAGTAACACCGCTTATATCATGACGTGGATTATTGGTATTCTCTCCGTTTTGATTCTCCTACTTGCCTCTGCCAATTTTGCCAACATGATTATGGCACAGGCGGATCAGCGCATTAAGGAACTTGCACTCAAAAAAATATTGGGAAGCTCCCGCTGGTCGATCATCAGGCAATTGGTGCTGGAAGTATTTCTCCTAACTTTCAGTGCTGCAATTCTAAGTTTCGTCACTTTGGGCCTCACAGGAAATATCCTCCAAAAATGGTTCAATGATGACCTTAAAGGCTATATTTTGAGTTCCGAGACAATCGCCCAACTTGCTATTGCCGTACTGTTGACAACAATTCTATCGGCAATATACCCAGCTATCGTACTCTCTGGTTTCAAATCTGTCAATCTCCTAAAAGGTGGACTGACTTCTATTCTCAAAAAGGGCACATTTCGAAACGCACTGCTAACTTTCCAGATCAGTATGGCCATCCTATTTATCTCGGGCATGCTGGTTATCAGAGCACAGCTAAATTATATGCAGCAGGCGGATAAAGGATTTGAGCCTGCGCAGGTTGTCAATTTCAAAGGTGTAGGTATGTATTACAATAAAGACACCTTCAATCAACTAAAACGTCGATTAGAAAATGATCCGAGTATTGCATCTACCGCATCGGCGACAAATATCCCAGGAGAAGGCGAACAGCCCCCAAAGATGGAATTTTCCCATGCGCAGAAAAACTTCTCATTGGCACATGTCGGCATTGATCCTGGATACTTCAAGACGTTAAATATCCCCAATCTAGCGGGTAATATCAATCTGTCAATGGATCAGTTACTCCGTGACTCTCTTTCCAACTATGCGGTCATCAATGAATCTGCAGCTAAAAATTTAGGGCTTGCAAACCCCATAGGCGCAAAAATCAAAGGCTGTGACATCAACTTTGAAATTGTTGGTCTGGTCAAAGACAGTAAAGCTTATGGCTTTGAAAATGTAGTTCAGCCGACGATATATTCATTTAAAAGTGAATGTGGTACTATGCGCTTTCAGGCAACACTCATGGTCAAAACAAAATCGGGAATGGTCGATCGGGCAATTCAAACGGTCAAAGCAGAATGGGCGAAAAACCCAACCGCAAAAGATCTGCCTCTTGATTATTCCTTTATGGATGAGCAATATGCTTTACAGCATAAAAAACAGCAAGAATTGCAGACTGCTTTTAATAGTTTCACAAGCCTTTCAGTTATCATCGCGGCTTTAGGGCTATTCAGTATGGCAGCGTATCAGGCAGCATTACGTAAAAAGGAAATGAGCATCCGTAAAGTACTCGGAGCATCGGTACAACTGCTTTTTATTCAATTGAACAAACCATTTTTCAAGCTCTTTTTAGTCGGGATCGGCATAGCCCTTCCAATAGCCTATCTACTCATGAATAAATGGCTTTCCAATTTCGCCTATCACATTCAGCTATCCTGGTGGTCGTTTTTGATCCCAATATTTTGCATATTTATCCTCATATTAGTTTCAATCAGCTTCCAATCTATAAAAGTTGCAAAAACAAATCCAATAGATAGCCTGCGTGATGAATAAAAGATAATATGAGCGATGAGGAGCCTTATTCAACAGTCGAACAATAATTATGATGACTAATAAAAATATAAAATAAGAATATCTAAGATCTCAATACTAAAAAATGATACAATTAAAAAATTTATTCAAGTGGTATAATGTAGGTGGTACACGCTCATTCGTCCTTAAAGATGTAAGTCTCGATATCGCTGAAGGTGATTTTATCTCCATCATGGGACCCTCAGGATCTGGAAAATCAACTTTATTAAATATTATCGGTATGCTTGATGAACCTGATGAAGGTCAATATATCTTTATGGGCGAGAATGTATTGGAAATGAAAGCAAAGAAAAGAACGCAATTATACCAATCCCACATAGGCTATGTATTTCAAGCTTACCATCTGCTAGATGAATTGACCGTATATGAAAATATCGAAACCCCCTTGATCTATAAAGACATTTCGAGCAAAGAAAGAAAAGCTATTGTTGCCGATATGCTAGATCGCTTTGGTATTGTCGGAAAGAAGGATCTCTTCCCGGCCCAGTTATCCGGTGGTCAGCAACAGATTGTAGGTATAGCGCGTGCATTGGCTGGATCACCCAAGTTATTGCTGGCCGATGAGCCTACGGGTAACTTAAATTCCAAACAAGGTGAAGAAATCATGGATTTATTCAAACAGCTCAACGATGATGGCGTTACAATCATACAAGTAACGCATTCTGAAAAGAATGCCGAATATGGAAAAAGAGTTGTCAATATGCTGGATGGCCAGCTCAAATAATTGTATGCCAATTTAACCTGGATAATCCCTACGCGACACATACATTGCAGTAGGGATTTTTTTATCTCATTTCTCAAATCAATTTTTTAACTTCGTTAGGATGAATGAGAGAGAGTTGAAATCGCTAATATCCCTGTTGGACGACACCGACCAACAGATTATTCAGGAAGTGGAACACCAATTAAAAAGCCAAGGTCCTGAGATTGTACCCTATTTGGAAAGATTTTGGGAATCAAGCTTCGATCCCAGGATACAGGGGCGACTAGAGAATATCATTCATGAAATTCAGTTTGATCAGACCAAAAATGAGCTACAGATCTGGAGCCTGAGCAACTCATTCAATTTACTGGAAGGATTAATTATCCTTAATAATTATCAATATCCCTCCTATGAGGATCACAAGATTGTATTGGCGATAGAAGACCTCAAAACTGAGGTATGGCGTGGTTTGCATTACGACATGAGTCCACTGGAGAAAGTGAACCTAATCAATCATGTTCTTTTTGGGTCTTTCGGCTTAGCAGGAAATACAAAGGACTATCATCACCCACAGAATTCCTATATTGGTCAAGTGCTTGATACCAAACAAGGGAATCCCTTAACCCTATCCTGCATTTATAGTATCATTGCACAAAAATTGGACATTCCAATCTACGGTATTAATTTACCGAAGCATTTTGTATTGGCGTATATGGATTCGGATGAAGAAGGGAATGAAAATGTGCTGTTTTACATCAATGCTTTTAACCGTGGGCAGGTTATGCAAAAAAGCGATGTGAATTCATTTTTGAAGCAACTGAACCTCAATCCGGATAGAGAATTTACCTATCCCTGTGACAATGTGACCATCATTAAGCGCGCTTTGCGAAATCTGATGTCAGCCTACGAGGAGCATGAAAGTTCGAGCAAGCAACAAGAGATCAGAACACTGTTCGAATTGCTTGCTTAAACTGTCCATTAAAAGTTAGGAGTAGACCGGCCGTCCAAAAAGATATAATTTGGATTCAGAGAACCATAGGTTTTCGCCGCAATATCAGGTTTTAAATTACCGTCTCCTAAACCAACCAATGGAAAACGCGAAATTGTACGATTCGTTAGATCAGAAACATAAAAGAATTTCCCTTCATCGAGACGGTCATCAATGGCTACCCCCCATGGTTTTTCTAAACCTATATTAGCACCACTGACAACATAATCCGGTTCCACATTCATTTTATCCTTCGCGCCACTAAATAAGGTTTTTGGATCTTTAAAAAACAATACTTCAGTACCCGATGTTACCGCCAATAATCCTTTATTAGGAGCATAAGATACCGGACCTAATTTGGTTTTACCCTTGACATAGACTCTCATCATAGGTTTAAAGTTATCAGAGTTAACTATGGTATCACGCGCCTTGTCGATTAGTTGTTGTTTTAATGTCGAATAAACTGCAAAGCCGCTTCCACTCTTTGTTTCATCACTATCAAATCCAACAAGTACCAACTTTTCATTCTTATCGTCTGTATTGAGCAGCGTCAATGAACTAGCTATCATATTTCCGAGACTAATCTGTTTGTCAATAATTGGGGCCCCGCCTTTGGAACCTGTCTTTCCACTAGGTGTACTCACACCATACAACATTGAGTTATTGCTCCCATTAGTTGTAACCGCCAAAAGAAATGGTATTGTAGTAGCCGAAGTAGCACTAGTTTGTTGGGAAAACGTATAATAAGCCAAGCCCTTGACATTCGTAAAACCGCGATATCCTATAGCGCCTGACGTACCTGGAATTCCATAAATATCATTTGCAAAGGGAATAACCTGTAGAAAGGTATCCTGAGCCGTAATACTTGCCTGGAAAACAGCTTTGGCATTAGCATCAAAAAGAATGGGTCCCCCCCCCTTAGCCGGAGAGAGATACTGATAAATATTATCCAAATTGTTGGTATCAGCCGGATCAACAATCATCATATTCTTCAGGGACGAATTATTCGGATCATAATCCAAGAAAGAGATATATAATCTTGATATCTGCGTGATACGTCCAATATTGCTTGGTTCATCATCTAATTTCTTACAGGCAGTGAAACCTATTATACTGGCAAAGAATAAAATAATACAGGATTGAAACGAAAATTTCATATATTTTTTATTAAAAATAGCATATTGCGTTAAACATACAAATCTACTAATATATGCAGAATATCAACGAATTTATATGATTCTTTTAAAGGCAAGCCTCGACAAGTAAAACGGAAATATTTGTCAATTCGCTACTTTTTGATTAAAATTGTCCTTGTTTTTGTTAGCACATACGATTATGGAAAATAAGGAATTTGTAAGGGAGACCTTGGCATTACCGGGAGAGGGCAAAAAATTACTTTTACACTCCTGCTGTGCTCCTTGTTCTGGAGAAGTGATGGAAGCACTCATTGCTTCGGATATCGATTTTACGATTTATTTTTACAATCCCAATATTCATCCCCGCAAGGAATATGACTTACGCAAAGATGAGAACATCCGATTTGCGGAAAAACATAATATCCCATTTATCGACGCGGATTATGATGTAGATCACTGGTTTGAGCTCGCTAAAGGAATGGAACAAGAACCTGAAAGGGGCATCCGTTGTACCATGTGTTTTGATATGCGTTTTGAAAAAACAGCCGAATATGCTGCTGCCAATGGTTTTGATGTGATCTCAAGTTCACTGGGTATCTCACGCTGGAAAAACATGGAACAGATCAACGACTGTGGTTTACGTGCAGCCTCTCGTCATGAAGGAATGGAATATTGGACCTTCAATTGGCGCAAGAAAGGCGGTTCTGCCCGTATGCTTGAAGTCTCCAAAAAGGAGAAGTTCTATATGCAGGAATATTGTGGTTGTGCTTATTCGTTACGTGACACCAACAAATGGCGTATGGCAAATGGGCGCGAAAAGATAGAGTTAGGCAAAAATTATTATGAATAAGCCCTGTTACCGGTGTATATAAAGCTTTGCTTCGGAATATTTGAAAAAATATTTCTATCCTAATGATTTTATACATACCTTTGCAGGCTCAAATGCAAGATTGTGAAACATCTAAAACAATACAGAATTCCCTTTTCGGGACTCAACGCTGGAAAGCACAATTTTGAGTTTGACATTAATAAAAAGTTCTTTGACTGCTACGAACATTCAATTGTAAAAGATGGCAATCTGAAAGCAGAAGTTGAATTGCAAAAACAAGAGAATCTATTGATTTTGCATTTTGATATCCAAGGCGAAATTCAATTGACTTGTGATACCTGCTTAAAAGAGTTTATGTCACCGATTTCAATTCAAGAACGAATATTAGTCAAATTCACGGATGAAGATTGGACAGATAATACCGAAGAGGTGTTGATCTTATCCAAAAGTGACCATGAGTTGGATATAGCTGAGTTACTGTACGAATACATCAATTTAGCTGTTCCCTATATCGTAAAATGTGAAGAGCAGGGACAAGGCATACAATGCGATCCTGAAATGCTTGCCTTATTTACAAGCGAGCCTGATTCAGAGGAGCAAAAAGAAGAAGAAATTATCGACCCACGTTGGGAAGCATTGAGAAATATTAAAAATAACTAAAACAAGAATACGAGATGGCACATCCAAAACGTAAGACTTCTAAATCAAGAAGAGACAAAAGAAGAACACATTATAAAGCTGAAGCTCCAAGCTTAACAGTATGTAAAGAAACTGGCGCAGTTCATTTACCTCACCGTGCATATACTGTAGACGGAAACTTGTACTACAACGGTAAATTGATCATTGAAAATACAGCTGTTGTCTAAGGTAAACCTTTCATAACACCAAAACATCCCAAACAAGCACTATTTTAGAAATTTGCTTTACTTTGGGATGTTTTTTGCGTATTATTGATTTACTAAATAATAACGGATGAAGATTGGTTTAGATATTTTAGGAGGAGATTATGCTCCTAAAGCAACGATAACAGGTGCTATTGAAGCACAAAAGCAGCTTACTGGAGACCAAAAAATAGTCCTTTTTGGTAAAACTGAAGAGACTAAACAATTAATCAATCAAGCCGGAGGAAATTCATCTGACTTTGAATATGTGGAGGCTCCAGAAGTCATTGCAATGGGTGAACATCCAACCAAAGCAATAACTCAAAAACCCAACTCAAGTATTGCGAAGGGATTTGAATATTTAAAAAACAAAGAAATTGACTCATTCGCTTCTGCTGGTAATACCGGCGCCATGCTTGTGGGCTCAATGTTCAGCGTTAAAGCTATCCCAGGCGTGTTACGTCCTGCAATAGCATCCATTGTTCCCAAATTAAAATCAGGCTTCGGAATCTTATTGGACGTCGGCGCTAATGCAGACTGTAAACCAGAGATGTTGAACCAATTTGCAATCTTGGGAAGTGTCTTTGCCGAACATGTGTTTAATGTATCCAACCCTAAAGTGGGATTATTGAATATCGGAGAAGAAGAAGAAAAAGGAAACATCCTAACAACCTCTACCTACCCCCTACTTAAAGCCAACGACAAGATTAACTTTATCGGAAATGCAGAAGGCCGTGACCTGTTCAGTGACCATGCCGACGTTTACGTCTGTGATGGATTTACAGGCAACGTCGTCTTGAAACTCGCAGAATCATTTTATGTAGTGACGTTGAAAAAAGGTTTTAAAGATGATTTCTTCGACCGATTCAACTACGAGCAGTACGGCGGCAGCCCGATCTTGGGAGTTAATGCTCCTGTCATTATTGGCCATGGTATTTCGACACCTGAGGCCATTAAAAATATGGTTTTATTTTCAAGAGATATGATCGAGTCTAAGTTCATTGACAGCATCAGATCTATTTTCAATTAGAGTATTTATGTCAAAGATTCACGCCGCAATCACGGCTGTAAATGGTTACGTTCCGGATTATATCCTTACTAACAAAGAATTGGAAACAATGGTCGACACCAACGACGAATGGATTGTTTCCAGAACGGGAATCAAAGAGCGTCGCATCTTAAAAGGTGAAGGCCTTGCTACTTCAGATCTTGCTGTACCTGCGGTGCAAGGTTTATTGAAAAAAAGAGGTATAGCTGCTACAGATATTGACCTTATTATCTTTTGTACAAGCACACCAGATATGCTGTTCCCTGCGACTGCAAATATTCTCGCCGATAAAATCGGAGCTACAAATGCATGGGGATTTGATCTTCAGGCTGCTTGTTCAGGTTTCTTGTTCGGTCTGAATACAGGAACACAATTTATCACTGCTGGTACACATAAAAAAGTCCTTGTTATCGGTGCAGATAAAATGTCTTCGGTCATCAATTATCAAGACCGTAATACCTGTATCCTATTTGGTGATGGTTGTGGTTGTGTATTGTTGGAACCAAATGAAGAAGGAATGGGTATACAAGATGCTATTTTAAAAACCGATGGTTCCGGAGGACAGTTTTTGAATATCAAAGGTGGAGGTTCTCTGAATCCGGCGTCGCATGCAACTGTAGATGCAGGATTACACTATGCGTATCAAGAAGGTCGTACAGTGTTTAAATTTGCAGTAACCAATATGGCTGATGTAGCACATGAGGTTATGGTCAAAAATAACTTAAAGTCAGAAGATATTGCTTGGTTGGTACCTCATCAGGCCAACAAGCGTATTATTGATGCAACGGCAGAACGTGTGGGTCTTCCGGAAGAAAAAGTGATGGTGAACATTCAAAAATATGGAAATACGACTAGTGGTACGATTCCTTTATGTTTATGGGAATGGGAATCTCAATTGAAAAAAGGGGATAATCTTATCCTTGCTGCTTTCGGCGGTGGTTTCACTTGGGGATCCATCTATTTAAAATGGGCGTATTAATTATCCATTTTATGGTATAATTTATTACTTTTGACAGTTAGAATTTTTTAGAAACAAACAAAACCTAGAATACTATGGGTATGGATATCAAACAAATTCAGGACTTGATTAAATTCGTTTCAAAATCAGGTGTGAATGAAGTCTCAATTGAAGAGCAAGATTTTAAAATTACAATAAAAACAAATCAAGAGCCTACGTACGTAACAGCTACAGTTCCTGCTGTTGCTCCAATTGCGGCACCTCAAGTTGCACAAGCAGCGGCACCAGCGCCTGTAGCTAGCCCTGCAGCACCAGCAGCAAACGCTGACGCAAACTTGATTACAATCAAATCACCAATGATCGGTACATTCTACCGTTCAGCTGGTCCCGGTAAACCATCTTTCATTAATATTGGTGATGATATCAATACCGGTTCTGTACTATGTATCGTTGAAGCAATGAAATTATTCAACGAAATTGAATCTGAAGTTTCAGGTAAAATCGTTAAGATTTTGGTAGAAGATGCTCAACCTGTTGAGTTCGACCAACCATTATTCTTAGTTGAGCCTAAGTAATTTACAATTGCGTAAATGAATACATGTAGCCTCCAAAGGGCTACATTTTTTGCAAACTTCATAATTCAAGACAATGTTCAAAAAAATATTAATTGCAAATAGAGGCGAGATTGCCCTGCGCATTATCCGTACCTGTCGTGAAATGGGTATCAAGAGTGTTGCAGTATATTCGACTGCTGATAGAGATAGTTTACACGTAAGATTTGCGGATGAAGCAGTTTGTATTGGTCCTCCACCGAGCAGAGACTCTTACTTAAACATTCCAAATATTATTTCTGCAGCTGAATTGACAAATGCAGATGCGATTCATCCAGGATACGGCTTCTTATCGGAAAACGCACGCTTTTCAGCAATCTGTGCAGAATATGGTATCAAATTTATTGGTGCTACTGCAGAACAGATTGAAAAAATGGGTGATAAATCCCGTGCTAAGGATACCATGAAAAAAGCTGGTGTTCCTACAGTTCCAGGATCGGATGGTTTGATCTCAAACGTAAAAGAAGGTATTACCTTAGCGAATGAAATCGGCTACCCTGTTATCATCAAAGCAACTGCCGGTGGTGGTGGTCGTGGTATGCGTATCATTTGGAAAGATGAAGAGTTCGAACCAGCTTGGGATTCTGCACGTGTTGAATCTGCTGCGGCTTTCGGTAACGATGGCATCTACCTTGAAAAATACGTAGAAGAGCCTCGTCACATCGAGTTCCAAATTGTGGGCGATCAGTTCGGTACCGTATGTCACTTATCGGAACGTGACTGTTCTATCCAACGCCGTCACCAAAAATTGATCGAGGAGTCTCCATCACCTTTTATGACTCCTGAATTGAGAGCTGAAATGGGTGAGGCTGCTGTCAAAGGTGCTAAAGCTGTAAACTATGAGGGTGCTGGTACAATCGAATTCTTGGTTGACAAACACCGCAACTTCTACTTTATGGAAATGAACACACGTATCCAAGTAGAACACCCAGTAACGGAAGAAGTAATCAACTTTGATTTGATCAAAGAACAAATTAAAGTAGCCGCAGGAATTCCGATCTCTGGTAAAAACTATGAACCAGAAATGCATGCGATTGAATGTCGTATCAATGCGGAAGACCCTTTCAACAATTTCCGTCCTTCACCAGGTAAAATCACCAACTTCCACTCACCAGGTGGACATGGTGTACGTGTAGATACACACGTTTACTCAGGTTATTCAATTCCACCGAACTATGATTCTATGATTGCTAAATTGATCACTGTTGCACAAACACGTGAGGAAGCAATTTGCACCATGGAACGTGCGTTAAGCGAATTCGTCATTGAAGGGATCAAAACAACCATTCCTTTACACTTGAGATTGATGCGTGACCCTAACTTTAGAGCCGGCAATTTCACGACAAAGTTTATGGAAACTTTCGACCTAACGGAATATCCAGCAGAAGATTAAATAAAATTATCTTTACATACATAAAAAATACCATTCTTTACAATAAGAATGGTATTTTTGTTTCCAAACAATTTTTATGAGTACACCTAATTCGAAAGATCTAATACAAGCTATTAAAGATAAAGGGAAAAATATAGAAGCAGAAATGTCCTTTTTTGATCACCTAGAGGTTTTAAGATGGCATCTGGTCCGTTCAGCAATTGCGATCTGTATCTTTGCAGGTATTGCTTTTACATTTTACGATTTCGTGTTCAACGATATCATCATGGGGCCAAAAAATCTAGACTTTTGGACCTACCGCATGATGTGCAAGGCAGCAGACGCTTTCAATTTAGCGGACTTCTGTGTGAAGAAAATCCCTTTTAATATCATCAATACCGAACTAGCAGGACAATTTATGCTTCAAATAAACTCCTGTTTATTGATGGCCTTGATGATGGGCTTCCCTTACCTCCTTTTCGAGATTTGGTTATTTGTAAAACCGGCATTGACCGACGTGGAGAGACGTTCTGCACGTGGCTTTGTATTTTACGCTTCCATATTGTTTATTTTAGGTGCACTTTTTGGATACTATATCGTTGTACCCCTATCCATCAACTTTCTGGCCAATGTATCCTTAAGTGATGAGATCGTCAATCAGATTACCATCGATAATTACCTCTCAACTATTTCAACATTAACATTAGGTTGTGGGATTGTTTTCCTACTCCCGATACTGGTATTTATTCTCTCGAAAATAGGCATTATGACCCCTGAGTTTATGCGGGCCAGCCGCCGTTATGCAACTGTAATTATTCTAGTGATAGCAGCTGTCATTACTCCTTCTGCGGATATCATCACCATGTTGACCGTTGCAGCACCAATGTTCTTATTATATGAGATAAGTATCATGGTTTCGGCCGATGTCAAAAGAAAAAAATTAGCACAAGAAAAATAAAATAACAATAAAATGAGCAGCGTAAAGAAAATTGCGATTGGAAGTGACCATGCCGGTTTTGAGTACAAGACAGCTTTGGTAAGCTTTCTAAATGAACTGGGATATGAAGTAACAGATTTTGGAACAAACTCTCCAGATTCGGTTGATTATCCAGATTTCGCACACCCAGTTGCATCAGCGGTAGAAAACAAAGCAGCTGATGCCGGAGTCTTAATTTGTGGAAGTGCAAATGGTGTTGCTATCACAGCTAATAAACACCAAAATATCCGTGCTGCTATCTGTTGGTTGGAGGAAATTTCGGCTTTAGCCCGTCAACATAACGATGCGAACGTTGTATGTATACCTGCACGTTTTATCGACCTTGACCTTGCTAAAAAGATCGTTAACACATTTATGAGCACCGAATTTGAAGGTGGCCGTCACGCTAATCGCGTAAACAAAATAGCTTGTAGCTGTTAATAAATTAACATATTTTAAGAAGCGGATGAAAAGTAAATGACACTTTTCATCCGCTTTTTTTTATATATTGTGCAGATACTGATCCCTGCTACATCAATCAAGGAGATGATACTCCGTTGATCGGGTCAATTAGAATTATAAAAATAAAGCGTTAAAAGTCGCACTAGCAAAAAATAAACAATGAAGAAGATATACAACTTGCTTTGGATCGCATGCTCGCTGATGAGCTGCGCAAAAGCACAGGACGTAAACAGTAAATACGCAGATGAAATCACAATAGAGTCAACGCAGAAGCATCTGCGCACTTTAGCTTCTGTCGATTTTGAAGGCCGAGGAACAGGCCAGAAAGGTGGGCGCCTGGCAGCAGAATATATCGCCAATGAATTCAAAAAATATGGTCTAAGTGCACCCGTCAATGGATCCTATTTCCAACCGCTGCAGTTAATCCGCAACAGTTTCAAGGTAAAGCAATTTAGCATTAACGATAGACCGTTCCAGCATGGTAAGGATATTTTTGTCATTGGAAATAATGAAAATAAGTTCTTCGAGAGTAACGAGATCGTCTTTATTGGTTATGGCATTGATGATCCTAAGTATTCGGATATTGCTGGCATGGATCTTCACAATAAGATTGTTATGCTGATCAATGAGAATGAACCAACAGATGAGAAAGGGAATTCATGGATTACCAACAAAAAGACAGCTTCCGACTGGGCGACGGCCAGAAATAAAAAAGTCAAAGAGGTCCTCAAATACAGTCCCAAAATGGTACTGGCGATCAATAGTCAGCTGTCCCAACTTTTAGAGGATGCTGGAGACCGTGCTACAGAAGGTCGCTATAATTTAGCTGTGGACCAACCGGCGCCAGAGAAGACTGCGATGATCCCTGTAGTCAACATTACAGATCATGCTGCTAATTATATTTTAAACCTCGCGAGAACTAACCTTGCCGCCGTTGTTTCAAAGATAAACCGTTCAGGTCAACCGAATTCCTTTATAATTCCAACAAATTTCAAAGCTGAGTTTGGCACCAATGCAGCTCCCTTAGCTGATCCAAATATTCTTGGCTACCTGGAAGGAACGGATAAAAAAGATGAAATCGTTGTGATTGGCGGTCATTATGACCACGATGGAATGGATTCAAAGGGAAATATCTTCTTTGGTGCCGATGACAATGCCTCTGGTACAACGGCTGTCCTTGAGTTGGCACGTGCTTTTTCAAAAGCAAAGTCAACTGGAAATGGCCCAAGACGCAGTATTTTGTTCATCACCTATGCTGCAGAAGAAAAAGGCTTACTAGGTTCCAAGTTCTATACGGAAAATCCAATATTCCCATTGAAAAATACCGTTGCATGCATTAATATTGATATGATCGGCCGCATCGACGACAAGCATCTCAAAGGCAATCACGATTACATCCATGCAATTGGTTCAGATAAATTGAGCTCGGAGTTATATCAGATCAATAAAAATGAGAATGAAAAGCATACGAAAATGGAGATTGACTATATGTATGACAATCCAAAGGATCCTATGCGCCTGTACTACCGCTCAGATCATTATAACTTTGCAAAGAAAGGGATACCGTCTGTGTTTTATTTTTCGGGGCTACATCCAGACTACCACACTCCTGCGGACACCTATGATAAAATCGACTTTCCATTAATGGTAAAACGTGAAAAGCTTGCATTTTACACAGCATGGCAAATAGCCAATCGGGAAAATCGCCTGGTGGTTGACAATAATAAAGAGTAAGGTCAAATTATCGCTTGTAAAAAGGATTACTTTATACTGTATAAAAAAGCAAGTAAATGATTGTTTACTTGCTTTTTTTATGCGGTAAAATGACCTATAGAATAAACTTTTTGTCCACAATTATTGTTATCTTTAATACAAAACAAGTATAATTTATGGCTTTTGTAGATTACTATAAAGTGCTTGGCATTGATAAAACGGCTTCAGCTGATGAGATCAAAAAAGCATATCGAAAACTAGCCCGTAAATATCACCCTGATGTCAACCCCAATGACAATGAGGCCAAACAGCGATTTCAGGAGATTAATGAGGCAAATGAAGTACTATCCGATCCCGAAAAGCGCAAAAAATATGACCAATATGGTGAACATTGGCAACATGGAGAGGAATATGAAAAAGCGCAACAACAATATCGCCAGTCCCAATCTACCGGAGGAAATCCATTCGGCGCTGGAGGAAATCCATTTGGTAGTGGTGGTTCCCATGAGTACACTGGAAACTTTGATGATGGGCAATTCTCGGATTTCTTCGAACAGATGTTTGGCAGTAGACGCGGGGGAGGCCGCCAAAGTACATTTCGTGGACAGGACTTTAATGCTGAACTCAGCTTAACCTTACAAGAGGCTTACACGACACATCAACAGACTTTTAATATCAATGGAAAAAGTATCCGCATCACGATTCATGCTGGAGTGGAGGACGGTCAAAAAATCAAATTGAAAGGTTACGGCAGTGAGGGCATCAACGGAGGTCCAAAAGGAGATCTCTATATCACTATCAACATCACACCTGATGCCCGTTTTAAACGTCAGGGGAATGACTTATACACGACACTTGATGTCGACCTCTATACAGCTATTCTAGGCGGCGAAGTGACCTTAGATACATTCGGCGGAAAAGTTAAACTGAAGATTAAAGCCGAAAGTCAAAATGGCGCAAAGATGCGACTTAAAGGAAAAGGATTCCCCTTGTATCGCAAAGAAGGTGAATTTGGCGATCTGTATGTCACATTGAATATCCAAATGCCCAATAATCTGTCTGCCGAAGAAAAGACATTGTTCCAACAGTTGAAGGATTTAAAACAATAATCTTATGGAAACTACACTCATTAAAGTCATCGACTTCTGCCAGTCCAGAAAGGTTGAAACAACATTTCTGCAATCCATGGAGGAATACGGACTCATACATATTGTCATTCAACAAGAAGAACAATATATTGATGAAGAGGAGCTCCAAAAATTAGAGCGTTTTTCAAATCTATACTATGACCTTGAAGTAAATCCTGCAGGAATTCAGGTTGCTAGCCACCTATTGGAAAAAGTTGAACAGCTCCAAAATGAAATTTTGCATCTAAAGAATAAATTAAAAGCCCTGGATTATTGATCCAAGGCTTTTAATTTATTCTTTAGAATTTGACATCCCGTTCTGTATTCACCTTGGTCTGCCAAACAATCTTATCTTGCAATGTGGTATACAGAATCTCGTAATCCCCTTTACAGGTCACAAAAGACCCATAAAAATCCCCGGGCTTCATCACGCGGTAAACAACAAGTTTCCGTTCTCCGTCAACCTCGCCATAGGCTTTCATTAACATATAGCCAGTTTTATTCACCTTTTCTTCAGGGATTTTATAATCCAAATGCGAACGGCTGCTACCATCATCTGGGCATAAAATCTCAGTCCTACTCGGTGTAAATTTATAGCGATCTCGATACATAGCGACATTAGACATCACAACATCTTTCGCCCATGCGATGTCGGTAAAATCCTCAGGGAGAAGAAAGATCAACGATACCATTTTCTCTTGCCAGAGACGACCATTAAATGGAATTACAAAATGAAGTAGTTTTTGTCCTTTAAAGGTTGTCGTCGTATAGAAATATCGTCCTTCTTTATTTTGCTCACGTTGAAAAGAACTTAAATCAAGCAGATGGTTTTTCTTTCCTTTTACATTTGGCGAATTGTTGACTACAGCAAGCATGTCATAACGATATTTCCCTTCCAAATGTCCAGAAAATAGCACCTGATAAGCGGTGTCCGAATACTGCAGGTGACGCAGGACTTTCCGAAACCTACGGTTAACCTGATGTGCATTAATTGGCCCCTCGCTACCTTGCCAATTTCTGCTTTCCATAATATCATCTCCTAGGAATACGGTAAGCTCTTTGTTGATATTAACAAAATATTCATCTCCTTCAACAGCAAATCCATTGGGGACCACTTGATAGGACTTACAGGACGACAGTATAGAACACAGCAACAGCGCAATAAACAGAAATAAGGTTCTTTCTTTTTTAAACATCCGGACGCTCTTCTACGATTTTAAATTCTGCATTTTTAATCCTTCCCAACGGTAAACATCATAAAAATTGCTATTCACCTTCATTACCCTTAATGTCAGCTCGTATTGATTTCTAACTGGGCTGCCATCGAGAATACCCGGTTTCCATTTCGCTCCGACCCGCAATAAGCGGATTAACTCATCCCCGGCCTTCGTATTGGGCGTACTGACTATTTTAAAATCATTGAGTTGACCATTTTTTTCGACCACAAATTGCACAACAACATTCCCGTCTTCACCCGTCGAATTTGGATTAAAATTCTTCATGACATAGTCACGTAATGCGGTCATCCCTCCAATAGGTTGCGATGTTACATCAACGCGAGTATAATTTTTCACATAACCACCATCAGGGGCAAATTTATAATAGAAGGCAGCTTTTGATTCAACTGGATTGCCATCCTCCAGCGCAGGCTCCCATTTTGACTGCGACAATAATTTGGTCGCTTGATCAATAAACCGTTTGTCAAGATCCGTCCTGATTTTTAAAGATTTTATTGTACCATCGGGATTAATAATGAAGTAACTTTCAATCACGGGATCGAGGTCTTGACCAGATATTTTCCGCGGCATTTTAAAATTCTGGGCAAACCAGCTACTCAAGCCATCTACACCAAGCTTAGGTGTCGCAACTGCTTTTTTTGCTTTGGTCGACTTGTCTTCTTCCTGAGTCAAGTTTAAACGGATAGGTAACATAAAGATTGTACGAACCGCTTTCCCTGCCTTTATCCCAGGCTTCCACTTACTGGCACTTTCCATTAGTTTCAGTGTAGCCTCCCGTGTACCATGGCCCAAATCTTTTCCGATTCTAAAATCCGATAGGCTTCCGTCCTTTTCTACAACAAATAAAACCTCAATAGTGCCCTTTACTTTATTTTCCAATGCTGCTTTCGGATAATCAAAATTGTTCCCAACCCACTCCATGAATGCTCTCATTCCGCCAACTGGCATAGCAAAAACTTCTGGATTCGAACAGATTGTATCGATACCAAGATTTATTTTATCTAGCTGGACCAACTCACCAGCATCACGGCTTGATATAACCTTATCCCCTGATTCAAATTGCGCAGGTATAGTTGGAGCATTCCATTTCGATTCAGCTACCTGATTTTCTGCCAATAACCTTTCAACGTCTGTGGGCACCTCTTTTACAACTGAAATTTCTACCTGATTAATCGAACTTTCCACATCGATAACAAGATCTTTTGCCCGACTCGTATTAAATACAAGGGTCGAAGCTCCTACCACCAAAAGCATAGGTAGAACGGTTACATATAAAAACTTATGTTTCCCTGTTGATTTATTCTTAAATAACATCATAATTCTCTTCTTTAAAAACGAATGATTAGAAAACTCATGTGCCAGTGACAGATGGTCTGCTTGTAGCGCATGGGCGACCAGCATTTCCGCATAAGCCACCTTGTCTGTCGAACAGATTTCGTCGGCAATACATTCATGCTGAAACTTTAACTCTTTTTGAAAGAAA
This sequence comes from Sphingobacterium sp. WOUb80, assembly GCF_050058145.1. Lineage (NCBI taxonomy): Bacteria > Pseudomonadati > Bacteroidota > Sphingobacteriia > Sphingobacteriales > Sphingobacteriaceae > Sphingobacterium > Sphingobacterium sp. WOUb80. Next base: position 6,092,300 of record NZ_CP165617.1, on the reverse strand, counting down.
TATAAAATCGGATTAAACCAGTTGAAAATTTTCAACAGCTCCATCAAAAGCAAATCGTATGAGTGACCCTGATCGACATGAACGCGCTCATGATGTTCGATACTTCCCCTGTCTCTGATAGACCCGCCAATGACGATTTTATTGAAAAATGAAAAACTTAGATAATGATGTTCATGGCGCAATGCGCGAAGCAGCTGTATGACCCGAAATAGCAGCGATGCACTGGCTACCCCAACCCCTATCCAATACACATAGGTCAAGATATCAATCAAGTAAATAGGCTGTTCCTTTGGACTGCTGATAGCGATATCCATATACCCACTCAGATCCACCACTGGTATTGAATATGCGTTCACCTGGGCTTTCGGCAATTCAATAAAAATCCCGATTGGTGCCAAAAGCGAGAATAATATCATTCCGATCAGATAGACACGGTTCCATTGGAAAAAAGTGAGTTTACGAAATATCAACCTATAGAGCGCAAGGCTGATAATCAATGAAACATTGACAATCAATAAGTAAATCATAATCAAAAGTTTATAAGAGGTGGTTGCTGTTATTTATTTTGTTGGATAATCGAAAGAATATCATCTAATTCTTTGACATCCAACCTGTTCTCTTCCAGAAAATAAGAAAGCATACTTTTGGGAGAATTATCAAAATAATTATTCAACAACTTACTAGTGATTCCTTTTTTATATTCCTCTTTTGAAATCCTTGGTAAATACTGATGGCTTTTACCAAAAGACTCATGCGACACAAAACCCTTGGTTTCGAGAATACGCACTATCGTTGAAACTGTATTGTAAGCAGGTTTCGGTTCGGGTAGTCGGTCAATGATATCTTTGACAAATCCACGCCCCATCTCCCAAAGCTCATGCATAATTTGTTCTTCTGCTTTAGTCAATTCTTTAAAATCTTCCATAACTCCTTAATAATTAACAGTACTGTTGTAATCGATTACAATACAAGTATATAACTAAAGAAATAGTTTTACAACTATTTCTTTAGTTATATACACAAACAACTGATTATTAATTAAATAAAATTTAATTACGCTATATTTTATAACGAATTAGTCTTCAAAATCCCGTTTTCGAGAAGCTTTCAATTGAGACTGCTGTTTCTTTCGGTCCAACCTTTTTAGGATGCTTGAATACGGGACTTTTGTTTTTTTCCGTGGTTTTGCAGGCACAAGTGCAGCTTCCAATATCCGTTTAAAGCGATCGATAACGATTTCTCTATTACGAAGCTGCGAACGGTCGATATCACATTCCAATTGCAGTATTCCTTCTTTATTTATACGGCTTGTCAGCAAGGTGAGAATTATCGCTTTTTCTTCTACGGAAACAGCTGTTGAAAGATTAACATCCCACTGTAACAATACTTTGGATGACACCTTGTTCACATGCTGTCCGCCTGCTCCGCCCGATCTCGAGAACTTAAATGTAAGTTCCCCCACTACTCCTTCTAAATTCATTTATTTTTAAATGCTTCTTCTATTTTTTCCATCTTTTTTAATAGAAAGCTCAATTTTTCCACTTGATCCCGCTGTACTTCGACAAGTTCCTGCTCTTTGCGGATAATGAGGTGATCTATTTTTTCGTGCAATTCCCTGATTTCGAGTTCAGCCTTTAGGTTCACCATATAATCATTTCTTGCTCGTTCACGATCCTTATCTTCCTGCCTGTTTTGACTCATCATAATAACTGGTGCTTGCAAAGCCGCCACGCAGGACAAAATCAGGTTAAGTAAAATAAAAGGATAAGGATCAAAACCTTTGTTATTTAACCAGTAGATATTAACAGCAATCCAAACGACCAAGAACAGGATAAAGGATATAATAAAGGTCCAGCTTCCCCCAAACTCAGCCACTTTATCGGCCACTCGATCCCCTACGCTGATCGGATCTTTGTTATCCCCATCCAAACTTGCACTGATTACTTTATTTTCCTTAAAGCTATCGATTACCTGCTGGTCCAATTGACTTAATTGTCCCGATTCATCTTTCAAAAATTCAGCAATATAAGCTTCCTTAAATTGTGTCAACTCGGATGCAGCGACGTATTTGTCCTTACTAAAACTCGGATATTCCTTTTTTATGAGTCTAAAAATGGGCTGGCGAATTGAAGCCCCCAAAACACGTTGCTCCAAAGGAAATTGCTGTCCTGAAACATCACTTGTAAAGTTATCCATATACCGATTAAATGTCTATTTAAAGATAGTGCTTTTTAACCAATCAAAAAATTCACAAAACTATGGCAATTGGTTTTTGTTATTTTACGCATAAATAGTCGAAATTTGCAACACAAAATTCAAGAATAAATTCGCTCAATATTTCATTTCAACATGAAATATTTGAAAAAAGACAATTGTTGGATAAAAGGATTTCGTGTATGACACATGCACATACAGAATTGTATGCGATATGCATTACATACCTTTGACAGCAGCAATCGCAATACTAACATTTGGTCCCTCTGCGGAACCTTTAAACAGATTAAAAAATTAAATAGCAAGTATAACGGAATACCGTTAGAATATACACTCAGACATAAATACGCAAATGAAAATAGGAATTGTTTGTTATCCCACCTTTGGTGGAAGTGGTGTAGTTGCAACCGAACTAGGGAAGGCTTTGGCCGCTAATGGACATGAGATCCATTTTATCACCTATCGGCAACCCGCACGTCTGGATTTCTTTTCTGAAAATCTATACTACCATGAGGTAGCTGTTTCGCAATATCCCCTTTTTGACTTTCTACCCTATGAATCTGCATTAGCCAGCAAACTGGTTGATGTGGTTCGTTTCGAAAAGTTGGATTTGATCCATGTCCATTATGCCATTCCGCATGCATCGGCGGCATTTATGGCAAAACAGATCTTACTCACTACGTATGGCATTAATATTCCCGTAGTGACAACTTTACACGGTACAGATATTACACTGGTTGGCAAAGACAAGAGTTTTAGTCCTGTCGTAACATTCTCCATCAATCAATCCGATGGTGTAACCGCTGTATCACAGAATCTGAAAGATCAGACGCTTCAATATTTTGATATTACACGCGATATCAAAGTGATTCCAAATTTTATTGATCTGGACAGATTTAGCAATAAAGATCGGTCACATTTCAAAAAAGCAATTGCACCCGGCAATGAACGTATATTGGTTCATACTTCCAACTTTAGAAAAGTCAAAAATACAGAAGATGTCATCCGTATTTTTAAGAAAGTACATGATGTTATCCCGTCCAAATTATTAATGGTAGGTGACGGTCCTGAGCGTCGAAATGCAGAGGAACTTTCCAGAGAACTTGATGTATGCAAAGATGTCCGTTTCTTAGGGAAGCAGGACGCAGTGGAAGAAATATTGTCTGTATCAGATCTTTTCCTGATGCCTTCAAGTTCAGAAAGTTTCGGTCTTGCGGCTTTAGAGGCCATGGCTTGTCAAGTTCCAGTCATCTCTTCCAATACCGGAGGTTTACCTGAACTGAATGAAAACGGCGTCACTGGATTTCTCAGTGCTGTGGGGGATGTTGAAGATATGGCGAAAAATGCGATTTATATCTTGGAAGATGGAGAGCGCTTAGAAAAATTTAAAGAAGCGGCATTAAACCATGCAAAAAAATTCCAATTGTCCAATATCATGCCGCTATATGAGCATTATTACCATGAAGTCATTAATCAAACAATAAAAGCACAATAAATATCACTTTAAGGCTTAAGGGATAAAAAAAATATTTTATCTTTGACCTTTGGAAAATTTCCAAAAAAACAATTATGAAATACAAACGTATCTTATTAAAACTTAGCGGTGAATCCTTAATGGGTGACCAAAGCTATGGTATCGATATTAACCGTGTATCACAATACGCTAATGATATCAAAGAAATTCACGATCAAGGTTTAGAAATTGCAATTGTTATCGGTGGCGGTAATATCTACCGTGGTCTAAGCGCTGAAAAATCAGGCATGGACCGTGTTCAAGCAGACTATATGGGCATGCTTGCCACAGTCATCAACAGCATGGCACTTCAAGATGCGCTTGAGAAAGTTGGGAAAAAGACACGTTTGCTTACTGCGATCAAAATGGAGCAAATCTGCGAACCATTTATTCGTAGAAGAGCCGTACGCCATTTGGAAAAAGGCCGTATTGTTATTTTCGGAGCAGGTACAGGAAACCCATATTTCACAACGGATACTGCCGCATCATTACGTGCCATCGAAATCAACGCCGATGCTGTATTGAAAGGAACACGTGTGGACGGTATCTATACAGCAGATCCTGAAAAAGATCCAAGTGCAACAAAATTTGAAGAAATCTCATTCACTGAGGTTTATGAAAAAGGGTTAAACGTAATGGATATGACAGCCTTTACCCTTTGTCAAGAAAACAAATTACCGATCATCGTATTTGACATGAACAAACCTGGCAATTTATTGAAACTTGCAAACGGTGAGCATGTAGGAACAGTGGTTAAATAATTTAAATCTGTAAAAAACGTAATCTTATATGAACGAACTAATTTCAATTGAATTGGACGATTGTAAAGACAAGATGTCCAAAGCAGTTGCTCACACCGAATCCGAATTAACTAAAATTCGTGCCGGTAAAGCTTCTCCATCTATGTTAGATGGAATTTCAGTAGACTATTATGGCAGCGCCACTCCACTTTCACAAGTGGCCAACATCAATACAACTGATGCACGGACTATTGTTATCCAACCTTGGGAAAAATCGCTCATCAACGCAATTGAAAAAGCTATCACAGACGCTAACCTAGGAATCAACCCACAGAATGACGGTATCGTTATTCGTCTGAATATTCCTCCTTTAACAGAAGAAAGAAGACGTGATTTGGTTAAGAAAGTAAAAGAAGAAACTGAAAGAGGCCGTATCGGTGTCCGTAATATCCGTAAAGATGTCAACGAATCTATCAAAAAATTGAAAAATGATGGCGCTTCAGAAGATGAAATCAAAACTGCTGAAGGTGAAGTTCAAAAATTAACAGATGCATTCATTGTAAAAGTTGATAAATTGGCTGAACTAAAAGAAAAAGATATCATGACTGTTTAAGTTTTCCTACTTGAATAGATAAAAGGTCTGAAAAATATTCAGACCTTTTTTATTGTTATGGTGACCTCCTCCCCCAAACGGACTCTTTCCGACCTATAATATATTAGCTTTCCAAAGATTTTATAGTTTATAAAATCCCCACACTCTTCAAAAATATTCCTTGTTACACCATTGATTTCTGAACAAATAATTGTACATTGTACACTAACAAGTAATCAATTATATGATGAACAATTCTCGTCGTCAATTTTTAAAGCAAGCTGGAATAGGTCTTTCGGCAGCTTATCTGGTTCCCAACTTTATATCTTGTCAAAATAAAGCAGGTGCAATCAGCGACAATCCATTACAGAATATAGGCGTACAGCTTTATTCGATTCGCGATTTAATGGATAAAGATCCAAAAGGATCCTTGGAACAAATTGCCAAAATTGGGTATAAACATGTTGAGCTCTATGGGATAGACGCCACAGCCAAACAGTTCTGGAAATTACCCTACAAAGAGTTGAAGAAAATATTGGATGATAACGGCCTAAAAACACATTCAGGCCATTACGATATGTCCAAATACCTCAGTAAAGCGCATACCGACAAAGAAGACCTGGCGGTTTATTTTGATGCGGCAAAAGAACTTGGCCAAGAATATGTAATTGCTCCTGTAACACCGATGTTTGATCTTAATGCATTGAAAAAAGATGATTATCTCTATGCTGCCGAGCAATTGAATAAGGCTGGTGAACAGGCTAAAAAATTAGGTCTAAAAGTTGCTTATCACAACCATTTCTGGGAATTTAGAGATCTAGGTAACAATACTAGTGGTGAAGAGGTGATGCTTGCATTTACAGAGCCCGATCTAGTTGATTTTGAACTAGATCTATTCTGGGCAGAGAAAGCGGGTAAAAATCCGATAGCTTTATTTGAAAAATTCCCCAACCGTTTTAAACTTTGGCATGTCAAAGATATGGATAAAACAAAATCCAATCCTATTGAATGGCCTAAAGAGGGGAAATTGCCCATTGAGCAGATCTTCAATGATATCAAGTATACCGAAGTGGGGACCGGAAGCATCAACTTCCCTGAAATCGTCAAGGAGAAGAATAAAGCAGGACTCAAATATGCTTTTGTTGAGCAGGATAATATCTATATGCCCAATAAGATGGAAAGTCTTAAAAAGAGTTACGATTATGTCCAGGCAAATCTTACAAAATAAAAAAAGGGAGCAATGCTCCCTTTTTTTATTTTGTAAGATTGCCAGTTTAGAATTCGGTATCTTCTACCTCTACTGCTGTCTCGATTACTTTTCTCGCCAACTCTTCTTTAAATTCGATGATATTCTTGCTGATTGTTTCATCATGTGTACCAAGAATCTGAGCAGCCAATATACCCGCATTCTTCGCCGCATTTAACGCGACAGTTGCTACTGGGATACCATTGGGCATCTGAAGAATAGAAAGTACAGAGTCCCATCCATCAATGGAATTTGATGATTTTACAGGCACGCCTATTACAGGTAAATGTGTAATAGAAGCGACCATTCCAGGCAAATGCGCTGCACCACCGGCTCCAGCAATAATAACTTTCAAACCACGAAATGCTGCATTTTTGGCATAATCAAACATACGTTGTGGTGTACGATGTGCAGAGACGATCGTTACCTCAAATTCCACCCCAAGGGCTTTGAGCACATCTATCGCATCCTGCATAACAGGAAGGTCTGATTTGCTTCCCATGATAATGCCTACCTGGGCCTTATTATTGACTGACATAGTATTGTTTAAGCTTTAACTTTTAATATTTCTTGTACTTTTCTTGCATTGGAGATTGCTTTCTCCCGATCATCATTGATGATACAGACATGGCCCATCTTGCGGAATGGTTTTGTATATTTTTTCCCATATAAATGGATATATACGCCTTCCATCGCCAGCACCTCTTCTACGCCCTCGTATTTAGCCAGTCCTTCATAGCCAGCTTCTCCTAGGAGATTGATCATGACGGCATTAGCCCTGCATCGGGTATCCCCCAAAGGCAGATTAAATATCGCTCTCAGATGCTGTGCAAATTGCGACACGTAGTTTCCTTCAATCGTTTGATGACCGCTATTATGTGGACGCGGAGCCAATTCATTGACTAAGATATCGCCATTTTTTGTCAGGAACATTTCTACGGCCAATATACCGACAATCTGTAGGTCATCAGCGATTTTTTTTGCAATTGCCTCTGCGCGCTGTTGAATCTCTACACCATACAAGGACGGAGCAATCAAAAATTCCACCAAGTTGACCTGAGGATTGAATTCCATCTCTACCATTGGAAATGTAGACACTTCACCTTTATCATTTCGAGCGACAATGACTGCAATTTCCTTTTCAAAATCTATCCATTCTTCAATTAAGCTAGGCTCTTCGAAAGCATCCTGGATATCCTGTTGCGTTACAATTTTCTTTACCCCTTTTCCATCATATCCATCCTTGCGCAATTTCTGAATATAGGGTAAGTTTAAAGAAGCGTTAATTAAATTATCTTTATTGGATATCAATTGAAATGCCGAAGTTGGTATGTCATTTTGCTTAAAAAACTGCTTTTGTAGGCCTTTATCTTGAATCAGACGAATGATACGTGATTGTGGGTATACAATAACCCCCTCTCCTTCCAGCTTCTCCAAAGCATCTACATTCACTTTCTCAATTTCGATCGTGATCATGTCCAAGTCCTTACCGAAATTATAGACCGTTTCAAAATCACCCAATGAACCACATTCAAATCTATTGCACAATTTACGACAAGGAGCATTCTTATCCGGGTCCAATACATGAACATTTACATTGTAATTAATGGCTTCCTGGATTAGCATTCTTCCCAGTTGACCACCGCCAAGAATACCTAATTGTAGTTCACCATAAAAATCTTTTGCCATAATTGATTTAAAATCTTATAAAATTTATCTTTTAAGCTTTTTCCTTGAACAATTGTTCACCTAATAAGCTTTCTTTATCTATCTTTTTTTGCAATTCAATAAAAGCACCGATCAGTGCTTCGGGACGTGGTGGGCATCCCTGGACATAAACATCCACAGGGATAATGCGATCTACCCCTTTGACCACATGATAACCATGCTGCCAATATGGACCACCACAGTTGGAGCAAGAGCCCATCGAAATAACATATTTAGGGTCGGGCATCTGTTCATATAGTTTCTTGATACGATCGGCCATCTTAAAGGTAACTGTTCCAGCAATAATGATCACATCGGATTGCCTTGGTGAAGGTCTTGGAAATACTCCCATTCGATCCAAATCATAGGTTGAAGCCATTGCTCCCATCATTTCGATGGCACAGCAGGCGATACCAAAGCTCATAGGCCACATCGAAGATAATCTCGCCCAGTTAAGCAAATCATCCAACTTAGCGACAACAACACCATTATTCTGCAATTGACTCTCTAAACTCATGCTTAATCAGGTTTTTTAAATCTTGGTTTAAAAGCTGGCTTTGGTGTAGCAACAGCTTCTTCCGCCGTTTTTTCTACGATGGATGCTTCTACAGCATTGCCCTTATAATCGCGTACCTGATAAGTCCTGCTATTCAAGGCTGCGTAAGCATGATCAGGAATACGCACGGGAACTTTAGGCAATGATACATTTGGTTTTACCCATTCCAGATCCCCTTTTTTCCATACAAATATCAATCCCAGAATTAAAATACCAATGAACATGGCCATTTCAATCATGGTAAACCATCCCCATCTTCCATCTGCCGCAATATATTCCGACTGCCCAAATACGGTAGCCCATGGAAAAATAAAAATAAGCTCGACATCAAAAAGTAAAAATACCAGAGCGATTACATAAAACCGTGGATTAAACTGAACCCAAGAAGAACCGATGGGATCCTCTCCACATTCATAGGTACCAGATTTAATGGGATTATTCTTTTTCGGAGAGATTAAACGTGCTAGAAAAATGGTCGCACAGACTAACAGCGCCCCTATCAGAAGAATGATAAGGATTTTGCCGTATTCCGATAATTGCGCGGGGTCATCCATAATGACTACAAATTTAACAAATATTTCGTTTACTCGGGTGAGGAACTTGAAATTACGAAATATTTCTTTAAAAACAGTTTGAATTTTACGGAATCACCGACAGCTATCTTCTCTGCATGTATCTTGGATTCATCTCACCTTCATGATTTCGCAGACACCAGCAGCATTGAAAGCGGACTGAAGGTTCTTTTTGGCCAATAACATCAGACACTTTCAGAAAAAAAATAGGGCATCGTTTTATGCGATGCCCCTCTGATGTAACTATTCTCTAAAAATTACATTTTTCCTGGCATTTTGGGCATATTACGCATCAATTTAGCAGCCATCGCTGGATTGGACATCTGCTTCATGACTTTACGCATATCACCAAATTGTTTCAATAACTTATTTACCTCATTAATATCAGTACCTGATCCTTTGGCAATACGTAAACGACGTTTTTGATCGATAACATCTGGATTTTCACGTTCGAAAGGAGTCATAGAGTCAATAATTGCTTCAATGGGTTTGAACGCATTATCATCCACTTCAATATCTTTCATGGCTTTACCTACACCAGGGATCATTCCCATAAGATCCTTCATATTACCCATTTTCTTAATCTGTTGAATCTGGGATTTAAAATCGTTGAAATCGAATTTATTTTTACGGATTTTCTTTTGAAGTTCAGCAGCTTGCTTCTCATCAAACTGTTGCTGCGCACGTTCTACCAACGAAACAACGTCACCCATCCCCAAAATACGGGAAGCCATACGATCAGGGTGGAATACATCCAATGCATCCATCTTCTCACCCGTACCGATAAACTTAATTGGTTTATTAACGACAGATTTGATAGATAAAGCAGCACCACCACGTGTATCTCCATCCAACTTAGTCAAAACCACACCTGTGAAATCTAGACGATCATTGAACGTTTTCGCTGTATTAACCGCATCCTGACCTGTCATAGAGTCTACAACAAATAGGATTTCATCGGGTTTTGTCGCTTCTTTAACTGCAGTAATTTCCACCATTAATGGCTCATCGATAGCCAAACGACCAGCGGTATCGATGATCACGATATTGTTCCCATTACGTTTTGCTTCTTCCACACCGGCTTTGGCTATCGCAATAGGATCGTTAGACTCCCGATTCACATATACTGGTACGCCTACTTGTTCTGCAAGTACTTCCAATTGATCGATTGCAGCAGGACGGTAAACATCACCGGCAACCAACAATGGCTTTTTATTCTTTTTATCTTTCAGATACAATGCTAACTTACCTGAGAAAGTTGTTTTACCAGCACCATTCAAACCTGCAATAAGAATGACTGTTGGATTTTTTCCAGTCTCAAGCTCTGTAACAGATCCGCCCATCAAAGCTGTCAACTCATCGTTCATGATCTTCGTTAACAATTGGCCCGGAGAAATACTTGTCAGTACATTTTCGCCCAACGCTTTTTGCTTAACATCGTCGGTAAAGGTTTTGGCAGTTTTATAATTCACATCGGCATCCAATAACGCTTTGCGAATTTCTTTCATCGTTTCGGCAACGTTGATCTCGGTAATACTACCCTGTCCTTTTAATACTTTAAAGGCCCTATCTAACTTATCTTGAAGATTTGAAAACATAAAATCTGAATCTTATTCTATATAAACAGCAAAGTTAAAAAAATTGTCTATAGTAACCTCATTAACACGACATAAAAAATGCGACTATGTAAAATAATCGCATTTTTGCAGGATAAACTTACAATACCTGTAATTAATCACTTCTACGGCCACCAAATAAAATGGACGCATAATATAAAAGTGTCACCAACGCACTTAATGCCGCTACAACATAGGTCATTGCTGCCCATTTCAATGCATCTTTCGCACCCTCATGCTCTTCGCCGTTATACGTCACACCTGCATGGTTCAACCATTCCAATGCGCGATTTGACGCATCAAACTCGACCGGTAATGTGATAAAAGAAAACAGCGTTGTTATAGCCAAAGCACCTACCCCAACAGCTAAAAGCCAGGGGTTACCACCTTTAGAAAAAGCAAATAACATTACACCAAGCATCAATACCCATGAGGTCAACTTGGAAGCAGCATTCACCATCGGTACCATGGCCGAACGGAATCCCAACCATTTATAGGCCTTAGCGTGCTGTACAGCGTGACCGCATTCGTGCGCTGCAACGGCTGCTGCAGCAACACTCCTTCCGCTGTAAACTTCAGGACTTAAATTAACTGTTTTATCAGATGGATTATAGTGATCTCCCAGACGATCTGGGATAGACAATACCTTTACATCATATATACCGTTATCATTTAGCATTTTTTGCGCAATCTCAGCCCCAGACATCCCGTTGCCCAAAGGCATTTCGGAGTATTTCTTAAATTTGTTTTTGAATCTTGTTTGGACAATTAGGCTTACCACCATTATTCCAATAAATAAAATCAAGTACATAGCTATTCAATCGTTTTTATAGTTATTATATGACTATCAAACCTTATTCCAATCGTTGAAAAAAGGTATATGCATGAATTTCTAAGATAAAAAAAGTCTTTGACCTGACAAAAAGAACAGGTTCTTCTGATCTCCACATGACATAATTGCCAGATCATTTGGACAAATAACTCCGCTTTCAACTTCAATCCAGCAAAACAATTGCGCTGTTTAACAAGAATTCAATACGTATACTCATCGGTCATTTCCGGAGACGTACAGTTATTTTAAGTTCAATCAGGGGATAGATTATTGAAGGAAATAACTTTTGAAGACATTATATAAGGGTATTATTCACAACGGGCTGTAGCATCGCCTTATTTATAAAACAGAGGATGGGAAAATACAAAAGCGGCGCCCCCCCAGTGGTTCCAATTATAAATGTAAATAAAAAGGGACGTTTAAAAACGCCCCTTTTTATTATAAATAACCCATTTGCAAGGTAAGATCAGTACCCTCGATCATTTTACGCAAGTTACTCAATGCATAACGCATTCGCCCTAAGGCGGTATTGATACTCACTTCGGTTATTTCCGCTATATCTTTAAAACTCATATCGCAAAAGTGGCGCATGATGAGCACTTCCTTCTGATCGTCCGGAAGCTTTTGGATCATTTTCTTAAGGTCGACATCAACCTGCTGTTTCAGCATTTTTGACTCTGCACTTTCATCACTAAATTCGAGCACCTCAAAAATATCAAAACCATCAGCATTCACAATATTTGGAGCCCGTTTTGCTTTTCTAAAAAAGTCAACAATCATATTGTGCGCTATGCGAATAGCCCAAGGTAAAAATTTACCTTCTTCATTATATTTACCAGATTTTAATGTGTTGATGATTTTAATGAAAGTCTCCTGAAAAATATCTTCAGCAAGATATTCATCTTTTACTTTCATATATATGGAAGTGTATATTTTCGATTTATATCGATTCAACAATGCCTCTAGGCCGGACTCTTGGCCTCCGACATACATTTGGATCAACTCTTGATCGCTTTTACTTTTTAAAAGTCTCATACGTCACTTACTTTTTAGCAGTTCGCAATTAAATTATCAGTTCTGTGTTAAAATGTAAATGTTTGCCGTATAAACTATCCTTTCTTATTGTAAAACAATTAATTAATCTAAAACCAAATTACCGCAAAATAAATGAGTAATCAAATTATTACAATTGATTTTAAGACTTTTTAACATTTAAAAATAAGTTATCTGTCTCATATTTCCAAAAGAATGGTTCTACAGAAACTCCATATCTCCTACAAAAAAAGCTAAAATCACCGGAGGCACAAGTTAGAGCCATCATGCTATAAAGTTATTATCTCATACGGACTTTATAGGGAGTTAATACGGACCTTATAGGGACCTCATTCGGATGAATCCCTACAAAATCCGTTTAAAGTCCGTATAAGATTAATATCAAGTTCGTCTAATAAATTAAGTTGATACGAGCCTATAACGGAACGATCCTGTCGAAAATGGCGGTAAAAAAAGAGAAGGAATAAAAAAAGCGGAATCACCTTGTCGGTAATTCCGCTTTTTATTCCTACGGGGAATGTCTTATTTATACAATGGGAACTCAGCCATCATTGCTCTTACTTTGCCATGGATCAAATCCAACTGGGCATCATTAGATGCATTTTTCAATGCCTCATCGATCAATTCGCCGATTTGTACAATTTCATTTTCTTTAATACCACGTGTTGTAATTGCAGCTGTACCAAAACGCACACCTGAAGTTACGAAAGGCGAACGTGTATCGAAAGGAACCATATTTTTATTTGTTGTGATACCTGCTTTACCTAATACAGCTTCCGCTTCTTTACCAGAAATATCTTTGTTGCGAAGATCCACCAACATCAAGTGATTGTCTGTACCACCAGAGATGATTTTGTAATCTCTTTCTACAAAGAATTGTGCCAAGGCCGCTGCATTTTTCTTTACCTGAACGATATATTCCATATACTCATCGGATAAAGCTTCACCGTAAGCGATCGCTTTCGCTGCGATTGTATGCTCCAAAGGACCACCTTGTGTACCTGGGAATACAGCTAAATCCAATAATTGCGTAATTGTACGGATTTCACCTTTAGGTGTTTTGATACCCCATGGATTTTCAAAATCTTTACCGACCATGATCATACCACCACGTGGACCACGAAGCGTTTTGTGCGTCGTTGTTGTAACGATATGGCAATGTGGAAGTGGATCATTCAATAAACCACGTGCGATTAAACCCGCAGGGTGAGAAATATCAGCCATCACGATAGCACCAATTTCATCAGCAACTTTACGAATACGTGCATAATCCCAATCACGAGAATAAGCAGAAGCACCACAGATGATCATCTTTGGTTTTTCACGAAGCGCTGTTTCTTCCAATTGCTCGTAGTCAATTAGACCAGTATCTTCTTTTACACCATAAAATAATGGTTGATAGATCTTACCAGATAAGTTAGCTGGTGATCCGTGTGTCAAGTGACCACCATGAGATAAATCAAGACCTAAAATTTTGTCTCCAGGTTTGATTGTCGCCAAAAAAACAGCCGCATTTGCTTGTGCACCAGAGTGAGGCTGAACATTTACCCATTCTGCGCCAAATAATTGTTTTGCGCGATCAATTGCGATAGTTTCAATCTCATCCACAACTTCACAACCTCCATAGTAACGTTTTCCTGGGAGGCCTTCTGCATATTTATTTGTCAACACTGAACCAGCAGCTTCCATCACTTGTTTTGAAACAAAGTTTTCTGAAGCAATTAATTCAATACCTTCTTCTTGGCGTTTAAGCTCATCAGCTATTAAATTAAAAATGGCTTGATCTCTTTCCATTGTTTTTAAATGTTGTAAAGTAAATTTTGTAGTTTATTTTAATGCCTCAAAGATAGCATATTCCATAAAGAATATCGACAAAAAGCCATATTTTATTAAATGTTCTTAGAGAAACAGCCTTATTTATGCAAATTACCTAATTAGGCAAGGACCGTTTTACCGTACGGCGCCCCCAATAAGCATACGAAAAATTTAATGTTTCGAAAATGTCAAAAAATCCAGGTCAAGCAATTTGCCATTAAAAAAATGTATTTTTGTATTGGATTGGCTAAAACACTATTATAATGAGTACAGAACATACAGCAGTTGCTCCTGTTTCTTTAACAGAAGGGGCAATCAAGGAACTAAATAAATTAAAAGATCAACAAGAAATCTCTGATGATTTTGGTTTACGTGTCGGTGTCGAAGGTGGCGGTTGTTCCGGCATGAGTTATATCTTGGGCTTTGACCAGAAAAAGGACGGAGATAACGAATACGAAATTCAGGGAATTCGAATCTTTATGAACAAAGCACATGGCCTATATCTTGCTGGTATGGAAATCGACTTCAAATCAGGACTCGACGCAAGGGGCTTCACATTCAACAATCCTAATGCAACAAGCACCTGCGGATGCGGCAGCAGTTTTTCAGCTTAATTGAATTTCAACACAAATGAAATAACAAAGGGACTGCCAATAGGTAGTCCCTTTGTCGTAGCAGCCACATCGCTAATTCCAGGAATATACTCAAGGAAAGATTTCAAAGCATTTGGTCTCTATTTTAATGATACTAGGACTACAAAGCCCTCTTTCATTTTCCATCATAAATCACTAAATTAGCGACCTTTAGAAAAGAAGCATACAACAGTCTGATGTACAAAGAATATAAGCAGTTAAATTTACCCGAGATAGGTAAAGAGATTTTGACCCGTTGGGAACAGGAAAAAATATTCGAAAAAAGTATCAATAATCGTCCTGAAAGCAAGACCTATACATTTTTTGAAGGCCCACCTTCTGCAAATGGAATGCCGGGGATCCATCACGTAATGGCCCGTACGATTAAGGATATTTTCTGTCGTTACAAGACTCTGAAAGGCTACCAAGTGAAACGAAAAGGCGGCTGGGACACCCATGGTCTACCTATTGAACTAGCTGTCGAAAAAGCGCTTGGAATCACAAAAGAAGATATCGGCAAAAAGATTACCGTAGAACAATATAATGAAGCTTGCCGTAAGGAGGTAATGAAATATACCGATGTCTGGAATGACCTAACAACAAAAATGGGCTATTGGGTTGACCTCGAACATCCTTACATTACCTATAAGAATGAATACATCGAGACCCTATGGTATTTATTAAAAGAGCTTTATAAAAAAGGCCTTTTGTATAAAGGTTACACGATACAGCCATACTCTCCAGCAGCAGGTACTGGATTGAGTTCACATGAACTTAACCAACCGGGCACATACAAAGATGTGAAGGATACGACCATCGTTGCAGAATTTAGATTGATCAAAAGCCAGCTTCATCCAGCAATCGAAAAACTAGTTGACGATGAAGCGGAAGATGTTGCTTTCATTGCCTGGACGACTACACCATGGACTTTACCATCCAACACAGCTTTGGTTGTAGGCAAGAAAATAAACTATGTTAAGATTAGAACTTTCAATAAATACACAGGTGCTCCTGTATCTGTTGTATTGGCGAAAGATTTAATCAGTAAGCATTTTAAGGCAGAAGGAGAAAACGCATCTTTCCAAGACTATAAATTGGGCGATAAAGTAATCCCTTGGGAACTTGCCGCAGAATTTGTGGGTGAAGAGCTTGTTGGCTTGCGCTATGAGCAATTGTTGCCCTATATCACCAGCGAGGACTTACAAGAAAACGCCTTCCGTGTTATCCCAGGTGATTTTGTTACGACCGAAGATGGTACTGGTATCGTCCATGCTGCCCCTACTTACGGTGCAGATGACTTTCGTGTAGCAAAAGAACATGGTGTACCGGGTATCTTGGTAAAAGATGAAAACGGAAAAGATGTACCTACTGTTGACCGTACGGGACGTTTTGTAAGTGAAATCACAGATTTTGCCGGAAGATTTGTCAAAGAGGAATATTACAGTGCGGAGGAACGTTCGAAAGAAGATTTCAAACCTACGGATGTATTGATCTCTATCAAATTAAAAGAGGACAATAAAGCCTTCGATGTTAAAAAATATGAGCACACCTACCCGCATTGTTGGCGTACAGACAAACCTGTTCTATACTATCCATTAGATAGCTGGTTTATCCGCACAACAGCAGTGAAGGAAGATTTGGTTGCATTAAATAAGACCATCAACTGGAAACCTGAAGCAACTGGTACTGGACGCTTTGGAAACTGGTTGGAAAACTTGGTTGACTGGAACCTCTCACGTTCGCGTTACTGGGGTACCCCGCTTCCTATCTGGCGCTCAGAAGACGAAAATGAAGAGGTTTGTATCGGGTCGCTTCCTGAATTAAAATCTTTATTGGAAGCTTCTTTGACCTCAGATGTTTTGTCTGACGATGAAAAAGCAAAAAACAAAGCCTACTTGGATAAATTCGATACTGAGCAATTGGATCTTCACCGTCCTTACGTAGATGATATTGTCCTTGTATCTGATGCCGGACAAAAGTTGTTTCGCGAACCTGACTTAATCGACGTTTGGTTTGATTCGGGTGCAATGCCTTATGCACAATGGGGCTTGGATCACGAAAAATTAGCTAAAGGGGAAAAGTTTCCGTTTAAAGCTGGATTCGATCATGCATACCCGGCAGACTTTATCGCTGAAGGAGTTGACCAAACGCGTGGCTGGTTCTTTACCTTACATGCGATTTCGACGATGATGTACAAATCGGTTTCCTTCAAAAATGTGGTTTCCAATGGTTTGGTATTGGATAAAAATGGAAATAAGATGTCCAAACGCCTAGGCAATGGTGTTGATCCATTCTCGACAATCGATCAATACAGTGCCGACGCGACCCGCTGGTACATGATCAGCAATGCTGCGCCTTGGGACAATCTTAAATTCAATATGGAAGGACTGGATGAAGTACGTCGTAAATTCTTCGGTACTTTATACAATACATACGCGTTTTTTGCACTTTATGCCAATATCGATAAGTTCTCTTACGCAGAACCCGATATAGCTTTAGAAAAACGTCCTGAAATTGACCGTTGGATTATCTCCTTGTTAAATTCGTTGACCAAAGAAGTAGACGAATACTTGGCAGATTACGAGCCTACAAAAGCAGCACGTGCTATCCAAAACTTCGTTGATGAACATCTCAGCAACTGGTATGTTCGCCTATGCCGTCGTCGTTTCTGGAAAGGAGATTATACAGAAGATAAAATTTCGGCCTATCAAACACTTTATACCTGTCTTGATACGATTGCGAAATTGATGTCCCCAATATCACCTTTCTTCTCGGATAGGTTATTCCTGGATTTGAATTCAGCCACCAACAAGGAACAAGTTGAATCTGTTCACCTGGCAAATTTCCCAGTGTATAATGAAAGTCTAGTCGATAAAGATCTAGAAGAACGCATGGCTTTAGCGCAGGATATCTCGTCTCTGACACTTTCTTTACGGAAGAAAACTTCCATCAATGTACGTCAACCTTTAAACAAAATTTTGGTTCCGGTACTTGATAGTGCTTTCCAGGAGAAGGTAGAAAAAGTAAAAGATCTGATACTTTCTGAGACCAATATCAAAGATATCGAGTTCATTACGGATACCACTGGTATTATTAAGAAAAAAATAAAACCAAATTTCAAAGCTCTTGGCGCGAAAGTTGGTAAGGATATGAAGTTAGTTTCTTCGTCTATCCAATCGTTGACTATAGATCAAATTAGCGCTTTGGAATCAACAGGCGAATTGGCCCTAGCAGGCACGCCATATACGATTCTATTGAGCGATGTAGAAATTATAGCAGAAGACGTTGAGGGATGGCAGGTAGCGAATCTTGGTAAATTGACCGTAGCATTAGATGTACATATCACTGAAGAATTGAAAAAAGAAGGTTTGTCAAGAGAATTGATCAACCGCCTACAAAATCTAAGGAAGGATAAAGGATTAGAAGTCACTGATAGAATTAACGTAAAGTTAACAGCTGCTTCAGAAGTGGTCAATGCTGCCAACGAAAATTTATCGTATATTTGCACCGAAATTCTGGCCGATTCATTGGTATTTGAAGATTCACTAACTGAAGGAGAGACCATCGAGATCGATGGCAAAGAACTTAAGGCATTAATCCAAAAAAATTAAATTATGGCAAACAACAACGAGAAAACACGCTATAGCGATTCAGAATTACAAGAATTCAAAGATATTATCTTGGACAAGCTTAGAATAGCAAAAGAAGAGCTTTCCTCGTTGACCGCAACGCTTAATAACAGTAATGCTAATGGTACCGACGATACTGCTGGAACGTACAAGACATTGGAAGACGGTTCAGCTACTTTAGAAAAAGAGCAAACAAATCAATTGGCTGCTCGTCAAAAGAAATTTATCGACAACCTAGAAGCAGCGTTGGTGCGCATCGAGAACAAAACGTATGGTATCTGTAGAGAGACCGGAAAACTGATTCAAAAAGAACGTTTGAAAGCTGTTCCACATACAACGTTGAGCATCGAAGCGAAAAACAAACAATATTAATTTTAGGCATTAAATATATGGTCTTTGCTTAGGCAAAGACCATTTTTATAACACAATGAAGGGTTATACGAAACCGATCGCGCTCATCGTAGCGATACTTTTAATAGATCAATTGTCAAAAATATGGGTTAAGCTCACAATGACAATTGGACAAAGCCACCATGTATTAGGCAAATTTTTCCAGATTCATTTTATTGAAAATAATGGAATGGCTTACGGTATGGAGTTTGGCGGTGATTATGGAAAACTGTTTTTGACCGTATTTCGTATTCTAGCTGTAGCCGGTATTGGATATGGCCTGCATTATATGATCAAAAATAAGTATAACCGCGGTTTCATCTTAAACGTTGCCTTAATTCTTGCAGGTGCCTTAGGAAATATCATTGATTCTGCTTTCTACGGTGTCATCTTTAGCGATAGTACCTGGTATGATAAGGCGACTTTATTTCCAGCTGGCGGAGGTTATTCTTCCTTCCTGCACGGAAAAGTGGTCGATATGCTTTATTTTCCATTAATTCAAGGAAATTTCCCTTCTTGGGTGCCTTTCTGGGGCGGTGAAGAATTTCTATTCTTCCGGCCTGTATTCAACATTGCAGACTCGGCCATTTCTGTTGGTGTGGTTTTGATCCTATTATTTCAAAAAAGGTATTTTAAAACAGAAAAAGAAGAAAAATCCAGCATCCACAGTGAAATCGTTGAAGATTAACGAAATATTACCTAAAAGCCTTGTTAATCGCAAGGCTTTTATTTTTCCTGCATTTATAACCCGATACAAAAATCTAAACTCTACTATCAACATGAAAAACATGAGCTTACTTCTGACATTGTGCAGCCTACTAGGATTCCAAATCGCGCAGGCGCAGCAGATCGAAGTTTCCAATTTAAAGAAACATATCTATTACCTTGCTGACGACAAAATGCAGGGGCGAGGAACAGGCAGCAAGGAAGTATTTAAAGCAGCAGATTATATTGAAAAAGAATTTAAAAAATATAAACTTGAACCTAAAGGTGAAAAAGGGTACCGCCAATCCTTCAAGGCCAAAGTCTGGAAAGTAAAAGTTGCAGACAGCATTCGCAATGCTGATAATATCATTGGGTTTATTGATAATGGTGCGGACTTGACAGTCGTTATCGGCGCGCATTACGATCATTTGGGAACAGGTCATCAAGGAAGCTCAAAAGATTCTTTAGGCGTAGGCAAAATCCATAACGGAGCCGACGACAACGCCTCGGGCACTGCTGGTTTATTGGAGCTCGCACGTTACTTCAGCAGCAACAATGAAAAAGAACCCTACAACTTGTTATTTATTGCTTTCGGGGCAGAGGAATTGGGATTAGTAGGTTCCAAATATTTTACGGAACACCCTACTCTACCCTTGGAGAAAATCACAGCCATGCTCAATATGGATATGATTGGCCGTTATAATCCCAACAATGGCCTTGCTGTAATCGGCTACGGAACAAGTAGTCAATGGCCAACTATATTCAAAGATGTCCAGGCACCTATAAAATTTAATCTTAGCAAGGATGGTAATGGCGGATCTGACCAAACTTCATTCTACAAAAAGAATATACCCGTGTTATTTTTCCATACTGGCGGACACCCAGACTACCATATGCCAACGGATGATGCCGATAAAATTGACTACAACGCTTTGAAATCTATTCTAGATCTCGAAAAAACAGTCGTTGAAAATATTATGAAACAATCCAGCAAGATGGACTTTATCTGGACCAACTAAAAAACACCCCTCTTCAATGCCATAAGGCTGATAAGAGAACCAATAGAAAAAACGAATAAAATAAACAGAGCATCTGAATCCGGCTAAAGTAGCCTAGCAAACAGGTGCTCGACTATAATTTAATAATTGTTGATGAAAAAAGTTCTAGTGACAGGGTCCAACGGATTCCTAGGTCAAAAAGTCGTCGATTTACTTGCTAAAAATGAACAGTATGATGTTATTGCCATTTCAAAGGGGCCAAATCGAAACCCGAATCAAGTGGATTATACATTCTTTCAAGTGGACCTATCGGACCGGACAAAGTTGACAGATTTCCTAGCTGCGCAAACTTTTGATGCAATCGTACATACAGCAGCCATGACAAGTGTCGAAGCTTGTGAAGCAGATCAAGCGGCTTGTCAATTACTGAATGTCGATCTTGTAGAATATTTGGCATCCTATTGTACAGCACATCAGACCCAACTGATCCATTTATCTACGGACTTTGTATTTGATGGCAAAAAAAATGCACCTTATGATGAAACCGATCTCCCTAATCCACAAAGTGAATATGGAAAGAGTAAATATGCCTCCGAACAAGTGCTTGCACAGTCGGGCTGTCATTATGCTATCCTTCGCACGATATTAGTCTATGGAATCAATGCTGACCCCAATCGTTCAAATCTTGTATTATGGGCGAAAAGCAAACTGTCAAAAAATGAACCAATAAAAGTAGTCAATGACCAATGGAGAATGCCTACCTTTGTGGATGATTTGGCCCATGCCTGCCAGCTAGCTATTGATCGGGAAGCGCAGGGAATATTTCATATTTCGGGTTCTGAATTAATGTCGATCAACGAGGCTGTCTACAAAATTGCCGACTACTGGAAGCTAGATAAAGGATTGATTTCAGAGATCAGTGCTGCGAGCATTGGGCAGGCGGAAAACAGACCCCGTCAGACAGGCTTTGATCTGACTAGATCTAAGGCTGAATTGGGATATGTTCCGACATCATTTATCGATTCTCTGGCAATCATAGATAGACAATTCAAAACGTTTGGACGATAATGACAAATAATGATATGATGGAGAAATTTGCGAGAGAGTCATACACAGAGATGAACGAATTGGTATTACCCAACGATACCAATACATTTGGGAATTTGATGGGTGGCCGTTTATTATATTGGATGGATATCTGTTCGGCTATTGCTGCACAAAAACACTGTAGCAATGTCGTTGTGACAGTATCTGTTGATAACGTATCCTTTAAACGTTCCATTAAACTTGGTGAGGTCGTTACCATACAGGCGCAAGTGACTCGTGCTTTTAATAGCTCTTTAGAAGTACGCATGGAAATTTTTGCGTCCAATTTGCCAGAAGGCACCCGCGTAAAAACCAACGAGGCTTATTATACCTTCGTTGCCGTTGATGCAGATAACAATCCTAAAGCTGTGCCAATTTTAATTCCGGAAACAGATTCAGAACACAAGGCTTACGAGGATGCATTACAACGAAGAGAACTGCGTCTTATTCTTGCCGGGAAGCTGAAGCCTGAAAATGCGAAAAAATTAAAAGCATTGGTCAGCCTTTTTAGCCAAAAGAACTAATGCTATATTTTAACAGCTTACACACAAATTAAAAAATCAAAAAAGGGAAAACAGCTTGTTTTCCCTTTTTTGATTACACGACCTCTCTTATCGTAGGTTTTATTTTATCCGCGGTAACTTAGACGTTCCCAAGTGCTAAAATTCGATCAAACTCTTCAGGTTTCAGCGGCATGACAGACAAACGCCCCTGCCTAACCAAAGCTATATCCTGTAACTGTTCGTCAGCCTTAATGGTTTCCAAGGTAACTGGTTTCTTCAGTGTCTCTACAGGCGCTAGATCAACAACGACCCAACGTTCATCCTCCGTTGTCGGATCCTGATAAAATTCCTTGACTACTTTGGCTACACCCACGACTTCTTTCCCTTCATTACTATGGTAGAACAGGACTAAATCTCCTTCTTTCATAGCTTTAATATTATTCCTAGCTTGATAATTGCGAACGCCATCCCAAAATGTACGTCCATCTTTGTTAAATTGTTCCCAACTATATTTAAATGGTTCAGATTTTACCAAGAAGTATTGCATAGTCAAATTTTGTTAAGCGTTATAAACTATTGTTGTGGCATTAAAACTTCCATTTTATCTGCAAAATGCGCACAGTAATCACGCAAGTCGCCAATAACTTTCTCTGCCATTGGATCACCGCCAGAAGAACGGATAAAAGAATCGCCCAATGTTTGGAGCGTTTCATAGAAAAAACGCTTCATCTCATCATAAGGCATATCTTTAGTCCAAAGGTCAATACGCATTGAATTCTTATAATGTGAATCCCATAGGGCTAAAAACATCGCTTTTGCTGGTAACTCCTCGGCATTATTTCCATCTGTTGATGACCACATGATATTTTCAGGTACATTGTTTTCATCTAACTCCACCTGCAATTTTATTTCAGCTTTTTTCATTTTAATATTATTGAGCTATTTATATTATTGAGCTATGTATTTTTTGAAACTGGTTTTATTTGCCATCGATTCATAACATAGCTTGTCTTTTATTTTTAATTTGACTTCTTACGCGAAAGTCACTTTGACAATTAAACTGGTAACACACACGACTACCAAAAATGCTAATTGTAATAACCACATTTTTTTATTTTGCTTTACAAAGACCCTAAATACAATATCAACAACTGTCAATATCAGCAACAATAGGATAAATGCCCCCCAAGTAAATAAGGCTTTTTCATCATTGGGGTTTTCCATAACAAACCAAGCCACAAGGCATGCACTAGCGATATTTAGTGGTGTAAAGCGCACAATAAACTAACGTTTTTTAAAATTGCGGTTTGTTCCTCCTGATTTCGCTCCACCAGATTTACTCTTGCTTTTGGCTTTCGGTTTAAATCCAGAAGCACGCTGTGCCTCACGTACCTCTTTCTGTTTGATAACATATTTTTTCTCATGAAAGGCGCCTTGGTAATCGGGATTGTCTTTTCGTTTTTGATTGTCAATCTCACGTGCAATATCCTGTTTTTCCTGAAAAGGCGTTTTCTCAACAAAAACATCTTCAGGGATGGTGTAAACAGGTATACTTTGTTTAATCAGTTTCTCTATTTTACGCACGTAATACTTCTCGGCATCATTACAAAATGTGATCGCATCACCTTCATTGAAAGCGCGCCCAGTACGTCCAATACGATGCACATAGTCCTCAATAACGATAGGCACCTCAAAGTTAATCACATGACTCACATTAGAAACATCAAGCCCCCGTGCCGCAACATCCGTTGCAACCAAAATACGGATATTACCCTCCTTGAATGCATTGATCGAGTTTATACGTGTATTCTGGCCTTTATTAGCATGAATGACACGAACCTCATCCTTACCATATTTACGTTCTAAAAAATGGAATACATTGTCGGCAACTTGTTTTGTTTTGCAGAAAACAATCAATCGGCTAAAAGCTTCATCATCTTTCAGGAGATGCTGCAGTAAATTCAACTTTGTCTTTTGATTCGGTACAAAATAGAGTGCCTGACTAACCGTTTTTGCTGGTGTAGCCTGTTCTGATACCTCAATAACTGTTGGAAATGCTAAGAAATCACCTGCAATTTTGCGGACAAGCTCACTCATTGTTGCAGAGAACAATAGGTTTTGACGTTTCCTCGGCACAATTTCCAATACGCGGTGGATCTTACTGATAAAACCCATGTCCATCATCTTATCGGCCTCATCCAGGACCAAAAATTTGAGTGATTTGACGACAATATGTCCTTCCAGGTACAGGTCCAAGAATCTACCTGGTGTTGCAACGATAATATCCACTCCCTTCTCGAGCGTCTCTATTTGAGTTTTTGGACCAAGTCCACCATAGAGTACCACGGAACGTAAATCAAGATAAGTAGAAAATAGTTTAATATTTTCTTCGATCTGCATGGCCAATTCTCTCGTTGGTGTCAGAATCAAAGCACGCGCATCATTTCCTTGAGCATACTTTAGCTTCATCAGCATAGGTAACACGAATGCCGCCGTTTTTCCAGTTCCAGTCTGAGCGATTCCCATCACATCCTGCCCGGCCAATATTGGAGTAATTGCCTTTTCTTGGATCTCTGTCGGCTGTTCATACCCCGCCTCCGCTATCGCATTTAAGATCTGTTTATTGAATTTAAAATTTTCAAATGATTGCTGCATCCTACAAAGATAAGGAAAAGAGTCCATTTGACTTTCCTTGGCAACCAATACAGCACAGATTTACTTTTAATTGACATAAAAATTGGCAAAAAGCACATTATAGAGTCTAATATTTTGGTTTTTAAGAGAATTAAAGCATTTTTGTACTGTATAAACAAACTTTTTATCAGGTTGATATGAAAAAATTATGGATGTGTTTGTTGTTCATCACAACAAGCTTTGCTGCATTTGCCGATGAGGGAATGTGGTTTTTAATGTATCTAAAGCGTCTGAATGAATCAGATATGCAGAAAAAAGGGCTTCGTTTAAGTGCCGAAGAAATCTACAGCATTAACCACTCTAGCTTAAAAGATGCAATCGTACAATTCAATGGTGGCTGTACCGCTGAGATCGTTTCTGATCAAGGCTTAGTATTCACCAACCACCACTGTGGATACGGTGCTATTGCTGAACTTTCTACACCAGAAAATGATCATTTAACAAATGGTTTCTGGGCGAAATCCAAAAATGAAGAACTAAAACCTAAGTCTTTGTCGGTTCGCTTCTTTGTGCGTATGGATGATGTTTCAAAACGCATCTTAGGATTGGTTAACAACAAAATGGCAGAAGATGAACGTAAAAAAATCATTGCGGCTGAAATTGCTAAAATCCAAACAGAAAATAGCGAAAATGGCAAGTATGTGGTTGAAGTAAAATCGTTCTACCAAGGCAATGAATACTATTATTTTGTATACCAAGATTACAATGACGTCCGTTTGGTAGGAACACCTCCAAATAGCATCGGAAAATTTGGCGGTGATACAGATAACTGGGAATGGCCACGTCATACAGGCGATTTCTCGATTTTTCGAGTTTACGCCGATAAAAACGGTAATCCTGCAGAGTATGCACAGGACAATGTCCCTTTGAAACCTAAACATTTCCTACCTGTTAGCTTAAAAGGTGTTCAAGAAGGAGATTTCGCAATGATCTTAGGTTATCCAGGACGTACCAATCGTTGGATGCCTTCTGGAGGAATCAATCAGAATGTTAAATTCGCTTATCCAGCTTGGGTAGAAGCTTCTAAAACAGGTATGGATGCCATGAAAAAATTCATGGATCAAGACCAAGCTGTAAAATTGAACTATGCTTCTAAATACTCTCAAGTAGCTAATTACTGGAAAAATCGTCAAGGAATGATTGATGCTTTGACATTACATAAAACTGCAGAGTCGAAAGCAAAAGACGAAGCTAAATTTGACAAATGGGCAAATAAAGCTGCAAACAAAGCCGAATACGGTGATGTCATCAAAACAATCAATGAATTTTATGCTTCAACAAACGAGAAAGCTAGACATGACAACTATTTAATGGGTATGTTGCGTTCTAGTGCAATTGCAGCATTACCAAACACCATTGGGTCAGGTTTAGAAGCATATACTACTGGAGATGAAGCAAGAAGAAATGCCCTTCTTCCTCGTTTAAAATCTGCCATCGATGCTGGTTATGAAAAAATGTACATGCCTCTTGAAGAGCAAGTATTGATTGATGAATTGAATCTTTATGCTAAAAAAGCAGGCAATATTGCACCCTATATTGCAGAATTGGCGGCTAAAAATAATGGTGACTTTACGGCTTATGTCAAAGAATCTGTGAAAAATAGCATCTTCGCCTCTGCAGAACGTTTGAACAATTATCTGGAGACCCCTAACGCTGAAATCTTAGCCAATGACCCATTATATAAACTTTCTTCGGCCTTACTTAACAGATACCGTCAAGTAGATCCTAACTGGAAAACACAAGACGACAAATTTGAAGGCGCGTACCGTAAATATGTCGCTGGGGTATTGGCTTCAAATCCAAAAGGTAAATTCTATCCCGATGCAAACAGTACTTTACGTTTAACTTATGGTTCGATCAAAGGCCTACCACAAGACCCTCGTAATGATGCAGACAGAAACTTTTATACTACTTTAAAAGGAACCATAGCGAAGTATAAAAAGGGTGACGAAGAATTCGATTTACCACAACGTTTGATTGATCTGTACAATAATAAGGACTATGGTCGTTATGCGGATAAAAAAGGATATTTACCAGTAAACTTCCTAAGTGACAATGACATAACAGGCGGAAACTCAGGTTCACCAGTAATAAATGGCAATGGTGAATTAATTGGCCTAGCTTTTGATGGTAATATTGAAGCAATGGCTGGTGATGTGATCTTCGACCATAAGCTACAGCGTACAATTTCAGTTGACATTCGTTATGTATTATTTATCATCGATAAATTTGCTGGTGCGACCAACATTATTGACGAACTTAAGATTGTTGAATAGTTTTTTTTAAGCTTTTTCGATAAAAAAAAACGAAATTTATTTTCTATTTGATTCGTTTTTGTATATTTAAGGAGTGTTTAGGAAAAACCATAAAAACTAAAATTATAATTATAAAAAAATGGAAAACTACGTAAAATTAAAA
Source organism: Sphingobacterium sp. WOUb80 (assembly GCF_050058145.1). Lineage (NCBI taxonomy): Bacteria > Pseudomonadati > Bacteroidota > Sphingobacteriia > Sphingobacteriales > Sphingobacteriaceae > Sphingobacterium > Sphingobacterium sp. WOUb80. The sequence goes on along the minus strand of NZ_CP165617.1, from coordinate 6,064,789 downwards.
GAGTTAGTAGCTTCTATCGAAGCTGATGCAGACAAGTTCTTCAACAATGGTAATTCTGCAGCTGGTACACGTGTACGTAAAGGATTACAAGAGATCAAAACCTTAGCACAAGAAATTCGTAACGAAGTTACTGCTAAGAAAAACGACGGAAAATAGTCTTTTCGGAGTAAACATAAAAAAGGCCTTTCAAATGAAAGGCCTTTTTTTTGAAAGTATCTGATATTATTGGCCAGAAAAGACCTTCTGTCCGCTTTCATCGCTGTTGGTTCCTGCAAAATCATAAAGGTTTTGTTGATCCTTACAGAAATGTGCAAGCCATCACTAAGTTATAGATCTTTATCCCTAAATAATCCCCGAAAGAGGCTTTCAGTTTATCATAAACCTGCTGTCTGGTCAAGGGTTTATCTTTCTTCTTTAACAATGTTGTCGATGAAAGATTTACAGCACCCAATTCCACCTTCGTCGCAAACATGTTGTAATGCAGTTCGGGAACGGCCAGACCAAGGATCATTCCCGGTAGTCCATTAAAGGCTGAAGGACCTCCTGAAACAGGTATTTGATCCGTGTAAAAAGCAACAGCATAAATGGAATCCAGTACAAGTCCGTTCGCCCGACGGCATGGGTAACCTGCGATTTCACGGTATTCATTCGTAATTTTCCACTTGATCTTTAATGTTGAATCGGTTATGACAACGCGCTCGCCACCTAATTCAAAAACAGAATTAAATGCTTTATTTTTCAGATTCTGATAGCCGCTTATCCCCGACTCAAAAATTCCAGAACGCATCAACCCGGTAACAACATCCGAATATTCTTCAGGAATATGCTCATAGAGGACCTCATCATTGGAAAATGTCAGTTTCTTTTTCAGCACCTGATTTTCTGGAATCTGACCCATCATTTCTCTGATGGAGTTACGCGTATCCTCGTCTTTTGCATATGTTGCATAGCGTTTGAGCAGGTTTTTAAGAAATACAGTCTTGTCATAGGTAATTGTTCCTTGTGTAGGAAAATAAGCATATTGTCCAAAAGCTGAGCTTCCCCAGAATAAGACCAGCAATAGGACGAGTAAATTTTTGATATCTTTCATTTTATTTCGATTTTACGAGCATTTTATTGATTTCCCAAGTGAGCTTAACCATATAATACCTGCTGATTGTGTTGTATCGGCGTTCGGTCAGTAGTGCCCCATTTTGACTTCTGTCAAAACCCACATTCTGTTTGAGGAGGTCATTAACCATAAAGGTCAATTCCAGCTTTTCATCTTTTCGGAATTTTTTTGACAAAGCCGGACTTAGCACAAATCGTTCAAATTTTTTACTGTAAACTGCCGTAGGAGCCTGATAACTATAGCTAAAATCTGCTCGCATAATGAATTTAGCTGGCAAAAAGTACTTCAGATTTCCCTCAGATGAAAAAGTAAATCCCTTACTATCTTCCATGGCTCCAATGGAATTATCTTGTATAAGATAGCCTGGGGATAACTCAATACCAAAGTCCAAACCTTTGGTTGTCGATCGCTGTAAACCATAATTAACCCCATAACGCTGTACCTTGGCGTTCGCTAAAACAGTATTGACATAGTTATAATTGTTGCTGAAAGATACGGATGGTCCGCCACCATGTCTCAATTGAAATTTTTTCCATAACTTACCGTAATACATTGGACTTATACTAATCTGATTGTTGCTACTGTGGTTCAAATTTCCCCAAACAAATGTAGTCTTACCCAATGAATCAATCGTTGTATTTTGCACCAGCGCATTGTTTGTACGTGAAGCGCTTAAAAAGATGCCTATAAACTTATCTTCCAATACGGAATAGGTTCTAAAGCTCAGGTTCAAATTATTGGTGTAAGATGGCTTTAGATTTTCGTTCCCTAAGTACTCATTCAAGGGATCCAAATTCGACCGTAATGGTTGGATCTGATTTAAGGTAGGTAAACCATTTGTACCCTGATACTTCAAACTGATTGATTTATTTTTTTGAATCTCATAATTGACATCAACCACTGGATTATATACAAAAAATGATCGTGAAAGTCTCGTATTCTCCATGCGGTTTAATTGCGACAGATTACTGTTTTCGAACTTATTTGAGACATTAACCACGAGCTTCTCCAGAGGCTTGTAATTAAGTGCGAGATTATAGGTGTTTTTTGTCGTTTTGTACAAGAAATCATTACTATACAAACTATCCAGTCGATCAAAAATACCGGTATTCTGATTTTTATCGAAAGACTGAACTGCGTTGTTATTTCTGTTGAGATTCAATCCATATTCGAAAGAAAGGATAATCTTTTTTGAAATCGGTTCGGAATAAGCAAATTCTCCACCTGTAGAAAAAGAGCTATTTTTCACAAATTTCTTCTGGTTGAGGGTTGAATCCCTTTCAGCATTCCCTTCTTTATAAAATGTAAGTTTAGAAAATAAATCTTGCTCCCCATCTTGTTTATTCCCCGATGTGTAATAATTGAATGATAAGGAACGGCCTTTCTTTTTAAAACGTCTTACATAGAGCGCCGAGGCATTATACTGCTCCGACTTGGAATCGTTCTTAAAGCTTCGCAGGTTATCGTTGATCTTCTGATCAAATTGATTTACAGTGGTTGATTGTGTCTCTGAAGAACTATTATCATGTCTTTTGTTTGCACCTGCCCAAACCGTTAAATCCGACATGGAATCGACCTTAAATTCGTATTTCAAACCGATATTATGCTTTCTGTTTTCGTTGGAGGCCAATGTGCTGCTATTGCTTATTAATATCGTATCACGTGCCGCGTTACGTGTGAATACGCTTCGGTCTAAGTCAACGTTGGATCGAATATGCTTATAGTCGATTCGCCAAGCATGTTTTTTGTTAGCCGTTTTATCCGAGTATAAAAATCCTGTATTCAGGGATTTAGGAATTCCTTCGCCATTAAAATTATCACCTCCATCGTAATCTCCCCCCATACTTGACACCTCATCATAACTGAGTCCGCTCTTCCCAGTGTTACTTGCAATCAAATAAGCCGAAGCTTTAAACGATTGATTAAAGTAGTTCAAAAAGCTCTGTCCAGCGTAGAACTTATCACTACCTCCACCAACATCTACTTTTCCAAATATTCCGCGTCTAGCCTCCTCTTTGAGCTTCACGTTGATTGTCTGTGTACGTTCACCATCATCAATACCAGTTTTCTCAGCCTTATCAGACTTCTTTTCATAAACCTGAATTTTGTCAACCATGTCAGAACGAATATTCCGGCTTACTAAAATTGGATCGTCACCAAAGAACTCCTCTCCGTCAACCAGCATTTTCTTTACTGTTTTCCCTTGTGCAGTAATTTTACCGGAAGCATCGACTGTAATCCCAGGGAGAACCTTTAACAAATCCTCCACTTTAGCATTTTTTTCCACTTTAAAACTTCCGGCATCATATTCCGTCGTATCGCCCTTGATACTAATGGGTACCCGTCCCATAACAATCACTTCCTCCAGCAAGGTCGCGCTGCTGGTCATTCCAATAGATAGGTTATTGTAATGCTGCCCCGGTAAGATTTCCGCGTAATATTCACCATACTTTGGATAGGTGACAATGATAAAATACTTTCCAGTATCAGGGCGCTCAAGAGAGAACTTACCATTTTCATCCGAACGGGTAAAATTGGTCAAAATGGAATCTTTGGCTGTTAACAGCATAATTGTTGCATTATGCAGCTTAAGCTGATCTTTTACATCACTGATTTTTCCTTCAATTCGGGATTGAGCGTGAACTATTCCGCAGAAACAGAATAAAATAAGTAAAAGTAGTTGCCCCACTCTTTTCATAATATGGTTTTGGATAGTATATAATTATATAAATAATAAAATTCGTGCACAAAACTAATATTTTGTTTCAGTTAATTTTAGTTTATCGCAAAAAAAATACAAGAAATAAAATAATGCTGAAAAACAAAACAAACAATTGATTAACAGCGAAGTACAATCGACAAATCACAAAAAAAGCTCTTCAAAAGAAGAGCTTTTTTATCTAAACAGTTAGAAATACACAGCATATTGTGTATATAGCATACCTAGTTGTTTATAAATTGCCAAGTTCCATTATAAATTGAACAGTTTCTTTATTCATATGTTGAGACAGTACACTTGTAATCTGATCCGTCATAGCCTTTCTTGTCATTCGTTTGACCTTGGTATTCTCAAATTTCTTTTTGTCCATCACAACGGTGTTGCTGAGTTCGACTTTTGTTGCAAAATAGGAAACGTGCTGACTAGGTACGACCAATCCTAAAATCATCCCAGGAAGGCCATTGATGGACTCTGGGCCGCCACTGATCGGGATTTCATTACAGTAGTATCCAATGACATAGATAGAGTCAGGTGTAATCCCATTGGCTCTCCTGCAATTATATCCCGCTATCTCACGGTACTCATCTGTGATTTTCCATTTGATACGCTTCATGGAATCCTGAACGATGATTTTTTCACCAACAATATCGTTATATCTTAAAAATGAACGGTTGGTCATATTTGAAAGTGTTGTTGCATCGAAATCTAGTGCCAGCATCATAATGTACTGCTTAATTTCTGCATCCAGACTCTCGTCTTTTACCGATTCAAACAAAGTCTCCGTCGCATTGAATTTCATTGACTTTTTTAACACGGCATTTTCCGGTAACCTCGGTATTATACGCTCAAAAAACTGTTTTGAATTATCATCGGCCTTAGCGATGAATTTTTTACTTACGATATTCTTCATATACATCGTCTTATCGTAAGAAATGGTTCCCGACCGCCCAAATAGCACATATTGTGCTTTAAGAGCTACGGCCGAACAACAGAAAAAGAGAAAAAAGATATATTTTAACATTTTATTTCGCTTAATATTTTATAAAAACATTTTTGTAAAATCCCATGATAGTTTAAGCATATAATATCTGCGTATCGTATCATATCGACGTTGTGTAAAGACAGAAGTCGATGCCGAACGACTAAAGCCCTTATTCTGATTAAGAACATCGTTGATCATAAAATCCAATACCAACGATTCATTTTTCAGGAATTTTTTACTCACACCCGGATGCAACAAAAACTGTTCAAACTTCTCGTCAAAAGCTTTGGTTGCAGCTTCATAGGAATAAGTGTAATTGGTATAAACCTTAAATGTTTTGTTGAAGAAATACTCCACACTTCCATTGGAAGCAAATACAAAACCATTGCTATTGGTATTGCGTTCCAAACTTGATTTCATCAAACGATACTGTGGACTAAAGTTCAGGTCAAAATTTAAACCTGTTTTGGTGTCTCTTTTGAAATTATACGTAAAATTAAAGTTCGTCGTATTGACTTTATTCAATTGGTGATTGAACATATTATAGTTATCACTCATATTCACATAAAACTGTGGCGAGTTGGACAGTCCTAGTTTTTTGCTCAATTTGAAGTAGACTCCGGACCATACATTTAGGGAGGTATTTGTCTTACCCTCCACATTGTTCCACGTATAAGTATTGATTCCTTTTAGTGTATCGATATTCTGTGTAATTGGGTTCTTTTCAGTAGAAATATTACCACCGACATAAACATAGTTTCCGGTCAACACGCGGAACGAATTATAATTCAGATTTAATGAGTTTCTAAACGACGGTTTTAAGTTTTCATTTCCCAAATAACGATTAATCTGGTCTGAATTATCTAAGATCGGTTGTATCTGACTCATGGAAGGCAACTGATTTTTACCGGTATAATTCATCCATAAACCCTTCGTTTTGGTAAAGGAATAGCCTGCACTTACATTTGGATTGTACGTAAAGTAACTTCTTGTAATCCCCTCACTTGTATAGTTATTGAATTGTTTCAATTTGTCATTATTGAAATTATTAGCCACAGTGAACTTAAATTTTTCAGTTGTGTGAACTATAGCCAATTTGTATCTGCTGCTGCTTCTATCAAAATCATAGTTGTTACTAAAGCGACGGTCCAATTGATCATAATTCCCCTGTCCATCATTATTGAAAGATTCCACAATAGAACTACTGTTACTTTGCTCAATTCCTGTCCCCACAACAAGATTCCAAATTTTAGATAAGGGTTCAGTATAAGATATGGAGGCCCCGAGGACATCACTTTTATTGTTCCGGACTTTATCTTGATCTGTTTTTGTTTCGGTATTTAGATCTTTATTTTTAAGATTCGAATTTAAATGGCCTGTGCCATTCATTTCATTTCTTTTCCACTGTCCATCAAATGTAAAAGAACGACCTTTTTTCTTGAATTTATGGGTAAAATAAGTGCTGAAATTTACTTCATTGACATGATTTTTGATAAGCTCATCCGTTTTTTCGGTAATTGCAGTATCGGCCGCCTGAGAAAGCTGATAAGCGTCGCGTGTATTATAGGACCAAAGATTTTTTCTAGATACACCACCTCGTATGGTCAAGAGATTTAACGAATCTAATTTAAGGTCATATTTCAAATTCGCACGATGTTGGTCATTTTCAGTATCTACATTTTTCAATGATCGGTTGTTGATCAAACCAGTAGTAATTGTTTCATCATTTCCATCACTGCTCAATCGTCCGTATTTATAGTTAATGTTGACTGTATGTTTATCCTTATCAAATTTGTCCGAAAAGTTAACCCCCGAATTTATGGCACGAGGTACACCAATAACACCTTGGCCAGAAAAAGGATCCGTAAAATTAGACCAGCTCATCGATCCGTCATCACCATAGGATACACCTGAATCACCGCCATATTTTTGTGCGTCCTGCCAGTTCATGCTCGTAGTACCATTATTACCAAAAAGCCCATAAACTGATATTTTTTGCGAACCCTTAAATTTGTTCAACATCAATTGCCCCATATAGTAATCATTGGTTCCTCCGCCAAGAAGTGCTTTTCCGAACATACCATTTTTAGAACCTTCTTTTAGCTTTACATTGATCGTTTGCTCACGCTGACCATCATCCACTCCTGTTCGCTCTGCCTGCTCGGATTTTTTCTCGTAGACCTGAACCTTATCCACCATATCCGATCGTATATTTCGTGTCACCAGTGTCGGATCGTCACCGAAAAATTCCTCCCCGTCTACCAATACCTTCTTCACAGTTTTACCTTGTGCGGTAATCTTTCCGGATGCGTCGACCGTGATTCCCGGCAACGCCTTCAACAAATCTTCAACCTTGGCATTTTTTTCAACTTTAAAACTACCAGCATCATATTCTGTGGTATCACCTTTAATCGTGATAGGAATACGCCCCGTAACAATGACTTCTTGTAATAACGTAGCTGTGTTTGTTAGACCAATAGCCAATTTAGAGTAGTCCACCCCAGATTGGATCTCCGTATAAAAATCGCCATACTTGGGATAACTCACGATGAGTACATAGGCTCCTGTATCGGGCTTAGCTAAGGAAAATAGACCATTTTCATCAGATCGGGTAAAGCCGGTCAATATGGAATCTTTGGCAGTCAACAGCATAACTGTTGCGTCTGATAACTTTAGTTGGTCCTTTACATCACTTATTTTTCCAGCAATCCTGGATTGACCCGAAGCCAAACCATGAATAGCAAAAATGAAAAACAAGAGAATTTGTAAAACTCTTTTCATAAAATTGTTGGATAGTAAATTAATATCAATATAACATTAGTAGATAAAACCAATGTTTTGTTACAGTAAATTTAATTTTATTTCTTAAAACACTGATTTTGGCCCATAGTTCCCCATTCGAGCAAAATAGAAGATCCATTTTACAAAAGCTCAGATCCTATATATTCATCCTAGAAAACCTTCGTTATGCTTGATAATGCTTCTTCTGTTGCATATTGATCAAACGCCACAACTGAAGACAAAAAAAGCATATCAAAACAGCAAAAGATAACTGGCAACCTATCGCGCTATAATTTTTAAGATCGGAGGCTATATCTGCAACTTGAATTTTAGCCATCAGATAATTGTTTAGCATCATACCGCAAACCGTTCCAAGGAGAAAAAATGTAATTGCATACTTCTTATTTGACAGCGCTTTCTCCTTCTCTTTCTCAAGCGCCGCGATACCATCCATAATACGTTGCTCAAAATCATCAAATGGTAATTCTATTTTACTCATTTGCATCGCTTTTTTGAATTTTTCCTGCTCCTTATCCATAATACTCTGCTTTTTTTATTAACTGACTCAAGATGATGTGCATATTTTTACGGGCTCGATACAATATTACTTTTGTATTCGACAGTGTCCAGCCCATAATTTCCTGAATTTCATCCATCGACTGTTCTTCCAAATAGAATAAACGTAATGCAACAGACTCCCGGGCGGGCAAGATCGTGAGTGCATCGTTGATCATTTCTTTTCTTTCATGTTCGATTATTTCATCCAATACAGAATCGTCATATGGCATGTCATGGTGGGACAGATCAAAATTGACCAACTCCAATTTCTTATGACGAATGGCATTAAAAGCAACATGCACAACAATTCGGTAAAACCAGGTACTAAATTTCGATTTCCCTTTAAAGGAAGACAGCGATTGATAGCACTTTATAAATGCTTCCTGAACGACATCTTCTGCCAAATGCTCTTCCTTTACAATAGAAAGAGCGACAGAAAATGCCATATCCTTATACGTTTTTATAAAATAACGATAAGATTCCACATCGCCTGACAGAACTTTTCGAATATAGATTTCATCCATTGGCGGGTTAAATATCGCGTTTTTTATCCAATCGGTTAGCAATTATCATCGCAAGCCCTGCAGAAATAATCAAAATTGCTACGGCGAGTGAATCCGGCAAATCAGTCTTGATATAGTTGTCCAATACACCGACAATAAATAAACCAATTCCGATACCTAGAACCAAAATCCCCGGCTTTTGCCAATCTATAGGCTCCCTTTTTCTGCTTTCGCCGGGAAGGTGTACTGCGGTACTCCGATAGCGCATAATAAAATAAACACACAGGGTGATACATGTAAATAATCCGATACCTAAAATTCCCGCTATTGTTTGTTTTTCCATAATTATTTGAATTAGTTTCCTCATTAGTCACCATCATTCCCGAAAAGGTTACAACAAATTGAGTTAAATGTGTCGATTTGTGTAAATTTGTTTCAAACACAAACAATATGCAAAACATTAAAGAATATGTAGAAGCAAACAAGCAACGTTTTTTAGATGAGTTGTTTGATTTATTGCGTTTACCGTCAGTAAGTGCTGATCCCAAATTTAAAGGAGATGTGGAGAAGACTGCTGAATTTGTTGCTCAGAAATTGCGTGAAGCAGGAGCCGACAATGTAGAAGTTTGTCCTACTGCTGGTAATCCAATCGTTTATGGAGAAAAAATTATAGATCCAGCGCTACCTACCGTATTAACTTATGGCCATTACGACGTACAACCTGCTGATCCATATGAGTTGTGGGATACCCCTCCTTTCGAACCGACAGTCCGTGATGGCAAAATCTATGCACGTGGCTCTGCCGATGATAAAGGTCAGTTTTATATGCATGTAAAAGCCTTCGAATACATGATTAAAAATGATGCATTAGCATGTAACATCAAGTTTATGATTGAGGGTGAAGAGGAAGTGGGCTCAGTAAATTTGGGCACATTTGTTAAAGAAAATACGGAAAGACTGAAAGCTGATGTTATTGTTATATCTGACACATCAATGATCAGCATGGCACAACCATCGCTAGAAACTGGCTTACGTGGACTTTCTTATGTTGAAGTGGAAGTTACGGGGCCTAATAGAGATTTGCACTCCGGCGTATATGGTGGAGCAGTAGCCAATCCGGCGACTATATTAGCAAAACTGATTGCCTCATTACATGATGAAAACAATCATATCGCTATCCCGGGATTTTATGATGATGTTGTCGAATTGACTGCTGAAGAACGCAAAGCATTAAATGAAGCACCGTTCGATATTGAAGAATACAAAGCTGACCTCGGTATCCAAAATATCTGGGGCGAAAAAGGTTTTACCACGTTGGAACGCACCGGTATTCGCCCAACCTTAGAAGTAAATGGTATTTGGGGTGGTTATATCGGTGAAGGCGCCAAAACGGTATTGCCTTCAAAAGCGAATGCAAAAATTTCAATGCGTCTTGTACCAAACCAAAACTCTCATCGTATTACGGAGCTTTTCAAAAAACATTTTGAATCTATTGCACCTGATTATGTGAAAGTAGAAGTCAAACCTCATCATGGCGGCGAACCCGTAGTGACACCTACGGACAGCATTGCTTACAAAGCGGCGGAGAAAGCCTTACATGAAACATTTGGTGTTAAGCCTATCCCGACACGTGGTGGCGGTTCTATTCCAATCGTTGCTCTTTTCGAAGACGTATTGGGTTTAAAAACAGTACTTCTGGGATTTGGTTTGGATAGCGATAACCTACACTCGCCAAATGAAAAATATGGCATTGAGAATTACCTCATGGGAATTTCAACAATTCCTTTATTTCATAAATATTACGCGGAACTAAGTAAATAATTTAGTTTTTCATTAGATAAAGGGTTATTTTTAAATTTTAGAAATAACCCTTTATCGTTTTATGGATTTTGATTTTCGTTTAATTGTATTTTACACTGCGGCTCAACACCTTAATTTCACCAAAACGGCCTCGGCCCTTTTCATCTCACAACCAGCCGTAAGCAAAAACATCCAAGAACTAGAAAAGAAACTTGGCGTACCGCTCTTCGAAAGAAAGGGCAACAATCTTAATTTAACTGATCCAGGCCAAATTCTCTATAAATATGCCCAACAAATTATCAATCTGTATAATCAGGCGGGCCAAGAAATACAGGAATTGCAGGAAGGACGAAAAGGAAATTTGGTTTTAGGGGCCAGTACAACCATCTCCCAATATGTTTTACCCGCTCTACTTGCCGATTTTCTATCCCAATATCCCAACAACCGTATCCAGTCTTTTCAATCCAATAGCCGCAGTATTGAGGAACAGCTTGTCGACAAAACATTGGATCTAGGTATTACTGAAGGTTCCACGGATAACAGGGCACTGAAATACATTCCTTTTATGAAGGATGAGCTGGTCCTCGTCACAAATAGCCAGAACCCAATATTAAATCAATTAAAAAATCCGATACTATCCGATATCACACGCTTGCCTTTGGTACTTCGCGAGCAAGGATCGGGTACACGAACAATTATTGAAAATGCACTAAAAGACAATCGTATTAATTTATCGGAAGTACAAATAGAAATGATCCTCCCTTCAACGGAAAGTATTAAAGGTTATCTTGCCCGTCGCAATAGCTTTGCCTTTTTATCTATTCATACGGTGCAAAAAGAAGTACTAAACAATCAATTGACTATTGTCGATATTCCACAATTGACAATAGAACGTTATTTCTATTTTACCCATTTATATGGAGGACTTGCCGGTACGCCCAACCAGTTTCTACAATTCTGTCTGCGACAAAACTTCAAGTTATAACCAAATGTTATACCTCATAAACAAACTTCGTTTTAATTCCGCGTTTGAGGCGACTAGATTTGTACAAATGAATGAGCGTAATGGAATATAAAAAACTAACAAATTATTTAAAAGCACTCAGCTGGATCATTGTCGCATTGGTCATTACATGTACGACCTTATGTGTATTTCCACTAAAACATGAGGAAAACAAAAAGCAAACAGATTCTCTTAAAATGCGCAACGACTCGCTTATTACGCACGTCTCCCAATTTAAGGAAATCTCATTCAAAGATAATCCCGAAGGTAAAATGGCCAGTTATGGTGAAAAGCTAATCAAAAATACCTACGATTATTTCTATGATGGCGAGGTCAAAATCGGAAACAAGCTTGCCTGTAGCAGCTGTCATCTTAATGGAGGCACCAAGGCTTTCGCCGCTCCCTACGTTGGGCTCACCAATGTCTTTCCAACCTATATTGGACGAGAAAATAAGGTTGAATCACTTGAAGAGCGCATCAACGGTTGCTTTGAGCGGAGCATGAACGGTCGAGCCATTCCAGAAAATAGCAAGGAAATGAGAGCCATTGTTACCTACATCAAAAACATCAGCGTAAATACCGTTAATAAAGGCCGGTTGGCGGGCCAAGGATTTATTAAAATGGATATTCCCAACCGTGCTGCAGACTTGAAACATGGTCAATTGGTTTTTGAGAACAAATGCACAAGTTGTCATGGAAAAGATGGACAAGGTCTACCACAAACGGCGGGAAAAGGATATCAATATCCTCCCTTATGGGGAAAAGATAGCTACAATGATGGTGCTGGAATGGCACGATTGCTTACAGCTACGCGTTTTATCAAAGCTAATATGCCTTTGGGCGCAACTTATGACGCGCCGCAATTGAAAGACGATGAGGCCTATGATGTCGCAGCATATATCAATTCTTTCGATAGACCTCAAAAATCAAATAAGCAACTGGACTATCCCAATCTAAGCAAAAAGCCCAAAGACAGTCCATATCCCCCTTACGCCGATAACATTAGTATAGAACAACATAAACTCGGTCCTTATAATTTTTAACTATAGACACCCCATTAAATCAATAATAAATATGAAAAAACAATTTACAATCGCTTGTATTCTCTTAGCGATAATGACTATTCAAGCGAAAGCACAGGACAATAAATTGTTGCTCAATAATCATCAATACACTGGTGCTGTTGCAAAGAAAAAAGCTTATAAAGCCATCTATCAGTTGGACAGTAATGATCCAAAAACAATTGAAAAAGCAATCCGTAATATTAACAATGTCTTGAAGGACCCTCGATTAAAGGGGCACTTGCAGGTTGAATTAGTTGCATTTTCTGGTGGTACCGAGGCTTACTTAAAAAAGAACAGTCAATATGAGAAACCATTGAAGGATCTGGTAGAGAAAGGTGTTATCGTAGCCCAATGCCTGAATACTTTGGAAGAGAAACATATTGCCAAAGAAGAGCTGTTTGATTTTATAGGTTATGTTCCTAGCGGAAATGGTGAATTAATACTAAGGGCAAATGAAGGTTGGATTATCGTAAAACCATAAATATGAGGAGAAATTTTCTACTGCTTGGTCTAACAATCGCATTATTGGGAGCCCAGGAAATTAAAGCACAAGAACATCGTTTTGACCCGCCCTGGAATAATCCACCAGAATCGGCATTAAATTTCACCGTACCTGGAATAGATAATATTCCAGATTTATATGGTGATATCGAGAATCCGCAGCTTACAGTCTTTTTCGCAGGCAATCAATTTATGGTTGTCGATGATCTACTCGCATCTTTCAAAAAAGAATACCCACAATATGAACGTATTTTTGTTGAAACGCTGCCACCAGGGATTTTAGCCAAACAGATTAAAGGCGGATCGCTCACAGTAGGCAATCTACGCATTACACATAAGCCCGATATTTATACAGCAAGCAAAAGGGCCATCAACGAAATGGCAGATTACTTTAGCCATACACAAGTTTATTGCTACAACAATATCTGTCTGATGATTCCAAAAGGAAATCCCGGTAATATTAGGACATTGAATGATTTAGGAAATGAGAAAGTTCGCATCAGCATGCCTAATCCCCAATGGGAAGGAATTGGGGAGCAGATCAAAGCATCCTATAGAAAAGCCGGGGGCGAACAACTCGTCAAGAAAATCATGGAAGATAAGGTCAAAGATGGCAGCACTTATCTAACCAAGATCCACCATCGCGAAAGCCCCATGCGTGTATTGTATGGACAGGCCGATGCGGCTCCCGTTTGGGCTTCTGAAGTCGTTTACCAAAAACTAATTGGCCATCCTGTTGAAGGGATCACTATTCCTGATGCGCAAAATACAACTGCAACTTACGTTGCTGCAAAGCTAAAAAATGCGCCACATACGCAGGCAGCAGATGACTTTTTAAAATTCATGGACTCGCCAACGGCCAAGAATATTTACAAGAAATATGGTTTCACAGTAGACTAAAAAAGAAAATGGATAATTAATTATCCATTTTCTTTCTTTACTTTAGGTCAAAATTTTTGGCTTGTATGATTCTATTGCTCAAAAAACTCCATCGGTATTGGTATTTTATCAGTGTTCTACTTGTTTTTCTTCTGTTTTTCCCTTATATCTATTTTTTAGCACGACGTCCCGAAAAAAACTATGCTAGAATCGCCCGTATGCGACGCTGGGTATCAGTTGGAGGTTCGGCCCTAGCTGGTGTATTTTTTAAGGTGAGCTATGAATCAAAAATAGATTGGAACCGTTCCATGGTACTGTGTCCCAATCATACTTCCGTCTTGGATATAACAGCCCTAACCTATTTATGCCCGGCTCCATTTTCATTTATCGGGAAAGCTTCATTGCTTAAAAATCCGGTTACACGTATCTTCTTCAAAACAATAGATATTCCGGTCACCAGAAGAAGTAAAGTATCTTCTTTCAAGGCCTTCCAGCGTGCCAATGAGCTTGTCCGAAAGGGCAGAAGTGTGGTTATCTTCCCAGAAGGAAAAATAGATGATGGTTTCCCACCACAGATTCACGCTTTTAAATCCGGAGCCTTTCGAATCGCTATTCAGAATGACGTTCCCACAGTCCCCATTATCATAGAAAATGCCTGGGATATCTTTTTCGATGACGGTTCGAAAAGAGGATCTCGACCTGGAATTGTTAAAATACATGTATTCAACCCAATAGAGACGAAAGATTTTAATGATGATAATGCATCAGAGCTAGAGAAAGTTGTATATGACAAAATGCATTCCTATTGGATTATGAAGAATAAATCGTATTTTCATAACCTAGAGAACCTCCAAAAAATATGTCAGGAAAGATCTTAATCGAAATCAAGGATATTGCCAGAGAATACCAAATTGGTACAGAGACAATTCACGCCTTAAGCTCCGTTACGCTCAATATCCATAAAGGAGAATTTGTTGCCTTAATGGGCCCTTCAGGATCGGGCAAATCCACCTTAATGAACATTCTCGGTTGTTTGGATACACCAAGCCGAGGCGAATACATCCTCAATGGGATTAACGTAAGTGATATGACTGACGATGAACTCGCCGAAGTAAGAAACAAGGAAATTGGTTTTGTCTTTCAGACTTTTAACCTACTACCAAAGAATACGGCACTGGAAAATGTTGCACTTCCTCTAATTTATGCAGGTTATAGTAAAGTTAAACGTGAGGAAAAAGCCACGGCAGCACTGGAGAGCGTCGGCTTGGGCCATCGTATGGACCATAGACCCAACGAACTCTCAGGAGGACAACGACAACGTGTTGCTGTTGCAAGAGCACTGATCAACGATCCATCTATTATACTTGCCGATGAGCCAACAGGTAACCTTGACACAAAAACATCCATTGAGATCATGGGCTTGCTTGAAGAAATTCACTCCAAGGGTAATACCATCATTCTCGTGACACATGAAGAGGATATAGCATTGCATGCGCACCGCATTGTACGCATGCGTGATGGTCTCATTGAAAATGATTATCCTAACCCTGATATCAAATCAGTGTCACCAAGACTGAATGCTTTAAACGAAAAGGGCAGTGATTTTGAGAATATTTAAAAATATTATACCGCTAAAAATCAAACACTTATATTATTATCACAAAAATAACACTCAATTTACTTGCTTAAGTTAAATTAAATCATAGTTTTGCGAAAATAGAGAACTTAAATTGTTTTTATATGTATTGGACATTAGAATTAGCTTCGCATCTAGAAGATGCACCATGGCCAGCAACAAAAGATGAATTAATCGATTACGCTATTCGTTCAGGTGCACCTGTTGAGGTGATTGAAAACTTACAATCTCTTGAGGATGATGGCGAGCCATATGAAAATATCGAAGAAATTTGGCCCGACTATCCAACAAAAGACGATTTCTTCTTCAATGAAGATGAATACTAAAAAATAAAAAACGCCTTTATTCAAAAGGCGTTTTTTATTAAAGGTATCTTACTCATTTTGGGAACGACTCAATACAGCTTATTCCGATAAGTTCAAGAGGGTTTTTATTCCGTAGTTTTAATCCATTTCGATGAAGCTCAGTCTTACAGATATGAAAACAAAATTAAAGCTATTGCTGTTCATTTTTATTAGCTGCATGATCAGCCAAAGCTTATCTGCTCAAGAGCAACAAATCTCCAATGATTATGTTGTCGTTTTAAAAAGATTTGTCCAGCGCTTGAATGATCCTAATTTAGCGACTGATATTATTTTAAGCCAAGATCTTATCACGTCTAAAAAACTTAACGAAGATCTGCAGGAATACCTATTGGCGAGCATCGATGAAATTAGGATAAATGTACAAAGCAAGGATATAGACCAACTGGAATACCTCAGCTTTGCACAAGCGGGAAGAAAAGAAACAAGCGACATAGATCTCGAAGGTATCGATCCACAGCAAGTTTATTTTGTCAGATATCTCAAGCGTTTTGTGTTTGCGGCAGTTATCCGTGATAAAAAAATTGCCTCTTTCACTTTGGTCTCTAAGGGAAACAATAAAGCCCATTTTGTCTTCTATTAATTTCAACAACTCTAGACAGTCATATTCTTTCGGTTCCGTAAATATCATTATCAGGACGACATAAATACATACTTTCAAGATTTAGTTTTAAAGTATATTTGTGAGCAATATTAAGCCAATGATGCTTTCTTAAAAATTTTTCAACAAAAACACTTGCATTTTATAATTCTATCAACCATATTTGTATTAATAAAAATAACAATGATAACAACTGTATCAAATAAAGCTTGGTGGTGGCACAACGAATAACGTTGTGGCAAACTCCTATTGCATTATTTGATTAATACGTCAAGATATGATGGGCTTGCCTAAATAAGGTAAGCCCTTTTTTTATTTAAATTACCATGAAAGAAATTTTAGCGCATTTATTTGAATACAAGACATTTTCTCGGCAAGAGGCCTACGAGATTCTAACCAACATTGCCATGGGCAAATATGATAGTCACCAAATTGCGGCATTTATGACGGCTTATGGTATGCGCAGTATTCGCGTTGAAGAGCTTGGAGGGTTTAGAGATGCGATGTATGATTTATGCCTCAAGCTGGATTTTAACGGCTATGATTTAATTGACCTTTGCGGTACAGGTGGGGATGGTAAAAATACCTTCAATATCTCGACAATAGCATCTTTTGTCACAGCTGGGGCTGGTTACCATGTCGCAAAACACGGTAATATCGGGGTATCTTCGAGCTGTGGTTCATCCAATGTCATGGAATATTTAGGCTATCAATTTAGCAACGATAAGTCTGAACTACAACGCCAGCTTGACGAAGCCAATATCTGTTTCCTACATGCACCATTGTTTCACCCTGCAATGAAAACCGTTGCCCCGATACGTCGTGCACTGGGCGTTAAGACTTTCTTTAACATGCTGGGACCATTGACGAACCCCGCGAATCCAAGATTTCAGTCTGTTGGTGTATTTAGTTTAGAATTAGCAAGACTGTATGGTTATCTATACCAAAATACCAACAAACAATATTCCATTATTCATGCCTTGGACGGTTATGACGAGATATCCATGACCGGTGATTTTAAGGTAATCAACAATCAAGGAGAGAGCTACTACAACATGGAAGAACTGGGTTTTACTCCTGTCTCAGCGCAAGACTTGACTGGAGGTGAAACGATAGCAGATGCTGCCCAGACATTCTTATCCATATTAAACAACCAGGGGACAGATGTGCAGAACAATGTTGTTTTGACCAATGCCGCATTTGCCATTAGAACCTTTAATCCCGAAAAATCGTTCGGCGACTGTTTCTATGAAGCTGAAAGTTCACTGATGGAAGGCAAAGCATTGCGAAGTTTCCAAAAACTAATCAAAAAATAAAATGGCGATCAAAGTAAAAGTTTGTGGCATGAAATATCCCGACAATATAACCGCTGTAGCCTCCTTGGGCATCGATTATATGGGATTTATATTTTATGATCAATCCAAACGTTATGTTGGTCAAAGCTCCTCCTCATACATTAAGGATCTTGACAGCCTAAGCAAGGTCGGCGTTTTCGTTAATGCCAGCCTTTCAGAAATTCTAGATAAAATAACTGAATTCCAACTAAATGCAATTCAACTGCATGGAAATGAATCTGCGGAATTCTGTCTTGAATTGAAAGAAAAATCAGCAGTTACCATCGTGAAAGCCTTCGGAGTCGATCAAAACTTTGACTGGATACAGCTGGATCCTTACGCTAAAATTGTAGACTATTTTTTATTTGATACCAAAAGTAGTTCCTATGGTGGTACAGGAGTACAATTTGACTGGTCCTTATTGGACCAATACAAACTTACTAACCCCTATTTTCTCAGTGGCGGTTTAGATCCCGAAAATATCAAAACAGCGCTAGAAAGGAATGATCCACGGCTATATGCTTTGGATTTAAATTCAAAATTTGAAGTAGAACCCGGCTTAAAAGATATTGAGCTATTAAGCCACAGTATAAATACTATTAAAAAATGAGTATATATCAAGTCAATGAAAAAGGATATTATGGTCCCTTTGGAGGAGCCTATATCCCTGAGATGCTCTATCCAAATGTGAAAGAGCTACGTGAAGAATATCTCAAAATTATCGAAGAAGAGAGCTTTCAGGCGGAATTTAACCAACTGCTCAGCGATTATGTCGGGCGCCCTTCTCCATTATATCATGCCAAGCGTCTTTCTGAAAAATATGGAACTACGATTTACTTAAAACGGGAGGATCTTAACCATACCGGAGCGCATAAAATCAACAATACCATTGGCCAAATTCTATTAGCGGAACGCTTGGGTAAAAAGCGCATCATTGCCGAGACAGGCGCAGGACAGCATGGCGTTGCCACAGCTACCGTTTGTGCGCTAAAAGGTATACAATGTGCAGTGTACATGGGGGAAGTTGATATTCAACGTCAAGCTCCAAACGTAGCAAGAATGAAAATGATGGGGGCTGAAGTTATTCCGGCAACCTCAGGCTCCAAAACACTAAAAGATGCAACCAATGAGGCTTTACGGGATTGGATAAACAATCCTGTCGACACGCATTATATCATTGGGTCTGTTGTGGGACCACACCCCTACCCTGATATGGTTGCACGTTTTCAGTCCATTATTTCAGAAGAAACGAAAAAACAGCTATTAGCAAAAACAGGGAAAGAAAATCCAGATATGGTATTAGCCTGTGTCGGTGGAGGCTCCAATGCGGCAGGTATGTTCTATCATTATCTGGATGAAGAATCGGTTCAATTGTATGCGGTAGAGGCCGCTGGCCATGGTGTTGATTCCGGTGAATCGGCTGCCACTACAGCATTAGGAAAAGAGGGAGTTTTACACGGAAGCCGATCTATACTGATGCAAACGGCAGATGGGCAGGTCATAGAACCTTACTCCATATCGGCAGGACTCGATTACCCTGGTATTGGCCCTCAACACGCTTGGTTATTCAAATCCGGCAGAGGTAACTATGTAAGTGTGACTGACGACGAAGCGATGCAGGCAGGTCTTGAGCTTACCCGACTAGAAGGCATCATACCGGCTATTGAGAGTTCTCATGCCCTGGCTTATTTGGAAAAAATACCTTTTAAAGGTGATGAGACTGTCGTTGTCTGTCTTTCTGGACGTGGTGACAAGGATCTAGATAATTATATGAAATACTTTGATTTTTAAGGCATGAATACAATTGAAAAAAAAGAAGGTACTCCCCTTTTATCGATATATTTTACAGCTGGATATCCAACATTGGACAGCACAATAAGTATTGCCAAGAAATTGGAAGAAGCTGGCGCGGACTTTTTGGAAATCGGTTTTCCTTATTCCGATCCTGTCGCAGATGGACCTGTCATTCAGCACAGTTCGGAAATTGCTTTGGCAAATGGTATGACCGTAAAAAAGCTGTTCGACCAATTGGTCGACCTTCGTAAACATGTTAGCATCCCCGTATTTCTAATGGGCTACTTTAATCCTGTCCTTCAATTTGGTGTTGAGAGATTCTGTGAAGAATGTAAAAATGTGGGCGTGAATGGTGTCATTATACCCGACCTACCCATGGACGAATACGAAGAACTTTACAAAGAAACGTTCGAGAAAAATGGCATCGCCAATATATTTATTGTAACACCACAGACTTCGGAAGAACGAATCAGAAAAATAGATAGCCTTTCCAGAAGCTTTATTTATTTACTCTCTTCCAATGCAACGACTGGTAAAACACTTGATGTTGGAGACAATACCGCAGCTTACTTCAAACGGATACATGATCTTCAATTAAAAAATCCATTGATCGTTGGCTTCGGTATCTCCGATAAATCTACCTTTCAAAAAGCGAGCAAACATACTGCAGGCGCTATTATAGGCACTGCATTTGTCAAAAGGTTAAAAGAACCGGATTATCTTGCACAGATTCCAGCATTTATCTCGTCTATCAAAGATTAACATGCAGGTTAAAAATTAGGAAAGCATTATTTCTTTAATAAGAGTTCGGTCTAAAGTTTTTTTTCTTGGATCGAACTCTTATTTTTAAGACAGTTTTCGAAAATGTGATTTTTCGAAGAGAATAACTTTGTTGCCTTGATCAACCAAGCAATAGGCAGCCAGTCAAATCAATACTGATATAACCATGGATACTCGAAGAGATTTTTTAAAGAAAGCGGCTATGCTTGCTGGGGGAGCTTCTATCTCCCATGTTATTCCATCTGCTATTGCGAAGGCGATGGCGATTAATCCAGCATTGGGTAGCACGTTTTACGATGCCGAACACATTGTTTTATTAATGCAGGAAAACCGTTCATTTGATCATGCCTTTGGAACACTGCGTGGTGTAAGAGGCTTCAATGATCCTAGAGCTATCCGTCAACCCAACCGGAATAAGGTCTGGTTTCAGACGCAAAAATCCGGCGAAACATTTGCTCCCTTTCGATTGGATATCAAAGATTCAAAAGTTACCTGGATGGGTTGTCTCCCACATAACTGGACCGATCAAACAGATGCACGCAATAAAGGCAAGATGAACAAATGGTTGGATGTAAAACATTCTGGGTTTAAAGAATTTTCGAATCTACCGTTGACTATGGGACATTATAGTCGCGAAGATATTCCATTTTACTATTCGCTCGCAGACTCTTTCACAATCTGTGACCAACACTTTTGTTCGAGCATCACCGGCACGAATCCGAATAGGCTTTATTTCTGGACAGCCAATATCCGTGAGAATCTTACAGGAAAGGCCTTGGTTTGGAATGGCGATTCCGAGTTTAGCGGCAAGGCAACATGGACAACTTTTCCCGAACGCCTTTCGGAATTAGGCGTAGACTGGAAAATCTATCAAAATGAAATTTCTTCAAGCAGCGCTGGTTATAGTGGAGAGGCAAACAGCTGGCTCGCCAATTTTGGCTGTAATCCGATGGAGTACTTCCCACAATATCAAGTCAAATATCATCCACGCTATCGTCAGCTCCTAACACTAAAAAAAGAAGATCTCGAGCGCAAAATTAAGGAAACAACAGCTGCCGACGCACTTGAAAAATTAAATATAGATCTCAAACATATCCAAGAGGAACTACAGTTATATACCGCTGAAAACTTTGAGAAGCTCGACGAGCGGACAAAAGATATTCATCGTCGCGCTTTTGTTAACAACAGTGCACAGCCCGATTATATGGAATTGGAAACAATGCATTATCAGGATGGTGATCATCAGCGGGAATTGCAGATCCCAAAAGGGGATGTCCTGTATCAATTCCGAAAAGATGTTGAGGAAGGTAAACTACCAACAGTGTCATGGTTAGCACCGCCACAGCTCTTTTCTGACCATCCTGATTCTCCATGGTTTGGGGCATGGTATGTCAGTGAAATCATGGACATCCTAACGCAAAATCCAGAAGTTTGGAAAAAGACGGTCTTTATTCTTACATATGATGAAAATGATGGGTATTTTGATCATTTTGCACCCTTTACCGCTCCAAATCCTGATGAAACAGACAATGGAAAAGTATCTGTAGGAATAAACCCTGATTTAGAATTTGTACGCCGCGATGAGCAATATTATCCTGAAAGCGGAAGAGAAAGCAATATAGGTCTTGGCTATCGTGTACCGATGATCATTGCTTCTCCATGGACTAGAGGAGGCTGGGTCAATTCACAAGTATTTGACCATACCTCCAGTTTACAATTCTTAGAAAAGTTTATCAACAACAAAATCAAGAAAGATATCAAAGAAACCAACATTAGCAGTTGGCGACGTACGGTATGCGGAGACTTGACTTCAGCATTTCGAGCTTATCATGGCGAAACCATTAACAGACCTCTTGTGCTAGAACGAGAGCCTTTTATCCAAGAAATTCATCAAGCGAAATTCAAAGGACTTCCTATGGGGTTCAAAGCACTTAGCCCAATGGAGATCAAACAAATAGAGCAAAATCCCGGTAGTTCACCTTATTTCCCGAAACAGGAAAAAGGACTCCGTGATTCATGTATCCTTCCTTATGAGCTCTATGTCCATGGAGAGTACCAATCCAAAGGGGATTATTTGGTCACATTTGAGGCGTCGAATAAAATTTTTGGCAAACATTCGGCAGGCTCACCTTTTACGGTCTACCATGCTGCTTCTTATAAAGGAGAAGTTGGGACCTCCAGAAATTATGCGGTTTCACCAGGAGACAGTGTAACGGACCGCTGGTCACTAAACGCCTTCGACAATGGCATATACCACCTGGAAATTCATGGTCCAAATGGATTTTTTCGAGAATTTAAAGGCGACACGAATAATCCGTATTTAAAGATCCGCTGTACTTATGAAAAAAATAGAAATAATTCGGCATTTACTGGCCGTTTATCTTTTTCTTGTACCAACGAGGGGAAAATATCCCAACAACTTAACTTTGAGGACGTCAGCTACGGGCAAGAAAAAAAGAGTATCCAACTTAAAAGCGGGCAATCCATTAGAATACATTTTGATTTGGCTAAACAAAACTTCTGGTATGACTATCGCATCACTTGTACTGGTTATCCAAACTTCGAGGAACAATATGCAGGTCGTTTAGAATTTGGAGAAGCGGGGAAAAGCGATCCCTTATTAAGCCGATAAACAAAGAAAATGGGAGCATCTAATAAAATGCTCCCATTGTTATGAACTCTTTCCTGAATAGTTAAAGTTTGTTGACGAGTCCACACCTGTCATGCTAAGTAAAGTCAGTACACATTGAACTTAATACAAAGTACCTCAAAATAAAATAAAACATATTATTTTATTCCTGTATACGACGAACGAGATGGTAGAATCCCTTATACAATAAAACTGCCCCAACAATCAAAAAGATAGCTAATAAATATGAGCTGACCGGATTGATAAATAATAAATACATAACTCTGGTAATTTTTGGTTTTTCATTTGTTACTACAAGTTATAACATTTATCCAAAATATTACAAAAAAAAATTACATATTTTATCTATTTTTGCTTCGATGAAGAAAATTGCACTATTTATCGGCTTATTTTTCTATTTGCTCGCGGCAAGTGGTGCATCGTTGCATCTTCATTTTTGTCAGGGAGAAACAAAAAGTGTATCATTAACTGAAAGTCATAATACCGACTGCCCTCTCTGCGCTAAGTCTGCAAAAAAGCATCAAAAACACTGCCATGAAACAGGAAGCTGTAAAGATGTTAAGATCGAAGCACAAAAAGTCGATCACTTCAGCCGAGTAACACAAAATCTTGATTTTAATAATCTGTCTCCTGCGATAATTACGCTTCATTGGATACTTAATGATTATCAGTTCTCTGGCGAAGAAGAAGGTTTTTCCAAACTAAAGGACACCAATTTTGCGAGCAACAATAGACAGAACCCTCCTGTTTTCATTCTCAATCAAAATTTTAGAATTTAATACCATCACTTTTCTCTGATTACAGTTCATTTTTCTGAATTGATTTAAGACCGCATCGTTTAAAAAACTGTCTGCCATTATATTTCGTTAATGCCAGACTTTATTCCCAACAATGATCGTTTTGTACCCTGTTACGGAACAAAAACAACGGACTCTTATATCACTTTGCAAAAAAATTAATAAAACTGGAAAAATAGTTCCGTACCCTATCAATGGGGTTACGCGACATCATGAAAGTAAAAAATAAATGCTAGTTGAAGCGACTACTCTTAATTAAAACGATGAATCAAATTTTAAAAAAAATATATACAACCACCATTTTATCCTTAATTTTTCTGGCATTTGTACAGGCACAAACCGACAGTACTGCAACACTTACAGTAGCTGGAAACTGCGCCATGTGTAAAAAACGTATTGAAACGGCGGCAAAAATGCCGGGTGTAGAAACGGCTGTTTGGAATGCTGGCGACAACTTATTACAGATCAAATACAATCCTCAAAAAGTTCAATTGGAGTCCATCAAAAAAAATATTGCCCAGGTTGGCCATGATGTAGACAACCTGGTTGCGAACGAGGAATCCTATGCTAAACTCCATGAATGTTGTATGTACCCACGATTGGAAAATGGAAAGATCCCCGAAAAGAAAGTTTTGACAACTGATAACCATGATCATCCACATACAGTTACTGGCGTTGTCGTTGAAGAAAACGAAAAGGGAGATCTTAAACCCATTATTGGAGCTAATTTACATTGGGCCAACCTTCCCACTAAAAATACAAGGACAAAAGAAAATGGTGTTTTTAAATTGGACCATAAGGAAGGATTTAACAAATTAGTCGTGAGCTATGTCGGCATGAAATCCGATACGATCACCATCAAAGACCTTCATGAAGTCATTATGATTACAGCAAAAGGGAATGTTTTGATGGAAGTTGAGGTTAAAGGAACACGACGCTCAAATTACATTGATCGGATGACGCCAGCTCGATTGGAAGTTCTAACCGGAAAAGAGCTTTTCAAAGCGGCATGTTGTGATTTAAGTGAAAGCTTTGAAACAAATGCCTCTGTTGATGTTGTCAGCGCAGATGCAGTAACAGGAAGTAAACAAATTCAAATGTTAGGTCTTAGCGGTATCTATACGCAGTTAACTGTTGAAAATTTACCAGGACCACGCGGATTAGCTTCTCCTTTAGGCCTAAATTCTATTGCAGGAACATGGATAGAATCAATTCAAATCGCAAAAGGTATTGGCTCTGTAGCCAACGGATTCGAAAACATGGCCGGACAGATCAACGTTGAATTGAAAAAACCTCAAAATTCGGAAAGATTGTTTTTTAACGCCTATGCTAATAACATGGGGCGTACTGACGTCAACTTAAACCTTTCCCAAAAAATTGGTCAACACTGGTCGACAGCGGTTTTGTTGCACGATAATTTTATGTACAATAAGTCTATGAATTTTAGCCACAACGGGTTTAGAGATGTACCAGTTGGCAATCTATTCTCTGGCGTGAACCGTTGGTTTTATGAAAATGGAAAAGGACTTATGGTCCAGTTTGGAGTAAAATATCTCAATGACGACCGTACTGGTGGGCAGATTGATTTTAATAAAAAGACTGATAAGGGTACGACCAACCGTTATGGCCTAGGCTTTGATATTGAACGTGTAGAAGGTTTTGCTAAAATTGGCTACGTGTTTCCTGAAAACAAGCACCGTAGTATCGGTCTTCAGCTCGCCGGATCAAACTACAATCAAAAAAGTTATTTTGGACTCAACAACTACGATTCGGAGCAACAAAATGGTTATGCCAACCTCCTATTTCAAGATATTATAGGTACAGTCGCTCATAAATATCGCGTTGGAGCTTCGATAAATTATGACAACTACAACGAATGGTATTTAAAAGATCAAAATTTCAAACGTAAAGAAATTGTGTCCGGGGCATTTGCAGAATATACCTATAGTCCTTCGGAAAAATTTGATGCCATCGTTGGCCTCCGTCAAGACTACAACTCGTTGTACGGCTGGTTTACAACACCACGTATACATCTACGTTATGCTCCTATTTCAGGGACCACAATTCGAGCAAGTTCAGGAAGAGGTCAGCGTACAGCAAATATATTTGCGGAAAATACGGCAGTATTGGCTAGTAGTAGAAAATTAATTATTCAATCACCTGATATATATGATAAAGCTTATGGCCTACAACCAGAAGTATCATGGAATAGCGGCCTTGCTATAGACCAAAGTATGCGAATCTTTGGACGCGAGGCTTCGGCATCTGTCGAATTTTTCCATAATAGCTTTTCCAATCAGGTAGTAGTAGATTATGAAAATCCGAGAGAAATTAATTTCTATAACTTGACAGGGAAATCCTTCTCCAATAGTCTACAGACAGAATTTCGTTTTATGCCAGCACCGCATTTTGAGACAAGATTAGCCTATCGATTACTTGATGTACAAACAGACTTTGAAAACGGGAGAAAGACTAAACCTTTATTGGCCAAACACCGGGGTTTCGTTAATCTAGCCTACAATCATCATTCCGGCTGGAGTCTGGATTATACATTAAATGTTGTTGGACAAAAACGCATTCCGTCAACGGCAGAGAATCCTGTTGAATATCAAATGTCGACAACATCGAAAGCTTATGCAACAATGAACGCTCAAATCAGCAAGACTTTTGGAAAAGATAAAAACTTCACGGTCTACGTTGGCGGAGAAAACTTATCGAATTATTTTCAGAAAGTGCCCATCCTTGCAGCGGATCAACCCTTTGGAAATTATTTCGACACATCGATGCTTTGGGGACCTTTAACAGGACGCATGTTCTATACGGGTATTCGTTATTTCATCAAGTAATAACCAAGCAAAAAAATCAAGTGCAAAAAAGGTGGCATTGCAAAAAGCCACCTTTTTATTTTAATTTTTTCAATTCCTGATAAAGCTTTGCCGTTGGCAATCCTACCACATTATTGTATTCACCCTCGATTTTTTCTATTGCGATCAGGCCGATCCATTCCTGTATTCCATACGAACCTGCTTTATCCAAAGGTGAAAATGCAGCGACATAATGCTCGATTTCTTTTGGATCCAATTCGTAAAAATAAACTGTTGTCGTTTCGACAAAAGTGGATATCTCACCTTTCCAGGAAATCGCTACTGCAGTCAGAACCGAATGTTTTTTCCCGGACAGATGAGCTAAAATCAGCTTAGCTTCTCTTTCATCTTTAGGTTTGCCTAAAATTTCTCCCTTATCTGATACAACGATTGTGTCAGCACAGATAACCAAACTATCTCTTTTATCCTCAAATACCTCAGCCTTACAAATAGCAATTTGACGAACAACCTCAGCAGCGGACAAACTTGGATCTACATACTCTGCCGTTTCCCTTACCTCGACTTCGAAGGTCAACCCAAGCCCTGCTAATAGCTGTTTTCTCCTTGGGGATTGAGATCCCAATATAATTGTTCTATTTTTTAGATTTTCCAACATCTTTATATACTTTTTACAGTTTCATCCTCATACCAGTTCCCCTGCACTTTCATGACCTTTTCGATCAATTCACGGACAACGCCTTTCCCGCCACCAAAAGCAGACACGTAATGTGAAATTTTCTTGATTTCTTCTACTGCATCCGCAGGAGAAACAGCCAAGCCGACAGATTTCATACAACTAAAATCAGGAATATCGTCGCCAATGTACATTAACTGGCTCAACTCCAACTTGTAATTACGCGCAAGTTCTTTCATTTTCGAAAGTTTATCGGCAATTTTTGAATGTACTTCTTGGATGCCCAGCCCTTTCATACGCAGCTCTACACCAATCGATCCCCCACCTGTTATAATAAAAATAGGATAACCTTTCTTGATTGCTAATTGCATAGCATATCCGTCCTTTATATTAAATGTACGTAACTGATGCCCCTTTTCGTTCACTTGCACTGTACCATCAGTCAATACACCATCAACATCCAGTACAAATGCCTTTATTGATTTAAATTCGGTCAATACCATAAAAATATATTTTTGTAAAAGTAAGGCATTTCGGGTAATTATTCGAGTAACGATATCGATCTATCCGAACAGGTCTGTCAGATAATTATTCAGATTCGCCAAAATATCATTTGCATGTCACAACATAGTTGTATTAGCAACTTATTCTCAAAAATATTTGGATGCTACTGTATATTTACCGTATCTTTGTAGAAGATAATTAAAGGTTATCTGGCTATGAAACACTAACAGCAAGCAATCAAGGAAGTTATTTGCTTGGAACTTGCATAAGATTTAAAAAACAATCATTTTTAGTTTTCACGGCAAAATACGGCAACTAATTTAGTTTAGAAGCCCTTAAAGAGTCTTTTCATAATTTAGGTTTATAATTGGTTAGTAACGAACCCTGGTGCCCATCATCAGGGTTTTGTTTTTATAAGTATTTTTTCTTCTTCTACTTTATAGATTTGACTTTTTGATAATTACCTGATTATAAACAATCAAGATCATTATTAGAGCTGATACATCTGCATATCAACTTAAACCTAATCACAATTTTCAATCAATTTTTAGACAGTGATCAGTCACTGGTTATTCAGTCTATACTGAGTGATCACTGAACAATCACTGAACGAGCACTGAACAATCACTGAATAAGCACTGTTAGAAGACCGAATTTGATCACTACTTTATCCCAAGTTGCTCCAATGAAGAATTAAAAGACAAAAAATGATATGAGCTACGCTTACGCAACAAAAAATCACTATTGCGCGGCAATCGATTATTTTGGGATCTCCCTTGACTGTTTGTAGGTTTGTTTCTATTCTGACTTTTGATTATTTTAGGAATAGCAAGTTTTTTTGTTATTTTACATATATCTTTTTCCCCAGGTACCATCGAAACACAATACCTACAGAAAAGTAAACGATAAACTCATTCTAACATGGATCGAAAAAATTATAGAAAGCAAATTACCATAGGAGTGATAATTTCTTTTTCGCTTATCTTCCTTTCAGCCCTATATTTTTTCATATCGCTGCATCATAATTTAAATAACGAGCGAAGTATTGTTCGTGTTGCCGAAAATAGATTCAATATCATTAATGAAATTAAATCAAGTGTAGACGAAGTAAATGACATCAAACTTGATTACCTGAATAAGAAAGACGCTTCACTATTTATTCCCTATAAAATGGAATTAAAAAAAATGGACGAACTGTTGCGATCTTTAAGTTTGAAAGATGATTTCTATCATGTTCAGCCAAACAGCACTGAAAACATCCGCAAAGATATCGTTGCATTTTACGACTTTGAGCAGGATATCGATCACACAAAGGAAACTCAATCCATATCCCATAATATTCACGAACGAAAGGCCTCGATATTAAATCAGATCGATCTCATGTCGAGAGATCTATTAGACCAACGGGCAAGACTCTTAGAAAAATCTAGAAATGAACTGCAACTGGCCCAGTACATTACTTACCTTTTCATCGCCATTGGCTTAAGTGGGTTCTTCTATATTCTCGCTAAAATTTCCTCGATCTCTAGATTTCTGAGATCTACAGTGAAAAGTCAACAAGAATCCAATAACCGCCTACAACTATTGCAAGACCAGACCAACAGTGATAACTGGATTTTGAATGCTATTAATGGCATCGACGAACAGTTACGCGGTGATTATACAGACAAGAAAATTGCCGAAATAAGCTTACATGCTATTGCTTCCACGACAAAAGCATTAGGTGGGACTATTTATATCTTCGATGACAACTATCAGGAATATCAGCTTTGCCATAAAATTGGCATTTCTGCGACACAGTACATCAAACGAACATTTAAGGAAAACGATGGTATCCTGGGCGAAGTCGCAAACAATCATAAGGTCGTTAAAATAAAAGATATTGACCACAACCATCTTATCTTAGAAACCTCCTTATCCGATCGTTTAGAAGCTGATATTTATATTGTCCCCTTCTCTTATGAAAGCCATTGTGTCGGTCTCATGGAAATTTGTTGTCCCATTATCAATGAGAAGGACGAGCAATTGCGATTTAACTTCTTGGATAAAGCAAAAGATAACATTGCCGTTATCATCAAAGTAGCCCAAACTCATGGAAAGCTTGCCGATCTTTATGAGGAACTTCAACAGCAAACGGAGGAATTAGAGACTCAACAGGAGGAACTGAGAACAACCAATGAGGAGTTAATCCACAAGACACATTTGTTGGAGGCTTCTGAGGAAGAGCTTAGAGTACAGCAGGAAGAACTTATCCAAACCAATAATGAGTTGGACGAGAAGGCAAAATTGCTTTTTGCACAAAATGCAGATCTAGAAAAAGCCCGTCAGGCCATAGCCCAAAAAATAGAGGAAGTAGAGCTGTCTAGCAAATATAAATCTGAATTTATGGCCAATATGAGCCATGAACTGCGGACACCACTTAATAGTATTCTCATTCTTGCCAAATTACTTCAGGATAACAAAAAGAAAAACCTCAATGAGGATCAAATAAAATATGCTTCTGTTATTCATAGTGCAGGTTCAGATCTACTACATTTAATTAACGAATTGTTGGATCTAGCAAAAATTGAATCCGGTAAAGTTGAAGTCCAAAAAGAACGTATCAACACAAACTATCTTCTCAATTATATTAAAGATTTTTTCAGTGATACCGCAGCGTCGAAAAATATTCACTTCTTACTCGATGTCGACGTAAATGCACCGCAGGAATTCATTGGCGATGAACATCGTATACAACAAGTCCTCAAGAATTTATTATCCAATGCGTTCAAGTTTACAAGCGAAAAGGGCGAAGTCTCTTTAGCAATAAAAGCTGAAGCAGAAAATCTTCTTTTTACGGTTAAAGATAGCGGTATTGGCATTGCTCCTGAAAAACAAGAGCTAATCTTTGATGCTTTTAAACAGGAAGATGGTTCAACTAGCCGTAAATATGGCGGCACTGGTCTCGGCTTATCGATATGCCGCGAAATTGCTAGCTTATTAAAAGGGAAAATAAGCTTATCCAGTAAGGTTGGTGATGGTAGTATCTTCACCTTTAGCATCCCGCTAGAACAGGAAATTCAAATTTCAGTCCCGAAAGTAGCATCTATCGAAAAAGAAAGCAATCCGCCAACGCAAATTCCGAAAGAATCTCCTATAGTCGAAAAAACGAAGTCGATAGACAACGATGGAAAACACAATAAACTTCTGATTATTGAGGATGATTTTATTTTTGCAGATATTCTAAAAGACTACGCCGAACAAAATGGATACGATGTATACATCAGCTATGATGGGCAAGATGGTTTACAAAAGGCACAAAATTTACGACCTGCGGCAATTATCTTAGATATCATGTTACCTAAAATGGATGGTTGGGAAGTTCTTCGTAACCTCAAAAAAATTGATAGCACAAAGGAGATCCCCGTGCACATGATGTCGGCAGGAACATTTTTACATGATGAACCTATTTCTGCCGGAGCCATTGGATTTATGGCTAAACCCGTTTCAGAAGAATCTTTGGCTGAAACATTCTTAAAAATAAAAGCATCGACTAGTCATCCATTGAAAAAAATTCTGCTGGTGGAAGATCAGGAAATCCAAAGCGATTTTATCAAACAATCTTTAGAAGAACAGCATATTCAGATATTTCAGGCTTTCAATGCGAGACAAGCACTCGATTTATTAGATCAAGAGAAATTGTTTGACTGCATCATTATGGACCTGAATCTCCCTGACAAATCAGGCATTGAGCTCCTGAATGAAATCAAATCGAACAATCAATTTAAGGATTTACCCATTATCATCAATACGGCAATGGAACTCACTACGGAGCAGACTTCCGAAATTTTGCATCACAGCCAAGCAATGGTCCTTAAGTCCGCTAAATCAAATAATCGTCTGATTGATGAAGTTAATTTATTCTTAAATAAAATTCGCAGCAATAAGCACGAATACACGATGTTCAATCACTCAGGGTCCTCTGTAATTGCTGAGAACAATTTAGCTTCCAAAACAGTATTACTAGCAGATGACGATATGCGGAATATTTTTGCCCTTAGTACCGCATTTGAAAGCTATGATATGAACATTGAAATTGCCAACAATGGTCAGGAAGCTTTAGATATTCTTGAACGAAATAAACAAATTGACCTTGTCTTGATGGATATCATGATGCCCGTTATGGATGGTTATGAGGCTATTGAAAAAATAAGGGCAAACAAGAAATTTGCAAACCTTCCTATTATTGCTGTGACAGCGAAAGCAATGAAAGGTGATAGAGAAAAAACAATTGCTGTTGGAGCAAACGATTATATTAGTAAACCGGTTGATGTTGACAAATTAATATCCCTAATGCGCGTATGGCTGAGTTAACCGATAAAATAGTGGCAATGATAAGTTTTGAAGAGTTAGAAGAAATTATTGATATAGTCAAAAATCTCCACGGCTATGATGTGTCTGGTTATACAAGAGCCTCCCTAAAAAGACGTGTGACCAGAATAATGGAACTCAACAAGCTCAATCTACAAGAGCTAAAGTCTAATTTAATCAATCAACCAGGATTCAGCACCTATTTCCTACAGGAAATTACAGTTAATGTGACTGAAATGTTTAGGGATCCTGATTTTTATAAAGCTGTAAAAACGGATGTATTTCCCTATCTCGCAACTTATCCACATATAAAACTCTGGAGCGCAGGCTGTTCTACTGGCGAAGAAGTTTATTCGCTGGCCATCTTATTAGAAGAAGCAAATCTTTACCAACGTGCATTTATTTATGGTACCGACATTAACGGCAAAGTGTTAGAAAAGGCAAAACGCGGGATCTATTCTCTTGCAAAAGTTAAAGAGTACTCGGAAAATTTTATTAAAACAGAACCAAAAAACTCATTGTCGGATTATTATACAGCAATGTACAACGCTGCCACCATTAATAATAGCCTTAAAAAAAATGTGCTTTTTTCCATGCATAGCCTTGTTTCTGATGGCGTATTTAATGAATTTCAACTGATTACCTGCCGCAATGTATTGATCTATTTTGACACTGAATTGCAAAATAAAGTCCTAGATTTATTCTATCACTCGCTTTGCCATCTGGGTTTCCTATGTTTGGGTGCGAAAAATCTTTAATTAATTATAAAGACGCCGCTAAATTCAAGATTGTAAACAAAAAACAGAATATTTACCAAAAAATTGGGTAGTAGTGATGGAAAGAAAAATT
Source organism: Sphingobacterium sp. WOUb80 (assembly GCF_050058145.1). Lineage (NCBI taxonomy): Bacteria > Pseudomonadati > Bacteroidota > Sphingobacteriia > Sphingobacteriales > Sphingobacteriaceae > Sphingobacterium > Sphingobacterium sp. WOUb80. Next base: position 6,031,733 of record NZ_CP165617.1, on the reverse strand, counting down.
CTTTTGTTGGCGGGATCTGCAGGCGGATTTAGTGTGATTCTAAATATCCTAAAATCATTGGAACGACCGATCCGCATACCAGTTATTGTCATTGTACACAGAAACCCTAAATATGCTTCTAGTATTGAGGACACACTTTCCAAAGCGCTTGTTCAAAAAATAAAAACTGCAGATGATAAGGAAGCAATAGAAAATGGGACTATTTATTTTGCCCCTGCTGGCTATCATCTTTTAGTTGAACCAGATTATAGCTTTTCTTTGGATATCTCAGAACCTGTTCAATACTCAAGACCATCAATTGATGTGACTTTCGAATCCGTGGCCGAAATATATAAAGAAAATTGTACAGCTATCCTATTCTCTGGAGCGAATCAGGATGGTGCACAAGGATTATTAATGATAAAACGGTACGGCGGGAAGACATTTGTACAAGACCCTGCGACTGCTGAAGTTCCCATCATGCCCGAAGCAGCTATTCAACTCGATGCACAGGAACGCATTTTGACCATTCAAGAAATAAAAGATTACATCAAGCAATTGACTTAAAATTGTATTTAGATTTGCTATAATGAAGAAGATAAATATATTGATTGTCGATGATAAAATTGAAAATATTATCAGTCTTACAGCACTGCTGGAGGATATCGAAAATATAAATATAGTGACGAGCACAGATCCTAACGAAGCTTTAAAAATCTGCTGGAAAGAGGACATTGACTTAGCGCTCGTTGATGTACAAATGCCAGATATCAATGGTTTTGAATTTGTTTCCTTCCTAAAGAAGAATCCGAAAACAAACCATATTATCCCGATTATGGTAACAGCGATTTCAAAAGAAGACAAATACCTTATTCAGGGACTTAATAGCGGAGCTGTAGATTATCTATATAAACCGCTAAACCCGGAAGCGACCATCGCAAAAGTAAAATCTTTTGTTCAGCAATTACTGATACAGCAGGAAATTAAAGAGAAAAACATTGCCTTAGAAGAATCAAAACAGGCCATTCTCAAAGCTAAAGAAGAGGCCGATCTTGCTCGGAAATCCAAGGAAACCTTTTTAGCCAATATGAGCCATGAGATACGGACGCCAATTAACGGCATTATGGGGATTACACAAATGCTAAAAAACTCTCAGCTCACTTTAGAGCAAGAAAACTGGATCAATAAACTGGACTCTGCCTCTCAAAATCTGTTGACTATTATCAACGACATATTAGACCTTTCGAAAGTCGACTCAGGTATGATGAAACTTAACATGGAGTCTACATCAGTGCACGATATCACAGATGATCTAAACAACCTATTTATTGATAAAGCCAACTACAAAGGGTTGAATTTTTCAATTGATGTAGACGATCGGATCACAAGTTATTTTCTGACAGATTCACTACGGTTGAAACAAATATTGACCAACTTTATCTCCAATAGTTTTAAATTCACCTCGGAAGGTTCTGTTGTCTTAAAAATTCAGCTTTTAACAGAGGATAACCATAGCATCTGTTTACGGTTTCAGGTTATAGACACGGGGATCGGCATTGTAGAAGACGCCCTGGAAAAAATATTTATTGCGTTTGAACAGGGAGAAGATAGTATCACCAAAAAATTTGGCGGTACAGGATTAGGTCTTGCGATTGTAAAACGTATTGCTGCACTGCTCAACGGTCGGGTTTTTGCATCGAGTGAATACGGTAAGGGAAGCATATTTTCCTTTGAATGTACCTTTGACAAAATCAAAGACAAACCGGTAGAGAAAGAAACGCAAGTACTTTATACGGAATTACCCAAGTTCAACTTCCCGATGATTCTCATTGCTGAAGACAATGAATTAAACAGCTTTATGCTGGCGAATATCCTCAAAAGTTGGAATTGCGAAATCACTTTGGCGACCAATGGCCTCATTGCATTAGAGGAAATCAGTAAGAAAAAAATTGACCTGGTATTTATGGATGCCCATATGCCGCTCATGAGTGGTTTTGAAGCGATCAAGGAAATACGTCGAAACACTAATCCGATAATCGCAAACATGCCGATTATTTCCATTTCAGCCTCTGTGCTCCAAGCCGAACAACAGGAAGCGCTCGATGCTGGAGCCAATGAAGTTGTCGGAAAACCATTCGATCCTATCAAATTATATAAAACAATTGATACTTTATTGTCAAAATTGAAATGATAGTTTCAATTTATCAATGAAATCATTAATTTTAGAACATAAACAAGATGTTTTGATGTTATTTCTCATGAACGTGCATCCACAAAGGGATTACGTTCGTCATAACTTCATCACTAAACCGCTAAAGGCTGCGGAAATGCCTACAATAAATAAAAGATAAACAAACAATCATTCAAATGAAAAAACTTTTTATGATACCAGCAGTTGCAGTTGCTTTATCAATTGCATCTTGTGGTGGAAACAGTGACAAGTCTGAAAAATCAACTAGTACAGAAGCGACAACTTCAACAGAAAGCCAAGCAACAGAAACAGTGCCTGGAATTGAAAACGTGGCTATTTCCAACAGCTTATCTTTAGAAGGTAACGATCAAATGAAATATAATAAGGATTTATTCCGTGTAAAAGCGGGTGAGCCAGTAGAATTATCTTTCAAAAATGCAGGTACTATGCCAAAAGAATCCATGGGACATAACGTAGTTATCCTAAAACCAGGTGTTGACCTTCCAACTTTTGGTGCTGAGGCTGCTGCAGCTGCTGCAGACGAATATATTCCAAAATCAGCTTTATCTTCAATTGTTTCCCACACAAAATTATTGGGACCAGGAGAAACTGATAAAATCACTTTTACACTTGAAAAAGGAGTTTATACGTTTATCTGTAGTTTCCCTGGACACTATGGTGTTATGCAAGGAAAAATTGTTGCAGAATAACTAATAAATAAAAAAGGATATTCAAAATATGAATATCCTTTTTTCAATTTCATACCCCCACTGGCACCGATTCATTGTTCCCCGAGGTGCATAATTTCCATTCTTTTATCAAAAAAATGTAAAGTAAGGATCTTTGGTCACAAATCGTAAGTTTTGATTTCCTATCCCATTAATAATCATTAAATTTGTGGTACAAAAAAATAAAACGTAATCAATGCAATACGACGTAATTGTAATCGGAAGTGGTCCAGGCGGATATGTAGGAGCTATCCGTTGTGCCCAATTAGGATTAAAAACAGCTGTTATTGAAAAATATAGCACATTTGGTGGTACTTGTCTTAACGTTGGATGTATTCCTTCAAAAGCGCTTTTAGATTCTTCGGAGCATTACCACAATGCTGCGCACAATTTTGATGCATTTGGCATCAGCTTGAAAGATCTGAAAGTAGACATGGCAAAGATGATTGCTCGTAAAGACGATGTCATTGCCCAAAATACTGCTGGTATTACCTTCTTATTTAAGAAGAATAAAATTGACAGTTTTCAGGGTGTGGGTTCATTTGTGGACAAAAACACCATCAAAATAACGAAAGCAGATGGTTCTACAGAGCAGATCACTGGTAAAAATGTAATTATCGCAACGGGATCGAAACCGACTTCATTGCCTTTCCTACCTGTTGATAAAAAAAGAATCATTACCTCAACCGAAGCACTTAACCTAAAAGAGATTCCAAAACACCTTATTGTCATTGGTGGTGGTGTTATCGGTTTGGAACTAGGTTCTGTTTATGCACGTTTGGGTTCAAAAGTTTCTGTTGTTGAATTTGCAAAATCTATCATCGGTACAATGGATGGTGGCTTAGGAAAAGAACTACAACGTGTTTTGAAAAAATCATTGGGCATGGAGTTCTATTTAGGTCATAAAGTGACTGGAGCTTCCGCGAAAGGTAAAGTTGTAAAAGTAACTGCTGAAGATCCAAAAGGACAAGAAGTAACTTTAGAAGGCGATTATTGTATCGTAGCCGTTGGTCGTACTGCATATTCTGAAGGTTTAGGATTAGAAAATATCGGCATCACAGTAGAAGAAAGAGGTAAGAAAATTCCAGTTAATGCACATCTGGAAACAGCTGTACAAGGTGTATTTGCAATTGGTGATGTGATCACTGGAGCAATGTTGGCACACAAAGCTGAGGACGAAGGTGTATATGTTGCAGAATATATTGCAGGTCAAAAACCACATATTGATTATAATTTGATTCCAGGTGTTGTTTATACTTGGCCTGAAGTTGCTTCTGTTGGAAAGACTGAAGAGCAACTTAAAGAGGCAGGTGTAAAATACAAAGCTGGATCATTCTCTTTCAAAGCTTCTGGTCGTGCAAAAGCATCTGGTGATACGGATGGTTTTGTAAAAGTACTGGCAGACGCGACAACTGACGAAGTATTAGGTGTACATATGATTGGTCCTCGTGCAGCAGATATGATTGGTGAGGCAACCGTAGCTATGGAATACCGTGCATCTGCAGAAGATATCGCACGTATTTGCCATGCACACCCAACCTATACTGAAGCAATCAAAGAGGCGGCGCTAGCAGCTACAGCAAACAGAGCAATACACGCTTAGGCGATAAATATCGAATATTTAAGGGGGAAAAGGAAACTTTTCCCCCTTGTCATAAATACCTATATACGATGAATTTTTATACAAGAAAATGGGTCAAACCCGAAGACCTAAATCCCAATGGAACATTATTTGGCGGAACACTACTGCGGTGGATTGATGAAGAAGCGGTCATCTATGCTATCGTTCAATTAGGAAATCCCAAAGTGGTTACGAAATTTATTTCAGAAATAAACTTTGTAAGCTCAGCCAAGCAAGGCGATATTCTCGAACTGGGTATTGAAGCGATCAATTTTGGAACAACATCGTTAACGATGCGCTGCGAGGTACGCAATAAAATATCCAGGAAAACAATTCTATCGATCGATAAATTGGTCTTTGTAAACTTGGATGAAGATGGTAATCCAGCTCCTCATGGAAAAGATAGCATTACCTATGCGTATATGGGGATTGAGAAGACAGGTAGAGATGATTAAACATCTCCCCTGTCTTTATTAATTTGGTATCTCCTCAAGGGAGATGGCACATTTATTCTTCCATTGAATCCAGGCTATTCTTCTAGTCTAGTACTCACCTAACCCTTTGCAAAAATTCATGCATTTTTGTATTTTTTAAACAAACTATGATTTCTGTCTCTTTCCTTCAATTTCTTTTTTAAGATCCAATTCCACCCAAAAGCCAAAAATAGGGATCAAAGAAGCCAAGAAATATTTCACGGCCTTTAATATAGGCCACTTGTATTCTACAGTTGACATGATCAGCATAACGACGAAGATAACGACAAAGAAGCCATGAATGGAACCGGCTATTTTGACTGCTTCGGGGATACCCGCGAAATATTTCAACGGCATGGCAATAAAAAACAAGCAAATGGTGGAGATTGCTTCCCACAGGGCGATCTGTCTGAATATTCTTAACATAATGATAAACTGTGTATTGTGAACCTCAAAAATAAGACTCTAAAAACGCTTTAACTATTATTTTTCCCCCTTTGACCAGGATGTGACATTCAGCTAGAAACAGCGACAGTGTTTTATCAGAAACCGCCAATTTTACAATAAATAGTTCATATTCATCAGAAAAAATGCGTACTTTTGAATGAATATATGCTTCACAGATTTTGTCATTTGAAGCTATAACACTCAACTACAGAATATTTATTTATATGAATTACGACATCATTGTAATCGGTAGTGGTCCAGGCGGGTATGTTGCTGCCATTAGAGCCGCTCAGTTAGGGTTCAAAACAGCGATTATTGAACGCGAATCATTAGGCGGAATCTGTCTAAACTGGGGCTGTATCCCTACAAAAGCATTATTGAAAAGTGCTCAGGTATTTGAATATTTAAACCATGCCGCTGATTACGGCATCAATGTTCAAGGTGGTGAGGCTGATTTTGACGCTATTGTCAAAAGAAGTCGCGGGGTTGCTGAAGGAATGAGTAAAGGTATTCAGTTCTTGATGAAAAAGAATAAAATCGACGTCATCAATGGAACTGCAAAAATTAAAAAAGGTGGTAAAATCGATGTGAAAGGAGCAGACGGTTCTACTAAAGAATATTCGGCAAAACATACCATCCTAGCGACTGGTGCACGTTCACGTGAATTGCCTAATTTACCTCAAGATGGTAAAAAAATCATCGGATACCGTCAAGCAATGACACTTCCTAAACAACCAAAATCTTTAGTTGTTGTTGGCTCAGGTGCTATCGGTGTTGAGTTCGCTTATTTCTATAATGCAATCGGAACAAAAGTAACTATCGTAGAATTTATGGATAGAATCGTTCCTGTTGAAGATGAAGAAATTTCAAAACAATTAGAGAAAAGCTTAAAAAAACAAGGTATCACCATCTTAACGAAATCTGAAGTTCAGTCCGTTGACACAACAGGTGAGTTGAGCAAAGTTTCTATCAAAACAGAAAAAGGTATTGAAGTTATCGAAGCAGAGATTGTATTATCGGCTGTTGGTATCGCTCCAAATATCGAAAATATCGGCTTGGAAGAGGTTGGTGTAAAAACTGATCGCGGCCGTGTTGTTGTAGATGATTTCTACAAAACAAACATCGAAGGTGTATATGCGATCGGTGACATTGTTAAAGGCCAAGCCTTGGCTCACGTTGCCTCAGCAGAAGGAATCACTTGTGTTGAAAAAATCAAAGGTCTACATGTTGAACCTATTGACTACAATAATATCCCTGGATGTACATATTGTTCCCCAGAAATTGCTTCTGTAGGTTATACCGAAAAAGCGGCAAAAGAAGCCGGCTATGAAATTAAAGTTGGTAAATTCCCATTCTCAGCTTCAGGAAAAGCTTCAGCTGCTGGTGCCAAAGATGGCTTTGTTAAAGTTATCTTTGATGCTAAATATGGTGAGTTCCTAGGCGCACACCTTATCGGAGCCAATGTTACAGAAATGATTGCAGAAGTTGTTGTTGCCCGCAAACTGGAAACAACAGGTCATGAAATGATTAAAACGATCCATCCTCACCCAACAATGAGTGAAGCGATTATGGAAGCTTGTGCTGATGCTTACGGTGAAGTGATCCACTTGTAGTATTAAAACAAATAAAACTAAAAAGGGGAAAATCTAACGATTTTCCCCTTTTTAGTTTTATGATCGAATGGTTAATAGCGATTACATAACCAATCGCGACTTAAAGACGATCTGTTGATCGACAATTTCGCTGTTGTCAATGCGTTCAAATAAAATTTCAGCCGCTTTACGCGCTTGCATTCCCGGAAATTGCTCTATGCGTCCCATTGGCGGATTTTCCATATATTGCCATAACGGATAGTTGGCATAACTAATAAAGAAAATATCTTGATTTAAGACAAGCCCCTTTTGTCTGGCCGCTTTCATCAAATCAAGTGTAACAAAGTCATTAAAAGATATAATGGCAGAAGGTCGCTCAGACATCGCAAATATACTATCCATAGCCTTTTCATTTCCTTCCGTACTCAGGTCTGTTTCGATGATATTCTTTTCTAGAATATCCATACCATTCCTTTTCATAGCCGATAGATAAGCTACTTTTCGATCTTCACTGGCAGGTAGTGTTTTCGGTCCATTTACAAGTGCGATGACTTTATGCCCACGTGCTACAAAAGCATCGACAGCTTCGTTCATCCCAGTAGAAAGATCACTCTGCACTTTATTGATATTAGGTAAACTAGGCACACAGTCAAAGAAGACAATCGGGATACCAGACGCTTCCAATTTCTCAATGAATTCTAAATTGGTCGTCTTTTTACCTATAGACATCAAAATCCCATCGACACGATGGTTTTTAAATGTTTTTAAGATCTGCTCTTCACGATCAGGATCATCCAATGATTGTCCCATCAGAACAGTATATCGGTGTTCGGATGCAACATTTTCAATTTCACTAATGGCGAAAGAAAAAAACGGTTCAGACAAACTCGGCAAGATCACAGCAATAGTGAATGTCTTACGTTGTTTGAAGAATATAGCCGTCTGATTGGGTTCATAATTCAATTCTTCGGCCATTTTTTTAACTCGCATTGTTGTTACTAATCCAATACTTGGATGATCATTCAATGCTCTAGAAACTGTCGAAGGACTGATTTTCAGCTTCTTGGCAATTTCTTTAATCGTGGCAGGCTTGTTCACTTTATTCATAAATCCAAGGGCTTTATATAAAAATAGGGCTTTTATATCCCTAATCATAATTTTTTTTCAACAATATTGACTACGATTTTAAAGACAATTATTGTTGGTAGATTAAACAAAGATACTTACTGTAGACTTAGTCTACAAATTGAATTTCGGCAGTTCCCACTGCAAACTCCGTGGCCAGGAACTCCAATGGCTCTACTCCCCTAAAAAGGAGTTCATCCTTAAAATAAACTTTTATCTTGTCACTATATTCGCCCCAATCCACAAATTTAACTTTATTGAGCTGTTCAAGTGGATTACCTTTCGTTAGGATACAAATGTGCTTATCAGCAGCTTTTAACTGCGCAAATAGGGTGTTAATATGATCAAACAAGTGTAGGCGTAGCGGCAAAATTGCATTTACATGAAGCCGTTCAAAATTTTCCTTATATTTTTGATCAAATCCAAAAGTTTGTTGTGTATGTTCGAACAATAGATTCTCACCTTGATGCTCAAGGTGATTTTTCATAAATTGAACCAAATCTGCTTGGGCCGGAACAGTCTCTGTAAATTCTATAAAACTAGCAAAAAGATAATATACTTGAAGTAAGTAGTCCCTTTTGGGAAAAACAACATCATCTAATTCAAAAACATACACCTTTTTTTCTTCTGGAAACATCATGAGTATAAAAGCTTAAAGTTAAGGGCTGTATCAACACCGTTGGAACGATTATTACATGAGCCACAAAGTGATATCCTATTTGGATACACAGATTAATGCAAGATCCTCACCAGAATCTGATGTGGCAAATAATCCGTCCAATGATCTTTCGAAAGTCGCTGAGCCCAATAAATCGTTGCCCTTTGACAGAAGTCTATAAGGCAAATCAGCTGGCGGATTTTCCATAACAGGAATAGTTTCAAGCAGATCTTTATCAGGAACAAGAACTGAAATCTGATATTCCTCAAATAAAACTTTGGCTGCAGCCAATGGTTCCAGCTCAAAACCTCCTAAAGGCAGCACATAATTAACCTGTTGGTCTAAACTTAATTTGAGTATCTCATGTGCAAAAGTGGGGAGAAGTCCTTTCGGAATCTTCGCATAGTTACCTGAATTTAGCAGCAATTCAGGAATATCTTCTGAACTTGCATATATTATTTCGAAATCAGTTCCCAATTTTTTAGCGATACGCATTGCCAAAGGTCTGGTTCCGAAAGTGATGAGTATTTTCTTCATTAAAAATATAGTTATAAACCCGATTATTTCAGGGCATTTTGATATTTCTGGGTATTTTGGATCTGTCACACGACTAATCCATCACGCATATGAATCGTTCGATCCGAAATTCGGGCAAGTTCCTCATTATGGGTAACGATAATAAACGTTTGCTGAAACTTGTTTCTAAGATCAAAAAACAATTGATGTAAAGCTGCTGCATTTTCCGAGTCTAGATTACCAGAGGGTTCATCAGCCAAAATAATAGAAGGATCATTGATTAGAGCACGCGCTACAGAAACACGTTGTTGCTCACCCCCAGACATTTCTGCAGGCTTGTGGTCAATACGATGCGAAACCCCTAATAAGTCCAGCAGTTCCTTTGCTTTAGCTTCCGCTTCGGACCTCCCTTTTCCCTGAATAAAAGCTGGAATACATACATTTTCCAGTGCTGTAAATTCAGGCAACAGATGGTGGAATTGAAATACAAAACCAATATGTTCATTTCGGAACGCGCTTAACTTTTTAGCATTCAATTTTTGAACATCAACACCATTGATGGAAACCGTTCCCTGATCAGGCTTATCCAAGGTACCAATGATGTGCAACAGTGTACTTTTACCAGCTCCTGAAGCACCAACAATACTGACGATTTCCCCTTTTTCAACAGCGATATCAACACCTTTCAAAATTGGTAATGACCCATAAGCTTTGTGAATTCCTTTGGCATGTAACATCATAGGACAAAGATAAATAAATTTACGATACCACGAGTTTGAATAAATAAGCTGTTATTTCTCTATTCCAGCCATTTTATTTTGTCTAAATGTCAAAAAATAGATAAAAGAGCAACTTATCCCTTGTCTTATCCCCCAAAAAATTATATTTTTACGCCAAATATTTTTGCAAATGAACATTCACGAATATCAAGGAAAGCAAATACTAAAGAGCTTTGGTGTGCGCGTACAGGAAGGTATCGTAGCAGATACTCCAGAGCAAGCTGTGGAAGCGGCCAAAAAAATGAAAGAAGACTACAACTCTGATTGGGTTGTTGTTAAAGCTCAAATTCACGCTGGTGGCCGTGGTAAAGGTGGTGGTGTCAAGTTAGCTAAGAACTTGGATGAAGTCAAACAAAGAGCAACTGACATCATTGGCATGCAATTAGTAACGCCTCAAACTGGACCTGAAGGTAAAAAAGTAAACAAAGTTTTGGTAGCTCAAGACGTTTATTATCCTGGCGAGAGCGAAACAAAAGAATTCTACATGTCTGTATTATTAGACCGTGCTAAGGGACGTAACATCGTTATGTACTCTACAGAAGGTGGTATGGACATCGAAGAAGTTGCAGAAAAAACACCACACTTGATTTTCAAAGAAGAAATCGATCCAAAAGTAGGCTTACAAGGATTCCAAGCACGTAAAATTGCTTTCAATCTTGGTCTTTCTGGTGCTGCACACAAAGAAATGGTGAAATTTGTTGCCGCTCTTTACAAAGCGTACGATTCTACAGACTCTTCTATGTTTGAGATCAATCCGGTATTAAAAACTTCAGACGACAAGATCTTAGCAGTTGATGCGAAAGTAAATCTTGATGAGAACGCTTTGTACCGTCACCCAGATTACGCTGCTATGCGTGACGTAACTGAGGAAGATCCAACGGAAGTTGAAGCTGGTGAATCAAACCTAAACTACGTTAAATTAGATGGTAACGTAGGTTGTATGGTAAATGGTGCTGGTTTAGCAATGGCTACAATGGATATCATCAAATTAGCTGGTGGTGAACCTGCAAATTTCTTGGACGTAGGTGGTACTGCAAATGCTGAAACTGTAAAAGCTGGTTTCAATATCATTTTAAAGGACCCTAACGTAAAAGCGATCTTAATTAATATCTTCGGTGGTATTGTTCGTTGTGACCGTGTTGCTCAAGGTGTAATTGATGCTTACAGCGAAATCGGTAACATCCCTGTTCCAATCATCGTTCGCCTTCAAGGTACGAATGCTGAAGAAGCGAAAAAATTAATTGATGAGTCCGGTTTACAAGTTTATTCTGCAATCTTATTGAAAGAAGCTGCTGAATTGGTAACGAAAGTATTAAAAGGTTAATTCCTTTAATCATCATAACAAAAACGCGGACTAGTGATAGTCCGCGTTTTTTGTTTCTACTCCTCCTATCGCTCGCCACACAGACAAAAAGCTCTCTTCTTAGCAAACCTATATTCCATAGCAAAACGAGGTGTGTGCCATTTCCCAATCTTTGAGTTTTCACCGGTCCTTATTTCAAAATATATTTCCCTTGTGCAGGTTAACGAACCATCTTTAAGTGAATTAAATCAACATTTATAACCAATAAACCAACAGAATAGCTTATTTTTGTATTGCTTTTTTAACAAAGCATCTTTTACAAGTCAATCTCCAAAAATTAAGATGGAACACACAAGAATAAAGGAACTATTGAATGCCACAGAATTTGGCAAAGAGGTCGTTGTTAAAGGTTGGGTAAGAACTTTCCGCAACAATCAGTTTATAGCAATCAATGACGGTTCGTCAATCAATAATATTCAAGCAGTTGTCGATTTTGAAAATACACCTGAAGATATCTTAAAACGTATCACCACTGGAGCAGCAGTTCGCGTAAAAGGTCAATTGATAGAATCATTGGGTAAAGGGCAAAAAGTTGAGGTCAAAGCTACTGAAGTTAGTATTATTGGCGACTCTGACCCCGAAAAATATCCATTACAACCCAAAAAGCATAGCTTAGAATTTTTACGTGAAATTGCACATTTGCGTTTCCGTACCGGAACATTCAATGCGGTATTCAAAGTGCGTAATGCTTTAGCATTTGCAGTACACAAGTTTTTTCAGGAAAACGATTTTGTCTACATGCATACACCAATCATCACAGGTTCGGATGCGGAAGGTGCTGGAGAAATGTTTCAGGTTACAACCCTGGATTTAAAAAACCCGCCACGCAAAGAAAATGGAGATATCGATTTCAAAGAAGACTTCTTTGGAAAATCGACGAACCTTACTGTATCGGGCCAATTGGAAGGAGAACTTGGTGCCATGGCATTTGGAAACATCTATACGTTCGGTCCAACATTTAGAGCGGAAAACTCAAATACAACACGCCATTTGGCTGAATTCTGGATGATCGAACCCGAAATGGCTTTCTATGAATTAGAGGACAATATGGACTTGGCCGAAGCTTTGCTGAAATATGTGATTAAATATGCTTTGGAAACCTGTCCAGAAGAAATTGAGTTCTTAACCAATCGTTTGCTGGAAGAAGAGAAATCTAAACCTGCTGCAGAACGCTCAGAATTAAATCTTGTTGAGAAGTTAAACTTCGTATTAACAAACGATTTTGAAAGGGTTACCTATACCGATGCCGTTGAAATATTAAAGCGTAGCAAACCAAACCAAAAGAAACAATTCAAATATTTAATTGATGATTGGGGTGCTGATTTACAATCGGAACACGAACGCTATTTGGTTGAAAAACACTTCAAGAAACCTGTTATCTTAACAGACTATCCGCGCGAAATCAAGTCCTTCTATATGAAGCAAAATGAGCCGGATGCACAAGGAAGAAACACAGTACGTGCCATGGATATTCTTTTCCCAGGTATTGGTGAAATGGTCGGTGGTTCGCAGCGTGAAGAAAATCTTGATCGTTTACTTGATCGCATGGCTGAAGTTGGTATTCCCGCAGAAGAAATGGAGTGGTTCTTGGATACACGCCGTTTTGGATCGGTACCACATTCAGGATTTGGCGTAGGTTTTGAACGCCTCGTTTTATTCACGACAGGGATGACCAATATCCGCGACGTCATTCCATTCCCACGTACACCGAAAAACGCAGAATTTTAATATAAAGAACAACAGCCAAAACAAAATATTTTGGCTGTTGTTCTTTTAGATATAGCGTATCTGAATGCAGATAATAACCATTGCCCTATTGACATTCTACAACAGGGGCTAAGATTAAACCTAATTCAGGTACTTAACAAAAATAGAAAATGCTTATTAAGATATATAACGACAATCCTAACCCCAAGGCAATAGAACAGGCGGTTGATATTCTACGGCGTGGAGGTGTAATCATCTACCCTACTGATACCGTATATGGTATCGGCTGTGATATCACGCAACAAAAAGCCATAGAACGAGTATGTGAAATTAGAGGTCTAAAACCAGAAAAGGCTAATCTATCATTTATATGCTATGATTTAACAGATATTTCGCAATACACAAAATCCTTCGATACCTCCGTATTCCGTGTATTAAAAAAAGCCTTGCCTGGACCTTTTACCTTTATTTTTAACGCAACAACTAAAGTCCCTAAGCTACTAAGTTCCAAAAAGAAGACTGTGGGTATACGGGTGCCAGACAATAATATTGTTCGTGAAATTGTCAAACAATTAGGTAACCCTATTGTGACAACCTCCATTCACGATGAAGATGAAATTATTGAATATTCTACTGATCCCGAATTAATTCATGAAAAATACGAAGATCTAGTTGATGCTGTTATAGATGGCGGTTATGGCGATAATGTCGCATCTACCGTGGTCGATCTTACAGAAGGAACTTTTGATGTTATTCGTGAAGGAAAAGGTGATTTGGAGCAATTCCTATAAAAACCAACTTTCAGTAGAAACTCCCCTTATTAACCTATTTGCAAAATTCCCACCAGTATCATTGTTGGTAATTTGTGCATAAACTACTCCCATCAACATACTTATCAACAAAACAAGCTACTTATTAACACAAGAAATGTTAATAAGTAGCTTGTTGACATATGGATACTAACATAAAATGTGTATAAGTAGTCCTTTATCAACACTACATTGTTAATAACACAAACAAAAAGGATTCAAAAAAACAACAAAATGTGTAAAACTAGGGGGTTATACACATAAAAATGTGCATAAGATAACATTCATCGGCAAATTCGTTAAATATCGTGTTTATAAATAAACTATACTAACAGATCTCTGTGGAAAGTTAAGAACGATACTCTACCCGTTTTTTTATCGCTATGTTGAAAAGTTCAAATCCGCGCTTTGTTTCTATCAGTAGTTTTCCCAGAAAAGGAACCAACAATCCAGAAAAAAATTCGCCTTGGACAAATCTAACTTGTGAAGCTCCCACTTGTTCTAACCTAAAATAATGCTCGCCATCAAAAATACCTGGAAAGAATAAATCTCCTTTCCAGCGCAGCTCGCTATTCTGTTCAATAGACAGGAATTTTGGATTCATTTTGATCTTGAATCCGTTTGGTTGTTCTAAAAGCACTTTGCAGCGTTTTCCGACTACCGGTTGCTTTTCAAACTGTTTGATTGTTGGACTCCATTGGGAATAAGCCTTAAATCCACTTAATACCCGCCAAACCTCTTCTGCTGTCGCATCAATGAGAATACTCGTTTCAATCTTTTTCATTTTGTTCTTTTTATCGCTGAAACGACAAAATAGCTCAAGCTTCTTCACCTGTCTTCAAATAACGCTAAAGCGGATGTGATGCTATTCTAGTTTCATCTTAATTTCAATTATTACAACTGCAAACAAACTACTCCAAGCTTCATATGAACCATATAAATGTATAAATACACAAAATTTTGGTTACATGTTCTATTAAGCAAGCTGTTCGTTAACAGCTACAGGACAAAACTAGAAAAAGACAGGCGGCTCGCTCTTGACTTTTATCAAGAACTTATTTTTGTTCGAATACGACTCAAGGTTTCTGGGCTCATACCTAACACGGAGGCGATATATTGAAGGGGAACTTGTTGGAATAATAATTTATGTTGTTCAAAGTATTGGACATATCTTTCTTCCGCTGTTAGACAAATAAAATCCGAGATTCGCTGCTCCATGGTGCAAAAGCATTTTGCCAAAAAAGCCTTCTCAAATTTATTCCATTCCACAATTTCGGATTCCATTCGCTGGTAATCGGACTTTGACAAACGGTATACCGTACAGTCGCTAATGCATTGGAAATTCCATATGGAAGCCCTGTCAAAAATGAAAGAAGCAAGATCTGTCACAAAATGATTCCTTGTACCTATCCATTGCGTAAACTCTCCTTTTTTTGACCAAGCATATTGACGGATTAATCCGGATTCTATCACAAACAGATTGGAAGAGTAATCGCCCGCCTTGATCAGATATTCACCTCGTTTTAATTCAATACGCTCGAAGTTTGAGAAAAGTTTTAAGGCACTAGCCTCAGAAATAGGAAAAAAATCTCGAAAGAGTTGATCTAACATGAAAGGAGGTTTTATAAAATCACGACTTCTTCAATAATGACGTGACCTACATATTCATTTACCCTTCCTAGAATTTGTCTTCGCATAAGCGCCAATTCATTCTTAATAACAGCAGACTCTACACGTACGAACAGTTTTTTATCACGAACATATAGCTGCTGTGTGCGATTAGCGATAGCTTTACCAATCAATTGAGGCCAAACAGATGCGATCGAAGTTTCATCAAATTTTCTTCGTAGTTTATAAGCCTCAAGAAGACGCTCAACTCCCTCCTTAATTGTCATATCGTCGCTTGACCGAATGAATTCTAGGCTTTTTTTAGTTTGCTTCTTATACATTGACTTGTCCTCCTTCAATATCAAATATACGAACAGGTCGGCTGATTTCGTCAAAGATTCGCTGAATTCTCACGGAATCCGTATCTGTCAGGAAAATCTGTCCAAAATCATCTTCTGAAACCATCTGCATCAATTTATGTGTACGGCGATCATCAAGTTTATCAAAAATGTCATCCAAAAGAAGTAAGGGCTTAAAACCCTTTTTCTGCTGGAGATAAGAATATTGTGCAAGCTTCAGGGCAATTAGAAAAGATTTTTGTTGGCCCTGAGAACCAAACTTCTTTAAGGGCATTCCACCGTGAATGGTAAAGATCAGATCATCTTTATGTATTCCTTGCGTTGTGCGTTCCAGCATACGGTCACGTTCCAAATTCTTCTCCAAAATATTTAGAAACGAATCTGTCATTAAAGGCGATTCATATTGTAATTGAACAGACTCTGCATCCTCGGTGAGGAACTGATAGTGTCGGTCAAACTCCGGCTGAAACTCCTCCATAAAAGACCTTCTTTTTTGAAAAATAATATTTCCAACTTCTTCAAGCTGAAAATTGAGAATTTCGATTAGGCCAAGATCCAATACACTGGTTTGACGTGCTTGTTTAAGGAGACTGTTACGTTGGGCTAAATACTTATTATAAATAATCAGGGTATCTAAATATTTATTATCTGTTTGGGAAATCACATTATCCACAAACTTTCTACGCTCTTCACTCCCATCTGTGACGATGATGCTATCGTTTGGGGATACCATGACCAAAGGAAATAGGCCGATATGATCAGCCAGTCGCGGGTAATCCTTTTTATTTTTTTTAAATTGCTTTTTCTGATTTTTTTTAAGGCTACAAGAAATGAAATCACTAATGGATTCTTTATCAAATTCACCCTGTACCATAAACCAGTCATTTCCTGATTTGATATGCTGCGAATCAATTGGATTGAAATAACTTTTACAGAGTGATAAATAGTGAATCGCATCCAAAAGATTGGTTTTACCAACACCATTATTCCCCGTAAACGCATTTACCTCGGGGAGAAATTCCAAAGATGATTCCGAGTAATTCTTGAAATTTAGAACAGAAAGTTGCTTCAGCCACATAGCACAAAGATACGCTATTTGGATTGCTAAAAATTATTTTATTTCCTCAAAATCCACAAACTCACCAGCGGTTTCAGTTCCTTTACGTTCAGGACTTTCTTTCGGTGGAATGTAATCGACATGTACCTTCCCTTCGGGCTGAGACCTTTTACTTTCCTGTTGCCCTTGACCATTAAATTCATAATAAAAGGTACCGCCTGATCCTTGGCTACCATATGCTCCACCCTGCTGCTGCGCTTTTTTCATCAACTTTTCAGCTGCTTTACGCATTGCAAATGGTAAAAATAATCTAAATAAGAATCTTACTACAAAGTAAACAGCGAATGTAATAAGTATAAATTTTAAAAATGCCATAGTTAATTCGTTGCTATTTTATCAAATTTAACCAATAACTCGATAAACTGTTGTCTTTAAAATGTCAGATAAGAATTTATTAACAAATTTTAAGACTTTCCTAATCGCGCTTTTGTTTCCATAATAATTCGATAGAGCTCTTCTTGGCGCTGTGTACCCAACACGTAGGTAAGACCATCTTTATCCGTTAAAAAAACTGCATTTTTGCCTCCAGCGAAGAATTTAATCTTTCCTTTAGTATGCAGATTATAAACAGGATTATTGAAAAAGAATGTACTATAAGGCGCCTTTTCTATTTTTGTAATAGAGGCAAGATCGATTTTGACGACTCGAGTAGACCATAGTCCACTAATAAGTATATGGTCTTGAAATACTTCCGTACGGAATAATACCATATACATCATGACAATAGACGTGATGATAATACCTACTCCTACAATAAAGAACAATTGGCTCGATATCAAATGGTCTAAATTCAAATAAAATGCCGTAAAACAAAAAAGTACGAGCACTAAACGCACGCTGATCCAAACACGGTCACGACCTAAATATTGATTTTCCGAATAGAGTACACCTTCTTTCATTTACTTAAGATTTAGCTATTAATTTGGAGACTTCGCACCATTGTCTCTTACTATTTGAACTCCTCATTAGTATCATTTTTGCTTCTATAGATTTTGTATCATTCAGGATCCTTCCGTCATTTTTAGCAGCAACAATTTTTCTTGCTAATCAGTTCTGCAAACTAAAGTAAGGACTTTTTTTGTATTGGCGGTAATTTTATAACGATTGTCCATGCGATAATTGGCTACCCAAAGGATATCTCCATTTCCATTCACCACGATCGGAATATTTTCCTTTTCAAATAAGCTGATCTTCTTATTGATAAAAAAATCACTCAACTTCTTACGCCCTTCCATACCTAAAGGATAAAAGCTATCGCCAACTTTCCATGATCGAATTGTGAGCGGGAAAACCAACACATCATAATCCAGCTTTGCAACCTCACTTGCTTTGACAATAGCTAGATCGGCAGAAACATTGGCATGAAAACAATAGTGCTTCCACTCCACAGTCGAAGTTTCGGAGGTGATTAAAGCCTCATCGGGAGAAATAAATTCCTTTTCACGAATAAAAAGTTCATTTCTATCCAGGAGCATATGGTAGGCATCGGATTGAAAAATACGTCCAGACTCTCTTGACCAAGCTTGTTGAAGATCACTTAGTACCGGCTTTGAGAAATTAAAAGCCGAAAACAACTCATAAAGCAAAGGCAGATTATCCATATAGGGTTCCAGATCTTCCTTCTGAACTCCCCATCCTTCGTCAATAGGGTAAAACAGCTTTCTCCGAATGGGCTCCACAAATTGCTGCAACAGCTGGTAAGATTCCTTAAAATGATTGATATTCTGCTCGAAGACCATCTCAAAATCTGGCTGAAGTTTTTTAAAATGTGGGATGATATCAATCCTTATTTTATTACGTGCATATTTTGTTGAAAAGTTGGACTGATCGTCCCGATAAGCAATCCCATACATATTCACAAAATGTTCAATTTCGCTTGCCTTCAGAAAAAGTAGTGGTCGGATGATGCGCTCTCTGATAGGAAAAATACCCTGGAGGCCTTGGAGACCGGTTCCACGTGAAAGGTTCAGGAGTACCGTTTCGATATGATCGTTCAGATGCTGAGCTACTGCAATTCGATCGAACTGCAGCTCATGTCGCAATTTCTCAAACCAAGCATAACGAAGTTCCCGGGCCGCCATTTGAATCGAAACCTGATGGTCCTTTGCGTAAGCTTGTGTATCAAAGTGTTTCACGTATATTGGAACATTATTTTCCGCTGCAAATTTTCTGACTAGAGCTTCATCCTCTTCAGATTCCGCCCCCCTTAATTGAAAATTGCAATGTGCAATAGCAATCGTATACCCTGCTTTTGCAAATAAATGTGCCATTAACATCGAGTCCTTTCCTCCACTCACCGTAAGCAATATTTTATCATGAGGCATCAACAAATGCTCCTTTTCAATATAGCCCATTAGTCTTTCCAGCACATTCATATAACAAAGTTACGGTATATTTTGTCCGAATGATAAATTCAAGTCTTAAAATTTGTGAAATCCAGTGAAGTAGCAATTAAAATCCATATTTTTGCCCTTGTGAAACAATACATTTATACACTTATTGTATTTATTTTAACTGGCTTGTCGGTCCAAGCACAGAAACAGGATGAACTAAAGCTTCTTTCATCATCCCATATTATTACTGGAAAAGACGGCAATATCCTCTTTTACCGCCCAGTCTATGAACATGTAGGCTCAACGCTATCATCAGATAGTGGCTATTTACACAAAGACAACATTGGCAGACAATTTTTTGAAGCCTTTGGAAATGTAATCATTACTCAACCCGACGGTACGCAGATATTTTCCAATAAATTGCACTATGAAGCGGCCATGCAGCTCGCTACACTTACGGGCGCTGTACGAATGGTCAGCACCAGTGGCTCTATACTGACAACCGATCATCTTGTCTATAATATGCGCAGTAAAATCGGTAATTATTACAGTGGTGGGCGTATTCTATCAGGAAGCGATACAATTACAAGCCAGCGAGCTACTTATTTCGAAAATACAGGGGAATCTTATTTCAATCAAAAAGTTGTGGTCCGATCAACCAATGTAAAAGTCTACACGGACTCCATGAAATATAATGGTAATACACGCATTACTGATTTCTATGGGCCTACCAATATCAAGGGAAATAAAGGGGAAAACCTGTATACTGAAAAAGGCCGATACCATATGGCAACGGGCCAGGCTTATTTCTCTAAAAACAACCTCTACACAGAAGGTACAAAGTTTCTTAAGGGAGACAGCCTATTCTACGATAGACAAGTGGGAATCGGTAAAGCCGTAAAAAATGTGGTCTTTGTTGATACCTTAGACAAATTTTACGCCTATGGTGGATTTGGTTTGTACAACGGGAGAAACGAATCCATTACGATGACAGACAAACCCCTGATCATTTCGGTTGTCAAAAAAGATTCAACACAAAAAGATTCTGTATCTTCTTTGTCTCCTGTCCAACAAAAATCGGAGAAAGAGTTAAAAAATGAAGCCAAAGAATTGAAGAAGATTGAAAAAGAACAACACAAAGATGACCTCAAATCAAATAAAACTACATCGCAAGTTGCGCTAGAAGAAAAGGAACATCCAGGTAAAAATGTCAAAAGCGGCAATAATAAACCACTTAAGGCTGATTCACAGGTAGATTCTGTTTTTATGACAGCCGACACGCTCTTCTCACAGATGATATTTCGCCGAGATTATATTGCAAAAGATTTTAAATTGAATCGTGAAGGTGGGGCTATTGAGGATGACAATGAGGTCGATTATGGTGATCATGATTCAACATCAACACAGATTGATTCTACAGGTACATTAAAAACCGTTGCAGATAGTCTCCAAAAAGATTTAGATAATCTGCATAAAAAAGAAGTCAGGAAACCGGTGCTTGAAAAAAACACAAACAAAGTACAAGATACCCTTACGAATAGGAAGCCGATTGCTCCGAAGAAAGCACCGGTAATAGTCGGTGATCAAAACAAAATAGAAATTGAAAAAAATCTCAAGGCTGATAGTTTATTGCGTAAAAAAGCGATCATCCCGAAAGGCGGTGAATCCGATAAACTGATGGGAGCAGCTTTAAAAAATGCTCAAGAGGGAAAACGCGATTCCCTTTCCCAGGATACGGCTAAAACACGGATTATAAAGGCCTACTATAATGCTCGATTATTTAAATCGGACTTGCAGGCTGTAGCAGATTCTATGTATTATGGTATGCAAGATTCCATGTTCAGACTAATGGGAAAACCAATGATGTGGGCCGAAAACTCGCAGATTTCGGGAGACACCATATTTCTGCAAGTAAAGAACCAAAAGCTGGACAATTCACTACTTGTGGGCAATGCATTTATGGTAAACGCGACCAGTGATTCTTTAAAGTTCAACCAGATTAAGGGACGGAAGATTACCAGCTTTTTCACCAATAACCGCATGGAGCGTCTGTTTGTCGATGGCAATGCAGAAAATATCTTCTATAATATTGATGAAAAGACCAATGTAACCACTGAGCTTATCCATGATCGAAGCAGTCGTTTCAAGATCTTGATGGAAGACAATAAGTTGAAGGAATACGTATCCATCCGGAAAGTGGATGGCAAAGTCTATCCTATTGCGGAAGTCACCGCCGATAAAGAGTTTCTTCCGAATTTCACTTGGCGACCTGAAGACCGCCCCAAATCAAAAGATGATTTATTAAATCGAAAAAGAGATCTTTCAAAAGCTTCATTTACGGTTCCGACGGCACCAGAAGGTGAAGAATCTGGAACAATGAAGTCTATAAAAAAAGGTGATAAAACCACGACCCCTCCAAAGGGTGCCGCCAAGAAAGCTGGTGCTAACGAAACGCTCGAGAAAGAAAAAGAGGTGGACGCTACAAACAATAAATCAAGCGCTGTCACCAAAACAGCTAAGCCATCTGAAACAACGGATAAAGCTAACGCTACAAAAACAAGTGTAAAGACCGCAACTGACAAAGTAGCTTCAAAGTCCGACTCAACAACTAATAAATCGGCGATAATACCTGCTCAAGATAGTACCCAAACAAAAGTAAAAGCTAAATAATAAGAGAAGTCAACACAAAAGGAAGCGCAAAACAAATTGTTTTGCGCTTCCTTTTTTTATTCAAGGCTTCAACCGGTCAGATTACGATCCCCTCCCGGTAAATTGCAAGCTCCTACTTTTAATCTAAATGAAAGAAATATTAACCTATTTTGTTTTTAGGTAATCAGCAAGTTTGCCTACAGCAATCGCTCGATGGCTAATGCTATTTTTTTCCGCAGCTGTCATTTCGGCAAACGTTCTATCATAGCCATTCGGAATAAAAATGGGGTCATAACCAAAACCATCAATACCCTTACGCTCTTCAATAATTTTTCCCTCTATACTTCCTTCAAAAAAGTGCTGCTGCTCATTCAAATATAATGAAATAACTGTTTTGAATCTCGCTGTACGATTGGGGTTATTGCCTAAATTTTCCAGGACAAGATCAATATTCTTTTCCATATCCCTCGATCCGGAATAACGTGCTGAATAAACTCCAGGCTCGCCATTTAATGCATCAATTTCCAATCCGGAATCATCTCCAAAACAGTAAAGACCATATTTGTTCACCAAATAGTCCGTTTTCTGCTGGGCATTTTCTTCAAAGGTCACTCCCGTCTCTGGAATATCGTCGTTACAGTCAATATCATTTAAGCTCTTAATGATAAAAGCATTCCCCACGATCGCTTGGACTTCCTCTAATTTATGGGCATTATTGGTTGCAAATACAAGTTCTAGCATCTTCTTCAAATTTAGTTTTTGTTTGTTCTTTCGCTTTATCGACCGTGCTCCTCACTCTGCAGTGGGCTACGATTTTTCCATGAAGTTACACCTCCAAAAATAAGCATTACGATATATATATTCTGTAATAAAACTTATATTTGGCAACTATTAACCCAATAAAAATAATGAAAAAGTTATCTTTAGCAGTTTATCTACTGCTGACCTTAGTGATGGTGTCGCCATGCAGTACATTTGCACAAAAAATGAAAGTTCTTTCTGGAAATTTTGAGTTCCTGAAAGGACAACAAGAATTGAACGTTGTGTTTGATTATACACCCATGACCTTTTATAATGAGAAGATGTCTGAAAACGACTATCTAGAAAAAAGAAATAAAGACATTAGCGCCAATAAAGGTTCAGCTGAAGCCGAAAATTGGAAAAATGATTGGGAATATTCTAAATCTACAGCATTTCCAAATAAATTTTTTGCTTCTATGAACAAAAACTGTACTATCGTGACAGGGAGCAAAGAATCCGCCCCTTACACATTAGTCGTTCAAACAACATGGATCTATCCAGGGTGGTTTGCCGGAGTAATGAAACAACATGCAAAAGTTACCACATTATTAAAGTTTATCGAAACAGCTAATCCCGCTAATGTGCTACTCGAAATAAACAGTGAAAAAGCGCCTGGAGATTTTGATTTCGTCGGGATACCCAATACCAATGACAGAATAGCCGAGGGTTACGCTAAAACTGCAAAGTCCCTTGCCAAATTAATAACAAAGAAGATTAAATAATAGATGGGGTTTAAGAGCTTACATTTCCTCTTAAATCCCAATTTTATTCATAACAAGTATCTGATAAAAAAATCAAGAAACAATAAAGGTCTTAAATTCATTCCAGAACAACTTCTTTTTATTTACATCAACAAACATCTCTTCAAAACTGAACGTATTAAAAACCGTCGCAATACGGCCTTTCATGTAGGAATTATGTTCAATAAATGGAAGTTTCAAAGATGCAGGTTCCACACCCAACAATATAATCTTAGTCGGTTGGAAAAACTGCATAATACGCTTAAAATCATTCGGGTTATGGGAATTTGCCAAATTGAGAACCGCAACGGTCTCTTTGGTCAATTTCAAGGCACCAATTGTTTTTTCAAAAGCGTCCAATGCAGCTGGAGAAAAGTAGGGGTATTGCTCGTAACGCAAAATAAAAAGTACTCCCTGATCCTTATTTCCTTGATATATAAATTCACCACCCAATACTTCCAGATGGTTAACAGTATCACCGCCCTTGCGGGGCTCAATAGCCACAGCGGCCTGCTCCGCACCTAACCCTACTGCTACATACGAAGTGTCCTTCGTTGTCGATGATGCTTGTACAATAGCTGCTTGCGCATGAACACTATTCTCCTCCTGTAAAGGATGTGCAGACAGATCGGCTTGAAAATCAAAACCATTTCCAAAGATTGTTTCATCCATTAAGGTCTGAAGTGCAACGGGATTATCTGTTGTAAGATTGCTCATCGGGAAAGAAATATTAGACAGTAAAGATAAAGAAGAAAAAGAGAAAAGAAAAAGGAGCGAAGAATCGCTCCTTTCTATATGTCAAAAAGATTAATGACCTAAGATATACGAGAAGATTAATGGCGCAACGATCGTCGCATCAGATTCTACGATAAATTTAGGTGTATCAATATCTAATTTTCCCCAAGTGATTTTCTCGTTTGGAACAGCACCAGAGTAAGAACCATACGAAGTTGTCGAATCTGAAATTTGACAGAAATAAGCCCAGAAAGGTACTTCTTCCCATTCAAGATCTTGATACATCATCGGAACTACACAGATTGGGAAGTCACCAGAAATACCACCTGCGATTTGGAAAAATCCAACACCTTTACCAGCTGAATTGTTACGGTACCACTCTGTCAAGTAAATCATGTACTCAATACCAGATTTAACAGTACTCGCTTTCAATTTACCTTTGATCACATTGGAAGCGAAGATATTACCTGTCGTTGAATCTTCCCATCCTGGACATACAATTGGTAAATTTTTCTCAGCAGCAGCAACAATCCAAGAATCTTTTGGGTCGATTTCATAATATTGCTCCAACACACCAGAGTTAACGACCTGATAAAGAAACTCATGTGGTAAGTAACGCTCACCTTTAGCCTCAGCAGCATGCCAAACATCTTCAAGATGTTTCTGCAAACGACGGAAAGCTTCCTCTTCCGGAATACAAGTATCTGTAACACGATTATAGTGATTATCCAATAGCTCTCTTTCTTGCTCAGCTGTCAAATCTCTATAATTCGGGATTCTTTTGTAGTGTGAGTGTGCCACAAGATTCATCACATCCTCTTCCAAATTAGCACCAGTACAAGAAATAAAGTGTACTTTATCTTGACGGATCATTTCTGCCAAAGAAACACCCAATTCAGCAGTAGACATTGCACCTCCCAAAGAGATCAACATTTTTCCACCATCCAATAGATGTTCCTCGTAACCTTTTGCAGCATCTACTAATGCAGCTGCGTTAAAGTGACGGTAATTATGCTCAATAAATTGAGAAATAGGTCCTTTTTGAGTACTCATGATATTTTCTAACTTTTATAAAATAATAAGTATCGCAAAGGTACTGAATATAATCTATTTTCGTCCCAACAGAGATTCAAAACGCGTATAGACCACATTTTTTTTAACAAATGTAAAAAGAATGGTATTCCTCGGCTGCGATTATAAACGTGACGCTTCTCCTTCGATCGAAGTCTGTTTGATCTTTTGCTTTTTATAAAGGCCAAATGTATAATTAAAATTTAGGCCAATAATTCTTGAATCGACTACTGTTTTAGAATAAATGTTGAATCCCTGTCCCAAAATCTCTCGTTTCAAAACACGGCTATGAAACAGATCCCGTACCGTCAGCGTAAGACTTAACACATTCGAAAATTGCTTATTGACCGCCAGATGCATTTCATATAAGGGTTTTATAATCGTTTGGGCATAAAGTACCTTAGTCCGGTATGAGTTTGTCCAATTTACTGTCATTTGATAAGGTAAATTTAACTGCATCATAAAATTACTCTGAAAGGACCAAAGTCCCCGATGGATCAGAAGATCATTCAGCTCCGTGGGTATATTTTTATAATGTACATACTGAATCTGACCAAAACCATAGATTGTCAAATTCTTAACAATGTCCTTTCCCATATTCATCGAAATAGCAGCACTCTTAACACCGGCAATATTCTGATAGGTTTGCGTATAATTCTGCGCACTAACCTGATGGACCATGGAGATATAATTCCGATGATTGATCAAAGAAAGCCCCATATTCCATTTTTGACCATGAACATATTTAAGATCCATATTATCTGACAATTGAGCAGAAAGCTGCGCATTACCCTGATAACTTGTGCTTGGATCGAAAAAGAAAATGGAAGGGTTTAGATCTTGATAATTGGGTCGTGATATTCTTCGCCCATACGCGACCTGTACCGCTTGACCATTATCGTTATCTATTCGATAAATACCAAACAAGGTTGGGAATAGATTGAACATTTGCTTTCTTCCATTCGTATTTCGATCTATGTAGTCAATTTTCGTCTGAAATTGTGCGTATTCAGCACGTACACCTAATTTAATCTCCCATTGTGCAAGTTTTAGTTGAAAATCCGTATAAATCGCTTCCAGGTATTCAGTTTGTTTAAAAGTATTCTCTAGGCTATCATCGTCGGCCAGTGCATACTCCTTTTCCCCTTTTTGATAATGTCCATACGACTGACGTTGGGACCGATTCGCCTGAAAGCCTGCTTCCATAGAAAAGGGCCCGCTAAGTTTCCGTTGAAAATCACCCTTGATACCAAAAAGATCAACATAGAACGGGTTATTTGAACGCAAAAATTGCTGCTGCCCTTGCTGTTCGGAAAAAACAGGTACTGTCCTTGTCTTCAAGTCCTGTTTCCGAATACTGCTGTATCGCAAATAATCAAAATCGAACTGCAGCGCTTTATCCTTATTTTCCCCAGCAAAATCATAGTGAAGATTTATACTATTTCTATGCAGCGGATTTCTCAGGTTACTAGTTGAAGCAGTGGATTGCTTCAATGTTCCATCGGCTGAAAAATCATTTTGATAGACACCTATCTCTTCATAATTATTACGAAGATAATTCCAGTTCAGTTCAACAGACGACTGCTTGTCGATCCGATAATTCATGCCCAAACGACCATTTAATTCCTGTGTATTATTTGTTTCCTTATTCAGCTGTCCGATCACATAATGAACATTTTCACTATACGCAAGTTCACGCTTACGCTCAACATCAAAATAATTCGAAGAGCGCGCAACGGAAAAACTGGAGTTTAAGGACCATCTCTTCATTCCATACTGCAGGCTCACGCCATTATTATACTTCCAAAGCCTGCCCTTTGATGCACCTAAAAAAACATTTCCTTTTAGACCTTTCAGTACATCCTTTTTTAAACGAATATCAATTACCCCACCAGCCCCCTCCGCACTCCATTTCGCAGGTGGTATAGTCATGAGATCAATGCTCTCTAAAGAGCTTGCCGGTATAGATTTTAAATAGCCGACCAAGGAAGTTCCGGTTAAATAGGTCTGCTTGCCATTGATGGTAATCAATACTCCCGTTTTTCCCTGTAACGACAAGTTACCTAATTCGTCTACCTCTATACTCGTAATGGCATTTAAAACAGCGAAAGTATTTCCATTCAATAAAACGGGATTGCTGCCTGGTCGAATACGGACCCGATCCAAAAGCTGCTCTTCGAGAGGCCTTGATCCCACTACAAGCACTGTATCTATCCGTTTTGAATCGGATCCCGTATTTCGCAGCATCGTACTGTCAGTTAATTGTTGTTTAGTTTTGGGAACTATTTGCGCCAATAACAGACATGGCAATGCCATGGATAACCCTATAAGTATCCTGAACTTCATGGTATCTATGAAAATTAGTGCTTAGTCTTCAAAGCTTTGGTCTACAGCCTGTGCTAGTTTATGGACAAACTCAGGTTTAACGTTTTTATCAATGGCATTGATGTTATCCAGCTCAAGGAGAAGCGCCGGTATTTTAGCACCACGTAAAACAACATGTTTTGTACTGATCTGAGGCCTATTCACCGATAATCCATTTTGTTTCAGTTTCTGATCCAGGCTAAATGCAAACCTATGATTATGCTGTTCCAATATATCGTTTGTAAACCCTGATTGGTACAGAATACGAATAGGAAGCTCTTCTCTTGTTTCTACATGATCAAAATGAATGGAAAGCAATAAATCCCCTTCAAAATTGGAACGATCCTTCAACAATTTAAATTCATCACCTGCACGCGATAATATCACTTTATATCCTTTATGTTCCAATTCTTGTTTCAAGAGTACACAAGTTTCCCAAGTCAACGATTTTTCCATCAATCCAGAATATGCCGTTGCACCAGTATCCTTCCCACCATGCCCCGGATCCAGGACAATTGTCTTCGTAGTTCTATCTTTTCCGGAATAAAAGATAGACCAGGAATACATTGGTGGATTAATAAAAGAGTAAAATAGCAGTAAAAGGCCTAATAAAGGAACAGTCAATACATATTGCCATCTTTTCTTTTTAGAAGAAGGTGTTGCCATCATGGCCTGAACCCGTTCAACCAGCTCATGCCTATTGTTAAATAAACTGCTTTGCAATCCAGCAGGACAGGACTGCTGTGTTAAAGTCAGTAGAAAACGGGCATAGCCGCTGTTACCATATCGATTGGCCAATACCTCGTCAACCTGATATTCATGCACCAGATACAGCTGTCTACGCATCCAATAAACAAATGGATTTAGCCAAAAAAGGCAACGAAAAACTTCTATAAACAATTTATCCCGACGATGTTTAAAAACAATATGCTGGCTTTCATGTTCAAAAATCAATTTTCCATCTGGCGTATTAAGCTGATCTTCTTCCATAACAATTACATGCTGAACTGAACAATTTGCATAATGTCCAAAGGGAGCAACCATCGTAAATCCTTCAAAGTTATACTGACTCAGCTGTCCAATACGACGGACTAAGCGGATATAGCGTAACGCAAATCGGCATAACAAAACAAAAGATACAAGCAGATAACCATAAGCAATGCCATATCCAATCGAAAAGGAATGCCAGAAAGAATCGACCATTTCTGTTTCAGATACGAGATCACCCGAAGCTCTTATCGAATGAGCAACTGTGTTCGATTGTTCCAAAGCGAGCACTGGACTTGTCGGCGAAAGAAATAGTTCGCCTAAACGTACAGTTCCAAATGGCAGAAGCAGACTCAACAAACATAAACCCAGGATAAAATAACGGTTCCATTGAAAAAATGAAAGCTGTCTGAATACCAGAAAATAAAGAACTGCCCCGATTACTAGACTGCAGTTAACTTCAAATAAATAATAAAGCAAGCTATTCATGATCTTCGTGTTTTTTGATAAGTTGTTCTATTTTCTGAATATCCTCCGCCGAAAGCTTCTTTTCTTTGACCATAAAAGACAGTAAGTTCTCAACCGAATCATCAAAATAATGATCAAGCACTCTTGAGAATGATAACTTTCGGTATTGCATCTTCGAAATCAAAGGATAATATTGATAAGTCTTTCCGAAGGCTCTATAACCTACATACCCTTTCTTTTCCAGTATTCTTACAATCGAGGAGATTGTATTATAGGGTATGGAACTACTTGGATCCAGGTACTCAATAATATCTTTGACAAAGACCTCTTTGAGCTTCCAGATCACCTGCATGACTTCCTCTTCTTTTTTTGTTAATTCTTCCATAATTTGACATGTTGTTTATACTAACATAAAGCTATAACTTATTTTTCAGTTTTACAACTTAAAAATAAGTTATAAAACTAAAAAATAAGTTTACAGAAGATATTCAATCAAAGAAGAGAAACTAAAACCTACTTTTTCAACAACTTAGAGAAAAACAAATAGGCCGCTACCAAAAATATAACGATAATAATCAGGACAATAATCTCTTGTGTCCCTATTCCCCAGTTCATACTATTCATAATTTTTTTTCCAATTTAAATGATCCATTTCTCGCATTGATCTAAAAAAGTTTGGTCTATATCTGCCCCGATTCCAATCTGGTCTGAGATATGTATTTTGTATCCGTCATATTGGATACCACCGATAACAGGATCCTCCAGATGACCAACCATACAAGTGTCCAGATCAAAAAACTTGACATTTGGGGCAGCATACGCGAAATGTACCTTAGCAGCCAAAGCCAAGCGAGATTCCAGCATTCCTCCGATCATACAAGTAATGCCGTATTCCGCGGCAATATGATTAATTTTTAAGGCCTCTTGAATACCTCCTGATTTCGAAAATTTAATATTGATATAATCGCAAGCATCAGCTTTACAGAGACGCTCTGCGTCATGGTGAGAATAAACAGATTCATCTGCCATCACGGGAACAATAGTTTCTGTGCGCAATTGCGGTAAATATTCATCATCCCAGGTACGCATTGGTTGCTCACAAAATTGTATCTTAAAAGGTTCCAGCCCCTGCAAAGCTTCTATTGCCCCCGCATAAGACCAGCCTTGATTTGCATCAACTCGAATAGGCATTTCGAATCCAACAGCCTTACGTATTTCACGAATACGCGCAATATCCGTTTTTGGATCCTTACCCAACTTTACTTTCAACATGACAGCACCTTCGTCCTGTAAACGTTTTGCTTTCAATGCCATCTCCTCCGGAGAAGCAATTCCCAAGGTGATATCTGTCGTAATCTCTCGCTTCGCTCCCTTTAGAAATTGATAAAGTGGCAGACCAGCATGTTTAGCCGCCAGATCATGCAAGGCCATATCAAAAGCTGATTTGATCGTTTTGTTACCGGCAATATACAAATCCAATTCAGCCAAACGCTCTTCTATGGCCAAAGGATCGCGGCCCTTCCAGATCTTTGCAAAATCCCGTGCCAGAACTAAGCAAGTATCTTGTGTTTCTCCAACGATCATCGGAAAGGCAGAACATTCGCCCACACCATATATATTGGCATCGGTATATATACGTATAAAAGTATTTTGCGCATAGTCCATTGTCCCTGTCGCAATGACAAAAGGTTCCATAGGAATGCTTAGTCGATAAATTTCAATTTCAGTTATTTTCATCTCACTCTTTAGTTAAGCCATGTCGATACAGCATAAAGGATATGCAATACTTTGCCTAATTTATATATATTCTCGCAATCTTGGGATGCTTTTTCCATATCCCACAAAAAAAAATTGCCAAATAATGCATTTTTCAGCTGTGCGTTAAACTGCATTAATGGCCGCAAACATTAAATACAATATCGGCAACAAAACACTTTAAAAGAAATGATAAAATCAAATTAAATACATTTTCATTAGAATATTTACAATATTTACGTTTTTTATTCCTATATTAGCAATGTATAATATTTGAAAAGGAAAGATGATTCAACAAAGACCGAAAACGGAGGGCCTTTACGACCCTAATTTTGAGCATGACGCCTGTGGGGTAGGCTTTGTCGCCCATATAAAAGGGAATAAATCACACGCACAAGTAAAAGATGCATTAACCATGCTGGAGAATATGGAGCACCGCGGTGCTTGTGGCTGTGACCCAGAAAGCGGTGACGGAGCAGGTATCATGATCCAGCTTCCCCATGAATTTTTATGGGAAGAATGTATCAACTTGGGTATACAATTGGAAGAGCCAGGGTATTATGGCACAGGTATGGTCTTTCTTCCAAAAGAAGAAGACATGAACAAAATATGCCGGGATTTGATTGAGGAAGCGGCAGCAGAAAGGGGTATGAAATTCCTTGGCTATCGTCCAGTACCAGTCAATCGTGAAGGTATTGGACCAACAGCCCTCAGTGCAGAACCTGAAATTGTCCAATTTTTTGTCAGCAGACCGGACGGCGTTTCAAACACTGAAGAATTTGAACGCAAGCTTTTTGTACTACGTCGCCTGATCATTCAAAAAGTTAAACAACAACAAGAATACCCTCTCCCCCTTTACTTTGCATCGCTTTCTTGCAAAACAATTATTTACAAAGGTCAATTAACAACATACCAAGTCGGAACGTATTATCTTGATTTACGCGATCCTCGTGTGGTATCTGCTTTTGGCTTAGTTCACTCGCGCTTTTCCACCAATACATTCCCTTCATGGTCCCTCGCTCAGCCATTCCGTATGCTGGCACACAATGGCGAGATCAATACGTTGACAGGTAACCTGAATTGGTTTTATGCAGGTATGCGCGCTTTATCATCGCCCTATTTTACGGAAGAAGAGATGGAAATCTTACTTCCAATCGTTGACCGTGGTCAGTCCGATTCGGCCTGCCTTGACAATGTAGCGGAACTTCTTTTACACAGCGGTCGTAGCCTCACCCATGTCATGTTGATGTTGGTCCCTGAAGCTTGGGATGGCAATACGCAAATGGATCCTTTAAAACGTGCTTTCTACGAATACCATGCGACGTTGATGGAGCCTTGGGATGGTCCTGCAGCCCTCTGCTTCACCGATGGTAAGCATATTGGTGCTACACTAGACCGCAACGGTTTACGTCCACTACGTTATGCCGTAACCTCAGACGACCGCGTCGTTGTTGCTTCTGAAGCGGGAGCGCTTCCGATCGAGGAGTCTACCATCATCAAAAAAGGCCGACAACAAGCAGGCAAGATTTTTCTTGTCGACATGGAACAGGGCCGTATCCTCACTGATAACGAAGTAAAAGATCAGCTGATCAACCAGCAGCCCTACAGCGATTGGTTGGACAATTACAAAATTAAACTGGAAGAACTGGAAGAGCCTCGTGTAACCTACACCTATCTTTCCAAAGATTCCGTTTTCAAATATCAAAAGACATTTGGTTTCTCTCGCGAAGACCTAGAAACCATCCTGACCCCAATGGCATTGACGGGGTACGAACCGACAGGCTCAATGGGCTCCGATGTTCCGCTGGCCATTCTTTCCGATCAACCACAGCATATTTCAAGTTATTTTAAGCAATTTTTTGCCCAAGTAACCAACCCGCCAATCGATCCGATTCGCGAACGCTTGGTCATGAGTTTAGCAACATTCATCGGTAATGCAGGCAATATCCTGATCGAAGACAAGAAATTCTGTCACTGTGTGACCTTGCCGCATCCGATTCTGACCTCCAAAGAACTGGAGAAATTGCGTTCTATAGATACAGGATTATTCCAAGCAAAAACCATTCAGTCTTATTTCCGCTCAGATGGTAAACCTGGATCATTGGAAGCGGGCTTAGAGCGTCTGTGCCGCTATGCAGATGATGCTGTACGTGATGGTTTTGAAGTCTTAATTCTTTCAGATCGTGCGATCGATTCCAAACATGCAGCAATACCATCGTTACTTGCTGTTTCAGCAGTCCATCACCACTTGATCAAAACAGGTAACCGTGGCGCTGTAGGCCTAGTGGTCGAAGCCGGTGATGCTTGGGAAGTACACCATTTTGCCTGCCTATTGGCATTCGGTGCCACAGCGATCAACCCCTATATGGCCCTGGCAAGCATTCGTACCATGAAGGAACAAAACACTTTGGATACCGAACTGACTTGGCCTGAACTATCCAAAAATTACGTCAAAGCCGTCAACAATGGTTTGTTGAAAATTTTCTCCAAAATGGGGATCTCCACATTACAATCCTACCATGGCGCACAGATCTTTGAGGTACTTGGTATTGACAAGTCTGTTGTCGATAAATTCTTTTGCGGAGCTGTCTCACGTATCGGCGGTATGACCTTGGATGATCTGGCTAAAGAAGCTCTTTCAAAACACTGGCGTGGATTTGAAAAAAGCCGTACCCCGCAAAATCTACTGCCAGAAGGCGGTATTTACCAATGGAAACGCCGCGGTGAAGGCCACCTTTGGAACCCAGACACGATTCACCTATTGCAACAGGCCTGTCGCACAGGAGACTATGCAACCTATAAAAAATACGCGCAGAAAATCAACGAGCAGAAGGAACACATGTTTACTCTTCGTGGATTGTTGGACTTTGCAAAACATCGCAATTCTATTCCATTGGAGCAAGTAGAACCTGCTAGTGAAATTCTAAAACGTTTCGCAACCGGAGCAATGTCCTTTGGATCAATTTCCCACGAAGCGCATAGTACCCTTGCCATCGCCATGAACCGCATCGGCGCAAAATCAAACACCGGGGAAGGCGGGGAAGATGAATTGCGTTATCAACCGCTTCCAAATGGAGATTCCATGCGCTCGGCAATTAAACAAGTAGCCTCGGCTCGTTTTGGTGTCACATCCAATTATCTGACACAAGCCGACGAACTACAAATCAAAATGGCCCAAGGTGCCAAACCAGGAGAAGGAGGTCAATTACCGGGTCCCAAAGTGGATGCCTGGATTGCAAAAACAAGACACTCTACACCGGGTGTCGGTCTGATTTCACCACCACCCCATCACGATATTTACTCCATCGAAGATTTAGCGCAACTGATCTTTGACCTAAAGAATGCTAACCGTCAAGCAAGAATCAACGTAAAATTGGTTTCTAAAGCGGGTGTTGGAACCATTGCTGCCGGAGTTGCGAAGGCCCATGCCGACGTGATTCTTATTGCAGGTTTTGACGGCGGTACAGGTGCATCTCCAATCAGTTCGATCAAACATGCTGGACTACCTTGGGAATTAGGTCTTGCAGAAGCGCATCAGACACTTGTTAAAAACAAATTGCGCAGTCGTGTCGTGTTACAAGCGGACGGCCAGGTAAAAACAGGTCGCGACATCATCATCGCTACTCTATTGGGCGCTGAGGAATGGGGCGTATCTACAGCCGCATTGGTTGCCGGCGGCTGTATCATGATGCGTAAATGCCACCTGAATACATGTCCTGTAGGTGTTGCAACTCAAGATCCAGAACTGCGTAAATTATTCTCTGGAAAACCAGAAGATATTGTCAACTTATTTACCTTCCTCGCGGAGGAAGTCCGTGAAACAATGGCTTATCTTGGTTTCCGCACCATCAACGAAATGGTCGGACGCGCTCAGTTCTTAAAGAAAAGGGAAAATATAAACCATTGGAAAGCTAAGAAAATTGATTTCACAGACATTCTACATGTGGAACGCAACGAGCCCGGACAATCGTTATACAATACCGAAGAGCAGGATCACGGTATGGCCATGATTTTGGATTGGGGCCTCCTAAAACAATCAAAATTGGCTTTAGATAGCAAAACTCCTGTATTTGGCACTTTTAAGGTCAAAAATACAGACCGTACTATCGGAACAATGTTGTCCAATGAGATTTCAAAACTCTACGGTTCTGAAGGCCTACCTGACAATACCATCAATTTCAAATTTGAGGGTTCCGCCGGACAAAGTTTTGGTGCATTTTCAACGAAAGGTCTTTCATTTGAATTACAAGGTGAAGCCAATGATTACGTTGGAAAAGGACTATCAGGAGCTCAGTTAGCAATCTATCCAGTTGCAGAAAGTGCACTTGTACCGGAAGATAATATCATTATTGGCAACGTTGCACTATTTGGAGCAACATCCGGCCATCTATTCGTCAACGGACAGGCCGGTGAACGCTTCGCCGTACGTAACTCAGGTGCAACAGCTGTAGTTGAGGGTGTTGGTGACCATGGCTGTGAGTACATGACAGGGGGCCGTGCACTTATCTTGGGGGCAACCGGTCGTAACTTTGCTGCCGGAATGAGCGGGGGTATCGCCTGGATCTACGACATTAACGAGGATTTCCGCGAAAACTGCAATCAGGAAATGGTCGATCTGGATCCATTGGAAAGTGAAGACGAAACTGCAATTATCGCTTTACTGAAACGTCATATCTTGCTCACCAATAGCCGTAGAGCAGATTTCATTCTACAAAATTGGTCAAGAGAAAAAAATAAATTCATTAAGGTATTCCCAAGAGAATACAAAAATGTCATTCGTCAAAAATTAGTTGAAGCATAATATAGGAAGCACAGATCATGGGAAAAATTACAGGTTTTAAAGAATTTGAGCGCGTGCTTCCGACAAAAGAAGCTGTGGAAGGTCGCGTACAGCACTATAAAGAATTCAATAAAGGGTATTCTGAGAACGAGCTCAATAAGCAGGCCGCGCGCTGCATGGACTGCGGTATTCCATTTTGTCATTCAGGTTGCCCACTGGGCAATGTCATCCCTGAATTTAACGATGCCGTATACGATGGAAAATGGGAAGAGGCCTATCAGATTTTGTCCTCCACCAATAACTTCCCTGAATTTACAGGTAGAATATGCCCGGCACCATGCGAATCAGCCTGTGTGCTCGGTATACATAGTACTCCGATCACTATTGAAGAAATCGAAAAACATATTATTGAGATTGCTTTTAAAAAGGGTTATGTCAAAGCACATAAAAGCTATTTAAAAACAGGCAAACGCGTCGCCGTCGTGGGCTCTGGTCCAGCCGGACTTGCTGCTGCCGCTCAGCTCAATAAAGCAGGTCACGATGTTATTGTCTTCGAACGTGATGATCAGGTTGGAGGCTTACTCCGCTACGGTATTCCGGATTTTAAATTAGAAAAATCGGTGATCGATCGTCGTGTCAATCTCATGAAAGAATCGGGAATAGAATTCAAAGTAAATACAGAAGTTGGCAAAGACATCAGCTTTTATGAATTAAAAGCTTATGATGCTGTTATACTGGCAACAGGCTCAACTGTTCCATGGCACATGCAATTGCCGGGACATGAAGCTAAAGGCATACATTTTGCCATGGACTTTTTAACTCAACAGAATAAAGAAGTAAGCGGAATTGCTGTCGAACAAGATCGTATCTTAGCAACAGACAAACATGTTGTTGTCATCGGTGATGGTGATACTGGATCAGACTGTATTGGTACATCCAATCGTCATCGTGCAAAAAGTATCACACAGATTGCCCGCAAACCTACGCCTTCTAAACAACGTCTGAAGAACAATCCTTGGCCTATGGACAAGCTCACATTCGGCACCTCCTCTTCCCAAGAAGAAGGCTGTGAAAGACTTTGGGCTACAGAAACGCAAGAATTTATTAAAGATGAAGATGGCCATATCAAAGCTATAAAAATCAAAGAGGTTCAATACGAAGTTGATGAATTTGGAAAAAGAACCCGCTTAGGAGAATCCGAGATTCGTGAAATACCAGCAGACCTCGTATTATTGGCTATTGGTTATCAACATACTGAACATACACTCCTAGAACAATTAGGTGTCCGTGTCGATGAAAAAGGAAATATCCTTGCAAATGACAAAGACTACCAAACGACAATTGATAATATCTTCACTGCCGGAGACTGCCGCAAAGGTCAGTCGCTTGTAGTTTGGGCCATCTCTGAAGGACGTGAATGTGCTCGAAAAGTAGACGAATACTTAATGGGATATTCAGAACTTGAAAGCAAAGACTTCCTGGCAACAATAAATGCATAAAAGGAGCTCGCTCTCAACAGAGAGGTCATACCAGTGATATGCCATGCCAGCGTTTAATCTTTAGTATCAAAGACAAAAGCTTGGACAGTATAAAATCATAAAAAAGGTCCGTTGAGAATTCAACGGACCTTTTTTATGATCAGTAATTAGTTCCTATTTCAATGGGTCCTTAAGCTTAACAAAATAAATACTGTTTTTGTCTACAGTCTTTATGTAAGGCAATATTTTAGACTCATAGAAGCCTTTTCCAGTCACCCCAAAATCATCATCATTACATACCGCGATCAGGAATGGGTTAATGACAGCCAAGCCCTCTGCTTTATCATGCGGATACAATTCCTTGATGTCAGTCATTAAATCGGCGACCAATGTCTTATTGACTGGTTTAACATTATATTTTGCCAATGTAGCCGCGTCTTTGAGTTCCTCCACAGTTTTACCATCAAATAATTTCCCCGTTGCGGTATTATTTGCATCCGAGATATCTGTTGCGCCAGAAAGATCTATTTTATAAATTTTCTTAAATACAGTAGAGCGAGTTGCTTCTGTCGCGTATTCCCCATCACGTTCCAAGACAATAAATGTTGAATTGCTCACCGCAGCGATTTCACTTACAGCCTGCAAATCGGTACGCTCCATCATATAGACATATTGTTTCGTGGCGCCGCTCGCAATATCCAGCGTAACAATACGGATTGCCAATGAATTTTTAATCGCATCTTTAGATGGATTATAAAGTGGAAATTGCATAATTCCGACCAGTGTTTTACCGTCTGGTGTAAGCGTCAATCCTTCCATTCCCCGATTAGGGCGACGTTTGGCAAATACCAAAGGCAACTTTTTACCCGTAGACCAAGGGTTAATCCGTTCGATTTCTTTTCCCGAAGCGTCAAAATGAACGATATGTGGTCCGTATTCGTCACTGACCCACCAAGAACCATCCGCGCCCCTCGCTAGTCCCTCTGAATCAATTCCATCCTCACTTTTCCCTAGATCTTTACCATCAACCCCCAATGCTTTCTCTCCAGAACCACCCTTCCCTTCGGGATTTGGCAGACCATTCAATTTCACCCCATCTTTATTTTTCAATTCGATAACAGACTCCAATGTTAGCGTATTTTCTTTTAATCTGAATTTACCGATCTGCGGTGCAAATGCTGGAGTAGCAAATATTTTACTATCACTTTCTGTCCCATCTATATTTGGTCCCCTATCCGTTAAAAGATAAAATATAGATTTATCAGTAGGATCTTGGACCATCGATGACCCATAGCCACCATTATACACTTTTACACCATTAATATCACTCAATACTTTTGGGTCTGTTGCTATTGCCTTTTGCGGATAGGTCAGTTCTATCGGGTCAGTAATCTGAGACACATCATCTTTACTACATGAAGCACACAATAGGGCCATCCCCAGTACACTGTATATTTTTTTCATCTGTACAAATTTTTCAAATAATGTTTACTGCTATTCAGGTTCATTCCAATAGCCAAATTCTATTACTGTTGCCTTGCATATCTGATAAAACAGTAGGGTTAGTCTAAACAATCTATGCTTGGCTGGCTGTCCGAATACTGATGCAAACATAATTGCCAGATATCAGCCAATCATTAACATAAGTTTAAATAAACTGCATCTATCGTAAAAAACATCCTATAAAAATTAAATATCTTCGGTTATGGAATTTCGCATTTTCATGCATCACTAGAAAAATAACAGCTAATTGTGCCGCGAACCATCGATGTATTCACGGACCTCACCTACTAAACATAGAAAGATGAAAAAGATCATAGTTGCCCTTTTCATAATTTTGGTATTTTCCAATGTGGATACGAAATCTCAGATCAAAACTACACGCGAAATACCCAGCTTAAGAATTAAAAATGACGATGGCCAGCAAAACAAGGTGATGTTGGCAGACCTAAAAGTAGATGTTGCGATCTTCGGAAATATAGCCAAAACGACGATGACAATGGTGTTTGACAATAAGACCAATCGCGATCTCGAGGGTGAACTGACATTCCCTATGCCCGAAGGTGTCTCTGTGAGCGGTTATGCCTTAGATATAAACGGCAAATTGCGTCAAGCAGTTCCAGTCGATAAAAATAAAGGAACCGAAGTATTTGAAAGTATAGAAACACGCCGGGTGGATCCGGGTCTATTGGAAAAAGTCGAAGGAAATAATTTCCGAACTCGGATTTACCCATTACCAGCGAATGGTAAGCGCACGGTTCAGATTAGCTATTCAGAAAATCTGACCATAGAATCCGATCAGGCTCGTTACTACCATCTACCCTTAAACTATACTGCCCCCATTGAAAACTTCGCCTTGGATATTCATGTTTTTCAAGACAGCCATAAACCAGATTTCACAGAGAAACCGGATGGTTCTCTGGCTTTCTCACAACATAACAGCAATTACACAGCTTCTTTACATAAGCAACAGTTTAAATCCCAGCGAAATTTAGTCATTCAACTACCAACAGACAACAGGGAATCATCAGGCCTATTTCAGGAAAATGGCGACAATACCTCTTATTTTCTTGCCAATGCAAGCGTCAACTCCGTAAAACCTGCTCAGAAAAAATGGGGGCACAGCATTGGAATTATATGGGACCGTTCGCTGAGCAGTAAAAATAGAGATATAGAAAAGGAGCTCGCGCTATTAGATCTCTTTTTTAAAGACAACCCCAATATGACAGTTGATCTGGGCTTATTGGACATCCGTTTTGTAAAAGGGCATACGTTTCAGGTACGACAAGGTAATTGGACTGAGCTCAAAAACTACATCAAAGAAATTGAATACGATGGTGGAACAGACTATAGTCAAATAAAAACCGGTGTAATACAGGGCAGCAATTACCTGCTGTTTAGCGATGGCCTTTCTACATTTGGTCAAAGTAAAATGAACCTTAACAATCCAGTCTATTGTATTACGTCGTCCAATGGATCGGACTACGGTGTCCTAAAACAAATTGCCCAAAAACATATTGGAAAGATGATCAATTTAGTCAATACCTCCATAACTGAAGCTTATCATAATCTAAATACGATAAACCTTATCTATCTGGGGATAAAAGAAAAAAATGATTTTGAGGAAGTTTACCCTCAGAAAGGCTCCCCAATACAAGCTAATTTTTCTATCGCAGGCTTAGGCAAACGCCCAGGATTGAAGCAGCTCACCGTACTTGTAGGAGATGGGCAACAAGCACCACAAGAGATTAGTATAGCGCTGCAGCCTGACCATGGTGAAATTGACCTACAGCAGATCTGGGCACAAAAGAAAATTGAAGCGCTGGATCTTCAATACGAAGACAATCGTGAAGAAATTGAAACCCTTGGTAAACAGTTCGGTATTGTTACCCGAAATACCAGCTTAATCGTGCTCGAAACTGTAGAAGATTACGTACGTTATGCAATAACTCCGCCTGCCGAATTGCTTTCCGAATTCAATAGGCTTATAAAAGAAGAACGTATAGAAAAGGAAGAACGTGTCGCAGATCTGTTGGATCAGGCTCAAGACATTACTGAACAGCTTCAGTCCTGGTGGAATACCGATTTTCAGCAAAAAAAGAAATACCCAAAGCGGAATAAGTCAATTCAGTCTACAAATGATATGGCTGTCGAAGAAGAATCCGCTCCAAATGTTGTTGTTCCCCCCATTCCGTCGCGCCCCACAGCTAGTCCCGCAGCACCCACGCTAGCCTTAGAATCGCGTTCATCTGACGGGGCCACAGCGAAAAGCATCTCGGCAACTGGCAATTCAAGCACTGCCCATGTAGCAACCAGCGAACTAGCGAGGGCTGCCGCATCTGAAGACTTTCTTCAGGAATTTGCTGTTGTTCAATCCCTAGAAGAACGTGTAGCTGGCCTACAAACGGCAAGCAGCATTAACAACGTACGTGGAAAAATCAGCATTCCCGAAATTAAAGAAGACCAGGCCTATTTACAGGACCTTATGCAATCCAAAGATCCTTACAAAAGCTATCTCCAACTTCGGAATCAATATATGGGAACGCCAACTTTTTATTTTGATGTTGCCAACTTCTTTTTCAAAAGAGGAGATCGCGAAAAAGCCTTACTCATCTTAAGTGCACTTGCAGACCTACAAATTGAAAATCCAGATCTCTACAAAACCATCTCCTATAAGTTACGGGAATGGGGAGATTACGATAATGCACTATTCGTGACAGCTAAGGTATTAAAATGGCGTCCAATGGATCCACAAAGCCACCGCGATTATGCCCTTGTCTTACAAGACAAAGGTATGTTCAAGGAAGCACTAGAGCAATTATATGGGATTTTGACCCAAAGCTACTCCCCGGAAGCTGCCGATCGCGATGACGGAATTGAAGAAACATTGGTTATGGAAATCAATAATCTCATTAAAGCAAACAAAGCTGCACGCTCGAATATTGCCGTGGACAAAAAAATTATCGCCGATCTGCCCGTTGACATCCGTGTTGTCATCAATTGGAATTCACAAAACACCGATATAGACCTTTGGGTCACTGATCCAAATCAAGAAAAATGCTTTTATAGTAATCCAGCCACGGCGATTGGGGGTCGACTCAGCAATGACTTTACTGGCGGCTATGGCCCTGAACAATTTTTATTGAAAAAAGCACTAAAAGGAAAATATAAAATTGAAGTTGATTTCTTTAACGATGGTTCCCTGACGCTAGCAGGTCCAGCGGCTGTCATGGCCGAAATCTATACCTACTATAGCAGTGGAAAGCAAGAACGAAAAATCGTTACGATCTACCTTGACCGCAATAAGGAGCGCAATATTGGGATTGGCGAATTTTCATTCCAGTAGATTACCCGAGACAGTGAAGTCAATAAATTGACTTCACTGTCTCAATTAATGCAATTTACGAATAACAAGATCCTTTTGTCTATTCTCTAATTTGGTTTTTACATAAGGGTAAGTAAATACTGCTCCTAAAACGATACAGGCTCCAAGA
Organism: Sphingobacterium sp. WOUb80; assembly: GCF_050058145.1. Taxonomy (NCBI): domain Bacteria; kingdom Pseudomonadati; phylum Bacteroidota; class Sphingobacteriia; order Sphingobacteriales; family Sphingobacteriaceae; genus Sphingobacterium; species Sphingobacterium sp. WOUb80. The sequence continues at coordinate 5,989,506 of NZ_CP165617.1, read as the reverse complement.
TAAAACCCGCCGCTCATCGTCTCCTTTTGCCCAAATATCAACATCGCCAACAGAATACCATAAACAGGCTCCAGGTTTGTTGTCAGCGCAACAGTAAAAGCAGATAATTCCTTCATAACAGCAACGCCCATAACATAAGCCACCGCCGTACAAACCACACCTAACAACAGCAGATAAATTAAATCTTGCTGCCCCAATTTCATTTCAGCATTGAAATCTCCTGTAAACAACATCAATATGCTGATCCAGAAGCATGCCCCCAGCATCTCATAGAACGTAATCAGGGTTGGGCTCGATTTTTTAACCATGCGCGCATTGGCTATCGAAAATATACTCGCGCAAAACGCACAACCAAGCCCCGCCAATAGACCTACGAGGTAATGTGTTTCAAAAGAAAAGATCGTATAAATACCGATGATAATGACCAAACCAACAACAATATCCAACAGCGCAATGCGCTTTTTATTCACAATAGGCTCCAATATTGCCGTAAATAAAGTCACCGAGGATAGCGTAACCAATGTCACCGATACGGTAGATACTTTGATTGAATAAAAAAATAATACCCAATGCAGTCCAACAACGGCCCCCACCATAAAAAATTGGAGAAACTGTTTCCGCGAAACTACAATCGATTGTTTGGTTACCAAGAAATAGATCAACAGCGCGATAGACGCTATTGCAACACGATACCACACTAAATGAAGGGCAGATACGGAAATCAGACTACCCAAAATTCCGGTAAATCCCCAAATAAGTATCGTTAAATGCAGAATTAGAATATTCCGATTTAATTGAATTTTAGTCATATTCTCTAGAATACATTTGTATAGAAATGATGAGCAATACCTATTATTTCCCTTTATAAGGCAGGCTCACTGAAGTTATTGAAAACTGGCCAAAAAATTATTTTGGCGCTTTTATCGCCAGGTATAGTGCTACCAAAAAGAAGGTAACATTCGGAATTAATACGGCTATCAACGGTGGCAGTCCCCCTTTCAAAGAAAACATAGTTGCAAACTGTATAAATACGATATACGTAAAACTTAACGCGATACCAATACCAAGACTCAATCCTATCCCCCCACGCACTTTCTTGGAGGACAGTGCCACGCCCATCAAGGTCAGTACAAAAGCAGAAAATGGATACACATAACGCTTGTATTTCTCAAGTAATAAATCGTTCATGACTCCGGTTCCCCTGATCTCCTCCTTATGTATACGAATATTTAATTCGCGTGTATCCATGGCGGTAAACATATTATCACGCACCTCAAAATCAGAAGGTTTCATATCCAAGGTTGTGTCTTTAACAGCTCCTTTGTCCATGCGTTCATGTAGTCCATTGATAATACGATTGGTGTACCCTTCGATCTTCCATTTTGTTGCCACCGAGTCCCAGGTAATACGGTCAGCCATCATTTTCTCCTTAAGGGTATCCCCTTTGAAAATTTCAAGTACAAAGCCGTAGCCTGTTTTAGTTGAATTATCAAAATTGTCTATATAAACATAGCTGTTTTTGTCCAGTTGCATGTGGGTAGAAACCCTCGAGTTATCCTTAGGAGGCTTTACGTAGATATTTTCAAAATCAACCTTCATCTTATTGGTATTCGGAATAATAAAAATGTTGAATACCAAAGAAATGGCAAAGATTAGCGTTGCAGCAATCATGTAGGGACGAAGCAAACGATTAAAGCTATATCCTGCGCTCAGAATCGGGACAATTTCAGTTTGATCCGCCATCTTGGATGTAAAGAAAATAACCGCAATAAAGTTGATCAACGGACAAAGAAAATTTAAGTAAAAAGGAATAAATCCAGCATAATACTCAAAAATAATCTTATCGAGGGGTGCATGATATTTTAAAAAATCATCCAATCGTTCGGACACGTCAAAAACCACCATGACAACAGTAAATATCGCCATAGTGAATAAAAAAGTACTTAGATACTTTTTGATAATGTAACGATCGATTAACGACAGCATTTTTTTAACTTGAGCTATTTAGTTCTACAAACGTTGATCCAATATTTTCACCATTTTGTTTTTCCAATCGTAGAAAGTTCCATCAATGATTCGCTCCCTAGCCTGATTAACCAACCAAAGGTAAAAATGTAAATTATGTAAAGAAGCAATTTGTGCCCCAAGAATTTCCTGCGATTTAATCAAATGCCTTAGATAAGCTTTCGAATAAAATTGATCTGCGTGCAGATCACTCTCCGCTTCTATGGGTGAAAAATCATCTTTCCACTTTTCATTTTTGATATTGATAATACCATTTTGCGTGAAAAGCATACCATTTCTAGCATTCCGTGTTGGCATAACGCAATCGAACATATCCACCCCTAAGGCAATATTTTCGAGAATATTTACTGGTGTTCCTACCCCCATAAGATAACGTGGTTTGTCATGCGGTAAGATATCACAGACAACTTCGGTCATAGCATACATTTCTTCCGCAGGTTCGCCTACCGACAATCCACCGATCGCATTTCCTTCGCGGTTAAACGAAGCAATAGTCTCCGCAGATTTTATTCTTAAATCTTTGTAAACAGACCCTTGAACAATTGGAAACAACGTCTGATCATACCCATAAAGTGGATCTGTACTATCAAAACGATCCACACAGCGTTTCAGCCAACGATGGGTCATATCCAAAGAACGACGTGCATACCCATAATCACATGGATAAGGCGTACACTCGTCAAATGCCATAATGATATCCGCACCGATAATACGCTGCGTATCCATTACATTCTCCGGTGTAAATAGATGTTTCGATCCATCGATATGGGAACGAAAGGTGACCCCCTCTTCTTTGATTTTACGCACTTCCGTCAACGAATACACTTGATAACCACCTGAATCCGTTAAAATAGGTCGATCCCAGCCATTAAATTTATGCAATCCACCCGCTTTATTCAACACATTCAATCCTGGACGTAAATAGAGGTGGTATGTATTACCCAGAATAATCTGCGCTTCAATATCGTTCTTCAATTCATGTTGATGAATTGCTTTCACTGTACCTGCCGTACCAACAGGCATAAAAATAGGTGTTTGAATGGGACCGTGTGCAGTTTCGACAACACCTGCACGTGCTTTTGACAACTTATCTTGTGCTTGTAGCGTAAATTTCATTAATATTTTTCCTCTGAGACTATTTCTATTTTAAAGGATGATCTGCCATAGACATGGCGATATCGGCTTTTGGAGCAAAAAACAAAAAACTCATTTTCAACCAGTTGTAACTTAAAAAGTCGTTATAGCTTTACTAATTTTCACCCAAGCTCGGATTCATCCCTAGAATACGTTGCAAAAATACTATAAAAAGATTTGCAAACAGGATGTTTCAAAAATAAATTATCATTTTTCCCCTATAAAAAAGTTGCGGAAAGCACTTATCTTTGTGAGCTATGCTTGACCTTCACGTATTTTTGGCCAATCTTCCATATATTGCTTTCGGAGTATTAGGTCTTTTCCTATTGATACAATTATACTACATCTTATTTGTATATAGCAAATTGAGTAGTTATCAAATTGAACCTATACAAGAGGGAACTGAATTTCCACCGCTATCCGTTATTATTTGTGCACACAATGAACAAGATAATATTCCGGAATTCCTCCCGAGTATACTGAATCAAGACTATCCCAATTTTGAAGTAATTGTGGTCAATGACTTCTCGACTGACAATACGCCTTGGATATTGCATGAGTTCGAAGCAAAATATCCCCATTTAAAGATTGTCGATATCAAAGAGCATATTCGCTTGAAACACGGTAAAAAGTTTGCCGTTAGTATGGGAATCAAAGCATCAAAGCACCAGACACTTGTGTTTACCGACGCAGATTGTGCGCCACAATCCGATCAATGGCTCAAAGAAATTGCCGCAGCTTTCAGACCGGAAACAGAAATTGTACTGGGCTATTCTCCTTACTTTAAGAAAAAAAGCTTGCTAAATCTATTGATTCGATTTGAAACTAGCCATACTGCCATGAGTTATTTCTCCTATGCACTAAAGGGCGATGCCTATATGGGAGTAGGGCGTAACATGGCTTACAAAAAAGACCTTTTCTTTCGTAACAAAGGTTTTGCGGCACATATGCATATTAAATCCGGCGACGATGATCTTTTTGTCAACCAAAATGCAAATCCGACCAATGTTAACATTGCTCTGGCAGCCGAATCTATTATCTATTCGGCACCTAAAATGACCTGGAAGAGCTATTACAAACAAAAAGCAAGACATTCAGGCGCCTCTACCATTTACAAAAAGCGACATCAGCGCATGCTGGGCACCCAGCTGGTATCGGCAGTCTTCTTTTACATAGCACTTATCGCAACAGCGATTGCTTTTCCAATGTACTGGTATGTTCCCGTTACAGCCTACCTCCTAAGGCTGATTGCACAATGGATAATATTTGCCAACATCTATAAAAAACTAGAAGTAAAGGAACTGATTTGGTGGCTGCCTTTGGTAGACTTCATCTACTATTTCTATATTTGCATCAATGGCATCTTCAGCAGAAAAAAGAAAAAAATAAGCTGGAAATAATTCACTTTTAAAACACGAAGCTTTGAATCCAACAGTTGATATCATCAATAACTATTTTCCAAAATTAACGGATATTCAAAAAGAACAGTTTGCAAAACTTGCCGACCTCTATACATTTTGGAATAGCCAAATCAATGTCATTTCACGTAAAGACATTGATAGCCTCTACCTGCACCATGTGTTACACTCGCTAGGTATCGCTAAATTTGTTCAAGAGCTCACGCCAGGAACACAGATTTTGGATGTGGGCACCGGAGGAGGTTTTCCAGGTATCCCAATGGCAATTATGTTTCCTGAAGTCAAATTTCATTTGGTCGATTCTATCGGTAAAAAAATTAAAGTCGTTCGTGAAGTGGCTGCTGGACTTGGTCTCCAGAATGTTGAAGCCGATCATATCCGCGCAGAACAACTCGACGACAAATACGATTTTGTAATATCACGAGCTGTAACAAGACTTGGAGAATTTACGCCTTGGATCCGGAATAAATTCGCAAAAAAAGATAAAAACGGTATCCCTAATGGAATTCTTTACTTGAAAGGCGGAGATCTCTCCGAAGAAATCAAAGAATCTAAGCTCAAAGCAGAATTGCACCCGCTTTCAGGTTACTTTAAAGAAGACTTCTTTGATACAAAATATTTGGTCTATGTACCTATGTAGTTAAAGTTTTGCATTACCCATAGGAAACTGAAGTCGCCTATGGATAATGTCTACAGAATCGAGGTAATTCGTTAAACACTGATGGATATAAGCAATCTTCTCATACCGATCATTTTCACGAAGCCACTTTAAGGAAGGCTCATAGTATATCCTAAATTTACGCAAAGAATCTCCCGACAGCTTGCTGTATTCCTTTGTCAAAGGATACCATTCCTCACGAATCAAATCCTGTTGGTATTCTTTTTCAAACTGACGTTGAAGCTTCCTCGAATTTCGTCCCTTTCGACTGAATTTATTGTAAAGCTTGTTCAGATTGACAGCAATTCCTCCCTGATGAGGCAAGGTTACCATATTTTTCGTATCACCCCAGAAAAAGATGGATTTATGCTCCTCTTTTTTTTCTTCCCATTTATCCGCTGCTGATTTACGTTTGATCGAAACAGTATCCAAACGCAAAGTATCTTTTTGACTTCCTTTTTTTCCAATGGTATCCTGATAATAAAATTCCGCTGGATAGGCAAAAAGTCCCTGCTGATAAAATGAAAAGTATATACAGAAAAACAATAAAGATAGAAATCCGATACGTACCATATTTATAATTGATAGACTAAAAATAACCAACTATAAATAAAATTAAAAAGGATTTAACTATCTTTAACTTACAGAACTAAAGACCTAACTCCTTTTTAATTTCTAAGCCAATTAGATTGATTTCTTCATCCATACCAAACATAGGAAGCTCCGTTTCTGGATTAAGTTTCAACCAGTTTGTATCATTGTCTTTAATAATCTTTACGTATTCTACACCATCCTTAAAAATAACATACGTATCTTCTTCCTCAGGAAAAACAGAATAAACTACATCTCCTAATTCGATATCAAAAGGTTCTTTCATTTCCATAGTTAAAATATCATTTATCGACCAAAGTTACCAATTCCGCTGCTTTCTTTCCATAATTGACCAATATTTCATCTCACGAAATCTCAAATAAGCGCAAGAAAGTCTCATTCATACCATCGCAATCCGCGGATTTTCCAGTAGACACGCGATCTCCAAATTAAGGACTTCGTCATTCCACTAAAAATACTACAAGCCTAAGCAATTCTAACAAAAAGTGCGACAGCCAGTTATATTTTTCTTATATTTAAAGAACCCAATTATGAAATTAATTTATCCCATAGCTTTGACAAAAATCAAGGGCATTGGCCCTAGAACAGCACGTAACATCATTGACCAAGGTCATGAGTTAGCGGACATATTTGCTTACTCAAAAAAAGATTTGATGCAAATTCTTGGGGTACGTGAGTCAATCGCCGAAGCAATATACAATAAAAGCTATATGCCCGCCTGCGAAAAAGAACTTGCTTTTATCGAAAAACACCAGATACAAGCACTATGGCTGGAAGACGAAAATTACCCCGATAGGCTGCGGCAATGCGAAGATGCTCCGCTTGTCGTCTACTATAAAGGAAACCAGCCGCTCAACAGCACAAAAGTTATAAGTATAGTTGGAACCAGACACGCAACCTATTATGGTCAGAAAATATGCGAAGATCTGCTGGATGCTATGAGTGGAACCAAAGACGTCTTAATCGTTAGTGGTCTTGCCTATGGTATTGACGCATTCGCACATCGCAATGCACTAAAAAATAATATGCCTACCGTCGCTGTGTTAGGACATGGTCTCGATCGGATTTATCCGGCATCCCATCGCGAACTTGCCACAAAAATGCTAGATCAAGGTGGTCTGCTGACGGAGTTTACATCCAGCACATTACCTGAACGCAATAACTTTCCTATGCGCAATCGCATTATAGCCGGTATGGCTGATGTCACCATTGTCGTAGAAGCTGCCATTAAAGGAGGTGCTTTAATTACTGCCGAAATGGCCAACAGCTACAATCGGGATGTCTGCGCATTCCCGGGCTCCATCTATGAAAAAAGTTCTGAAGGCACCAACTATCTCATCAAAACTAACCGCGCTCATATGATTAGAGGGCTTCAGGATCTCGAATACCTCATGAATTGGGAGATCAGCACAAGAACTGTTGAAAAGCAGCTTAGTCTCCCTTTAACATTGACGAAAGACCAACAACTCCTTTTTACACTCATTCAGCAAAAGGGACAATTAGAAATAGACCATATGATTGACCTCACAAAATGGCCTCAAAGTAAATTGGCATTAATCCTATTGGAGCTTGAAATGCAGTCACTCATTCACAGCCTACCCGGAAAACGGTATAAAATAGTCGGACAGACCGAAATTCAAAAGAATTAGTTCTTTTCCGATCATGCAACAGCGCCGAAATGCCGTTTGGAGCACAATTAAAATTTACCATTATATCAAACCAAAAACCAAGAATTAATGAACGAAAACAATACAAAAAGTATCTGGAAAGTCATCGGAGCCTCCTCCATGGGAACGCTTATTGAATGGTATGACTTTTTCATTTTTGGCAGCCTATCCATTGTAATTTCCACCAAATTCTTTCCAGCAGAAAATCCAACAGCTGCTTTTCTTTCAACCCTCGCCACATTTGCTGCAGGATTTGTCGTCCGGCCATTTGGCGCTCTATTTTTTGGCCGACTAGGCGATATTATCGGTCGAAAATATACGTTTATGGTCACTTTAATGCTCATGGGGGGCGCAACATTTCTCATCGGTTGCATCCCCAGCTACGAGAGTATTGGTTTTTGGGCACCACTGTTGGTGTTGATCCTTCGTCTCTTGCAAGGTCTTGCGCTAGGTGGGGAATATGGTGGTGCAGCAACTTACGTCGCCGAACATGCCCCATTGGGCCAACGGGGCTATTGGACATCCTGGATACAAACAACAGCTACTTTTGGCCTTTTCATATCACTCGTTGTCATCCTCCTTACCAAAGGCTTTCTCAGCGAATCACAATTTGATTCTTGGGGATGGCGGGTTCCTTTCCTCCTCTCTTTAGTCATGGTATACGTTTCCTATCTTATTCGTAAGAAAATGAAGGAATCGCCCGAATTTAGCAAGGCCAAAGCGGAAGGAAAAACAAGTACAAATCCGCTAAAAGAAAGTTTTGGCAACCGCTACAACCTCAAATTTGTGCTGCTCGCACTCTTTGGTGCAGCCATGGGGCAGGGCGTTGTTTGGTACACCGGACAGTTTTACTCGATGAGTTTCATGAAAACAGTCATGCACCTTCAATCTGACCAGGCCGATACCATCCTCGGCATCGCACTACTGTTGGGAACTCCATTTTTTGTCGTATTTGGGTGGCTTAGTGACAAAATTGGACGAAAATGGATCATGCTCGGGGGGATGTTACTTGCCGTATTGACTTATCGCCCGATTTACGAATCCATGTACCAGCTTTCCAATGCAGAACAGAAAGTCAAGGTGAACGAAACAACGGAAGTCCCCTCTGGAACGCAAACAACCGAAATCATTTCAACCACCAAAACTCAATATGAGGACCAGACGGAAGTTACAAGAACCAGCATGATACATCAGTCAGGAAAACTCAAGGGACAGCCAATGACCAAAACTACAGTCCATCTTGCAGGAAAGAACTATATGCTGCTCGTCCTGCTGATCTTTATACAAGTGATTTATATTACAATGGTGTACGGCCCCATTGCAGCATTTCTTGTTGAACTATTCCCTGTAAAGATCCGCTACACATCCATGTCCTTACCCTATCATGTTGGAAATGGAATATTCGGCGGGCTCCTTCCTGCGGTATCGACATACTTAACGACAAATGCCGAAGCATCCAATACCCCGCAATTCTATCTTGCAGGTTTGTGGTACCCTATTATCATTGCCATTGTATGTTTTATCATTGGTAGTATTTATATCAACAACAAATCAACTCCCGCAACACATGAATAATCTCAAAAAATTCCTCGGCATACTTTGGATCGTTTTAGCTTTATTTACAGCCTATTTCTCTATTTTTGAACTGGCGCTGCCAAAGATTTCAACGGGACATCAGGAAGATCTGGTATTTGGGATCATTATCCTGTGCATCTTAACCCCCATAATCTCCATTGGACTCGGCTTATTTGGCTATTATTCCCTATTGGGCGAATACAATAAGGAAAAAATGTAGTTCCAAAAATAAGATCGGCTTTGAATAGGCGAAATTAGACGATTAGACCTATTCAAAGCCGATCTCCTATACGTCAGATTATTCTACTCCCGACGTTTTGAAAAGAATATTTACAGCAAATGGACTTCGTCATGCACTTATTTTACGCCATTTTTAGCTGGTTTACACAGATACCAACTATTTTCCACCATAAAATAGTACTAAGAGCAGCTACCAAATACAATTTATTACTATGATAATCAGTAGCATAAGATAAAATAGCATTTTTTCTTTCCTAAAACTGTTTTTTTTTCTACTTTTGTGGCGGGTAAGTCTTCTACGACCAGCTCCCATTGACTCCCCCAGGTTGGGAACAAAGCAAGGGTATTTGGTTGAGCGGTGCGATAGGAGTAGCTTACCCTTTTTTTATGCCCATTTTTTTGACTAATCCTCCGGTCCAAAATTCAATTCTAACCTAATAATCAGCTAAATATCTTATATATCCCAATTGTTACCCGCATTTCCCCTATTTATAGAAGCCCTGTTACACAAGGAGTTTTAATCGCTTGGCATGTACATTCAACACAATTATAATTGTATATAAAAGCAAATTTATATAAGTTTGTAATCGAATAAGAACTATCGTATGAGTTGGTTTAAAAGAGAAAAAGCTGGTATTAGCACAGCTACCGCTAATAAAAAAGAAGCACCTGATGGTATGTGGAACAAATGTCCTACATGTAAAAAACCATTGTTGCATCTTGAACAAGTAGAAAACGACTATGTTTGTCAATACTGTGGCCACCACTTAAGAATTGGCTCCAAAGAATATTTTTCAATTTTATTTGACAATAACGAATTTACAGAACTATTTCCTAATCTAAATTCTGGTGATCCATTAGAATTTTTCGATTCAAAGCCATACCCTGAACGTTTAAAGGAAAGTCAAGCCAAAACAGGCCTTAAAGATGCTTTACGTTCTGGCCATGGAAAAATGAATGGTCAAGACATCGTTATTGCTTGTATGGACTTTAGTTTCATCGGCGGATCAATGGGATCTGTCGTTGGTGAAAAAATCGCGCGTTCGATAGATTACTGTATTGAGCATAAAATTCCATTTATGCTAATCTCCAAATCAGGAGGTGCACGTATGATGGAAGCCGCATTTTCATTGATGCAAATGGCTAAAACTTCGGCTAAATTAGCGTTATTGGCAAAGGCAGGACTTCCTTACGTTTGTTTATTGACAGACCCTACCACAGGAGGAGTTACAGCATCATACGCGATGTTAGGAGATGTAAATATCGCAGAACCTGGTGCATTAATCGGATTTGCTGGACCACGTGTCATTAAGGAAACAATAAAAAAGGATCTTCCAAAAGGATTCCAGACTTCAGAATTTGTTCTTGAACATGGATTTTTGGATTTCATTGTCGACCGTAGACAGTTAAAAGACAAAGTAGCGACTTATCTTAAATTAGTGGGATAAGCATCCTCAAAATATAAAAGAAAGCGGTGCCAAGAATATTCTTGGCACCGCTTTCTTTTATATCGGCATTGAATGGACATTATTTTAACGATATTGCCAAAAAGCCCATATTTTTCTTTTGGACAGATAATCCGTTTCACCCTCCTTGTCATAAGCTTCCCGCTCAAAAGAAATACGCCGGTAAGCTTTATCAAAATCTCTAAATCGAATAAAATGAACGGCAAATTCAATGAGATACCATACATAGAAAAAGAGAATACCTAATTCAAGCGCCTGTCGCAAATGTATACGCTCATGTCGAATCAAGTCGTCCTTCTGTTTAAAAAAAGTACTTTTCAGAAAGATAAAGGGATAAATAGTAATTGCATTGGCTTTTCCAAAAGAGAATAGATTCGTCCAAAATTTGCTAACTATAATCATATACGATGCCCAGACTGGTTTTCAAACTAATCAAACTTAGAAAAATTTACGTTTATACACAATTATCAGTAGACCGTTTTTCAATCTGCGCTACATCGCTTTGTTTCAGTCTCCAATCGGACAAGAGATCGCAAAAATTTCTTTTTGAATTGGAATTTTTATTAAGTTTGCTATAGATTAATCGTGAAGATATGCCGTACAAAGAGCGTGAAATAAATAAATTGTATTATACAATGGGAGAAGTTACAGAAATGTTTGATGTAAATGCGTCCCAAATACGTTTTTATGAGCGTGAATTTGATATTCTACAACCTAAGAAAAATAAAAAGGGTAATCGCTTATTTACGCAAGAAGATATTGCCAACTTAAAGATCATTTTCAATTTGGTTAAAGAGAAAGGTTATACATTGCAAGGTGCGCGTGATTACCTACGTGACAACAAGTCTGAAGCAAAAGAAAATCAACGTGTTGTAGATTCATTGGAGCGTTTAAAAAGCTTTCTTCTGGAAGTTCGTGACTCTTTATAAGATCTGTAAATTACTTTAATTGAGGACTGCTATTTTTATATAGTCATCAGAGTTATGGTTGCCCTCCTAGGCAACCATTTTTGTATATACGATAACTTTAACTGATACCATTAAACAAAATTCAAAGTGATCTCTGATATAACAAATAAGCACCAGCGTCAAAGACACTGGTGCTTACATTTACTAAACAACTCTACTCATGGAAATTAAACTTAATTGACTTGAAGTGATGTCGGACCAAATTCTTCAAAGTAAATAGCTGTTCTTGGTACATTATGCTCAATCAGAAAATTATAATGTTTTGCAATAAACGCACCTGGACCGCAGATATAATACTCCGCATGCTGCTGTATAATATCGTCCTTGATCCTTGACAATTCTACCCACCCTTCATAATATGAACTATCTTCCACCTCCAATTGATCATAGAAAATATGTTGATTGACATTGATATTAGCATGTGTGATCTCAGCGACACGATCCTTAAACGCATGTACTGCCTCGTTACGACATCCGTGTATCCAAGTAATCGGCACCTCAACATTATTGTTATTAGCTACTAGTTCTTCCAACATCGATATCAATGGTGTTTGGCCAACACCGCCACTAATAAAGACTTTTGGTTTAGCTGCTTCGTTTTGCAAAACAAAAACACCTGCAGGTGCAGACAGATCAACTAAATCCCCCTCCATGACATGATCGTGGAGATGGTTACTGATCATTCCGTTGGGGTGTATAGTTCCTGCCTCACGCTTAACTGAAATTCGGTAATATTTTCCATTAGGTTGACATGAAATACTATATTGGCGGGGTTGTAAAAGATTTAGTTCAGGTAAGAACAGGCGTAAACTGATATATTGACCAGGCAAAAAATCTGCTACTGAACCACCATCAGATGGGTATAGATAAAATGAAGTGATTTCAGTCGATTCTTGGATTTTATGTTTCACAACGAACGGCCTCCATCCCGCCCATCCACCAGGTTTACTAGTTTGTTGTTCATAAATTTTTTGTTCGTGACCACTCATCAAAGAAGCCAATTGTTGATATGCAGCAGTCCATGCTTCCAAAAGTTCAGGCGTAGCACCGTCACCTAATACTTCGCTGATCGAAGCGATTAGGTGTCTCCCAACAATTGCATAATGTTCAGGCCGAATATCTAAACTAGTATGTTTATGACCAATATTGTTAACAACAGGCATTAATACAGAAGGATCTTCAATGTGTTCAGCATATGCTAATACGGCCATTGCTAACGCTGTTTGTTGCTTGTTATTCCGTTGATTTCCCATATTAAAAACATGTTTCAATTCTGGGTTGTGTTCAAACATCCGATTATAAAAATGGCTTGTTAATAATACACCATGCTCCTTAAGGATCGGTACTGTAGCCTTTACCAGATTTTTTTGATCTACTGTCATTTTAAATGAATATTAACAATAAAAGATGATTTTATCTTTTATTTAGTGAAAAAAAATTACTTGTTTAATATCAACTGACCTGCAATAAGCTCATAATTAAATAGCCCTATTGGTTACAGTATCGGATTAATGTTATTACTTCTATAGTACATGATCTTGGATAAAAAAACAGCGGCCATTTTATCCCCTCTCCACTTGGCCTCGTCAGCTGCTGCACCTTCAAAATATTGATCAACTGTTTCGCACCACAAAAATGTCCAACTATTAAAATGTGAAGTATCAATAGGCATTTGAGCATGAACAGGAAAGGGACTATTGTGATAGGTATGTTCCCCGAGCAACATTGTTTGCCAAAAGCGATACATTTTTTGAAGATGGTTTTCCCAATCCCCTATTCGTTCATTAAATACAGGGCCAATAGTCGAATCCTTCTTCACTTTTATATAAAATGAGTCCACTAAAAGGCGGATGTCTGAAATAGTTGTGATGTCCATTGTTAACCCTACATATACTAATCGCTTATGCGATAGGACAAAGGTATAAAAAACAAATAAAAGACAAAAACATCTTTTACTATTTTTTATGCAAGTTAAAGCACTCCCTTTATGAGCAGCGATGTGATTAGACTTACCACTTTTTATTTCAAACTGAGGATTTTCCGGGTTCGCATGATGGGTATACCGTTTGTAATCAAAGTTTTCACGATGTACGTTAACAACTACCCTAGATACTTCCCACCACTTAATCATTATTCGATTTATTTCCATTAAATTTTCTTTAACTTTATATAAGCCATGAAAACTGTACGTCATTTTTACAGAAAAACAAACGCATTAAATTGTTGCATTAATAATCAATCATCATGAAGATTGTCCTAAAAAGAATCTATTCACCAACAAGTCCAACAGACGGACTACGAGTCCTCATTGATAGATTATGGCCACGAGGAATGACCAAAGAAAGGGCGAGTTTATCGGAGTGGAATAAGGACCTTGCGCCCTCCGAATCGCTTCGGGTGTGGTTCCACCATAATCCAGAATTGTGGGATGAGTTTTCAAAAAAATATAGAATAGAACTCGAGCACAATAATTTTGGAAAAGAATTCCTAACACGCAACCAGCAGCAAGAAATAATTACCTTATTATATGCGGCTCACGATACAGAACATACACATGCCCTAATCCTTCAAAAATATTTACAGGATATATACAGACAACAAGCTTAAATAAACTATCAGTTCATCTTTATGCAAACAGCATCTATTTTTCAAAACGTTACCTATCAGGACAAAAAGCCCAAAATGGACCTCCTACTGGAAACAAATGGCAGCAAAGAATATCGCTTGGCTTTTGCCAAAGGACAATATCTGAAGGAACATAAAACGGCTGCATCGATTATTGTCGAAATTGTCGAGGGCAATATTGATTTTGGCGTTAATGGAAGCAAAATCAGTCTAACAAAGGGCATGTTAGTGACACTAGAACCAAATGTACCTCACGATCTCTTTGCCATTACCCAAAGTATCGTCCGGCTGTCTATTCACAAAAAAGACTAAAGAATAGTCTGTGTGACTTAACGGTCTTTGAGCTCAATAACCTCAAGGTTCTCAATTTTATCTTTATTGATATCAAACCGCATTAAAGTCCTTACTTTATGCCAGCCCTGCTTACCTGCTGCACCTGGATTGAGGTGAAGGCATTGAATCTTGGGATCGAAGATAACCTTTAAAATATGTGAGTGCCCCGTAATAAATAATTTTGGCGGATTTTTCATCAGTTCTGCTTTGATTCGAGGAACATATTTCCCGGGATAGCCACCAATGTGTGTCATAAAGACATCCACCTCTTCGCAAGTAAACCTTAGATCTTCTGGGAACCGTAAACGGATGTCCTGACCATCAATGTTTCCGTATACTCCACGCAGTGGCTTAAAAGCTGCTAACCGATCCGCAACATCGTTATCACCAAAATCTCCCACATGCCATATTTCATCGCAGGCTGCAAAATGAGTAAATACAGCTTCATCTAAAAAAGAATGTGTATCTGAGAGTAATCCGATTTTTGTCATCACTTAAAAAGCTAAAAAATAAGGAGCCAAGGCATTTCGATAAGCTTCTGAATAAATACCCTTGGCGGCATAAATAACAAAGGCACGTTTTACGAGCTGTTCAACACGTAAGCGTTCAAATGTAACGATTTTCCGAATGACCGATTCCCCTTCAAAGGAGCTTATTTGCACTTCACTGGAACAGTATAAGCCTCTTTCTGCTGAAATTTTAGTCAACGTTTCCGCTAATGCCGTCGGAACAATCAGCACTAATTTCCCCGAGCTCGATAAACGTAAAGCAGCGAAATCCAGCAGTTCAGCAAAAAAATCCAGATCGGTATGTCGCGCCAGTTTCTTGCGATCATCCGGATTATGCAATGAATCTGTGTAAAACGGTGGATTTGATACGATCAGATCGTAATACCCTTGCACATCCATTTGCTGAAAGGAGGAAGCATGCAACACTAAACGTTCCTGGAAAATGGAATTACGGAAATTTCTGTCTGCCATCGCAGCAGCCAAAGGGTCAATTTCAACAGCCTCTACCCTGCTGTCTACAAGTCGTTGAGCCAACATCAATGCAATAACCCCCGTACCTGTACCTACATCCAGTACCCGGTCCACAGGTTCTACCTCCAGCAAGGAAGCCAGCAGTACGCCATCTGTGTTAATTTTCATTGCACAGTCAGACTGATCAACCTCAAACTGTTTAAACCGAAATATCGACGCCATAAGCCAAAGATAAAACTTTTACAACCTTTGGCACAAACAAACCAGTGTATCATGCAATTTATTTGCTAATTTAGTCAGCAACAAATCTATATAAGCCATGAATATCCGTCAGCTTGCTCTTATGATATTGATCATCATTGCTGTGTTTCCCACAAAACTACTGTATGCACAAGAGAATTGTGACCGACATACAGCTGAAATACTTCCGTTATTGACAAAGACATTGAACAACAATGACTTTGATAAAATTGATCCTTTACTCAATAGTATGCAAGCAAGCTGTGGTGTCAACGAGTTTGTACAGCGTTTACGTATTCTTGTATACATCATTGAAAAGAAGAATAGCACAACAGAGATCAAACATTATCTAGACAACCAATTCGATAAAATCTTTCTACAGAGACTAGATGCGGCAGACCGGGAAGATTTCGCAGGTCAATACGATCAGGATAAAGCAAAATACAATTTCGTGCCATTAAGGCATCCCCTGGACGGCCTGATAAAAGTAAGAGCTAAAGCTCTTCTTGCTTCGGATAGTTATACGTTAAGCGATCAGGAGAAAGATATTTTACAGCTCTTTTCGGATACTGAAGTTGTCAATGCCATACAAGACCAACAATCTGACGAACAAGATAATCAACAGCGGTTTCCAACACCCAAAGTGTACAGAGATAGACAGAAAGCAAAAATGGGCTATGTTCCTTCAATCGGCGTAGTTACCCCACTTGGCGGAGCGAACAAAATTTTCGGAACCAATATAAGCTTTGGATTTATGCTGATGAGCTCGCTGGAAAGAAAATTTATTTTCGAAGGGGGCTTCAAAGTGCGTATCAACTCAAACGACCGCAATATTGATTACAATTACGAAGGCTCCAATGTTTCTGTCAATTCTTCCGCCACTGCGTTTAT
Organism: Sphingobacterium sp. WOUb80; assembly: GCF_050058145.1. Taxonomy (NCBI): domain Bacteria; kingdom Pseudomonadati; phylum Bacteroidota; class Sphingobacteriia; order Sphingobacteriales; family Sphingobacteriaceae; genus Sphingobacterium; species Sphingobacterium sp. WOUb80. Next base: position 5,972,674 of record NZ_CP165617.1, on the reverse strand, counting down.
GGGCGGTGCGGTAGGCTACAAAGTTTTTGACAATGATAAATTTATACTGATTCCAAAAGGTATCCTGGGCATTGATATTACAGATACCGGCATCACAGAAAGTGCATATTCCTCTGGTTATTATGATCCAGATGGCTATTATTATGATGGTGGATACACCGATCGTATGGTAACCATCAATAATGTCCACTTGGGGCTTGGTCTTGCATCGCTATTTCGCATGAAAAACCAAAAGTATATCGGTTTCGAACTTGGCTATCACTACACGCCCTATGATGCAAGCAGTAAAGTATTGAGCCCGATACAAGCAAATTACGGAAGCTTGGAGCTATTCTTCAGATTTTAAGCAATAGCCCTTCAAAAACCTTCACTTCATGACTTCGCACACACCAACAGCAATGAAAGTGAGCTGAAGGTTTTTTCTGGCCAATAAGACCAGACACTTTCAGAAAAAAATACGCCAGATGATGTTTACCCTAAAAAACATCATCTGGCGTATGTAAATCGAAGAACACAACTCCCACTTGAGATCAAGTGTCCTAATATCCAAAGAAAGATTTAATTCTTTAAAAGGCGTTGTATCTCATCCAATTTCATTAATGCTTCAACCGGAGTAAGCGAATTAACATCCAGGTTATTCAGCATATCCCTGATCTTATTCAAGACAGGATCATCAATAGAAAACATCTGCAATTGGTAGGCCTGTTTCTGGATTTTGCGCATGCTATCTTTAATCTGCTCTCCTCCTGTACGCTCCTGCTCCAGCCTTTTCAAGATTTGATTAGCCCGATTAAGTAGCTTTTGCGGCATTCCAGCGAGCTTCGCTACGTGAATTCCGAAACTATGTTCGGAGCCTCCAGGAACAAGTTTACGCAAGAAAATAACTTTGTTATTAACCTCCTTCACCGTTACATTATAGTTTTTTATACGATCCAGCGAAGTAGTCAGCTCGTTTAATTCATGGTAATGCGTGGCAAACAAGGTTTTTGCCTTAGCTGCAGGATGATTATGTAAAAACTCGGCAATAGCCCAAGCAATAGAAATGCCGTCATAAGTACTTGTACCACGACCGATTTCATCCAGAAGAATAAGACTGCGGTCCGATAGATTATTCATGATGCTCGCAGTTTCATTCATCTCCACCATAAACGTCGATTCCCCTGAAGAAAGATTGTCCGAAGCACCGACACGGGTGAAAATTTTGTCAACCAAACCGATCTTAGCCTCTTTTGCTGGAACGAAGCAACCAATTTGCGCCATTAGCACGATCAATCCAGTCTGACGGAGCAATGCAGATTTACCCGCCATGTTAGGGCCCGTAATAATAATAATCTGCTGTGTTTTCGGATCTAAAAAAGTATCATTGGTAATATAATCCTCACCTATTGGCAGGTTTCTTTCAATGACAGGGTGTCTTCCACCTTTAATATCCAAAACCTTGCTCTCGCTGACTTCGGGTTTTACATAATAGTTTTTCTCCGCTACAACAGCAAAGTTAAGCAGTACATCTAACTTAGCTATGAGCTGGGCGTTGAGCTGAATAGGTTTGATGTATTCAGCAATGGCAACCAATAGCTCAGCATATAATCTATTCTCAAGCGCTTGGATCTTCTCCTCTGCACCGAGAATCTGTTCTTCATATTCTTTAAGTTCCTCCGTAATGTAACGTTCAGCATTCACCAGTGTCTGTTTACGAATCCACGTCGTCGGAACCTTATCTTTGTGCGTATTTGTGACCTCCAGATAATAACCGAAAACATTATTGAACGCTATTTTTAAAGAAGGAATGCCTGTGAGCTCCGCTTCCCTTTTTTGGATCTCAAGCAGATAATCCTTGCCACCAAAAGCGATCTTGCGCAAGCGATCCAATTCAGGGTCCACCCCTTCCGCGATTACACTCCCTTTATTGATTGCGACAGGAGGCTCCGCCTGAACCTGTTGCTCGATTTTTTCACGTATAACAGCACAAGCATCCAACTGATCTGAGATTGTCCGAAGAGAATCAGCATCTTTACGATCTGTAAGTTCCTTCAATTTCTCAATAGCATATAATGCGCGCTTCAATTGTACAATTTCCCGCGGATTTGCTTTTTGCAGTCCGATCTTGGAAATTAAACGTTCCAGATCTCCCACCTGCTTGATCTGACTAATCAGTTCATCCCGTAAGTCACGGTTAGTGAAAAAGAAATCGACCACATTCAATCGCTCCTGAATACTCTTTTTGTCTTTCAGCGGCATCACGATCCAGCGCTTGAGCAGACGCGCTCCCATTGGACTGGATGTATGATCCAATACATCGGATAGTGTAACCGCATTTTCATTCAACGATCCGATTAATTCCAAATTGCGAATCGTAAAACGATCTAGCCACATAAAACGGTCCTCTTCAATACGGGAAAGCGTAGAAATGTGCTGCAGATTACGATGCTCGGTTTCATTGAGGTAATGCAATGCTACACCAGCAGCAACAACTCCTGCTGTCATGCGGTCCACGCCAAATCCTTTCATTGACGAGACTTCAAAATGCTTCAATAGCGTTTCTGTGGCATAATCACCTGTATAAGGCCACTCGTCAAGAAAATAAGTATAATATTGTGATCCAAACTGCTCTGTAAACTCCTTGCTCTGTTTTTTGGAAAGGATAATTTCTCTCGGTTTAAAGCCTTGAAGCAATTTATCTATATAGGCCACACTACCTTGAGCAACCAGAAATTCGCCTGTTGAAATATCCAGGAAAGAAATACCGATCCGCTCCTTTTCGATAAAAATTGATGCTAAATAATTATTCGATTTCTGTTGAACAATATTGTCACTGTAAGAGACTCCAGGTGTCACCAGCTCGGTCACACCACGCTTAACGATTGTTTTTGTCGTCTTTGGATCCTCCAGCTGATCACAGATCGCCACCCGTTGGCCCGCACGTACAAGTTTCGGAAGATAGGTTTCCAATGAATGATGGGGAAAACCAGCCAATGCAGTTTCCGATTCCGAGCCATTGCCACGCTTTGTCAAAACGATGCCCAAAATCTGGGCAGCTTTGATCGCATCCTCACCAAATGTCTCGTAAAAATCGCCAACACGGAACAACAACAACGCTCCAGGATACTTAATCTTGATCGCATTGTACTGTTGCATCAATGGGGTCACTTTCTTTTCTTTTGCCAACTTTTAAAATCAATTTTTATGAAGCGTAAAAATAGGATAATATCGTCGCTTTGGCAAACGATACACTCAACTTCTCGACAAAATCATTTCCATTAAACAAGAATATAAGCTAAGTTTGTATCCGAAAAAAATTAGTCATGGCCATCAAAAGATCTGGTAAACAAAATACGTCCAGCAAACAACAAAATACCTTCAAAAAAAAATCCTTCAACCCATTGAAGTCCATAAAATCCCCTATCCTGCGCATTGTGACACGGGTAATCCTCTATTTTATTGGTATTTCACTCTTTTGGGTCATTAGCCTGCGGTTTATTAATCCTCCCATCACTTGGTTGATGATTCAACGTGGGTTTGAGCTAAAAGAACAGGGCAAGGGATTTAAACTGGAAAAAAACTGGCTGGATTACGATGAGCTTTCGGACAACCTAAAGTTAGCGGCCATTGCAGGAGAAGATGCTCACTTTATGACACACTGGGGATTTGACATGAAAGGCATTCAAAATGCTATCAAAAAAAATGCACAAGGAAAGAAATTACGCGGCGGAAGTACAATTAGTCAGCAGGTGGCCAAAAATGTCTTTCTATGGCCCGGCCGTTCCTGGTTAAGAAAAGGCTTCGAGACCTACTTTACCATTCTTATCGAAACATTCTGGAGCAAGAAACGCATCCTTGAAGTTTATCTCAATGTCATTGAAATGGGACAGGGAGTTTATGGTGCTGATGCGGCAGCTTCGTATTACTTTAGCAAAACAGGCAGCAATCTTTCCAAAAAACAAGCCGCATTAATCATAGCCATATTACCGAACCCAAGAGAGTGGGATGCACGTAACCCTTCTGCCTATGTCAATAGACGCGCAAATGCGATAGCAAAATATATGCATCATTATACTATTCCCGAATAAGCGAAAATATCGCTATTCGGCGGATCGACCAGAAGAAAAGCAATACAGATCTATAGATAAAATCTATAGATCAAAAAGAAAGGCCATATGTAACTATGGCCTTTCTTATATAACTCGTTTTACAACTTATCTAAAAAGTCGTTTATGCCAGCTCTGATGGAAGGGTATTACCCAAGCGTTTTCCATTTGATGCTCATGAGTAATGGTATTATCAAATACTAAGGTATTATCGTTGATGGTACCGTCTGCCAGTAGCTTCTCAAATCCGTCACGATTAACCACGCCTATTCCCTGATCCCCTTTATATGCAAATTGCATTCGATCAAATAGTTGAATACCATACTTCGATTCAACTCCTTTTAAAAACCGAACCGAACTATCAATAGAACAACCTGATGCAGCCGCGACTTCCTCGTCCACCTTTAGGATGATAAAAAGATTATCCCGTAATTCAGCGGAAGCAGAAAGTGGCTTTCCATGCACCTTCCATTGTTCAGCAAAAGCTTTCAGGTCAGTAACAATCTCCTGTCCCTCTGTCGCCGTTAACAGGCGATCGGCCTGATAAATCCAGATACGCTTCATATGCAATGATTTTTTTACAGATCCATTTAGCCGATATGAATTGGCTGATTAATCCGATACTGTTTACACTCCCGGACATATGGAATACCTGTTCCATTATATCCATTTCTATTTCAATTTTAAACCAGATTCAACACATCGAATCTGGTGCACCCTTGTGTTTTATAACACCAATTTGGCCTGCTTCCCGTTATCGCTAACCAATATAATATGGAGAGATCATCAAATAAACGATCACGCCGGTAACAGCCACATAAAGCCACATGGGGTAAGTAATACGCGCAAGCTTTTTATGACGCTCATAAGAACCCGATATACCTCTAACAAAGGTAAAAAGCACAAAAGGGATAATGATAATAGAAAGCAAAATATGCGTGATCAGAATAAAGAAATAGATCGGTCTCAAAATTCCTTCACCACCATATTTTGTTTCAATTGACGTCATGTGATAAGCAACATACATCGCCAGAAAAGCCAGAGAACAAGCAATGCACAATTTTATTAAACGTTCGTGCAATAATTTATTACCTTTTTTTATCGCTGCTACTGCCCAGAATAGCAATACAGCCGTAATGCCATTGATAGCTGCATAGATAGGGGGCAAAAATGTCAGTGGTTTCACGTCATAGCCCAGTTTCTGTAAATTGACCGAAAAAAGAATGGCGACGACTACGGGTATGACGATAGATAGCAACCAGATCCATTTACTATACTTCTTTTCTTTATTAAGACTCTCTTCCATGATAAAATTACCTCTTTTGTTCTATTGTAGCTGGATGGTTTCGAATTTCCTCGACCAATAATAATTTAATTTCATCCTCAAGGCGATCAACATCCGTTTTGACGTTGATGTCATATATACCTCTTATCCGTCCTTTTGTATCGAGTAAAAGATAATTAGAACCAATAATAAATGGCTTGCCACGTTCATTGTTAACAAGTGCGTCCTGCAACAAACTTTCCTTCGCAAATTTAAAGATATCGACGGAAGGATCTGTCACAAAAAACCAAGATTTGGTCCAGGGTTTGTAAACTTTCGCGTATTTAGCTAACACTTCTGGAGTATCGTATGCCGTATCAACCGTAATTGAATACAAGCGAACCTTCTTATTCTGAATAAACCGATTAGCGATTTGATCCAAACGCTTAATCATCGTCCTCGATAATGAAGCATCTCTAGAGTACATCAGATGGACGACAGAAAGTGTTGTATCATTATCCAATAGATGCACTTTCTTGCCATCGAAATTCACAAAATCAACCGGAGGTACAGTATGGTAGATTGTATCGGGAATATCACGTCCCCATTTACGATGGGTAGTTCCCGGAACCTCTTTCTTTCCAAAAATTGGCAAAGACGCGTAGCTATTAGAACCGCTTTTATTTAGTACAAAATATAAAAATCCTGGCAATAAAAGAATTACTGCCAGGATCAATATAGTTTTAATACCTTTCTTTTGTCCAGTATTATTATCCATTCACTTTATCTATTTATTTGGAAACAATTGATGTTCTTGAAAAGCAGATGCCAAGTGCCCTCCTTCAACAAGCATCAAAACAATAAAATAAATAATAAAAATAAACACAATTGCAACGGTAACAATGAAACTCGACTTCTCGAATTTCAAGTGCATAAAGAATGCAACGATATAATAAGCTTTAACTAAAGTAAGCACGATATAAATAGTATTTACTAACGCACCTTTAGCTAAAATTTGCCAATGGTGCACGAAGCCCAATGCAATTAAAAACTCTAGACAAGTAAGGGCTAAAAGTACACCAAATACTCTCCAGATGGCCTTCTTATCCATCCCACCTTCGTGAGCGTGCTCGCCATGAGCGATATTATCTTGATATTGTGACATAGCTATCTAAATTTATTATTTCGGAATTAGATTAAGTAGAAGAACGTAAATACGAATACCCACACTAAATCCACAAAGTGCCAATATAAACCTACTTTCTCGATCATAAGATAAGAACCGCGGTTTTCGAATGTATTATTTAATGTCATACATAGAATGATGATATTCAAAATAATACCCACAGTAACGTGGAAACCGTGAAAACCAGTAATTGTAAAGAACAAGTTAGCAAATTGCAAGGCCGAAGTATAAGAAATGTCATGTGTGAAATATGGCATTAATGCTGTTTTGATGGCATCACCTTCCAAACCTGTTGCTGGATTTTTACCAAACCAGAAACCCATGTGGTGTAAGTGAGTCCACTCGATAGCCTGACAACCTACGAAACAGATACCTCCCAAAATAGTCCAAAGCATCCATTTAACAACTTCATTCTTTTGATTACGGTGACCAGCTTCCACGGCTAAAACCATAGTTACAGATGACATAATCAAAATAAAGGTCATTAAACCGACAAATACCAACGGTTGACCATGCTCTGCAATTCCAGGGATAGATTGGAAGATCTTATCAGGATCAGGCCATGTTGGATGAGAAAAGCGTTGTGCGCCGTAATAAACCAAAAATGCAGAAAATGTGAAGGCATCCCCTACCAAGAAAAACCACATCATGATTTTTCCATACTCTAAGTTCCAAGGTGATTTCCCACCATTCCATGGACCAGTTTTTACCTTATCCAATTGCGATACTGTTGTACTCATTGTTTACTATTATTGATTCAAAAGTAAGAAAACATATATATAAATCCATAAAAGATCGAGAAAATGCCAAAAAATACTGGCAAGATCCATGCGGAAAAGATTGCCGTCTTTAGGAAGTTTGCCACTCCCTATAATCGCGCCAATCAAAACGATCAACCCCGCAATAATATGCGCCAAGTGCATCCAGATAAAAACGTAAATAAACGATTGTGATGCATTGTTATTCACAAAATAAACACCCCTATCGATCAATACATTCCAAGCATGAACTTGCAAGGCAAAAAATACAACTCCCAAAATAAAAGTTGCTATCAAAAACAACCGCTGTTTGGAAGATTCGCCATTTTTAGCCGCTCTATGTGCTAAAAACATCGTTAGACTACTCACCACAATCACCAAGGTACTATATAAAAGTGCATTTGGCAATAGGGTCTTAATCCCTTTGTCCACGCCGCTCGCTGTATATACAATGAAACCACTGGATAACGCCGCAAACATCATGAACATACCCAACATACCCAACCATAGGTTGAACTTTTGGGCCTTTCTCTGTACTAACTTCTCGTCAGTTTGTGCTTGTATATCTAACATTATTTCAACGGAATAAAGTTAAGCAATAATACGAGTTGTGTCACAGGTAAATAAATAAATGAGGTAAACATCACTTTCTTCGCTGAAGGAATATCACAATTCTTAAACAGCAAATAACCGTAATAACCAAACATTATTCCACCGACCACGGATACAATCGTAAACCAAATTCCACCAAAGCCAAAATGATAAGGTATAAAACCCGCAGGTATCATAAACAAACCTGAAATAAATACCATAAACGCAGATATCTTATCACGTTTTGTCGTCGGCAATAAGCGAAAACCCGCTAATTTATAGTCATCATCCACAACCCAGGCAATTGCCCAGAAATGCGGAAACTGCCATAAAAACTGAATAGCAAACAACACAAAGGGAATGATAATAATTGCCGCTTCGTTATGTCCACTATAGTAGGCTAAATCGTCTTGCGAAAAAGCTGCATAATATCCAATTAATGGCGGAAATGCACCTGGAAACGCGCCGACAAACACTGCTATTGGTGATTTTCTTTTTAATGGTGTATAGATAAATGCGTAAAGAAGGATACAGAAAACCGACAGCAGACCAGCGACAAAATTTAAACGAACAAGCACCAAGGTTCCTAAGATGCCCATAAAGACACTCAACACCAAAGCCTGTCCTGTTGTCATGCGGCCTGATGGCAACGGTCTGTCCTCCGTACGTTTCATCAGTTTATCCAAATCCTTTTCAATGATCTCATTAAATCCGTTGGCAGAACCTGTCACCAGAAAACCACCTATAGTCAACAATAACCAATTGAACCAGAATATATCACCCTGTTGTTTTGATCCTATCAGAAAAGCAATTGACGCAGAAAATACCACAGTCAACGTAAGTCTCAACTTAACAAGCTTTTTGAAATCTGAAATAAATTCTTTCATAACTAAAAGAGACCTCCTACTATCAGTGTAATTAAACACGTACTTTTAAACATAAACACCCCGAATTCCAAGATTAGTGCCTTTGCTTGTTTAACAATAACAACAGGTAGAACTGTGCCCCAAATAAGAGCGTAGCTACCACCAAATGCGTTGTCTGTGCAAATGCAGGTATTGCAAATCGAGCTAAGATAATTCCTGATAGCATTTGGATACCCACTAGAATCAATGCGATTAAAGCAAATTTATATTGCTTAGAACCCGTATTAAAACTCGTGCGGACCAAAAAGAATAATACAATAACTAAAATCAAAGAACAATATGCCAACCAGCGATGTAACTCAAACTGTTGGCCAATAGTTGTTATAAAATCAGTCCGGGCTATCGTTGAACCGGTTAACAAATCAACCTCCTCACGAACTCCCGTTCCGACAATTACCTGTGTTAGCATCAATAAAATTGAAGCAACAGCAAGTCCTTTTAATATACCCAAAGAACGATTGACCAATAAGGTCTTGTTGCGCAAAGTAACTGCTTTGAAATATGTATAAATACTAATACAAACAATTACAATGGCTAAGAGCATATGTACCGTAATAATCCAGGGCATCAGATTTGTCGATACAACGATCGATCCCAGCCAAGCCTGAAGTACTACAACAAAAAGATTAATCACTGACCAAACAACGATCGAGCTTTTTGATTTTAAATAGGTGAAAGAATAAATAGCTGTAAATAACAAACAGAATCCGGAAACAACGCCTACCAACCGATTGATATATTCCGTCCAAGTTTTCGCAACATTAAACTCTTCATGCTGCAAAATACTCTTATCGGTACGGAGCTTGTAAGCCATTTCCTTATCGCCGAAAAATTCTACAATTTTCGCGAAACGTTCGTTCTTCTTTGCTCTTCCTTCAATATAATGTTGTTCATATCCTTGAGGTAATTGGGAGATATCTGTTGGAGGAATAATACGGTTAAAACATCTTGGCCAATCTGGGCATCCCATTCCTGACCCTGTACTCCGAACAACTCCTCCAGCAATAATGACCAAAAACAACACAATGATCGTTATAAAATTGGTCTTTATAAATCGCTTCTCAGCTGCTGGAAACATAATACTACCCCTACCTCTTAAAATACAAACTTCTATAAAATAGAGTAGGAATCCCTACTCTATTTTATAAGATTTTATTAGTCTTTTCTACCATTTTGAGCATTCCATTCTGCCTGGATACGCTCAGCTTCCTCGTCTCCTTCGAAATCATGAGGCAAATTAGAGCTCATTGTTTCAGAGAAAGGAACACTTTGAGGAATAAAATCCTCACCGTGACCTGGCTTACTGTAATCGTAAGGCCAACGGTGTACAGTTGGAATTTCTCCTGGCCAGTTACCGTGGATATGCTCTACCGGAGTAGTCCATTCCAACGTATTTGATTGCCAAGGATTTTGTGGTGCTTTTTTACCGAAGAAAATCGATGTAAAGAAGTTCCACAAGAAAGCTACCTGACCTAAAGCAGCGATGATTGCAGCCCAAGTTACCAATTGGTTTACAGAAACCCATTTCGCCATGAAAGCAAATTCTGTAAATGCATAGTAACGGCGAGGCACACCATCGATACCCATAAAGTGCATTGGGAAGAATACCATGTAAGCACCAATGAAAGTCAACCAGAAGTGTAAATAACCCAATTTTGTGTTCATCATACGACCGAACATCTTAGGATACCAGTGGTAAACACCACAAAGCATACCGAAGATCGACGCCGATCCCATTACCAAGTGGAAGTGGGCAACAACAAAATACGTATCGTGTAAGTTGATATCTAACGCTGCATTACCTAGGAACAATCCTGTCAAACCACCAGAGATGAAGAATGATACCAAACCGATAGCAAACATCATCGCCGGAGTGAAACGGATATTACCTTTCCACAACGTTGCAAGATAGTTAAACGCTTTCACAGCAGAAGGAACCGCGATAATCAATGTTGTAATCATAAATACACCACCCAAGAACGGATTCATACCTGTTACAAACATGTGGTGACCCCATACGATAAACGATAATACAGTGATACCGATCAATGAATAAACCATCGCATGGTAACCAAAGATTGGTTTACGTGAGTTGGTCGCAATAACTTCAGAAGTTAAACCTAAAGCAGGCATAACAACGATATATACCTCAGGGTGACCTAAGAACCAGAACAAGTGTTGGAACAAAATTGGTGAACCACCTTCGTTCGGTAAAATTTGTCCTTGAACAACAAGATCCGACAAATAGAATGACGTACCAGCCGCACGGTCAAAAATCAACAGAACAACTGCAGAAACCAATACTGGGAATGACAACATACCCACGATAGCAGTTAAGAAGAACGCCCAGATTGTCAAAGGCATTTTCCATAAGTCCATTCCTTTTGTACGCATGTTCAAAATTGTACTTACATAGTTAATACCACCGATCAACTGTGAAGCTACAAATAGAACCATACTCACCAACCACAAAGTCATACCTGTTGCAGATCCAGCGATCGCAGTAGGAACAGCCGATAGTGGCGGATAGATTGTCCAACCTGCAGAAGCAGGTCCACTTTCTACGAAGAACGATGCAACCATAATAACTGATGCTACAAAGAACAACCAGTAAGATAACATGTTCATAAAAGGAGATGCCATATCGCGTGCTCCGATTTGATATGGAATCAATAAGTTACTAAAAGTACCTGATAGACCAGCTGTTAACACGAAGAATACCATAACGGTACCGTGAATGGTTACCAAGGAAAGGAAAAACTCCGGTTTTATACGACCTCCTTCAGCCCATTTACCCAAGAATACTTCTAATATAGGGAACTCTTTATCCGGCCATGCTAATTGGATACGGAATAATACTGATAAAAGCATCGCAAAAACTGCCATGATGATACCAGTGATCAAGAATTGCTTAGCAATCATCTTGTGGTCACCCGAGAAGATATACTTTCTGATGAACGACTCCTCGTGATGATGGCCGTGCGAATCGTGATGTTCAGCGCTATGCGATATTACTGTACTTGACATATTCGATTTTATATTCAAAAATTCTTAATTAGTTCAAAGATGCTGTAACTTGTACGCTATCCTTTTTCACGTTAGCTGTTTTACCGCTGAACTCTTTTTGCAAATCCTCAGTAAAATATTTGTTTTGTTTAGCTAACCACTCTTTATATTTCTCTTCAGTTACGACAACCACTTTCTTCGCCATGTTAAAGTGACCTTGACCACAGATCTTGTTACACAACATCACGAAGTCATAGTTATAATCACCCAAACGATCACGCATCTCTTCTGTTGTAACAGTAGGTGTAAACTGGAAATAGTTGGTCATCCCTGGTACCGCATTAATCTGAACACGGAAATCAGGAATATAGAAAGAGTGAATAATATCTTTTGAAACGATATGGAAACGAACTGGTTTGTTTACAGGCAACCAGATTTCAGATCCTTGAATATCATCCCAAGAATTTTTATCATTAAAGTCAATACCGTAAGGATTGGTTGGTGTCGTCATTTTATAATTACGTTTACCAATAATCCCATCTGAACCAGCATAACGGACATTCCATTGGAACTGCTCGCCTAATACCTCAACTTGTAATGCTGATTTTTGAAGATCTTCAGGAATATTTGTGATTGATCTCCATGTAAAGAAACCGAACAATACCAATACTGTCAAAACAACAGCAGGAACGATTGTCCACAATTTCTCGATTGCATTGTTATGAGGATAATAATAAGCCTGACGTTTTGCACGCATGCGGTACAAGAATGTAAATGTCATCAACAAGATATGTGTGATAACCAATACAAATGTTGTAATTGCTGTCGTAATGATAAACATGGTATCAATACGCTCACCGTGCTCAGTTACTGCAGATCTCCAATAAGCGGCTCCCCAGTGTACATATGACCAATATACACCGTAAAGGAATACAACCAAGAAAATAAATAACAATGCCGATTGAAACGTGTTATTCGCAAACGGATTGTATTTACCGTTCATCTTTCTTGTCAATTCATAGATCGAAAGTACTTTACCGATAACGGCAACAACTGTACATATAACCAAGAATAACAAGACATAATATGTGAAGTTTTTATAAACCTGAGGGTCTATTTGCTTCACTTCTTCAACAGCAGGAGCAGCAGCGCTAGCTTCTGTAGAAGAACTAGCAGATGCAACAGCAGCAGTACCTGCTGCCGCTGTTGTATCTTTTGCAACCGAATCCGTTGCTGCAGGGGCAGCTACTGCTGTAGTTGCCGCTTTAGCAGAATCAGATGCTACTGTATCTTGTTGACTTGCTAGGATAGGAGTCGCAAAAAGCAATCCTAGTGCAAGCACAAAACCCGAGATGGATTTGAATCTATTATTTAATTTAAAGCTCATTTCTTTTATAACGTTTTTACGTAACCTTCCTTTAAAAGTGAAACTATATCTGGTGATGCAAACTCTCATCCAAGAAAGGATGATTTTTAGGCACCAATGCTTGTTTACTCAATTTACTCATCACTAAGAAGATGAACAAACCTAAGAAACCAAGTGCAGTTCCGATTTCAATGACACCAAATCCTCTGTGTTCCGCTACCGTACCTGGCATAATCATGATGTAATAATCAAGCCAGTGACCAGCTAACAATAAAATACCGACAAACAACATGACGTTTTGTTTACGTTTCGCATCACGGTCCACTAATAATAACAATGGTGCCACAAAGTTAATGATAATACTCAACCAAAACCAAGGTTTGTATTCAGGTTCCCAACGTTTGTAGAAATAAACTGTTTCTTCAGGAATGTTTGAATACCAAATCAACATGAATTGTGCAAACCAAACGTAAGTCCAGAAGATCGAGAAACCGAACATCAATTTACCCAAATCGTGTAAATGATTTTCGTTTACCCAGTTCATATAACCAGCTTTCTTCAATACAACAACGATGATCGTGATACATGATATACCGCTAACCCACATTGCTGCAAAGTTATACCAACCGAACATTGTCGAAAACCAGTGTGCCTCTAAAGACATTACTGTATCGAAAGACCAGATAGGTGTAGTAAAACCGAAGATAACCAAGAAGATTGCAGACAATTTGAATGACTTTTTGTAAGAAGTCAATCCGCCTTCCAAATCTTCTTTATAAGAAAGTTTCGCAAAAATAACAGCAAAAATGCTATATGTTCCCATAAATACAACCTGACGAATCAAGAAGAATGGAACATTTAAATAAGCAGATTTACCTGCGATAATAGGGTCAAAATTTGTACTATGCGGATCAGTGATACCATCTGCATTCCAGTGGTGATATAAGTTATGCGTGGTTAAACCTAAACCTACAATAACTAATAAAATCAATGAAGCAATTGGTAAAACACTCGCCATAGCCTGAGGTATACGTACCAAACCTGCAGACCATGCAGATTGTGTTACATATTGCAAGGCAACAAAGAATGTTCCGGCTGCGCATACACATGTAAAGTAATAACCCATCAATAACAAGTTGGCATAAGTACGCTCTACAGTAACGTGATCGCCCGAAAGCAACCCGATAGCTACAGCAGCTACGCCTAGTACAACAGCGATAATACTGAACATTTTAGCTTTGCCAGCAAACTCGTATCGCTCGTTGAAATTATAATCGTGATGATGACTGTGAGTTCCCATTTATATATCTGATGTTAGATTATTTCTTTTGTAATTCGTGAACATACATAACAACTTTCCATCGCTCCTCTGGAGATAATTGAGATGCATGTGATCCCATGGAGTTGTGTCCGTAATAAATTGTATGGTAAATTTTACCATCAGTCAAGTCAGCCATCAAACCACCTCTTGAAGAGCTCGCCGCATCTGTTCTGTGATAAGATGGTGGCGGAGGAAAGTTCTCTAATTGACGCGTACCTCTTGAATCAGTCACGCTACGATCTTTCGTGATAGGACCATCACCTTTACCTTCTACTCCATGACATATAGAGCAATAAGTTGTGAACAAAGCTTTACCTTTTTCAAGATTTTCTGCATTTACGACTAAAGGACTTTTTACTTCTCTTCCTGCGCGTTCATAATCCTCTAATGTATTGGCATACTCAAAACGAGTGAAACCAATAGGATCTGTACCTTTAGGAGGTGTTTGTGCTGTTTTTCCATCAGCAAAATTCGCATTAGGTTGATCCGGATTGAAAGCAAGCGGATCGTACATGTTACGAGAAAACTCTAAACCTGTACTACGAGTTGTTTTGTCACCACAAGAAGAAACAAGTGCTGTCAATGCCACAGCTGCGCATAGCGTTCCAAGTAAATTCTTCTTATTCATAGCTAACATATTTTCTATCATTGTACTTAACTTCAACAGCTCCGGCTTCTTTCAATAAGCTATCGATCAAAGCGTGATCTGTATTTTCTTTGGCATCTACTGCAAGGATGAAACGGTCATCTGTTGCTCTCAAGTCCATTACACGAGGTGTACGTCCCGGGAACAAGTGGTTGCGGAAGAAAAACGTAGCAACCATACCCAAAGCACACAATAAGATGGTAACCTCAAATGTAACCGGAACAAAGTTTGGCATACCAAATGATGGTTTACCACCGATGTTCATCGGCCAATCGTATGCCATTGTATAATACAACAAACTAAAACCTAATGTCGTTCCTAATGCTCCAAAGCAAAATGCTGCGATAGGCAAGCGAGAAGGTCTTACGCCTAACTTCGCTTCGATGCCGTGGATAGGCATCGGAGTAAAGCAGTCGTAAATACTTATATTGTTTGCTTGCAATTTGTCGATCCCATGCATCATTTCATCTGGATCCGCAAAACTACCTAATATATATTTTGTATTGCTCATTGCTGATTATTTTCTAACTGATAATTCTTTAATCTCTTCTTCTGTCACTGAATCATATTTCTCTAATGACTCTTGGAAGTATTCTACTTGCTCGTCAGGGAATGCGCCTTGTTGAGCCAATTTAGTTTTATGTTGTAATGAAGATGATTTCAACAACAATTTCACTTCGGCAATAGCGATACCTGGTAGGAAACGTAAGAACAACAAGAATAATGTAAAGAACAATCCAATTGAACCTACAAAGATACCTACGTCTGTCCAAGTTGGGTAGAACATTGCCCAAGATGAAGGCAAGTAATCACGGTGCAATGAAGTCACGATAATTACAAAACGCTCAAACCACATACCGATGTTTACAACAATCGATAAGATCCATGAGATAGGAATACTTGTACGGATTTTTTTGAACCAGAACAACTGTGGAGAAATTACGTTACAAGTCATCATTGACCAGTAAGCCCAAGCGTATGGACCCAACATACGGTTCTCGAAAGCATACATTTCGTATTCTGAACGAGAGTACATGGCGATAAACAACTCAGTCAAATAAGCCACACCTACGATGGAACCTGTCGTCATGATAATGATATTCATGGACTCAATGTGGAACATCGTGATGTAGTTCTCAAAGTTCATTACTTTACGTAAGATCAACAATAAAGTCTGTACCATCGCGAAGCCCGAGAAGATCGCACCCGCCACGAAATATGGAGGGAAGATCGTCGTGTGCCATCCAGGGATAACCGAAGTTGCAAAGTCCATGGATACGATCGTGTGTACAGAAAGTACCAGCGGAGTAGAAATACCTGCCAAGATCAATGACACGATTTCAAAACGTTGCCAAGTCTTAACTGAACCATTCCATCCGAATGATAATACAGAATAGATTTTTTGTTTTAATCCAGTAGCACGGTCACGAATTGTCGCGATATCAGGCAACAAACCACAGTACCAGAATACCAAGGATACTGTAAAGTAAGTTGAGATCGCAAACGCATCCCATACCAAAGGAGAGTTGAAGTTTACCCAAAGTGATCCAAATTGATTTGGAAGTGGGAAAATCCAATAAGCCAACCAAGGACGACCCATGTGAGCTACAACGTATGTAGCCGCACAGATTACCGCAAAGATCGTCATCGCCTCTGCAGAACGGTTGATTGAATTACGCCAGTTTTGGCGGAAGATTAATAATACAGCTGAAATCAACGTACCCGCGTGACCGATACCTACCCACCATACGAAGTCGGTGATATCCCAAGCCCAGCCTACAGTTTTATTCAGACCCCAAGCGCCGATACCTGTCCAAAAGGTATAACTAACGCTAACTACCCATAATAAAGCACCTAATACAGCAACGGTAAAACCAATCCACCATGCTTTATTTGGTTTATTTTCAACCGGTAGTAAGATATCATCCGTAATTTTTGCATACGTAATGTCCTTACCGGTCATTAATGGTTCTCTTAATATTGATTCGTTATGCGATGACATAGTATTTTTATTTCAAATATTGTACAAGATTACGCCTCAAAAGTGTTTCTAACTTTTGTCATATAACCGATACCCGGTTGAACATTGATTTCCTCAAGTACGTAATAAACACGCTCGTTGCGTAATGCTTTAGATACTTCTGATTCTGGATCATTTGCATCACCAAAGATAATTGCATTTGCAGAACATGCTTGTTGACAAGCCATTTGGATATCGCCATCTTTAACTTTACGATTTTGAATCTTAGCTTGTAATTTACCTGCTTGAATACGTTGGATACACATTGAACATTTCTCCATTACCCCACGTGAACGAGTAACAACATCTGGATTTAAGACCAATTGTGTGAATTCATTGTTCAAGTAGTTGTCAAAACGCGAATCATTCCAGTATGCAAACCAGTTGAAACGACGAACTTTGAAAGGACAGTTATTCGCACAGTAACGTGTACCAAAACAACGGTTATATGCCATGTGGTTCAAACCTTCTGAAGAGTGTACTGTTGCCAATACTGGACAAACCGTTTCACAAGGTGCGTGACCACAGTGTTGACACAACATCGGTTGGTGAACAACAGTGATATCTTCGAAATCTAAATCAGCCGAAGCTCTCGCAATTTCTTTTTCTTTTGTAAGATCTTGATCTTTTCCTTCGATTGTATAGTAACGGTCAATACGTAACCAGTGCATTTCACGACGACGACGAACCTCATCACGACCTACAACAGGAATATTATTTTCAACGTTACAAGCAACGATACAAGCACCACAACCTGTACATGCGTTCAAGTCGATCGCCATCACCCATTTGTGACCAGGTTGCTCATATTTGTTCCACAAATCGTATGTTTTGTGATTATCTGTAAAGCGTCCTGCCTCAGAGTTAGGATCTTTCAAATATTTCGCAAATGTCGTTTCACGAATAACGTTACGACCTTCGATCGTGTGGTGTGTTTGTGTTTGTGCCAATTGGTAAGTACCAGACGCTTTTGCTACAGTTGCTTTAGCAACACCTTGTACTGTACCATTGATGATAGAAGCAAAAGGGAATGCGTTTTTACCAACTTCATTACCTGCTTTACCAACTTTTGTACGGCCATAACCTACAGCAACTGAAACTGTTCCTTGTGCTTGACCTGGTTGTTGTACAACAGGTAATTCCAATTCAACACCATTTGCTTTTACAGTTACTTTACCATCTTCACCCAAACCTAATTTCTCAGCATCTTTCGGGTTAAGCGCAGCGTAGTTATCCCAAGTTACTTTAGAAACCGGGTCAGGCAACTCTTGTAAGTAAGCGTTGTTCGCATAGCGACCGTCACGAAGACCTGCAGGCTCATAAAGTTTCAATTCAAACTCTCCTGTAATCGCTTTGCTTGATGCCTCAATCGCAGAAGCTGCTGCTGCAGCATTTCCTGTAAATGCAGGAGCTGTTGCCGCTTTAGCACCTTTATATTCAAAACCAGTTTGCAATACAGCATCCCAGTTTTTCGTAGAACCCGCTAAGATTTGTGTAGACCACAAGTTCTTAACAAAGTTGTACATATCTGTATCATTTCCTGCCCAAGTCAACAAGCTTTGTTCAACTTGACGTGTTTTGAAAACAGGATTGATTGTTGGTTGAACGATAGAGAACAAACCTTCTTTTGGATTCGCATCACCCCAAGATTCCAAGAACGTACTTGCTGGAGCAATCGCTGTCAATTCAGAAGCTGTTTCATCCGCACGTTGCGAAAATGATAAGGTGAAAGGAACTTGCTTCAACGCTGCTTTTACATCTTCTGCCTTGAAGTAGTCATACACCGGGTTGCTATTCAAGAAGAATGCAACACCAACTTGACCTGATTTCGCTGCAGCTAAGAAAGCTTGGAACGAAGAATCCGAACCTTGGTATTGTTTAGAATAGTTATCCAAATCGATGATTGTACCGTAAGCACCTAATGCAACGTTGATTGCATTCACCAATACCTGTACATTGACATCGTTAGATCCAGCAACAACAACTGCTGCGCCTTTGCTGTTCACCAATTCTTTCGCCGCTAGAGCGACACCTTTTTGTGCTTTTTTGTTTGCAGTAGCACCAGCCAAAGACTGACCAGTGATTGCATTATATAAAGCAACCAATGTAGCACCTTCTTCCGAAGGTTTGATTGCGATACGAGCATCCGCATTTGTACCAGTCATCGAAAGACCAGACTCAAATTGCACGTGACGTGACATTTTTCCGTTTTTCAACGATTTATAATCACGGTTTTTAGCGTATTGCTGTGTATGCTCCTCACCTGCTAACCAAGTTCCTAAGAAATCAGCTGCAACCGAAACAATCACATTTGCTTTTTCAAAATTGTATGAAGGGACAACAGCTTTACCAAATGAAGCTTTATTCGCCTCGATAATACCACTGTAAGACACAGCATCGTATTGTACATGGTTAACTGTTGGGAATTTCGTTGCGAAAGCAGCGATAGCCGCCAACGTCGAAGGACTGTTTACGGTGTTAGAAACGATCGTAATTTGTTTACCAGAAGATGCTGCTGCATTCAAAGCTTTAACAACTTCCCCATCCAATTTAGACCACTCCACATCTTGACCTTTCAATTGTGCCTGTTTCAATTTGGACTCATCGTATAAATCCAATACAGAAGCAGCAGTCGTTGAGTCCAAACCTTGGTTCAAACCAATTGCATTTGGGTTAGGCTCAACATTGATCGGACGACCTTCACGAGTTTTAACCAAGATGCTTTGACCGTTGAACGTCGAAGCATAATAGTTAGGGATACCTGGAGTTACCTCTTCAGGTTTAATCAAATAAGGAACTGCCTTATGCACAGGAGTACGGTTACAAGCCGCTAAAGAAACAGCACCCAAACCAAATCCTAATGCTTTCAAGAAGTCACGGCGAGGAGTTTTAGTACTCAAGCCAGCTTCGTTTAATACATCTTCTACAGGAATAGATTCGGCAAACTCACCCTTGCTTCCTTCAACGAAAGCAGGAGTTTGATTTAACTCTTCCAAACCTTTCCAATATTTTTTATTGCTATCCATTTAAGCTGTATATAAGATTGCGTATTTCAAATAATTATTAATAGTGACACTTACCACACTCAAGACCACCGATCATGGCTGCAGTCATTTTCTCACCTTTCTTAATTCTTTCGTGTGCTTTAATCAAATCTTCATAGTATTTGTTATCCGATTTGATATCTGTCTTTTTGTGACAATCAACACACCATTTCATCGTCAATGGAGAGTATTGGTATACTTCTTCCATATTTTGGATCGGACCGTGACAAGTTTGACACTCAACACCAGCTACCACAACGTGTTGTGAGTGGTTGAAGTAAGCAAAGTCAGGTAAGTTGTGGATACGAACCCATTGAATTGGTTTTGGATTGTTACCGTAAGTACGCGTATCTGGATTCCAATCCAATGCACGATAGATTTTAGCAATTTCCGGAGAAATCTCACCATCATAATGCTCTGAAGCAGTGATTGTATTGTGACAGTTCATACATACGTTGGCCGATGGAATAGACGCATTTTTAGATTTAAATGCTCCACCGTGACAGTATTGACACTCAATTTTGTTAACACCAGCGTGGATTTGGTGAGAGAACTTAATTGGCTGAACCGGCTGATAGCCTTGGTGAACACCAACGTTCCACATAGTTTTCCAACCACCGACAGCTAATAAAGCAACCAACATCAAGACTGTAAAGCCAACCAACTTCTTGTTTTTAACGAATGCTTTCGCAAACTTCACAAAACGTTGGCTATCTTCTGGCTCTTGTTGCGCAGCAATAGCTTCTTGGTTTTTAGCAATAACATTTTCTAAGGTACGGATCACACGATTCAACACCACGATAACCACAACAGCCAAAACAACAACTGCGATCAAGCCCAAAATCATGAACATAGACGCGTTATCATCTTTAGCTCCAGCACCATCTTTGCTTGGATCTTTCGGTTTCTCCTTAGAAGCATCTGTGATATACGCTAATACCGACTTGATCTGATCGTCAGACAAATCAGTAAAAGAAGTCATCACAAGCTTGTTGTTCTCTTCGAAGATTTTAACTGCATCAGCATCGCCAGACGCAATTAAAGCCTGAGAGTTCTTGATCCACTTGATTAACCAAGCTTCGTCTTTCGTCTCTGGAATCCCCTTTAAAGCAGGACCAACCACTTTTCTGTCAATCGCGTGACAGGATGTACACTTAGATTTGAAGATTTTTTCACCTTCCTTGACATCTTGCGCATGCAACGTCGTAACGGCAAATAATAGCATCAAACTCGTTGACACCACCCTCGCAAGGCTTCCCAAAACGGATGAGATAGTTCTCATATTTAGCACTTTATACTATTTATTTGTGAATGTAAAAAATTAACTCCCATGGTTAAAGGAGCCACTACCCCCTTAACAATGCCACAAAAGTATGATTTATTAACAAATCGCTGACAATTTTGTGACCTTTAATATCAATTTATAATCATTCTAAACAAATGCGTTTAAACAAGGATAAAAACCGCTTTAAGCAACTAAAGTAGTTCCATCGCTACAACTTTTCATTTGGATAGCCACTCAAATATAAGACAATTCCATGACAATGTAAAATACCCAAAATACAAGCTCCACATAGAGACAAAAAACATTTTTCGCCTTTATTTCCGTAACTTTATAAAATGAATTCAGGCTTGGCTTTGATCAGGTCTATGTCTATCATGAAAGAATCAGGAAACTGATCTTTTAGTGCAAGGGAATGAATTTAACTGCTCCAACTGGGACGTTCTTCTCATACCCTCAATAAAAACTTAATAAAACGACTATAATGGAAACAAACAAAAAATACAACCCGCTAAGTAAAGAAGAAGAATACATTATTATACATAAGGGAACCGAGCGTCCTTTTACCGGTGAGCTTTTAGACAATAAAGTCAGGGGAACTTATATCTGCCGCCGCTGTGACAGTCCTTTATATCGCTCCGAATCAAAATTTGAATCTGGCTGTGGCTGGCCAAGTTTTGATGACGAGATTCCTGGAGCCATTACACGCATTACGGATGCAGACGGTCGACGTACCGAAATCTTATGCAGCACATGTGGCGCGCATCTCGGTCATGTATTCCTTGGAGAAGGCTTTACGACAAAAAATACGCGTCACTGCGTCAATTCTATTTCGATGAAATTCGTAGCCGATACTACAAAGTAACTTTCACTTTAGTCGACTCACGAACTTTCAGTTCACAAGGCAACACCATTTTACGTGTTGCTTTTATTTTGCCCTGAAGACGAAGCAACAAAATATTGATCAGGTTTTCAGCAATGTCCTTTATCGGCTGTGAAACAACCGTGATAGAAGGTTCGACCAGCTTAAAAACCGTATGATCGTCAAAAGCAATAACTGCTGGCATCGCAAAGTTAAATGTTTTAGAGGCCTTCAAGCCCGAAATCGCCAGATAGTTTGTGGAGAACAAAACGGCATCCAGCCTATTTTCACAGATAAACTCCCGCAATAGTTCCATTGCTTCCTCATCCGAAGCATCCATCTGGATCTTTTGAATAAAACTTTGTTGCTTATTATTATCCATAGCCTTCATATAGCCATCTGAACGCTCCTTCATTTGTGTCTGATCCGAATAGAGCGATACAAACCCTATACGCCTATAGCCTTGTTGACACAAATGGTTACTGGCATCAAAGGCCCCCTGAAAATTGTCCGCACCAACATAATCCGTTTCAAGGCCTGGAAAATAACGGTCGAAGAGTACAACCGGAATATTATTCTGCTGTAACTGCTTTACGGTATCTTCCAATCCATCGGAAGGCGTAATAATAAAACCATCTACCTGCCGATCGTAAAACATCTGGATTAACTCCTTCGCTTTTTCAACGTCATTGTTGGTACTACAATAAATAATACGATAGCCCTGCTCATAGACCTTACTTTCGATCAGACGTGCTATATTCCCAAAAAAAGGATTGGAAATATCTTCGATGATCAAACCCAGAATCTTCGTCTTCCCGGTACGAAGACTTTTTGCCAATTCGTTGGGCTTATAGCCGACCTTTTTGACATAGTCCAAAACCCGCTTAGTCAAAGCCTCACTAATACGCTTTTCTTTTGCCTTATCATTCAAAATAAAGGACACAGTAGTTACAGAAATCCCCAACGCCTTTGCGATATCACTGATCAGAATACGTTTCTTCATGTAGTAGTAGTAGGTTTGTTAAGTTTTTTATTACGAAGATTACTAAAGTAAAAAATTTAACGACAATTTACTAAAATAATAATAAAATTGCGCTAAAAGGTTTTATTTACTAATTTTAAGCAGTTTTCAAATACCCGAACAAAACCTATGACAGGAAATAAACTACTCAAAACAGTGTTGGGCACAATAATTTTGCCATTTTGTGCGCAAGCCCAGCAAAATCTTACACAATATGTCAACCCCTTTATTGGGTCAGCGGATCATGGTCACGTCTTTGTTGGTGCAAACGTACCATTAGGTGCAGTACAATTAGGACCTACTCAAATTCCACAAATTTGGGACAAGTTCAACGGATGGGATTGGTGCAGTGGATACAATTACAAAAGCCAGGAAATTTTGGGTTTTACCCATACCCACCTGAGCGGAACAGGTATCGGTGACCTCAACGACCTTATGATCGTCCCGGCCAACGGAAAATTACAATTGACACCGGCAGAATTCAACAAAATGAATACAGGTTATGGTTCTTCCTTCAAAAAGGAAAATGAGGTAGCCAAACCCGGATTCTATAGTGCTTATTTAGACGATTATCAGGTACAGGCCAACTTGACGGCAACCGAGCGCGTTGGCTATCATCAATATCGTTATGAAAAAACAGATAATGCGCATATTTTGGTCGACTTAGGTTACCATATCAATTGGGATAAACCGACAGATACCTACATCAAACAGGTGAACGACTCGACCTTTGTTGGTTACCGCTTTTCAACAGGATGGGCAACTGACCAAAAATTGTATTTTGCCATCAGAACTTCCCAACCGATACAAAAAGTAAGATTTTTCGACGGTAAAGAAGAAAAATTAGGCCAAACAACATTTAAAGGACAGGCAATCAAGGCGGCTTTATTCTTCGATGCTGTTAAAAACAAAACCATCGAACTTAAAGTCGGTATTTCTCCAGTAAGCTCGACCAATGCCCTGAATAATATCAATGCAGAGATTCCAAGCTGGAATTTTGAGAAAGTAAAACAAGAAGCGGATCAACGTTGGAACAAAACCTTAAATAAGATTCAATTTGAAGCCGACAAGGATACAAAGACCATCTTCTATACGGCATTATACCATACCTACTTCGCTCCTACCATCTTCAATGATGCAAATGGCGATTACTTAGGAACCGACAAACAGGTATATGAGAAACAAGATTTTGTCAACCATACGGTATTTTCGCTTTGGGACACCTACCGTGGGCTTCACCCGCTGATGACCATCTTGGAGGATCGTAAAATCAACCAGGATTTTATCAAGACAATGTTGGCTATCTATCAACAACAAGGTAAATTGCCAATGTGGCACTTACAAGGCAATGAAACCAATACCATGGTGGGCCTACCTGCGATTCCAGTGATTGCGGATGCCTTCTTGAAAGGAATTATTGACGAGAAAGATTATCCTTTGGTCTGGGAAGCTGTTAAGACCACAGCCATGGGCAACGATCATGGCCTGAAATATGCACGTGAACTGACTTACATTCCGATCGACAGCATGCCGAATGAATCTGTAGCATGGGCATTAGAATATGCGATTGCTGACTTTGGTGCGTATAAAATTGCCGAAAAATTAGGTAAAACAGAAGACGCTGCCTATTTCAAAAAACGCTACAAACTATACGAGCAGTATTTTGACAAAGAAGTAGGTCATTTCGTCGGCAAAAAAGCCAATGGCGAGTTCCGCAGACCTTTCGACCCATTAATGGCCAAACACCGCGAGAATGACTACTGCGAAGGAAATGCATGGCAATATACCTGGTTAGTACCTCAAGATGTCAAAGGTCTGATCAATCTTTTCGGTGGTGAAGATAAATTTTTGAAAAAACTGGATTATTTTACGACCATGTCATCGGATCTTGGCGGTGAAGCCTCTCCGGATATTTCAGGACTAATCGGCCAATATGCGCAAGGTAACGAACCAAATCACCATATCCCTTACTTATATGCTTACGCTGGACAACCTTGGAAAGGTGCAGCTTTAGTCCGTAAAGCGATGACTGAGTTTTATACAAACACTCCAGCTGGTCTATGTGGTAATGATGACGTCGGACAAATGAGCGCATGGTATGTGTTCTCAGCAATGGGCTTCTATCCATTGAATGCAATGAGTGGTGTTTATGTCTTCGGATCCCCGATGATGCAACATGCGAACATCAATCTACCGAATGGCAAAACTTTAGCTATCGATGTTAAAAACCAAGGCAAAGCAAATCAATATATCAAATCGATCAAATTAAATGGCAAGCCTTACGCTAAAACGTTCATTACACATGCGCAACTTTTAGAAGGTGGACAGATGGAAATTGAGATGAGTGCTACGCCAAACAAAAACTTTGGTAAAAACAAAGCCGATTGGCCTTCAAGCATTGACAATAATTAACTGAAAAATTGTCAGTAAAACATTAATGGATTAATATTTGTTAATACCTTAATAACATATTTAAGGAGAAATAAAACATGGCAGATTTCAAAAACATCAATATACAAGATATCCCAGACGGAGGTGATAATCCAAAAGACTTCTATGAAACTTTCAAAGAGCGATTGGAAGATTTAGAAACATTTCCAAAGGACTATACGTACAAATTCATCTTACCGAAAGATCAGGACCACTTCAATCAAATCCAAAGTGTATTTGATGACACAGGTGCCCGATTTGATTTCAAGGACTCCAAAACAGGTAAGTACACTTCGATTACGGTAAACTTGAACGTAAAAGACGCCGATCAGGTGATCTACTTCTACAAAGAAGTAGCAAAGATAAAAGGTGTTATCATGTTATAAAATAACAAATGCAAATAAGGCTGTCGAATTGACAGCCTTATTTGTTTATTTACTTCAACAGCTCCTGCTTCACCAAATCCTCACATGCAAGTAGCTCTTCAATCATTACTTGATCAAATAATTCTTTAGGAACTTTCAATTTCAAAAGATAATAAATTGGACGCCCTGAGCGAATACCCGGCTTCCATTTTTTCTGCTTTCTCAGAAAATTAAAAAGCAGCCTATCTCCTGAACCACTTTCCCTATCCAATAGCGAGCCATCTTTTGCCACAAGCACCTCAAAGACATGGTCAGCATATAACGTTCTGCTCAATTGCCCTTCATTCATAGTATCTTTTAAATAGCTTAGCCAGCGAATCTTAAAATTCTCCATTCCGTCCCTTGGCTCCAGAAAAATATCAACTGCTCTAAAAATTTCTGATGTATCGCTTATTTTTGATACCTGTGCCATAACAGGGATAGATAGCAGAAATGCAAAAAAGAAACAGTATAATCGGATGGCAATTAAAAACATATAGTTAAGTTAATCAAATTTTGCGTAAAAAAAAAGCCCGCTTAAAGCGGGCTTTTCATATCATTAAAAAAAGAATAAACTTATTCTTGACCGGCACCAGCTACAGGAGCATCGCCGGCAGGTTTATCCTGCTTTGGTTTGTCTTCTTTTGGAGGACGAGGTAATAGCGCTTTACGCGAAAGCTTCATTTTACCTTGTTTGTCGATATCCAACAATTTAACCGTTACTTTATCACCTTCTTTGAAAATACCGTCCATTGTTTCAAGACGTTTCCAGTCGATTTCAGAGATGTGCAATAAACCATCTTTACCAGGCATGATTTCAACGAAAGCACCGAATGGCATAATTGATTTCACTTTACCTTCGTAAGTTTCACCAATCTCTGGTTTAGAAGCGATTGCTTTAATACGGCCTACTGCATCATCGATAGCGGCTTTATTATCTGCGAATACTTGAACAACACCTTTGTTATCAACTTCTTCGATCGAAATTGTAGCACCGGTCTCACGTTGCATCTCTTGGATAATTTTACCACCTGGTCCGATTACAGCACCAATAAATTCTTTATCGATCAACAATTGAACGATACGAGGTGCATGTGGTTTGTAGTCTTCACGTGGAGCAGAAATTGTTTTCTTCATTTCACCTAAGATGTGTAAACGCGCTTCTTTTGCTTGATCCAAAGCTTGCGTCAACACTTCCCATTTCAAACCATTGATTTTTAAGTCCATTTGACAAGCAACGATACCTTTTTCTGTACCAGTTACTTTAAAGTCCATATCACCTAAATGATCTTCATCACCTAAGATATCCGATAAGATCGCATACTTACCTGTTTTCTCATCAGAAATCAATCCCATAGCAATACCTGAAACTGGCGCTTTCAATTTCACACCCGCATCCAAAAGTGCTAATGTACCAGCACATACCGTAGCCATTGAAGAAGATCCATTTGATTCCAGGATATCAGAAACAACACGGATAGTATATGGATTTTCACTGTCTGCAGGAAGTACCTGTTTCAATGAACGCATAGCCAAGTTACCGTGACCAACTTCACGACGACCTGGACCTCTATTAGGTCTTACCTCACCTGTAGAGAATGCCGGGAAGTTGTAGTGAAGAATAAATTTGTTATAACCGTTGATAAAAGCACCATCAATCATTTGCTCATCGTCTTTAGCGCCTAAAGTAACCGAAGTCAATGATTGTGTTTCACCACGTGTGAATACAGCCGAACCGTGTGCAGCAGGCAAGTAATCCACTTCAGACCAGATCGGACGTACAGTACGTACATCACGGCCATCTAAACGCATACCTTCATCCAAAACCAGGTTACGGACAGCATCATACTGAACATCGTGGAAATATTTTTTGAATAAAAATGCCGTATCATCATCCAATTCCTCTGGCATTGTTGCTCTGTACTCTTCCGCGATTTTTGCGAAGTTCTCAGAACGGTCATGTTTTGCAGAAGCAGATTTTGCAATAGCATAAACCTTATCGTATGTAGCTGCAAAAATAGCATCTCTCAATTCAAGGTTTTCAGGCTCATGGTTATACTCACGCTTAACAGTTTTACCAACTAAATTAGCCAGCTCTACTTGAGCAGCAACTTGTTTTTTGATAGCTTCATGAGCAAAGGCAATTGCTTCTACCATTTCCGCTTCAGAAATCTCTTTCGCTTCACCTTCAACCATACCGATATCTTGTGCAGAACCAGCAACAATAAACTCTAAAGTTGCATTTTCAAGCTCAGACAATTTTGGGTTGATGACCAACTGACCGTCAATTTTCGCAACACGGACTTCAGAAATTGGTCCATTGAAAGGAATATCAGACACAGCAATAGCTGCAGAAGCAGCCAAACCTGCTAAAGCGTCAGGCATAATATCTTTATCGGCAGAGATCAAGCTAATTGCCACTTGTGTATCTGCGTGATAGTTTTCAGGGAACAAAGGACGTAATGCACGGTCTACCAAACGTGAGATCAAGACCTCATAATCTGACAATCTAGCCTCGCGACGTAAGAAACCTCCTGGAATACGGCCTGTTGCCGCATATTTTTCTTGATAATCTACTGACAGAGGTAAAAAATCAACACCAGATTTAGCTTCTTTAGCTGAAACAACCGTTGCAAGCAACATCGTATCACCTTGTTTTAATACTACAGCACCATCAGCCTGTTTTGCTAATTTCCCTGTAGACAATTCGATCTGGGTGCCATTACCCATATCGATGGTTGTTTTAATTTCGTTGTAATTCATTTAATCTTGTTTGTGACATGCTTTTCATCTTGTTGGCAGCATGCCAATATTTTAAATACATTAGATTTCAGCACAAAGGTAAATTAAAATATTAAGATTAATGCAATTAACGACAGGCTAAATCATCAAACCATCGGAACAACTGCTTCAAAAAAACACTAACTCTTTCAACAACGTAGTTCGGATGCAAAAAAGTTCCGCAGTAAAACAAGTTTTATTTGATATCATTTTCATACTTTGTTCGGTGCTTGTTCGGTACTTGTTCGGTGCTTCTTCGGAGCTTGTTCGGTTGGAAGCGAATAAATAGCGACTAAGCTCCGAAGAAAAAGCGATTATATTACGACTAAATGGCGAAATTAAAGTAGGGAAGAGCCGACACTATCCACCCTCATGGCTCAAGGGCGTTCAGAACATAAAGCTCCCGTTCTGACGCGAAAAATCGGATAATATAGCAGACAAAATAAGCACAACAAAACCTTCATGACTTCGCAGATATCAACAGTAATGAAAATGAACTGAAAGTTCTCTCTGACCAATAACATCGGACACTTTCAAAAAAAAAGCCATCCAAAAATTGGATGGCTTTCTTAACACCTTTGTGTAAAAGCTTATTTGATAATATCACGTAAACCTAGACCTTTAATGATCGCACGGTAACGGTTGATATCTTTTTTGTAAAGATAAGCTAATAATGAACGACGTTTACCTACCAACATTTGTAGGGCACGTTGTGTACCGAAATCTTTTCTGTTTTTTTTCAAGTGCTCAGTTAAGTGAGCAATTCTCTTAGTGAATAAAGCAACTTGACCTTCAGTAGATCCTGTGTTTGTAGCTGATCCAGCAAATTCTGCGAAGATATCAGCTTTGTATTCTTTACTTAAATACATTTCCTGAATAATATTAAAGCGTTAAAAATTTTATTAATTGGCTGCAAAGATAGCAAAAATCTTTGGTTGCCAAAATAATTTAATATGCAAAGGTTCAGATACCGTTACACCTTTACATAGATTTTCTTCTTATCCAACCAATAGCAGATTACCCACATTAAAGTCAGAAAACATAAGGAATAAACAAAAGAACCTACTTCAGGTATCCCAGGTACTTTCGCACAAACGTATTTATAGAACCAGGCAAAAGCGTCGAGGTATTTTTGCGTACCATCTTCTTTTACACCATCAGGAATACGGAACAACCCTAGGAAGCGCGGCAGGATACCGCTCAATACAAAGATGAACAATGGATTTTTACCAAAAACATCAAAAAACTGTGTCAATTTATTTTTGACACCCTGCACTTCAATAAACCAGATCATACCACCTATAGTCATTGTCGCCAAACCTGTTGTATAAAGCACATAGGAACTTGTCCAGATCTTTTTATTAATCGGGAAACCCAAAGCCCATATCCAAGCCAATACGACCAAAATAAATCCAGTCACAAACATCCCTGCCAATAATTTAAAATGGGGTTCATTAGACGCAGGCACCTTCGTCCACAACCAATCCACCTGACCTTGTTTTTTAATAAACACACCAACCAAATAGCCAAAAACCACCTGAACGATCGTTGGTAAGGTACTCATCAGGCCTTCAGGGTCAAAGGGTACCCCCTCACCTTTGTAAACATGCGGTAAACCTAGAATGGCAATATCATACTTTGTTCCGAACCAGCCTTCCAAGCTATAAGGATCTGCTCCTCCAGCTATTGCACATATTGCCCAATATAACAAGAGAATAACCGCCGAGATCCAGATAATGGTTTTCTCTTTAAAATAGTACGCTAAAATCGAAGCAAAGCAGTAAGCAACAGCGATGCGTTGGAGTACACCAAAAATCCGAATTCCTCGGCTCGGATCAGTTCCGTCCACCCATTGTTTAAATACCAGCTCCGCACCATCCCATTTCACAAAAGGCCACCAATTAATGAAAAGCCCAATGGCAAAAATCAAGATCGTCCGTTTAATTACTTTCTGCCAGAATACGGCGGGACCAGCCTCCTGTAAACGAGGTATAACAAAGGACATGGCATTACCAACTGCGAAAAGAAAAAAAGGAAAAACAAGGTCTGTAGGTGAGCATCCATGCCATGCTGCATGTTTTAGCGGTGCAAACATATGAGCCCATGTCCCCGGATTATTTACCATAATCATCAGTGCCACAGTAGCCCCACGAAAGACATCCAAGGAGTAATAGCGTTGTTTCATAATCAGATACTATAATTAAGAGGTAAATATAAGGTATTTGATATTCATTTTTATGCCTAATCCATAATTTAATGGCACAAACAGGAAAGACAAGTGATAACATTGTTACACCAGCAAGCGTTTGCATCGATTTAAGGGTTAATAATCAACAACTTTTTAAATATTTTTAAAAAGTATTTGGAACTTAATTCTAAATATTTAATTTTATCCAACAACTTTTATACTAACCATATTTTGTTGTTTAAATGAAAGCTTCAGAAATATCCGTCTGATCAGCAAAAAAAATTATTAACGAAAGTACCTTAGATTAACAGTGAACATCAGGTGTAATCCCATGGATTTGCCCATCACTAAACAACTTTATTAACCTTAAATAATAGAAAATGAGTGTCTTTTACAAAAAAAGTGCGGGCTTAGCCCTATGCACGCTGTTTAGCGCAACATCCCTCTATGCGCAACAAACTCTCACAGGAACGGTGAGAGATGCTAATGGGCCTATTTCCGGAGCCACTGTGGCAATAAAAGGAACAGATCGCGGAACTCAGACGAAAACAAATGGAACATTTTCGATTAAAGTATCACAAGGAGAAACCTTGCGTGTATCAATGGTCGGATATCGGCAACAGGAAATCAAAATCGGAACCTCAAACACATTAGACATCGTTTTAATTGAAGATGCATCTTCCTTAGACGAGGTTATTGTCACAGCAATGGGGGTGAAAAAAGAAAAAAGGTCGCTCGGATATGCAAGTACCACAATCTCAACAGAAGACCTAGCGGATAAGGGCTCGGCTATGAATGCGTTGACTTCTATGTATGGTACAGTTCCTGGGTTAAAACTAAATCTAACGGCAATGGGTCCTGGGGGAGGTATAAACGTAAACATTAGAAATGCAGTCGCATTTTCCGAAAGTTCAAATGTAAGACCATTATTTGTAATCGATGGAATTCCAATGTTGGACTGGCAAACCGATATTAATAGAAATCCAGGAAATGGCCTCAACGATCTTAATATGGACGACATTCAATCCTTTGAGGTGCTTCGAGGAGCAAAAGCCTCTTTATTATATGGCTCACAAGGAGCAAATGGAGTTATTTTGATCACTTCAAAAGCAGGAAGGAAAAGACCCGGATATGGAATCGATGTAAATTTATCACATCAATTTGACAGTCCATGGATATTACAGGAGCTCCAAAATGAATTTGGCTCAGGATATCCAGTTGGTTGGGGTTCATATGGAAATAATTACACTGAATACGGTTTTTATAAGAGAAATAACCAAGCCGCTTATGCGCCTGTAACGTACAATTTCGGTCCAAGGTTTAATGGTGAAGAAATATTATATTATGATAATACGATGAAACCATATGTAGCCCAACCTGACAATATTCGTGATCTCTATAGGAACGGCTACACTTCTACTGCAAACGTATCAATACAGGGCGGAGGATCACAAGGTGGTTATCGATTAGCTTATACAAATAAAAACTATAAAGGAATCTTTGAGGGCTTTAATATTAAAGAGAATAAAGTAACCTTCAATGGCAATATGAGCTTGACTGATAATGTAAACCTCCAATTGGTTTCTACCTACAGCAATAGCTTTAACCACAACCCTCCTAATCAAAATCAAGACGCCTTCGTTACCTATGGTGTTCCACGAAATTTAGATGTAAAAGAATTAAGAAACCAGATTATTGACCCAGAGACTGGTTACTTCTTTTGGTATATGAACAATATTCAGTCACAATATGTTTCTGGAAGCATTGTAAGAGAGAATCTAGCAAAAAACTATTTGTATAGCCAACAAAAAGACAAATACGACAATAACAGAAACCACTTCACAAATTCATTAAATCTTGATATAAAAATAAATAAAAACCTTAGCTTAAGTAGCATCGGTGGGTTTGACTGGATCATTAATGACTATAACACCTACGAAACTCTAAGAAGACCTTTATCCCAAGGGACCGGAGGAAGTGCTGGACTTAGAACACAACAAGATATTCGCTGGAATGCCCAAACGATGCTCCGCTACGAAAAAGACTTAACTCCAAACTGGAATGTTTCAAGTTTTATTGGCGGTGTTTATCAATCCTCGTCTTTCAGAATGTTATCGAGAACAACAAATGGAGGGTTCATCACTGCAGATTGGGAGTCTCTAAAAAATTCAAAAAACGATTTGAGATATAGCGATTCAAAAATCGGATCCGACGTTCTATACGGTCTATTTGCCTCCGCCCAGTTCAGCTATAAAAACAGGTTATTTTTGGATTTACAAGGTCGAAATGACTGGTCTTCTATCCTCCCGCCATCAAACAATTCGTATTTCTACCCTGGAGCAAGCGCATCCTGGATATTTTCTGAGAGCTTAAATGTTCCTGAATGGCTTAATATGGGAAAGGTGAGAGCTTCTTGGGCTGATGTTGGTAGACCTGGGGCAAGATACTTCGGCAATAACGTATATGCAATTGGATCATATGATAATGCTATTTACTATAGTGCAAGTAGTACAATCCCTCCATCCAATCTCAAACCAGAAAGAAAACGTGAATTTGAAATAGGATTTGACACAAAATTCCTAAAATCTAGGGTAGGCTTAGAATTTAGTTATTTTACAAGTAATAATTACAACCAAATAATGCCATTAAGTGTGGCTTCATCAACTGGATACACCAATATAGGGATTAATGCAGGTAAAGTTTCTACAACAGGATACGAATTTGCTTTAACAGGTACACCTATAAAAAGTAAGGATTTCTCTTGGGATATTATTATTAATGGATCGGCCTCCAAGCCCATGGTTAAAGAGCTGGATAAAGGTATAACAACTCAAAATCTCTGGGGAGCAAGTGGTTCCCGTATTGTTGCACAAGCAAATCAACCCTACGGTCAGATTTTAGTGAAACCGTATGCTGTAACCGAAAACGGCGAACGACTTGTAAATAACGACGGAACCTACTATACTGATCCTACTAAAGACAAAGTTGTTGGGAAAATAACACCAGATTTTATTGGAGGTTTAATCAATAACTTCTCTTATAAGGGATTAACTCTTGGATTGAATTTCGACGCTTCCTTTGGCAGCACTTTAATATCGCAAACAAACATGTACTTAATTGGTAATGGTAGTAGTAAAGAGACAATCGCGGGAAGGGATGAAGCAAGTGGAGGGCTTCCTTATTACATCAATAATAGTGGTTCATATATTGGCTTACCATCCCATAATTCAACACTACCTGGAGACTCCAAATACCCTATGATATTCCATGACGGCGTCATCCTACCAGGTATAAAACAAGATGGTACTCCTAATGACAAAATTATCAATGCGGCAGACAAATATGGTTATTTTTGGCAATCATTTATGGATATTCAAGAAGATGTTGTCTATAAAAACGACTATATAAAACTTAGAAATATCACATTATCATATGCATTGCCAAAGTCAATCACTTCTAAGATGAAATTTGAGAGATTGGTTGTTTCCGCATTTATGAATAACGTTGGTTACATACACCGCACAATGCCCAATGTAGATCCTGAATCAAATAACGGAACAAATGTCTTCTATGAAAACAATGCATTTCCTTCAACACGTAGCTACGGACTAAGTTTAAGAGCTTCATTCTAAAAAAATATAACATGAAAAAATATATAACAATACTTTCCAAACTGTTTTTTTCATCAGTTCTTTTGACCACAATATCATGTCAAAAAACACTAGAAGAAAAATTTCTCGATCCAGATGGATTTACACAACCTACAGTGCAAGGATTTATGGCTGATGGTCTTCAAAGATTAGGAACTTTCAGAACAGATTATGGAGCCTTGTACCATACATTTCCTGTATTTAATAGGATGTTAGGCACGGGTGGTTTCTCGAATGATGGTGTTACCAACACTTTTTCCTGGGGCCATAATCCATTTGAATCCTCCTTTGATCGCATGAGGTCACTAAATGAGCTTGATCTAAGATATGATGCCATGTCAGACCAAGATAAACAAACATACTTACCATATAAAGTTGTATCGGATGTCGTAAAAAGCTACATATTTTATAAGCTTACTGAAACACATAATAGCATACCCTATTCTGAAGCCCTACAGGGAAAAGGAAACAATTTCTTTCCAAAATTTGATAAGCAAGAAGATGTATATGCTGGAGTCTTGAACAAATTAGAAGATGCCTACAACAAATTTTCTAATTATACACTTGGAACTTCTTCGCCAGAGAAAGACTTCCCTTCGTTTGATATACTCCTGAAAGGAGATATTGGCAAATGGAAGATCCTTATTAATAGTTTACGTTTACGTATCGCACTTAGACACACAAACACAAACCCACAATTGGCAAAAGCTGTTATTCAAAAAGTATTAACTACATCTGTATATGCTAATTCAGCGGAAAATAGCATTCAATATTCAGATAAAAATACTGATAGAGCTCTGGAGTACCTTATAAACCGTGCCATGCAAGAACAAAGAAGTTCATTTTTTGCTCCAGCAGAAATGATAGCTTTACTTACTCCCGATAACACACATACCGATCCCAGACTTTATGTATTATTTCAACCTGATCTTTTTGGGAAGTATAGCGCAATTCAAAAAGAAGGCCCTTATTCTAAAGAATATAGTGCATCTATCACAACGACTGATCTAACAAAAACATATCCATCTCTGTACAATCGGACCACGTTTGAACAAAATCCAGGCTTACCAAGTCAGATAATCACTTCTACAGAAGTCAAACTGATCCTATCCGAAGCCGCACTAAGATGGCCTGACCTAAATTTAAATGCAACAACACTGTTCAAAGAGGCTATCAAAGAATCTATAGACAAGTATTATCTGATCAACAAGGCAAATACAACAGCTTATGCTGGAAAAATTACAGAATCCCAAGTAGCAGCGCCAACTCCACAGGCTATCACAAATTATGTGGATTATATAGGCAGCAAATTTGCCCAGGCATCAGATCTTGAAAAGAAAGGAATGATATATGATCAGAAATTTATAGATTTCAATGTAGTTAATCCTTTTGACCTTTGGAGTGAGACAAGACGATTAATCAAAGAGCTGGGTGCCAGGGTGATCAAAAAACCAACAAACATCCGTTTTATGGAACGTACAATTTATCCGACTTCAGAGTCAACAAATAATAGTAAAAATTTTACTGAAGTAGCAAAAGATAATAATTATACGTCGCCAGTCTGGTTTTCGGGCAGAACAGAAGCTTATAAATAGATGTAATTCATACTAAAAATAATTTGTTTAAATGCCCTCAAAATTTGAGGGCATTTTTTCTAACCTTGCATCAAATTTAATGAAAAATTGATACACCTTTTTAAAGTATTTTAAAAAGTATTTTGAACTTATGATAAAAATACGTTATCTTTATCATACAATTATAACCATTTCTGTCACTAGCCAATTTTACCAAATGAAAGCTGACATACTAAGATTATTATACTATAATGAGAGGCAATCGATTGCAGAGATCTCAAAATACCTATCTAAAAGCACACCTATTGTCACAAAAACAGTTAATGAGCTTGTTAAAGAAGGTCTAATCCTTGATAATGGTCTTGGAGAGTCTACGGGGGGGAGACGCGCATCTCAATATGGATTAAACAATACCCTTCCCTACTTAATCGCTAGCATAGCAATAGATCAACGATATAGTTCCTTTACGATTTCAGATCTAGCGCAAAATATTATTGTGCAGCAGAAAGATGTCGCTATCGATCTGAAAGAGCAAGATGCTGGTGAATTGATTCTAAAGCATCTGGAAGATATTATAGCTACAAATCAAATAAAAACACAGCATATTATTGGTGTGGGTATCAGTATGCCGGGGTTCGTCAATCCTGAAGAAAAAATTAATGATTCGTACCCCAAAAACTCTTCACTCCATCACCTCTACAAACAAATTGAAGAAAAACTAAGAATTAATACCGTCATTGACAACGATTCGAGGTGTATCGCATGGGCCGAAAAAGAGTTTGGACATGGAGTCGATATCGCGCACACCCTAGTCATCAATCTTAACTGGGGCGTCGGCCTTGGAATCATCATTAACGGCGAAATTTTTAAAGGTGCTACCGGATTTGCCGGAGAATTTAGTCACATTCCACTGTCAGACAAAAACACGTTATGCTCATGTGGCAAACGAGGATGCCTAGAAGTCGAAGCTTCTTTAAATGCCGCCATACAAAACACAGAAACCGATATCGAAAATGGCGAATACTCTATCTATTCCACTTTTGCAAAAGTAAGCCAAAATAAATCCGATGCGCTAATTGAAGCCGCTAAACTTGGCGACCAGATTGCCATTAACAACCTCGGAAAAATTGGTTATATGCTGGGCAAAGGAATCTCAACATTACTTCATATCCTCAATCCGAACAAAATAATTATCAGTGGACGTGGTGCTGAAGTGGGAGATATTATAGCGCCTCAGATACAAGTTGCCATCAATGAATTCAGCATACCAAAAATAGCGAAGATGACAGCCATTGAAATATCTTCACTTCATAAAAATGCACAGCAAATGGGGACTGCTGCCTTGGTAGCAGAGCACCTGATCGATAACATTATAAACTAAATCAATTCATATAACACCTATTCTATGAGTCTATTTCACAAAAAAGCTGCAGGAATAGCGTTAGGCACTCTCTTTAGTGTCACATCGCTATACGCACAGCAATCTCTCACCGGCACGGTAAGGGATGCAAACGGACCTATCGCTGGAGTCTCCGTTTCAGTAAAGGGGTCAAACCGGGCAACACAAACCAATGACAACGGTACTTTTTCCATTAGCGCAAGCAAAGGTGAAACATTGCGTATCTCAAGAGTCGGTTACCGATCCCAGGAAATAACAATAGGATCGAATACTGTATTAGACATTAACTTATCCAACGAAGATGCTGTATTGGACGAAGTAATTGTTACAGCATTGGGCATAAAAAGAGAAGCTAAATCACTTGGTTATTCGGCTCAAAAAGTGAATGCAGCAGATATCATGAAATCCTCACCGCCTGACCTAACTTCAGGACTAATGGGGAAATCTGCGGGGTTAAATATCACCAGTTCAAATGGTATACAGGGAAACTCTCAACGGGTCGTTATTCGAGGGAATAATAGTATTCTTGGAAACAACCAAGCTTTGATTGTAATAGATGGTATCCAAATAGACAATAGTCCGCTTGGTGGGCAACAGTCAAAGGTAGGGCAAGAAAGCCTTGAAAATCAAAAAGACTGGGGATCATTTCTCAACTCGCTAAACCCAGATGATATTCAAGAAGTCACGGTCCTAAAAGGAGCAACTGCTGCCGCGTTATATGGTTCTAAGGGGGCAAACGGCGTATTATTAATTACAACCAAAAAAGGTGATAGCAGAAAAGGACTTGGGATAGATTACAATTTCAGCACCTTATTATCGAACCCGTACCGATATTCAGACGTACAGAATAAATATGGTATGGGGCTGTCAAGCGCCATGTGGAGTGCTGACAATAAATTCAGAAAAACAACAGACGGCCAAAATAGATTTCCAGACCCTTGGTCAGATTTATATACGGATATACCTGGAGGATTTCAAGCTTACGATATGTTCAGCTGGTTTGGACGCGGAGTATCTTGGGGTCCAGAACTGGATGGAACAGAGATACTGTGGTGGGATGGAAAAGTTAGAAAATGGGATCCACAGCCCGACAATAGAAAAGCATTCTATCGCACAGGCAGTACCACCACCCATAATGCTTCTTTCAGTAAAACTGGAGACTTTGGAAGCTTTCGGTTTGGCTACACAAGGCTAGATAATAAGGCAATCTTAAAAAACAGTGATTATCAACAAAATAACTTCAATCTTGGTTCGAGTATCAATATATCGAATAAGCTCAAGTCGGAAGTTACCGTAAGCTACAACGATTACGAGAGAAAAAATGCACCTGATCTTGGACAAGATTTTAGCTGGGGAACATTTTCATCCTACAACATGTCTCGCGAATACAAACCTCTCGAGTTTGATATTTATAAAAATGCGGACGGAAGCAAAGCGGACTTAACAGCTCTATCTGTTGCTGGAGGCTACCCCTACCAAAACAACTATAATCAGCATCTGTTCTGGCACCTCCTTGAACAAAACCAATACATGAAAAGAAATCAACTATTGGGATCAGTGAAACTATCTGCCGAAGTAACACCTTGGTTCAATATGTCAGGAAGAGCTTCCATCGTAAATGCGAATACAACGGTAGAAAGCAAGTACACGCCTGTGGATGCTGCCGGACTACAAGGACAATATGGATTGGAAACCATCAAAAATCAAGACGTCAATCTGGAAGCATTCGGGACCTTCCATAAAGACAAACTTTTCAATGATGATTTTTCAGGAAGCCTGATGATCGGAGGATCTTCATTAAGAAGCAGAATGACCAACGTGAGCGCATGGAATAGTGGTGAGAAAGATGCAACTTATGGACAGTCTAGTCAATATCCATGGATTATCCCAAACAAGTACTTTCTGGCCAACACATCCTATCAAGGTCTATATGCTGCTCCAATTGAAACATGGGCAAACTATAATATAAATTCCTTATTTGGAATCCTTGACCTGTCTTACAAGAATTATCTATTCTTACAGGTAACTGGTCGAAATGACTGGTCATCAACATTACCAATTAAAAATGCCTCGTATTTTTATCCGTCTACAAGCCTAAGTTTTGTATTTACAGATGCATTCCAAAACCTAAAAACAGATTGGTTTAACTATGGTAAATTAAAGGCTTCAATAGCAGGAAGTGCTAATGGAACGGATGCTTATCTAGCCAACTATACGTATAACCCCTACGTAATATCCAACTATATAAATGGTCAGGCTCCTTCAACTTTTGGAGGAATGCCAATCCGAAGTTACAAAACAGATCTTCCACCTGCAGATGAATTAAAACCTCAAAGAAACACCAGTCAAGAATTTGGCGTTGAATTGGGCTTCTTCAAAAGCCGGTTAAATGTTGAATTTACTTATTACTCGACACGAAGTAAAGATCAAATCCTTTCCAGCTCCCTTGCTGGTTCGGCAGGAGCAACCAAAGTCAGATTTAATACAGGAGAATTATCAAATAAAGGGATCGAGTTTATTGTCCGCGCAACTCCTATCAGAAATTCCAATTTCAACTGGGATATCGCCTTAAACGGGGCACATAATAAAAACAAGGTCATCTCATTAGCTGACGGAATTGACATTTTCCCGTTACAGGATCTTTGGGGTAATAACGGCGTCAGAATGTATGCTAAAGCAGGAGAAGACTACGGTACCATATATGGCTATGATTATACTTACAAAAACGGCCAAAAAGTTGTAGAGGCGATTCACGAGAATAATGATGCGTCCAAGCCTGTTGTAGGAACACGGTATGTAACAACGGATGATCTTGTTCCTATCGGCAATGCAATGCCAAAATTGACTGGGGGTTTATCAAACACATTCCGCTACAAAAATTTCAGTTTATACTTTCTATCAGACTTTAAACTAGGAGGTCAAATCTATTCAGCAGATTACGCAGCGTCAATGGCCAACGGAACAGCTCCAGAAACCCTGCTTGAAAGAGAGGGTGGCGGACTTCCCTTTACCTATCCTGATGGCTCGAAGGCAAATCATGGTGTGATACTCGACGGTGTCTTCGCTGACGGAACACAAAATACTGATGTTGTCCATTACATGTACAAATATGCAGGCCAATATGGCGCTTGGTCGCATGTAAAAATGCCACGGAGTAATGCTGTTTTTGATAATACATGGATTAAACTTAGAGAATTAACTTTCACCTATTCAATTCCGGGGAAAGTGCTGGACAAAACGGGCTTTATCCAAAATTTAGATGTGTCTCTTATTGGCAGAAATCTTTTCTATTTCTATTCTAGCCTTCCTAACAATCTTAATCCGGAAGCAATCAACGGTATTGGAAATGCGCAGGGAATCCAATGGGCGCAATACCCTGGTACAAGGGAGTATGGAGTATCATTAAAGGTGAAATTTTAAACAATACAACAATGAAAGCGATTAAATTTCTATATATTGGATTACTTGCCACAGCATTCACGGCATGTACCAAAAATTTTGAGGAGATAAATACGCCTCCTAAAGATCCTGTCTCGGCATCAAATGAAGAACTGTTCAACGGAATTATTAGCTCGCTTCCATTAGCTGCAGGTGAATATTCTGTCATGAACTCTTGGATATACTCCATTACGCAACAGGGCGTTGTCGAGGGAAACAATCACTATAATTTTGATAATGCAAGAAATGGCGTCTGGGATCCTTATTACAGTGCAATGGCAAGTAGTAGATTATTAGAGTCTAGAATTGCCGAATCAGCCAACGTTTCTGCAATGAATAATTTTAGCGCGATGATAAAAACATTAATCGCTTATAAAACATTCAAAGTAACCAACTATTTCGGCAATATTCCTTATTCTAAAGCAGGCTATGCTCCAATAAAAAAAGCGGAGGGCTATAACGCTGCGTATGAAAAACAAGAAGATATTTACAAAGCCTTATTGGCAGACCTAAAGTGGGCGGTAGACAATTTCAATCCAAGCTCCGATCAATACTCACCACAGGCATACGATACCTTCTTCAAGGGAGACGTCTCCAAATGGTCTAGATTCGCTAATAGTTTACGGTTATATATTGCCGTCACCATGTACGATAAGAATCCGACCTTAGCACAATCCCATATCACCGAGTCCTTGAACAAACCACTTCTGGGAGATGGTGAAGATATTGGTCTATGGCCGGCTCAAATCCCTGGATTAAGCTTCCAATGGCGTTCCTGGTCTTTTGTACAGGACTGTAACTTAAGATTAGGCTCTACCATGTGGAACCTATTGTCGGACAATGATAATACGGATGGAAGCGGAATTTTTGACATTCGTGCCAAAATATTTTTTGAAACAAATGACGCCAATGAGTGGAAGCCTGCACAACAAAATGCAGCATTAACAGAAACAGGTTCTCCTTATAAAAGTGATAAAAGAAATAGCCTAGCTAATTGGGCCGACAAACAGGGGTCTATTCATTCTTCGTTCAATTTCAACATTGCCGCAGACTTAAATTCAATCCCCGAATTAATGTTAACATCAGCTCAGATACAACTTCTAAAAGCGGAAATTTACAACAGAGGTCTAGGTGTTGCTGCAGATCAAAACAAAGCTCAAAGTGCCTATGAAGCCGGAATTAAGAACTCTTTAAACATGTGGAAAAAAATCGCTTTTAATGCTCCGAACTGGTTTATTGATAAGCCTACACAAGAAACAGTCACAAATGCGGAGCTAAATAAGGTATTAAATAATGTAAAAGTGAAATACGATGTATCTTCTCCCGCTACTTCATTATTAAAAATCTATGCCCAATTGTGGATAGATCAGTACCGTCAACCCTTCGATGCTTGGACTCTACTTCGAAGAACTGGAGGAAAAACCCCTAAATCAACGATAAATCCCAACGGTTATCAAGATAAATATGGAAATCTTAATCGATTCAGATATCCAGACGGCGAGCAAAGCTATAATAATGCTAATTGGAAAAATGAAACACAGGGTTCGGATCTTACAAGTAAGAAAATATGGATTCAACCTTAAAATAGAAAGTAAAATATCCTACACAAGCGCTCCAATACTGGAGCGCTTTTTTTTTGACTACTCTATTACTATTTAAAAGATACTTATCAAAGAATAAAACTTTTTAAAAATTTTAAAAAGTTATTTTATCTTAACATAAAAATAACATATCTTTAGCACACCCTAAGGGGGTTACACTAACAAAACACTTGCTATTACATGGAACTAAAGGAGAAAATCCTTACCTATCTATATTATTTAAAAGAACAGTCTATTGCTGGCTTATCTAAAAGTCTCGCAAAAAGTACGCCTATTGTTACAAAAGCAATTAATGAATTGCTGGAGCAAAAAATCATTGTAGACAAAGGGCTAGCAGCATCTACGGGGGGTCGAAGAGCAGCATTATATTCTTTAAATGAAAACCTCGACAATTTTATCGTTAGTGTCTCAATTGACCAATTTTATACTTCAATATATCTTAGCAATTTACAACAAGAGATTTTAGCAGAGGAAGTTGACATCAAATTGGATCTCACAGATCCAACCGCCAGTGCCAATATCCTTAAACATCTCCGAATTTTCATCGAAAGCCATATTGACGCAGAAAAAGTAATTGGTATCGGAATAAGTATGCCTGGATTTGTCAACTCAACTACTGGCCTTAACAACTCATACACAGAGGATAATCCACTGCACTATCTCAAAAACACCCTTGAAACAGAATTTAATATTCCGACTGTCATCGACAATGACTCTCGCTGTGTTGCTTGGGCTGAAAAAGAATTTGGCAGTGGAATCAATAGCACACATACGCTGGTCATTAATCTGAATTGGGGAGTAGGATTGGGAATTATCATCAATGGCGAAATATTTACTGGAGCAACAGGATTTGCCGGTGAGTTTAGCCACATTCCACTGTCCAACACCAACAGCTTGTGCTCCTGTGGAAAAAGAGGTTGTCTTGAAGTAGAAGCCTCTTTAAAATCGGCTATCGATCAAACTGAAATTGCGATCCAACAAGGTGAATATTCAATTTATAGCACGTTGATAAAAACGATGAGCAATAAGAGTGACGCCCTGATAGAAGCTGCAAAAATTGGTGATCAATTAGTTATCTACCAAATTGGGAAAATCGGATTTATGATTGGAAAGGGAATATCCACTTTATTACATATACTCAATCCAAACAAGATCATTATAAGCGGAAGAGGAGCTGAGATCGGAAATATATTAATGCCACAGATCCAAAACGCAGTTAATGAGTTCAGCATTCCAAGGATTGCCAGGATGACCAAAATCGAAATCTCAACGCTACATAAGACAGCTCAACAAAGAGGGACAACGGCCTTGGTTGTTGAACATCACATTAATCGTTTATTAAATACTATTTAACTACCTGAAAAAGATGCCAGAGCTAAAAATACCATATAATCTGCTAGGAACAATCACTGATTATTCAGTAAAAACTGAGTTTTAATCATATCCTTTGTTACAATTAACATTGATATTAAAAAGATATGCCAACATTATAGCTAAAAATAAATATCTGAGCAATACTTTTTAAAAAATTTAAAAAGAATTTTGAACTTAACAGAAAGACTACATATCTTTAACATCATAAACGCTAATACTGAATCACATTAAGAAAAGTACCTTGATGAAAATTCAGGAGAAAAACATACTAACGATGATATTATAACATATCATTAAAAATACCGAGGAATAACTTTTAAATGCAATCATAAGATATTATAAATACAAAGAATAAATACACGAAATGCGCAACCGATTGCGAAACATAAATTATATAAACTTTT
Source organism: Sphingobacterium sp. WOUb80 (assembly GCF_050058145.1). NCBI lineage: Bacteria > Pseudomonadati > Bacteroidota > Sphingobacteriia > Sphingobacteriales > Sphingobacteriaceae > Sphingobacterium > Sphingobacterium sp. WOUb80. The sequence goes on along the minus strand of NZ_CP165617.1, from coordinate 5,928,053 downwards.
ACATCTATTATAAATAAACACGTCAAGTTTAAAGCAAATTGCATTAAGCCATGACAAATTAATAAACAGTACAATTAACTGACACATTTACACAAATACCTAAAACATGAGTCTATTTTACAAAAGAACTGCAGGATTAGCGTTATGTACACTATTTAGTGCTACATCACTCTATGCGCAGCAAAGCATCACTGGAACAGTTTCAGATGCCAATGGACCTATTTCTGGTGCAACTGTTACTATAAAAGGTACAACCAGGGGCACACAAACAGCAGCAAACGGTTCCTATACCTTACAAGCTTCTAAAGGCGAAACCTTAAGAATATCCATTATTGGATACAAATCACAGGATATTGTAGTTGGCTCCACTAAAACGATTAATGTAACCTTAACCCCTGATGCCTCTGCACTGGACGAAGTTGTTGTCACAGCAATGGGCATTAAACGTGATTCCAAAGCTCTAGGCTATGCTGTGAGTACAATCAAAGCAGAGGAACTCACGAAAGCAGGAAACACCAACTTTGGTTCCGCACTATATGGTAAAGTTGCTGGTTTAAAGATCACAACAGCACCGGGTGGGGCGTCGAGTGCCGTAAATATTCAGATCAGGGGTATTAACTCCCTTAATTATCAACGTCAACCGCTCTATGTGGTAGATGGTGTCATTATCCGTAATGATGAACAAAACGGAACTAAAGGAGCCAATAACAACAACTATTGGGACGATCAGCGTATCCGTGGTAATGGTATGTTAGATATTAATCCGGCAGATATTGAAAGCATGTCCGTTTTAAAAGGATCAGCTGCGAGCGCATTGTATGGATCCGATGCAGCAAGTGGGGTTATTGTCATCACAACAAAAAAAGGAATTAAGGGTAGAGGTTTAGGCATTGACTTTAACTACAGCGGTTCTATCGAACGTGCTGCATTCTTACCTAGATTCCAAAATATTTACGGTCCTGGTTATGATGCTGCCACAAACATCGCCAATGGTGCAGATGCCGAAGGTTGGATCGCATATAAAGATTCTCCATCAGGAAGACGTCCCTACTTTCGTTCATATGGTAACTTTGGTCCAAAATTCACTGGCGAAGAGGTAAGCTGGTGGGATGGTTCAACTAAAAAATACGAAGCACGCGAAAATAACTTTAAAGATATCTTCGATACTGGTTATAATTCGAACATTAACTTTGCGATTTCCAATCAAACAGACAAAGTCAACTATCGTCTGAGCGGTACGCGCATGGATTACAAAAGTACCAGTCCAGGTTCAAAACAAAGCAGAAACACATTTAACCTAAATAGTACGGTGAAGATGCATGAAAAACTATCATTGGATCTCGTAGCGAACTATACAAATACAAAAACACATAATCGTACGGCATTACTCGGACAAGTCCTAGGATCCTATGGAGGCTTCTTTAGCCGAACTGAAGATATGTCGGTATTAAAAGAAAAATATCAAACTTCCGATGGCTATAAATATTCGCCTGCGACGACTGGACGCGATGAAGATTTCAAATTTGCAATTCGACCATACAATTTGTTGGACTATTTCTGGTCTCAATATAAAAACAATTACGAAGAGACAGAAAACCGTTTATTAACCAGTGCTACCTTAAATTGGGAAGTCGTAAATCACCTTAAGTTGAGAGGTCGTATTGGTAACGATTTTACTTCGGCAGCAATTACAAATCAACAATTTAACGAGTATGCAACTCGTTATAATTCCACAACCAACAGTTCAGGAGGATTCAGCACTGCAAAGGGACTATACTCAATATTATATGGCGACGTATTAGCGACTTACGCCAACAAAATAAATAGTGATTGGGATTATAGTGTAAGTGCTGGTTTCCAATCTCGTGAAGAAAACTATGACGATCAAACGTCTACCACACAAAGTGGGCTTGTAAAAGAAAACTGGTTTAGTCTCAACAATAGCTACGCGCCAGCAACCACCACAAATGAGCGTAAGAAAAAAATAAAATATGCCTATTTCGGAATGGCCAATATCGGTTATAAAGGATTTGCTTATTTAGATGGTACATATCGCTCGGAATATTCCTCAACTATGCCTCCCGGCAACAACAACTACAAATACGGTTCAGTTAGCGGAAGTTTTATTTTTAGTGATGCTTTGGGGCTAAAGTCTGAAAAATTCAATTTCGGTAAATTACGGGTATCTTATGGTATTGTCGGAAATGATGCCGGAATATATGCTGCCACTATTGCAAACATTCAAAGTCCTCTAGCTACAATCAATGGATCTGTGCCTTCACTAACATATAGTTCGAAGTATGGCAACTTAGCACTTATGCCTGAGATGAAATATGAATGGGAGTATGGTTTGGAATTGAAATTTCTAAAAAACAGATTAGGATTAGATGTCAGCTATTATGACAACTACATCGACAAACAGATTCTAGATTTAACGAAAGAAGCATCTGTAGGTGCTACTCTCCAAGCAGCCAATATAGGCCGTATCTCTAATAATGGTCTCGAAGTTTCATTAACAGCAACACCTATCCAACATGAAAATTTTAGTTGGAATACCCGTCTAAACTATTCCTTCAATCGTACAATGGTGGATAAATTAAGTACTGGCGGAGACATGCTAACGTTCTATAGTGCCGATGAAAACTCACTAAAAGTCGTAGCCGAAGTGGGGAAAAAATTAGGAAATATTTATGTCTATGATATTGCTAAAAACGACCAAGGAGATAATCTGATCTCTGATGAGGGTTACTATGTCATCGATAAAACAAAGTACAAATATGTAGGAAATATATTACCAAAAGCAATTGGCGGTATGACCAATACATTCAATTATAAAAACTTCTCACTAGATTTCACCGTAGATTACCGTTTCGGAGGCAAAATGGTCTCTGAGAATCAAAAATACGCTATGGGTACCGGTGCGTATGAAAATACTTTGGAATACCGAGAAACGGGTATTACCTTGGATGGTGTAAATGAGAAAACCGGAGCTAGAAATGATGTACACCTAAGCGCAGCTGAATATTACATGAATACCTTCGCATGGGGAGCGGATTCATGGACCGAGAAAGGCGCGGTATATGATAACTCTTTTGTCAAAATGCGAGAACTATCCGTTAGTTACCGAATCCCATCTTCTGTGACTCAAAAGCTCAAATTAAACAATGTAAGAGTATCGTTATTGGGTAGAAATCTATTTTACTTCTACAGAACCCTTAAGAATATTGATCCAGAATCTCCAGTTGGAAATCAATGGTGGTCACAAGGGGTAGATGTTGGCTCTAATGCTGCAACAAGAAGTTTTGGATTTTCATTGAATGCTAATTTTTAACCGTAATTAATCATGAATAAATCATTTTATATATTCTTATTTTTAACACTATCTACCTTTGGATTTACAGGATGTAAATCACAATTGGAAGATGCGTTTAACGATCCCGATAAAACCACTGAAGCTAGTATCCCTGGCTTTTTCACCGATTTGTTAAATAACGATCGAGTTCGCCCTTCGTATTGGCACTATAGAACATTTATACTATCGAATCAAGCGATATATACGCAAACCGCTTCTTTTATACCAAACAATACAATGTACCAGCCAAATGATAGTTATTCCTATGGCTATTGGACGGATTTCTATGCTCCCGGTGTACTGGGTATCTACCGAAAAATGCAAGCAGCTTACGCGGTACTAACCCCAGAAAATCAAGCTAAAGAAGAAGTTTTCCTTCAAGCCGGTAAAGTCGTCATGTACGATGAAGCATCAAAACTCATCGATAATTATGGTGATATTCCTTTTTCAGAAGCAGGGAATTTACCATTAACAGGTATTTCTAAAAAAGCAAAATTCGATGATCAAAAAGAGTTATACTATTCTTTTATAGATGATCTAAAAGCAATCAATACATATTTTACTAAAGCTGCTACAACAGGTGATTTTTCAAAATTCGACATCTTAAATAGCGGAGGTATTGACAAATGGAGACGTTATGCCAACTCTTTGCGTTTACGTTTATTAATGCGCATCTCCAATGTCGATGAAAGCAAAGCTAAAACAGAAGTGTTAGAAATGTTGAATAATCCCGGTACATACCCATTAGTAGATGGTTCTGCTAATGCAAACTACCTCCCTGGAACTACAGACATTTTGCTTCAACCATTAACAACGTACACAGGTACCTTGCGTCAAGCTTTAACAGAAGGAAATAATCAATACGCAACGGATTACATGTTAAATAAAACAATGAAACCCGCAAATGACCCCCGTATTCCTGTGTTTTACGATAAATTTGGTGTAACGAAAGATGGTGTATTTACCCCAAATAAGGAGTATAATGCGATGCCAATTACCTTCACTGAAAATGACATTTTAACAAATTATCAAAAATATGCGGTGTTGGATTCGGCAACTTTCTTTGATAACGCAAAACTGCCAGGAATCGTTGCGACTGCATCTGAGACTAACTTTGCTAAAGCAGAAGCTTACTTAAGATGGGGTAGTGATACAGATGCAAAAGCTGCTTATGATCTAGCGCTTAAACAGTCAGTTACGTTCTATTATTACCTGAATAATTTAAATACATCAGGCTTGAAAACTGAGACAAAACCTACTGATGCCGTCATCACTAATTTTGTTGACAATTCAACTGCGAAATACAGTGGGACCTCAACTGCAAAATTAGAACTGATCTTGACCCAAAAATGGCTTCATTATGGATTCTTACAGGCGCAACATGCATGGTCAGAATATAGAAGAACGGGTTATCCAAAAATTACGATCCTAACAGCTGGAGCTGCAAATTATTCTACTCTTCCATTAAGATTTTTATATCCTACAGGTGAAATTTCGAACAACTCCGAAAATTACGAAGCTGTTCGTTCAAAAGATACTAGAACAACAAAAATCTTTTGGGACGTAAACTAAAATATTAACTACATCTATCTATTAAGAAGGCCACCTAAGGTGGCCTTCTTTTTATCATTTTCATTATCTTTATCCATGCAAAAACTAAAAACCATTATAACCACCGCGCTAATCGCTTCAAGCACAACGCTAGCGTTTAGTCAAGCACATAACGTATCTAATGGCTATCAAAAACCGACAGATCCCTTAGTGATTGAAAATCTTGAACAATGGCAAGATATGAAGTTTGGCCTTTTCATGCACTGGGGCACCTACAGCCAATGGGGAATCGTAGAAAGCTGGAGCATCTGCCCTGAAGATGAAGGCTGGACCCAGCGCAAACCCGAACATGGTAAAACCTATTTTGAATACCTCAAGAACTACGAAAATCTGCAAACCACCTTTAATCCAACAGATTTTAATCCACAAAAATGGGCTGATGCTGCAAAAGCAGCCGGCATGAAATATGTCGTCTTTACGACCAAACATCACGATGGATTTGCCATGTTCGATACCAAGGAGTCGGATTATAAAATCACCTCTTCCAAAACGCCATTTTCGACAAATCCAAAAGCAAATGTAACCAAAGAGATCTTCAACACATTCCGCAACGATGGATTTAAAATTGGTGCTTATTTCTCCAAACCGGACTGGCACTCTGATTACTACTGGTGGTCATACTTCCCTCCAAAAGATAGAAATGTAAATTATGATCCTAAAAAATACCCGGAACGCTGGCAAAAATTCAAAGATTTTACCTACAATCAAATTAACGAGCTGACTTCCGAATATGGCAAGGTTGATATCCTTTGGTTAGATGGTGGCCAAGTCCGTCCCTTAGAAACGGTTGACAAATCTGTTGACTGGCAACAGACGATCAAAATGGATCAAAATATTGACATGGACCGCATCGGTGGCATGGCAAGAAAAAATCAACCGGGTATTATCGTCGTTGACCGTACTGTTCCTGGGAACTGGGAAAATTATGTAACACCTGAGCAGGCGATTCCTGAACATCCTTTGGATATTCCGTGGGAAAGTTGTATTACCATGGGTAATTCGTTCAGCTACGTTCCCAACGACCAATACAAACCGACCAAAAAAATCGTAGAAACATTGGTAAAGATCATTTCCCGTGGCGGAAACTATCTTTTGAATATAGCGCCCGGTCCTACCGGAGATTACGATCAGGCTGCATACGATCGCTTGAATGAATTAGCCGCTTGGATGAAAATCAATCAAACCGCCGTTTTTGCAACCCGTACGATTGCGCCTTATCACCAAGGTGACTATTACTACACCAGAAGCAAAGACAGTAAAGTGGTCAATGTTTTCCATCTTTCTGAAGGAGATGCTTACCAGCAGCCCAATGAATACGTCTTTCAGGTACCTGATAATTTCAGCGTCAAAAAGATCGCTATCCTAGGTCATAAAGGCAAATTGGACTGGTCTCAACGCGGTAATCAAATTACCTTGAGAAGTCCTGGTACAAGATTTAATTATGCCACAGCAATTCAATTGCAAGGTAAATAAGACAAATTGCCGTTGGATTATATCCAACGGCAATTGACGATTCAAACAACCATAGACACTGCTAATGAAGGTGTCAGTCTGCCAACACCCGAACCGCAACGCTTCTTTCCTAAAAAATAAGAATAAACTCACCATCTGGTTTTTAAAACCCTTGAATTCCAATGAAAAAAATCAACCTAATTTCCTTAATTATAATCCTGTTCTTATCTTCATGTGCAACGTATAAACCTCAGATCCTGGTGTCGGAACAAATCTTTAAAACAGGTCAGGTTCCATTCCAACAATGCCATGCTTCCACCATTCAAGTCATCGGAAAAGACAGCTTATTGGCAGCCTGGTTTGGTGGCACGCATGAATCTAACCCCGACGTCGTCATCTGGAGTTCCCTATACAGCAATGGACAATGGCAGGCCCCTGTACAGATTGCAGACGGCATACTTGGTGACACGCGTTTTCCGACCTGGAATCCTGTCTTCTATCAATATCCGCACAGTGACACCCTCTTTTTATATTATAAAGTAGGTCCTAACCCAAGAGAGTGGAAAGGCTACGTCAAACATTCCCTAGATAAAGGAGCTAGTTGGTCTGCTGAACAACAATTACCTGAGGGTATATTGGGACCTATCAAGAATAAGCCACTCACCCTGAAAAACGGATTGCTGCTCTCCCCTTCCAGCACGGAATCCAAAGAAGAAATATGGAAAGCCCATCTGGAAATCAGCCGGGATCACGGCCGTTCCTGGTCTATCAGCGCGATACGCCCCGACACGAGCATACAGGTCATTCAGCCAAGTGTAATCCAACATGCAGATGGACGCATTCAGGTACTCTGCCGAAGTAAAGAAAATAAGGTGATGGCCGCTTTTTCGACAGATCAAGGCCTTACCTGGGGTTCCTGGCAAGCGACAAACCTGCTCAATCCCAATTCGGCCACCGACGCCATCCGCTTAAACAATGGTTTATTTATGATCGTCTTCAATCCAGCCATAGCAGGCAACGACTGGTGGGAAGGACGGACAAAACTTCACGTCGCCATATCGAAGGATGGCTTACAATGGAAAGACGTCCTAACCTTGGAAGATGGGGTAAAGAACGATGAGTATTCGTATCCGACAATCATTCAGGATCCGAAGGGCTTCATCCATATCACCTATACCTGGAACAGAAAAAGTATCAAACATATTGTGCTCAAATAAAAAAAATAGGGCTGTCCAAAATTGGGCAACCCTATGCTATAGTTTGTGGTTTAGGATTAATAATCTCTCGTTAATTCCATTTCGCCTTTAAGTCGGATATCATCGGAAGATGCTCCTACCAAAAATTTAAACTTTCCTTTCTCAGTCTTCCATGCGTTACCTGCATTCCAAAGTTTGAGGTCTTCTTTGCTCAATTGAAAAGAATAGCTCGCTGTCTTCCCTGCTGCAATGCTTTTACGTTCAAATCGCTTCAGCTGCATGACTGGCGTTACAACCGAACTTACCTCATCAACAACATATAATTGCGCCACCTCATCACCAGCCAATTTACTCATGTTAGCGACATCGAATGACACTGTACAAAGGAAATCATCGCCGCTTTCTTTCAGGTTGACCTGTAAATTACTGTAATCAAAACTACTATAGCTCAGTCCGTATCCAAAAGCATACAATGGTTTGGCCGACATTTCCACATAATCGTGGTGTTTGGGTTTTGTATGATTGTAATGTACTGGAAGCTGGCCGACCGAACGAGGTACCGAAATCGGTAATCTTCCAGCGGGATTGTAGTCACCAAACAAGACATCTGCAATAGCCAAGCCTCCCTCCTGTCCGGGGTACCAGGCATTCACAATTGCCGGCACATGTTCAGCTGCCCAATTTAAGTTCAATGGTCTCCCCATAATCGTTACAAGTACAACTGGTTTTCCTGTCGCCTGCACCGCTTTCAGCAACTTGATCTGATCGCCCATCATATCAAGAGAAACACGATCAAATCCTTCTCCACTCTCCATATCACTTACCGTATTGGGATCAACATTAGCTGCTCCAGTTGCTTGATATGAGGTTTTAAAATCACGTGCACTCGAACCACCCAGGACTAAAACCACTGCATCGGCCTGCTTTGCAGCTGCGACAGCAGCAGCGATATCGGAATTGCTGGTATCACGGATCGCACATCCTTTAACATAATCGATCTTGGTATTTTTATCGACTGCCGCCCGGATTCCCGTCAGCAAGGTCTGCACTTTACCTTCAGCCTGTGGAGCAGTATAGTCTCCCAGCTGATTATAGGTATTGTCGGCATTCGGCCCAATGACTGCAATTCGTTTGAGCGATTTACTTAACGGTAGTATATGCTGATCGTTTTTAAGCAAAACAATGGACTCTCTGGCAACCTGCCTTGCTACCATTTTATTTTGTACGGTGGCAACTTTTTGAGCGACCAATTTCTCATCCACATAAGGACGATCGAAAAGCCCAAGATTGAACTTCATACGCAATACACGGGCTACTGCTGTATCAAGAACGGCGGGTTCAACAAGCCCTTGCTGCACAGCCTTGAGCAGATTAGGACCATAGCCCGTTCCGCTTAAGTCTACATCCAGTCCAGCATGTATACTCTGTGAAGCCGCTTCTTCAGCGGTAGCAGCAGTGGCATGTCCCCCATTAAGCCCCGATATGCTCAATAGATCGGACACAACAAAACCACTAAATCCCCAGTCTTTGCGTAAGATGTCTTTTAGCAGCCATGGATTGGCAGAACAAGGAATACCATCAATACTATTATATGCCGTCATCACCGACCCAGCTCCCGATTTTACAGCACGCTCAAAAGGCGGCAGAAAATACTGTCTCAGGCTTCGTTCTCCAAACGATACGGACTCACCATTGTGACCGCCATCCGGTGCCGCATAGGCTACAAAATGCTTTAAAGTTCCTATTATTTTATCGCGCTCACCTAGCTTCTCACCCTGAAAACCACGGATCATTGCACTTCCCATTTGTCCAATAAGATAGGGATCCTCTCCATAGGTCTCTTCTGTCCTGGACCAACGCGGATCTCGTGCTAAGTCCAATACAGGACCATAGCCATTTTTACCACCCACGGCATAAGTCTCCATAGCGATTGTTGATGCCATATCCTGAATCAACCGTGGGTTCCATGTACTCGCCTGTCCGATCGCCGTAGGGAACACTGTTGCACCAATAGCCATATGTCCATGTGGCGCCTCCTCAGACAATAACAATGGAATGCCCAGTCGTGTACTATCCACCATATAACGTTGGATCGCATTTGTAGCGCGCGCAGCTTCTACAGGGTTCAGACCATTCAGCAGTGTTTTCTGTGTCCAGGGATCGGCACGTAAGGTAGCCCACAATAATCCGATATGTTGTTCTTTTACTGCTTTTCGTAATTTATCACTGATTGTCACCTGCTTTCCGTTCTTGGAATACATATCCCATCCCAGCAGTTTACTCAATTGTCCGACTTTTTCCTCGACAGTCATTCTTCCCAATAGATCGTTTACGCGTTTTTCAGTAGGCAAAGTACTATTTTTATAAGGGAATTGCTGGGCTTGGAGCTGTGGACAGAGCAATGAGGTCATTGCCGTCAAAAGTAATATACGGACTTTCATATTAGATTATTGTTTTTCTATTTTCTATTCTTTGCCATGATCTGAATATATCACATCACCCAGTTTATGCAACCGGTTTCAAAAACACTAAATTAACGATTTAGCAGAAATAATCAAGTTAAATTTTGATTCCTTGTTCTTTTAATAATCGATATAGCGGCATCATCGATGTAAACAGCATTAACGTAAAACAGCACAATCAACGGTCTATTTTAAATTACCTGCTGAAATGAAGGAAAACAAATCGCAAAATACACGAAATTCCTTCTCGTACATTGCGAGATCAGCACTACATAAAGGAGCAGTAGAAATTGATCCAGTGAGTAGAATGAGATTTTATTCATGCATATCTGAACAAAAAAAGAAAGACGGCAAGCCGTCTTTCTTTTGAATGTTAAAGGAAATATACTACTTATTTTGTTGCCGCTCGCTTACCTTGAAAATAGTATTCAATTGGAGCTGCGTATGCTGCAGGATTATTATTGCGTGAAATTAATATGAGCTGATCACCATCAAGCTGTACCTCATAACTTTGGTAAGGGCTACTGTCGGCAAACTTGATACTTTTCTTCTCTTTATCATAGATAAATGCGCGATGCTGTTGTTCAGCAAAAATCAAACTTTCAAATGTTAGCTTATCATCCCCACATAGTTCTTTACCACGATTGACAGTGAACTTATTAGCTGATTCAGAAAATGTGAACGTATACACATTATTCTTTTCACAATCTTTCGGTTTGTGCTTCAATTGCTCATTTGTCGTCCCTTTTGCAGACACGATAGGACTCCATTCAAAACTTTCCAGCTGTTTTTGGACATCCATAGGTACAGTCACTTCATTTTCCTTACTACAGCCCGTCAGTAAAAAGAGAATAGCAAAACTGCCCGTAAATAATTTATTCATTGCGGTTTCTATTAGTTATAGCTGTATGACGATCGTTCTAACAATATCGCTACAATAAAATCAAGCATTTTTAACTAAACAGATAAAAATAGACTATGAGCCGGAAAGCACTTCGCGCCACAAACTAGGATGATCTGTTTGAATAAGACGCACAAAAGGATATTTCTCCAAAAAAGATCGATAAACCTCCTCTCCCTCCTGTTCTGCTTTGTCGTCATATTCCCCCAAACTATTCATCCAAAAATAAATGCCTTGTTGGCGCAATGCATTAAGTTTTTCAGTATCAATAAAAAACTCATCAAGATGCACGATCGTCGTTAATTTCATCTTTAGTATGGCCTCTAGATCCTTCACACTACGTGCCCTCGGGAAAAGCGTTATCGTTGGATTAAGTTTGTAAATCTTGGGCATGTCTTTGTAATCGTAAAGAAAAAATAGCACCTGGTCTTCCATCCCTTCCTGTTCAACAAGCGCATAGGTTTTCTTAATAAACTCTTTGCGATCTTCCTTGAAGTCGAGATCAACAATAATTTTTCCCTTTGCTACACGCAAAGCTTCCGATAAAGTTGGTATAACATGATCCGAGGCTTCACTATTTGCCTTTTTGCGTAAATGGAGCTGTTGAAGCTCAGCATACGTTAGTTTAGCAACCTCTCCCTGTCCATTTGTAGTACGGTTCACCGTTTTATCATGCATCAGCACAAGTACACCATCTTTGGTTGCCCTAACATCCACCTCTACCACAGAAGCCCCCAGCCGAATAGCCTCCTCGATAGCAGCAATAGAGTTTTCAGGCTGCTCCAGATGGGCTCCGCGGTGAGCCGCGACATGTAAACTTTTTTCATCGAGCTTTTTTATCAGCGCTATCGACTGGCCATATAAATGGGTTGTAGAACTTACTATCATACTCAACAAGATAGTAGAAAATAAAATCTTTTTCATTGCTGTATCGCTATTTTTTTAAGCAAACTTTTTATTCAGTTATCAGGTAGAAGCTCACTGTTTGGCTTCAATTAATTTACAATCGCCTCATTGGTGCCAATCCGCGGCTTAGTGATGGAGTACTTCGCTTGTAATCGGAATACTCCATCAATTCATTTTTATTTTTTCGACAACTCGAATGAATCAAATAACTGACCATTCAGCTTGTAACTTGAAAAATAAAGTTTATTGGCCGTCAGCCTGATCACTTGATACAATTGTGTCTGTGAGGTCGCAACTTCCATCCAGCGCTCAGAATCTGATTCATACATCTTAGGTCCCGCTACAGACAGGAGATAAATAGGTCGTTTTTTACCCAGCCCGCCACGAGCATAGGTATGATCGTGCCCCTGAAGCACCAAATCGACACCATATTTCTCAAAAATCGATTTGAAACGTTCCCTTAAGATCGTGTTATCACGATTTTTTGCTGTTGAATAAACAGGATGGTGCAGCACAACAATATTCCATTTTTTGGTTGAGGACGCAAGCACCTTTTCCAGCCATTTTTCCTGCGTTGCTGCTGCTGCCGAGTCCAGCATAATCAATTGTGAATTTAGAGAGATCATGCGCAGGTCCTGATAATCCAAGTAATAAACAGCATCCTGCATACCCGCAGGTCCATTCTTCGGCAAGTTGAACTGAACTTTCCAATGCGGATCCAATACAAGTTTGCCAAGTGAGTCTCGGCGGTACTCATGATTCCCCGGGGTCGGAACAGCTGGGATCATTTGATGAATAAACCCTGCAGCCTCATGCCATTCTGCCCACTCCTCGTCGGCATTCGAACGATTGATCAAATCCCCGGCATGAACAATAAAACGGGCATTTGCATCCTGCTGAAACGCACGACGAATGGCACGTGACCACCGTGAACGTAAGTCATTCTGTGCATCTCCCAAATAAATAAAGGAAAAAGCGCCCGAAAGCTCCGCTGTCCTGAATTGATTCCAAGGGCTCCAATTAGTACCGTCGCCAACGCGGTAAGCATAGGTCGTACCAGGTTTTAAATCACGGAAGGTTATCTGTCCATAGGTATCCTGTTGCTGTTCTCTATCGAGCGAGATTGCTGCCCCCTGTACGGTTAATGCCTTTGCTTCAAGTTCAGGATTGCTTTGCTCTTCGGCAATCTGACCGATGATTTTGCCCTCCTTAGCATTTACGCGCCAAGACACAGACTGCGTATGGCTTGGATCATCGGACCAGGTCAGCGTAATCCGATCCGGTTGTTTATACACGGTAGTTGTCTGGCTTTTGCCTTCAAATAAAGTACAGCACAAGCCAATGACAAAAAGAAGATGTTTTATTTTCATTGTAGTATTGATTTTATAAGCGATTTTATTGCTCGTTTTAATGACTTCCTATTTAGGATCAGTAATTACCATGGCTTGTTTGTTCCTTGTAGTAACCAAGGCTTTGACCATGCACTATTTTCATTATCGGCCTGTGAATACGCCGTCTTTTCAATATGTTTCAAGGCCTCTTCAGCATTTTTTTGATTCACACTCATTTCAGTCTGCATATAAGGTACACGTACAGGAAGCTGTGTACGAATGGCCGCAGGTCCTGCTTTTAGCACAGGGTATCCCGTCCGTCTATAGTCGAACCACGATTGTGCAGCTGTTGACCAGCTTGCGATCCATTTTTGTTCAATAATTTGTGCTTGGCTGTTTTCAAAACTCACCCCTTTCTGAAGGATATAATTGGAATATTCGGCCGTCTTTCCCCAACTGGTTAAAGATTCTTGAATCGCACGTTCATAGTAGGTACGGGCTGAAGCTGGCATAGTCCAGCCTTTCCACGCTGCCTCTGCCAAAATGAAATTTACTTCTGCCGCCGAAAGCAATCTTGCCTTCAACAAACCTCCTTTTGCCGAACGATAGCTATCATTGAGATAAGAAACATGTGGATTGATCGAAGTCTGTCCGGGCGTCGGATTGAGGTTATAAGCCGAGGGATTTTTAGAACCACTTGGTGGTAATCCAACATATTCCTTATCCGTATCAATTGGAATGCCTTTAACGACATCTGGCGACACGATACGGACTCCATTAACAATTTTATCGGTACCTGCAGGTTCGCTATTACGAACTTCAATAGGGATGTCGACCTTTCTTGCCCATACTGCTAAACGTGGATCGCCAAGTTCCTGTAGCCTATCGACCAAGGTTGCACACATTTTCATCCTTCTATAGTTGCTTCCGCTGGCATCATATAAGGTATTGGAAGGCCAGGAATCATTCGCATTATTTCCAACAAAGTCCATCAGCACATCATCGGTCGAACTGGTAATGAGGGGAAATCTCTCCGCATTGGCAACAATACTTTCAACCCCCTGTTTGGCAAAAGCTGGGGACTTTTCGGAAAGACGCATATAATACCGTAGTGCTAACGAATTGGCAAACCGGCGCCATTTCGAAGCCTTGCCCCCAAAGTAAACATCTGCATTAGCCAGCACCTCATAGGAACCATCAGGTCGTGATAGAAGTTCGTTGGCTTCTTTCAGTTCGTCGATAATTCCTTTATAGATAATTTCCTGGCTGTCATATTTCGGAAAATTGTATACCGCGTCTCCCAATTCTGCTTTCAACGCATCTGTATAAGGTGCGTCCCCCCATAGATCACTAACCAATCCAAATAGATAAGCACGCATCACTAGAGAAACTCCTTTATGGAAATCTAGCCCTAATTTCTCCGCACGTTTACGCATAAGTTCATTGTCGCGTAGAAAACCATAATAGGAATCCCAACTCAAAATTCCACCAGTCCATTCATAATCATTATGTGAATTGAACCAAGCATCAAATTGGGTATGCTGCATTACTCCCCCGAGATCTGAGAAGCTCAATTCATTGTATCTTTTTGCTGTTCCTGTCAATATCGTCGGTAATAGCAGGTTGGGATTGGCATCCTCCTCACTTACCCCATTCGGGTTGATATTAAGTTCAGTCAGATCCTTACAAGCTGAAATATTCCATACGATCCCCAAGCCAACTACCGCCATTGTGAATCTCTTCAACTGATTTTTCATGATAATTTCGTGTATTAAAATGTCACATTAACTTTAAATCCAATAGGCATTGACCAAGGGGTAACGTTATAACGTTCAATCCCTTGCTTAAAACCAATACCAGTTTCCGGCTGGAAGGCCATTTCCGGGTCTATGCCTACTTTCGCTTTGGTCCATAAGATCAGGTTACGGGTATATATGCCTACACTACCATTTTCTATCCCGAGACGTTTTAGCCATTTTCCCGATAAATCGTAGCTAAATGACAGTTCCCGAAGTTTAATAAAAGAAGCGTCAAATGTAGCTGCATTCATAAAATCCCATGGATAATTGTCCGAGTAAGCGATATATTTTGTTCCTTCGCCACCGAGATTCTCTGTATATCCGGTAATGTTGCCTTTCGCATCATATTGGGCAATAACTCCTGGATTAAAAACTCCAAAATTGCCAACCATGCCACCCACACTGATCGGATAGCCGCCATACTCTTCTCCTGGCCCACCAACAATGGGATAACGATTGCCTTGTACACGGACGAGGTTATTATCCACCAAATAATTACGAAGTGTTTCTCCTGTCATTCCATTGGGGTTGATCATCTGATCAAGAAAGCGTTGCGTGGTTAAGTTCGATTCAAAATAGCGGTAAGTCTGCGACATAAATTTCCCACCAAAACGCATATCTGCAGCAATATTCATTGTCCATTTTTTATAACGGAGACTTGACTGCAGTCCCATGGTGAAATCCGGATTGAAGTTGCCAATTTTATTGCGGCTATTGTTGATACGCACAGCTTGCCAGGAACCGTTTTTATTGAGAATAGGAAATCCGTAATAAGGTGATGATTGATCCTCAACCGTCACTAGCTTGGAATCGTACAGATCCCCAATTTCCTCACCAACATAGGTACGTGCTCCACCCCGGCCGTCGGTCCAGAACGTATAGAATTCTACACCCTCTGAAAGCTCATCGATACGGGTACGATTGCGGTGCCAATTGACGCCAACATCCCAGGACCAATTTTCTTTGGCAATGGGCCGTCCAGATAGAGCTAGTTCAATACCTCGGCTGCTCAATAATCCAGCATTGATATTTTTTGAATTGAAGCCGCTTGAGCCCGGAAGCGTTGTCGAAATAATTTGGTTTTTGTTCTCCAGTTTATAATAGGTTCCTTCAAACTTCAGTCTATTATTCCACATTCCTAGGTCAAAACCAAATTCGTAAGAAGTGGCAATTTCGGGCTTCAGATTAGGCACCAGAAGTGAACCCGAGCGTGTCAACCGCAACACATCTCCCCAGCTGCCAGGGTTACTCAGTACATTGGAGAGGTTATAGGGATAAGTATCATTTCCGACACGCGCGATACCAGCTCTCAGCTTGGCCAAATTGATCGTTTTAGGTAGCGAAAAAACCTGATTGGCCAATACACTGAGGGATGCTGACGGATAGAAATAGGACCTATTATTAACAGGCAGGGTACTTGACCAATCATTGCGGCCCGTTACATCAAGGTAAACCATATCCCGATAACTTAAATTAATCAGTCCGTAAACACTATTTATGGCTCTTTCGGAAATTGTGCTGTAAAAATCCAGATTGAGCGGACTAATATTAGCCAATGTGTAGAGTCCCGGCGTAATGAGTCCAGCGCCATTCTTTGATGTGTTTTGCACAGATTTACCACGGTTATAGCGCAGGTTTCCACCCAATGAGCCTGTGAACTGAAAGGCAGCCAATTTTTTGCTATACGTGGTCAGAAAGTCTATATTCTGTTCCATATTCATCAGATTAACAATCCCATAAGCACCTCTAGGTTCGTTCGTATAACTATAAGGGATTTTTGTTTCCCTGTTTTCCCAATAGATATCCGTTGCGTATCGAATCATGGCTGTCCAATCTTTTTTGATGGTCCAATCTAATCTTAGATTTCCAAAAACGCGATCTCTCGTAAAAGCATTATTCACACCATAGGCAAGAAAATAAGGGTTATTGTGATTTCCTATTGACTGCGAACGCTGTTGGATCTCTTCCTGTCCCGGCAGCCAATAGTCCTGTAAATCCAGGATATTGATATGGGGTGCAACCTCATAGGCCGCCTGAATAGGATTGGTGCCCCGATTGCCTGCAGGTCTGTTGTTGGAGTTATTTCTACTGGCATCAAGTGCAAGTCCCAATGTCAGGCTCTTACGGAGGCGCATGGTCGAATTGATATTCAAGGTATTTCTGAACAGATCCGAATTGGGTATAATTCCCTTATTGGCCATATTGGAATAAGAAAAACGATAATCTAGTTTTTCACTTCTGTTGCTCAAGGAAATTCCATTGGTACTTGTGATCCCTGTTTGAACAAAGTTCTTGATATTATTTGGATAAGATTTTAATTCTGTAGGAATAGGCTTGCCATTCTCATCAAGAGGGCTGTTCCATTGGACAGCTTTATAACCCTTATCCAAAGCAGGCCCCACCATCACACTTGATTCCTCTTCAATCACCAGATTACCCGGTAGGTCACCCGGTCTCCAGGGCATTGTACCGCTTGCAAATTTATTGTGTAGATCAATAAATTTATAAGGAATATCGAATACAGTATTGCTCGTGACAGCAATCGTCATCTTCTCCGCATTTTTACCACTTTTGGTCGTAATCAGCACCACACCATTTCCTGCTCGTGAACCGTAAAGAGCTGCCGCACTTGGCCCTTTCAATATAGAGATATTGTCAATATCTTCGGGGTTGATATTGGCGATTGCGTTGCCATAATCGACTTTGTTATCATCGCCAATCTGACCAATATTATTTAAGCTATTCATCAGCGGCACACCGTCAACCACAAACAACGGCTGATTATCTGTACTCAACGACGATGCTCCCCGGATTACCATATTTACACTGGAGCCAGTCGGTCCGGTAGCGCTGATTGAAACCCCAGGTACCTTGCCAGCCATCCCTACGAGAAAATTATCATTGTTGACCCGATTGATGTCCTCACCCTTGATTTTACCAACGGCATAGCCGAGTGAACGATCCTGACGTTTGATGCCCAGCGCCGTTACGACCACTTCATCCAATTCATTGTCATCTTCGGTTAAGGTCACCGGATATACTTTCACATTGCTGGCATCGACTCTCAGGCTGTTCAGCTCTTTTTTAGCATAGCCAACGTGGGTCACTGTGACGTCATATACACTTGGTGCTAATCTAATGGCCACCTCACCTTGCGCATTAGACGACGCACTTTGTCCAGTCAGCGGAATTCGTACGGAAGCTCCGCCGATCGGTTGGTTTTTACGATCGACAACCTGTAATTTCAAGTCATACAACTCTTGTTTATTGCCATTTTTCACAAGGACGATGCCACCTGCAACTTTTTTCGACTTAATATTAGTCCCATTTAGAATATAATTGAGCACCTCTTCGAAACTTGCATTCTGGAATGTTTTTTCTGCAATTGAAATCCGCTCCAGTTGGAGCATGTTCCTGTCGTAGCCGATAGCTTGGCCTGTTTGTTTTGATAACTGCAGTATTGCCTGAGCGGCGTTACCATTCAAGAGATGGATATTGATATTATCCCAATGTGCCATGCTGATCCTATCCAGTCCCTTGGCCTGGCTACTGGTTACAGCACAGGAGACCATAGAACAAAGAGCAAGCTTGGTCGCAAGGCTGGTAAGCTTAATTATTTTATACATATATTTGTATGAATGTTTTAAACATGAATATTCAGGTGCTCACTGGTCGATTTAGCGGTTTGCCAGGTGAGCACTTTTCTTGAGCAGATAAAAGATGCTGATCTACCCCTACAGCTTATTTGTATAAGATTATTTCATTTTTCTCCCTCCTAAATTTGATTTGATGAATGCTGCAAACGATATTCAGCACTTGATCTAATGACTGTACCTGAGGTATCATCAGCGAATAATTGAATGTATCTGTAGCCAGATTATCAGCAACCAGTACAACAGCATAGCGGTTATAAATAATTTCTTTCAGCTCCTCGAAACCGACATTATTCAGCAGCATACCGCCCTGTGTCCAAAGATTGATGGATGCGGGATCCTTATCGAAGGTTTCAAAGTGATTTTTAGCCAAGTTATACCGCACAGCCTTACCTGGCGTGAGAATATGATTCTCCGCATTTTTTTCACTTGAAACACTCACGCGTCCAGTTTTAACCTCGACAGTCACCTGTTTAGCAGTCATCGAATTGTTTACGTTGAATGAAGTTCCAAGGACTGCTACGGAAACGCTGCCTGTTTCTATCTTAAATGGATGTAAAGTATCCCTTTTGACCCGGAAGAAGGCTTCGCCCCGATCTAAAAAGAATCTTCTATTTGACACAAAGCTTTTACGATCATAGCGAATACGTGTGTTTCCATTCAAAAAAATAGATGTTCCATCAGGCAGTTGGATTTCTTTCAATTCACCTGCTTTGGTCACCATTTCCGTGAGCACTGTAGCGGTCTCCATTCGCTTCGGAGAAAGAAACAAGGGGTTATGCTGCAACAATAACAGACTGCCAGCAGCCAGTATCAGAATAGCTGCTGCTGCAGATCGCCAAATAAGTTTTCTAACCGGCATCTTTTTGGTCTTGACAGATGGAGCGGTTACTCCAACACGAAGAAATAGTTCATGCCTGATGCTATCCCGATGATTTGCATCTGTGAAGGGATCAATATCTTCATTTGAAATGGACTCATACCAGCCGTCGACACGATCTTTCTCCTCGTCGGTCAACTTTCCGCCAAGGTAATCTGCTATGATAAGTTTAAAGCGCTCTAAATTCACTTGTATTAATTTTTATACTAATACAGGTCAGAACACAGAAAGTACTTTAATTAAATATGTTTTTTATATTAAATAATAATGAAGTAAATAACTGCCGGCCAGCGCTAAAAAGATAGAATCGTGGTTTGCAAATCGCTGTGTTAAGTCGTTACGCATCATCTTCTTGGCTTCGGACAGGTAGTTTTTGACTGTTTGTTCCGCAAGATTAAGTTCTTTCGCGATTTGTGCGATGGAACAATTATCAGAACGCATCAAATAGACAGACCGCATCAATTGAGGTAATTTGCTGATCGAGTCATCCACAATAGCTTCCAGTGCCTGATATCTGGCGAATGCCTGCGTGTCCAAATTTGAAAAAGACTCCATGCGTTCCACTGATTTCTCCAGTACCTGTTTCCGTACACGTTCGGTGGCGTAGTAATTCAGTATTCTGTTTTTGAGTGCTTTATGGAAATAGAATTTTATGGAATCGTATTCACTGTTGATCAGTGATCGTTTTTCCCAGATATGGATAAAAACTTCCTGCACAAGATCCTTAGCCTGTGCCTCTTCCTGAAGATGGCGAAAAGCAACAATGTATAGATCCTCCCAATACAGCTCAAAGAAATAGGTAAAGGCAGTAGGGTCACCGTCTTTAAAACGCAATACATAGCGGTTATCTACATTGGCTTCGGTAGTTTTCACTTGACAAAGATAGGCTCGCTAGATTATCAAAATGTTAATTTTTGAGGAAACTTTTACTTGAATATACTATGTAGTCCAATTTGTATAAAAGCATCTGCCTAATTGTTAATAAACATGTTAACTTTCTAATACAGAGAAGATATTTTGTTAAAAACATTTGCAATATTTTATTTTTTCAAGTTTAGACAATCGCGCTAACGTCAAACCAAAAAAAATGTTGACAACTATGTTAATTCACTTATAACCAATAGTGTTTTTGTTAATAACTATTCATCAAAAAAGCACCAAAAATTTCCCCTGGAGCTTTTGAACCAAAGCTAGATCAGTCAGCTCAGCGGAGCAAGAAACAAAAAAATGGAAGAAAGCTAAGGGTAAACAGAAACTCAGCTGTCATAAAGATAAAACTAATCTTTTATGAAACTACCGCCAATCTTACTCATTGCACTATCGCTTCAGGCAGGACTTACATTAGCCCAGCATCCAGCATCACCGAAGATCAAAAATCAGACAGTGACCGAAACTGTCAAAGGAACAGTTATAGATAAGGACACCAGATTACCTCTTGCAGGTGCGACCATTGTTATCTCATCCAATGATGGCACAAAATCGGCAAGTACAGACACACAGGGTATATTCCGACTACAGAAAGTTCCCGTCGGGCGTCAACAGCTTCAAGTTCGCATGGCCGGTTACAAACCAGAAGAATTCTCCGAATTACTCATTACCAGCGGCCGGGAGAATACGATCAACGTAGAAATGGAGTCGCAAATAAATTCATTGAGCGAGGCTGTTGTCTATGCCGATGCCGGAAAACAGCCGCTCAATCAGATGGCGATGACTAGTGGGCGCTCATTTTCGCCCGAGGAGACAAATCGTTATGCAGGAGCTTTTTTTGATCCTGCCCGTATGGCACAGAGTTTTCCCGGTGTTGCTGCTGGAGGCGATGATAATGAAATTATCGTTCGTGGGAATTCCCCTAAAAGCTTACAATGGCGGCTGGAGGGTATCGAAATTGTCAACCCAAATCATTTCGGAGCCGAAGGCGCTGCAGGGGGCGGGATCAGTATGCTCAATACCATGGTATTGGGAAAATCTGATTTCTACACAGGCGGACTTGCTGCGGAGTATAACAATGCAACGGCGGGTGTTTTTGACCTCAGGTTTCGCAGAGGAAATACTGATAAACGTGAATATACTTTCAACGTCGGCGTTTTGGGCGTAGGAGCAACTTTGGAAGGGCCTTTCAAAAAAGGAAGTGACGCCTCCTATTTGATTAGTTATCGCTATTCTTCATTGAGTCTACTGGAAAAAGTAGGAGTAAAAGTTTCGGACACAGGGGTTCCAAAATATCAGGACCTCTCTTTCAATTTTGTATTTCCGACAAAAAAGGCCGGAACTTTTTCCTTATTCGGTATAGGCGGGTTAGGAAAGCTCAAACAGACTGCAGAGCGCAATTACGAAAAATGGGAAGAACGAACAGATGCCCAGGATCTGGACTTAAAATTCAACGCCGGAAGTGCAGGACTAAAACATCAATATATTGCGAACGATAGATTGTACTTTACCAATATTGTTTCTATGTCCATTAGCCGGAACGCCAACACGACCGATACCTTAACACGAGACTATGTTTCAAGCCTCTATCACAAGGACAAATTTACGAATACAGCCATTCGCTATGCGGGTACGTTAAATTATCGTGCCAACAGTAAAAACACTCTTAGAGCAGGTTTAAATGCAAGCTTATTACGTTATGACCTCTACGCGCTAACCTACGACACCGAACTTGCCACCTTGCGGGAGCGCATTAAAGAAAATGGAAATACAAGTACATATGATGCTTTTGCACAGTTAAAAACAGTTTTGAACGATAAACTAACGCTAAACACAGGAGTACATGCCAATTACTTTGCCTTGAGCAAAACTTGGTCTTTGGAACCAAGGCTCGGCCTAAACTGGCGCGTTGCTGCAGATCAAACCATTTCCTTTGGAACAGGCCTTTATAACAGATTGGAGCCTTTGGCTTACTATTTTGCCAAAAGTGGCAATCAGACAAGCGCTGAGCCAAACAAGCTCCTTTCTCCTACTCGGTCTGCTCAAGCCGTTATCGGCTATGAAAAGAACCTGAGCAGAACGCTCCGATTTAAAACAGAAATATATTACCAGCACCTCTATGATGTTCCGGTATCGACTGACCCCGAGGTAAACTTCTCCTTACTCAATGTATCGGATATTGCAGCCATTGGCACATCAAGCTACCGTCAGCTTGTCAATAAAGGAACCGGGAAAAATTACGGTATTGAGCTCACGCTAGAGAAGTCATTAAGCCAGGGCTATTACTTTATGGCAACTACTTCCCTTTTTGATTCCAAGTTCAAAGCGCTCAATGGGAAGGAATACAATACCACATTTAATACGCGTTATGTGGGTAATTTGCTGTTGGGAAAAGAATGGGCGGTTGGAAAGAATAAAAGTAATCTGTTCGGTCTTAATACCAAATTAATCTATGCAGGTGGAAGAAAATATTCACCAGTTCTAGAGGAAGAATCGCTCCGTCTGGATGAAGAAATTATTGACCAAGATCGCATCAATACGCTGACTGCAGCTCCTTATGTACGGGTTGATTTTTCATCGAGCTATCGGATTAACAGGAGAAAGGTGAGCCACTTGTTTATTTTGGACATTCAGAATCTCCTCAACAGAGAAAATACGGTGGGCATGCATTATAATTTCAGTAAACGTATCATTGAACCTCAAAAATGGACCGGCATTATTCCAACAATTAACTACCGCATTGAATTCTAATACCAAATTGTAACAAACATCATCAAAAGAGCCATACCCGATCGTTTGTCTCCAAAAATTAGTAATTGGAGACAAACGATAGATTGATCAGACGAGCTAATTTTTCGCTTTTGAACTCATTTAAAAAAAAACGATAACCGACTGAGATAATTCTTTAAGTACACTACATCAACTTTCGGGTTATTGATCCAAATACTCCCAGCAGTCTTACATTGCTAAACAAATATTGACCATAAATTTTTAGGCCAGCTATTACGAAAACGATTGCGAGAAAACACCGCTTTTGTTCCCTATAAACACTGTAAATTCACTTTATAGAAAATTCATTTTTCAGATCAATTAAATCTAAAAACCTATGATCAAGATAAAGAACATATTCGTTTCGAAAAATCGTTGGGTGTATTCGGCAATACCCTTATCCAGTGTGTCCAAAGATTATATCGAAAAAAAGTATTCCTGGAGCCTATATCGCCACCCGGGGCTACCAAAGCCGGCATAAGCTATGGCCAATGACAAGACAAAAAATCAAAATGAATCCGGCATCACTGCCATAAAATCTAGATTGGTAAGCATGAAAATTTATTTAATCGTAGTATTTTTCCTAAGCAGCTTTTCTTTTCAAAAGCTGTTAGGGAAAGATTTAAACCTACTGACGGGAGCTTTTAAGCTAGAAAACCTGAAAGCCAGTCTAGGGAAAGACAAATCTTGGGTTCCCTATCCGGCTTATTCAGATCGGGCGGCCTGGGATAAGCTGATGGCCCCCTTTAAAGACCGTATGATCAAAAAGGGAAATGAAGCCCTGAACTACCAATGGCAGGTGGTCAAAGCGACAGACTACCTCGAATATGAGCGTTCAGACAACCGTACTATGATGGAAAAGCCAATGAATGAAAACTGCACTGCATTGACTAGCCTGCTGTTGGCCGAACTTGCTGAAGGACAAGGACGGTATGTGGACCAAATCCTAAATGGTAGCTGGCAATTGACAGAAATGGCGACATGGTCCCTTTCAGCACACCTCGGAGCCTTTCAGTCCTCCAAGCGGTCTCTACCGCAAGAACGAACACAAGTGGTCGATCTCATGGCTGGTGATGTCGGCTCCCTCCTCTCCTGGATTCATTATTTCTTCCGCGATACGTTCAATAAAATCAATCCCGAAATCAGCATCCGTCTAAAACAACAGATCCAGCAACGCATTATACAGCCCTACCTGGACCGTAACGATATGTGGTGGCAGGCATTTGAACTCAAGGAAGGACAACTGGTCAATAACTGGAATCCCTGGTGCAACTTCAATGTCCTTACGGCATTACTTTTAGCCGAGGACAATCCGGATATCCAGCTTGCAGGAATTTATAAAACCATGTCGTCTGTAGATCGCTTTATTAATTATGTCAAAACAGATGGCGCCTGCGAAGAGGGCCCCTCTTATTGGGGGCATGCTGCAGGCAAGCTGTACGATTATCTAAAAATACTTTCATTGGCAACCCAGGGCAAGATCAATATTTTTGATAAACCGATTATTCGCGATATGGGCGAATACATCGCACAATCCTATATTGGCGGAGATAAATGGGTAGTCAATTTCGCTGACGCTTCTGCCAAAGGAGGTAGCGATCCGCTATTGATCTACCGTTATGGACAGGATGTCAGGAGCAGTGAAATGATGCAATTTGCCCGATACATGGAAAATCTTGGCGACAAAAATGCCAATTTCAAACCTTCAAGAGATATTTTCCGCGCCTTCGAAGATCTTAGGTGTTATCCGCAGCTGGAAAACGTTACAGCTGCACTTCCTCAAAACAATTTTAAGTGGTATCCAGAAACACAATTTATTTACCTGAAAAAGGGTCCGTTTTTCTTTGCCGCCAAAGGTGGTTTCAATAACGAAAGTCACAACCATAATGATGTCGGGAGTTTTATCTTATATGAGGATCAACAACCACTGTTCATTGATGCCGGTGTTGGCACCTATACCAAAAAGACCTTTAGCGACGAAAGATATAGTATCTGGACGATGCAGAGTGCTTACCATAACGTTCCGATGATCAATGGAGCCGACCAATCTTTTGGAAAGGAATATAAAGCCAGAAATGTCGCATTCCTCCCTGCACAGAATAGATTCCAGCTTGATATTGGAAAAGCCTATCCAAAGTCAGCCAACATTGAGTACTGGAATAGAAGTTATACCCTGGGCCAGAAGGGGCTAGACATTCAGGATGATTTTAAAGTAAAAGGCCCTAAGCAGGTCAATATTATCCATTTTCTGGTTGCTCAGGAACCGAAAATCAGTAAAGGAGAAATCATGCTGAATAGTGGACAGGCAAAATTTCAATTTGATGCCGGACAATTCATTGCTAGCTACGATGTCATTCCACAAGAAGACCCCCGTTTAAGCCAGGTCTGGGGTAAAGAACTCTATCGTATTACGCTTACAGCGAAGAGCATCAAAACCACGGGAAAATATACGTTTACGATTCGCCAAGAGACAATAAAATAAGAAAGAATCAAGAATATTAGTTAACTTACTGGGAATCTAAGCCGTTATGAATAAAAGAAAACTAGGTCTAAAAACGTTTTTTGTCGTCGCTTCTAGTCTGATTGCATTGAGTTTTACAGATCACAAACCAAGCTTTATTGACGCAAGTTTTAAAGCGGCAGAAAAACAATATCAATTTTTAGAACAAACAGCAGAAAAGCAACACAAGTTTCCACGCACACTGAGCCCCTCAGGAAAACTAGTAGGGACAGACGAATGGGATTGGACCGGGGGCTTTTTCCCGGGATCACTGTGGTATATCTACAACCATAGCCATAGCAAAGAAACCGAAGCCGCAGCGATCAAATGGACAGAGGCACTTGAAAAAGCCAAAGACCTTGATCAACATCATGATATTGGTTTTGTGATGTATTGTTCTTATGGCAATGCCATTAAATACCTCAAAGATCCCAAAAAGGTTGCCGCTTATAAGGACATCCTCATCCATTCAGCCAATACTGCGCTTAAACGTTATAATCCACAGGTGGGCGTCATCAAATCATGGAACGAGAAGAAGTCCTGGGATGGGAAGACCTTATGGAAATATCCAGTTATTATCGACAACATGATGAATCTGGAGATGTTGTGTTATGTATCCGACCTGACTGGAGACACAAAGTACAAGGATGTGGCAATCAGTCATGCAACCCAAACCATGAAAAATCATTTTCGTAAAGATTATAGTACCTATCACGTGGTCGATTACGATGCCAATGGACATCCGCTCCATCAACAAACGAACCAGGGCTATGCCGATAATTCAACCTGGGCACGCGGTCAAGCTTGGGCTATCTATGGATTTACTATGATGTACCGGGAGACTAGAAAACCTGAATTTCTCAAAACGGCAAAAGCAGCGGCAAAGTTCTACATGACCCATCCAAATCTTCCAAAAGATAAAATTCCTTATTGGGATTTTAATGCAGGAAAACCAGGTTATAAAACGGATGCTGATTTTTCTTCGCTAAAATTGAATTTCGTACCTCGGGATGCTTCAGCAGCAGCCATTGTAGCATCTGCACTGATTGAACTTTCGACATTGACCACTGGCGCCGAAAGCAAATCATATTTGACTTTCGCTCAGGAAAGCCTGCAAACACTATCAACTAACACCTATTTTGCAAAATATGGGACCAATGGTGGTTTCTTATTGGAGCATAGTGTCGGCAGCCTACCCCACCATTCGGAAATCGATGTTCCCCTCACCTATGCCGATTATTATTATCTGGAAGGTTTGACGCGGTTGAAACAGCTCGAAAAATAAAAATACGAATGGGAGATATTAAATATCTCCCATTTGCTTTTATAAGTCTTCCAATAGCTTTAGACTATCTTTTCTCCGTAGTGACAGTGCTCGTCATAGTACTTCCTGCATATTCACCCTGTGGAAGCGGGATTGCCAAAGTCCGATTTACACCAATACGTTTATTGACCAGCTGAACGTGTACAGTTTTAGCCTGCTGCAACGGATCTGCCACATCAAGCTGCATATTTGCGGTTGGCTGTGGACTCAATTGCAAAATAACAGGTTGGTCTAACGTGATGGACCAATCTCCAATCTGATAGGTGCCCGGCTGACGACAACTGAGCTGAAGAATTCCATGCCCTGTATGCTCAACTGCCTGTATGTCCGATGTATTCTGCCATATTTTTATGCGCTGCATTTCTTTCGTATCCAGAACCTTTGTCCCAGGCACAACGATATACGCATAACTCGCATTGTTTGGCGTCACGCCGTGGTCAAGCCAAAGCTTGAAGACCTTTCCATGGACAAGATCTTTGGAACGGGAACGGTTAATCCGATACCAAGAACCCGCCTGATCCTTGGTTGTCAATCCAACCTTCATGGCAACCGGGAAGTAATACAGAACATTGTTATGTGTTATAAATTCACCTTTTTCGACGCGTCTTCGTACAGAATCAAGCGTAGACGTTTCCTTACCATTCCAGACAACAGGTCCCTTTAGCCAGGTCTGGTTTAACGTTGTTACCACAGGTTCTTGCGCTGCACACTGAATACCGGCACCTAGGCAAACGACTTCCTTATCGAAAAAGAACCAGGCTTTTTGAGCCGTTACCCCGTCATACTGGACCGACATAGCTGAGGCCCCTGTCTTCCCGTTACTCACTCCACCTGCAAAGTTATTGGCTGCACGTGCCCCCCACTGTTCTTTCAATTCCAGATCGCCCAGATAATCTCTTGTGGTTGTCCCCGGAATCTTATCCCATTCCCAGACAGGCATAATATTAAAATATTCCGGCCCAAATACCTGAATATTAGTTACTCCGTCCGACATATTGCGACCAAGAACATTTTCTCCATTTCCAGACTCCGATTTATTGGTATGGTTGCTGGCTAGTCTAACATTAAAATGGAATTGTTTACGCAGATGCGTCGTATAGTCACCCTTCCAGTAATGACGGTGGGTACTGATATTCTCGGCATCAAAAGGCTGTACGCTATCTAGTTTTGCAAGCGCCATGTTCCAAATGGCATTTTTTGCTGGGTCGATCAGCTTCATTTGTTTTAATATGGCTGTCTCCTGTGTCTTTTCCAAGATATTGGGACGTGAGATGCCACGGCCATGTACATTAAAATCGATGTAACGCGAACGAATTATCGGCAGATATGTTTCGTTCAGAAAACGTTCAAAAAGGTCCAATCTCTTACGATCAACTGCATAAGCCGTCTCACGTACATAGGCCATAACTTTTGAAATCCCTTTCAGAAACTCTTCCCCATAGCCTGCAATATATAATTGGGGACCATGTTGCAAGTAGGAAAAATCGTATTGAAGTCCCTCCTTGCCATCCACGAGCTGTATCGGAAAAAGCAGCTGCTCCATCGCTGCTGCCAACAGATCAGCATCTTCCAAGATCAATGCACGATAAAAATAGTGCATGGCAATGTCACTTTTATTCGCCCCTGTTTTTGTATAAGGATCGCCACGCTTCATCAGCTCAACAAGTGGGATCTCTATTGCAGGGGGGATCTTTTCTTTTCCGAATTTCATCAGGATAAGACAAACACCTATAGCCTTTGGGGAAGCGATTTCATTATGCCACCAATTGGAAGATTCAAAACGATTATTTGCCCAATATTGTGCCGCCAGCAGAATTTTATCGTAAAGTGATTTCTGCTGGTAAGATGTGCTTTGTGGTGATATATATGCAATAATAAGCATCCTTAGCCGATCCAAATGCTCCCCAGGTGGCCAAAGTGATATGGACTTGCTGCTGTAGTCGATATCTGCCCAGGTACCATCTGCACGCAGCTGATTAAGCAAGTTTATTATTTTATCTGCATTTGGTAATGGTCCACTCAACTCATCATCATATACATGCTTTTTGATAAGTTCAAAAGCATTTCGGTTTTGCCCCTTTACCATAACCAAGGCAAAAGACAATAAAAATATAAGTAATCCTTTCATCTGTTTTTTAGTATTCCTTACTTGGGGGTATTGACATTCCGCAGCACGTCCGACGACATCCAAAGCGCAGCACGTCCGACGTCGCTCAAGATAACAATAACGTTAGGATGTTGCTGTCCGAATATGGGAATCCCAAACTGAAAGAGTATATTCACAAGAGTTAATATACTAAAGCAAGTAAATCGGTAGATCATAACATTAGATTTATCCTTATAAATGTAGAGCTAAAAGTATGGGATTTTTTGTTAAAAAACCGCAAACGATTTCGTTAGGCTATTTTTTGAAAATTAAAAATAAAGGTCAAAGATGAAAACAGATGAAAGAAAAATTGTAGGTACGCTTGCTCATTTTTTGGTAAACGATTCCGATGATGCTGAGTTTACTGCATTTTTACATTCAATAGATGATAATCGCAGTACAATTCGAAGTGCGCTTATTCAATTTGTAGCCAAATGGCAAGATAAGGAAGATAGCTTAATATTTCCTACTGAGGATCTTTGGACGGATTTTAAACTACTTGCGAGCAACAATCCCGACCTCGGCATGGCTGTTATTGATGGCTATAGAATCAACGATATTGCAAGTTTTTACCATGAAATCAATGCCGTCTACATGTCCCATGAAAGCTGGCAAATAGGGAGCCTCGATGGTCTGGATGACTTATTTTACGGTGGATTTGGCACCTTTAAAGACGCGGCTTCACATACTATTGTCTGGAAAGATATTGCCCATAGCAGCGCGTCGTTGGGTACCGAAACAACTTTGGTGTATTATCAGGGAAAGCTAGGCGCACAATCACCATTCAATCAAATACATTTTCAAAAAAAAATAGAGGAGCTAAAAGTGGGGCAAGGAGAAACCTATTTTGACATCGTTGCCGAAATCATCCGATCTCACCACAAAATCACCTGGATTTACAAAGGACATCCTCATATCAAATCCTTATATTTATAATAGCTAAACTTACCAAGATGAAGTATCTGATCAAAATAACTTTCCTGCTTATCTTATTATCCCATCAGGTTGTACACGCTAGTGAACGGCTTAAAGTAGCTGTTGCGGGACTCAACCATGACCATGTATTCTTGCTCCTAAATTTATATAAGGATAAGAAAGTTGATATTATCGGTATCGCTGAATCAAATGAAATCCTGTCCAACAAAATACGGACGCAGTATAATCTGCCAAAGACTATCTTTTATCCGGATTTGCCCAGTTTATTGAAGCATATCAAGCCAGACGCTGTGCTGGCCTACAATCCAACCAACGAGCATATCCATGTGGCAGAGACCTGTCTCCCGCTTAAAATCCCAGTTATGGTGGAGAAGCCTCTAGCAACAACGTTATCTGATGCAAAACGTATTGCATTTCTGTCCAAACAGTTTGAAACTCCTTTTTTGGTGAATTATGAAACCACCTGGTATAAAAGCAATCAACAGCTGAAACAACTGGTCGACAATGATGAAATTGGAAAAATCACACGTATACTTGTAAAAGACGGGCATGAAGGGCCAAAAGAAATCGGCTGTAGCAGTTATTTCCTCGACTGGCTTACGGATCCCAAGAAAAATGGTGGCGGTGCAGTGATGGATTTTGGCTGTTATGGTGCCAATCTGATGACCTGGCTCAAAAATGGCGAAAGACCAATCTCGGTCACGGCATTCACACAGCAGTTAAAGCCCGAAGTCTATCCGAATGTAGACGACAATGCCACCATTATTCTGAGCTATCGGGATGGCAGCACAGGCATTATTCAAGCTTCCTGGGCTTGGCCATATAGTGTTAAAGATTTGCAGGTTTTTGGCACAAAAGCTCAGCTCTATGCTAAAAATGATAAAGAGCTTCTAAAATACAAACAACAGAATGATCCACCTGTGATGGTATCGACTACTGTCCCTTACTTTGAGCACCACATTGCTTACCTTGAACAGGTCCTGAAACAAAAAATGATCCCGGAAAATGATCTTGGCTCCATCAACAATAATGTCACTGTTGTTGAAATTCTGGAAGCTGCAAAACGATCTGCTAAAGAAGGGAAGTCCATTTTATTAAAATAAAAAAGGTCTGTAGCTTGCACCGCTACGGACCTTTTTCATGCCCTGCCAATAGGCGATAGACAAAGCCGATCTGCTCAGTTAATAGACCAGCAGCTGGCCAAGTTAGTCGGCTAAGGATCCAGGGGTTCATCCGGATCGATCGTATAGGCTTCTTCTTTTGCCTTAAACTCGATGATCACATCAGAAATTCGTTTACCTAGTGAATATGGAACATACCCCAGTTCACGCATACAACGATCACCCATTTTTTCAACCGCATCGATATGGGCTTTACTGCTGTTTACAATAGCCCATTTATCTTTAGGAAAGCCATAATTCAAAAGAATACGCGCCGTATTGCGCAAGTTTGTTGTGGTATGTCTTGCATGCGGATCAATCAATATCGCTTCTTCAGGAACACCCATTACCTCGATCAGATATTTTTTCATTTCTATTGCTTCAATGAAATGAGTCTTATAGGGGTGTACTTTACCACCAGACAGTACAATAAAAGGAGCAAATTTCTCAAAATAACTCCGGGCGGCCATGCGCGCACGCAACATGCCACCAGGGCTAATTGGCTGCCCATAAACTTCGGGACCTGCACCTAAAGTAAGCAACAGGCTATAAGGATAGCTTGCGAAGTCCGTACTTTTGACCGCTTCGTAAGCTTTCTTATTTTCGAGTTCGATGAGCGGCTCCAGCTGCGCAGCATCCCATCGTTCATTTACCTCAAGCAAGCGCACGGCAGTCATCATGGTCATAAAAAATGCTGTTTTGCTTGTTGAAATATCTTTGAGGATGTCTTGGCGCACATCATCCAGAAGACGGAGGTAGGCCGGACGTTTTACATCAAAAGAGATCGAATCTATTTGGGGGTAATTAGGTTTTTTACCACCAGCATATACATCCACCACATAGTTCATGGCCTTTAAATCCTGTTGCAAAGCTTTTTTGAAATAGGATTTCGCCGTTTCATGTTGCAACAGACCATAAGTCATTGATGGGATAAGAGTAGACTGCACAAGCTTTTCCAGTTTCTGATGATGACTCAGCTGACCTGCCAATTGTTCTGCCAAGAGGTCGATTTCCTCATCCTGCCATTTGAAAGCATTTAAGTAACAGCTGAAATCGCGGCAATCGGTACTCATCGCAAAACGTTCGAACCTTTTTTCCAATACCTGTGCTATCGGTTTGGAGCCGACCAGCTCTTGAGTAAGTACAGGATCTTTTAAGAGCAAATAGGATGCATAATAATTCTTCTTGATCAGCCAGTCCTGCGGACCAGTAGGCCTATCGTTTACCTGGCCTTTGGAAATATGCAGACAGCATATTCCCAAAGCAAGTAAAAAGATCTTTCTGATATTTTTTATCATAGCCGTTCAATTGCGGATTAATAACCTGGGTTTTGATACATGCGTGCCGGATCCAGTTTATATTCATCAAAAGGAATTGGATAGTATCTATCTTTTGTCGATATATTGGAGATTTTAGCATTGCCGTAGTCAGCCTGGCTTTTTGTTTTGAAATAAGTCACCAGTTCCTGTGCATTATAATTACGGATCAAATCAAACCAACGTTGGTTTTCAAATGCCAGTTCCACACGGCGCTCATGCAATATTGCTTCTTTTAAAGTCGGATATTTGCTGCTATAGGCAGTATTTAACATGGAGGCCGCATACGAAGGCAATCCTGCACGCTCACGTACCTCATTCAACAGAGCAATAGCTTCCGCATCTTTACCCAGGTGAAATTTTGCTTCAGCCAGCAACAGCATCACATCCGCATAACGGATCAAGATCCAGTCGTTTCCACCCCAGCCATTTGTGCCTGCAGCGTCACTATTATCCCTAAATTTGGTTACGAACCAATCGTTAACCTGGGTATTTGTAGCAAACTTCACAGAGAAATCTTTACGAATATCGCTTTGCTCGTAATCTTTGATCAGATCTAGTTTTGCCACTTCACCAGCACCTGTCGAATTGTAGCGGGAGTTGATGGTCTCCCCTCGCGCCTGGTAATTACGGGCAATACTTGAACTATAATTCTGGTCACCCTGTTTGTATTGAATCTGGAAAACTAGTTCTTTACAGCTATTTTTCTTGGTCACATCAAAAACATCCGCATAAGGAATTTCGTTCAGCTTACCGAAAGTACGCATCTGATAAGCCGCATTGAGGTACTGTTCTGCTTTCGCAAAATTTTCCGCACTCCCCGATGTCTGCGTTGCGCCCAAAGTTAAGTATACTTGTCCCAAGATTGAATTGATGGCCGCTTTAGACGCTCTGCCGATGACGTA
This sequence comes from Sphingobacterium sp. WOUb80, assembly GCF_050058145.1. Taxonomy (NCBI): domain Bacteria; kingdom Pseudomonadati; phylum Bacteroidota; class Sphingobacteriia; order Sphingobacteriales; family Sphingobacteriaceae; genus Sphingobacterium; species Sphingobacterium sp. WOUb80. The sequence goes on along the minus strand of NZ_CP165617.1, from coordinate 5,894,527 downwards.
ATCTTTCTGTGTATTGGGAAGATTGCTGGACAAAGCCTCCGTCAAATCTTTAATAATCTGTTCGTACACAATTGATTCTTTCTGACGAAAAGCCAATTCATTTGCTTGCTCTTTACTGGTCACCTGTACCGTAGATAATGGAATATCTCCGAATTTACGCACCATGTGGAAATATAATAATGCACGTACAAATTTTGCCTCCGCAATATAACGTCCTTTTAATTCTGCACTTGTAAAGGTCACATCGTCGACATGTGAAAGAACCACATTACAACGGCTGATTGCCGCGTACATAGCAGACCAATGTGTCTTTAGATAGGTATTACTTGGCAACAACGAAAAGTCATTGAATTGGAAAGGCTCCCCGGCATTGGATTGGTTATCATTGCGTCCACTATTATCAGAACGTTCCTCGTTATACAATGTGCTGGATTCACCGAGCGTACTTCCCGAACGAAGTGACTGGTAGAGCCCATTGACAGCCAAAAGCACATCATTTTCCGACTTGAAGTAATCATCGATCGTGACAGCATTGGGATTTTTCTGATTTAAGAAATCTTTGGTACATGAAGACAATGCCAACAAAACAAAGGGTAATATATATCTTTTTTTCATCCTGTTATTTTTTTATTTTTCATCAGCCTACGCAACTGCAAAGAGCAATCCGTAGGATTAATTTTATCCTGCTATTAGAAAGTTACTTTCACACCAAGGTTATATGATCTCACCAATGGATAAAGCCCATAATCCACACCTGGAGTCAGGTTGCCACGTTGATTATAATCCGGTTCCGGATTGTAGCCTTTGTATTTAGAAATCGTAAATGGATTGTCCACTGTAGCGTAGATCCTTACGCCAGAAAGTGTTAACTTTTCCGCCAGGCTTTTGGGAAGATTGTAACCCAAAGCAATATTTGTCATACGCAAGAATGAACCGTCCTGCAGATAAAAATCGGAAAGGCGTGTACTGTTACTTTGCGTACCACCACGCGATGCACGGTATACTTTACCATTTCCTGGATTTTGAGCTGAACGGTAACGTTGTGCCACATCCGCATATTGATTGCCGGAGCCTTCCATATTGTAGAGGTAATAATCATAGCCATCCAATACTTTATTCCCTTGGGAGCCATTAAATGATGCGCGTAGATCGAATGCCTTATAACGTGCGTTGACGGCAAAACCATAGGTGAAATTAGGATGAGGATTGCCGATCACCCGTTTATCGGCATCATTGACGATACCATTACCATCTACATCTTCAAAATAGAGATCACCAGGCTGTAGCGGAGTTGTTGAAGCCGCTGAAGGTGCGACAGTTTTATAATTCTCTTCAGTTGCGACGCCCAGAACTTTAAAGCCGTAGAACATACCAATTGGACTTCCTTCTTGCGTAATATGCGTTAAGTAAGAGCGTTCAGCACCATTGGTCAGGATAGTAGAAGCTCCTCCTAGATCAAGCACTTTATTTCTATTGACATTGATATTTCCGCTCAATCCTAATTCAAATTCATTTTTACGAATCAGCGTAGCATCAATCTGTAAATCAAAACCTTTATTCTGCACCTTTGAATTAGGGAGATTGGTTAAGATCGTTGTTGATCCAGACACAGCGGAGAGTGGCTGGTTGAATAATAAATTGAAGGAACGGCTCAGGTAGAAGTTGGTCATAATGTTGAGGCGACCTTTCAACAAACCGAGATCGAGACCAGCGTTGTATTGCGAGGTTGATTCCCAGCCCAATTTTGGATCGAACAGATCACCTGCTGTATAAGAAGTCTCCACTTTATCGCCAAGAATAACTCCTGCTGGCGAGTTGATAACGGATAACGCGCGATAATCACCAATATTATTATTTCCACTACGTCCCCAGCTCGCTCTTAGTTTGACCGTTGACTGTTGTCCTAACCAATCCGTATAAAACTCCTCCTTGGAGAGTGTCCAACCACCTGAAACCGATGGAAAGGTTCCCCATTTGTTATTTGGCCCGAAACGTGATGAACCATCGGTACGAATGGAAGCTGAAAGGAAATATTTGGAATCAAAGCTATAGCTTACACGGCTAAAATATGACTGGAGCGTCGTAATGCGTTTGAATGTATCACCAGGGATCAATTGGAAGTTAGAAGGATCAGCCCCCTTATCCGTAATTTCACCTATGGCATTATTATTAAAACCATTGGCCTTTACTCCCTGATAATCATAATCTGTACGTTGAACCGAATAGCCCAATAAAGCGGATACCTGATGCTTGCCACCGAAGGTCTTGTTATAGTTTAGTGTTGCCTCCATCAGTTTATCCAATTCACTTTTTGTTTTGGCCTCTGCGTAGGCCGCAGATACCGCTTGCGGTGAAAATGGTTTGTTATTCCCATCAGAAAGACTTGTAGGACGGAAATAGTCATACTTCTCGTCATAAGTAGACAGTCCACCATTTACTTTTAGATTTAGGCCATCAATAATGGAAAAATCAGCAAAGGCATTGTATAACCCTCGCTTTCCACGGCGGTTATTTTTAATCTCAGTGACATAAGCCAATGGGTTTTCTGGATTCTGTATACCATAGTTATTTGCAGAAAGATCGGCCATCAGGTATTTGGCATAAGTCCCATCTTCGTTATAAACCGGTAGCGTCGGCAAATAGATCAAAGCCGCCATAGACGGGCTTCTGTCGTAACGTCCAGTAGTTACCTCATTATTGTCGTTATACGTAAAGGACACATTAGCGCCAACGGTCAGTCTTTTACTCACTTTGCTATCGATATTGGCCCGGAAATTAAAGACTTTCTGATCTGTACCAAGCATGATACCTTGTTGATTCTGATAAGATCCACTGAGGAAATAGCGATTTTTTTCGTTACCGCCATACGTAGAAAGATTATGACGTTGGAAAGGTGCATTACGGTATAAAGCATCCTGCCAATCTGTATCGTATTTCGCTTTTTTTGCTGTACCGGACGCAAAGTCATAGTAGTCTTCAGGGATACTTACTGAGCCGGCATTTCCAACATTAGCAATACGTGTTTTATTATCATCAAAGCGTCTACTGTCGCTCCAGGCGATCCCTTTCGTAGCCAGCAGGTCTCTATAGGAATTGTTACGACCATCAATTAAGAGATCAATAAACTGTTCTGAGTTTAAAACATCGATTTTCTTGGAAAGCTGGCCAAAGCCCCCCAATACTTCGTAGTCCACATTACTTTTACCTTCCTTACCACGCTTGGTTGTAATCAATACAACACCGCCAGCACCACGCGATCCATAGATCGCTGCAGAAGCCGCATCCTTTAACACATCGAAAGATTCAATATCATTCGGATTGATATTTAAATTGTTCCCTATAGGATATCCATCAATAACGTACAATGGATCCGAACCAGCATTGATCGATCCCATACCGCGGACACGCATTTTGGTCCCATCGTATGGAGCACCACTTGTCTGCATCACCTGTACACCTGCTACTTTACCAACTAATGCTTGTGATAATTTTGGTGCACTCAGATTGAGTTCCTCGGCTTTAACGCTAGCGATGGCGCCAGTGACATCCGACTTTCTGATTCGCTGATATCCGATAGAGATGGTCACCTCTTCCAGTGTGTTCTCATCAGCCTGTAAGGAAAAGATCTGTCCATTGAATTGAGTGACAGACTGTACGAGTTTGCTATACCCAATAAAGGAAATACCTAGGCTATCACCGATTTCGGCTTCGATCTGGAAATTTCCTTTTTCGTCAGACTGAACAGATTTTTTACTTTTCAAATTTTGGACGGTTGCTCCCACAACAGGATTTCCCTGGGTGTCGACGACACGACCTTTGACGATTCCCTGTACATGCGTAAATTGTGACGTGGTTAGTGTGAGCGGTTTGGCTTGAACAGCTGGTGAGCTCGCTGCAATGGCACATAACAACCAAAAGACATTGTTGGCTTTAAATTTCATAAGTAGCGCATTTGATTTATGGGTACAAGATTACAAATGCTATATGAAGGCAGGGTCAATAAAACATTAACAGTTTTTAACTAAACCGAGTTAGCAAGCCACGAAAGCTTAACAAAAAGGTAATACTAAAAAGGCGACTGTGTACTCAGCCGCCCTGCAAAATAGCTATAAATATATTGAAAAAGTTCTGCGGAAACTTCGTATCGACTATCGCGTTTTTTTGAACGTATAAATCTCCGTAAATTTCCCCCGCCTTCCAGAAGGCTGGACAAGATAATACGTCACATGTATAGTCTTAGTTGTTGGGTCATAATAGTTATTTGCCGTATTGTCGATCTCGCCATACCGTCCACTACTATTGGTACCCTGTCCATAATAGTTTGTCACCCCTGTAACCTTATTCGATGCATTGTCAAACGTGAATATCGGGCTCCAATTGCCGAAATATGAATTTGATCCCCCTGCGTTAAAGTAATAGGAATGCGGAGAACTACCGTTATTGAAGGTTGTATAATTAATTTCACTGGTATTACCTGTGAGCGTAACAAGATTTGCGGTCTGTGGATAGATCCCCGTAAATGCAGCATTAACATAGTCCTGATAGGTTCCTGTGACCTCATAAATACCATCGTATTTATTTTTTATTGACACCGCATAAACCCCTTCGGCATAATTTCCGCTGATCTTGCCTCCTGTTGCAGACTGAATCTGAACGCCAAGCGCATAGGATTTGGTAAAATCGATGGCAGTAAAACGTGGAGGATAAATTTTAATATTCAAGATAGCTTCTTTTGCCCCTTTGGGGATGATAACATCATAAGTGTCCACAGCATATAAACGAGTAGGCAATGCTTCATATTTAGATTGCCAGGCCAGGTTGTATTTTTCAACAGAGCCGTCGTTTATTCTCAAGGTTAGCTTCAGCTCTTCTGTGGCACCCTGTGCACCTGTCAACTGAACTTTTACAGGCAGCGTCACAACGTCCAGGGCTTCAAAAACAGTCGTCACAGCACGGGCAATTGCCGTACTGCTTGTCCGTGCAGGAAGTACAAGCTGCACGATACCTGAGCTTCCACCATCTTCAAAGACACCTTTTTCTTTCACGCAGCCCCAGAGCGTCATACTCAAAGCGACAGCTGCCACGCCCAATAGTGATTTTTTATTTATATTCATTGATTTTCAAGCTTTAGTTGATGATGTTGATCAATTGATATCCCAAAAGATTGGATCCGAAAATCCATTCGTCAATTTGGGAACGTTCACATTTAAATTTATTTCAGTCTGTGGATAAAGATTGCGTATTGGAAGTTTATCCGCACGGGGCGAACCCGATTGGACCGATGCAAATGTTTCCGTGGCAACTTGCGAACCATTGACAATTTTTGGATATCCTGTACGGCGAAATTCGTTCCAGGCCTCATGACCATGGAAAAAATTCAAGGCTATATATTTCTGCGTGATGATAGCCTCCAACCGTTGTGCAGTTGTGGTAGCCAATGCATAATTGACAAGATAATTTGTACTATTTTCAGTTTTATAATTCGCAGCATCGTTAGCAGGTACCTGTCCTGTTGCTAACGCATTGGTCGCATTCTTTTCCAGATAAGTAAATGAAGCTAAAATGCCTTTTTCGAAGTTGGTTGATACCGAGCCACTAAGCTCGTGCCCATATAGAGCTGCCTCGGCCAATAAGAAATATGTTTCCGAAGCAAGAAATATAGGTAAACCTGCGGTACGTCCTTTCAATACACCTAGGGCATCTGCACTTCCTGTTCCAACATACCAGACATAGTCATCAGAATTGGGGTTATTAACTTCATCGCCGAGCTGACCGATGGATGTATTGGGGAAATTTCGGAACGTAAGCTTGCCCCGTTTCTCATCGGTTATTTTACGACCGTCATAGAACGTAAACAGATATTTAGAAGGCACATAATAATTGGCTGCCGTCGAAATTGAACCTGCAGTTGAGCTATGAAAAGTTGCAAATAGGGGGTTCTGTGTTGCCGTGGCCTGATACCCGGGATCTACAAGTACATCATCGATCAGAAATCCATCCGCAGAGAATTTACTAAAAGCCGATTGGACAAAGCTGTCAATAGAAGTGCCTCTTGCCCGCACCAAAAGACGCAATTTAAGGTTGTTAGCAAACTTAATCCAATTATCGAGATTACCAGCAAACACCGGATCGGTCTTTTTCGATAAACTCCGGTAATTTAGATCACCTTTATACTGCTTAATATCCGCGATAATTGCATCGAGCTCGGTAACCAATGCCTGATAAACAACTGCATCATCGTCAAACTTAGGGGCCAAGTTGTTATCCCCCTGAAGCGCTTCCGTGTAAGGAACATCTCCGTAGGCATCGACAAGCAACTGATAATTAAACACTTTAAAAATGCGCGCTATATCACCAAAGAATTTATACTCGGGACTTTTTTGTGCATAATTGATAATAAACTGATAATCGCGAAGATTGTTGAACACATTGTTCCACAATCCAACATTGGTATTGGATGTAATGTTATAGGTATATGTATCTCCATAACCGCCAATTCCGCCACCTGGAAGCTGATAGCCAACCAAAAATGCACCATAAGAATGGTAGCTAACGATATTGGAAGCTGTGGTCGCGATCGCCTGCGTCAACACCAGATCAGGTGTTATGGTCGCCTCGGTTGCCGCATTGGGATTTTCATTGATATCCAATTGTGAGCAAGAAGATAATGCAATGATGATCCCAAGGGAGAATATATTTTTCAAATGTAATTTTTTCATTGAGAATAAGTGTATGATAGTTCACTAATTAGAAAGTAAGTGACAGTGTAGCCCCAAAATAGCGTGTAGGTGGAGTCTGCCCTGTTGTCGAGACCCCTATGGCATTGTTATCATTGGCACTGTAATCAGGGTCGGTATATTCGTTGGACTTAGGGGTAAATAGCAAGAGGTTACGTCCCTGGATACTGACCGAAGCAGCTTTTACGCCTTTTAAGCGGGAAAGAATATGCTGTGGTAAGCGGTAGGAAAGTGAGGCTTCGCGCCATTTCCAATAATTACCAGAAATCACATAATTGCTGTATACGCCTCTATTGTACGTACCCGAAGTCCAAAATCCAGCTCCGCCGTCTGAAACTGTAATATGATCATTGGTTACATATTGACCACTGGTAGCATCTAAATAAGAGGAGTTTGGAAAGACAAACGCCTCCCGATTATAGTAGGCACTTCGAGCCGATGACCCGCCAAAATCAAGCGTGCTACCGAGGTCTATAGCCGCAAATTTATAGCCGCCACGGTATTCGAAAAGCGTGCTAAACGAAAAGTCCTTCCAACGTAAAGAAAGGTCAAGGCCCAGGCGGTGACGTGGTGTGGTATTTCCAAGTATCTTACTTTCAGAAGCCACGGAAGGGTAACCTGTATTTACGTCGACGATGACACGCCCCTGCTCATCACGGGCATAATCGGAAACGATGATCTGATTCAGCTCCAGACCCTTCTGCGCATAGATCACACTACTTCCATTAATAGAAATACGATCTAGCCCAGGGTAAAGATCCTGTAAGATGTTTTTATTGTGCGTATAGTTTCCGCCAACTGTTAGCTGGAAATCCCTGCTACGAATAGGCGTGATATGCAAAGCGGTTTCAATCCCCTCGTTCGTTACTTTACCCGTATTGACATAAAATTGAGAATAGCCGGAAGAAATCGCTATCCCGGCAGGAATCGCCTGCCCTGTTGTTCCGGTATGATAGTACGTGATATTTGCATCAATGCGGTTATCCCACAATCTAAAATCGGTACCAAACTCAATCCCTGTAGTAATCTCTGGTTTTAAATTAGATGAAATAATGCGACTTCCCTGTGAAAAAAACGTTCCGCTACTATACCCTGTAACTGAGGAGAATGTAGGCACCAGCGAGTAAGGATCGACGTTGACGTAGCCAGTGCGCGACAAACCTCCTCTCAGCTTCCAATAATTGACAATCGAATTGTCTTTTAATTGCTTAAAGGCATCCGTTGGAATAAAAGACAAATCTACTGAAGGATAGAAGTAAGATCTATTTGCTTTGCTAAGGACTGATGTCCAATCATTACGGCCCGTAGCATGTAAGAAAAGGTAATTTTTGTATCCTACCAGGAGGTCACCCCATATCGCAAATGTCCGCGCCAGTGTATTTGACTCGCTGGCACCAGCTTCTCCAATTCGGTTGGACACATTGTAAAGCCCCGGGATCTCAAGACCAGATGCCGAAACAGCCACCGATTTATACCGTCGGCTAATGGAAGTACCCGTCAGATTAAAATTGAAAGAGAAATCATTGATATCTTTTTTTACCCCTATCTGAAGATCGTGGTTGATACGGGCACTGTTATATTCAGTATCCGAAACACCTCCCGCTAAATTGGTACGTCCAATGGTATTGACAGAATAGCTCGAGTAAGTCTGTTTGGGTGAAACAGATTTTGAATCGTACCATCGGTTGGAAATTGAAGGTCTATAGGTAAACTCCAACCAAGTTGTCGGACGATACTTTAGTTCAATTTTGGCTGTCAGATAGCTATTTTTTGTTTTCGACCGATAATTATCCGCTGTCCAATAAGGATTTAAGTACCAAGGATTGTACCAACCATCCGGTGTCGCAAAAGGATTATTGACATAGTCTTTGTAGCTCAATAGTGGAATATTGGCTGGAGTCTGTGTTAACTGTGTATAAATGGAGCTTGTCGCTGAGGTAATATCATAAAAGTTCTCGACATAACTCGCTGAATAATCCAGGGTCAGATTGGGATAAAAAGCTCTTGTACCGTTTAAACGAAAAGAGATCCTGTTGTATTTATCGCCGGGGGTTGTTCCTCGACCGGTAAGATATTGACCGGCGATGTATTGCGAAGATTTATCATTTCCGGAGGAGATCGAAAGATCAGTTTGGTTATTGCGGCCGACATTCCAAAAATCAAAACGATCATTACGCGGTGAATATGTGCCATATTGTTGTTCCCCATTTTCCAGAGGATTACCGATCGCAACGGTAGACCCGTCGAAAGCAGGACCATACTGTTGGTTTTCTTCGGGGTTGTAGATCTGTGTACCCGAAGTGGATCCTGCACCAAACTTATCCTGTAACTTCGGAAAGAAACTGATTTCTTCTAGTGTAAAAGTATTGCTCAAGTTAATGGCTGTACGCCCTGCCTGGCCTTTCTTAGTTGTGATAATCAATACACCGTTGGATCCTTCAGCACCATAAGCTGCGGCACCTGCGGCTCCATTCAGAACCTGTACATTTTCTACATCCGCAGGATTAATATTGTTGAGCAGATCACTGCTCACAACAGCATTATCCAATACGATTAAAGCTGTATTGTCGCCCAATAAAGATCTGTTTCCTCTAAGCACCAACCGATAATTAGGGTTCACACCACTGCTGATCTGATTGATCTGCAATCCCGGTACCTTCCCCTGAAGCCCCCCAGCAATAGTCGGTGATTTTCCTTGGGTGAGATTTTCGCCGGTGACCTGCGTTGTTGCATACCCCTGCTCGCGGGGAGTCCTGAGAATCCCCCCTGCTGATACCACAACTTCATCCAACACAGATTCCTCTTTCAGTAACACAACATCCAACGATGATCGTCCTTTTAAATCAATGTGACGGACCTGATAGCCTATGAAGCTAAATATAAGTTTTTCGGAAGCTGCGACACGGATGCTATATTGACCATCTCTACCTGTTTGTGTGGCCTCCTTCGTATTCTCCACCCGGATAGAAACTCCAGCCAAAGGAGTACCATCCGGTGCAGATACAATTCCGCTGACTTTACGAGAAGACTGTGCCTGAACATGGATGGCAAAGAGTATCCCCAACAAAAAATAGATTAATTTTTGTTTCATTGTAATTTTCGATTAATAAAAGTGTAGCATGTCACACAGGGACAAGGCAATGCCCTAGGGGCATTTGCTCGGCATCCCTTTTTGCGACAAAAAAGTATAACAACATGAGGTAAACCCCATATCGTCAATGAATAAAATAGAGGGAGTAGTTTAGACCTACATATATGGAATAAGCATGCACATTCGTGCTTGGGAAATATAGGCTGAATCAACAACATGCACTGTCGTTGTAGCAATGGATTTTTTAAGGGATAAAATCGATAACTGTCTTTTCATAAATTCTGTATGTTTACTGTTTAATCAACGATATATTTAGAAAGTTGGAGTTCCAAATCTTCACCACGAAGGTTTTTGGCAATAATTTTTCCATTGGGATCGATCAGAAAATTTTGAGGAATCGATCGGATATTATAAAGCTTAGCGACCTGGTTATCCCAAAAATTAAGATCCGAAACCTGATCCCACTCTAATTTATCATCTGCAATAGCTTTTAGCCAGTTGTTCTTTTTGCCAGGTTGATCTAAAGATACACCGAGCACGGTAAATTTTTTGTTTTTTAGGGCATGATAAGCTTTTACGACATTTGGATTTTCATGACGGCAGGGACCACACCAACTTGCCCAGAAATCCAACAACACATATTTACCTCGATAATCAGCAAGGGAAATATTTTTACCTTCTGGGTTAGCTTGCGTAAAAGCCGGAGCAATCTGTCCGATCGACGTCGCTTTGGTTTGATCAATCTGTAGTGCAAAAGCTTTTCCTTTTTCCGAATGACGTATTTCTGGACTGAGCTGTTTGAAATATCGATCCAGGTCCTCAGCCTCGGGAGCATAGCCAACGACCTCTGCAATACGGTCTAGGCTGACGAAAGAATTGGGATTCTCTGAAATAAAGATTTCCAGGATTTTTTTATTCTCAAGCTGATAGTTTTCGCTGAGCTGTTCAATTTCCTTTTTGAATTCAGGAGAGTTTCGTTGCTCTTGGCTTGCCGAAAAATATTTTGTATTCAGCGCATCACGCAAAGGGGCAATTTTTTCAAGCCGCGTCTTTAATTGGCTAAGCTCCGTATTTGTCTTTCCTCCTTGAACCGATGGATTTTTCAATGAATCGGTAGACTGAACCTTGATCGCTGTATTTTCAAGATAGAATGTTAGACTTTTTGAACGTTGCGCTAAGGCCAGTGTTTTACCTACCGTTAGGCTAGCTATTGTCGGATCGGCAATCGTATAATTGAATTGAAATGTTCCATTTGAACCGATGTTAACCGAATCGGCTATGCGTTGTGTACCATTCCGATAGCTCAGAAAAGCTTTGTCCTGTGTGGTATAGCCAGTCACTTGACCGTTTAGCAAGGCAGTTTTATGCTGCGCCATAATCGCTGTAGAGAAAGTGAGCGATGCAATCAATGTAAATACTTTAGTCATATGTTTATTTTTTTTAAAAACTACTAAATAAGTAGACTATTCAAAAATAAGTGGTTTGACTATTCATTTCCAACAGTTAGGTAGAAAATATTCCTATATTAAATAGTGCTATGAACATTTAATGCGCCTTAGCTGGAAAGGTTTTTCGAGGAGGTAACAGTAATTTTGAAATAAATAAAAATAAAGACTACCATATAAGTAGATTATATTTTCAAATTACTTATCTTTGGCTATACCAAACCCTGTGTTCACATTAATTTGAATTCTACTAACCATGAGCAATGTTACATCACAAGAAATTATCAAAGCCGTTAAAGAGCGTAGGAAATATCTCAAGATATCACAACGGGCAATGGCTGAACAGCTATATATTTCCTTAAAAGCCTATCAGAACCTTGAGATTGGAACGACGAAGATAGACATTGAACGTCTACAGCAAATTGCGGCTATATTACAAACGGATATGAATAGTTTAATCAATCCTCCAACAGCTCAGATAAAGGGTGAAAAATTACCCTTAGCAAATGAAAAGCAGCTTTTGCGGGACAAAGAAAGTTATATTTCTTATTTGGAGGAAAGTTTACAGTTTTACAGAAATCTTATTAAGGAGAATAATCTGATGTAGCTAAAGAGCTTCAAATTAGAAAAGGTATGCTTGACATTCTTTATGAAATTCATAGACCCCTTAGCGTTTTCGTATGGTGACGCTATAAATCCGGAAGATCATCAAAGCCAGGGTTGCAGCAAAAAGAATATTGCCGATCAATTTTAGAGGTTCAAATTCATGGTATCCGACCTGCTCATTAAGATCTGGGCTATAGCCGCTTCCTTCCCTATAAAATGTCCAAGGAAATCCTATTGTCAAGTTGCCGTCAAAGTCAAGTTGATTATGATAGAAACAAGCGGTCAAAATAGCAAAAACACCAATAGTCCCAACAAGAATTTTGCATAATACTGGTACTATTGATGTTTTACGTTGTTCAGGTTTTGCATGCATGATTAAATATAGCAATTCATTTTGATTGCATGTTATAATCACTATCGTTTCCCTATTAATGGCTAGTTAGGTTTACACATTTTGATCGTCGTATTTTACAAGGTTGATTAAACTTAACATAGCATTGCATTATGCTGTATGTGTTGTTTTATCTCTCACCATCATTAATTGAATTTCTCATGTCCCGTCTTTCGATCAAGCGGGTAAAAAGAATACCTTCCTTCTATATTTCTCACGACCAATCTATTTTGTTGAATGAGTCCATACAGCACATTTTTCAAGTGTCTTGGATAAATCTGAAGATGTGCCTGACCTGTTTCCTTAACTTTCCGAAAAAGTTGCCAAGGAGCTGCACCATCGGTAAAGAATTCCTGATCCAGTAGTCCGTCAATCTTTTGCCGTACATGTAACATTGCATCCGATTCAATTTGAATGTCTTTTTCAGATTTCCATTCCTCAAATTGAAATTTTGGGACAACAGGCTTCTTATCTCCTTTCACAAACTGCCAGGGAATTTCAATAGAATAATGCCACCTGACCTCGTCCTCTTCAATATGAAGACGGACGAGACGTTCTTCGGAAACTTCATATTGTTCACGGTGAAATTTCATCGGTTCAATGCATGAACTCGTATATATTTGATCCAGTAAGATCGATTCCTGGGCCAAAAAACTTCGCGCCTGATACATTTTTTCAAAGTCTAAATACGCGTGATCAGGCCTACCAAGCAGGAAAGAAAGTTCTTCAGGTCTCCAACCCTTTTCTATCCTCCGTTTTAGATAGGTGTACCATAGTTGAAAATCGTGCGAATACATCATTCCCCCATAGGATGTTTTTAGTGCAGATACTTTTTTGATCATTATAGTGTACAATTGGTTATTCAAATAATTTAAGCAGCTCCTCTTTACTGATCGATTTCATCAGATTCGTTTCATCTAAAATAAGTCCTTCGGATATTCGTTTTTTACTTTCCTGAAGTGCTAAGATGTATTCTTCAACGGAATCCCGACAAACAATCTTGTAAGCCATGACATGTTTGTCCTGACCAATGCGGTAACACCGATCTATTGCCTGTGCTTCGGCAGCAGGATTCCACCAGGGATCCAAAATATAAACATAATCGGCAGCCGTTAGATTTAATCCTGTTCCTCCCGCTTTAAGGCTGATGAGAAATACACGGCATTCGTCCTCGTTCTGAAATCTTTCGACCGCATTTTGCCGCTGATCTTGATTCATCTTACCATCAAGGTAGGCACAAGTTATTCCCTTATTTTCGATTCGTTGAGCCACCAGCTTAAGCATGGAAGTATACGCCGAAAAGAGAAGAATCTTATGATTTGGAGCTACTTCATCCATGATCTCATCAATAAAATCCAATTTAATAGATTCATGACCGAAGCCGCCATCTTTCATCAGAATGGGCGAGTTGCAAAGCTGCCGTAGTTTTTGTAGCGCCTCGATCGCCAAAAATTTAGATTTCGTGGAGTCAGCGCTATTCAGATTATTTTCAATCTCTCCCTTGAATATTTTTCTAACCTTATCGTATATTTTTCTTTGCTCCGGAAGCATATCCATATACAGAATTGTTTCGGTCTTTTCAGGAAGGTCCAAAGCAACCTGTTTTTTTGTACGCCGAAGAATAAAAGGTTGAATCATCTTTTGGAGGCCAAGGGTAGTTGCTTGCGCTGTATTTTCATCTTTGATCCCCTTATAGGTGTTATTAAAATTGCCATAAGTTCCAAAAAAACCCGGGTTGACCATACTCATTTGTGCATAGATATCCTCCACTCCATTTTCAATCGGTGTTCCTGTCATCGCTATGCGATAGCAGGATTTTAGCTCAGTGAGCGATTTAAATCTTTTTGAATGACGATTTTTTATCGCCTGTGACTCATCTAAAATCATGTAACTAAAGGACTGGGATTTAAGAAAATCAAGCTCCATCATAACTGTTCCATAGGTCGTAATCAAGATGGATTCGTTCTCTATTTCCGTGATTTCCCTCCTTTTTTGTCCATGATAAATAGCTGTCCGACGATTTGGGGAAAATTTCTTAAATTCTGCCAGCCAATTGAATAGCAAGGAATTGGGTACAATAATAATTGAGGGAGCTGCCTTTGGATTATTTTGATAGAAATATTCTAAAAGCGTTATTGCCTGTAAGGTTTTCCCTAATCCCATATCATCAGCCAAGATACCGCCCCATTGAAAATCACTTAAGAATACCATCCAGCTAAATCCTGCCTGTTGGTAAGGGCGCAACTCTGCCTGGATCGCTTTCGGAACATCCAACAGGGCTATTTCATCCGTATTCAACAGTTTCTTTCGACGTTCAGCTAGGCTATTTTGAATAATACGGGGATCAATTCGATCCAGCCGTGTTTGGAAAGATAGCAATTGGGCTGAGGTGAGTTTAAGACAGTCGGTTTCAACCACCGCATAATTAAACAGCACATCAAATAATGCTTTATCTGAAGCTTTGATATATCCGAAAGATTTATCCGCCAATTGAATGCTACTGTAGTCGTTTACGATCTTTTCTTCAAACTCTCCCGGTAAATAGGCCGTTGTTCCAAATTTGAAAATCATGTAAATGGAAAATACATTATTGTCCTGACGAATATCCAATACTTCCCATTTCAGTTGGTGTGGCAGCAAATAAGCTCCCTTTGAAATATTGTTCAGTATAGTTTTGTACCCCTTGCTCTTACATTTTTTTATAAATTCATACAGTCTATTTCTGTTGCCATGCGCCTTCCATTCCAAGCGCTTAACCATCCTATTGCTGCAACTTTTCAAATTTGGCAACTGTGCTTCAATAAAGGTATTAAACTCATTCTCGCCAACAAGATCTCGCTCAGTATATAGGCAGGTTCCATTTTCCGATTTTAAAATCAAGTTTCCTCCATATGGAATTACATATTCTTCCTTTTCACTCAGCATAGCTTTCAATTCGAAATTTAAATGATCGTCGTCGTCTTTCTCCACCACAACCTTAAATTGAGGCACATGATGAGCGGTATTAGAAATAAAAACTGTATCCTTGTTTAAAGGTTCAAGGTCTATATGAAGGGATGTTGACAATGGAATCAACATACGCGTAAAGAAGTCTTCATAGTCCCTCTTTAACACCGTTATTTTAGTAGAAATACTGTGAAAGAAACGTAATAGAAACTCCTTTTGTAGATTATCAACAAAAAGACACTCATCTTCATTTAGATTGATAAAGAAGAAATTGGACCGGCATTCGGATGTATAGTCTTTCAACTCCTCTCCTTTGTAGACAAGAATTAACGATAGAAGCAGGTGATCGCTGTATTCTTTCAAATTAAATTTCAGGCTAAGATCATCGCCCGCCAAAATCACATTCCGATAAGTTGTACGATATTTGGATGGATATTTGAAGTTTTCAATTGTAGTTTTAAAATTATTCCTATCCACAAAGGCAACACGTAATCTTTCCGATTTTCCTTCCAAAAGTTTACGCCAAGCACTGATGATAAAATCCTTCTCCACATGATCAAAGTCATTTCGCAGGTCATCTTTTTCCCTATCCCTTATTTGTCTTTGTGGACTTTTGGAAAAGGCTAAAATCTTACGACATAAATCGATTTTTAACACATCGCTATCAGCAAAATTCACCAACTCATGACCAAATTCTCCTAAATAATTTATCTTACTGTCTATTTCAAAAGGTATTAAAAAGGGTAGTCCGTCCACCTGACGCTCTCTAGGAACGACATACATAAGATCCGGAAAAGGCGCCCCAGACTGTTCCAACCATCGGTTTTCAGATGCTACATCTAGCAATTCCGATTCAAGCTCCTGGTGGTCGAAATAATTATATACCTGACCAAATTGATTATGGTTTTCAATACAAACCTTATCATTGCGGTAATAAAGCCTAGAAATACCCAATTGAAAGAACTTATGCTGACTTTCGGGTAGGATGGCAATATCTTTTGCATATAAATCATGTAAGAATTTATTACTGAGTAAAAACTTACGATAAAGTCCAATAATTACATAATCACACAGACTATCATGACGCTTTTTACAATCACACTTAACCTTCAATCCGATTTCTTTGATCTCGAGATCAATTTTGAGATATTTGTTTTTATAATTTCCGTCTCTTCTTAGAGAAAATGGCCATTTAAACTTGTTGACTTTGATTATCCTAACGCTGTAACTATAAAGGTGGAAATCTTTCAGTGGTATTTCTCCTTTATAGCGCTTAAGAAAGTAGTCTGATGAAATATAAAGATCCTCTTGGTTTTCCCAGGGAATAATAAAGCTATTCTTCTCTTTGTCAGGTATAATCGGAGCAACATCTATTGCTAACTCCAGATTTTCAACACTATTTTCCATAAATTATTCTTTATTGCTTATTGAAATTAACCTCCAATTTCAGCTCCATATACCGTATGCTCTGATTACAGAGATCGACAAAGAAATCTGTAATTTCTCTCGCTTTTGACCTAAAGTAGCCCATATCAAGCTGAGCTAATTGTGAAGGAAGCTCATAGACCCGCCCTTTCATTTGTTTTAATAACTCTGCATTCAATATTTCTTCTACATCCCCTCTGGCTGTAAAAAACTCCTTCACCTTTTTATCACAGATACAGGTCCAGTCTACCAGATCGGCTATAGTCACATTCATTGGGGCATAACCGACCCGTAGGTAGAGATAACTGTATAGTCCAATTGATGTCAATTGATTTAAAAATAATACAGCCAATTGTGGACTAGCAAGTCCTTCAAAAGCAAATACACCCAGCAGATCCTGCATGAGTTTTGAATTGCGTGTCCATGAAATGGATGTCTTAAACAATGTATCATGCCAATTGACGGGGTTAACCGAATACGTAGGTTTATAAGTCGGACGACGGTAGACAACAACAGATTCATTCCAGATGGTATGGGAGAAACGGCTGCCCAGATCCAGTTTTGTTGCCAGGAAATCTGTACTCATAAAAGCTACAATTGCAGTAACTCCACCATAAACGATTTTTCGAAAATGACAGTGACCTATTTTCTTTTTTATTACTGCAAGGTAGATTTCTGCCTTTTCATCTTCCACCGCAGGAAAATGAAAAAGTCCTCTCCCATGCGCATCGCTGACGTAATAATTGAGCAGCATCATTTGTTCGGGATTATTCTCCTGACGAATCTGAGCCAGCACATGAAGTATATCTGCCTCATACCGCTCCGGCCAAGGAAATGTATGAAACTGCGAGGCCGTAGCACTCGTTAATGTAGTCTCCTTCGCCGCCAGATTACCTACTGCAACTTCGACGTTTTTATTTATGACTTTTTGTTGCTCTTTTGCCAACAATTTTTCATAGCCTGTTTTAAGGCCTTCCATAAAACTCAAATACAGCTGTTCAATCGTATGAAGAACAAACTTGCAATGCTCATAAAGCCAGGAGGCATCAAAGGCGGAGATTTCGAGATCCTTGTTTTGTTTCACCGTATCAAAGGCACTGTCCAATAATCTAAAACGTTTCTTTTCTTCCTCATCCTTTCCGACAAGGGACTCCCTTAACATCGAAAAATGCTCATTGAGGCTTTTAATTCTGTTATTAACATGATGTACATTATTGGCTTTTCCGTCAATCAATAGCTGTAAAAAACGCAAGTGGTTTTCCATACTTTGATGTAACATAAATACAGCCCTATGATAGTTGCCCTGTAGACCAAATGTTTCAGCCCCCTGTAGGAAGCCCGCTGAAATAGGCAAGAGTTTCTGGTAATATTCATCAGCTATTTCTAGAACACTTTTTAGTTCTTTCGCTTGAAGGGGTGGGTTCTTTTTGTTACTAGCCTGATGAACGGTATTTTCAGGTAGGGAGGCATAGGAATAATACAGACTACCCACTTTGACTTTACTGAGCATTTCAGCAATTGGAACCAGCTCAAAGGAAATATTCTTCTGGTCCATTAAACATAATTCCACAATAGGCTTTAATACCTTCGGTGAAAGCCCGCTCACATGCTTGAGCGCAAGAAGCAAATGATAATGATCCTGACCGAGAAACTGATATTTAAAAAGATAGGCACGATCGAGATCCATACGCTGAGAAAGCCGATCGATAATTAATTGGCTATTAATTTCCATACTAAATGATTTAAGATTAAAAATTTGGGCACAATAAATTACTCCAACAGATCAGACTGTTACAGATCATTATTGCAAATAATCAATACTTTATTGCAAAAAAACAGTATTACAACCAAGGAGACTAAAGAGGGGTTAACACATTACTACATATAGACGTTCGCCCCTTGGCTTTTCAGGAAATACCAGCATTTAAATCAACATGTATTCAAATCATTCATTTAGCGAAAAAGTGTTTCACCGTCGCTGGCAATATAGACAGAGAAAACACTTTGTTTTCCCATTAAAAGAAAAACAAAATAGAATACAAAAATATAGTTTATATATACAAATATATAAATAAACAAAACTAAATCAAAATATTATTTATCATTAAAGTTTTAAATAAAGGATACCGGCCTGTACATAGACACACGATTATTTATTTCCACCTTTCACACATTATAAATATATGCTACGAATTGTAAACAACTCATGAATCAATTATATATTTCTATTATTTTTAGGCTATTCAATTTTTAAGCTATCAGAAAATACGCTATTTCTTAAATTGCATTAATTTTAACAACCATATCCATGACCAATACCAAATTATTCCTCATCTTTTGTCTTGTTTTCTTTGTTCGACCAATATATGGTCAAACCACCTGCAACTGCTCACAGGCACTTAAGCAATTAATTGTAAAAATAGAGAGCGAGTACCCCGGTTTTCCAGAAAAGACCAAGCAGAATAAAGACCTGTATCAAGCTAAAAAAAATATATTGACGAAGAAAAGCTTGCTGATTTCAAACGAGACCTGTACACAACTTTTACAGGAATACCTAGACTTCTTCCATGATGAGCACATTGTCTTAGATGACCTTTCGAAAAAGAAAAACCCTCCTCACACAAGTACCGGAAATCCCGCCGGAGCATCTGAAGAGGAAATAAGTTCAAAATCGATCAGTCCCGATATATTTTATATTAAAATCTCAAGCTTCGGGTATGAAAACATAGCCCCTTTCAAAGAACTTATTGAAAAGAATAGCGAAAAGATTGAAAACAGTAAAGCCCTTATTATTGATGTTCGCAACAACGGAGGCGGAACGGATGATGTATACCAGCCACTATTGCCTTATATCTTAACCAACCCCATCCGGATTATGAGCGTTGAGTTTTTTGCCACACAGACCTTAGTCAATGGTTTGCGTGATTATGCCATCAAAAATATCAAGCAGGATTCGATCAATGAAGTAAAAAGAATAGATGAAGACCTTAGAGAATATAGGGAAAACATCGGGAAGTTTGTGCTTTATGGCGATAAAAAAGTTATGATAGACAGCATCGCCTTAAATCCAAAAGGCCCAAAACAGGTCATTATTCTAGCCAATAGAAATGTAGCCAGTTCAGCCGAGAATTTTCTATTCAGTTCGCGCCAGAGCAAGAAGGTAAAAATCATGGGCACCCCCAGTATGGGCGCGCTTGATTATGGTTCGATACGCGAATTCAAATTTGGCTGCGACAACTACCAGCTTCTATTGCCCACCTACCGGTCTGCCCGATTACCGCAATACCCGATTGACAATATAGGTATCCAGCCCGATATCTATCTCGATGAATCCATTTCAGACTGGATAGACTTTGCAGTCCATTACATCAATGAATAATCAATAATAGCGATCAGGCATAACGTTGACAGTTATGAACAGTATCTTAAAAATGGGAATAATAAGCGCTTTGATAAGCCTCCTCTTTTCCTGTAAGGAACAAGTGAGCCCTCTGTCTGAAGACTACTATAAAAAGAGCGGAGCGATTTACTTTATACCTGGGGGTTAGGAAAGTATAAGTTCGTACCGTACAGATCTCCCATGTCCCAACTGTTCAACTATCCCCAGTTCCTGCAACCTTTGCAGATCTCTAGTCGCAGTAGCTTTTGAGGTCCTTGTAATAGACATATATTTTTTTGCAGTCATCCCGCCAATAAAACCTTCTATTCCCTGCTCGAGCATCCGATTGATAGCCTTCATTTGCCTATCATTCAATAGATCACGGTTTCTATCAAAAAATTTTGCTTTTCTTACAGTAAACTCAATGAGCTCTCTAGCTTCCTTTTGTGCTTCAAAAATTACTTTGGTAAAGTAGTTAATCCACCCTGTAATATCTAAACTAGCCTGCGCAATTTTTAAATTATCGTAATAAACTTGTTTGTTTTTCTCAATAGTTTTTGATATCGACAACAGGACGGGGGACTTTAATGTATGCGACAGCGTATATTCCGCCAATGCTCTTCCAATTCGCCCATTGCCATCCTCAAAAGGATGAATTGATTCAAAGTAAAGATGAATGATAGCCGTCTTGACCAATGCTGCAATTATATATTCTGACTCCTTAACTTCGTATGATTTAAACCAGTTAATCATTTGTTCCATTTCTTTTGGAACGACAGCAGACGGGGGAGCTTCATAATGAATGGTTTCTTTGCCATATGAACCTGAAATTATCTGCATAGGCTCCTCGCCCGTACGCCACTTCCCAGCATTAATTCGAAGAAATCCCTCCATTAATATAGCATGCCATCTCATTATAACCTCGACTGTCAGTTCAATACTGGCACTATCTCTTATTGTTGTCATTAATTCTGCGACCCCCGCAACTCTTCGATCACGAACAACACCATCATCCTGGATACCAAGATTTTTCTTAATTGAAGACATCACATCTTCACGGCTCATATACTCTCCCTCAATTTCCGAGGTTTTCATAGCTTCAGATATAAGTACCTCTACAAATGCTTCCTGTTTTAGCGCTGAATTCAGTCCTGTTAACAGACCATTTAATGCCCCCATTTCTTGCGCAAATGCAATCGCTATGGATTGAACCTCTTCGAGCCTATAGATGAAATTAGGCCACTCTTTATATTGCCAGTTATACATATTGAGCCGATTTAAAAATCTAATCGGCTCAAATATAAGCAAAATTTGAGCCGATTAACCCAATTAATCGGCTCAAAGGAAAAAGCATATTCATTATTGACCTCTCTTGATGATATATTTACGAATCCAGCAAATGAAAAATTACTTTCCTTTTGAATCTCCAAGATAATCACTGAAATCGGCTATTTTTCCAACGATTGTTTTCCACTACTTTAGCTTCCAAACCCAAAGGTTTAGTAAGCGCATAGTTTAAAAAGGTTTAGTAAGCGCATAGTTTAAATACCGGTAATCAACAAGCTAGAGTAACCGTAGCAATACACGAGCTGCTTGCAAACAACCAGGTTCAATTTATAGAAAAAAGATGATCAAATCATTATTGGTAAGTATAACAGCTATGCTCTGCATGAATGCATGTGCACAAGAACCCACAAGTATCAAAAAAAATGCCGCCGCTAAATGGGTTCCCTTTCAGACGAAAAATAAGCAGTTTGTCTATGTTGACAGTACTTTCAACAAGAAGCTGCCCCAACAGTTCTATTGGGCACAGCCTTTCACGTCCACAGGCTATGCCCTCGTAGCTAATGAAAAGGATCAAATGGGTATCATTAACAGCAAAGGTGAATTCATCGAAAATTATTCCGAAGCACAGGTAGAACTTTTAGACCTCGGACAGCTGACTCTTGCCATGAAACGTCAAGAATATGACAAGAATTTACCCTTTTGGAAGTGGGACTGGAATATCCTAAGCAGCTATATCAAAAAAACAGGCACCTATGTAAAACTAGAGATACGGGTATTGGAAAGTAATCAGGTTCTGTTAAAGAAAGACATTCCTTACGATGAAAACGAATATAACCTCGTAACTTATCCGCTCGATACGAAACATCTGGTCCTGAATGGAAATCTATATCTGATAAAAGATCAGCGGCTTAAAAAAATAGAAGGGGATATCGAAATGCCCCTGGAAAACGGACGCTATATCCCAGCATCGACAGACAGTTTTACTATTCATGATATCCAAAGCAAAAAACCTCTCTTATCCAATTTGACAGGTTTGGACAAAATAGATCTGCTTTGGAAAAATGAGACCATACTGCTCGACTCCATCAATCAGGAACGCTTTAGTCCCACAATACCCAAATTATTAAAAGATCATAAAACAGGCAGCATATATGCCTTTCCACAATACGATAAAGCTTTTCCAAAACAAATTAAGCAGGCTACCGCTGCACAAATTGCCTTTCTAAAAGAAATATCTCTAGTCTATTCAGTGACTAATTCACCCTACTTTATTCTGGGTAGATTTAACTACGATCATGCAGTCTGGGCTTATGATTGGCTGTATATTGATAAAGATGGCAACTTACTGGATAGCATTAAAGCTCCAAATTTCTATATTCTTGATCAAGTGGGTAATTTAGTCTGGCCAGACAAACTTATGCTGCTCCCTGCGAATGCCCTGGAAAAGAATTGGAAAACGGGAAAAATAAAATACGTTTATTCTTCGGAAGATCTCTATTTAATTGACGTAAAACGAGGTGATCTGGAACCTACTAAAGGCCTATGGAATGCAGTGACAAAAGCATGGGATATAAAACCCGGTTTCGAACATATTGAAATCCTGGATGGCGAACGGCAGATATTTGCATTACAGGAGCATAAAGATGGCCTCTATACTTTATACAACAATAAGACAAAACAACACGTCGGCAACAAAAGCTACATGACCATCAATCCCAACGGCTGGGTAAAACATAAAAATCAGCACAATCAGGACAACGGCTATTTTATAGACATCGTTACAGGCCAGGAATACAAAGAATAAAAAAACACCGCTCAATTTCAGCAGAAATTCTCAAGATTAATTTATAGCAGACAAAATATACTCTTTAAGATTTATTAACTTTAAAGGAATACTGAGTTATTAGCTTTGTCCAATTAAAACTGATCTTGTGAGCGAATTATTGATAGCATCATTAAAGCAGGGTGATCACTTTGCCATGGAACAGATTTTTAATCTGTATTGGGAAGCCATATTTGATGCCGCTTTTAAGAAAATAGGCGACGAAAATGTCGCTCAGGACATCACTCAGGAAATTTTTATCTCCCTGTGGGAAAATCGTGAACAAGTCATCATATCTGGCGGGTTGGCAGCCTATCTGCATGGCGCAGTAAAATTTAAGGTGATCAACCATTTTCGGAATACAACGGTTAAAGATGGCCATAAAGCCGAATTAGCGACTTTAATGAATCAGCAATATGCAGATTCAGCTGATGACCTTCTGATCCTAAAAGATGCACAGCAGAAAGTTGAAGAAGCTTTAATGCAACTTCCCGAACGTATGCGGTTGGTCGTCACCATGAGCCGAAAGCAAGAAAAATCGATCAAAGAAATTGCCTGCGAGCTGAATGTCTCCGTACAAACCGTCAAGAACCAAATTACCTCCGCTATGAAACTGCTCAAAAAAAGTCTTTCTTAGTTCTCCCCTCTATCTTTTTTTGTTAGTTAACAATAAATTAATATACTCCTAACATTCTCGACTAGTACCATTTCCCATTTGAAGTGACATGTATTCAAATGACGGAAGAAAAAGCAAAGCAATTACTGCAAAAGTATTTAAATGGAGAGGCTAACGCCGCTGAAATCAAACAAGTTGAAGATTGGTATACTCAACTGGATAATGCTGACAAAAAAATCCCGCAGGAACGCAAAACTGCACTGCGTGAACAATTGCTGAGCAATATCCAATCAGCCATTTCAGAAAAGAAAAATAAACGGCCTTCGCTGCTATATTCTCTCCTATTCAAAATTGCAGCTACTATTTTAATGATTGTTTCGGCAGGATTTGTTTATTGGATATTGAACAATCAACCTATTGCTGCTTCTGTGCAGATCGTGACAACTACAAATGCTGCCGAACATAAAAGGATCCTATTGGCCGATGGCTCTGAAATTATCCTGGAACCATCTTCAAAAATCAGCTATCCCAGTAAATTCAACGGAAAAATTCGCGAAATAGCACTTACTGAGGGAGAAGCCTTCTTTGACATTGCCCACGACGAAAGCCATCCTTTCCAGGTAAAACTTGCTTCAAAACTGGCTGTCAAAGTATTGGGTACTTCCTTCCGCATCAAGGCCTATCAGGCCTCAAAAAAGGTAGAAGTCTCCGTTGCTACAGGTAAGGTCGCTGTGCAGCAACAAGATAAAATCTTAGGGATATTAACCAAAAATCAGCGCCTACTTTACAATGAGGAAACAAAACAGTCATCGCGTAACCTAATAGAAAAAAATACAGCTGTAGCCATCGCATTTGATGGAGCAAGTCTTCTGGAGGTTATGAAGAGATTGGAATATATATACAGCATTAAGATTGTATTGAAAGATAGATCGCTTTCGACCTTAAAAACAACAGCCACATTCAATAGCACACAAAATCCAGCAGAAATACTGGATATCATCTGTAGTCTACACCACCTTAAATACAGCACGATAGAGAAAGATAAAATATTTAAAGTCTACAAATAATGTCTAAAAATTTACCTAAAACATCTTAGTCAACATGCGTAATTCATTACCTAATTATTACAAAAAAATGAAAACACCTGCATTCAAGAGAGAATTCTCTTTTTATCGGATCATGAAGTATCCCTGCATCGCATTTTCGATTACTTCAGTATTCTGCAGTTCATTGATGGCCTCCCCAAGTATGGCCCAACGTTTGGACAAAAGCAGCGTAAACATCAAAATAAGCAAGGGCGAGAAACTCGATGTGATCCTCCACAAAATCGAAAGTCTTTCGGGTCTTCATTTTGTTTACAACCCTGATCTATTGCAAGAACGGAACACAGTCTTAAGCGGCAGTTTTAAAACTGAACCAGTTCGCTCTCTCTTGAATAAGCTTGGAATCAATGCGGTGGAAAAAGAGGACTATGTGATCCTGAACACGCAAGCAAATATTAAGGCAGACCGTATCGTTACAGGTTTTGTACGAGACACATTGGGAGCTGCTATAGCAGGTGTATCTGTAAAAGTAGTAGGTACGCAGACTGGAACCACAACAGATGCAAAAGGGGCGTTCCGTATTGAAGCGGCTTCCCAAACGGTACTTTCCTTTTCGATGGTCGGATTCCATACCAGAGAAGTTACAGTCGGTGAAAATGAAGTCGTTAATGTAACACTAAGCGAAGAACGTTCGACCTTATCCGAAGTTGTTGTTGTTGGTTACGGAACCCAGAAAAAAGAGACACTCACAGGTGCTATAGGTATAGTATCCCTTGATAAATTATCTTCACGATCGGTAAACAGTGTAGGTGAAGTACTGGCAGGAAAATCTCCCGGTGTCATTGTGACAAACGAAGGTGGTGATCCAACTTCGCCACCCCGTATTAATATTAGGGGTGCTGGAGGTATCAATGGTGAAAGTGTGTTGTATGTCATTGATGGATCTATTTTCTTAGGCACACCGCAGCTTAATCCGAACGATATTGAATCTATTTCGGTCCTCAAAGACGCATCGGCAGCGATCTATGGTGCCAGAGCTTCTGGTGGAGTGGTGCTAATCACAACCAAGAAAGGTAAGAAAGGACAGATGCAAATCAGTGTCGATGCCAAAATAGGCCAACAAAGCGCATGGCGAAAATTGCAGCCGTTAAATGCCGAACAACGTGCTGAGGTAGCAGCAACGGCAGCAAAAAATGGTGGAACAACCATTTTACCGGCTTTCGATCCAGCCAAATATCCAGATGGACTTGTCACAAAAACCAATTGGATGGATGAAGTATTTAGAAATGCGACATTGCAAGATTACAATGGTGCTATCAATGGTGGAAATGAAAAGTCTAATTTTTACCTAAGTTTCAATTACCGTAAAGCAGAAGGTATTGTACTCAATACAAAAACTCAACGGTACAACTTCAGGTTAAACTCAGAACATCAAATCACACCATGGTTGAAAATAGGTGAAAATTTATCCTATAGCAGCACCAACGGAAACGGTGCCAATACCAGCAGCGACTATACAGGAGCCCTATTGTCTGCCATCTACTATCCAACCAATGGCACACCTTACAATGCCGACGGAAGCTTTGCTGGTTTGCCAGGACCTTTCCCTGGAGATTACGGCGATATCATTAACCCTGTTGCAGAATTAATGCGTATAGACATTAATAATCCTGTCAATGTATTGGTCGTGAATCCGTACGCCAACATTCAACTAGCCAAAGGCTTAACATTCCGATCAAATCTGAGTATTACAAAGTCGAACACCAGATATAAAAGTTTTACACCAAAACGTCCTGAAATAGGTAAACCCGTTTTGAGCAATAGTCTGGTGGAAAGAACGAGTGACGCAAATGATATCCTTGCTGAACAAGTCCTAAATTATAAAGCCAAATTTGACGTTCATCAACTTGATTTGACTGGTGGTTATAGTTTCCAAAAAACCAAAAGTAATTATTTGAGTGCTTCGGGTACCGGTTTTGACGACGAATCCAAACAATACCGATACCTAAATAACGCCAATACGATACAACCGTCGGAAAGTGGTTATGGAGCCACAGCACTTTCGTCTCTTTTCCTACGGGCCAACTATAATTACAATGAAAAATACCTGCTATCCTTAATCGGTCGAAGAGATGGTTCATCCATAATTCCGCTGAAAGAAAATAGAACACGATACTACTATTCAACATCTGCCGGATGGGCACTACATAAAGAAGATTTCTTGAAATCTGTGGAGTGGTTAAACGAGCTTAAAATAAGAGCTAGCTATGGTAAATTGGGTGGTCTAGCCAACCTAAACCCACTTGATGTTAACCCTCTTCTTATTCGTGCCGATGCCTATTTCGGTGAAAATCCAAAATTACAAAATGGATATGCTCAGAATGTGTTACCAAATATGGATATGCGATGGGCCGAAAGTAAGCAAACCAATATAGGTTTGGATCTTGGAATTTTGAATGGATTGAGTTTGGTAGCGGATTATTTTGTCAAAGAAACAAATAAGATGATCTTAACCAAGCCACTTCCCGGAACAGCAGGCTTGAGCACACAAACGATTAACGGTGGATTGGTTAAAGACAAAGGTATTGAACTAGGGCTAACTTATAGTAGTGCTAAAAACAAAGAGTTTTCGTACTCGATTAACGCGACTCTAACCAAATTGACTAACAACGTTCAAGAGTTGGCGCCTGGATTGAATAATATCGCAGTAGGCACTAATTTTAGAAATGAACTTGCTCCGTTGACAATTACCGTTGGCCAACCTCTTTACAGTTACTACGTATTAAAGACCGACGGTATCTTCCAGAGTCAGGCAGAAGCTGATAACTACAAAAATGCCAATGGACAAAAAATTCAGCCCAATGCAAAAGCTGGGGATTTCAAATTTGTAGACATCGACGGTAATGGTTCTATCGGTCCAGAAGATCGTTACTATGCAGGTAGTGCTTATCCCGATTTTTCTTACGGTTTAAGCTTTAATGCTAATTACAAAAATTTCGACTTCAATATTTTTGCACAAGGTGTACAGGGAAACAAACTATTTAATGCTGTCAAGAGAACAACGTACAGTGCGAGTGGTCCTTCATACAACAAATTGGTAGGAATTTTAGATGCCTGGTCTCCAGAAAACCCGAATGGAAAAGTACCGATTATCTCAAGTTCGGATGCAAACGGAAACTTTAATGCATCAGATTTCTATATCGAAAATGGTTCTTTCCTTCGTATCCGTAACGTCACATTAGGCTACACATTGCCAAAATCTTTGACCGACAGATATAAACTTGGAAACGTGAGAGTCTATGCGACTACCAACAACTTATTTACGTTTACAAAATACACCGGTTTTGATCCAGAAATTGGTATGGATAACAATGGACTTGATGTTGGACGATACCCGCAAGCAAGAAGTTTTATCTTCGGCCTTAATGTCAATTTTTAATCTTAATAGCATAATGCCAAGAGATCAAAACGAAGGAAATTTCATTAAATATTCATTTAGTTAAGCTCTTGTCAATCATTAAAACGCGAAAATAAACGAATGATAAAACCGAAAAATACATATGTTGTCCGCCGGACGATAGTTTTATTCGGACTCTATCAGTCATTAAAAAAAACAAAACGATGAAAACGAATATAAAATACCTAGCAATAGCAGCTGTAGCTCTTTTCGCATCGTGCGATAAACAACTGGATATTACACCAGAGGGTTCTCCATCTGCTCAGAATTTCTGGAAAACAGAACAAGATGCCATCAAAGCAGAGGCTGGGATGTATGAAAAATACAATGAGGAGGATTATTACGGCCGTGGAATGTTTTGGTTTATTAATGCAAGTGATGATATGGTCACTGGCCGTAATAAACCAGAAGCAGATAATATTAAAAATTTTAATCGAAGTTATATCGGTGGAGGCTACACGGAAACACAATGGAGCATGCGCTACGCCATTATTAAAAGGGCCAATGATATTATTACCAACGTTCCGAACATCCCAATGGATGAGAGCAGAAAAAAACAGATCATTGGTGACGCTTATTTCAATGCAGGTCTGGTTTATTTTCAACTAGCCGCAAACTATGGTAATGATAAAGCCGGAATTCCAATCGTTAAACCTGAAACTGATGCTACCGTGCCCGTACCTCGTGCAAACAATGTGAACGAAAATTATGACTACATTGTCTCTCTGTTCCTAAAAGCAGCAGATAACCTTCCTTATTTTTCAGACATGAATTCTTCGGATTATGGTAAAGCGCACAAAACAGCAGCATGGGCATATTTGTCAAAAGTATATCTGTACAAGAAAGACTATACCAATGCGGCCAAGTATGCGGATATGGTGATCAGTTCGGGCAAGCATGATTTATTGACTAACTTTGTGGATGTATTTAAAGCGGCCAACAACTGGTCCAAAGAATATATCTGGTCGGTGGTGTGTACACCAAATGGCGGCGGTACTGGCTGGGGAAGCAAACTTCCAGGTGTGATGTTGACAAACAAAGCTTGGGGAATATACAACGGCTGGGGGTATTATTTACCAACAAAAGAACTTTACGATTCTTTTGAAACAGGGGATTTGCGTCGTGAAGCAACCATCTTGAAACCGGGAGACAAATTCCAGTTTTTTGGTGCTGAACGTACTTTCACAAAAGACGGCGGAGCCACATCCAATTATCAATTTAAGAAATACATGGAGCCGTTTTCTTATAAGGACCCGATTCCAACACATGTTAATCCAAATGGCGACAACGGAACAACTGATCTAAATGTGCCATTGATGCGTTATGCCGAAGTGCTATTGATTAAAGCTGAGGCTGCCATTAATTTAAATGGTGCCGGTGCCGGTGATACCGAATTAAATAAAATCCGGAAAAGAGCGGGCTTACTAGCAAAAAGCGGAATGAGCCTTGTAGATCTAAAACGCGAACGCCGCAATGAGCTTGCCGGTGAATGGGCCGACCGTCACCGCGACCTAGTCAGATGGGGTGATGCACAGGCTGCCTATGCTAAACCGCTACACGATTTTGATGGTGCTGTAATTTGGCCAGCTAGAAATTTCAATCCGCAAGTACATGATGTTTGGGCTGTTCCACAACGTGAGATCGACAACAGTTCCGGTGTCATTAAACAAAATGCAGGATGGTAAAAAACAATAAATTAATGTGGCTGCTATTTGTCGGCCTAAGCATTCAGTCGGTTTCTGCACAGCAGAAACTGACTGCCAATGCAGGACATAGCCACAATGATTACAAACAACAAATCCCCCTATTAGAGGCATACTATGCAGGAATGGGATCTATCGAAGCGGACGTCTTCTATCGCAACGGAGAACTTTACGTTGCCCACGAAAGCAATGAAATAAAGCCAGGCAAAACATTAAAAAAATTATACATCGATCCCTTGGTTGCTTTCTTCAAGGAAAATGGCAATAGGCCCTATGCGAAACCTGAACAAACGCTACAACTCGTAATCGATATTAAGGAAAATTACGAGCAGGTATTGTCTAAATTGCTGGAGGATCTGAAAGGCAATGAATCGGTATTTGATCAGCAGAAAAATCCGGCGGCCATAAAGATCGTCGTCAGCGGAGAAATTCCTCCCGCAGAGCAATTTGACAATTATCCGCCAATGATCTATTTCGATGGCAGGCCAGAAAAAAATTATACACCTGCACAGCTCAAACATATCGGGATGATCAGTCAGGATATTACAAAATATGCTGTCTGGAATGGCAAGGGAACTCCTACCCCGCCCGATCTAGAAAAGATGAAATCGGTGATAGAAAAGGTGCACAAATTGGGAAAACCTTTTCGCTTCTGGGCGACAAAAGACAGTCCCAACAGCTGGAAGGAGCTTGGCCACATGGGGGTAGACTGGATCAATACAGACCACCCTACTGCGCTTAAGAATTTCTATCTGAACAATGCCAAAGTCGAATACGCAAATCCAAAGGCCTATATCCCTTATCAACCGACCTATAAAAATGATGGTGCAACGAGCAAGGTCAAGAATGTTATTTTACTCATTGGCGACGGTATGGGCTTGGCTCAAATCCAAGCGGGACTAAGTGCCAATTTTGGTCAGTCCAATATCATCAATATAAAACATGTTGGACTTTCACGCACTGAAGCATCCAATTCAGATTTCACCGACTCAGCTGCCGGCGGGACAGCCTTGGCTACCGGACACAAAACCAATAACCGTTACATCGGTGTGGATGCCAATGGTAAATTGTTGAGCTCCCTTCCCGATACGTTGGCTCAGCATGGAGTCAAAAGCGGCATCATCAGTGCTGGAGATATTACAGATGCCACTCCTGCTGCTTTTTATGCACACCAGATCGAACGGACCATGTCGCAGGAAATCGCAGCAGACTTCAAAAATAGTCATGTAGATATTCTCGTAGGATCCCGTCGCGAAAGCTTCCTCAACAATAAGGATAATACATTGATGAAGCAACTGACTGAAAAAGGTTATCAGCTTCAGCAAAATTTAGATGACTTTGAAAAGGCGACATCGGGCAAACAGCTGGTACTGCTAGCTGATTCTGCAACAAGAAGAATACTCGATGGACGGGGAGAAATGTTAAAAACTTCCCTCTCAAAAACAATTCAGCTTTTGTCTAAAAATAAAAATGGCTTTTTTATCATGGCCGAGGGGGCACAAATTGATTATGGAGCCCATGCTAATGATCTCCCCTATGTTGTTACCGAACAGCATGACTTTGATAGGCTTGTAGGTGAAGCTCTTAAATTTGCAGACCAAGATGGTGAGACGCTTGTCATTGTCACTGCAGATCACGAGACGGGTGGGCTATCATTATTGGATGCCAATTATAAAAAAGGAACTGTCAGAGGCAATTTCAGCAGCGATGACCATACCAATATTATGGTACCTGTCTTTGCGTATGGCCCAGGTGCACAAAACTTTATTGGCATCTACAACAATACAGCAATTTTTACTAAGATTATCCAAGCCTACAACTTGAAATAATCATTTTAAGCTTCATGCGAAACAAAAACCCTTGGTCTTCGAGCCAGGGGTTTTCGTTTTAAAATATCGATGTTCGATTTTTTGCCTATCTTGTAAATCAAAAAACAGAACAACCTCTATGATACCATCAATCAAGCGACTGCTGATTTTGGCTTTATTGCTATTCAGTATTTCTGCCAGACTATTTGCACAAACTTCTGAAAAAGCCTCTTGGTTTAAAGATGCCCGTTTTGGCATGTTTATTCATTGGGGGCTATACAGTGCGGCTGAAGGCATGTGGAAGGGTGAACCTTTACGTTATATGAACAACTATGCCGAATGGTTAAGATATCGCAACCGCGTCTCCAAAGAAGAGTACGGTACCTTGGCCAAACGCTTCGACTGGAGTAAAATAGATCCCGAGCAATGGGTTCTTCTAGCAAAGGAGGCTGGGATGAAATATATCATCATCACCGCCAAACATCACGACGGTGTTGCCCTTTGGGATACGAAAGTTGGGAATTATAGCCTTCCAAAATTGAGTGGTTCTAATCGGGACGTCATCAAAGATATTGCAGCAGCCTGTAAAAAGCATGGAATGAAATTGGGGTTCTATTATTCACATTGGATTGATTGGGAGCACCCCTATGGTTGGAACCATCAACAGGAGCTTTCGGGACATGTTACCGATGCTCAATACAATCAATATTGGCAGGAAAAAGTGATCCCTCAACTTCGCGAGTTGATGACTAACTATGGCGACATTGCACTGGTATGGTTCGATATGTGGATCCCCTATCAAAAATCCATCATTAAAAAGGAGCAGTTACTTCAAGTCGTCAAATTAATCCGTGAGTTACAGCCCAATTGTTTGATCAACTCACGCCTGGGGCTTCCTACAGATGCCACAAATGTGGACTTTGAGACACTTGGTGATAACCAATTTGGCAGCAACTACATTAGCCACCCTTGGGAGACCCCCGGAACGATCGCCCATTCATGGGGTTACAATGGACAAGAAAACGAGTGGAAATCAACCAGTCAAATTTTCCAATCGTTGATCTCCAATGTAAGTCTCAACGGTGGATTTACCTTAAATATCGGTCCGCGTGCCAATGGAACAGTTCCTTACGAGAGTGTCAGCCGCCTACACGAGGTGGGAAATTGGTTAAACACATACGGAGAAGGCATTTATGGCAGTACAGGGCTTGATTTAAAAAACAACCATTTCGATTGGGGATATCTGACCACCAAAAAAGAAGGTCAAAAAACGGTGGTATACGCACACGTCTTTAATTGGCCCTTAGATCACACACTTCGAATTACAGGAATCAAATCGACGCCAGAACAAGTTGCCTTGAGGAACGGAAATACGTCTACCCCGATAAAATTTGATCAAAATCTCAGTTTGATCCATATTCAGTTACCAGCTGCACAACCGGATCATTACGTTTCGGAGGTTAAATTGACTTTTAACGGTCCCCTGGAACTGGACAAAAACACCATCCCAGAATCTACCTTTGGTGGCTTCTCATTGAAATCGACCAATAGTCTCAACCAGGGACTCAAAATTGTACGCTATAATGGCAAGAACCCAACACATGCGGTACTTACAGGCGACACTAAAATCGATTGGGAAGTAACCATACCTGAAGCTGGCGTTTATTCACTGGATTTTTCAGCACATAATCCCAATAAAGAAAATAGCGTTTTTGAAATCAGTACCGCCAATCAGCGGTTGGAAGGAAGTTTTGCCCCTACAAACAAAATGGTGGTAGAGCCCAATGAAAACAACTATACCGAAGAATTTGTAGAACACCGCATCGGCAAATTTAAATTCGATAAGCCCGGAAAATACATCGTAACCTTTAAAAGTAAACAATTGCAACCACTTTGGTTTAATTGGATATGGCTCGAAAAAATTAAAGATTAAGCACCAGGTCTTGCACTTGGAAGACCACAAAAATCATCAGGCAGATTGCTATGCATACATAACAATCTGCCTACTAGTAATTTATATAAAAAGTTACATATTTTAATATTTATTTATTATTTTGGGGTAAAAGTTACCAATTTTGCAAACAGGGGCTGAATATGCCGCTTATGCTTATAAATGAGAAAATTAATCCTAAACATTGTTGGATAATGCATCTGCAACGGGACTCTTTATCAGTGCTTTCGGACCAACCCTTTAACACAAGGTTGGAAGGATTAATCACGACCACAGAAGACGGTACTATTCTACAGTTTAACAACCGTGCGAAGGAGCTTTTAGCGCTCGAAAACACAACAGATACCAATAAGATACATGAGCTAATTACATTTTACACAGCAGATGACCTTTCGATACTGCCCCCTACAGAAACACCTTTTTTCATCGCCCTCTCAACTAAACAAAACCAAAATGAAATTATCCTAGGACGAAAAGAAGGCGAACAATTTAGATGGTATCAATTTACCGTTCATCTTATTGTGGAAGACGACAAAAGAGGCCTTTTGATTTCTTTTATCGATGTATCGAAATTGGTCAATAAAAATCGGGGCCTAGAAGATAAACAGCACCAGCTACAGTTGCTTGTTGCGTCATTGAATGATCTCGTATTTGAAGTAACAGATACAGGGGTGTTTAAAAATTATTGGACCAACAATCCGGATCTATTGTTCTACACGCCAGAAGAATTTCTAAATAAGAGCCTCACGGAACTCTTCCCACCTGATCTAGCAGTGCCCGCTGTTCAATTAATACAAAATTCATTAAAATTAGATCGTGAACTTAAGATGGATTTTCAATCCAATTTAAAAGAGCACAAGGACAAATGGTACCGTTTACAAATTAAACCGATACATAGGGCCCAGAACCGGGTAGCCCTAGTTATTTCCGATATTACGAAACAAGTCGAGTCCAATGAAAAGAGTAAATTCAATGAGCACAAGTTTAATCAAGCATTTTATTTATCGGGTCTAGGAATCTCTTTGACAAGCCTCGAAGGTTACTGCATAGAATCCAACAATATGTTAACCAAAATTCTTGGTTATTCTCATGAAGAAATGTCGAAAACCAAGTTTACCGAAAGGACACACCCAGACGATATAAACAAAGATGTTGAACTTAGAGAAAAACTTGTCAAGGGTGAAATCGATGCATTCACGCTTCAAAAACGCTATCTACATAAATTAGGTCATTTTGTATGGTGTTCTGTAACCGTTGCGGCAGTTTTTGATAACGCCAATACCGCCCAATTTCTGATCGTTCAGGTTCAGGATATTTCCGAATCAAAGAAGAATATCGAAATCCTAAAAAGACAAAAAATTGAATCAGATTTAGTCAAAATAGATCTTGAAACCAAAATACGACAACTAGAAGAATTTGCCAATATCCTCGCTCATGATTTAAAAGGCCCGCTAAGTAATATCCAAATGCTTATTGACGAAATAAAGGCTACCAACGATGAAAAGATAAAAACTGATTTTTTAGACCTTTTACGTATCAGCGGCAACGATCTCACGCAGACACTGCATGACCTAGGCGATATACTCGAACTCCGGTCCAACAATTCACTAGTTTACGAAACCTGTAACTTTCTAACTGTTTTCAAAAAAGTACAGCAGCAATTTATCGCCGAAATACAACAGAAGAATGCAATAATTTCCACAGACTTCAACGTAAAGGATATCTATTATCCCAAAATTTACCTAGAAAGTATTTTGAGCAACCTGATTAGTAACGCACTGCGATTTACGCCCTCCAATCGAGCTCCTCAGATAGAAATTCGAACTTTCGCTGAAAACGACGGCATACTGTTGACCATCAGGGACAATGGTCTTGGTATTAATCTCCCCAAATATAAATCTGAACTTTTCATGTTCAAAAAAGTGTTTCACCGTGGATTTGAGAGTCGGGGTCTCGGCTTATTTCTTACCCGATATCAAGTTGAATCTTTGGGTGGAAAGATAGATATACAAAGTGAATTAGATGAAGGGAGCATTTTTTCGATTAAGTTTTCAACAAAAAACTCTCCCAAATCTGCGTCGGAACAGCAATAAAAATCAGTCTAAACTACCATGAACCAGGAAAACAAAAGAAAGATAATTCTTATCGATGACAACGCCATCTTGCGTACCATATTCGGCCATATGCTTCAGGGATTTTCTCAATATGGAATTGAATTCCATTCTTTTAAAAATGCGCTGGATGCATTGGATTTTTTGGATAACAACGACATTACTCAATCTTCGATACCGCCAATACTCTTTGTTGACATCAATATGCCATTTATGACGGGCTGGGAATTAATGGATACCTTGGAGGATCGAACAGATTTCATCAAAAAAACAAAGATATATATTGTTAGTTCTTCGACAAGCAAAAGTGACCAAGAGCAACTCGCAAATTACCCATTTATAAGCGGCTTCATTCTGAAACCCTTTGGAAAAGAATCCATCTATAGTATTCTAAAAGAACCCTATTAAAACATCATGATTCACAAAAATACCCCCCAAAAGTTTTCAATCTAACAATTGAGGGGTAATTTAATTCCTTCTTTATTAAATAGCTTGGCATTTTTCGGCCAACCAATTCTTTTCCTCTGCGGTAAGATGTATTGACAATTGATCAAATACCCACTGATTATAATTATTCAACCAAGCGATATGTTTTTTATCCAACAGGGATTTTTCGATTAAATCGGTTGCGATATAACATACAGTCAATGTCTCAAAATCCAGAAAGTCTCCAAATTCAGAAGAACCTGCTTTACGGGTCAATACTAAGTTCTCAATACGGATACCATGCTTACCTACGCGATACAATCCAGGCTCTATCGAAGTAATCATGCCCGGTTCAACAGCCACATCAATCGCTGCTGCATTGAACACTTGCGGACCTTCGTGTACGTTCAGGAAGAAGCCTACACCATGTCCGGTACCATGTCCGTAATTGCGTAATGTTTCCCACAGCGGACGACGCGTGATTGCATCGATCTGATAACCGCGCGTTCCAGTAGGAAAGATCGCTTGTGAACCTTCTATGGTTCCTTTGAGTACCAGTGTATAATCTTCTTTTTCCTCTTGTGTAAGAGCTCCGAGCGTTACCACCCTTGTAATATCTGTTGTACCCGTATTATATTGCCCCCCAGAATCTACTAATAACAAACCTTTAGGTTGCAATGTATAATTTGATTTTTCATTTGCCGAATAATGCGGCAGGGCACCGTGATCCAAATACCCAGCAATTGTCGTAAACGATACATCAACAAAGCCTTCCTGGCTTTCGCGAAATCCACGTAATTTGGCGGCGATAGATAATTCCGAAAGCTCCCCAGAGGAAACATTCTCTTCCAGCCATTTGAAAAAACGAGTCAATGCGACGCCGTCTTTGACAAAGGTATGGCGGTTATTTTCAACTTCGACCTTATTCTTAATCGCTTTTAAACTCGTCGAAGGATTTATTCTCTCGACAATTTTAACCTTTTTAGGTACGCTGTCGAAAACAGCGAAACAGGTCCGTTTCGGATCGATAAGAATTGACGCCACCTCCAATGTCGGAATTGTTTCAAAGATATCTTCATAAGCCGCAACATCTACTCCGTAGCCTTTCAGTTCCTCAGTTGCCTGCACTGTCAGCTTTGAAGGCTCGATATACAGTGTTGCCTTATCGGCAGTAATCAGCACAAAACCCAAAACAACAGGATTACATGGAACATCTTGACCACGGATATTTAATAACCAGGCTAAGTCATCCAGTGATGAAATCAGGTGTGCTTCGGTCCTATTCTTTTTCATCTCCGCACGGACGGCTTCAATTTTAGAAACCGTTGACTGTCCCGTAATATTTTCACCCAACAGGTAGGCCTGTGCCTTAGGCAGCTCTGGCCGTCCTTCCCATAGTGATGACAACAGATCAATGTGACCATCCACTTTGATCTCCAATGGCTCCAAAGTATGCTGAACAGATTGGGCCACCAATAAAGAAGCAAGATTGCCGTCAAAAGCAACTTTAGCACCGGCACTCAACTGCTCTCCCAACCAATCAGCGTACTCCGCAGCTCCCTGTGCTTTCAATTTCACCAATTCAAAACCTGTTCCAGCCAATTGTTCTGCCGCTTGGACAAAATAGCGAGAATCGGTCCAAAGGCCCGCAAAATCCTGCGTGATTGCCAAAGTACCTGCTGATCCTGTAAAACCCGATGCCCAGGCGATGCATTTATAACGTTCTGGTAGATATTCACTAATATGAGGATCTGATGATGGGATGATATATCCATCGATTCCCTGAACCTTCATCGCCTCACGAATGGCAGCTAATTTTTCGATATGCTTCATGTCGTTTATACAATTTTATGCAAGTTAGGATTTTTTAGGGGCGAATGCCTAACTTTAAGCCAAATAAAACAAACGTAACACAACGAACGCTTTTGCCTTAAAATAGGCTACGTTCAAGTCATCATGATAAATCCGACGAAATATCCATGATTGCCAGTACGGATATAGATAACCGTGTTTACAAGCTCATCGAAGATAAATCAGGATATACCATAGGACGATAAAAAATTTTATATATGAACCAATTTGTGCTAAGTACCATTGCTTTTTCTACTTATGCGTTAACGACCGTTACCACTCCACTATTTGCACAGGATCTTCGCAGTAAAATCCAGGATGCTTTTACGCAGTTTCAAAATCAGGAAAGCCTCAGGAATGGTTTGAGCTCATTGATAGTTTTCGATGGAAAAACAGGCCAAACTGTATTCGCAGCGAATGAGAATATCGGATTGGCGACCGCCTCCACCATGAAGGTAATCACTTCGGCTACAGCGCTGGATTTCCTGGGCAAAAATTATCAGTTCAAAACAACCTTGTATTATACCGGGGAGATTGACGAGAATGGTGTGTTAAACGGAAATATTATTGTGACGGGCACGGGAGATCCCACCCTTGGCAGCGCCCGCTATCCGGAGACCCAGGCAACAACAATACTGAACAAGTGGCTTACAGCGATCCAAAATGCCGGTATCAAAAGTATTAATGGGGCGATCATCGCCGATGACAGACTTTATAATGGAAACCAGCTTCCGGGCGGTTGGATCTGGACCGACATGGGCAACTATTACGGCGCGGGGATTTCTTCGCTCAATTGGTGTGAGAACGCTTTTGGCATAAATTTCAGCCCAAGCAATAAGGTGGGCGCCAAAGCGGAGGTCCTTAACTATACAGCCCATGTTCCCTATCTGGAAATTATCAATGAAACAACCACTGGTAAATCGGGAAGCGGCGACAATGTATACGCCTATGCTGCCCCCTATTCAACCAAGATATTTGTTCGCGGTTCTTATGGCCAGGATCTCAAGAAAACAATTGAGCTCGCCTCTCCAGACCCAGCTTACGATCTCGCTTATCAATTAAACGAAGTCTTAAACAACAACGGTATTGTTGCAAGTGAGCTGCCTGCCACCGGAACAAAGATGGATTCGGTCGATGTTTCAAAGAAACAAAACCTGGATATCCACCTATCCCCGACCTTAGACAAAATTGTCTACTGGTTTAACCAAAAGAGCATCAACCTCTATGGAGAAGCCTTGTTGAAAGCGATCGC
This sequence comes from Sphingobacterium sp. WOUb80, assembly GCF_050058145.1. Lineage (NCBI taxonomy): Bacteria > Pseudomonadati > Bacteroidota > Sphingobacteriia > Sphingobacteriales > Sphingobacteriaceae > Sphingobacterium > Sphingobacterium sp. WOUb80. Next base: position 5,855,180 of record NZ_CP165617.1, on the reverse strand, counting down.
CTATACGACAGCGGGTAAAACGGGGACCGACGATGGTGCCTATTATATACAGAAATATTGGAATGCCAAATTAGGCATAAAATCCAGTGAACTCAATAGTATGGATGGTTCTGGTCTATCTCCTCAAAATAGGGTGACCACATCAGCCATGAATAAGATTATGCAGTATGCACAAAAACAAAGTTGGTACCCTGCCTTCTACGAAAGTCTTCCTACGTATAACAATATGAAGATGAAAAGTGGAACAATTGGTGGCGTACTTGGTTATACAGGTGTACATACCAGTAAAACAGGACAGTCTTTTACCTATACTTTGCTGGTCAATAACTATTCTGGGTCGGCGTCCAGCATGCGTCAGCAAATGTTTAAACTGTTGGATGTCCTGAAGTAACATATTATTGTCTAATTATAATAAGATATTGGCAAATATTTCCAATTATCAAAAAGAATGATAGATTTGTAGCCTTAAATTAATAAAATCGTAATGAGTAACACTAATCGTAAACAGGCAGCGTTAAACTACCACGCAATGGGTAGACCTGGTAAAATAGCTGTTGTTCCGACCAAACCAACAAATTCGCAAAGAGACTTATCTTTAGCATATTCTCCAGGTGTAGCGGAGCCATGTTTGGCTATTGCTGAGAACAAAGAAGATGCTTATAAATATACCGCAAAAGGAAACCTTGTTGCTGTTATCAGTAATGGTACAGCAGTACTGGGCTTAGGCGATATTGGCGCCCAAGCTGGTAAACCAGTCATGGAAGGTAAAGGTTTATTATTCAAAATTTTTGCCGATATTGATGTATTTGACATCGAAGTGGATACCAAAAATGTCGATGAGTTTGTCAACATCGTCAAAGCATTGGAGCCTACTTTTGGAGGTATCAACCTGGAAGATATCAAAGCACCGGAATGTTTTGAAATCGAACGTCGTCTAAAAGAAGAAATGAACATCCCAGTGATGCATGATGACCAACATGGTACAGCAATCATTTCAGGTGCCGCATTGATCAATGCCTGCGAAATTATCGGTAAAGATATTTCAAAAGTAAAAATCGTCGTCAATGGTGCTGGAGCAGCTGCAATGTCGTGTACAGCAATGTATATTTCAGTAGGTGCTAGCAAAGAGAATATTGTGATGCTGGATAGCAAAGGTGTCATCCGTACTGACAGAGAAAATCTGGACAGTATGAAAGCACAATATGCAACAGATCGCGATATTCGCACCCTAGCAGATGCTGTAAAAGATTCGGATGTATTTATCGGTTTATCGGCAGCAGACGTCATGTCGGCAGAGATGTTGTTATCGATGGCTCCAAACCCGATTGTATTGGCGATGGCAAATCCAAATCCTGAGATTGCTTATGATTTGGCCATGGCTACGCGTAACGATATTATCATGGGTACAGGTCGTTCAGATTATCCTAATCAGGTAAATAACGTATTGGGTTTCCCCTATATCTTCCGTGGTGCTTTGGACGTACGTGCAACAGCAATTAACGAAGAAATGAAAATTGCCGCAGTGCGTGCAATTGCAGATTTAGCGAAACAACCTGTTCCGGAAGAAGTAAATCAAGCCTATAACACCAGCAATTTAAAATTCTCGGAAGAATATATCATTCCAAAACCTACCGATCCGCGTTTGATCACTGAAGTTTCTATGGCTGTTGCAAAAGCTGCCATCGCATCAGGTGTGGCAAAGACCGTAATCGAAGATTGGGATCAATACAGCGATGCCCTACGTAAACGTCTTGGTAAAGATGATGCGATTATGCGCAATTTGACTATGGCTGCTAAAAGAGATCCTAAACGTGTTGTTTTTGCAGAAGCAGACAATTACAAAACGTTGCGTGCGGCACAGATCGTTAAAGAAGAAGGCATTGCAATTCCTATTCTTTTAGGTAGAAGAGATAAAATTGAACGTCTAATCAAAGAATATGCTTTTGAATTGGATGGCCTTGAAATCATCGATCCTGTTGCTGAAGTAGACAACGAAACGGAGCGTTCCAAGAAATTTATCGAGCATCTTTACATAAAAAGACAACGTCGTGGTATATCGAAATACGATGCCCGTAAGTTGATGTATGACCGTAACTATTTTGGTGCCTCTTTAGTGGAATTTGGCGAAGCGGATACCCTAATTTCGGGTATGACCAAAAATTACGCGAATACAATCCGTCCAGCATTACATGTAATCGGTGCTAAACCAGGCAGCCGTGTGGCTGGGATGTATATGATGTTGACAAAAAAAGGTCCGATCTTCATGGGTGATACAACCGTAAATGAAGATCCTACAGCACAAGAATTAGCAGACATTACTTTGCTACTGGACAAAGCTGTGAAACGCATGAATATACAACCGCGTATTGCCTTGCTGTCATATTCTAATTTTGGTTCAAGCGAAGGAAAAACGCCAACGAAAGTAAGAGCCGCAGCGCAGATTCTACACGATCAACACCCGGAAATTATCGCTGATGGTGACTTACAGGCAAACTTCGCGCTAAATAGCGAAATGCTGACAGCGAATTTCCCTTTCAGCTGCCTAAATGGAAAATCAGCGAACACACTCGTATTTCCTAATTTGGAGTCTGGAAATATCGCTTATAAATTATTGCAAGAAGTTGGTGAAGCGGAAGCGGTAGGTCCAATCCTTTTGGGTATGAACAAACCAATTCACGTGTTGCAATTGGATAGCTCGGTGCGCGAAATTGTCAATATGGTTACCATTGCTGTAGTAGACGTACAAGCACATCTTAAAAATTTATAGAATAGCTTAAAATCTTCCTATATTCGTATACTATGTACGAATATTTCAATGGAAAATTAGCATATAAAGCCCCCACTCATGTTGTTATCGATGTGAGTGGGATTGGCTATTATGTCCACATCTCTCTTTATACCTTTTCCCAAATCAAGGATCAGGAAAATTGTAAATTATTTATTTCACTGCAAGTTCGGGAAGATTCACACACGCTTTACGGCTTTGCGACAGAAGGCGAGAAAAAACTGTTCGAAAATCTGATCTCTGTTTCTGGTATTGGCCCTAATACAGGCCGGATGATCCTCTCGTCAAACACACCCGATGAGATCCAGTCTGCCATTGTCAATGGCCAGGTTGCCCTGATTCAAAAGATTAAAGGAATTGGCCCTAAAACAGCACAACGTCTTATCCTCGAACTTCAGGATAAATTAAAAAAACAGGGCTTCGAAGCTTTGGCAACACCGATTCAATCTCAATCCGTACCGGACGAAGCATTGTCAGCACTAGTGATGCTCGGTTTCAACAAAGCCGCGGCAGAAAAAGTATTAAACGTCATTTTAAAGACCGAAAGCAATCTTTCCGTAGAGGATATGATCAAATTAGCATTGAAACGACTTTAATGCATACACATTTGCTGAACATATCCGATATTAATCATTAGATAACGGATGCGTACCGCTAATGCTGTAGCGTAAAAGATATAAAGGAACCTTCGGGTTCCTTTGTCATTTCCCGAACCTCAGTTTTGCAATAAATCGAGGACTAAAAAGGAAGCATCACAACAGCGATTTATTCTTTACAAAGGCGTAGCCCTTTTCTTCTTTTCGCTTTGGTTTTTAGGTACAGCAAACGGAGATTAAATAGGGACCAAATTCGGCCTTTTGACAGAGCTTGTTCAGTGATTGTTCAGTGCTTGTTCAGTGCTTGTTCAGTGATGAGTCAGTGTGGGCTGAATAAACACTGACTCATCACTGTCTCAAAATTGTTTAAAAATTGTGATTAGTTCGAACTTGGTATTAGGATTTTCCAGTTTTAACACCTACCTTATGTAAACTACAGCCTAATTAACCAATTGTAGCCATCTTTATAAATGGCGTTTATGAGACTTTTTCCGGAAAAAGCAGATTCCGTTGTGTTTGTATTGGCGACAATAGGAAATAATGTACGCTCTTTCCTTGCGTTAAAAAACAGGCGTCCACTCCTGAACAGCTGCTCAGTAGAACACGGATAGATACAGTTAAAAGGCATAAATTTTTCCACCTAAATTTGGATACTATTCCCCGAAGTAAAATATCCTCTTTAACAGACTAAACAAACGATTGATCTAGCCCAAACAGGCTGTTATCCAAGCTGCTTCTAAGTACCCAGAAACACGGTTAACAGTGTTTTCATACCCTATTTGTTACATTTTCTCTTTGCTAAAACGTATTTATTCACCTATTTTTAGGGCTTCTTATTTCAGTTATAATCTCACGCATGAAGAAACTATTTTCACTTGCGCTGGCTCTAAGTGTAGGAGCAGCAGTATTTGCGCAAGAAAAGAAAGATGCTACCTTGAACATTGTGCCATTACCGCAACAGGTTCAAATTAAAAATGGTACATTCAAAATCAACCCAAACACCAAAATCGCCTTTGATAACGAAGAGGACAAAAAAGTTGCAACATTATTTCAGGATTTCCTAAAAAGCAACTACAATCTCAATTTATCAGTAGTGAAATCAGCGAGCAGCAATACGATCTATTTCTCATCCAAAAATGCTAAATCTACTCATGCTGAAGCTTATGAACTTAACATCAGTTCGGACCGTGCGACTGTTAGTGGAAAAGCTGCTGGTCTATTTTACGGCATGCAATCCTTGATCCAGTTGCTACCTGTAGATAAAAAGGCCAGCATAGAAATTCAACAGGCTTCTATTCAAGATGAGCCTCGTTTTGCTTACCGTGGATTGCATCTCGATGTTGGCCGTCACTTCTTTCCGGTAGAATTTGTTAAAAAATACATTGATATTCTGGCATCTTACAAATTGAATACGTTTCATTGGCATTTGACAGACGACCAAGGCTGGCGTATAGAAATCAAATCACATCCAAAATTGACTCAAATTGGCGGTTACCGCAAGCAGACACTGCTGGGTAACTACAAGACAGATGGCGATTATGACAATACACCTTATGGTGGTTTCTATACCCAGGATCAAATCAAAGAAGTGGTTGCCTATGCAAAAGCTAAATATGTAACGGTTATACCCGAAATCGAGATGCCAGGACATGCATTAGCAGCACTTTCGGCTTATCCAGAATTGGGCTGTGGTGATAAGCCAGGACCTTACACAGCTGCTCAGACTTGGGGGGTATTTGACGATGTTTTCTGTGCCGGAAAAGAAGAAACATTCAAGTTGTTGGAAGATGTAATTGATGAAGTCATTCCCCTATTCCCTAGCGAATATATCCACATTGGTGGTGATGAGTGTCCAAAAACAAAATGGAAAACATGTCCATTTTGTCAAAAAAGAATCAAAGACAACAACCTCAAAGATGAACATGAGTTACAGAGCTATTTTATCCAACGTATGGAAAAATACATCAATAGCAAAGGTAAACGTATCATTGGATGGGATGAGATCTTAGAGGGCGGTTTAGCGCCTAATGCGACCGTCATGAGCTGGAGAGGCGATCAAGGCGCAATTGATGCAGCCAATCAAGGTCACGATGTAATCATTACGGCAAACAGCTATGGTCTATATTTTGATCACAAACAAGGTCCTGATCAAAACAGAGAACCTTTAAGTATCGGCGGACTTTCCACATTGAGCAAAGTATATTCGTCAGACCCAATGCCTAGCAAAATTGCTGAGAACAACAAAAAACACGTTTTAGGTGTACAAGCAAATATTTGGACAGAGTATATTGGATCATCCAATAAAGTCGAATTTACAGTGTTACCGCGCGTTTTAGCGCTTTCTGAAATTGCCTGGACACAGCCAGAGAAAAAGAACTGGAAAAATTTCTCAGAACAGCGTGCAGCAAATCAGCTGGCTAAACTTGACCAAACCAATACATTCTATCGTGTACCGGAAGTATATGGCCTAACAGATACCACCGTATATGCTTCAGAATATACGATCCGCGGGCTGAAACCTTCTGTAGAAGGGGCCAAAATTTATTACACCTTGGACAACTATGATCCTTCGGAATTAGATTTAGAATATACAGGTCCAGTAAAAATTACGGTTCCTAATGGCAAGGAACGTATTTTCAAAGCGGTTGTTGTAACGCCTTCCGGCAAAAGAAGCAACTACATTCGGGTGAACATTATCAACACAAAGAAATAATAACATTTGCCTGATAAGAAAGCGCTAATATTCTGTTAACTTTGAACAGCGTATTAGCGCTTTTTCATGTCATGTTACTTGCGTCACCATAAAACAGCTGTGGAGTTTTATGGAAAAGCAGAACATTTTGAGCATGACGTCCCTGGGGCAAATGCATGATTTTTTACATAGATTTTTATGGCAGAGGATTTACAAATAGCTAAAGGTAGCAAAGAAGAACAATATCAAAATTTACTTCCTCAGATTGGGGGACTATTGCAAGGCGAGCCTAATCAAATTGCCAATCTGGCTAACATCGCGGCTGCATTAAAAGAACAATTCAATTTTTTTTGGGTTGGCTTCTATCTTGTCGAGGGAGACGAGCTTGTATTAGGTCCTTTTCAGGGTCCTGTAGCTTGCACACGTATCAAAAAAGGCCGTGGTGTATGTGGTGGTGCCTGGGCACAGGAAAAAACATTAATAGTTCCCGATGTGGAACAATTTCCAGGGCATATTGCCTGCAGTTCGCTCTCGCAATCCGAAATTGTTCTACCGGTTTTTAAACAGGGAGAAATTATTGCTGTGCTGGACGTTGACAGCAGTGAACTAAATAGTTTTGATGAAGTCGATGAGAAATACCTGACGCAGATCCTACAACTTTTAGATAGTAAGTAAACGATCTGTACGACTAAAGTATAAAATAGCGTAAGTGTCAGTTGTGATTTCAAAAATCGCATCTTACACTTACGCTATTTTTTTTGTTTAAAGCATTAAACACCTGCTGATACAGCTAAAATAATAATCCAATCGATACCTAGAAACCAAAGCCTACCTGCAGGGTAAAACGGTGCAGATCATATTTTTTATCCATTTGTGTTGTTCCGTACCCTATGCTAGTGTCTGGTAAGTTTGCTGAGGGACGCGTATAAGTATCCTTTCGGCTATAGTGCTGATACCGGTATCCCGTTGCCAAAGACCAATATTTCGCTGAATTCTTAAATTTAAAGCGCCAACCCAGCTGTGGATTTACCAACAAGCCGCCCTGATATTCATATTTTAAATTGCTCTCGACTAGATTTTTATTCAAGAAAGCAAAACTATAGCCTAAATCCAATCCTGCAAAAAAACTACGTTTTCTGTCAGGGAATTCTACATAATTCACTTTGGCTGAGAGTGGTAAAAACCATTTTGATCCTTCATTGTTTACAGGATACCTATCGACCCCTGTATTTAAACCCAGAGCGATATTTTCATGGAGCTGCACCCCATGGAATGTATGCAGGCCAAATCCAGATTCGAGAAAAGCAGGGCCATAAGTAATAACCGAAAATTCATTATGATTTGTATATTTTTTTGTTTGGGCATCAACAGTTAAATACCCGAGAAGAGCCAAAATGGCAATCGAAAATCTTTTCATATCAGAATAATGAAGCTCTTTAAATAGTTTCTTAATTGGATCTAATAACTGGAATAGTGCTCAATTCCTTCAATTTGGCTTTATTGCTATAATCGTATTGATGTACACCTTTTTCTCCAACAACGATCAGCGATTTTGGTCCAGCGATAACATCTAGGCTCATCAGATCTTTGTGAGTTTCTAAAAGCTTATTACCTATTTGGCTAACATCACTGGCATCGAATGACTTCAATCCAAATTTTCCATCACAGACATATAAGGTTTGGTCTGCTAGCGCCAGGCCATAGGGGCTCTCCAAAGTGAAGGTATTTTTCAACATCGGTTTTCTCAGATCTTGGATATCGATCACTTCCAACAAATTCTGCAGTCCACCACATACCACGCCTGCACGTAAGGTTACAAAGGCATATTTCTCATTGACAACGACAGGATCACAGGCACGAATATGTGCATAACGTGACAGTTCTACGGGAGCAGATGCCGTCGTGATATCATAAATCACCATGCCTGTATTGGATCCGATAAACAGGCTATTTTTAAAGGGAAAAATTGTTTCGATACCAGGGCCTATTTTGATATCCTTTACATAGGCCGGTTTACTTGCATTCTGCACGTTAAAAAGGTGTAATGTTGTTTGATCTACAGCATATAGATGCTTATTGGCAATGGTAAATCGCGCCGTAGATCCTCCCTTTCCAGCTCCCGAATTGGTCTCATTATACATAATATCTTTTCGGTCATAGGGTGAATATTTATCTTTTTGGCTATAGCTTACCAGACTATCTCGGAATCCTGTAATGATACGATCGGCAGTGTTATTGAAGTAATCCATTTGAAGCAACATCTTAAACACATCCTTATTTCGTGTCAATAGTTTGGGGGATGGAGGGTTTTCGAGCTCGAAAGTCAATAGATCGGTAAAACTATCAGCATACAGCTTTCCGTCTAGAACAGCAAGATCCACATTGCCGGGAATACTCAAGAACGCCATCGCCAGGGGTTTTGACGGATCGACATTATTAAAGATATGAATGCCTTTCCCTGGCTCATTAATAAACAAGTAATCTTGATAAATATAGATCTTTCCAGTTTGAACAATTGCGGTAGGACTGCTTACGGGATTAGCTTTAGCCCGTATACTTTCCATTGTTTCAAATATGGGCACGCGAGCCAGATACATTCCTTTACTTTCGATTTTATCACAGCTCGCCAGCGCAATACAACCCAACAAAATAAGCCAGATTCTTTTCATAAAATATAACTATATGGTCAATTAAATTTATAATTACTATAGTTAACGATATAATTATGAATTCGCTACAGAGTAAATCTTTTTTTATCTGCTCAGTTAGTCCGTACCTTCTACCCAATCTTTTATAAACGAAATTCCCAGACTTTCACTAATTTGTCGTCACCGACACTAAAGAAATATTGTCCATTTTGCGACCATGCCCCTGCATTAACAGATAAATGATGACCATCCTGCATTTTCTCACGGCTTATATTTTTCAATAATGCGAAGTCATCTGTGGACCAGAATTTCAACGATTTGTCGCGACTGACCGTTGCAAAGATCGGAGCTTCGGGATGGGGATATATTCCGTATACGGTAAAAAGATGGGGTACAAAGGAGAAATTATTATTCAATTGGTTTGGATTCGAAACTACCAATTGCGCATCCCGTCCACCGCTTAACAATTTATTATGGACAAATGCGAGAGAAGTTGCGGGCATGCTATGCAATTTCAAATCAGCGATAACATGAAAATCAGTACTATCCAACGTATAAACCTGCCCATCTTTATCGCCCAATGCGATTCGTCCAAGTCCCTCATCGACAGCAATTGCCCTAATTGTTGTCGAGGATATACGCTTCTCATAAATACTTTGGTAGGTTGACAGATCAATTACATACAGAGTCCCGGCTTCTCCTACCGCAAGAAGTTCATTTTTCCAAGGCATATGAGCCAGCGCAAAGATAGCTTTAGTGCCTAGCTGTAGGCTGGCAACAAGCTTTTGCTCTTCCACATCGACAAAAAGCAATTTTCCCTCGCGCAAGGCGATCGCAAGAATCGACGTTCCTGTTATCAAACGTAACGCATAGACCGATGAACTGACTGCACAGAGAATACGCTTAAATGCATTCTGCTCAATATCCCATTCGACAACGCCCTTATCGTTACCAGCTGTAAAAAATGTGTGCGTATAATAGCCCTTCTCAACACAAAAAATAGGGTTTTGATGTCCTGGTAATGTCGATTTTAATGTAATATCCATAGTCATTTCGCTAATACTTCCGTTTTATACAGGATTGGGTATGTTACGTTCGTTTTTTATTTTATACGGGTAAATTCTTTACTGATCGACCAATATTCCTATAGCGATCAACATCGCCATTTGCCTTACTAGTCGCTAAAAACAAGAAGTGCAGTATATCCACAAATATACTGCACTTCTTAGATTATTTTGTCATCTTAGCTTAAAGCCTTCTCCCCATTTCGAATTTTGCCATCTTCCGATTTTAAGTGAGCTAGGAGCAAGAAGTAAGATGTCCCTTCAAATACCTATTGATGTCTGCTCTCGAGGTTTTTTGCGATTGTTTCCAACGAAAAGCCCTTCTCACGCAACAACACGATCAAATGAAACAATAAATCCGAAGTTTCATTGATAAAATCGTTATCCGTTTCGGTCAAAGCCGCAATGACAGTTTCGACAGCTTCCTCACCGACCTTTTGTGCAATCTTATTAATACCACGAGAACGTAGACGATTGACATACGATTCGTCCGAAGGATGTTCATAGCGATGGTTGACAATACGCTCTAACTCCAACAGAAAGTTTTGGTTAAAGTCTGTACTGAAACAGCTTCTGCTCCCTGTATGACAGGTAGGCCCCATTGGTTCTGCCTTGATCAAAACAGTATCCTTATCACAATCAACATGGATGCTTTTTACATTCAAAAAGTTTCCACTCTCCTCTCCTTTTGTCCAAAGGCGATTTTTGCTTCGGGAGAAAAACGTAACACGTTTCTCTGCTTGTGTCTTCTCCCAAGCTTCCTCGTTCATATAGCCTAACATCAACACTTCCAAAGTTTGGAAGTCCTGCACAATCACTGGAACGAGGCCGTCACTTTTTGCAAAATCTAACATGATTTTAGTATTTCAATTTTAAATTATTTTCGAAGAACCATGAGCTCTCTTTTAACTTCTCAAGATTTCATTCAGCAAGTTTATGACTTACTTCTCCTTGATCAATCTTGTTTCCTATCTTACGACAATTCCATTTTGACGCAAGGTAGTTTTAAGATCCGGAATCAATATTTCACCATAATGAAACACCGATGCCGCTAAGGCAGCATCTACGTTGGCTTGCTGAAAAACATCCACAAAATGCTGTTGATTACCAGCTCCGCCAGAGGCAATCAGTGGAATATGAATCTGGTCGTTTATTGCTTTTAAAAAAACATTGTCAAATCCATTTTTTGTACCATCATGATCCATTGAGGTAAGCAAAATCTCTCCTGCTCCACGTTCCTGCGCCTCAATAATCCAATCAGTAGTATTCAATTCCGTTTTAATTCGTCCGCCGCTCAGGTGGACAAAATTCTGCCCTTCGATGGATCTGGTGTCTACAGCAACGACAACAAATTGCGCTCCAAAAGCGGCAGCCATCTCATTGATAAGAGCAGGGTTCCGTACCGCAGCTGAGTTGATCGAAATCTTATCTGCACCGGCATTCAATAAAATATCAGCATCTTTGATTTCATTGATACCACCGCCTATTGTAAAGGGTATATTCACTTGACGTGCCACGGCTTTGACTAAATCAATTGTCGTTTTACGTCCTTCATGTGTCGCTGTAATATCCAGGAAAACGAGTTCATCTGCCCCTTGTTGAGAATACTCATAGGCCAATTCAACGGGATCACCCGCATCCCGGAGATCGACAAAGTTGACTCCTTTTACGGTACGTCCATCTTTAACATCCAAACAGGGAATTATACGTTTTGCCAGCATTTTAAAACCTGATTAACGATTTTAAATTCCAATCTTTGATTTCATCGATGGAGATTCTATTTTCATAAATAGCTTTACCCACCACAACGGATTCTACAGCCCCCAATTCCTGAAGTTTTTGGATATCTTCCATCGAACTGATACCACCAGAAGCAATTAACTTGATAATCGGAGAATGGTTCAGCAACTTTTGGTATAATTCAACACCTGCACCGCCTAATTTACCATCTTTACTGATATCAGTACATAAAAATCGAAAGAATCCTAAAACCAAGCATTTATCGATATATTCGATCAATTTGATTGGAGAGCTTTCCAACCAGCCGGAGTATTTGATGACTTCATCCAATACGTCGATCGCTATAACAATATGGTCTGCATATTTTACTTTCCCTTCGTTTAATGTAGCCAGCTCCTCCAAGAATGAAGGATTTGTGATCGCTTGTGTCCCTACGATAACACGATAAACACCCGCATCAACCAATTCTTTTACCTTTTCTATACTTCTGACACCACCGCCGTATTGTATTTTCATATCCGTCTTCTGGATAATGTCAAATAAATAAGCTTGGTTGCTAAAGTCTCCTTTTGCACCGTTTAAATCGATGATATGAACCAACTCCGTACCATTTGCACGGTAGTTTTCGATCTGTTCCTCTAAACTAATCGCATACGTTGTGACGTCATTGTAGTTACCCTCTCTCAAACGGACAACCTTTTTGTCCAAAACGTCTATTGCTGGAATGATATACATAGTCGAATATTTTTAGTCAAATTGAATAGTTGAAAAATTGAGCAACAACTGCTCGCCTGCTTTCCCGGATTTCTCCGGATGAAATTGTACCCCAAAGAAATTGTCCCTGGAAATCGCCGCCGAAAAAGGTGCTCCATAAACACATTTCGCCGCGGTATAAGTTGCATCGTATTCAATAAAATACGAGTGAACAAAATAAAAGTAAGTCTGATCTTCGATATGGGCAAATAAAGGATTATTTGCTTGCACGGAGATGCTGTTCCACCCCATATGTGGCACCTTACCTGCTTTCCCGACATCGAAATGTAACGTTTTCAAAGGAAATAGCTTCAACATTTCGGCATTTCCTTCTTCTGAAAAATCTGTCAGCAGCTGCATGCCAACACAAATACCCAAGACAGGCTTTCGCAGCTTTTTGATCGAGGGTACCAGACCGGATTGCTGTAGCTTGTCCATTGCTGCTCCAGCATGGCCTACCCCCGGAATGATGATCCGGTCATATTGATCGATCTCATCCGCTGTATTGACCATACCATAGGTAAGTCCAACACGATCCAGTGCCGCTGTCAACGAGAAAATATTCCCCGCACCATAATTAATAATTCCTATCATCTTACAATACTCCTTTTGTACTTGGCAATTGCATATGGTCGGCGTCACGTCTTACCGCTTTTTTGATAGATTTAGCAAAAGCTTTAAAGATCGCTTCGATCTTATGATGTTCATTCTCGCCCTCAGCTTTAATGTTTAAATTTGATCGCGAAGCATCTGAAAATGATTTGAAGAAATGAAAGAACATTTCCGTAGGCATGTCTCCGATCTTCTCGCGTTTAAATGCTGCATCCCATACAATCCAGTTACGGCCGCCAAAATCCAATGCAACCTGAGCCAAACAATCATCCATTGGCAAAGTATAGGAATAACGTTCAATTCCACGTTTATCACCTAACGCTTTCAAAAAGACTTCGCCCAATGCGATGCCTGTATCTTCGATGGTATGATGTTCGTCAATATGAAGATCCCCTTTTGCTTTGATGGTCAAATCAAGTGCTCCATGTCTAGCCAATTGATCCAGCATATGATCGAAAAACGGCAGTCCAGTTTCGATATCCGATTTGCCCGAACCGTCTAAGTTCAGCTGAATAAAAATATCCGTTTCATTAGTTTTTCGATGATGTTCGGCTGTACGTGTCCCTAATTTAAGAAACTCGTAGACAGTCTTCCAATCCGTTGTCTCTAAAGCTATAACAGTTGAATCGACCGCAAGGTTTTCCAAAGCCCCTAATTGATCGTTGGCACGCAGCCAAATTGCTTTAGCACCGAGGTTCTGCGCCAATTTCACATCGTTTACACGATCTCCAATAACGAAAGATTGGCTCAAATCGTATTTCGACGCATCAAAATACGCACCAAGCATACCAACTCCAGGTTTGCGGGTATCTGCATTCTCATGTGGAAAAGTTTTATCAATATGTTCCTCGGCAAACACTACTCCTTCTCCTGCAAACGTATCTATCACAAAATGATGGACGGGCCAGAAATTCTCCTCCGGATGGGAAGAAGTTCCTAAACCATCTTGGTTGGAAACCAAGATCAATTCGAAATCCAGCTCCTTTGCGATACGTGGCAGATACTGCAAGGCACCAGGGTAGAATTTTAATTTGGCAAATGAATCGATCTGTTCGTCTTCAGGTTCCAAAATCAATGTTCCATCTCGGTCTATAAACAGTACACGTTTTAAGTTATCAGGCATAGTATTATTTATTGATTTGATTAAGTTTTTCTAACAATATTTGATTTTCGGCAGGTGTACCAACAGTAATCCGAAGGCAGCCTTCGCAGAGTTCAACTTTGGACCTATCTCGAACGACAATTCCATATTGAACCAAGTAATCGTAAACCTCACGTGGTTGATCCATCTTGACCAGTATAAAATTGGCATCAGAAGGTGTAATATGCTGTACATAGTCCAGCTCAAGCAGTTCGCGTACCAGTTTCTCACGTTCGGCGACCGTCTCCTTGATCCAGTCATTGACTTGATCAACCTGATCCAAGGCCTCCAATACGATATCCTGCGTAGCCTGATTAATGTTATAGGGTGGCTTTATTTTATTGTAAACAGCTATAATCTCTTTGCTTGCAAAAGCCATTCCCAACCGTAAAGCTGCAAGTCCCCAGGCTTTGGACAACGTCTGCAATACCACTAGATTGGGGTATTCAGCCAGTTCTTGCGTAAATGATTTGACAGCAGAAAAATTAATATAAGCTTCATCCACAACAACAAGCCCCTGAAAATTATTTAAGATCGCCTCAATATCCTGACGACGGATTGAGTTTCCTGTTGGGTTATTGGGAGAACAGATAAAGATCAATTTCGTATGTGCATCTATTGCATTGGCAATACCATCCAAGTCAAGCTGGTAATCGGCAGTCAGGTTTACCTTTTTGAAAGCAACATCATTGATGTTCGCAGAGACTTCATACATCCCATAAGTCGGCGGAACCAATATAACATTGTCAACACCGGGGGTACAAAATGCACGGTATAAAATATCTATGGCTTCATCACTTCCATTTCCCAAAAAGATATTCTCTGAAGGTACACCTTTTATTTTAGAAAGTTTTGCTTTAACTTGATGTTGGAGAGGGTCTGGGTATCGGTTGTAATCATGGTTTAGTGGGGATCCAAAAGGATTTTCATTGGCATCAATCAATATGGATGCCTCCCCTTTAAATTCATCTCTTGCGGATGAATAAGGTACGAGCTTCTTAATATTTTCCCGTAGTAGGTTGTTTAAGTTGAATGGATTATCCATTATAAAAAAATTAGAGCCGTAAACTTAGATAAATTGTTCATCATATGCAATACAATAAGCAATTATTCACCTGTGGTCATTGGTCCATCAATTGCATATCAGCTCATCTTGCTAAGAAACTTGCTTATACCTCTTCCTTTCTACCCCTTGAGCGTCTCTCTTTTAGCGGTATTTCCTTGGCTGTAACAAAGCTGTCGTTGGAAAATAAACGAAATTCACAAAAAATTACACCGAAAACCATCTACCTTCCACAGAGAGTTCCGTATTTGGGAATACAGTTCTCGCTTCTTCCAATAGAGGATTTAAGTCTCTGTACCGAGCTGAATAATGACCTAATAGCAACTTCTTTGCGTGAGTTTCCCGGGCGATCTCTCCAGCTTCCAGCGCTGTTGTGTGAAACGTCTCTTTTGCGCGATCGACCATATCGTGCAAGAATGTGGACTCATGGTACATCAGATTAGCCTTTTGCACATAAGGCAGATATTCTGGCGTCCGTACGGTATCCGAACAATACACATAGCTGCGCGATAAGGGAGCAGGAAGGCTCAGCTCATCTGCCGTATACACTTTACCACTTTCATCGACGTAATCAAATCCTTTTTTAATCATCGGAAAATACACGGTAGGTATATTCAGTTCCTGGACCACATCGCCCAGCAATGTTCGGGCTCGAGGTCCCTCGTCAAAGCGGAAGCCAGTACAAGCGATACGATGTTTTAACGGAAATGTACTTACTTTTAAAGTTCTATTTTCAAAAATAACGCCCGGCCGTTCAGGTGAAATCGGATGAAAAACAAGATTATAACGTAAAACTGTTTCGGAATGCAAAAACTGTACATCCAAAATCTCCTTTAATGCAGAAGGACCATACAGATGGAGATCACTTTTCCGGCCGACAAGGTGCATCGATGAGAGTAGCCCCACCAAACCCAAATAATGATCCCCATGTAAATGGCTAATAAATATATGTCCTATGCGATTGCTTTTGATACCATATCGGCTGAGCTGCATTTGTGTACCTTCCCCGCAGTCGATCAAAAACAATTGCTCATTAAAGTTCAGCACTTGGCTAGTCGGATGACGATCAAATATCGGGGTCGCCGAGCTATTTCCTAATATCAGAACTTCAAACTTCATATCAATCTTCAATTGTCCCCCGATACTCAGATTCCAATTCGTGCGCAAAGATTAAATCCTCGGCAACCTTTAGAGATGGTGCAATTTTCAACGATTTATCCAAATGCGACACCCGAACCATATCCATCAATGTGGGACAAAGATTAACCAGAATGAATATGCCACCAACAGACTGACACAAACGATGAGCAAGCACTCCTAAACGGATGCCCACCTCGTCCGTTTGCTGAACGTGGATCATGTCCAAAACAATATTCCGTTGTCCAATCGTATTCCGCAACAAAAATTCTCCTTTGAGTTTAGCGGCATTATCCGCATCAATCACATCGACATGAGGTTCTATGACAATATAGCGATCGTGTTTATCAATGGTATACTTCATTAGTCTATCTCCTTTGTTTGAGGATACAATGTACTAATAATTTAGCGTTTTCAAGGCGTTTGCGACATTTCTTTCCACACGCTCCAACACGTTTTCTTGATCAGGATACACAAATTTCTCTCCAACAATGTGCTCGTACAACTCAATATAACGCTCGGAGATCGAAGTGACAATCTCATCGGTCATCTCTGGAACAACTTGACCATCTTTCCCTTGGAAGCCGTTTTCGATTAACCATTTGCGAACAAACTCTTTTGACAACTGCTTTTGTGCCTCGCCTTTTTCCTGACGCTCCTGGTAGCCTTCCGCATAAAAATAGCGAGAAGAATCTGGTGTGTGAATCTCATCGATCAACACAATTTTCCCATCTTTTTTCCCAAATTCATATTTTGTATCCACCAAAATTAATCCCCGCTGTGCGGCAATTTCGGTACCTCTTTGAAACAAAGCTTTGGTATATTGTTCCAATTGAACATAGTCCTCTTCACTTACGATACCCTTTTTCAAGATATCGACACGTGAAATATCTTCATCATGTCCAACCGCTGCCTTTGTTGTCGGCGTAATAATTGGTTCTGGCAATTTATCATTTTCTTTCAAGCCTTCTGGTAATGACTCCCCGCATACTTCACGTTTGCCGGCAGCATACTCACGCCATGCATGTCCTGACAAGTAGCCACGAATAACCATTTCTACTTTAAACGGCTCACATAGTTGACCGATAGTTACACTTGGATCCGGAACAGATACGACCCAATTTGGAATAATATCCGCCGTAGCCTTTAAAAATTTGGCTGCAATTTGATTCAACACTTGCCCTTTATAGGGTATAGGACGTGGAAGTACCACATCAAATGCCGAAATACGGTCTGAAGCTACCATCGCCAAATAAGTATTAGCAATCGTATACACATCGCGTACTTTTCCTCGGTAAAAAGCAGTCTGATTTTCGAAATTGAAATTTGTTTCTTTTATAGCGTTCATGTTCAAAGTAAAATTCAAATGTAAGTAATTGTTCATTTATGTCTGCGTTCAAAAGCATTCATAAATGTAATAGCTTTATTTTACGAGCTCGCTGTGCTCGATTTGCATGGTCCCAAATCATTAACTTTGAGCACAGACCAATTAAATATCGCCGTATGCTTCTAAGATGCGACGCACCAGTTTATGGCGAACCACGTCTCCGCCGCTGAGATGGATAATGTCAATCCCTTCGATATTCTCCAATAAGCGAATCGATGTAGATAATCCAGATTGATTTTTCTTTGGTAAATCGACCTGTGTCATATCACCTGTAACGATAAATTTTGCCGTTGGCCCCATACGTGTCAAAAACATCTTCAGCTGCATATCCGTAGCATTTTGAGCTTCATCCAGAATTACAAAGCAATTGTCCAATGTTCGTCCACGCATAAACGCTAACGGAGCGACTTCAATGGTCCGATTTTCCAGGTAACCTTTCAGCTTTTCCGCTGGAATCATATCGTCTAAAGCATCATAGAGTGGTCTCAAATACGGATCTACCTTCTCTTTCAGATCTCCTGGCAAAAAACCAAGATTTTCACCAGCTTCCACCGCCGGCCTCGTTAGAATGATCCTTTTGATTTCTTTATTTCGAAGTGCTCTAACAGCTAAGGCAACTGCCGTATAGGTCTTTCCTGTACCTGCTGGTCCTATAGCAAATAAGATGTCATTTTTCGAAATACTATCCACCATTTTCCGCTGATTGGCAGTGCGCGCACGTACGATCAGTCCATTAGGTCCATAAACGATCGGTTCGGATCCGAAGGCAGCATGTTTGGCCGCCAGTTCCTTTTCCTGTTGGGCAGCAGAACCTGCGTTTGCTCCTAGGAGATTTTCAAAATCCAATAAAGTAATGTTGTTAAATTTCTCCAGATGAGCCATGACTTCCTTAAACGATTGCTCAAACAGATCTAATTCCTTCGCGTCTCCCAACACCTTCATTTCACTTCCCCGAGCTACAATCCGCAGTTTTGGGAATTGCTTCTTCAAATAATCGAAGTGCTCATTGTCTGCTCCCCATAATATGGGCAAATTCAGACCATCTAATGCAATTAGTAATTCGTTCAAATTTTATCCTATTTAGAATTAATTAGATTGTAGCCATTACACAACATCGTCCCTGTATAATACTATTCAAAATTAACGTATTCTAACGAAACAACCAAGAAGATACAGTGCACAAAAAAGGATGATTTAGAAGGCTATGGAAACAAGAGACAAGGGGATGCAAAGATTTCCTTATGCACAAAATGTTCGCTATGTTTGTGTATATCAATCGAAAAAAGACAGATTCAAAATAAGTTATCCAATTAGCTTTATAAATCATCTGATAAATAGTAATTTTGTCCACTATTTAGATAAATTTAAGGGTATATTTAAGGGAATTCGACAGCAATTCGATCTAGGATTTAGATTATAATGGCAGTAATTACATTAACAACAGACTTAGGACACAAAGATTTTTATCAAGCCGCGTTAAAAGGTAGTCTTTTATCGCAGTTGTCTGGTGCCAATATTGTTGATATTACCCATGAAATTCCAGCATTCAACATCCCTCGGGCGGCCTTTGTATTGGGTAACGCTTACCACTATTTCCCGAAAGGAACCGTTCACATTATCGGAATTAACACCCTGTTTCATGAAGAGTCGAAATATATCGGCATGAAATACAACGATCATTATTTCGTCGGGGCCGACAATGGTATTTTCAGTCTATTGCTAAACGGCAATGAACCACAGGAACTGTATGAGCTCAACTTAATGCAAGACCTTCGGTATCTTCATTTCCCCCTCGCCGATATTCTTTCTAAGTCAGCTTGTCATATCGCCAAAGGAGGCAAACTAAAAGAGATCGGCACCCCAATGCAGCAACTCATCGAAAAAGTAACTTTGCAGCCTATCTTTGATAAAGACATGATCCGGGGCAACGTCATTTATGTTGATGCTTTCGGCAACGCCATTACCAATATCTCGAAAGATCTTTTCAATAGAGTTCAAAAAGGGCGTCATTTTGTCCTTTATTTCAAACGTAATGAAACCATTACCAACCTTTCCTGGCATTACAACGAAGTCGGTGAAGGCGAGAAGCTTTGTTTATTTGGTATTTCAAATTACCTGGAAATTGCCATCAATAAAGGTAATGCAAGTCAGCTCCTTGGACTTCATGACGACGACTCCAATGTAATTCGTATAGAATTTAAAGATTAATTTCATAAATTCATTGGTGGTATTTACCTACCGCCTTATTTTTACCCTCGGCCAGTTTCACCCGTAGGGCTGAAATTCAGGTATAGCATCGCGGCAAAATAAAATTTCAACGCGTACGTTATTCTTAATTAAATAGTTGATTACACAGATCGTCCAAATACATGATAAAATCTTTAAGATCCCTTTCTTTACTCACCATTTTATTTTGCTTCGTTGGACAGACCAAGTCGCAAACTAATCCAGACTCAACCGCATTTGAAGTACAACGGAGCCATGTCAATGACCTATTGGATGCCCGACAACAAAAATTCGGCGCCTATGACACGAGCCTCACGCAAAAAACAGGACTTTTTGGTCTATTCAAATCAAAAGGTGACATGCAAAAAAGCATTGATATCCTTAAAGATATCGTTATCACCGACAACAATATATTCCTAGAGACTCAAAAACTATTGAAAATCAAAGATTTTGAAAAGGATAAATTCCAGCAACTGGCAACAGACTACGACAAACAGGTCTCAGCTTACATAGGCACGATAAGTAAGCTTCAAAAAGAAAACGAAAAATTGCGGACACAAGTAAACAAAACATCCGGCAACGGAGGTGTAAGTAATATCCTCCTGTACGTTGCTTTACTTGTCATCTTGGTTTTAGGCTATTTACTTTATAAAAACCGTGCACAGCAATTAGCGGCAAAACATCAAAATTTAGGCTAAACCTCCTCATGTGCAAGCATTTTTAAAATAGCAAAACAGCCGAAACAGCTGTTTATCTTAGAAAAAGTGAGATTCAGGTTAAAAAATTGACTAAAGTATGATAGCAAAATATTTTTAATCTCTTTACATTTGTCCTCGCAACAAAATTTGAAGTAGCGGATATGGCAAGAGGATTCAACAGCGGTAATAAACAAGAAGAAGATCTACCAAAACCAAAATTGAATAAGGAGCTCCTATTGAGAGCATCTAAATTAATGACCTATTTAAAACCTTATCGGTTTAAATTTGGGGTCGGCATGTTTTTCTTGGTATTATCCAGTTTGGCCATGCTGGCGTTTCCCGCTTTGCTTGGTGCCATGATTGATGCTGCACAAGGCAAGCAAACTTATCCTTGGCTAACCCCACAAGTATATTATATCGGTGGAATTGCCTTTATCATTCTATCGTTTCTGTCAGTCGTTTCTTTCTTTCGCATACGCATCTTTGTAGAGATTGCAGAACGTACATTGGCCGCACTCCGCAAGGATACCTACCTCAAACTCATTTCATTACCAATCGAATTTTTCGCCAATCGTCGTGTTGGGGAATTAAACAGCCGCTTGTCTGCAGACCTTTCACAGATTCAGGATACGTTAACAACAACATTGGCTGAAATTTTAAGACAGTTGATTAGTCTTTGTTTCGGTGTCTTTCTTTTGGTTTGGGTATCCCCCAAACTGGCTCTCATGAACCTTTGTATTTTACCGATTATCGTTGTAGCGGCCATTATTTTCGGAAAATTCATCCGTGAACTATCACGGCAGGCTCAGGATAAAATGGCAGAGTCCAATAGTATCGTTCAAGAGACGTTATTGGGAATAAGCAATGTAAAGGCATTTGTGAATGAATACTTCGAGTTTAACCGCTACAGTAATCAGATGGATTCAGTCGTAAAATTGGCAGTCAAAGGAGCTACTTTCCGCGGTGCTTTTGCCTCTTTTATTATCTTCTGTATTTTCGGTGCTGTGATCGCTGTGATCTGGTACGGAGCAGCATTAGTTTCTATTCATGAGATGACTGTCGGTGACTTAACGACCTACATATTGTATTCGATGTTTGTGGCAGGCTCTATGGGCAGTTTCCCCGAACTATATGCTAACATCCAACGTTCCTTGGGCGCAAGTGAACGGATTTTAGAAATTTTGGATGAGCCACAGGAAAACCTGAATGTAAAACCCACTTGTAAGGAAGTCCACAAGACCATGACCGGAAAACTAAGCTTCAACCACGTTGCTTTTTCTTATCCAAGTCGTCCCGATATTGAAATTTTGAAAGACATTAACTTTACAGCCAATGCTGGTGACAAAGTTGCCATAGTCGGGCCAAGCGGAACCGGTAAATCAACAATAGCTTCGTTGATCTTACAATTCTATACTGCCAACAAAGGCGAAGTCTGTTACGACGACAAACCAGCATCCGATTTTGAACTTTGCGATATCCGCAACCAGGTCGCTATCGTACCGCAAGATGTTCTGTTATTTGGTGGTACAATACGTGAGAATATCGCCTATGGCAAACTAGAGGCTACCGAAGATGAAATTATAGCAGCCGCAAAACGTGCCAATGCCCATCAATTTATCTTAAATTTCCCTGAAGGCTATGACACGGTCGTTGGTGAACGCGGCGTCAAACTCTCTGGCGGCCAGCGTCAACGTATCGCCATTGCACGTGCACTGTTAAAAGATCCGGCAATTCTTATCTTGGACGAAGCTACTTCTTCCTTAGACTCTGAATCAGAAAGACAGGTACAGGATGCATTGGAAGAATTAATGCGTGGACGCACCTCAATTATCATTGCCCACAGACTATCCACGATTGTAGACGCTGATAAAATTATCGTTGTTGAAAATGGCATCGTATCTGAAAGCGGCACTCACTTTGAACTACTCCAAAAGGAAAGTGGTCTCTATCAGCATCTCTATAATCTTCAATCCAAGCAGCAGAAGATTGATATGTAAAATTTTGTTAATTATTGATTCTTTTTAAACAAATTCACCCAGAGATTGTTCATTTGGTATCATACTTGATTATCATTTGAATATATAACAAAATAGAAGAATTATGAAAAATAGCAAAAATGGATTAGTGGCATTTGCTTTGGTAGGATTAGCTGCGGGAGCTGCTGCATGGTATCTTTTAGGAACTGATGATGGAAAAAAACAACTAGATCGTGCAAATGATGGCATTAAAAGCTTAACTAAGTCATTGAAAGATCTTTCAAAAAAAGAAGCTAAAAAAGCCCAAAAACTAGCCAACAGAGCTTCCGCCGAGTTGGACAATCTGAAGTCTAAAGCTCAGGCTGCTTTTAGCAAAGCTTCGGACGATGCAGATGCACTGAAAAACAAAGCAAAAGAAGCCGGCAGAGAAGCTTTGGACCACGCCAACAATGCCGCTCAAAATTTGGCAAGCAAAATCGACAATACGACTGATGCTGCAAAGTCCAAAATTTCTAATGCATAAGTAAAAAAACAGCTTTTTTAAGAATTGATGGTTTTGGTCACTCTCGCGGTCAAAATACATTTGTATCTTTGCGGTATATGACTTTACTGCAACAGGTAAAAACTTTAATTCTTAAAGACATCATTCTGGAATGGCGTTCAAAATATGCTATTAATGGAATTCTACTATATGTCGTATCAACTGTTTTCGTCTGCTATCAAGCGTTTAAATCAGTTGATACGACTACTTGGAATGCATTGTTCTGGATCATTATGCTCTTCGCTTCGATCAATGCAATCAACAAAAGCTTCGTTCAAGAAAATCCCAATCGACAACTCTATTATTACTCTCTGGTCGATCCCAGAGCAATTATTTTAGCGAAAGTCATCTACAATATGATGATGATGACCCTTCTTGCCATCATTGCCTATTTCGTCTATTCAACGATATTCAGAAACCCTATCGGTGACCCGGCCCTTTATTTTGTTGCCGTTATCCTTGGCAGCATCAGTTTTGCCACTGTTTTTACCATGATCTCGGGCATTAGTTCCAAAGCAGGTAACAACAGCACCTTAATGGCCATCTTAAGTTTCCCCGCAATTATCCCTCTATTAATCGTATTAATCAAGCTATCTCGCAATGCAATAGAAGGCCTGGAAAGGGCATCGAGTAGCAAAGAAATAATCGTATTACTTGCAATTAATGTAATCACCATCACTATTTCTTTGTTGTTATTTCCGTACCTTTGGCGAGATTAAATTTTAGAATTGAGAACAAACTAAATTCAATTTATCCATGAGAAAAAAATGGTGGAAAATATTAGCAGTAATGATTATCTGTGCTGTCATTATCAATGGTCTTCTAGGCCCAGTTCCCCGCCTCTTCATCCTTCACGAAAGCATACGCAATGTCTATTTCCATGTTCCGATGTGGTTTGCCATGATTTCGATGTACCTCGTATCTGTCATATACAGTATTAAATACTTAAATACCGGAAAGCAAGAATATGATCTTATGGCCATAGAAGCTGTAAACACAGGAATCACCTTTTGTTTTCTTGGGCTTGCGACAGGTATGCTTTGGGCAAACATCACCTGGGGAGAGCCTTGGCCAAATGATCCTAAGCTGAATGGCTCCGCCATAGCGACATTGATGTACCTAGCTTATCTGGTTCTTCGCAATGCATTGGATGAAGAGCAAAAAAGAGCCAAGATCTCTGCTGTGTATAATATCTTCGCCTTTCCCATTATCATCGTATTGATCTATATTTTACCCAAACTAACGGATTCCCTACACCCAGGCAGTGGGGGCAACGGAACATTTGCGGATCTTCAGATGAGCAATGAGCTACGCCCTACATTCTACAGTTCGGTTATTGGATGGATCCTAATTGCAACGTGGATCTGTACACTCCGTTATAGAATGCGTTTATTGGAGAGAAAACAAGAATTGAGCGCTTAGCGATATCGAATCTTTTATAGCTAAGAAAATCAATACAGACTATAATTTAAACAAATAAAAACCATCATCATTTATTCAAACCGTATGAAACAAGTTCATGAATGCAATAAAAAACACATTGCACATGAATAATCAAATAGGAAATGAATAAATCTGATAGCTTCAAGACAATAAACAACAAACCGAGTGAAAGAACTCATTTATACCAATGAGCATAACACTTAATAAATATTTTAAACAAATGAAAAAAATAACATTGTCAATCGCCTTATTACTCTTATCAACTTTGAGCACATTTGCACAAGATGATGTCGATATGGCGACCGGATTACGTAGTGAAGGTAAGATCTACGTTGTTGTATTGGTCATGTTGGTCATTTTTCTAGGTTTGGCTTTCTTCCTCTTCTTGCTCGATCGCCGTATCAGCAAATTGGAGAAAAAGAATAAATAGTATTTTATTGATCCCATACCATGATTATAAGTCAGTTTAGAAATTATTCACCAATAAATATTTTATTTCTATCCGTCGTAGGTTTTATTCTATGCTTAGGCATATTTCTGCACCTTCCGGACAAACTTGATTCTGTAATCTTTGAGCCTGCTTTGGGGAATCTTTTGGGAGAAAACAACTTGATCAATCTCTCCCCTTCAACCAATGTTTTTATCACATTGATCTTGACGATCTTTCAGGCTACAATACTCAATCGCATCACCAGCCATTTTAATCTGTTAGGGAAACCCAGTTTCCTGGTGGCGTTAATGTACATGACGCTTGCCAGCTTATTTTTGCCATTCCTAGTACTCTCTCCAACCTTAATCTGCAATTTTATTTCGATATGGATGTTAAGCAAACTGCTCTCCCTCTATCGGCAGACAGATGTTAAAGCCGAAATGTTTGATCTCGGCATGATCGTGGGCATAGGAAGTCTGATCTATTTTCCATTTCTGAGCATGTTCTTCTTATTGTGGATAGGCTTGCTCATTTTTAGGCCTTTCAATTGGCGAGAGTGGGTCACACCATTATTAGGTCTTGCAACGGTCTATTTTATCTTGGCAGTTGTCTATCTTTGGACGGGTAAAATGGCGCAATTTTACACCATTTGGTTGCCATTTACTTACAAATTTCCTACAGCTATCCGCATTCAATTAGTCGATTACCTCGTCCTCGTTCCCGTAATCTTTACCTTGATCCTCTTTCTACTGGTATTGAAAGACAACTTCTTCAAAAGTGTGGTGCATATTCGCAAGTCATTTCAGTTACTGTTTTTTATGTTATGTCTGGCGATAGTATCCTTCTATTGGAATAAAAAACTAACAGAGGCTCATTTTCTGCTTTGTGCGCCTTCTATAGCCATCTATATGGCATATTATTTCACTTACGCCAAAAAGAAATGGTTTTTTGAGGTCGTATACGCCATTATAACACTAACCATAATCTACTTTCAATTTTTCTAAACAACTGTACAATAAGCGTTTAACCTTTTTTAACAAAATCGGCTTAACAAGCTCGCAAAAATTGAATAGTTTTGTATGCGATTAAAAGCAAAGAACATTTAATATAAGAGTCAGATAACTCGAAAATTTCACTAAAACTAAATAAACATTAGTTTCTCAATTTTATAGATTGACCATGCAGAAACGCTTCACAAGCTCTCTAAGAAATAAATCACTCCAACTGTTGTTAGCAGGTGGAATTTTAGCTAGTTCTACTACCGCATTTGCACAAAAAACGACATCCGCATCACCTTACTCTCAATTTGGACTTGGTCAGATGCGCGAAGATTTATTGCCACAATATAGAGGGATGGGTGGTGTCAATACCGCTATCCGGAAAATCAATAGCGTATACAATACCAACCCAAGCAATCCTGCATCTTATTCTGCAACACAGTTTACAACCTTTGATGCTGGTTTATATGGGAATTACACCCAATTAAATTCGACAACAAGATCAGACAATACGGCTGACTTTGCTTTTAGCCATATCACCATGACTTTCCCAATGAAACGATTTGGCGGTATCAGCTTAGGTATCCTTCCCTATTCAGATATAGGCTATCGGACATCCTCAACAGGAACCACCGATTCTGACCCCTATACTAAAGTTTTTACGGGCGAAGGTGGTTTAACAAAGGCATACGCTGGCTGGGGCGTACGCATTGTGAAAGGCTTGAGTATCGGTGCCAACATGTCTTATCTATTTGGAACATTAAATGATTATAGCCGTGTAGAATTTTTGCCTTCATCTGGTGCATTAAATGTACAACAACAAAATAAACGTGAAATCCAGGGGATTATCTTTGATTATGGTTTACAATACGAACAACCTTTAAATAAAGAGTATTCACTTACCTTCGGTTATTCGGGATCCCTGAATAATGATATTAAAGAGAGGACAACAATATTTAATACAAGAACAACACCTTCAACAGATCCGGACAACCAAAATATCCCTTTGGATAGTACCTATGTTTCGGATCGTAGTAGCAGACATTTGACCCTTCCGTTGAAACATAATGTCGGTATCACGCTTGCCCGTAGCAATCGCTGGCTAGTGGGTGCCGATTTTAAATACGCAGATTGGTCCAGATTTCAAACAAGAAAAGGAGAAAATGAGCTTCGTAAGAATTATGGCGTAGCCATTGGGGGGCAGATTACACCAGATGTTACTTCGCTCAAATATTTAAACCAAGTAGACTATAGAATTGGTTTCAGATATAACAAAACACAATATTTCTTGAGTAACCAAAATATCAATGACATGGCGGTTACAGTAGGGGTAGGATTACCGTTGGCAAGAAATCAATATTCAGGAGCGTTCTCTAAAATCAACTTCTCTGCCGAATTTGGCCAAATGGGTAAAATCAGCAATAATCTCCTACGTGAACGTTATATTAACTTTAATATCGGCTTTACCTTAAATGACCGCTGGTTTAGAAGAACACAATTTGATTAATAGCATGGTACGCAAAACTTTTGCCTTATCCATCATCCAAAATATATCGCCCCTAGTAATCTTATTTTTACTAGGGGCGCTGTCATTGACCTCCTGTGAGCCTGATCTAAAAGAAGTAGACCGACTTGCTAACATGAAAAAAGAAGAGGCGGTCGACATTTCTCGTCATGTTGATATTATCTATAGCGATTCCACACGGGTAAAAGCGAATCTCACTGCGCCCGAAATGCGCATTAAACATGATAGTACCGAAGTCTACGAATTTCCAAAAAGCATCAAAATCATCTTTTACGATGACCATTTGAAGGAAACTCAACGCATCACTTCCGACCACGCCATTCGAAGGGAAAAAGAAAAGACGACCACCTTTACAAAAAATGTAGTCGTTACCATGGCTGATGGTTCTATCATCAAAACCGAGGAAATCATCTACGACGAAAGTAAGGCCGATAGCAACAGCAACATGACCTTTTATAATCATGTTCCGATTACGGCGTTCTTTCGGGATAATCGGGGAAACTTACAAGGCTCATCATTTACTTCGGACAAGGATTTTAAACATGTCAATATAGCCAACGCAACCGGGTATACCGTCATTACCAACAACAACCTCTTCCCATCGCTAGGTAAATAGCCGATCGCAGGGCATCAACCTGATTTCTATTTGGCGTAAATATCTAGGTGGCTCTGGATAATTCACTCCCTCGCCGATTGTTTATTTGAATAAGTCATTCAGAACGAATCCTTTGTGTAAAAAGAGAAGAAAAAACACCACTTTATACAAATAGTTTTCAAATTTGTTTTACTACATTCAGGAAAATATTCCGTTTTTTTTTATAAAAATTGTATCTTGCACCGCATTTTGCTATGCTACGCATAAATTAACGAAATACAAGTATTTACACAATATAAACACAATAAGCAGACTATGGGATTAATGGGCTTTTTGCGGAACAAAGCCGGTGTCATCTTGACAGCAGCTATGGCTATCGCAATTTTAGCATTTTTACTAGGCGATGTCGTTCGAGGAGGGGCTCCTTTTTGGGCGAGACATCAAAATCGTGTAGGGGAAGTCAACGGAACTGAAATTGAATATCCTGCGTTCAATCAACAAGTTGAACAAACAGAAGAAATGTTCAAACAACAGATGGGTGGTACAGTTACCCCTCAAATGCGGACATACGCAGTTCAACAAGTATGGAATCAATTCTTATCAAGAGAGATCTTGAAGAAAGAAATTGAAAAAATCGGTTTGACAGTAGGTGCCAAAGAATTAAATGATCTAGTACAAGGACCAAATCCTTCGCCCCAGATCGTACAAGCATTTACCAACCCACAAACGGGACAGTTCGACTCTGGTCAATTGCGTACTTTTATCAGCCAAGTTAACACTGCAGGCAACCAACAAGTGGCTCAGCAATGGGAAGCGCTACTTGAAGGGGTAAAAGATGAGCGTTTAAGCAGCAAATATGGCGAATTGCTTTCCAACAGCGTATATGTTACCTCCTTGGAGGCAAATGAAGAATACCAAGAGCGCAACAAATTGGCAAACTTCAAATATATCCTTTTAGACTATGCTTCTATTAAAGACGCAGATGCTAAATTGACGGATGCTGATTACCAAGAATATTATAACGAACATAAAAACATGTTCAAAACACAAGAGGAAACACGTGCAATTCAATACGTAACCGTAGATGCAAAACCTCTTGCAAAAGATTCTTTGGCGGTAAAAGAGACAATCAATAAATTGAAACAAGATTTAATTGTTTCAAAAGATGACTCCTTGTTCGCTTCAATCAACTCAGACAACAAATTTCCATTCACCTATGTAAAAAAGGGTCAATTGAGTCCTTCGTTGGATTCCGTTGTGTTCAATGTTGCAGCCGGAACAACTGTGGGACCTTTCTTGAACAATAACGCATATGAAATTGCAAAAGTTGTTTCGACGATTATCAGTCCTGACTCTGTAAAAGCATCTCATATCCTATTGGACCCTGCTGCTGAGGGCGGCGTTGATAAAGCGTTGGCAAAAGCGGATTCGATCAAAGGTCTGATTCAAAAAGGAGACAATTTTGCTGCGCTTGCAGTTCAGTTCAGCAAAGATCCTGAAAGCAAAACAAATGGTGGTGAACTAGGTACTTTCACAAGAGGTCGCATGGTTCCTGAATTTGAAAAAGCTGTATTCGAAGGCAAAACGGGCGATATCAAAGTTGTAAAATCACAATTTGGTGTTCATATCATTAAAATTGAGAAACAAACAGGCAGTTCAAAATACGCGAAAGTTGCTATCATAGATAAAGTGATCAGCAGCGGAAAAGAAACGCTTAACAATGCACATAGCAAAGCTACAGCATTCTTATCTGCAGCTACGGCACAAAACTTTGCTCAAGAAGCAAAGAAACTTGGTCTAGAAGCAAAAACAGCCTCACGCGTAACGGCGATGGATAATGTCCTAGACGGTACCGAAGCTCCACGTGATTTAATTAAATGGGCTTTCGAAGCTAAAAAAGGTGATGTCTCTGATAGAGTATTTGAGACTGAAACTTCTTATATCCTAGCAAACTTAGTGAACATCCAAGCAAAAGGAACCCTTTCTTTGGAGGCCGTTAAGAAAGATATCGAACCTGCGGTAAGAAATATGGTTAAAGCGAAAATCTTGAAAGAGAAATTTGACAAGGCTTTAGCAGGCACTTCTTCTATTGATCAAGTTGCCCAAAAAGTTGGTAAAGCAGCTATTCATGTTGAAAATGTTGTCTTCGCAAATCCAGTTATCCCTGGTGTAGCATTAGAAAATTTAGTTGTAGGTACTGTATTTGGACTTCAGCCAAACAAACCTTCTAAAGCTATTGAAGGCAATACAGGAGTATATGTTGTACAAGTAAACGGTTTTACAAATCCAGCAGCAATTTCGGATATAAACGGACAAAAGAAACAAATGCTTGCAGCAAAAGCACAACGCGCTTGGGGATCTATTTTCCGCGCATTGCAAGACAAAGCTGAAATCATTGACAATAGAGTGAAATTCTTTTAGAAGATTTTTAAGTAAATTTGTAGCCGGACGAATTATCGTCCGGCTTTTTTTTGATGTAAATATGGATATTCAAACAAATATTGTCAACAAAGTTGCGCAAAGCGGGTTAGTCACTGTTGACTTGGCCGACTACCATCCCAAAGCAGACAATGTAGTATATGATATTAAGGATAATCTCTTCCATGGTCTAATTCTGAAAGAAAAGGATTTCCGGGAATTCATTAAAACACACGACTGGTCGCAATATACAGACAAACATGTCGCCATTACGTGTACAGCCGATGCTATTGTCCCAACATGGGCTTATATGTTATTGGCCAACAAATTGGAGCCCTATGCCCCGACAGTTATTTTTGGCGATCTAGATGAGTTATTGCGTATTCAGTATGCTGCGGCAATTGAACAGATTGACATGGAACAGTTCAGGGATCAACGTGTGGTTGTGAAAGGTTGTGGTGATACGTTTATTCCCGAGTCTACATTTGTACAGTTTACGGTAAAACTAAGTAAGGTAGCGAAAAGTATTATGTACGGCGAACCTTGTTCTACGGTTCCTGTGTTTAAGCGTGCACGGCCTAGATAAAGTTGGTCAAAAGTCAGTATAAGTCACCGTCCATGAGCACTTCATTAACAGCAAAAGTTAAATTTATTTGAATGAAATTAACATTTCTTTTTCAAACAAATTTCGTAAACTTACGTACATGAAACTTATATCGACTTTGCTCCTTTACTTATCCGTTTTAGTAAGTACTGCTTTTGCTCAAGATTTACCGCATTTAAAAGAATCAGCATTTAAAGGCGGCGAGAAATTAAAATATAAACTCCGTTATGGCTTTATTTCTGCCGCAACGGGAACATTAACTGTTGAAGATACTAAGGATGGATCTGGAAATCCCTCCTTTCATTTATACGCTGCCGGTAAAACAGCGGGTGCCTTTGCAATATATACAGTAAGAAATGAATACAACTCGTATATCAACAGCAAAACATTTTTACCGTATTACTATACGGAGAACATTCGCGAGGGGGGATACAGACGCAATGATAAGGTACGCTTCAACCAAGAGACAAATACAGTTGTAGGTAATAAAGGGACTTTTAATTCGAAGGTAGATCAGACTTTCGACTTGCTTTCCTCCTATTATTTCGCCCGTAATCTAGATCTATCGACTGTTAAACCAGGAGAATCTTTTAAGCTGACTTATTTTTTGAATGATGAGATTGCCACTTTAGGCATACAATATATTGGAATAGAAAAAATAAAAACAGAATTAGGCACATTAGAATGCCTCAAATTCAGTCCTGAGATTAAACCGGGACGTATCTTTAAAAAAAATAGCAAGCTTTATTTGTGGGTAACCAATGATGGCAACCGCATTCCGGTCAAAGCCAATGTAGATATTCTAATCGGCTCGGTAACATTGGAATTACTCGAAGCCAGTGGATTAAAATACAAATTGGGACAAAGAGCAAGCTACTCAAAATAATTAGAATGATTGAAGTAGGAAATGTATTGGTACACGAAGATCTAATCAACAATGACTTTGTGTGTAATTTATCAAAATGTAAAGGAATCTGTTGTATTGAAGGCGATTCAGGCGCTCCTCTATTGGAGAGTGAAAAGGCTATATTGGAGGAGATTTATCCAAAAGTAAAGCCCTATATGACCGAGAAAGGTATTGAAGCGATTGAAGAGCAAGGGAAGTATGTTGTCGATGTTGATGGCGATCTAACCACCACCTGTGTCGATGGAAATAAAGAATGTGCCTATGTGACCTGGGAAAATGGTATTACAAAATGCGCTATCGAAAAAGCTTACGAACTTGGCGAGGTCCATTGGCGCAAACCCGTTTCGTGTCACCTCTACCCTATCAGAACAACACATTATCCCGAATTCGACGTACTTCACTATGACCGTTGGCATATCTGTAAAGATGCATGCTCATTTGGCAAAGAATTACAGGTCCCTGTATTTAAATTTTTAAAGGATCCTCTCATCCGCACCTATGGTGAAGAATGGTACAAAAATCTTGAGAAAGCAGTCGAAGAGTTGTAACAAAATCACTATCTTTAAGCTTTAACTATTTTGGTATTTCACCCCAATTCATGTCAAAATTAAGAGAGATCCAACGCCCTATTGTCCACGAACTTGAGGCTTTTGAAAAAAAATTCAAAGCTTCAATGAAAAGCTCCGTCCCCTTGTTGGATCGTATTACCCAATACCTGATCAAACGTAAAGGCAAACAAATGCGGCCTATGTTTGTGTTCTTTTCTGCTGGTATATGCAACGGAATTAATGAATCCACTTACAGAGGGGCTGCTCTCGTAGAATTGCTGCATACCGCCTCACTGGTACATGATGATGTGGTGGACAATTCCTACGAACGCAGAGGTTTTTTCTCCATCAATGCATTATGGAAAAATAAAATCGCTGTTTTGGTAGGTGATTTTCTGCTGTCAAGGGGCCTGCTTCTTTCTGTAAAACATCAGGATTATCACTTACTCAAAATTGTATCAGAAGCTGTTGATCAAATGAGCGAAGGTGAATTGCTTCAAATCGAAAAGGCCCGTAAACTGGATATTGAAGAGTCTATTTATTTTGAGGTCATCCGAAAGAAAACAGCTTCGCTGATTGCCTCTTGCTGTGCCTGTGGATCGGCTTCTTCAAATGCAGATCAGGAAACAATAGATAAGCTCCATCAATTTGGTGAAAAGATCGGAATTGCATTCCAAATCAAGGACGATTTATTCGACTTTGGGCTAGATGACGTTGGCAAGCCACTCGGCAATGACATCAAAGAGAAGAAAATGACCTTACCGCTAATCTATGCCTTGAATCAAGTGACTTCAAGTGAAAAGCGAAGGATCATTAATTTGATTAAAAACCATAATGAAGACACACACAAAGTGGCCGAAGTCATTGACTTTGTCCGCCAGAGTGGAGGACTCGAATACGCTACAAATAAGATGCTCGAATACCAACAAGATGCTTTCCTGATTTTGGAAGACTTTCCCGACAGTGAATACAAAGCGGGGTTGGAGCAGCTGGTAAAATATACAACAGAAAGAAAAAAATAAAATGAGTCACGAATTAATGTTTTTTGGCGGATTCCTTATCTTTATTGCACTTATGCTAGCAATAGATCTAGGTTTATTCTCCAAAGGCGACAAACCAGTTAGCCTAAAGATGGCTAGCATCATGAGCGCCATCTGGGTCTTATTCTCATTGGGTTTCTATTGGCTTCTTCGTCACTATGGGTTTGAATTACACAATATCCATGACTTGGACCACCTTCAAGAAATCATTACCAAACACCACCACGATATTAAAATAATTCCGGGTGATTTAGCCGCCAGTCTCGAGGTCTATAATAAGAATCTCGGTCTGGAATATCTCACAGGCTATGTTGTAGAATATGCCTTGTCCGTAGACAATATCTTTGTGATGGTCCTATTATTCACCTCTTTTGGTATTCCGGAGCGCTATTACCATAAAGTTTTGGTATGGGGAATCTTGGGCGCAATCATTATGCGATTCTTATTTATTTTCCTTGGCGCGACCCTTATTGCTAAATTCGGCTGGATCCTCTATGTTTTTGGCGCTTTTCTGGTCTTTACAGGTGTCAAAATGTTTATCAACCGTAATCAGGAAGAAGAAGTGGATCCACAGAATCATCCAGTTGTTAAATTCGCTTCCCGATACTTTAAGGTAACACCAAAATTAGATGGCGGGCACTTCTTCCATGTAGAAAACGGAGTGAAATATATGACGCCACTATTTCTTGTACTACTGGTCATAGAATTTACGGATTTGATTTTTGCGGTGGATTCTATCCCTGCCATTTTCTCGGTGACCAAAGATGCCTATGTGGTATTTTTCTCCAATATTTTTGCAATCCTCGGATTACGATCTATGTTCTTCCTATTGGTCAACATTATCCACAAATTCCAATACCTCAAAGTAGGCTTAGCCTTTTTGCTGGTCTTCATTGGTCTAAAGATGCTGCTGCACCATTGGTTGGCCGAAGTAGGTTTCACAACAACACATTCGCTGATCGTTATTGTCGGCATACTTGCATTGAGTATTATTGCTTCACTGGTTTTCCCAAAAAAGGCTGAACCGGCTGATTAAGCCAATGCGGCTTAAAAAAATGGTTTTACTAAAACACAATGGTCAGAAAGAAATTTCTGGCCATTTCTGATCAATATCGCTGCTTTTTAAGCATCCTATTTTCCAGCAGCAGAATAGCAGAAAAACAGCCAATTTTTAAGAACAATTATTTTACAGAGGAATTTACCTTACTAAATTTTATTTATTTAATTTAGCACCACATTAAATTAACAAAACACTAACAATGAATTGGAATAAAACGATTGTACTAGCCGCATCACTTTTCGCAGCTTCCTTCCAAGTACAAGCACAAGACAATTTGATCAATGCCTTAAAAGCAAATCAAAATGACAATAGCAAATCCGGATTTACCTTTACTGAAGTTATCAATCTAGGTAACACATCCATCAAAAACCAAGGTTCATCAGGTACTTGTTGGTCCTATTCAGGTAATTCTTTCCTGGAGTCAGAAATGATTCGTATGGGTAAAAAACCTGTTGAGATCTCCCAAATTTATACTGCACGCAACACATACTTAGACAAAGCACGTACTTATGTACGTCTTCACGGAGGATTGTCACTAGGTGAAGGTGGTCAATTCCATGATGTATTGAACTCATTCCGTAAATACGGTACAATGCCACAATCGGCTTATACAGGTCTTCACTACGGTACTACACGCAACAACTTTGGTGAAATGACAAATATGTTGGATGCCATGTTAGGTGCAGTAGTAAAAGGTAAAACATTGACGCCAAACTGGGAGAAAGCCTATACAGCTGCAATGGATTCTTACCTTGGTGAGGTCCCTGAGAAATTTGATTACAATGGTAAATCTTATACACCACGCACCTTTGCAGATCAGGTAATTGGTATCAATCCGGATGATTATGTAGGTATCGCTTCTGTAACTGATCACCCTTACTACAGCCAATTCGTATTGTTGATTCCAGACAACTGGTCATTCGACCGTTTCTATAATGTGAAGATGAATGATTTAACGGATATCATTGACAACGCATTGCAAAAAGGTTATACGGTAGCTTGGGCAACTGACGTATCAGAAAAAGGTTTCTCTTGGAAAAATGGCGTAGCTTATGTACCCGAAAAACCATTTGAAGAAATGACTGACCAAGAAAAGTCAACCATGTTTGTTGGTCCTAAGCCAGAGTTAAAAGTAACAGAAGAAGAAAGACAAAAAGCCTTCGACAACTGGCAAACTACAGATGACCATGGCATGCATATCGTAGGTCTTGTCAAAGATCAAAACGGAAAAGAGTATTACATCGTTAAAAACTCTTGGGGCACAACAAATGACTACCACGGTTACTTATATGCATCGAAAGAATTTGTGCGCTATAAAACAACTTCTTTGATGTTACATAAAGACGGTCTAACAAAAGATTTAAAATCGAAGATAAATATCAAATAAGCGATTTATCAGTCCACGAAAACACCTCTGAAATTAATACTTCAGAGGTGTTTTTGTTTTCAGATTAATTTAATAACTTAAACATAATTATGAATCTTTTGTTGAGTGAGTATGAGAAGTATAATCGCATTATGCCTTACGATTTTATTCGGGAATTTGGCGCAGGCCCAAACTAAGGGGGTGAAATTTGTAGATGGGTTGAGTTGGAAACAAGTTAAGGAGCGAGCACAAGCCGAGAACAAGTTTATTTTCGTGGAGCTATTTGCAACCTGGTGTGGCCCCTGTCAATATATGAGCAATGAAATATTCCCTTTAGAACAGGTTGGACAGCCAATTAATCAGAACTTCATTAGCGTTAGGGTACAAATGGATTCCACAGAGTCCGACAATGCCAATGTCAAAAAGTGGTATGCCGATGCGCGTACCCTTTCCAATGAATACAATATTCAATCGTTTCCAACATTTCTTATCTTTAATCCCAATGGACAAGCGGTGCATCGTATAGTTGGTGCAAGTGATGCCCCTGAATTTATCAGTCATGTGATGGATGGGCTCTATCCCGAAACACAGTATTACACGCTGCTAAAAAAATTCGAGAAAAGGCCTCAGGATATTTACACCGCCAAACAGATGCTGAAAGCCGCGAATATCGCCTACGATGAAAATACTGCGCAAAAGGCAGAAAATACCTTAGCAAACTCATTGGGAACGGATGAATTATTCAAAAAAGAAAATGTACATATTCTATTGGCTGCCGCTAAATTCACCAACTCCAAAGCCTTTAATCTGATCCGCAACAATAAAGAAAAAATTGATATTCTATTAGAATCACCGGGGATTGCCAACCGCACGCTGGCTAATGTTGTCGTCAACGAATTATTTCAGATTAAAATAGATGCCAAACATGAACCCAACTGGGATAGTTATCAAAATGAACTTGCTGCAAAATATCCAGACATCGATTTTGTCCCGATGTTCAAGAAGATAAAGGCACACTATTACCTTCAGGTGAAAAATTATGTAGCCATGAAGAATACCATCAATGATTACCTTTCGTCGGAAGATTTTACCCCCCATCAATTAAATACCTTTGCCTGGACGATATTCAACAATAGCAGTGATCCTGCCTGTATCGAATCCGCATTAAGCTGGAGCAAAAAATCAATTATTGAAGATCCAAGCAGTGCATTTTTGGATACCTACGCAAATCTACTCTATAAGAAAGGAGAAAAAGATAAAGCCCTAAAGTGGCAAAACAAAGCTATTGAAATGGCCAGTGAGGACGATCGTCCGATTTATCAGGAGACACTCGACAAAATGATGAAGGGTATAAAGACTTGGGACAACTGATGCTATCCTGCACAAAAGCTAACTATTAAATTAAAATTCTAAAATACCAACGTTATGAAAAAATTGATTTTAATGCTATTTCTCATTCCAACCTTACTATTTGCGCAAAGCGAAGGTGTCAAATTTGAGCATGGCCTCAATTGGAGCCAGATAAAAGAAAAAGCGGCTAAAGAAAATAAATTCATATTTGTAGACTGTTTCACAACCTGGTGCGGGCCATGTAAATACATGTCGAGCACCATTTTCCCACAAGCCAAAGTAGGTGATTTCTTCAATGCTAAATTTATCAATGCGAAGATCCAGATGGATAAAACCAAGAATGATAATGAAGATGTGAAATCATGGTATGAAGAAGCGGATCGTTTTGCAAAAGATTATAAAGTAAGAGCTTACCCTACCTTTTTGATCTTTGATGCCAAAGGAACTCTTGTTCACCGTATCGTCGGTGGTGGTGAAGCAGATGATTTTATCGCCAAAGCCCAAAAAGCACTTGATCCAAATACACAATATGAAACCTTATTGGCAAAATTCAATGCTGACCCCCAGAATGTAACTATTGCAAAAGCCATGGCGCAATCAGCAAAAGATGCCTACGATCAAGAGACTCAAGCAAAAGCGGAAGGCATTGTATTAGCATCTTTATCAACAGATCAAATATTTACAAAAGAGAATGCCAGCTTGTTACTTTCTGCAGCTAATGTAGTCGATTCGAAGGCATTTAATTTAATCAAAGACAATCCTGCTAAATTTGATGCCGTTAGTGAAAAAGTAAAAGCAAATGATTTCTTGTCGCAATTATTGGTGAGTAACGCTGTAAATACCAAAATTCGTGCGAAGGAAGCTGTTGATTTCGCGAGCATAGAAAAAGAGTTGGCGCAAAAATATCCTACGATCAATACTGAGAAAGCAAGCCTCGAAATGCAACCACGTTATTATGGTTATACAAAAAACTATCCTGGATTGAGAGATAGCTTTAACAAATACATTGCAAAATACGGTTCCAGCATCACCGCAGCAGAATTGAACAACATGGCTTGGTCCATTTTTGAAAACTGCAATGACCCGGCATGTTTAAAAGCAGCAGCTGAATGGAGCAAATTGTCCAATGAGAAAGAAAAAGATACACCAATGTATCTAGATACATTTGCAAACATCCTGTATCGCCTTGGAGAAAAGGAAAAAGCGATTAAAACACAGGAAAAGGCCATCTCACTTATTACAGATGCGACGCAAAAAGAAGAATATGTAGCAACCTTACAAAAAATGAAAAAAGGTGAAAAGACATGGCAATAAGAAGATCTTCTTCTCGTCAATAAATAAAAATACCCGATCAATAAATTGATCGGGTATTTTTTATCATGCATCTGCCGAAAGCCTTTTCAAAGGGCAGTTTGCTTATTTTAATTCCCTAATACCCATATTCCAAAGGGCAAAAGCGTACTTATCAACCGTACTATTAATCAGAACTTCTGTCGACCTACCGGCACCATGACCGGCTTTTGTCTCAATACGGATCAATACAGGGTTATCACAAGCTTGTTTTGCTTGCAGCTCAGAAGCAAACTTATAGGAGTGCGCTGGTACCACACGGTCATCGTGATCGCCGGTAAAGACCATCGTCGCAGGGTAACAAACACCTGTTTTCACATTATGCACCGGAGAATAAGCTTTCAGGTAATCAAACATCTCTTTGCTATCACTGACCGTCCCGTAATCATAGGACCAGCCTGCTCCAGCAGTGAAGGTATGGTAACGCAACATATCCAAAACACCAACCTCCGGAAGTGCAACCTTAGCTACGCTAGGATCTATTGTCATTGTTGCTCCAACGAGCAAGCCACCATTAGAGCCCCCCGATAAAGCGGTATACGCTGGTGATGTATAACCATTCTCCTGAAGGTAATGTGCCGCCGAAATGAAATCGTTAAACACATTCAACTTGTTGAACTGCCTTCCGCCATCATGCCATTTCTGGCCATATTCACCACCCCCACGCAAATTGGGAACCGCATACACACCGCCATTTGCTAACCATACCGCCACCGAAGTACTAAAGGCAGGTGTCAGGCTGATATTAAAGCCACCATAGCCATAGACAATAGTCGGATTTTTCCCGTTCAATTCGATTCCCTTTTTATACGTGATAATCATCGGCACTTTTGTACCATCTTTGGACGTATAAAAAACCTGTTTCGATTCATATTGATCAGAGTCAAATTTCACCTTAGGTTTGATATAAAGTGTAGATAGGCCAGAATTCACGTCAAACTTATAGCTTGAAGAAGGTGTAATGTAATTTGAGAACCCAAAATAGATTTCCTTTTCCTTCTTCTTTCCTGAGAAACCGCTCGCTGTCCCTACTCCCGGCAATTCAATTTGCCGAATCTTTTTACCTGTATAATCGTATTGAATTACCACAGAAACAGCATCCTTTAAATAGTTTGCAAAAAGATAGCCTCCGCCCGTAGTGATTGAAAGCACATTCTCGGTCTCTGGAATAACATCTTTCCAGTTCTCTTTCGCAGGATTTTTCAAATCTACTTTGACCAATCTATTGTTGGCAGCTTTGTAATTTGTCTCTAATAAGAAACTATCGCCAATATTGTCAACAACTCCAGTGTTGGCATCAAAATGATCCTGCAGGCAGACAATTTTGCTATTCGGCTGATTGAGATCCTGATAATAAAGTTCATTGCCTGTTGTCGTATTTGCAGCGGAGATAATCAAGTATCGTTGATCATCCGTTAATGAAGCCCCTACATAACGCCTCGGCGTTGCAGGACCACCAAAAATTAATTTGTCGGTAGACTGTGCTGTTTTAAGTTTATGGTAGTATAATTTATGCTGGTCTGTTTTTTCCGAAAGTTCAGATCCTTTTGGTTTATCGTAACTCGAGTAATAAAAACCATCGTTGCCTTTCCATGCGATACCGGAAAATTTGACATCAACCAACGTTTCTCCCACCGAAGACTTGTCTTTGGCATTCAGTACAATGACTTTCCGCCAGTCCGATCCCCCTTCAGAAATAGAATAGGCTACTAAGCTTCCATCTTTTGAAAACGAAACATCTGCCAAAGAAGTCGATCCGTCTTTCGAGAATGTATTCGGATCCAAGAAAATTTCCTCAGCTCCTTTCTCTCCTAGTTTACGATAAAGTACCGCATGTTGTTGTAAGCCGTTATTTTTAAAAAAATAGGTATATTCCCCCTCCTTAAACGGTGTCCCTATTTTTTCATAATTCCATATTTCAGTTAATTGATCTTTCAATTTTGTACGGAATGGAATCGCATTCAAATAATCAAATGTGACTTTATTTTCAGCCTGCACCCAGCTTTTCGTCTCAGCTGAACGATCATCTTCCAACCAGCGATAAGGATCTGCGACCTTCTCACCCCAAAATTCATCTACGACAGTCCCCTTGTTTGTCGTTGGATAGGTTAACTGTTGTCCATAACCCGTTGTCGCCGTACCTGCCATACCTATCATCATGAGGATAAGACCAAAATTTTTGTTTATCATAAAAAATCGTCTACTTGTTTCAATCCAGCTAAATTTCATTCACTTAGCATCTGAAAATTCAATTTGAGTTGAATATAAACAAATTTATCGACCTCTTACCTACCTCATGCAGTTTTTTATCTTGTCGAAATAATAACTAAAAAATCCACATTCATAACTTCCTGCCTGTCCTTTGCACTAACATCCAAACACCTAGATAAAAGCGAATAAATAAAAAACATGAGCCGCTCATAGTAGCATTAAACACATTTCTGCACAGCATATTTTTATAGCAAGCGAAATTTTTTTAGATTTATTTAAATCTTGAAAACACTATAACCATGTTCAAAAAAGTCGTATACCTCACTTTGTCCATTTCCATTCTTCATATTGGAATAAGCGAAGCCCAACAACTCCCTATAGATCAGCAATATCGAACCACTCCCACCAAGATCAACAATCTTGTCCATACCAAACTCGATGTACGTTTTGACTATGAAAACCAATTCTTGAATGGCAAAGAATGGGTCACTTTACAACCCCATTTCTACCCAACAGACTCCCTTCGCCTTGATGCAAAAGGCATGGATATCAAACAGGTATCTTTGGTCAATGGCGAACAGATGATCCCGCTGAAATACAGCTATGACGATCATTCTCTTTTGATCAAACTGGACCGCAATTATCTTTCAAATGAGAAGTATACCATATACCTCGATTATACCGCAAAACCCAATTTATTGAAGGCGCAG
This sequence comes from Sphingobacterium sp. WOUb80, assembly GCF_050058145.1. NCBI lineage: Bacteria > Pseudomonadati > Bacteroidota > Sphingobacteriia > Sphingobacteriales > Sphingobacteriaceae > Sphingobacterium > Sphingobacterium sp. WOUb80. The sequence continues at coordinate 5,813,566 of NZ_CP165617.1, read as the reverse complement.
GGCAGTGCAGCAATCAACGATGCAAAGGGGCTCTATTTTATCAATCCAGATGAACGTACGCCAAACAAACCGCGGCAGATATGGACTCAAGGCGAAACCGAGGCCTCATCGGCTTGGTTCCCAACGATAGATCGTCCAAATCAGAAAACCACCGCAGAAATCTCCATGACAGTACTCGACAACTATGTCAGTCTATCGAATGGAGCACTGAGCAGTCAGCACAAAAATAGTGACGGTACGCGCACAGATACCTGGAAAATGGATCTGCCCCATGCTCCATACCTTTTCATGATGGCAGTTGGTGATTTTAAAATCTATCAGGACAAGTACAACAATATCCCCGTTGACTATTACCTGGAGCCAAAATATGCCCCCTATGCAAAAGACATTTTTGGTAAGACACCGGCCATGATGGACTTCTATAGCAAGACTTTGGGTGTTCCTTACCCTTGGAATAAATATGCGCAGATCGTCTGTCGCGATTATGTCTCAGGCGCCATGGAAAACACAAGTGCAACTTTACATGGTGAACATGTACAGAAAACAAAACGCGAATTGTTGGACGATAATCAGGAAGGAACGATTGCGCATGAACTATTTCACCAGTGGTTCGGTGATTTGGTTACTGCCGAGTCCTGGTCCAATTTAACCATGAATGAATCTTTCGCTACCTTTGGGGAGGTCATCTGGCGCGAACACGATGGCGGTAAAGACCGTGGTGATAAATCAAGATTTGAAAAACTTCAATCTTACTTAAAATCTACTAAAAATGGCAAGAGCCCTACTTTAGCCCGTTATTATTATCACGACAAGGAAGATATGTTTGATAATATCAGCTACGCCAAAGGATCCTTGATTCTTTATGCGCTCAAGGAGCAGATGGGTGATGTGGCCTTCTATCAATCACTGAAAAAATACTTGACAGACAATTCCTTTAAAACGGGCGAACCGCAACAGCTGCGCCTAGCCATGGAGGAAGTAACAGGGAAAGACTGGGCCCCCTATTTTAATCAATGGTATTATCAGGGCGGACACCCCGTTTTAAAGATCACAACAAGAAATGCTGAAAATAGTTTATTGCTCAATGTAGCCCAAGTGCAGGACTCTACGGTCCAAACATTCCAAGTTCCTTTGGTTGTAGATGTCTATACAAAAAATGGTAAGATCAGACAAACTTTTCAGCTCAACAAGCGCAACGCACAATTTATGATCCCCTTACCTGCTGCCGTTGAATTTATTGATATCGACCCCGAAAAAACACTCGTTGGTCAAATCCTTATCGACAAATCAGATGCCGATTACCTGTACCAATATGAGCATGCGCCTTCATTTGCCAACCGCGTCGGTGCGATTGCCTACGCCTCAAAGAATCCGACAAATACCAGCAGCCAGCAAATCTTAACAAAAGCATTGGCGGATACCGATGCGGATCTTGCTGCAACAGCAATTCAAGGTCTCGATCTAAGCAATCCCGCGGTTCGCAAGTCAACAGAAAAAACAATCTTGACACTTGCAGAGAAATCCGAGGCCTCTGTTATCCGTGCCTCCGCGATTCAAAAGCTTGCACAGACAAAAGATAAAAAATATAAAAATCTAATTTTGAATGCTGTAAACGACAAATCCTATATGGTTATCGCAAGTTCAATCATGGCGATAAAAAGTGCTTATCCCGATCAGCTTCAACAGTCCCTCAAGCGAATTGATCCGGATGCGACGGAATATCTAAAGGCGCTCATCACCGAATTATCTAAATCATAGCAAAATATATTGTGGAGGTGAATTTTGTATTCGCCTCCATTTTTTTTAGTTTTGGCCACATGTCAACAAGAACAAAAATTTATTTTGCCTCCGACTTTCATCTTGGATCTTACCCCTTGGAACGTTCACGGGAAAGGGAGTTGCAAATTATACGGTGGCTGGACCAGATCAAAACAGATGCTGCACAGCTCTATCTTGTTGGTGATATCTTTGATTTTTGGTTCGAGTATGCGACTGTGGTTCCCAGAGGTTACATACGCTTTCTTGGCAAATTAGCCGAAATTTCCGATCTCGGCATTCCCATCACTTTATTTAAAGGAAACCACGATATGTGGATGTTTGATTACCTCAAAAAGGAATTAAATGTCCGGATCATCGACAATGAGTTGGAATTAGAACTCAACGGAAAACACTTTTATATTCACCACGGGGATGGATTGGGCTCGGGAGATTACAAATATAAACTGCTGAAGAAAGTATTTCGAAGCCGCCTCTGCCAGTGGTTATTTGCGCGATTACATCCAAATCTTGGTATCGGAATCGCCACACGCTGGTCCAAACATAGCCGGCTTTCCAATAACGAGGACGAAAAGTTTCTGGGCGAAGACAAAGAATGGCTGATTGGCTATGCCAAGGAACTTGAAGCCAGCAGACATCACGATTACTATATATTTGGACACAGACACCTTCCTTACGATGTTACGCTAAATCCCCATAGTCGTGTCATCAATTTGGGCGAATGGATAAACTATCATACTTATGCAGTATGGGATGGTGAAACTTTACGTTTGGAAAAATGGGCGAGCAAATCCTAATTTCTTTATCCGATTGCCTGAATGGTTATCACTTTCTTACGCCAGAAAGCGCTGCAAAATTGGAGCAGGTCAGTAAGAAAATCATGGCGAAAAGAAATAGCCTATTGATTGAACAGGACAAAATTCAAAAAGACATCTATTTTCTGGCTTCAGGATTAGCCCGCGTTTATTACGAGACGGCCAACCGTCAGATTACGCTGGATTTTGTTTCACCCGGTGGAACACTCATATCCATGAATAGTTATGTCCATGATACCCCGGGCTATGAAAATATAGACCTTTTGGAGGATAGTGTTGTTTATCAAATAGACCAAAAACAACTTTTTGACCTCTATGAAAGTGATATTGCTATTGCCAACTGGGGAAGAAAGATGGCTGAACTGGAATTCATCAAAGCCGAACAACGAACCATGTCCAAGCTCTTTAATACTGCCCAAGAGCGCTATGCGGAATTGCTTCAAAAATACCCCCAATATATTCAACGGATCAAACTTGGTTACATCGCCTCCTATCTCGGTGTCAGTCAGGTTACCCTAAGCCGAATTCGCGCAAATATTCATACAAATTTTTAACATTTGTAAAAATTATTACAGGCAAAAAGCAGGAACTTTGTCCCCGAAACAAAAAATCTAAAAAGATATGAACTGGATATTTTTAATATTGGGCGGATTATGCGAAATTGGTTTCACCACCTGTTTGGGCAAAGCCAAAGATGCAACCGGAAGCGGACAATGGTTTTGGTACGGTGCTTTTGTGGTTTTCCTATTTGCGAGCATGGGTTTATTGATCAAAGCAACACAGACACTTCCATTAGGTACAGCCTATGCGGTATGGACCGGAATAGGCGCAGTGGGAACTGTTTTAATGGGGATCATCTTCTTTAAGGAACCTGCAGATTTCTGGCGCATATTCTTTATTTTCACGCTGATTGCTTCCATCGTAGGACTAAAAGCAGTTTCCTCTCATTAATAGCAGGCTAGGTAGTTTAAAAGCAACAAAATTTCCTTACTTTTGTACACTCAATAGTAATCTAGGTCATACATTCCTAGAAGAAGCATTTTTGATATATGTTAGACAAATTACAAGCGATAAAAGAAAGATGGGAAGAAGTGGAAGCTGAATTGAGCAACCCTGACACCATGCAAGATATGAAACGTTTTGCCAAATTGAATAAAGAATACAAAGATTTAGGCAAAATCGTGGACCAATACCATATTTACAGAAATATGGTGAGCAATATTGACACCAACAAGGACATCATCATGAACGAGAAGGATCAGGAACTTCGTGAGATGGCCAAAGAAGAGTTGGATCTTTTATATGTAGCGAAAGAAGAAAAAGAAGAAGAAATACGCTTAATGCTGATTCCGAAGGATCCAGAAGATGCGAAAAACGCTATTATCGAGATCCGAGGTGGAACAGGTGGTGATGAAGCAGCCTTATTCGCGGGTGATCTTTACCGTATGTATACACGCTATTTCGAAACGAAAGGCTGGCGCAACGAAGTAATGGATGTTACCGAAGGAACTTCCGGTGGTTACAAAGAGGTGATCCTAAAAGTTATTGGAGATGATGCTTATGGTCAATTAAAATACGAATCTGGTGTACACCGTGTCCAACGTGTACCTGATACCGAAACACAGGGACGTGTACATACATCTGCTGCATCGGTAGCTGTTCTTCCTGAGGCCGAAGATGTGGATGTTGAAATCAATCCAGGTGATATTGAGTTACAGACATCCCGTTCGGGTGGTGCCGGTGGTCAGAACGTCAACAAGGTAGAAACAAAAGTACAGTTGACGCATAAACCAACAGGTATCGTTGTCGTTTGTCAGGTAGAACGTTCTCAATTAGCCAACCGAGAGTTAGCTATGGAGATGTTGCGGAACAAACTTTACGAGCTTGAGTTGAACAAAAAGAACGGCGACATTGCTGCAAAAAGAAAAACTTTGGTATCTACTGGAGACCGTTCTGCAAAAATTCGTACCTATAACTACCCACAAGGTCGCGTAACAGAGCATCGTATTGGAATGACGATGTACAACTTACCAGCAATTATGGACGGTGATATTCAAGGAATTATAGATGCATTGCAGTTTGCGGAGAATGCAGAAAAGATGAAAGAAGGTCAAGTAGACTAGTTTTTTTTCAAAAAATCTTTGCAGATACGTAAACAAACGCTATATTTGCACACCTTCTGAGGAGAAGGGTTGAGGTCTGGTAGTTCAGCTGGTTAGAATACATGCCTGTCACGCATGGGGTCGCGGGTTCGAGTCCCGTCCAGACCGCTTCAAAAGAGAGAGAAATCTCGCAAGTTCTTTAACAAATTAAGTTTTTAAGATTTTTAGGTCTGGTAGTTCAGCTGGTTAGAATACATGCCTGTCACGCATGGGGTCGCGGGTTCGAGTCCCGTCCAGACCGCCAAAAATTATTAAAAACAATCCTTAAGATTTTAGGTCTGGTAGTTCAGCTGGTTAGAATACATGCCTGTCACGCATGGGGTCGCGGGTTCGAGTCCCGTCCAGACCGCTAAAATTTTAAAAACACATTGTTGGTCTGGTAGTTCAGCTGGTTAGAATACATGCCTGTCACGCATGGGGTCGCGGGTTCGAGTCCCGTCCAGACCGCCAACAAAAAAAGCATCATTTAATTATAAATGATGCTTTTTTTTTGCCTTAACAATACAACAACTATTATTTTTTTAATTCGTACTGAAGTGCTCCCGAAGGGCAGTGTTTAATCTGTTCAATCAATTCAGCTGTACTGGCATTTTGAGCAGTGATCCAAGGCCTATCTTTCGGATGATACACATTTGGCAGACTCTTCACGCAAACCGCAGCATGTGCACAGCGTTCAGGTATCCAAAGAACAGTAATCTCTCCATTTGGATGTGGATAGCGAATTATTTTTTCTTCCATAATACAAATCTCTCTTTAAGGACTAATAGCAATAAGAGCAATTTTGTTTTAAGAATCGACACGTCGTTTTCGGATCATACGACTCACCCGATAGATCATAAAAATACCGACAACGGAAAGTAAAATAACAATCATCCCCAAGGTAGGATAATGTTCCAAGGGGCTTTCTTTTGTTTCTTGGACAATGATTACACCTGCTAGTGAAGCTGCCACGCCACCTGCCAGCTGCTGCAGCGACGAACTGATACTCATAAATGCGCCCCGATCTTTCATCTCCGGAACAGCAGTGATCAAAGCCGAAGATGGCGTCATCCGACTTAAAATGCCCGCCATCATTAAAATGTTTAAGATAACAACAATATAAAATGGAGTAACACCTAGGTTCGTGTAGATAAATACGACAACCATTAGCCAAAGGGAAGCGAAAGCAAAAATTTTAAACTTATCGTAACGATCACTCAATTTCCCTACGATAGGCATAATAATCAATGAAGCAATACCCGAAATCATAAACAACATCGGCAGCTGTTCGTGGCTCACTTTTAGGTTATTGACTGCAAAAGCACTTCCAAAAGGCATCATCATATAACCTCCAATGGATAGCAAGGCTGTTGCAGCAAAGCCGACGCGGTACTCTTGCTGTGAAAAAGTCAACCAAAGATGCTTTAACGCAGATTGATGTTTCTGAAGACCTATATGTGCGGTAATAGGAATGAGTTTGACCGCTATGATAACGACAATAATCAAAGCCATCACTGCAATCCACAGGAAGGCACTATGCCAACCCCAATTATTTGCAATATATAATCCGATGGGGATACCCAGGACTTGACTTGCACCGAAGCCCATCTGCACAAAGCCCATCACACGTCCGCGCTGTTGGAGCGTAAAGATATCGGTGATAATGGCCATAGAAATCGAACCGATAACACCGCCAAACAATCCCGTGACGATTCGTGCAGCAACCAAAGTCCAGTAATCGTTGGCAAAGCTACAGCAGAAGGTCCCGATAATAAAGCCAGAATAGAAAAATAACAGTAGTTTCTTCCGATCAAAACGATCGGCAAAGCCCGCGGTCAGCAGACCCGAAGCACCAGCGCTAAAAGCATAGGCCGAAACCGCAATACCAAATTGAGCTGGTTTGAGATCGATCGCTTTCATCAGGATATCCCCCATCGGTGACATCACCATAAAATCAAGCACGACGGTGAATTGTGTCATTGCCAATAAAAACACCACAAGTTTTTGATAGGCCGTAAAGGGGGCGTTATCAAGTTTATTTATTTCCATACTCTCCGTATTGCTTCGGCTTAAACTGGCCTAAAAATACAGAAGTGCGCGAACATTCTTTGTAATAAGTTTGCAAAATTATCGCACGAGATCTTACCCAATGCCGCTGAAACCATACAATCGCCAGTCCCTAACGACCACTCTATTTAATCTCAGCATAATTTCTAACAAAAAAGCCGGCACCTGTTTGACAGGTGCCGGCTCAATATGCGATATAAAGCAAATTATTCAGCTATAACAGCAAATTCAGCTCCGGAAGCATAGTCATCACCACGCTGTGAGTTAAGTCCTGTAAAACGAATATAACGTCCTTTCACAGGCTTTTCGAATCGAACAGTTTTTAATTTTTTATTCCGTTCAAAAGATCCCGACATCACATCCTCCCAATTCTTCCCATCCTTGCTCACCTGAATCTTATAATCCTTAATATCACCATTCGGTCCATCCTGTCTTGGCAGAAAAGTGAACCCTTTAATTGTTTTGATACTCGCAGCATCAAAATCAACCCAATGCGGATATTGTGCCACAGTAACCGAATACATGGTGTGCCAGATCGAAGATGGGTCTCCATCCAATAGATTCTTGGCATCACCTTCACCAGTTTCCTGACTTGAAGCAAAGACAACTTCCATTGGAATGGTCTCGATTTTTGTATATTGCTGTGTTACCTTTAATTTCTCGTTATGCTGATACCAAGCGGTTACGGTACCCCCGGTGCGCAAATCAAAAGGAGCTTTATAAACCGTTGCCTTCCCATTGTTCAGACTATATACAACAGGTTCATTCTTATTACCAGACAAAATAGAAACTTCACCGTTTGAACTTCTTGCCAAAGAAATTGGCGCATCGCCTGCGGTTGTTACATGAGCTTTCTCCATCACATCATCCTGCTGAATCGGGCGGATAATAAAGCCTATTGCGGTTGGCACTGCCTTCACGCGATCTTTGTCCAATGGTGGCCCTTGTCCGCAGCTGTTGCCCCCTAGTCCTGTAACCGCAGCATCGAGATGCAGGTGTACTCCCGAGCTTTTTGGCAATTGATAAGGATGTGGTGCAAAGGTCAATTCAAGCTCACTATATTCCAAAGCCGAAGTCGCTAAATGTTCTTTCGCAACAAAGATAGCCCCTTGTCCAGCGCTGTTTGTCAATGCTGTCCAGCGTACATCCTCATTGTTGCTCATATTTTGTGGATTAGGCCATGGTACAAACTGGTCTTTTACCGTACTTCTGTGCAATTCAATAAATTGTGCTGTCTTCCGGTCCGCATAATTATTGATCGGCCCACGCCCATAATAACTATAGTTGCTGTATTCAGCAGGCAGCTGCAGAGAATATCCCAATCGAGCTAATACCACACTTGCATTATTGGAAGTAATACTCGACGATAATTCAATAGAGCCATCCTTATAGATTGTCCAGATCTGATTGCTTGTAAATTTAAAATCATCTTTACCAAAAGGCTTGTCCGTATGCTCTTTAAGGGTGTAGGTTCCCGAAGTTCCGCCCAACAAGGACGCACCATATGGAGCTTGTGATTCAATGGTAAATGCCAATACAACTGTTCCATCTTTCTTGGTATAACTGTTTGAAGACAAAACCTTATGTTTCAGATTATGCAATCCTTTTTCAAACCATTGTTGGTAGGCCCAGTTATCATTGTCAACCGGAGCACGTAATGCATCCAATTTAGGGCCTTCACCATCGCGGATAATTTGCTTACCGGCATAAGTTAGATTATATATCGAACCTGTTTTATTGTCAAACTTAGCGATAAACTGATCACCCTTCACCACCTGCAAATCACCTTCTTTGGAAAGTACCGGATTTCCCCCTTGGGCAACAGAAGAAATCAGCGGTTTATTTTCAGCAGCTTTGACAAAAAGCTGTTCCTCCATTTGTACAAAACCTTTTGTTGCCCATAGTCTATCGTCATTGAGGATAAACTGTACTTTCACAAAATATTCCGATCCCGCATCTAACTGTGCGTAATTTATTGGCAATAGAAGTTGCTTGCGTTGGCGTGCCTTGGGCAAATCCGCCGTACTGATTGTACCTTTGCTATTTGTTACTTCTACGCCATCTTTGAATAACGACCATTGTACCTGATAATCGGATAGATCCTTAAAGTAATTTTTATTAAATAATTCGATTTTACCCTGCTGAATATCAACAGCCTTTACACCTACATTCTGGTAAACTTTTTTTACCTCATAATACTGCGGTTTAGGTTTCATATCGGCAAAGATCAACCCGTTATTGACAAAGGTTCCATCATTGGGTTTATCCCCAAAGTCACCACCATAGGCCAGAAAGCGTTCGCCGGTCTTTTTATCATAATAATACATGGCCTGATCAATCCAATCCCAGATGGCACCGCCCATAAAGAAATTGGTCGACTCTATAGCTTCCCAATAATCAATTAAGTTACCAGCAGCATTCCCCATTGAATGTGAATATTCCGAGATATGGAAAGGATATTTCAATTTGTAAGTACCTTTTACAGCTCCTCTTACCCAGTCAATCGAAGGGTATTGATTGGAGCCCATATCAACAATTGCATTGTTACGCTCGTATTGAACAGGTCTTGACGTATCAATTTTCTTGATAGCCTGATAGGCTGCCACAAAATTATCACCCGGACCGGCTTCGTTTCCTAAAGACCAGATAACGACAGCCGGATGATTGATGGTCGAATGCACCATTTCGATATTACGGGCTACATGCGCATTCTTCCATTCAGGAACATGCGAGAGAGATTCTTTGCCATAATAATACTCATGACTTTCGATATTGGCTTCATCTTCGAGATAAATCCCATATTTATCGCATAGGTAATACCAATATGCAGGTTCTGGATAGTGTGAGTTACGAACGTGGTTGATGTTCGCCCTTTTCATCAATTTTACCTCAGCTTCCATCTGTTCTCTGGTCACCACTTTACCATGCTCAGGATTGGTCTCATGCCGGTTTACACCTTTTAGTTTAACTGTCTTACCATTGATATAATAATAACGTCCCGCCAGGCCAAATTCATCATCCGCAGCCTTGGTATCTTTGATCTCAACCTTTCTAAATCCAACGTAGGTAGAAATGGTCTCTATCGTTTTGTTCTTTTTATCCTTCAATTCAGCCACCAAAGTATACCGATAAGGTAATTCGGCAGACCATTTATTCGGATTTTTAACATTCAACGTTGCTGCGATGCTATTGGAAACTTGACCATCCAGGGCTGGCACAGCTGATGAGGCTTCTGTCTGGTCGACAAGTGTATTCTCATCACTGTACAGCTTATTTTTATAAAGTGAGTAAACAACTTTATACCCTTCAGCTTTCTTATTACCAAGATTGCGTACAGTACTCGTAATTTTCAACGAACCATTTTCGTAATTGCTGTCCAAGTCTGGAATAGCCGCTAAATCGCGAATCTGAACTTTTGGCGTTGAAGTCAGAGAAACATCCCGAAATATCCCGGGCAATCGAAACATATCCTGATCTTCCAAAAAGGAAGCATCCGAACTGCGGTAAACTTCAACAGCCAACACATTTTCAGCACCCTTTTTTAAGTATGCCGAGATATTAAAAGACGCAACATTTCTTGAATTTTTTGAAAAACCAACATATTTGCCATTTATCCACAGGTAGAAAAACGAGTCTACCCCATCAAAATTGATAAATACTTCACGACCGTCCCAATCGGCAGGCACTGTAAAGTTGCGTCGGTAGGACCCTACTTCATTACGATAAACATAAGTTGTCCAATCTTGGGCTGGCGTTCGCATAACCCCACCGCGCCAATCATCAACCTTCACTTGATGATGAAAGATCACACGCTGGTTGGTATAAATAGGTACACCATATTTTAGGCTTCCATCCTTTTGTATACCATAAATATTCCAGCTCATGGGTACTGGAACAGATTCCCAAGCACCCACATTATAACTAGGATCATAAAAGTCCTTTGGTCGCTCTTCCGGAGTCTTTACCCAGTTGAATTTCCAAGATCCATTGAGCGAAAGCCAATAGTTACTATGTTCGGGAAGTACTTTTCGCGCACTTTCTACGTTTTGAAAGGAGAAGAACGAAGCATGCGGCAACTCCTTATTAAGTGATAATAATTGAGGCGATTCCCATTCATTCCCTTTTGGAGCCACTGTAGCTCCATACTGGAAACCGTCGATAGAAGGCGTAATCGTTTGCCCTATCGTAACGGTAGTGTCCAGCGACAGTAATGAGGCTAGAATCGTTGAAAAAATAACAGAGTTTCTTAACATAATGTAATTAAGCAATTTAGTCCAGGAAACCAAATGTAACTTCATTTTGCAGTAATAACAAGCAGATTATTAAAGCACACGATTGCGAAACTTTTTCGATACAAAAAAAGATCATATCGGACTTTAAAGTTGTCTCATAGGATCTCCTTTCGAGAACCCTACATAAAACAACGTAAAAACATAAAAAATAGACGCGGTGAAAAATGGCTATGTCCTCCCAAAAGCAGCGGATTTCAATAAAAAACAAATGCTTTCGGTTTCAAGGAATAAGCCTTATTTTTGGGGATAGATTTCGCTTTAAACAAATAAAAGTTTACGTTTGAAAATATTTCGAAGAATTTTATTTTTCAAAGGGTTACAATTTAAGTATTAAGGTATTAATAGGTGAGTAAATTCAGTAAATCAGTCCTGCTAGAAAATGATGAGCAAATCATTGGAGGCATCAAAGACGGCAACAGCTTGGCGATAGATGCTATCTATAAGCGGTACTATCCGTCTATAAGCCATATGATCTTGCAAAACAATGGAAGTGAGGATGAAGCGAAAGATATTTTTCAAGAAGCTGTCATTGTGCTCTACGATAAAGTTTCCAAAGGGAACTTTGAGCTCAGCAGTAAACTAAAAACATATCTTTACTCGATTTGCAGAAGGCTTTGGCTTAAGCAACTCAATCGTGCTGGTTTTGGCAACAGTGACATTAGCGGTTATGAAGATTCTTTATTTGAGGAAGAAGATCTACAACAGCATCAAGAACTTGAAAAAAAGTTCGACCAAATGGAACTTGCCTTAGAGAAAATGGGAGAACCTTGTAAGACAATCTTACATGATTTCTACATCTTAAACCATTCGATGCAGGACATCTGTGAAAAATTTGGTTATACCAATACAGATAATGCCAAGACTCAGAAGTATAAATGCCTACAACGGCTGAAAAAAATATTTTTTTCAACAGATTAAAATTAGTGTAACACCATGGGAACAATGAATCAAAAAGAATTTTTCGAATTAGCAGATCACTATCTTCGCGGCGAATTATCGGCCGAAGAAAAAGCTGCATTTGAATCTTTTTGTGCTGATCAACCCTCCTATGCTGCCCAATTACAACAACACCGCGAATTTGTTGCCAATATGAAAGAAACTAGTCAACGGCTAGACTTCAAAAATGCATTGGCACAATCAGCAAAAGAATACCATAAAACCCAAAATAAACCCGCAAAGGTGGTTCCTATAAAACAATCAACGGTAATTTCACTTTGGGAACGTATTAAAGCAAGTTCTTTGGTGGCTGCAGTGGTAGCGGTATTCGCGGTATTTGGCACATTATGGTTGAGCGGTTATTACAGCAACCTCGAGAAAGCATCTTCCGATTACAGTGCGCTACGTAGAGACATGAACAATGTCAAAAAGAACGTCAACGCACATAACGCTGCAATCAGGGATATCAATGACAAAAAATCAGTAAAAGGTACTGAAAGCCAGTTTGGCGCAACAGGATTTATGTTGACAACAGATGGCTATGTCGTTACCAACTACCATGTCATTAGTGGAGCTGATTCAATCTATTTGCAAAATAGTAAAGGTGAATCGTATAAAGCACAAATCGTACATACCGATCCAAGCAAAGACTTGGCTATTTTGTACATCGCAGATAAGACTTTTAAGAAAGCTAAAAGCTTACCATACACCTTCAAAACATCGACTTCAGATCTTGGCGAAGATATTTATACGATTGGGTTTCCTCGTGACGAAGCAGTATATGGCCAGGGATACCTAAGTTCATCTACAGGTTATGCCGGTGATACCATCGCTTATCAGATCTCCGTGCCTGTCAATCCAGGTAACAGTGGCGGTCCGGTATTGGACAGCAGAGGTAATGTGATTGGTATTATTTCCGGAAAACAACGTGGCATAGATGGTGCCGCCTTTGCAATCAAAACGAAATCAATTTTGAATGCTTTAGCGGATATCCCAAGTGATTCACTGGTTACGGGCCTTAAGATCAACAAAAAGAACAGCTTGGCTGGTTTACCACGAACCGAACAAATCAAAAAGATGCAAGACTATATCTACATGGTTAAAGTCTATTAGGATGTATTTAGAACTTATAAAAAAGGCACCGTTTTCCAACGGTGCCTTTTTTGTTCTTTAATTCCAACAATCCAATCCCTACAGATTAGGTTGTGGCGTCGTTCTCAAATACGGTTTGATCTCTTTAAACCCTTTTGGAAATTTAGCAGGAATATCTTCTGTCTTTATTGCCGGTACGACAATAACATCTTCACCATGCTTCCAGTCAGCAGGGGTAGCCACTTGATAATTGGCAGTTAGCTGTAAAGAATCAATGACCCGTAAAATTTCATCAAAATTACGACCTGTTGATGCTGGATAGGTCAACGTCAACTTGATCTTTTTGTCAGGACCAATGATAAATACGGAACGTACGGTCACTGTTGCAGAAGCATTTGGATGGATCATATCGTATAATTCGGATACATGATGATCCTCATCAGCAATAACCGGGAAATTCACTTCGGTATTTTGCGTTTCATTGATATCCTTAATCCAATTCAAGTGATCGTTTACATTATCGACACTTAGCGCAATGGCCTTCACACCTCTCTTGTCAAATTCAGATTTCAGTTTTGCCGTACGGCCCAACTCTGTTGTACATACCGGCGTATAATCTGACGGGTGCGAAAAGAAAACGACCCAGCTATCTTTGATATAATCGTGAAAGTCTATTTCACCAATGGTTGTTTGCGCTTTAAAATTTGGCGCTTCATCCCCTAATCTTAAACTCATAATCTTATTTTTTAAATGTGTTTAAATTATATAGTCTACAAATATAGTAGATTAAATTTAGCAAACAAGTAATTCTTCATTTTTTTAAATTAAGATGAAAAAACTCTACTTAATCCAATTGAAAGTAAGGATTTTACAACTATAAACAAAATGGAACACCAATATGATCTTTTATTTTTATCCCCTAAAGAGGCTTACTTTCTACTGCAAATACATCTCCAGATAAAACGAGACTAGATGCTCTAAACCGCCCATTATTCAACAAAAAACTTATGATGAATACCTAAAATAACCTAAAAAGTAATTTGTTAAATTACTATGCTTGCATAATATATATTTTGTATATTTGAGTATGGAGGTACACCAATCTCATAAAATGATTGTGAGCCGGGGCAAAACTTTTTGACAGCAAATGTTATTAGATAAAGCATAATCACCATTCGATATGGAGTTATCATTGCGACAAATGACGAACCAAAAAACTTGAAATACCATGAACTTTGAATTAAGCGAAGAACACAAAATGATCCGTGACGCAGCACGGGAATTTGCTCAGGAACTAAAGGCCGGAGCAATCGAACGCGATGAAGAAGCAAAATTTCCAGCACAATTTGTCAAGCAAATGGCCGAACTTGGTTTTATGGGCATCATGACCCCGGAGGCCTATGGCGGAGCAGGCATGGATACATTGGCCTACGTTCTTGTCCTGGAAGAAATTGCAAAAATTGATGCTTCTGCGGCCGTTATTGTCTCCGCCCACAATTCGCTGGTATTATATGGACTTAATGCTTTTGGAACAGAGGAACAAAAGCATAAGTACCTGATTCCTTTGGCTAAAGGAGAAAAACTTGGTGCTTTCGCATTATCAGAGCCTGAAGCGGGTTCGGATGCCTCTTCTCAGCATACTATTGCCGAAGATAAGGGCGATCATTATCTGCTCAATGGGACAAAAAATTGGATTACCAATGGCGGTCACGCCGACATATACCTCGTTATTGCGCAGACTCATCCCGAAAAGGGACACAAAGGAATCAACGTGTTAATCGTAGAAAAAGGTTTACCAGGCTTTACTATTGGACCAAAGGAGAACAAATTGGGTATCCGCAGTTCCGACACACATTCCCTTCTATTTTCCGATGTTAAGGTTCCGAAAGAGAATCGCATTGGAGAAGATGGCTTTGGGTTCAAATTTGCGATGAAAACACTAGATGGCGGCCGTATTGGCATAGCTGCTCAAGCTCTGGGAATTGCGGCCGGTGCCTATGACCTTGCTTTAGCGTACTCAAAAGAGCGAAAGACCTTTGGAAAACCTATTTCGGATCATCAAGCCATCCAGTTTAAATTGGCCGATATGGAAGTCGATATTGAAGCCGCAAGAACTCTTGACTTACAAAGCTGCCTGGACAAAAGATCAGGGGCTCCCCTATGGAAAAGAAGCAGCCATGGCCAAACTGCATGCCTCTGAGGTCGCCATGAAACACACAGTAGAAGCAGTTCAGGTGCACGGGGGATATGGCTATGTAAAAGAATACCACGTCGAACGATTGATGCGTGATGCAAAGATTACGCAAATCTATGAGGGTACATCCGAAATTCAGCGTTTGGTGATTGCCCGTGAAATTTTACGGTAATGTTTCTGTCCACAATACCTTAATAAACAATACCTTAATAATAAGCGAGAGCTTTCAGTTGTTGAGCTGACAGCTCTTGCTGTAGAAACACCACTCATATGCAGGGAATGCTTCATCTGTTCGATCAAACAGATTGCTAAGCACCCTTTAAAGACTTTTCAATTTATTATCGATCATCGCTAGATACTGGTAATCCTGAAAAGCAAAACTAGCTGTTTCGGCCATAGCTAGATTCAGAATTAGCTTTGCTTTGCGGAGTAAGTTCTCCTGGCTACCATCCGTAGCATTCAAACCATCAAATAATAGCGTTAACGCCAATGGATGCAATTGCTGTACCTGGAGATCTTCTTTAAGATATACCGCAAGTTCGGTCTCCGAAAGATTTATGAAGTAGTTTCTGCTCTTTTCAAAAAACTTCTCATAAGCTCCTTCAAATACAGCTGGGTCGCTCGGTTCAGCAAAGGCATCATGCCCCTCCGTCCATATGCGAAGAAATTTGCCTATTTCTTCGATCCAGTTCATCAATACATCTTTTTTAAAACTTAATCCCATTTTCTATGCTTATCGGATCTGTCCACTTCCACGGACAATCCATTTCTCTGTAACCAACTTTTCCAAGGCAAATGGTCCCCGTGCATGTAATTTCTGAGTAGAAATTCCAATTTCAGCTCCAAGTCCAAATTCGCCACCATCTGTAAAACGTGTTGACGCATTGGCATAAACCGCCGCGGCATCCACAGTATTTAAAAACTGTTCAATATTAAACTCATTGGAAGAGACAATACACTCCGAATGTTTGGAAGAATATTTTCCAATATGTTCCAGAGCTTCACCCAGTCCATCAACGGTTTTTATCGAACATTTCAAATCTAAAAATTCTCTTCCAAAATCCGCCTCTTCTGCCACTTTTAAATTTGAGAAATTTTCATCCCTTAATACCTCATAGGCGCTTGGATCAGCAAAGACTTCAACCTGAGCCTCTTCCAGATAGGGAGCCAATTTAACTAAAAACTCCGTTACAACATCCTTATCGACCAAAACAGTATCCAAGGAATTGCAGACCGAAGGTCTGGAAATTTTAGCATTGGCGACAATTTTAGCTGCCATATCCAGATCTGCGGTCCGATCCACATAGGTATGACATACTCCCGCACCAGTTTCGATCACAGGCACCTTCGCGTTTTCCCTGACAAAATCGATCAACGACTGTGAACCTCGTGGGATAATGATATCCACATAAGACGTCGCCTCCAGCAATTCCGATACGTACTTTCTATCGACAGGTAACAGCTGTACAATATCCCGTGTAATACCATGTTCGCCCAAGATTCCGTAGATGACTTTTAATAAAGCCGCATTGGTGTATTGCGCGTCGGAACCGCCACGCAGTAAACAAACATTACCCGATTGAATACATAAAGCTGCAACATCAATAGTAACGTTGGGTCGTGATTCATAGATTACACCGACAACCCCGAGTGGGACAGTGATCTTTTCTATTTCCAATCCGTTGGGCAAGACCTTTTTTAATAAGAGCTGATCTGTTGGATCCGCTAACTGCGCAATCTGCTTCACACTGTCAGACAGACCTCTTAGACGATCACCATTGAGCAGGAGACGGTCTTTTTTGGGATCTTCATCCGACATGCGGTCCAAATCACTTTTATTAGCTTGTAATATAGCCGATTCTTGTTCAACAAGAGCGGCTGCAATGGCATTTAAAATGGCGACTTTACTATCTGGAGCCAGCTGCTGCAACACTTGTTTTGCTTTGGCTGCTGCCTGAAGTTGTTCTACGATGGATTCACTCATAATAATACGATATCATTTGCATGCGCAATTTCTACATTCTTTTTACTTGACTGGGACAAAGCGGATGAATCCATCTTGGCCCGGGCGACGGCCACCGTTAAGCCTTCGAGATTAACAATATTCAAGACTTCTCCCTTTTCAAAATGTTCAACAATACGGGTTACGCCTACGGCGAGTAAACTCTTATGTTTCAACAAGGCCTCTTCCGCCCCACGGTCAACCATTAATTCACCTTTGATCAAACTTCCACTTGCAAGCCATTTCTTGCGAGAAGAGATCTTCTTGCTCTCTGCCAGACACAATGTTCCCGTTTCGTGCTTTACAGCTTTCTGAATTGCATCTTCCGTCTGCATGCTAAAAATAACGACTGCAATTCCCATCTGATTAGCTAGTCGGGCAAAGTTCAATTTTGACGTCATTCCCCCCAGTCCTACCGCAGATTTGTCCTTTCTTGCCAATCCTAGGATATCTCGATCGATTGTTTCAATCTGCGGTATAATCTTGTTGTTTGTATCCAATACTCCTGGGACCGAAGTGCTAAACAATAGTTTTTCGGCGCCAAAGCCAACCGCAATTAACGTAGCTAGCTCGTCATTATCTGAAAATTTCAGTTCCTTATTACTCACAACATCATTTTCATTTGCTATGGGAATAACATTATTCCGCCACAATTCCTCGTATGTATTTTTCAATTGCAGAAATTGATCCCGATTGGAAAAATGATGTCGTTCACATAAGCTTTGCGCCAACGAAATTTTAAATGGTCTGAAATAGGTTGAATACGTATTGATCAGTATGGGGTTTCCAATTGCAGCTGCAGCCTTACGTTCTGATAATGTACCCGTATAATTGGGCAGAAAACGTTTACCGGCAGCGACAGCCCCCGAAGACACCAAGACAATATTGTATTTCTTCTGTAAGGAAGCAATTTGCCTAGCGATCTCCAAAACAATACGTTCATCAACTTCTCCCTCTTTCGTGGTAATAGAAGCCGATCCAAATTTGACAACGAGAATTGGCTTTTTCATTCTTTAGTATGTTTTAGTTTAGATTTGAGCACTAATTTACTGAGAAGAATTTGATTTTTGCAAAATATGTTAACAATTGAACAATATAATTCAATACAAAAATTTGTGAAACAAGGCCGAATCTATTGGCCCGGCAGACATTCGATCTGAAAGAAAAGAAACAATTATAACCAATCCCGGATGTCCATGCACATGGCCTAACGATGAAAACCATAAAGCCTAAGAGCACAAAAAAGCAGCAACTCCTAGATAACGCCCAAAAAAGCGGACACTTTCTAAGGCACTACACTTATTCGAGTGCTGCTTTCTGTTAAAGATAGAGTTGCGCTATTTATTTTTTAATATCTGATGGAGATCAAACCGTAGACCAACATTAAACGTGCGGTTATAAAGTTTGACATTTTCATTGACACTCATATCCTTCATCCCATAATTGGAGCCAATGAAGAAACCATAGCCCCCATTCCATTTGTACCCCAAGTTAAAACCCAAACCATAATCCGCCGGATTGGTACTCGCATCATAAAATTTTCCATCATTATTGTTCACCGACATCTGGATACCATAATATGGACTCGCTGCTATATAAGCCCGACCCTCTCCAATCGTCACATTATAGGCGATATTTAACGGAATATCGATTGCGTTCCGACGATAAGTCGTCCAATTATTTTCCAGAGAGTGCTTTGCTTCCATGCCATTTTGGGTAAAGTTGACTTCAGGCTGAATAGAAATTCCGGCAATAAGAGGGATTTCAACAAAAACACCTGCTGTAATCCCCGAAATACTTCGAAAGCTATAATTGTGGGATCGCTTATTGGATACTAACGATCCAGCATTCGTGTACCCAGCATTTATGCCGTAGGAAATTTTGCTTTGGCAGAATGCCGTGGAAAGCACAAAAAACAGTATTACGCTGCTAATTAAATGTTTCATATGTGGTCAATTTATTTACAATTGCCACAAATATGCACGGCGGAATCTTAATTTAAACGCTATTTAGCGTTGTTTAACAAATCTTAATATTGATTAACAATAATTAATACATATTAACAAAAGCCCTCATTTAAGAGGAGAATCGCTCTTCATAAAGCTTCTCCAACGAGAACATTTCATCACGATATTTCGCTGCTTCCAAGAAGTCCATATCCTTCGCGGCTTTATCCATTTTCTTGCGTACGTTATCGATTGCTTTCTTCAGATCCTTCTCGCTCAGATACTGCATCACTGGATCAGCGGCAATGGCCTGCGACGGATCCGGTTCAACATAAACTTTTGGTTCTATACCCGAGAAATCTGCAACTGAAGTCTGCTCCAAAATCTCTTCTCTTGTTTTACCGACAGTACGTGGAGTAATGCCATGTTCCAGATTATATTTCATCTGCTTATCCCGACGACGATTGGTTTCATCTATCGTGACTCGCATACTGTCAGTCATTTTATCTGCATACATAATAACACGTCCTTTATCATTCCGGGCAGCGCGACCGATGGTCTGAATAAGCGATCGTTCGGAACGCAGAAAGCCTTCCTTATCCGCATCAAGAATGGCAACGAGCGTGACCTCGGGTAAATCAAGCCCCTCACGTAATAAGTTCACCCCAACCAATATATCAAATTCTCCCAAGCGAAGCCCCCTCAAGATTTCCACACGCTCCAAGGTTTTAATTTCGGAGTGTATATAACGGACTTTTAAATTCAACTTGGTCATATATTTCGAAAGCTCCTCGGCCATACGTTTGGTTAATGTCGTAGCCAAAACACGCCCTCCTTCTTTGATGGTTTTATCCACCTCTTCCAAGAAATCATCGACCTGATTGATCGCTGGCCGTACTTCAATAATCGGATCCAACAGTCCAGTGGGACGAATAACCTGCTCAACGACTACACCTTCAGTCTGCTGAAGTTCATAATCACCCGGAGTCGCCGACACATAGATCGTCTGATTTGTCAAAGATTCAAACTCCGGAAAGTTTAAAGGTCTATTGTCCAAAGCTGCAGGCAACCTAAAACCATGCTCTACAAGAGAAACTTTACGCGATCGGTCTCCACCATACATTGCACGTAATTGCGGTAAGGTCACATGGCTTTCATCAATGACCAACAGATAATCTTCCGGAAAATAATCCAGCAAACAGAAAGGACGCATTCCCGGTTTCCGGCCGTCGAAAAAGCGAGAATAATTTTCAATCCCCGAACAATAACCCAGTTCACGCATCATTTCCAGATCATAGTTAACCCGTTCCTCCAAACGTTTCGCTTCCAGCATTAGTCCCTCCTCTTCCAGTTGCGTTTTCCGCTGCATCAATTCATCCTGAATAGCCCAGATAGATTCTTTAAATTTTTCCTTCGGTGTAACGAAGAGGTTTGCCGGAAAAAGAGCAAGATCTTCCATCTTGTTGAGTGTTTTACCCGAAATAGGATCGATCTCACTCAGTTCATCAATTTCATCACCAAAGAAAGAAATACGAATGGCGTTATCCAGATACGCAGGGAACACATCTACGGTATCGCCCTTAACACGAAAAGTACCGCGCTTAAACTCGGTAGTCGTCCGTGAGTATAAGATCTCCACCAATTTATGCAGGAAAGCGTTTCTGGTGACCGTCATACCCACGCCGAAACGAAAAATAGAACGGGAGAAGTCCTCCGGGTTCCCCATACCATAGATACAGGATACCGAAGAAACAACAACAATATCACGACGTCCTGACATCAATGACGAAGTCGTCGCCAGACGCAACTTTTCAATCTCCTCGTTAATCGCTAAGTCTTTCTCAATATATGTATTGGTAGAAGCTATAAAAGCTTCGGGTTGATAATAATCGTAATAAGATACAAAATAGTTAACCGAATTATTAGGAAAGAACTGTTTGAATTCACCGTACAACTGAGCCGCCAAAGTTTTATTATGGCTTAAAATCAATGTCGGCTTTTGAGTTTCCTGAATCACATTGGCCACGGTAAAAGTCTTACCCGATCCTGTCACCCCCAAAAGCGTCTGGTATTGCTCTGCCTGCTCAACTCCGGCAACCAATTGCTTAATTGCTTCTGGCTGATCGCCGGTCGGCTTATACTCTGATGTCAATTCAAATTTCATATACTTCCTATTTCTTAAGAAAACTATTTAGGCCTTTTCCAGCAAACATTGCACCAGTAATAGTTTGAGCGAAAAGCTCAAAACAGCTCTTTTAATCCGATGGTTTTAATCTGCAGACAGGACGATTTTTTCGACATGCGGTCCAGGCCATATCCAGCTATGGTCTAACACAAATTTACTAAAAATTTTACCATTTTACTGCAAACTATAATAATACCATAGATGTTATTACTTTCAATTGATTATTTACTATCTTTAGTTTAACTGAACTAGCACGCACGTCATGGTCACTATTCTATCTACCCAAAATAGCATCGCAAATCATTTTATCGCCGAGTTGAGAGATATCACTGTTCAACAGGATCGCATGCGCTTTCGTCGGAACCTCGAACGGCTAGGTGAAATTTTTGCTTATGAAATTAGCAAGACGATGGCCTATACGCCTATGGAGGTTGAAACGCCATTAGGGGTAGCCAAGACACATCTATTAATGGAACAGCCCGTATTGGCCACTATTCTCCGGGCAGGTCTTCCTTTTCACCAGGGGCTGTTGAATGTATTTGATCACGCCGATAACACGTTTATTGCAGCCTATCGCCATACCAAAAAGAGTGGCGAGTTTGAAATTCACAAGGAATATGTCAATACACCCAATTTAGACAACCGGACGGTGATCATCGTGGACCCCATGCTGGCGACCGGAAAAAGTCTTGTTTTATGCTGTAAGGATCTATTGGCCGAATACGATATCAAGGAATTGCACATTGTCGCGGCCATCGCTTCCGAGGAAGGATTGAATCACGTTCAGGCCTTTGTACCTACGGCACATATCTGGGTAGGTGATGTAGACCACGAACTGACATCAAAAGCTTATATTGTACCTGGACTCGGCGATGCCGGAGACTTGGCCTATGGTGTAAAACACCATTAATGTGGATAAATTATTTAAAACTAAATTAACACTTAGATCATTGAAATTCAGTAAATTTACATCAATGATGAAGTTTAATTTTTTTATATCTAATTTATATCGCTATGAGATGGCAAAAATACAATGGCGAATCCATTCGCTCCACGATTTTCGATGCTGTTGAGGAAGTCATTAAACGAGAAGATGCCCTAGGGAATAAGCTCAAGGTTTATATCGGCACCGATTCCCAAGTCAAAAGAGGCATCATCGACTTCGCGACAGTCATCGTCTTTCTCCGAGAACATAAAGGTGGATTTATGTTTATCCAACGGGACAAAAGGCACCACCGAATGAGCATTAAAGAAAGGATGCTGCTCGAAGTCCAAAAATCCATCGATATAGCCTATCAACTCTGCCCCCTCCTCGAAAAACACAAAGTAGACCTCGAAGTCCACGCCGACATCAACACCAATCCAAATTTCCAGTCAAATGTTGCTCTTAAAGAAGCTATGGGCTATATTATGGGTATGGGATTTGTTTTTAAGGCCAAGCCCGAGTCATTTGCCAGTACCAATTGCGCCAATAAACAGGTTCAATAATTGACTATTGGATAGACTTTGTATATTTAGGTGTAATTTTTAGTACACCACATGCAGGATTTTTTTCAGCAGATTGCCAGTCAATTTGCCCAAACCCCTTGGCTCGAATGGTTAGGCACGCTAACTGGCTTTCTTTGCGTCTATTTGGCAGCCAAACAAAATATTTGGAACTGGCCAATCAGCATCATCAGCGTAGGATCCTATGCAGTGCTGTTTTACGACGCCAAATTATACGGAGATACTGTATTACAATTCTATTTTCTCTCCACCGCGATTTACGGCTGGTATTATTGGATAAAGCGAAGAGAAGAAAAAAAGAAACCCATCGTCAAAGCCAGCGGCAATCAATTGTTCCTCTGCTTCCTAGCCATCATTGTCCTCACGATCTCAATAGGTTATCTTCTCGACAGCAAAACCAATTCCGATGTCCCCTATATTGATGCATTCTGTACTTCGGTCAGTTTTGTCGCCCAATTTCTGATGACCAGAAAAATTCTTCAGAACTGGCTTCTTTGGGTGTTTGTAGACATTTGTTATATCCCACTCTACATACATAAAGATCTTATGCTGACAGCTGTGCTCTATTTTGTTTTCACAGTCATCGCCTGGAATGGCTACCGTGATTGGCAGAAAACCTATAAAAATTTTGCGTAATATTGCCTATCAAAACGATCGATGTGGGAAAAGAATTCATAAAAATTGCTGTTGTTGGCCCCGAGTCTACTGGAAAATCAACGATGGCACAGTTTCTTGCCAAAGCGTTTAAAACGGTATGTGTGCCCGAATATTCACGCTATTATTGTCAAAGCCTCAACAATAAATACACCTTACAGGACGAGGTCAATATGTTCTATGGGCAGGTGGCACTCGAGGAAGCACTGGTTCCTTTAGCACAAGGACAGCTCCTCATCTGTGACACCACCTTTCTGACGGTAAAAATTTGGTCGGATCATCTCTTTGGTCATACGACACAGGAAGTTACCGATAAAATTCAGCAACATCCCTACGACCTGTATCTCCTGATGGATATCGATCTGCCCTGGCAAGATGATCCGCTACGAGATTTTCCCGAACAGCGGGATCATTTTATGGAAATCTGGAAAAGTGAATTAACAGCCCTTAATGCACAATATCGCATCATCTCAGGGCTCGATGAGCGGCGTCTTGAAAATGGACTTCGCGCTGCAAAAGATTTTCTGACATTGATTTGAGACAAGTATCTTGACGAAGCTGCCTTTTACAGCTATATTTGTAGAAATAAAGTATAGCCTAGGTCTGCATCACTTAAAATTGCTTGATCAATCGCGAAGTCTTTATGATATACAATTGAAAATAGAATATTAACATTTTACTAGAAGAAATAATGTATCCAGAATATTTAGTAACTCCAATGCGTCAAGAGTTAGTTGATGCAGGATTCGAAGAATTAAAAACACCTGAAGCAGTTGACAATGCAATCGCATCAGAAGGAACTGTTTTTGTGGTCGTCAACTCTGTATGTGGGTGTGCTGCTGCAAATGCGCGTCCTGCTGCGAAAGCAGCCGTGAAAAACGAAAAACATCCCACTAAATTGGTGACTGTTTTCGCAGGTATGGAAACTGATGCAGTAAACACTGCACGTAACTACATGTTGCCTTACCCTCCATCTTCACCAGCAATGGCTTTATTTAAAGACGGGAAATTGGTACACATGATTGAAAGACATATGATTGAAGGTCGCCCGGCACAAATGATTGCTGATAATTTAGTTGCAGCATTTGACGAGTACTGTTAATCACGTATTTTGATTTTTGAATTAAAAAGGCTGTCCAAGTTATTTGGATAGCCTTTTTTGCCTATTGGATAATCTGTATTTTCCTTACTTTTCCTGCACGTCCCCTTTCAAAGCTTTACAGATGGTCTCCTCTCCGAACAATATGCGGGAACTCGGCATAGGCGCTTCACGTAAAGCAATTCAATACGCCAAAACCTCAATTCCGCATATCCAGTAGACCTAGCCCCAAGCCTAGTTTCCGTTTATTAAAAGCTTTTTCTATTTTTAGGATATGAAAACCTTTCCAATAATCATTCTTTTGTTCTGCTGGACGATCATCGCATGCTCTCCACAAACCAAAGTGGACCT
Source organism: Sphingobacterium sp. WOUb80 (assembly GCF_050058145.1). Classification (NCBI taxonomy): domain Bacteria; kingdom Pseudomonadati; phylum Bacteroidota; class Sphingobacteriia; order Sphingobacteriales; family Sphingobacteriaceae; genus Sphingobacterium; species Sphingobacterium sp. WOUb80. The sequence goes on along the minus strand of NZ_CP165617.1, from coordinate 5,788,510 downwards.
TATCGTATATCATGCGCAAGTATATACTGTAGATTCCACGTTTAGCACGGCACAGGCATTTGCGATTCAAGATGGTAAATTTATAGCAATCGGTTCGGATGATGAAATACTGCGAAAATATAAAGCAAAGGAAAAGATTGATGCGGAAGGAAAAGCCATTTACCCAGGATTTTATGATGCGCATGCGCATTTGTTTGACGAAGCCGAATTAATGGATCAAGTCGATCTCAATGGGGCTGATTCCTTCGAAGAAGTGATTCAACGTGTCAAAAACTACAGGCAAAAAAATCCAGACAAAACCTGGCTGATCGGTGGCGGCTGGGACCAAAATCGCTGGAAAGATAAGGCTTTTCCCACCAAAGATTTATTGGATAAAGCATTTCCTGATATTCCCGTTTATCTTATACGGGTAGATTATCATGCGGCAGTCGCCAATTCCAAAGCGCTGGAATGGGCCAAATTAACCAGTATCCCAAGCATCCGCGGTGGTGTGGTCGGGGGGACCAATAACATACCAAACGGTCTTTTGATCGACAATGCAATGGATCTGGTCAATAAGACAATCCCGGTTCCGACTGAGAAAGACTACCTAAGAATGATCAAACGCACGCAGGATTCATTACTTTCCGTAGGTCTCACCTCAATTGTTGATGCAGGTCTGTCGAAAGAAAGGCTTGAACTTTTAAAAAAATACTATCGGGAAGGAGAATTGAAATTTAGAGATTATGCCATGATTCTTGGCAACCCTCAAAATATAAAATCATTCATTGAACAAGGTTTCTATGAAACCGATCGGTTCGAAATCAAAGGGTTCAAGCTCCTTGCCGATGGCGCGCTAGGTTCCCGTGGAGCCTGTCTCCTCGCCCACTACCATGATGCTCCCACATATGGTTTTCTACTTCATAGTCCACAGGAATATGAAGAAATGATCAAACAGATTGCCGAAAGTAAGTTTCAGGCAAATACACATGCAATAGGCGATTCGGCCAATCGCATCATCTTGGATATCTACGGCAAATACCTCCACAATAATGGTGATCGTAGATGGCGAATCGAGCACGCCCAAATTATATCGCCTACAGATTTTGATAAATTTCGAAAGTATCAAATCATACCATCTGTACAACCCACCCATGCCACCTCCGATATGTACTGGGCCAAAGATCGACTCGGTGAAGAACGAATGAAAGGTGCCTACGCTTATAAGCACCTATTGCAGGAATATGGCAAACTCGCTTTGGGCAGTGATTTTCCGGTCGAACATTTCAACCCCTTGTATGGTTTCCACGCAGCGGTAGCCCGCGTCGACAAAAAAGGGTACCCTAACCACGGATTTCAGATGCAGGATGCCATAAGCCGTGAAGATGCCCTGCGAGGAATGACGATCTGGGCGGCATATTCCTGCTTTCAGGAAAAGAAACGAGGTAGCATCGAAGTTGGAAAAGATGCCGATTTTATTATCCTCGAAAAGGATATCTTGAAAATTCCGAATGAGCAACTACGAAATGTAAAAACAGAACGAACAATAATTGCAGGTGAGACCGTGTTTAAAAGATAACAATAGCGCATATGCGTACATATGTCACTAAACTTATACCACTAACGAAACAAGATAGCCAACAAAAAGCATAGCTAACGAATCAAACATTTCTTCACTTGCACTAGCCTGATCTGAAGAAGTTAATGACTAAAAGTTCAAATAAATTTTCATGATTACGAATATTTCGTATATTTACGATATAAACATATTTTTATGAAATATTCATTATCACTCCTATTATCTGTAGTTGCACAGCTTCTATATGCGCAAGAGAGTCCAAAAGCCATTGCGAAAGTACATTACGAATTCAAACATGTAAACGACAGTACCCAGCGGGATCAATTTATACGTGATGAAACAGCGGTTTACCTTAATCCGCAAGCCAGCTATTACACCTCCTATTCCTCCAAACGCATGCAGGAAGAGGTCAAGAAACAGATGGAAGATCCTGCATTTTCTGGCAATCTAACCCTTACTACACGCTCGACACCATCAAGCTCATCCTATTTATTAGATGCCGATCAAAACAAAATGACCGAAGTAGTCAGCGTTGCCAGTGACAATTTTGCCATTCCACAGGCCTACCCCACACAGGATTGGGAAATACTGGGTGAACGCAAAGAAATTGGTGGCTATAACTGTCAGAACGCAAAAACAACATTCAAAGGCCGGACCTATATCGCCTGGTTTACAACTGAACTGCCGTTTTCCTATGGCCCCTGGAAACTCCATGGTCTACCAGGACTTATCCTAGATGCCCGAGACACAAAAAATGAAGTAATTTTTGCTTACGCCGGGTTCGACAAAATTGAGGATGGCAAAACATCGGTCGCCCTGCCACAAAATGCCATCGTAAGTACTTCAGAAGAAGTAAAAAAAATTCAGGAAGCCTTTAAGGCCAATCCACAAGCTTATATGCAAGCCCAATCGGGGAAAAATAGAACCATCAGTGTAGGTTCATCGGGAAACATGGTTGCCGTTCGATCCAGCACTAGCTCGGGAGGGAGCTCTCCTCTTGGTGCGTTGGATCCGTCAAAAATAAAGAGTTTCAATATTTCACGGGACGATAAATACAAACCTTCAAAAGTTACCAATAATCCGATAGAGCTAACGCCTTAATGAAAGTATTTCTATGTTTATTTATAGTCGTTTTGCTTGGGCAAATAACCTTTGCCCAGCAAACGATTAATGGAACGGTCCAAGTGGATAAGACACAACATCCCGTACCCTTTGCCAGTGTCAATGTCCTTTCAGACAACAAAATCATCGCTTTCAAACCGACAGATAAAGAAGGCCGTTTTACAATTACATTAACAAAGGAATATGCAAATCTTTACCTGCAGATCAATCACCTGACCTACGAAAAATTTGAGCTTAAACTTGGCCCACAGGCATCAAACCTTCGAATTGCTCTTATCCCAAAAACCAATCTTTTGCAAGATGTGATTGTAAAAAGCAAACCTAAAATAACCCGTTCCAATGATACCATCTCCTACGATGTCGGCTCTTTTGCCAAAGAGGAAGACCGGAATATAGGCGATGTCATCAAGCGTCTTCCGGGCATGGAAGTTACCGAATCGGGACTTATCAAATACCAGGACAAAACTGTTTCTAAACTTTACATCGACGGAGACGACCTATTGGAAAATCGTTATGGAATCGGTACACGGACTATCCCCCACAAAATGGTGAAGGACATTCAGGTACTTGACAACCACGAACATTATAAGGTCCTTAAGAATAAAAGATTTACAGACGACGTCGCTATAAATCTCGTTATTAAAGAGGAAGCAAAGCTAAAACTTACTGGGCAAGCGAAAATTGGGGTCGGCGCCCCCAATCTCTATGATCCTGAATTGAATTCAATCCTATTCAACAAAAAAGTAAAGATGCTGAATGTCCTCAGCGGGAATAATACCGGTAATGATCTTTCTGGAGATATCATCGGTGCCAATCAATCCTCTTTACTGGCCAAGTTTGGTAGCTCTACCATCAACAATCTCCTGGCGACGAGCACAACGGGCAGTCCCAATATTCCTAAAAACAATTATTATTTCAACAATACCGGTTCACTAAACACCAATAACCTATACAACCTCAAGAATCTCTGGCAGCTAAAATCCAATATTCAGGTTTTATACGACAACGATAGGCAAAATAATGCCTCAAACACGCAATACCTGCTCGACGATGGTGACGTCTATTTTAATGAACAAAATCACCTAAAAACAGCGCGGTGGCTTGGCGCGGCCAGGCTTTCGGCATCCACCAATACGGAAAAGAAATATGCGAGCAATACCTTATCATTTGAGTATGAAAAAAAAGATATTACAGCATTGCTAACCAACTCTTCGGGCCAGATCGAGCAGTTCCAAAAACACCACATCAAGGGATTCAGCAACTTGTTCAGCTATATACCTCAACTTAAAAACAATGACATTATTGCAATCAACTGGTCTTTAAATTATGGTAATAAACCGCAGACTTTACAGATCTATCCCGGTGTTTTTCCAGAAATACTCAACGATAGTATTCCCTATAAAAGTAGCCGCCAACAAATTGAAGTTCCCTCCTTTTTTACGGAGATCAGTACAGGTTATCGCTTCAATAAAGGTAAAATAAAGCAGTACTATCAAATTGGATTCAATACAGATCGTCAACATTTCAGTTCACTCCTTACAATAGAGGATAATGATCAACGTATTCGAACACTGGGCGATAATACCCACAATAATCTGCATTGGAGCAGGTCCCAAGCATTTATTACACCGCAATACTCCTGGAAAACAAATCAATTTGAAACCCAGCTCGACATCCCGATCACCTATCTATTTACGCATTATGAAGACGTCGGCCACCAGCTGGCCACTTCTAAAAATTCCGTGCTGATCAATCCAAATTTAAAAGCAAGATGGCAGTTTTCGCAAGAAGACTATCTTCAATTTAACTATCAATTTGCGCAGGACATTGGCAATATAGAAGATATATACCGCGGTGCAGTATTACGGAACTACAGAATGCTCAGCCAAAATAATGCAGCGTTAAATGAATCCAAAAAACATACATTTAATCTCAATTATAATTTGGCCCGCACCCTAAAAGTATTATTTGCAAATGCTGGTATTAGCTATACAAGATCGCATTCCAACACCATATTATCTTCCGTTATAAAAAATAATATCACCGAAAATATCTTGGTTAATATGGATAACCTGCAGGACCGATGGTCTTCTCAGATCGGATTTGACAAATACATTTTCCCCTTGGCAAGTACCCTCAAACTAAAAGGAAGCATTTCTTACTTCAAATACAATCAATTGTTAAACAATGCCTTGGTCCCTATTCGGAGTATGAGCTATCTATTTCAGCCCAGTATAGAGGCTAAAGTATTTAAAACTTATAATATTTCCTATTCCGGCCTATTCAATTGGAGCAGGAGCAAACAACAGGGCCTTGACAATGCGATCCAAAATAAAACCACCACAATGATGCATAATATAGGTTTTCCGGCCAGCCCTTTTAAAAATGGCTTTATGCGGCTAAACCTGCGCAATCTTTCCACCTTTCAAACAAACATGAAGAATGCAAGTTATACCTTCATCGACCTTTTTACGCGCTATAAGGTCAACAAGTGGAAAATGGATTTCGAATTGGAAATGAATAATTTGGCCAATATCAAAAACTATCGTACTTACCTGATGACGGCCAATATGATTTCTCAGAATGAATTTGAACTTCGCGGGAGGACAATTTTACTCCGTACTGTTTTTAACCTATAAGGCATCACACCAACTCGGAAAAAGACAATTGCGTTGGCCTAATGTTCGTCTATTGTTGATTTATTGTTGCGCCTATAGACCAATCTCTTCCAATCGAAATCTTGCTATTTTAGCAAATTCATCAATGATGAACATAAGTAGTGGTTTTTTCAAACCCAAGAGGCAGACCGGTTAATAAAAAAAGCAGAAAAAAGAAGCCTGAGCAAAAAAATCACTCAGGCTTCTTTTTTATATCGTGCAAAGATAATTCCACTATAAGGCGAAATATACCTTCAAAAAACTTTAAAACCGTTTTCTATTGCATGTCGAATAAATGTTTTTCAGCATGGTAGGATGAACGTACCAATGGTCCAGATTCGACATACTTGAATCCCATTTCCAAACCAATTTTCTGATATTTCTCAAACTGCGCCGGTGTAATCCACTCGATAACTGGATGGTGAGCTTTCGTAGGTTGTAAATATTGACCAAGTGTCAAAATATGCACCCCAACATTATATAGATCTTGCATTGCCTCGATCACATCTTCTTCTGTTTCACCCAAACCAAGCATAATACCTGATTTCGTACGAAGACCAGCTTCAGAAATTCTGCGTAGGCATTCCAATGAACGATCATATTTCGCTTGAACACGAACTTCTCTTGTCAGACGACGGACAGTTTCCAAGTTGTGGGAAACAACTTCAGGACGAACTGCGATCACGCGATCCAAATTATCCCATTGTCCTTTAAAATCAGGTAAAAGTGTTTCTAAGGTCGTTTCAGGGCTTTCCCTACGGATAGCGTTGATCGTCTCGGCCCAAATAATTGAACCACCATCTTTCAGATCGTCACGATCCACCGAAGTAATCACACAATGTTTTACCTGCATCAATTTAACAGAATTCGCAACCCGATTTGGTTCATCCAAATCTACGGCTAGCGGACGGCCAGTTGCTACCGCACAAAATGAACAAGAACGTGTACAGATATTTCCCAAAATCATGAAGGTTGCCGTTCCAGCACCCCAACATTCGCCCATATTCGGACAATTTCCACTCTCACAAATCGTATGTAATTTATGCTCGTCTACAAGACTTCTGACATGTCTATACTCTTTACCAACAGGCAATTTGACACGCAACCAATCAGGCTTGCGCTGTGCAGGAGTTGCCGGAATAACTGGAAGTTCAATCATACAACAAAGTTAAGGATTAAAAATGTAATTTCTAACCGTCAATTTGTTGGTTTTATATCATAAAAATTGACCGATTATCGGCATTAATAGAATAATGAAACAAAAATTAGGATATTTGTGTTGATTATCATTAATCTAATAACAAAACTATGCGACTGAGCCAATCTTTATCCATGTTGTTACTTGGGAGTGCATCCATCTTTGCTGCACAGGCCCAAACCAACTTTGACATTATACCCAAACCTTCTAAAATCACATTGGCCACAGGTACCTATACTATCCCAACCCATCTTCCGGTTATTGTTTCAGATGAGTTTCAGGAAGCGACCCAATTGCTTACCGAACACCCCGCTATCAAAAGCCTAGCCATCGAAGTACTCAAGAAAAATAAAAAAGGCCCAAAAGAAGGCTTTCGCATTATCAAAGCAGTCGATGCAGACAATCTTAGCAAAAACGCCTACTCCATTCAAATCGATGAAAAAGGCCTACTGCTCAGGTCTTGGAATGTACCTCAGGTTATCAATGGGATATACACCCTCATTCAATTAGGCTATCTACAGGCTGACCCAAGTAAAATAGCCTTTGCGACAATTGTTGATGAACCACGATTTACCTACCGCGGTTTACACCTCGACGTGTCACGCCATTTTATGCCATTGTCTTTTGTAAAAAAATATATCGACATCATGGCTATTTATAAATTCAACAATTTTCATTGGCATCTAACAGATGGTGCTGGATGGCGGCTTGAAATCAAAAAATATCCAGAGTTAACACAAAAGGCTGCCTGGCGTACGCATACAAGCTGGAAAGATTGGTGGAATAATGGCCGTCAATACGTCGAAAAAGGCACCGCAAACGCTAGTGGCGGTTTCTATACGCAAGAAGAAGCACGCGAACTGGTCGATTACGCAGCACGCAAAGGAATCAATGTGATTCCGGAGATAGAAATGCCAGGGCATTCGGAAGAAGTGCTGGCCGTTTATCCCGAACTCTCCTGTTCTGGAAAACCCTACGGTCAAGGAGAATTCTGTATTGGCAATGAAAAAACCTTTGAATTCCTAAAGAATGTACTGGATGAAGTCCTCACCATATTCCCCTCGCAATACATTCATATCGGCGGAGATGAGGCTGAGAAAAAACATTGGGAAACCTGCCCTAAAGATCAGGCACTCATGCAAAAAGAAGGATTAAAGTCTGTCGATGAGCTGCAGAGCTATGCCATCAAACAAATGGACCTTTACCTGCAATCCAAAGGCAGAAAGCTTATTGGTTGGGATGAGATTCTACAGGGAGGCCTCACCGAAGGAGCTACAGTCATGAGCTGGCGCGGTGAAGATGGCGGCATAAAGGCTGCTAATGCCGGTCACGATGTCATCATGACCCCAGGGTCACACCTCTATTTTGATTCCTATCAGACGGACCCTAGAACACAGCCTGAAGCCATCGGCGGATACCTGACACTAGACAAGGTGTATTCCTATGATCCTATTCCAGCGGCCATACAAGGAGATAAAGCCAAACATATCCTTGGTGCGCAAGCAAATATATGGACAGAATATGTACCTACCACAGAACATCTGGAATATATGGTATTCCCACGTGCGCTGGCATTATCGGAGGTCAATTGGACAAATAAGGATGCGAAGAGCTGGACAGACTTTCAACGAAGGTTGCAATCACATTACAAGCTATTACAAGATCTGAGCGTCAATTATTATCGTCCTTCCTTTAATGTCGCTTATACGGCCACATACAATGCAGCTAAAAACAATAATAAAATTACGCTGACAACGGAGCAGCTAAAAACAGATCAGATCCGGTATACTATTGACAGTAGTGAGCCAACGATCCAATCTACCCCCTATACAGGTCCATTTGAATTAAGTTCAACAGGGCATATCAATGCGGCTTATTTTCAAGATTCGATCAAAATCGGCCCAACGCTCTCCTTTGATATTGATATCCACCGCGCCATTGGGAAAAAAGTAACCTACAATACGCAATGGTCGGGATATCCGGCACAGAAAGATTCCACCTTAACAAACGGAATCATGGGCGGTCTTTCCTACCATGATGGCCAATGGCAAGGATTTACAAGCCCGATTGATCTTGTTGTGGATATGGAACGTCGCGAAGAAATCCACCAAGTTGCCATGAATTTCATGCAGATGATTGGCCCCGGCGTTTATATGCCAGGAGAAATGGAAGTCCTGCTTTCGGATAATGGCCGTACCTTCAGATCTGTAGGAACAATCAAAAATGACATATCCGATAAAGAATCCAAGTTGACTTTCAAAAGGTTTGAACTCAAACTTGACAAAGCCCAACAGGCTCGTTATATAAAAATTAAAGCCAGCAATCCAAAAAAAGGCTACTTGTTTACGGATGAAATCATCGTTTATTAAACAAATCAGCCCCATTATTGCCTACGAGTTGGAAAACATACTGCTTATGTTTTCCAACTCGTTTTTGTTTTTTCAGAGCCACTTTTCTAAAAAACTACATTTTTTTTTGAAATATTCTTAAAATAAATAGTTAATTTTCAAAATTTAAAATGTAACTTTGCACTCCGACAAAGCAGTCGGAATGACCCTTCCCCATGAGCTAGTTTTGATTGTCTTTGCTCAGATTTACAATAGGAAATTTAATTTTTTGAACTAGATATAATGCCAAGAAACACTTCCATTAAGTCGGTTTTAATCATCGGATCAGGTCCCATCGTTATCGGTCAGGCTTGCGAATTTGATTATTCTGGATCTCAAGCATCCCTTTCATTGAAAGAAGAAGGTATTGAAGTATCCATCATCAACTCAAACCCTGCAACAATCATGACGGACAAAGTTGTTGCAGACAATGTCTACTTACTTCCATTAACATGCGAAAGTATTGAAGAAATTTTGCAAAAACACAACATTGACGCTGTACTTCCTACCATGGGTGGCCAGACGGCTTTGAACTTATGTATCGAAGCTTCTAACCTAGGTCTTTGGGAAAAATACAACGTAAAAGTTATCGGTGTTGATGTTGCTGCCATTGAAAAAACTGAAAACCGTGAAGAGTTCCGTCAATTAATGGTTGATATCGGTGTGGGCGTTGCAACATCCAAAATTGCAAACTCATTCCTTGAGGGCAAAGAGGCTGCACAAGAAATTGGCTATCCCCTTGTTATACGTCCATCGTATACCCTTGCAGGTACAGGAGGTGGATTTGTTCACAGAAAAGAAGATTTTGATGCAGCCTTAAATAGAGGTTTACATGCTTCACCAACACACGAAGTTTTGGTAGAACAAGCTGTATTGGGCTGGAAAGAATTTGAGTTGGAATTACTTCGCGATACCAACGACAATGTTATCATCATCTGTACCATTGAAAACTTTGATCCAATGGGTATCCATACAGGAGACTCGATCACGGTTGCACCAGGCATGACATTATCAGACAAATGTTATCAAGATATGCGTAATCAGGCTATTCTGATGATGCGTTCAATTGGTACATTTGCAGGTGGTTGTAACGTTCAGTTCTCTGTAAACCCAGAAAACGAAGAAATCATTGCCATCGAAATCAATCCACGCGTATCACGCTCTTCAGCTTTAGCATCGAAAGCAACGGGTTATCCAATTGCGAAGATTGCAGCTAAATTGGCGATCGGTTACAACTTGGATGAATTGCAAAATCAGATTACGAAGACAACATCCGCATATTTTGAACCAACATTAGACTATGTAATTGTTAAGATCCCTCGTTTCAACTTCGATAAATTCAAAGGCGCAAATAAGGAATTAGGTCTACAGATGAAAGCGGTAGGTGAAGTAATGGCAATCGGCCGTACATTTATCGAAGCTTTACAGAAAGCATGTCAATCGTTAGAGACTGGCCGCGCTGGTTTAGGTGCTGACGGTCGTCAATGGAGAAACCTCGACGAAATCATGGATAGTTTGGAACATCCAAGTGGTGACCGCTTATTCCATATCAAAGATGCTTTCGAATTGGGCGTTCCTTTGGAATCTATCCGTAAGGCAACACGTATCGACAAATGGTTCTTAGTTCAAATCCAAGAGTTGGTACACCTTGAGCAAGAATTACGTCGTTATCAATTGAATAATATTCCACGCGACTTCTTCATGACCTTAAAACAAAAAGGTTATTCAGATGTACAAATCGCATGGTTATTAGGAAATGTAACCGAGGATCAAGTTTACGATCGTCGTAAGGAGTTAGGCATCAACCGTGTTTACAAAATGGTCGATACTTGTGCTGCAGAATTCCCTGCACAAACACCATACTACTATTCGACATTCGAAGAAGAGAACGAATCCATCTCTTCAGATAGAAAGAAAATCATCGTTTTAGGTTCCGGTCCAAACCGTATCGGTCAAGGTATCGAGTTTGATTACTCTTGTGTACACGGTTTACTGGCTGCTAAAGAATGTGGTTACGAAGCGATTATGGTCAACTGTAACCCGGAGACTGTTTCGACAGACTTCAATATGGCTGACAAATTATACTTCGAGCCCGTATTCTGGGAGCACGTACGTGAGATCATTGAATTAGAGAAACCAGAAGGTGTTATCGTTCAGTTGGGTGGACAAACGGCTCTTAAAATGGCTGAACGTCTAGAGCAACTTGGCGTAAAAATCATTGGTACCTCATTTGAGAATATGGACTTGGCAGAAGACCGTGGCCGTTTCTCAGATCTATTGAAAGAATTGGAAATTCCATATCCAAGATATGGTGTAGCAACTTCAGCAGAAGAAGCATTACAAGTTGCAAACGAAGTTGGATATCCAGTATTGGTGCGTCCTTCTTACGTATTGGGTGGACAAGGCATGAGCATTGTTATCAACGATGAAGATTTAGAAAAAGCTGTTGTCAACTTGTTGAAAAACCTTCCTGGAAACCATATCCTGATCGACCACTTCTTGGATCGTGCAGAAGAAGCTGAATCAGATTCAATCTGTGATGGTGAAGATGTACACATCATCGGTATGATGGAACACATCGAGCCTGCAGGTATCCACTCTGGTGACTCATCGGCTGTATTGCCGCCATTTGGCCTATCACAAGCTGTTCAGGACAAAATGGAAGAATACTCTATTAAATTAGCAAAAGCGTTAAACGTTCGTGGTCTATTAAATATTCAGTTTGCTGTCAAAGGTGAAAATGTGTATGTCATCGAGGCCAACCCACGTGCATCACGTACCGTTCCTTTCATCGCTAAAGCTTATGATGTTCCTTACATCAATATTGCAACTAAAGTCATGTTAGGCGTTAATAAATTGAAAGACTTCACGATCGAACGTAAGCTGAAAGGATACGCGATTAAAGAACCTGTATTCTCTTTCAATAAATTCCCTGAAGTAGACAAACAATTAGGCCCTGAAATGAAATCAACTGGTGAAGCAATTCGCTTTATCAAAGATCTTCACGATCCTTATTTCAGAGAATTGTACAATCAAAAATCAATGTTTTTGAATGCGCAATAAGGCATATCAATTAAATAGAAAAGGCTTGCAAATGCAAGCCTTTTCTATTTAATATCTTTTACACAGCGGAATCCAACATTATTTGTAGGACTGTTGACCTCCCCTTTTCCTCGGCTTCCGGCTTTATACCTTTCGCAATATTGATCATTGCAAAGAAATGACCCACCCCGCTGAACACGTTTTTCAAGGTTTGGTTCCTGTGGATCATAAGAATCTTGTGGTCCTTTGGGATTAGCCATTGTACTATGCTGATAATAATCAGGCCGATAAAAATCAGCACACCATTCCCAGACATTCCCTTCCATGTCATATAGCCCCAGTGCATTTGCCTGAAATGATTTTACGGGTGCTGTCCCCTCGAATCCATCTTCTTTTGCATCTTGTACAGGAAACTTTCCCTGGTAAATATTTGCGGTCCATTTACCATCAGGCTTCAAATCTTTGCCCCAATAATACAAGTCGTCGTTTGCATCTTTACGTCCTCTAGCCGCATACTCCCATTCCGCTTCTGTAGGTAATCGCTTGCCTGCCCATTTCGCATAAGCTGCGGCATCTTCATAGGCAACCTGAACAACGGGATAATTCATTTTGTCCTTTATCGAGCTGTTCGGCCCCTCGGGATGTTGCCAGTTTGCACCAGGGACATACTCCCACCACATCAGATAATTATTTAATGAATTGAGTTCTTTGGGTTTGGAAAATACAGCCGATCCCGGGACTAACATCTTAGGATCCACCCCCGGAAAATCTTTTGGATCCAGCTCCCGCTCAGCAACAGTTACGTAACCCGTCTCCTTTACAAACTCCGCAAACTGTGCATTTGTAACCTCATGTTCATCCATATAAAATGAATTTAGCTCAACCTGATGTAAAGGCTTACTATCTTCAAAATTTGAACTTCCCATCAAAAATTTGCCCCCTTCGACCAATATCATCTGGTCCGCCGTCTTGTTTTTTAACTGCGTAATTTGGGATTTTATCATACCTGCGCGAGTAGGTATATTTTCACCAACACAACAGGAAAGTGTATCCTTGGTGGAAAATAACGACAAACAGGTCATTAGAGTCAGATTGAATAACATAATTAAAGATAAACATAAAAGGGGAACAATAAAAAGTTCCCCTTCAATAAGTCATTTCATATAAGAGTACTATACACCCAGTTGTATATTTTCTTTTTTCGGCGCTCTAGCACGAATAGGCGTATTTCCACCGCCTTTCAGCGTGATTTCTACCGGTGTATTATTTTTCCATGCACCCTTTGTAAAATCCGGTACATCAACAGTTTTACAATTCTTTTCTACAGATTCAAAACTCAAAGGTACGATACAACTCCATGAAGCAGCATCATAGACATCCTGATCCAAAGGTAATCCATTACGCAAACAGTCAATTAGACGCCAGTCCATCATAAAATCCATACCACCGTGTCCACCGACCTGTTTCGCCTGCTCACCAATATATTTTACCAACTCTGGTGTGTACTTATCATACAGTTCTTTTAATTTCTGTTCTGTAATGAATTCATGACCGAAAGCAATATTCTCCGTAGGATACTTTTGTGCAAATCCTTTGGTGCCACTCAATGTATGCAGTCTAGAATAAGGTCTAGGAGAAGTGACATCATGCTGCAACATAATCGTTTTCCCTTTGGCGGTACGAATAAGCGTTGTATTCATATTACCACGGTATTTTTTCCCTACAAATTCCTGGAAAAAAGAATCCTTTGCCGCTAACTCTTTTGCCTTTTCTCCCATCATAAAATCATTGGAAGACATCGCCACAAGATGATCCATTTTATCCCCTCTATTGATATTTAAGCATTGTGCAACAGGCCCAAGTCCATGAGTAGGGTATAGATTTCCATTTAGTTTTATATTTTCTCTTAGGCGCCACATGTTATCATAGCCATTCTTTGCAAAATTAAGATCCAGCAAATCGTGAATATAAGCACCTTCTGCATGAACGAGTTCGCCAAACAAGCCTTGGCGCACCATATTCAATGTCAGCATTTCGAAGAAATCATAACAGCAGTTTTCCAGCATCATACAATGCTTTTTAGTTGCCTCGGATGTCTTCACTACCTCCCAACAATCCTTGATCGTCAATGCGATCGGAACCTCACAAGCCACGTGATTACCCGCTTTCATAGCAGCAATGCTCATGGGAGTATGATAATCCCATGGGGTACAGATATAGACGAGATCAAGTTTCTCTTCTTTCAATAAGGATTTCCAGCCATCCTCCCCAGAATACGCTTTAGGCGCTGCCAAACCCTTTGATGTAACGATCTTAGTTGCACGCTCCACCCGGTCTGGATGCTTATCGCAAAGCGCAACAATTTCGCAGCCCTCAATATAAGATAAGCGTTCAACAGCACCAGGACCACGCATACCGAGCCCAATTACAGCTACTCGGACTTTATCAATTTTTGGAGCTGCATAACCACACATATTAAACGACGCTGCGGCTGCATTGGCATTAACCAAAGTAGGGAGTGAAACAGCCAGTGATGACAATATACCGGCTTTTTTAAGAAAATCTCTTCTAGAATCCATAATTTAAAGTTCATATAAATTTAGAGGGACCAATTGGTCCCTCTAAAAAATCACCTATTTTAAAACAAACTAAACAGTCAATAGAAAAATCCTTTTGGATCGGATTTATATTTGGTTCTATTTAAAGAACTTAATCTCTATAACAATAATAGAACACTTTTCTCTAAATAAAAAATGAAACTTGAAAGCAATCGTTTGCTTAATCTACACAAACGATTGCTTAAATTTTTATCTTCATTGTTTTTCAATCGATCCTAGCAAATAAGCAGGACGTTCGAGATTCCATCGAAGTCGCCGTCTCTACAATAAATAGCATGTTTAAGGTCGTTAAAGGTTTCCATTCTTAGTGCGAATACACCAATGGAAGCATACAGACTTTACTTCTTCCGATTGCTCCAGGTCAAAGCTTTCTCCTATTCCAGCTAGGTCAAGTAGGAGGAGAGATGAGAAATCCTACAACAGAGCCCCCGCAGCAAGGAAGATCAATGCCTACCTAGACAGCTCGGCTAAGCGAAGGAGCTTCTACAAGCATTGATCCGTTTATCCAGGACTCATCCTATAACTTGCGGCTATAAATAAGGGAGCATTTGGGTTAAGGGCTAATGCTGATGCACCATCCCACTAAAGGACAGTGACAGTTGCAGGGTAGCGGCGGTTGCGGAACAGCTGCCGATGGACCGGGCTCACCGAAGGCCATGTGCTGCGATAACCAACAATGTGGAGGATATGCAATAGCTTGTACATGCAAATACGGAAGTACTTAAACGAAAGAAGCCCTTGACTGTTTCCAGCAAGGGCTTCTGTGTAAAAAAAGGCACCGACCTACTCTCCCACCTGTTACGGCAATACCATCGGCTCTGGCGGGCTTGACTGCTCTGTTCGGAATGGGAAGAGGTAGACACCGCCGATATAGGCACCTAAAAATCTTTATTGGCTGATTCCTTATCGGAACATCAGACCAACTGACATATATATTGAAAGATCATTTTAAAAATTAAAGAGGAAGACAACAGTGTCTGTCTGCTTGAGAAAGCTTCGGGCTATTAGTACCACTTGGCTTTGGTCTCTCAACCTTTACACCTATGGCCTATCAACGTAGTCATCTTCTACGACCCTATAAGGAAGTCTCATCTCGTGGCTAGTTTCGCACTTAGATGCTTTCAGCGCTTATCTATTCCAGACGTAGCTACCCTGCCGTACACCTGGCGGCATAACAGGTTCACCAGAGGTCTGTCCAACCCGGTCCTCTCGTACTAAGGTCAGATCCACTCAAACTTCCAACGCCCACAACAGATAGGGACCGAACTGTCTCGCGACGTTCTGAACCCAGCTCGCGTGCCACTTTAATGGGCGAACAGCCCAACCCTTGGGACCTTCTCCAGCCCCAGGATGTGACGAGCCGACATCGAGGTGCCAAACCTCCCCGTCGATATGAGCTCTTGGGGGAGATCAGCCTGTTATCCCCAGCGTACCTTTTATCCTTTGAGCGATGGCCCTTCCATACAGAACCACCGGATCACTATGTCCGTCTTTCGACCCTGTTCGACTTGTCGGTCTCACAGTCAAGCAAGCTTATGCCATTGCACTCCGCGTACGGTTACCAAGCGTACTGAGCTTACCTTTGAAAGCCTCCGTTACCTTTTTGGAGGCGACCACCCCAGTCAAACTACCCACCAAACAATGTCCTCGGTAAGACCGAGTTAGAAACCGAATACAGAAAGGGCGGTATTTCAAGGTTGATTCCATGACTCCTGGCGAAGCCACTTCAACATCTCCCGCCTATCCTACACATCCTGTACCCAATCTCAATGTTAAGCTATAGTGAAGGTGCATGGGGTCTTTCCGTCCCGTTGCGGGTAATCGGCGTCTTCACCGATACCACAATTTCACCGAGCTCATGGCTGAGACAGCGCCCAGATCGTTACACCATTCGTGCAGGTCGGAACTTACCCGACAAGGAATTTCGCTACCTTAGGACCGTTATAGTTACGGCCGCCGTTTACTGGGGCTTCGATTCAATGCTTCTCTTGCGATGACATCCCCTCTTAACCTTCCAGCACCGGGCAGGTGTCAGGCCTTATACTTCATCTTGCGATTTTGCAAAGCCATATGTTTTTGTTAAACAGTCGCCTGGGCCTTTTCACTGCGGCTGCTCTTCTCAGAGACAGCGCCCCTTCTCCCGAAGTTACAGGGCCATTTTGCCGAGTTCCTTAGCCATGACTCACTCGAGCACCTTAGGATTCTCTCCTCGACCACCTGTGTCGGTTTGCGGTACGGGTCTTCATAACCTGAAGCTTAGCGGGTTTTCTTGGAAGTCTGTTTACCTGCTCTATCAGCGCCACCGAAGCTTTGCTGTACTATTGGGGTTCAGCTAGAGTTGCGGATTTGCCTACAACTCCAATACCTACGCCTTTCAACGAACTATTCCGTCAGTTCGCGGCAGTGTCACTACTCCGTCACCACATCGCAGTTATGAAGAGTACTGGAATATTAACCAGTTGTCCATCGGCTTGCCCCCTTCGGGTGCGCCTTAGGTCCCGACTGACCCTGATCCGATTAACGTTGATCAGGAAACCTTAGTCTTTCGGTGGGCGGGTTTCTCACCCGCCTTATCGTTACTTATGCCTACATTTGCTTTTCCATAACCTCCACAGTTCATTGCCAAACTGCTTCCCCGGCGATGGAATGCTCCCCTACCAGATGCATATATTTCAATGCAAATCCATAGCTTCGGTACCGTTCTTGATGCCCGTTTATTATCCACGCCCGGCCGCTCGACTAGTGAGCTGTTACGCACTCTTTAAATGAATGGCTGCTTCCAAGCCAACATCCTAGCTGTCTGGGCAACCGGACCTCGTTAGTTCAACTTAGAACGAATTTGGGGACCTTAGCTGATGGTCTGGGTTCTTTCCCTCTCGGCCTTGGACCTTAGCACCCAAAGCCTCACTGCCGGCTATATTTGATAGCATTCGGAGTTCGTCTGGATTTGGTAGGATTTGACTCCCCCGCACCCAATCGGTAGCTCTACCTCTATCAAACTCTACGCCGACGCTGTTCCTAAAAACATTTCGGGGAGTACGAGCTATTTCCCAGTTTGATTGGCCTTTCACCCCTACCCTCAGGTCATCCGGAAACTTTTCAACGTTTATCGGTTCGGTCCTCCATTACATGTTACTGCAACTTCAACCTGCCCAAGGGTAGATCACAAGGTTTCGCGTCTACCTCATCTGACTATGCGCCCTATTAAGACTCGCTTTCGCTTCGGCTGCGTCCCTGAAGGACTTAACCTTGCCAGACAAGAGTAACTCGTAGGCTCATTATGCAAAAGGCACGCTGTCACAGAATCTCTCTGCTCCAACCGCTTGTAAGCACACGGTTTCAGGTTCTTTTCACTCCCCTGTTCGGGGTTCTTTTCACCTTTCCCTCACGGTACTGGTTCACTATCGGTCTCTCAGGAGTATTTAGCCTTACCAGATGGTGCTGGTGGATTCCCACAGGATTTCTCCGGTCCCGCGGTACTCAGGATACCACTATGTCAACATTCTTTACCTGTACGGGGCTCTCACCCTTATCGCGCAGTTTCCCACCTGCTTCCAGTTCATAGCGCTGTACAATCTCGTGGTCCTACAACCCCGGCCATGCCGTAACATGATCGGTTTGGGCTCTTTCCCGTTCGCTCGCCACTACTTGGGAAATCATTGTTATTTTCTTCTCCTACGCCTACTTAGATGTTTCAGTTCAGCGCGTTCGCGTTTTATACGACTATTCTTCAAATAGTCAGGTTGCCCCATTCGGAAATCTCTGGATCAAGTCGCATTTGCCAATCCCCAAAGCTTATCGCAGCTTATCACGTCCTTCTTCGCCTCTGAGAGCCTAGGCATCCCCCGTGTGCCCTTATTTACTTTCTTCACCGGCATAGCCTTTTGCTACTATGCGGCTGCTTTTGATATATATACCCGTATGCTACGCAAAGATTCGTTCGGCCTTGACCGAGGGTCTCCTCTTTACATCAAACACATACACGTATTGTCTCTACTGTTGTCTTCTCTTGTAATTTTTTTTCTCTTTCAATATGTCAAAGAACTCTTTTTCCGGTTTTTATTCTGGAGCATCTGTCGATGTTCCTTCCGGAGATGTGGAGAATAACGGATTCGAACCGTTGACCCCCTGCGTGCAAGGCAGGTGCTCTAGCCAGCTGAGCTAATTCCCCGTACTTTTCGTAGTCCCGAGCAGATTTGAACTGCTGACCCCTACATTATCAGTGTAGTGCTCTAACCAACTGAGCTACGGGACTAGCTTATCTTGTTCATCTCTTTCTCTCGGTCCTGCTCCTTTCGGGGCGGGCACTTTCTTCTGATGTTTTCTTCTTGTCAATCATATGTAACGTGACGAGCACCGATCTTCGATACTCTAGAAAGGAGGTATTCCAGCCGCACCTTCCGGTACGGCTACCTTGTTACGACTTAGCCCCAATTATCGGTTTTACCCTAACACGCTCCTCGCGGTAACATGCTTTAGGTACCCCCAACTTTCATGGCTTGACGGGCGGTGTGTACAAGGCCCGGGAACGTATTCACCGCGTCATTGCTGATACGCGATTACTAGCGAATCCAACTTCATGGGGTCGAGTTGCAGACCCCAATCCGAACTGTGAATGGCTTTTAGAGATTAGCATCATATTGCTATGTAGCTGCCCGCTGTACCATCCATTGTAGCACGTGTGTAGCCCCGGACGTAAGGGCCATGATGACTTGACGTCGTCCCCACCTTCCTCTCTGTTTGCACAGGCAGTCTGTTTAGAGTCCCCACCTTAAATGCTGGCAACTAAACATAGGGGTTGCGCTCGTTGCGGGACTTAACCCAACACCTCACGGCACGAGCTGACGACAGCCATGCAGCACCTAGTTTCGTGTCCCGAAGGACGAGTGCGTCTCTGCACTCTTCACTAACTTTCAAGCCCGGGTAAGGTTCCTCGCGTATCATCGAATTAAACCACATGCTCCTCCGCTTGTGCGGGCCCCCGTCAATTCCTTTGAGTTTCACCCTTGCGGGCGTACTCCCCAGGTGGATAACTTAACGCTTTCGCTGGGACGCTGGCTGTCTATCGCCAACATCGAGTTATCATCGTTTAGGGCGTGGACTACCAGGGTATCTAATCCTGTTCGATCCCCACGCTTTCGTGCATCAGCGTCAATACCAGCTTAGTGAGCTGCCTTCGCAATCGGAGTTCTAAGACATATCTATGCATTTCACCGCTACTTGTCTTATTCCGCCCACTTCAAATGGATTCAAGCCCATCAGTATCAAAGGCACTGCGATGGTTGAGCCACCGTATTTCACCCCTGACTTAATAGGCCGCCTACGCACCCTTTAAACCCAATAAATCCGGATAACGCTCGGATCCTCCGTATTACCGCGGCTGCTGGCACGGAGTTAGCCGATCCTTATTCTTCCAGTACATTCAGCTATCTACACGTAGATAGGTTTATTCCTGGACAAAAGCAGTTTACAACCCATAGGGCAGTCATCCTGCACGCGGCATGGCTGGTTCAGGCTTCCGCCCATTGACCAATATTCCTTACTGCTGCCTCCCGTAGGAGTCTGGTCCGTGTCTCAGTACCAGTGTGGGGGATTCTCCTCTCAGAGCCCCTAGACATCGTCGCCTTGGTAAGCCGTTACCCTACCAACTAGCTAATGTCACGCGAGCCCATCTCTATCCTATAAATATTTAATCAACTGAACATGCGAACTGTTGATGTTATGCGGTGTTAATCTCTCTTTCGAGAGGCTATCCCCCTGATAGAGGTAGGTTGCTCACGCGTTACGCACCCGTGCGCCACTCTCACCAATGGTAGCAAGCTACCACCGGATCCCGTCCGACTTGCATGTATTAGGCCTGCCGCTAGCGTTCATCCTGAGCCAGGATCAAACTCTCCATTGTAAAATGAAGTTTTTGATTCCAACTATTTACATAATCAGAATTCTTTTTTATATCTCTGATCTTGGATCGAATTGAACTAATTCTTGAATTTGTTCATGACTTTCGACTTTCGTCTGTCTACTCGTCACGCTTACATGATTGTGTTTTCTTAAAGAACTTTTGCCGCTTCAACTTCCGTATCCGCTATATTCCGATAGGCATTGCGCCTCTCTTTATCTTTTTTTTTGTTTTTCCTCCGTTTCCGTTGGGACTGCAAAGGTAGAAATCTTTTCTGAACTTCCAAAAACTTTTTCAAGTTTTTTTTCTTTTCTCTTTCTTCGATTTCCGCGTTTAAAATAAACTCAGCGGGATTTTAAATCCTGTCAAACTCTCTTAAACCCTTCTTTTTTCATGATTCCTTCTTTCGAAGCAACCGTGCCTCCCTTGCGGAGTGGTGCAAAGATAGGGAGTTTAAACACAAACTTCCAAGCCTTTTGTTCTTATTATTTTCATTTTTCCCTTAACTGCCTGTAACGGTGCGAGATTCTTTTTGGTTTTTGGTAGCGGCAGGTGCAGCAGCTGGCAAATAACGGCTGATCCTGGCGCAGAATAGGGCCGCAGAATAACCCCTTTCATAACTATACTTTCTTACCCTTTTAGTTAGGGTTTAGTTAGGGTTTGTTTAGGGTTAGTTTAGGTATAGTATAGGTAAGACCTAAACTAAACCTAACTTAATGCTAGGCTAAACATAAACAAAAGCTAAACTAAGAAATAAGAAGTCCTCAACTCTTCTTTATTTAGAGGGGACCATGGGATCGTTCGGGGATAGGACTACGGATACAGCGCAGAGCCTGCAGACGGAAATTTCTGCGGAAGTCATTAAAGCAACAGGCCGTCTCCGCCAGCGCAAGACTGCCAGTCGAAAAATCAACAATTGAAGGAATACAAAAAAACAAGGGGTATCGTATTCTTTCCGTGTTGAGTCCGTTTTGACTCCGAGTCTAGCATGGAATCAGGATACTTTCAAGATAGACACATCCTGCTCGCAGGACGAAGCTAAATCCTAGTTAGGCCCTAGCTAACCCCATTCAAAACCGAATCAAGGCCGGATACAAGCTCAACCGCAGCCAGACCTCTCTCCTAGAAATACCAGAAAACAGCCGAAAAATACCAAAAATGCGGGCTCGCACAGGATAAATATGCCGAAAAGTCGCTTTTTCACAACGAAAGTTTACATTATGAAAAAGCATTCAGCCCGGTAATATCCTGCCCTGTGATCAACAAATGAATATCGTGAGTTCCTTCATAGGTAATCACAGATTCGAGATTCATCATATGCCGCATAATAGGAAAATCTCCCACTATCCCCATCCCACCAAGAATCTGTCTTGATTCACGGGCAATCTGTAAGGCCATATTCACATTATTCCGTTTTGCCATTGAGATTTGCTGAGGCGTAGCTTTCCCTTCATTCTTAAGCATTCCTAAACGCCAAGACAACAGTTGCGCCTTGGTTATTTCTGTTAAAAATTCTGCGAGCTTCTTTTGTTGCAACTGGAAACCAGCAATCGGTTTATCAAATTGATGTCGCTCCAATGCATATTGCACGGCAGTTTCATAACAGTCTATCGCTGCGCCAATCACCCCCCATGAAATTCCATACCTTGCTGAATTCAAACAGGAAAGCGGTCCACGCATAGAATTTACATCGGGGAGTATATTTTCCGCTGGAATATATACATCATGAAAAACCAATTCGCCTGTTTTAGACGCCCGCAGGGACCATTTATGCAAGGTCTCTGGCGTTTCAAAACCTGCCATTCCGCGTTCTACAATCACCCCCCTCACTTTTCCAGCCTCATCTCGTGCCCAAACGACAGCAATATCGCAGATCGGTGAATTTGTGATCCACATTTTGGCTCCATTTAATAAAAAACCGTCCCCCTTAGCTGTCAATTTCGTTTCCATTCCACCTGGATCAGATCCGTGGTTGGGCTCGGTCAAACCAAAAGATCCGATCAGCTCCCCGGATGCCAGTCGGGGCAGATATTTAAGACGCTGCTCTTCGCTGCCATAAGTATAAATAGGAAACATCACTAAAGAGGATTGCACAGATGCAGCCGAACGAATCGCCGAATCGCCCGCCTCCAATTCCTGCATAATTAAACCATAGGAAATCTGATCTAAGCCTGCTCCACCATACTCAGCGGGAATATAGGGGCCCAATGCTCCAATGGCACCCAACTTAGGCATCAAGCCTTCCATAGCCCGATGTTCCTGCGCCGCATCTTCAATAAAAGGCTTTATCTCTGTTTTCACAAAATCGCGCACAGCCTGCCGTATCAGTTTATGTTCTTCGGACAGTAAATCGTCCATTTGATAATAATCGATATTAATCTGTTTTATCATGATATAGTCTACATTAGCTTATCTAAGATAACGATTATTTTTAACTGAACAATATTCACAACAAACTTGATAATAAAAAATTTATTTCATACATTTAAACTATTCCACGAATAAAATAAACCATTATGATAAATGCAGCGCTTAAAACACTTGGAATATCTTCCCAGAATTTAGGATCATCAACAGGACAGCAATGGTTTTCCGAAGGCAAAGAATTTGAATCCTTTTCACCTGTAGATGGAAAACTTATCGCAAAAATAAAAGGCAGCACTAGTAAAGACTATGAGACCGTTGTTAGACAGGCAGAAAATACGTTCTTACAATGGCGTTTAATCCCTGCCCCAAAAAGAGGAGATATCATTCGCCAATTAGGGGACAAACTACGGGAACTCAAACCCGTTCTCGGAAAATTGGTATCGTACGAAATGGGCAAATCTTACCAAGAAGGCATGGGTGAAGTGCAGGAGATGATTGATATCTGTGACTTCGCTGTAGGTTTATCCCGTCAACTATATGGCAATACCATCCATTCGGAACGCCCCGGTCACCGTATGTACGACCAATATCATCCCCTGGGTGTGGTGGGTATTATTACAGCCTTCAACTTTCCCGTTGCTGTATGGGCCTGGAACATTGCGCTAGCGTTGGTCTGTGGAAATACGGTTGTCTGGAAACCGAGTGAAAAGACACCGCTGTGCGCCATTGCATGTCAAAAACTACTTGCCGAAATTCTACAAAGCAATGGACTGCCCGAAGGGATATCCAGCCTGATTATCGGCGACAAAGAAGCTGGCGAATGGCTTGCTGCGGATAACCGCATCGCATTGATTTCTGCAACAGGATCTACCCGCATGGGAAAAGAAGTCGCTGTTACGGTAGCACAGCGTCTAGGTAAAACACTACTGGAACTCGGCGGAAACAATGCCATCATCGTTACTCCAGACGCAGACTTAAAAATGACCATTATCGGCGCTGTATTCGGTGCGGTAGGTACTGCCGGACAGCGCTGCACCAGCACCCGAAGACTTATTATCCATGAGAGCATCTATGACAAAGTCAAAAAACAGCTGACTAAAGCTTATGGACAATTAAAAATTGGTGACCCTTTGGACACGAAAAATCATGTAGGACCATTGATCGACAAAGCCGCCGTAAAATCATACTTAAACGCACTGGACAAAATTAAAACACAAGGGGGAAAAATGCTGATCAAGGGCAAAGTCCTGGAAGGCAAAGGTTATGAAAGCGGCTGTTATGTACAGCCTGTTATTGCCGAAGTCGAAAATCATTATGAAATCGTCCAGCACGAGACTTTCGCACCGATCCTATATTTAATCAAATATAAGGGGGATATTGGCGAAGCCATAACGTTGCAGAATAGCGTCTCTCAAGGATTATCTTCTGCGGTCATGACAAACAACCTCCGGGAAGCAGAGCTATTTCTGAGTGCTGCCGGATCCGACTGTGGCATCGCCAATGTCAATATTGGTACCTCTGGAGCAGAAATCGGTGGTGCATTCGGAGGTGAAAAAGAAACCGGCGGCGGTAGGGAATCTGGATCAGATGCGTGGAAAGCTTACATGCGACGCCAGACGAACACCATCAATTATACGACTGACTTACCTTTGGCACAAGGCATTAAATTTGATTTATAAACCATTTACACACAAAATTATGAGCAACGTACATGAAAGATTGAGCAAACATATATTAGCCGATGGATTTCCTTTGGTAATGGATATGGAAAAATCCCATGGTTCTTATGTAGTGGATGAAAATGGAAATGAATACCTCGATATGTTCAGCATGTTTGCCTCCATGGCAGTGGGTTATAATCACCCGCATCTGGTCAAACAACGCGAATTTTTAGGTAAAATGGCCGTCAATAAGCCTGCTATATCAGATATTTACCCCAAAGAATTTGCTGATTTTGTCGACACCTTTGACCGGGTGGCCATACCGAAAGAACTTCCTTATGCATTCTTTATATCAGGCGGAACCCTTGCAGTAGAAAATGCGCTAAAGGCGGCCTTCGACTGGAAAACAAGGCTTAATTTTGCACAGGGTATACAAAAGGAGGCCAGTCAGGTTATCCATTTTAAACAGGCCTTTCATGGCAGGTCCGGTTATACACTATCGTTAACAAATACACAGGATCCAAGAAAATACCTCTATTTTCCAAAATTCAACTGGCCACGCATCAGCAATCCGAAGCTGCGCTATCCCCTAACGGACGAGATTATCGATCAGACCATCGCACTGGAAGAGAAGGCTATTTCAGAAATACGCCAAGCCATTCAGGAAAACCCCAATGATATTGCTTGCCTAATTATTGAACCAATTCAGGGTGAAGGGGGCGACAATCACTTTCGAAAGGAATTTTTTGTACAACTTCGTCAAATATGTGATGAAAATCAGATATTATTAATTTTTGACGAAGTGCAGACCGGTCTGGGAATAACAGGAAAAATGTGGGCCTACCAACATTATGACGTTATTCCCGATGTGCTTGCCTTTGGCAAAAAAGCACAGGTATGCGGCATATTGGCCAATAAGGAAAAATTCGATCAGGTAGAACATCACGTCTTCAAAGAATCTAGTCGCATCAATTCAACTTTTGGTGGCGATTTTATGGATATGCTACGTTTTAAATTGATCTTAGAAGTCATAGAGCAAGAAAATCTTGTTCAAAATGCGGCTGAAAAAGGACGCTATCTGCAAGATAAGCTCCAAGAGATGATGAAAGACAAACCACAACTCTCCAACTTAAGAGGCGAAGGATTATTCGTTGCATTAGATTTTGAATCCGAACTCGCACGCAATGAATTTATCAAGAAAGCCTACGCAAATAAACTGATTATGCTAGGCTGTGGCGAAAAAAGTATTCGTTTCAGGCCTCATCTCAATGTAAGTCATGAAGATATCGACAAAACAATTGCAGTAATAAAGAAGAGTATCTAAAGAAAACTTTCATGATTCCTTTGGCTCAACAACAGGCATGAAAGTTCTTGATGGCCTTTGAAAACAGACACTTTCAGAAAAAAAGCGAGTCAATACGAACGACTTCAATAGACGATGCACATTGACTCGCCTTTATTATAAACTACCGATCCCTGCAGACATTTGGACGATCAATATCGACCAGTTCTGAAATCCCGTATTCATCAAAAAGATCCAAGAGTGCGTCCGTACCCTCTTCCAGTTTATAATCCATTTCCTCTTTATAAACTGGAATCATCGCATAAAAATTGATGATATTGCCATCTTTTGTCTTTAATTCCAAAAACTCTTCATCAAAGCTTAGCATAGGCGGAAGCAGCAACATACAACCAAATCCGGTATTTGCAATATCTTCGGCTTCCATCCCATTCGGAATTGTATGTCCATAACCCAGCCAGGTTTTGTACTCATGTGGGAACCGCGCTAACCGCTTTAAGAAGT
Organism: Sphingobacterium sp. WOUb80; assembly: GCF_050058145.1. Lineage (NCBI taxonomy): Bacteria > Pseudomonadati > Bacteroidota > Sphingobacteriia > Sphingobacteriales > Sphingobacteriaceae > Sphingobacterium > Sphingobacterium sp. WOUb80. The sequence continues at coordinate 5,762,197 of NZ_CP165617.1, read as the reverse complement.
AAACCGGCCAATAATTATTATCGTCCTGAAACTCTTCCTCTCCTATTTTCCAATCTGCTGGCAACACGACCATTAACTCAGCACGCTCATAGACTTCTTTATTTTCCACCTCGTCCGGAACATGCATAGGCAGATCGCTCATCCCCGAAGTAACCAAGATATGATAGGGATAGTTAGCGCTCGGTTTGATCCAATGGACATCGATATGCACAAGTTCTGAAATAATCTCATGGAACACCATATCAGGTGTTGCAATGTGCTTCGTCAGGTGCTCTTCTATTTCATCAAGATAAACACATTGCACCTCGGGGAATAGGTTTTTTGGATCCTTTTCCTCGGGTTGATCTTCATAGCGATATACTGTAGATCCGCCGGCAGTAATCTCTGTATCTTTTTTTTCAGGCGAAGATTCTTCAGCTCCGCTACTCATAATCTTTTTGACTTTATCCCAAAATGACATATTATCTTTTAAATGGTGAAAATTTTAGATCTATTTTGCTATTCAAATTTATTCAATCACTGCAACTACTGGTTGCCTGAATCTTGTTTTAACTGGTTTTCCTTTGACTTGTGCAGGCATCCACTGTGGCGACTTTCGCATGGCCGACAATACTGCCTTCGCAAACTCGGGACTCACTTTGTCAGGATTCTCTATTTCAATGTTACAGATTGATCCATCTTCGCAAACAATAAATTTCAGCATCGCTGTCTGCCGTGATCCGTAGCGGGCGTAAGCTAGGCTATCCATTGCACCTACTGTCCGCGACAAATCCAGATTATTTTGCAAGAATCTGGACCAGGCAACCACACCGCCTTTAAAATAAGGAAAATCGTCGACATTTTGAACTAAACTATCTGCGGGAATATCGCGCTTAGCAATGACCTGTGCTCTTAGAGAAGAGCACATTACCATTAAAAGTAAAATTGAAAAAATAGTCTTTAAACCTGTTAACTGCATAACCTACCCTATCCATAATCGTACCATTTAACGATAGAATAAGATACTTTATTACTTTACGGTTTTTCTATACTAATTTAAGGGCATATCAACCTTCGAAACGAAGTTACCAGCTGCGTCTAAAAGAAAACTGACCGGATGCTCTGGGTCTTTGATAATTTCAAATAAGGTCAAGCCCCAAGGTTTCCAAAAGTTTTCCAGCACTTGTCCATAGGTCTTATTCTGCCAATGATCAAATATTGGTTTCATCGACATATCAGCTAAAGGCATAGGTTCGACATAAACCTTTTGTGGGGTATTTAAATAAGTATAATCGGGCAAACGATTAAATAAATATGCTGAATAAAAATAACGTGCACATAATTCTTCAAACTGAATAGGGTGCAAGGTTTTTCCCTCAATTGCTTTCAACACATCTTCGTGGTAAATATTATTGGTGGCATTATCCTGAAGACAGGCAACTACCGCGAAATCCTTCATCCGGATAGAGAAGATCAATGTATTGATTTCATCGCGATACATAAATGTATCCGGCGCATTCTCTACAGGTACAACGACCAACGAAAAGGGAAAGGTATTCTCAAATTCCATCGGCACAACCAGCGATTGCAACATCGCGTGAAGGTTTGTAAAACGCTGCGCAAGTGCCTGCGAAAAGTTCATGTCTTCACCAGAAGCTTTTTGCTGACGAATTCCTGCAAGAATCTCATTAAAAACCACCCCATAGATGATTTTTGTCATCCATTGGAACAAGAGCAAAGGGTCCAATTGTTTCACAGCGTCATACCCCTGTTCAAATGATTGTTCAACAGCTCGCTCCATCTGTTCAATCGCCTCAGCAGCTACCATAGAACAAGGTAGTTTTAACGATTTGTAGGTGACCAGATTCTCATCCAGCATTTTAAAAGGTTTATCTTCCAATTGAAAAGATTTCATCATCCACACAGGAAAAACCTGAATGGACTCTTCTTCCGACTGAAGCTTATTTCCCGTTAAAAAACAAATATCTGAATCAAACTGAAATTGTTTGAAAGGATTATACAAAGTTGTCGCCATAATGCAGGCAAAGTTAAAACAAATCGAAAAGTCCACAAGAAAAGCGAACTCTTATTACGATAAGGTGACTTGCTTTCCCAAACTTATTTTATTTTCAGAAATTTTTGAAAATTCAAAAACTATTAATACTTTTGATATGTTATTGGATAGAAGATGATCTAAACAGGTCAGAAAGCTTGAATAGCATAAGAAGAAAAAATAAACAAAGGTCAAATAGAAAGCACAATGGAGTTACAAGAAGCAAAACAACAGTTCATAGACACATGGGGAGCCTTAGGTTCCGAATGGGGCATCAACAAGTCCGTTGCTCAGGTTCATGCACTGCTCCTCTCTGCGAGCAATCCGATGTCTACAGACGAGATTATGGAAAAGCTGGTTATTTCCAGAGGGAACGCCAATATGAGCATCCGCCAGTTGATCGATTATGGCATCGTTTATAAAAAGCATATCGCTGGCGACAGAAAGGAATATTTTGTCGCTGAAAAGGAGGTCTTAAAATGGGCCATGAAAATCGCGGTCATGCGCAAACAAAAAGAACTTGATCCAGTAATGGATATTCTGAAGGAAATAAGCCGAAATACTGAAAAAGATAAGACAGCAGAAGGCAAAGAGTTTCACAAAACCGTAAAGGATATCCAGAATCTGACGGATCAGCTTGAAACAATAGCCAATAAGATTTTCAATACAAGTGGAGGAGATTTACTCATTAAATTGATCAAACTAATGATGTAGTATCATGAACTTTAATATCCTGGCATATACCATCTACGGCCTGTTGACCTGTTATATCATCCTTTGGGTCGGTCGACAGTTTCATCGAAATGGCCGGACTTTTATCGTATCTCTTTTTGGACAGGACACCAGCCTGGCTGATACGACAAATAATCTATTGCTTATGGGATATTATCTGTTCAACATCGGCTATGCCATTATACAATTTAGCTATTGGAACCAAATTCAATCCGTTGATGAACTGATCAGCAGTATTGCGCTAAAAACAGGCCGGTTGCTTTTTGTACTTGTTGGCTTACATTACTTGAATATGCTCGGTATTTACCTCTTCGCAAAAAGGAAAAACTCATTAACCATTAAACATTAATATCATGGGAAATTTAACAGTTATCGGGTACTTTATTTATCTACCCATTGCAATCGGATTAACCTATTATGTTGCGTATGTGCTATTCAAAAATAGCATCGTTTACATGAATGATATCTTTGCCGGAAGACCAGAGGTCGCCAAAGCGACAAATAATCTCTTTCGTATCGGATTTTATCTGATGAATCTTGGATTTGCACTCTACATTCTCGAAATCAGTCTTTACAAGCCTAGCATCCAGGAACTCATCGAACGCCTGAGTTATAAAATCGGTGGATTCAGTATCTATTTAGGTCTGATGCTTTTTCTCAATATGTTTCTCTTTTTTAGAGGTAAACGCATTGCAAAACAAAGAAGAACGCTAAGTTCAACTGTCAATCCTTAAATAAATAACAAAATAAACTCGCCATGAATAAAATAGTCATTGCAGGGGGAACAGGTTTTGTTGGTCAATATCTTTTCCAAAAATTCCGGGCATTGGGACACCAGGTTATTATCATAGGCCGACAACGGGCTGATGTCCTTTGGTCAGATCGTCGCGGTATTGCCGAAGCACTGGAAAACGCGGACTTACTCATTAATCTAGCTGGCAAGTCTGTCAATTGCCGCTATAACGAAAAAAACAAGGCCGAAATATTCTCTTCGAGAACAGCAACGACAAAAATACTCGGCGAACTCATATCAGCAGCTAACAATCCACCAAAGCTGTGGCTGAATTCAAGCACAGCGACTATTTACCGTCACGCTGAGGACCGTCCGATGACTGAAAGTTCGGGTGATATCGGAACAGGATTTTCCGTTGATGTTGCCACGTTATGGGAAAAAACCTTTTTCGATTTTAAATTACCGCAGACTCGACAGGTAGCACTCCGTATGGCCATTGTACTGGGACCGGATCGTGGCGTTATACATCCTTTTAAGAACCTGGTCCGTTTTGGACTCGGTGGCATACAGGGTAATGGCAAGCAATATTTTAGCTGGATCCATATTGAAGATCTTTTCCAGATCATCCTGTTCTTACAAAGCCATGGCGATATGAGTGGTGTTATCAATTGCGCAGCCCCCCATCCGATTATGAATAAGACTTTTATGGCGACTTTTCGACAAGTAATGCACCGTAAAATTGGTCTACCTTCTCCCAAATGGCTGCTGGAAATAGGTGCTGCTTTGATCGGTACGGAGACAGAACTCCTTTTGAAAAGTCGTTGGGTATTGCCGGAAAGGCTGGAAAATAATGGATATACATTTAAATATCCGACGATTTCTGCTGCTTTGCAGGATATTCTACAGCGTGGTTAAAGTTTTATAAGTTCAAAACGTGGGGTACACAACTTATCCCACGTTAACTTTAAAATTCTCGAATACAAGCGCTGCAGTAACAATAGCGCCTTCGTTATTTTTCACGCCTTTAAACTCGGAAGTCTTTCCTTTTTCCAGCAGGTTCTTCATTTCCTTTTCATCCAGAAAGATCCCATTTAAGGTTCGCCAGATTTTAAAATCGCATCCACGGGCATAGTGATCACATTGTGCTACCTTATCATACAGCAGAATCAATCCTTTCTCACATTTCGGACATTTTATCTTTCCTTTCTGCTGGGGTTTCACTTCTTCCTGTGCCAAAGAAATCCGCAATGTCAGCAGCTCTTTGGTGATTTTGGCTGTATAGTCCTTAATATGTTTCATAAAAACATCGTAAGAAACCTTATTAGCACGCATTTCTTCCAGCTTTTGTTCCCATTTACCGGTTAGTGTTACCTTTGCAATGGAACGATCTTTTACGAGATGGTATACCGCCAGCCCTTTTTCGGTCGGAATAAGCTTTTTCTTATCACGCTTAATATAATCGCGTTGGAAAAGCGTTTCAATAGTTGCAGCGCGTGTAGCCGGAGTACCAAGTCCACAGTCTTTCATGGCCTGACGCATCTCATCATCTTCGATTTCCTTTCCAGAAGTTTCCATTGCCTTTAGCAATGATGCTTCGGTATGTATGGGTCTAGCTTTGGTAAAACGTTCAGCAAGCTCCAAGGTCAGGATCTGCAAGATTTCTTCGGCCAGCAGCTTCGGTAATTGCGCATTTTCGTTATCCTGATCATCATTGTTCTTATCTTCATCCGGGGCTTCGATCTGTTCAGCAGAAAGACGCCAGCCATATTGCTTGATCACCGTACCTTTGGCGATCAATTCAACCCCCTGTGCATCGATTGTCACGGTAGTAATATCTTTTATACAGACTTCCGAGAAACTTTCGACCATACGTTTGGCGATCATATTGTAGATATTCTGCTGTTCTTTCAGCATCGGTCCCGGCTTTTCATCCGTCACCAGCAAGGCGTGGTGATCGGTGACTTTTTTATCATCCACAGAGCGTTTATTCAACTTTGCACCGATCAGATTTTTGGCTATTGACGCGATAGATTCTTCTGCGGTATCAGATAGATGCTGAAAAAGCTCTTCAATTTTCTCGAAGACATCCTCACCAATGTAACGCGAACCGGTACGTGGATAGGTGATGACTTTTTTCTCATAAAGTGTTTGCGCAATACTTAATGTCTGATCTGCCGAATAACCGTATTTTTTGTTTGCATCCTGTTGAAGGGATGTTAAATCAAATAGTAGCGGTGGCTGTTCCTTTGTCTCTTTGGCTTCCACTTTTGCAACACGTGCATTAGAACCGACAGTCAGTCTAGCAATGGTTTGTTCAGCAACGTCTTTCTTATCAATTTTATTTGAAGTTGCCTTAAAACTGATATTATCTTTTTCAAATCCCGCCTGAATTTTATAAAATGCCTGCGGTTTAAAGTCTTTATTTTCCAGATACCGCGAACAGATCATCGCCAGAGTGGGTGTCTGCACACGTCCCAAAGAAAGCAGTCCTTTATTCCCCGCCGCCAACGTGATCGCCTGTGTTGCATTGATGCCGATCAGCCAGTCCGACTCTGAGCGCGAACGGGCAGACATATAAAGACTATCGTACTCCGTGCCTGCTTTTAAATTGGCAAATCCTTCCTTAATAGCTTTATCTGTTTGGCTGGAGATCCACAGACGTTTAAATGGCACTTTAGAACCTAAAAAATAGTATATATTGCGAAAGATCAATTCACCTTCCCGTCCAGCATCCGTAGCCACGATGATTTCTTCGGCTTGTTCTAAAAGTGATTTGATGGTATTGAGCTGTTTCACAGCCCCTGTATCGTCCATTTGCTTGCCATCCCGCTTCACCTTCTTCGACTCCAACTTAAATGTTGGCGGAATGATCGGCAAATTTGAAATTGTCCACGAATTGTATCCGTAAGCCTGTGGTGTACAGAGTTGCACCAAATGACCAAAAGCATACGTAAAAGCATAGCCATTACCGGCGATATAACCGTCTTTGACTTCTTTCGCCCCCATCACTCGAGCCAGATCACGTGCCACAGAGGGCTTTTCAGCTATTACAACTTTCATTTTTAACGTATTGAGATATGCGTATTGAGATTTTAGAACAAAGAGTAAAGAACAAAGTTATTCAATACTTGGTATTGTTATCCCCTGGATCTTACGATAAAGTTCAATGGCATAGACATCGGTCATTCCCGAAACAAAGTCTAAAACACAGCGAATTTTCGAATACGAATCTTGTTTGTCTGTATAAAATTGCGCTGGAATTAAAGCGACCAATTTTTTATCGTAATTATTTTTGTTCTTCTTCAGATAGGCTGGCACGAACTCTTTTAACAATGCATCCATCACGCGGTAGCCGGCAATCTCAATCTGCACAACCGTTGGGGCATTATAAATTTTGGCGATGGAAATTTTTGAAATTTTGTTCATCTGCTTGACAATATCCTCATCCAATGCGTCCATCAAAGCCGATGCAAATGTTCCTGCCAAAAATTTCTCCTGTTCACGGACAAAGACATCTACACAACCTTTTATGAGCGTATTGATTGCTTTTGCCCGCAACAAAGCCACCCGGCTTGGGGTATCCAGCAAACCATCGAGCCGGTCGCGCAGATTCTCCTTACCACACAATGGCAGTAAGAGTTCTTCTACTTCCTGATAAGATAGTATTTTAAGATGATGAGCATCTTCCAAATCGATAATATTGTAGCAAATATCATCTGCCGCTTCCACCAGATAAACCAATGGATGTCTCAGATAGCCTTTGGGGTTAGAAGGATCTTTTAACAACCCTAGCTCATCGGCAATCTTCTCAAATGCTTTTTGCTCTTCTGTAAAAAAGCCATATTTCTTGCGATGATGATTTTTCTTGAGATGGCCATCAATTGCCAAACAGGGGTATTTTACAATGGAAGCTAAAGATGTATAGGTCAATGCAAATCCTTTGGGATCTTTTCCCTGAAAAGCATGCGTTAAAATACGCAAAGCATTGGCATTTCCTTCAAAATGGGTCAGATCGGCCCATTCTTCTGCAGTAACCTGTTCTTGATATTTACGTCCGTCGCCGTCTGTGAAATAGGTAGAGATCGCAGATTCTCCAGAGTGCCCAAATGCTGGATTGCCCAGATCATGGGAAAGACATGCTGCAGAGATAATATTCCCAACTTCCTGTAAAAAGGGGTACTCCACGTCTAGATTAGGATTTTCTTCTTTTAACTGCGCATAAAACATCCGGCCCAAAGAGCGCCCCACACTCGCCACTTCTAAACTGTGCGTCAATCTATTGTGAACGAACACAGCGCCAGGAAGTGGAAAAACCTGCGTTTTATTCTGTAATCTACGAAATGGGGAAGAAAAGATCAGACGATCATAATCCCGTTGAAATTCCGACCGGGCTACCAGGTAACTATCTACGCTCCGATCTTCGTAACCCCAGCGCTTTGCAGAGAGCAAATCTTTCCAATTCATTTTTTCAGACATAGCGCAAACTTAGATAAATTTGCTTTTAAATACAATTATAATCACAGCAGATATATTCCAAAAACGGTACAATATACGTTCGTGCATATATATAGTTTACGACGGCGATATGCCGGTAAAGGAATCATTTTTTCAGCAGTATCTCTGATTACATTTCAAAATGACAAATTTTACAAACAGCTGTTATCAAAGTCATTTTTATACTGGTTATATTCTGTATCTTTAACCTAAATACCAATAGGGATCATCATGACGAAATATCAAACACTTATTCCAAAACATTTTGAAGGTACAATCGATGGCAAAAACACGCATTTGCTCTTGTTAAAAAATGAAGGGGGCATGCAAGTACTCTTAACAGATTATGGTGCACGTATTGTCAGTATTCTGGTACCTGATAACAAAGGAAATTTGGTGGATGTAGCTTTGGGCTTCGATTCCATTCAAGCTTATTTGGACTCTGATGAAAAATACCATGGCTGTACTGCCGGACGTTTCGCAAATCGCATTGCTGAAGGCAAATTTGAGATCAACGGAAAATACTATACACTCCCTCAGAACAATGGAAACAATTGCCTTCATGGCGGTATCTCAGGTTTTCATGACAAGGTTTGGGACAGAAGGGTAACTTACCAGTCGCATGTCGAATTTTATTATGTTTCCCCGGATGGTGAAGAAGGTTTTCCGGGAAATCTAAAAGTAATGGTTTCCTATACCCTGACCAGAAATAACGAGATCATTATTAAATATCATGCACAATCGGATGCCGATACCCATGTAAACTTGACCAACCATACGTATTTCAATCTGGATGGAGAAGGCAGTGGAGATGTATTGCAGCAGGTTCTTCAGATCAATTCGGATGAGGTCCTCTTTGTAGACGAAAATCAGATACCAAATGCGATCGTACCAGTTGAAGGCACAGCCTTCGACTTCCGCATCCCTAAACCAATTGTTCAAGATATTACGGCGAATAATGAACAACTCATTGCGGCCAAGGGATATGATCATTGCTATGTAAACAACCAGCCTATTTCACAACCCTGCGCAACAGTGTATTCAAAAAACACAGGAATTCAGCTGGATGTATTTACAACCGAACCGGGTGTACAGCTTTACACAGCCAACTGGATGACGGGGAATGATTTTGGCAAAAGAGGTTATAAGTACCTCCCCTATGCTGGATTTTGTCTGGAAACACAGCACTTTCCGGATACACCCAATCAAGCAGAATTCCCTTCAACCTTGTTAAAAGCAGGCGAATCATTTGACTCCGAGACACACTTTAAGTTCTCCATAAAAAAATAATAAAAAGACAACGGCCGATAAGCAAATACTTATCGGCCGTTGTCTTTTTATTTCGATTGTTCATCCGATGATGACAGATCTTATTTTTTATGCCAAAAGATCATCTAATGCTGTTTGGACCTTCTCAAAACCAAAAGTTCCTTTCACCTGTTCAAACATACGTTGAATCTGATCATTGCACAGATTTCCAATGCTGCCTTCGTGTGTATGGTTTACCTCTTTCGATGGCTTGAATCGTCCCTCGTCGATATCGATACCGATGGTCCGATAGGCTTCACGGAAGGGCACCCCTTTTAGTACCTCATTATTCACCACTTCTACGGAGAACAAATAATCATATTTTGGATCGTCCAGGATATTCTCTTTAACGGAAATATTTTCCAACATGAAAGTTGCTATTTCAAGACATTCATTAAGCGATTTAAAAGCAGGGAATAGATTCTCCTTTAACAATTGAAGATCTCTATGGTAACCAGACGGCAGGTTGGTTGTCATTAACGCAATTTCATTAGGAAGTGCCTGGATTTTATTGCAGCGCGAACGGATCAACTCAAAGACATCGGGATTCTTCTTATGCGGCATGATACTCGATCCAGTCGTCAAATGTGCCGGAAATGAGATGAAGCCAAAATTTTGGTTAATATACAGACATACGTCCATTGCAAACTTTGCCAATGTCGCTGCGATGGAGCTCATCCCCTGTGCTAAGATACGTTCGGTCTTACCTCTGCCCATCTGTGCGTAAACCACATTGTAATTTAAGTCTTCGAATCCCAGAAGTTGCGTCGTCATCGTTCTATTTAACGGGAAAGATGACCCATAGCCCGCAGCAGATCCTAGGGGATTCTTATTACAAACCTTCCAGGCAGCACGCATCATCTCCAGATCATCAACAAGGCTCTCGGCATAAGCACCAAACCATAATCCAAACGACGAAGGCATCGCAATCTGCAAATGGGTATAACCTGGGATCAGAATATGCTTGTATCGTTCGCTGAGTTGTATCAGTTGGTTAAAAAGCGCTTCTGTATTTTCGATGATATGCTGAATTTCGGAGCGGAAGTATAATTTTAAATCAACTAATACCTGATCATTACGGGATCTGCCGGAATGGATTTTTTTCCCGGCTTCACCGATACGCTGTGTTAGCAGCATTTCAACCTGCGAATGCACGTCTTCGACCGAGTCTTCAATGCGAAAATCACCAGCAAGGATTTCTTTATAGATATTTTTCAGTTCTTTTTGCACAAGTGCAAGATCCGCATCGGTCATCAGGTCTATACTGTTCAACATGCGCGTATGGGCCAATGAGCCCAAAACATCTGCAGCCGCAAGCTGCAGGTCCATGACCCGGTCATTGCCTACGGTAAACGATTCCACAAAAGAATCGACATCTATATTTTTTTGCCAGATTTTCATTCGTATAATTTCCTTTCTGATACTGCCCTTATCAAAAGCCTGAGGTCGGTTTAGCGTTGATCGAAGCTCCTGATAATTCTATTAAATACAATTTTTTACAAAAATACCAATTGCAAATGGTTATATCAATGCAAAGATTGCAGACATTTCAGGAAGGTAATGCCGGTTCAAAAAGAAAAATTCAGGCAAAAAAAAGGACTGTTACAAAAAAAATAAAATGTTAAAAGTTTGTTAAATCGCGATAAACACATTTTATAAGTAACCACTCACTTTATTTTTAAAAGTTATTTTGTCAGTTTTTTAAGTATTCCTATGTTTGTAGTGTAAGGGAGATGAAAAAATAGAAGATGGTAGGGTTAGTAAATACTTACCGCTTTAAATACACCGAAATTTCAAACCAAATATGATAGACCCCAAAGTCTTAAAACTTGAAAGAAATTACCTAACCAATTGTGAATCGAAATTTAAAGGCACGTCAAACCAAGATGTGCCTTTTTTCTTTTCTAGTATGTCTCCACCCTCATTAAGCCTTTAATCCGTTTTTTCCCAACAGATGGCTGTTGTTCATTTTTTTTGAAAGCGCTGATCTTATTGGTCAGAAAGAACCTTCTTTCGCTTTCATTGCTGTTGGTACCTGCGAAGTCATGAAGGTTTTATTGTGAACAGCGCGTGCGGCCGCGTCAAAATTTCGCTTTTAATTGAAATTTTGGCTATTTTTGTTTAACATAATTGAGAATATTCAACATAAAACGTATACGATGGGAACAGAAAGCAAGAGACAGCAACGTTTTGCTGGAGTCATTCAACAGGATTTAGCAGCATTATTTCAACGCGAAGGTAATTCATGGGCTCCTGGAGCGTTCATCACGGTGACACGCGTTCGGGTTACACCAGATTTAGCAATCGCCCGCACCTATTTGAGTTTTTTGAACACAAAAACTGCACAGGAAGATATTAAAGCTATTCGTTCCAAAACATCTGAAATACGCTACAAATTAGGAGCAAAAATCAAGAATCAGGTAAAAATAGTTCCTCAGCTCGAGTTCTTCCTGGATGACACCAACGAATATGTCGAACACATGGACAAACTATTTGAAGAGATCAGCAAAGAGCCACGCCAACCCGAATAGTGCCATCTACCGCAGCCTGCTAAATAACGATGGTATTTGAACTGAACAGTAAAAAACTTGAGTTTCCGCACCCAAGTTATGCGGAAGAAGATGGCTTACTTGCTGTAGGGGGAGATCTTTCAGCTGATCGTTTGCTACTCGCCTATTGTAACGGGATTTTTCCCTGGTTCAGCGATGACAGTCCTATACTCTGGTATGCACCCGACCCTAGATTTGTTATCTATCCTTCCAAGATCAAGATCAGCAAAAGCATGGCCGGAATCCTCCGGAAAAAAATATTTTCCTTCTCGATAGACCGCAACTTTAAAGAAGTCATTCAACATTGCGCGGCGATCAATAGAAAAGATCAGGCGGGAACCTGGATAACACAGGACATGATCAATGCATACAGTAAACTTGCCACATTGGGTTATGCCCACTCAGTGGAAGTATGGCAAGACAACTTGCTGGTTGGGGGGCTGTATGGCGTACTAATCAATGGTGTATTTTGTGGCGAAAGTATGTTTTCAAAAGTCCCCAATGCTTCGAAAGCGGCCCTTATTTTTCTTGCACAAGAAATTGACCTCCGTTTAATCGATTGCCAGTTTCACACCGCTCATTTGGAAAGCATGGGCGGAGAATACCTTTCCTTGACAGATTATTTAGCAATACTAACAAAAGACCAAAGACATGAGCAGTCCGTATAGCAACCATTTTGATATCGCCTCGGAGGTAACTTACCTCACCACACCGGGATCCGGCTTACTTTCACGTGAAACAAAGGCCTGGCGCATGAAAAGGGATCAGGATTTCTTCGACTCCAACTCCACCCTACGCGAACAGCAGGGGGCAACCTTGGATGCCTGCCGGGAAACGCTTGGTAAATTTTTCAATTGCCCTTCCCAAAATGTCTTCCTATCCAGTTGTTTTTCCTTTGCTTTCAACACCCTGCTAGCAGGTTTACCGAAACAATCGAAAGTGCTCTTATTGGACAATGATTACCCTTCGGTTAATTTCCCTACAATTATAGGCGGTTTTGAACATCAATTTGTCACGATGGACGAACAGCTAGAAGCTAATCTATTAGACGCTATCGCCACCTTTAAACCAGACGTGCTTATTCTGTCCATTGTGCAATATATTTCCGGATTAAAAATAGATCTTTCCTTTATACAGGAATTAAAACATCAGCATCCCGAATTATTGATCGTAGGTGATGGTACCCAGTTTTTGGGAACAGATCTTTTTGATTTTGCAGATGCAGGCTTTGACGCTGTACTATCCAGTGGATACAAATGGCTTATGGCAGGTTTTGGAAATGGTTTTATTCTTTTAAGTGACAGACTCAAAGCAATTCTATATGCTGATATCCAAAAAAAATACAGCTTTCTCAACAATCAATGGATGAATAAATCTGTGGTACAACTCTGTTTCGAGCCGGGTCATCTGGACACACTGTCGCACGGAACTTTACAACAGTCTCTACTTCAATTGGAACAATGGGGATTTTCCGATACAGTGAGTTATACCCAAAACCTACTTGCGGATGCCCGAGCTGAACTCTCCGACAGAAAACTGTTATTGGATAGCATTGTCAACCGACGTCCGCAGAGCAATATCTTCAATATACAGATCAACCCCGACTATTATCAAACCCTCCTGGATGAGGGAATAAAATGCTTTCCCCGAGGTTCGGGAATCCGCGTAGGGTTTCATTTATACAATGATCGCTCGGATCTTGAAAAGCTATTATATATTATTGACACAAAAGTAATTAACCATGAAATTTAGAATAGGCGACTTAGTCCGCTTTGTCGATGAACCCATAGAGGGACATATTACATCCATGCAACCCAACGATATTGTCGGTGTTACAGACGACACTGGTTTTGAGATTCCCGTGCCAATGGACAAAATCACGCTTGTTTTCGGCAATATGCGCCGTGCAGATGATGAGCTTGATCAGCATGCGACTCCACTGACACCGCATCGATTTATCGAAAAAGGGATACTTTTGGCGATCTCGGGAGATCACAAAGATGGACTCGCCAAATTACATATCATCAATGAAACGAGCTTTGAGCTCCTGGTATCTGTAGCTGAAGCTACAGCAAATAAAGTGAAAGGTATTTTTAGCAATAAGATACCGCCGCACGATTCTATGCAGTTCTATACAGGCAACTTTGCAAATGTTGGAAAATGGCCCACTTTCCGTTTCCAGATCATCAGACATAGCGGCAGTTTACAGGAACTGACCTCCCCAATCAATAGGGAACAGCGTGTACGTCCTGTAGACCTCACCAATCCAAAAGTTCTTAACGAAATTTTGGATGAAAAAATATGGTCCTACGAACTGGATAAGATCGAAGAGGATTTAGGACTGGATAAACTGAAAAATCATTTTATACCGCATCGCCCAAATAAAAAATAAGCTAGATGAAATTCATCTAGCTTATTTTTTATGCCTATCCTGTATGCTGTACTTTATTCAGCTTTTGATACCACTTTCTTTGTACTCAGCAGCAACAATAAGATCCCAATCAAATAGACAATCCAGCCCCAGCGCATATGCAGGGATTTAGAAAGCAATTTATCGGCAAATCCCCAACCAAAATAATTATTGATCTTAAACCAGACTGCGGTTATACTCAACAGGTACCAACAGGCAGCTAATCGGGTCATCCATTGATAGGCTCTTACTGCACGCACAAAAAACAACAGAGCAGTCACACCCAAAATCAGCAGTGTAATAAAAAATAAATAGGCGTCCACCTGATATAGATTCCAGTTTCCTTTAATAGGAACTTTTAAGAACGGTGTCATGCTGGACAAAAAACATACGATCAGTCCAACGATAGCAAAGTATTTCTTGATAATAATCATGATTCAAATTACGCTAAAATTCGTACGAATATAAGTTGAATATTGACACATATATAACTTGTCTTTCGCTTTTTGAAAAATTATTCTATTTTTAAACACAATTCCCACTCAGAATTAGCAAAAAACGAGACTAATTCAGGTATACACAGGCGTTGACAAACAATGCTGATTAGACAAAGGGGAAGCGTATAAGTTTTAACATTAAGCCGAATCATAAACATGAAAAGAGAAGTTGAAGAAGTAGCCGCAGAACAACCTGCACAGCCAAATAAAAAGAAAAAGATCTATGTCATTATCGGTATTATCCTATTGGTGATCTTAGCAGGTGGCGGATATTACAACTATACACAGCGACAGGCATTAGACGGGTTGCAGGTAGATAGCGCCGCAACAGCCGTCATCGGATTTGACAATGCAGATCCCAAAGACTTAGAAGATGCCGATGGCTGGAGTTCACTTGATGATTATCAACATTGGAACAATGCCATTTTTACGCTTCCTGAGTATGACAATATCCCATTGCGTTATCGCCGCGGGATTACCAAAATATTTATGGGCAACAATTACCTGGAGCCAGTCGATGATAAACCTATCTACAAATTTACACGGATAAAAGATCGTGCAAAATCTGTTTTCTGTTATGGCAATTTTACCGATCGTAACGATTCAGATCGCTGGAATAAGGAAATGGCATTTTTGGTTGAGAAAAATGATTACCAAAGCAGTGCAATCTGGATCATTTCAGCAAAGGGCGACATTCTATTCTGGAAGGAATATTCAAGTGAATTGCCACTGATCAACAGCTTCAAAAAGGGACAAAAGATTTTTATGGATGAAATGAAATTGGTCCCTGCTCCTGCTGATGGAATTATTGTCAAGAATAAAAATTCCAAATATGCATTGATTTACAATAAAAGCAGTAAAACCTTTGACAGCTATTACCAATACAGCGATAGCGAAATTCAAGAAGCTACTGCTTCCGAAGAGGAACCTTATGTAGAAGAATTGGACGATGTCACTATAGATTCGGCAAAGACAAATACAGGTGTGAAAGAGTGATTTAGGGTGTCTTATAGCTGAAAATTTTCGTCACGACGAAGCGTGACGAAAATCACTTCGTTGCAAATAAGAAAGCAACAAATTGAAAAACAAATAGTTACATCACAAAAACATCTATTTAAAATCTTTCTAAATTAATCCCTTTGACAGATTTTTGACACAAGCACAAAGCTTTTAAGCTACATTTGTACCGTTAAATATAAGCGAGGGATTAGAGCTTTGAAAAATCTTAAAGTATTAGCGTTTACTCATAAACATGTCGAACTAAAAGATCTAGGTAATCTAGTGATCTGCAATGAGGATTTAGAAAGTCGCCTCATCAATCTAAAGCATAGCCTAGATATTCCAGAGATTTTTTATATAGGTACTTGTAACCGGGTAGAGTTTGTATTTTATGGTGCTCATGAATTGACGCATGAATTCATTGCTGACTTTATGGGAAAACTGAACTTCTGTGTACCCCAGGAAAGACTTCAATGTTATTTAGGACAGGTTAACAAATACGAGGGTATGGATGCCTTAAATCACCTGCTTCGGATGTCCTGTTCACTTGAAAGTCTTGTTGTCGGTGAAAAAGAAATTTTGGCTCAAGTACGCCGGGCTTATGATCGTTGTAGGGAAGCTGGTTTTACCGGAGATTTTCTACGCCTGATGATGGATCGACTTGTAAAAACAGCCAAGGAGGTATATACCTATACTAAAATTTCCCGAAACCCAATTTCAGTTGTATCCCTTGCCTACCGCAAATTGCGCGAATTAAAACTGGTTGAAAATCCTAGAATCTTAATCATTGGTTCTGGAGAAACCAATCAAAATTTAGCGAAATATTTCCAAAAGAACCAAAAAGCCAAGTTTGTTATTTTTAACCGCACACTGGAGAATGCAAAGGCCCTAGCCGAAGAATTAAACGCTGAGGCTTACCCCTTGGCTGAGATCGATCAGTACAAAGAAGGTTTTGATATTCTAATTACGTGTACGGGTGCTCCAACCTCAATTATTGATAATGCACTTTATCAATCTTTGCTAAATGGAGAGACCGACAAGAAAATTATCATTGACCTGGCTGTTCCCAATGATATTGACGCTGAAGTTCTCAAAAATAATCCGATTCATTATATCGAGGTAAGTAGCTTGCAGGCTATTGCGGAGAAAAACATCCAAGAGCGTTATAATGAATTAGAGAGTGCTGAAAAGATCATTCAGGACAATATTCAAGAATTTTTACCTTTAATCAAACAAAGACGTGTAGAGGTTGCTATGCGCGAGGTTCCCGAAAAGATTAAAGAAATTAAATCCTTCGCCTTAAACGAGGTTTTTGCCCAAGAGGTTCAAGCCCTGACCCCTGAAGCGAGAGAGGTATTGGAAAAAGTCATCAACTATATGGAAAAGAAATACATCAAAGTTCCTATGGTTATGGCAAAAGAAATTCTAGTCAAAACTCCAGAAACGGAGAAAAACTAAATCAATTATTTCCTGACATATAATGACAGTAACGTGTCAACATATTCCTTCGATTTATTTATTTTTGTTTCGATAAATGGTGTTAAACACATTTTTCCAAAATTGTTCATTTTCCGATAGCTAGGCTGTATCAAAAACACGTTCTGTGTGCGTTGAATTGCTGGCTACCGGTGGAATAAATTTGTGATTGTTTTAAGTAGGTAAAGTAAAATTAACGTGAATAGAAAACTAATTATTGGTACCCGGGGAAGCGTTCTTGCCATGTGGCAGGCAAATTTTGTAAAAGATCGATTGGCAGAAATCGGAATTGAAGCAGAATTAAAAGTCATTAAAACGCAGGGTGACATCATTCAGCACCTCCGTTTGGATAAATTGGAAGGCAAAGGATTTTTCACCAAAGAACTTGAAGAAGAACTTCTGAACGGAACCATCGATTTAGCCGTACACTCACATAAAGATTTACCTACGGTCAATCCTCCCGGATTGATCATTGCTGCTGTTTCAGAGCGCGAAGATCCAGCTGAATTATTAATTATCCACAAAGATTGTGTGGACATCAAAAAGCGTTTATCGTTAAAGCATAATGCAACTGTTGGAACATCTTCCAACCGTAGAAAAGCACAGATATCAGCGCTGCGTCCGGATCTGGAGTTTGATGATCTCCGTGGTAATCTGCAGACAAGAATGCAAAAATTACGCGATGAGCAATATGATGCAATTGTGCTAGCGAAGGCAGGCATTGCCCGTATTGAGATGGATATTACGGATTTTCATGTTGAAGAAATTCCTCCTGTTGAAATTATCCCTGCTCCGGCACAAGGTGTATTGGCCATTCAGATCCGTGAACTTGACAAGGAACTTTTTGATGCATTACAACCGCTGAATAATGAAGAAGTAGCAAAAACAATTGCTGTCGAACGTCTGGTATTAAACAAATTTGACGCGGGCTGTCATGCCCCACTTGGTTGTTATTGCCGCAAAAGTGGTGATGAATATGAAGCTTGGGCTTCTATTGCAGAAACAAGTGAGGATTTCCCGGACCGTGTATATCTCAGAGACACAGATACGGCACGTTTAGCAGAGCGTATTTTCAGTAAGTATGCAAAAGATAGAAAACTGCCACAATCTGTATTTATCTCAAGAGAGGTAGATGAAAATTCCTATTTCGCAAGAGCGATGGCCAAACATAACATTGGTATTGAAGGCCGCTCTTTGATTAAAATATTCCCTATCATCAATAAATTGGATCCTTTCATTCTGAAACATGTGGATTGGATTATATTTTCAAGCAAAAATGGCATTGAACACTTTTTCAATTTAGAACCTCGTTTAAGCAAAAAAACCAAAATAGGTGTTATTGGACGTGGCTCAGAAGAAATTTTGCGTAAATATGATCGCGTTGCTGATTTTTCTGGCGACAGTGAGGGCATTAACATGGAGGAGATTGCGAAGAAATTTGCGGAACTGGCCAATGGTGGAACCGTGCTTATTCCACGTGCAAAAGAATCCTTGGAAACCATCCAAAAAGCGTTGAGTCCGGACACGAAAATCATTAATATACCGGTCTATGAAACGGTCTTAGAAGAAAATGTAGATCCATCCAATGCGGAGGTTTTGGTCTTTACCAGTCCAAGTAATGTGGAAGCTTATTTTGCGGACAATCTACTGGAACCGGGCCAGAAAGTAATCTGTATCGGCCGTTCTACCGGTGCAAAATTTGATGAGATGAATGTGCCTTATACACTTCCTTATTCTCCAGATGAGATCGGTCTTTCCGAAGCCGTTTTTGGATTGGAGTATTAGTTATTAAATAATTAAAAAAAATGTTACAACGTCCGAGAAGAAATCGTAAATCTGCCGTGATTCGCGACATGATTCAAGAGACACGTTTAGACGCGTCAAATTTGATTTTCCCACTTTTTATCGTCGATGGGCAGAATCAAAAAACTGAGGTTAAATCGATGCCTGGCATCTATCGCTATTCGATAGACAATCTATTGAAAGAAGTGGAAAGCTGTCTCAAACTGGGCTTACGCTCATTTGATCTTTTCCCTAATATTGAAGAGTCACTAAAAGACAAATACGCCACAGAAAGCTACCGTGATGGAAGCTTATACTTACGTGCTATTGCAGCTGTCAAGAAACATTTTCCTGAGGCTTGTATCGTAACCGATGTTGCCATGGACCCTTACAGCAGTGACGGACACGATGGAATCGTCGAAAATGGTGAGATCCTAAACGATGAGACATTAGAGGTGTTGGGCAAAATGGCCTTAGCACATGCACAATCAGGTGCAGATATCATAGCCCCATCTGATATGATGGACGGCCGCATCGGTTACATCCGTGAACTATTGGACCATAATGGTTTCACAAACGTTTCTTTGATGTCCTATACGGCAAAATATGCTTCGGCCTATTATGGTCCTTTTAGAGATGCTTTGGGCTCGGCGCCCAAGCATGGCGATAAAAAGACCTACCAGATGAATCCTGCCAATGCAAAAGAGGCGCTTATCGAAGCACAGCTTGACGCCCAGGAAGGAGCAGATTTTCTGATGGTAAAACCAGGACTTCCCTACTTGGATATCGTCAAACTTCTTGCAGACAACTTCGATCTACCAATTGCGGTATATAATGTCAGCGGTGAGTATGCGATGTTAAAGGCGGCTATTCAAAACGGCTGGTTAGACGAACGTGTTATTCTAGAAACACTTCTAAGCTTCAGACGTGCCGGTGCTACAGCAATCTTATCCTATCACTCCAAAGAAGTATTGGAAAAAGGTTTTATTTAACAAATGCCAAATTATCTTCGATAATCGGAATATAGCTAACAAAAGCTCGGGAATTCATTTCCGAGCTTTTGTTTTTTATTATTTAAACCTTTTTACGACATCACTGTCAAACAGAAAATTATAATCCGCCTTATTATGTTAAAAAGTATTATAATCAGCAGTTTCCTGTTATCGACACCTTCCGTACATGAACACACCTTTTACTCCTTTTTGGAAGGCAATTGGACTGCAACCGACGCTAAACTGAAGTCAATCACATTTAATAAGAATGGTGACGCCTTTTTCACCTTTTCAAATTCAAACCCTCAAAGTCCCCAGACCTCAATTCATCAGAAAGTAGATAGCATAGCTATATTAAATCGCAAAAAATTTAGTGGCTACTTTTTCAGTCCAAACCTCTTTGGGAAATATAATGATAACAAGACAGCTTTTGAGATTGAAATTAAGTCAGCGAATGAAATTATCCTGTTTGTCAATAAACAGGAAATACAATTAATAAAAAATAAACCCGTTACACAATTTAAATAGCCAATAACAGGCAATTATAGATTCCTTACGTTTCTATGAGACTTATCTTCCGAAAAAAAGATAACTTCGCATACAAATACATAGACTATGCAAGCACCTGATATTTCAAGAGCAAAATCTGCCGAGTTATTTGAAAAAGCAAAACAATATTTCCCTGGAGGCGTCAATTCCCCAGTTAGGGCTTTCAAATCCGTATATGGCACACCTTTATTTATTGAACGTGGCGATAAAGCACATCTTTGGGATGCTGACGGGAATGAATTTATCGATTTTTGTTGTTCATGGGGTCCATTAATTTTAGGGCACAACAATGATCAGGTTCGCGAGGCTGTCGCCGCGCAATTGGGCAAAGGCTTAAGCTTTGGCGCTCCGACGGCATTGGAGAACCAATTGGCTGAATTGATTATTGAAAACAATAGATTTATTGAGAAAATCCGTTTTGTCAGTTCCGGAACTGAGGCGGTCATGTCTGCGATCCGCTTGGCCAGAGGCTATACAAAGCGTGATAAGATAATCAAATTTGACGGCTGTTATCATGGACACTCAGATTCTCTTTTAGTGAAAGCAGGCTCTGGATTGGTCACCTTTGGTGAGACATCCTCAGCTGGTGTACCTAAAGCCTTTGCAGACGAAACAATTGTTATCGAATTGAACGATAAGGAAGCTTTAGAAGCTGCTTTTGCTGAATTTAAAGATCAAATTGCTGCTGTCATCATTGAGGGCATTCCCGCAAACAACGGTTTATTATTACAGTCGAAGGACTATGTTCACTTCTTACGCAATATCACGCGCGAACACGGAGCAATGTTGATTATGGATGAAGTAATCACAGGATTTCGTATTGGCTTTGAAGGAGCTTCAGCATACTATGATGTACAACCGGATATTATCACCTACGGCAAAATTATTGGCGGCGGAATGCCTGTCGGCGCATATGGTGCATCAAAAGAATTGATGGCTTGTATATCTCCTGATGGTGCAGTTTACCAAGCAGGAACTTTATCCGGAAATCCAGTTGCTATGGCTGCCGGTATTGCGGCATTAGGAATCCTTTCTCAACGGGATTTCTATACAAATCTAAATGCCAAAACCGAAGCTTTCGTGAATGATATGCGTACTTATATTGCCGAGAAAGGATATCAAGTTCAGCTTTTCCATGTTGCTTCTATTTTTTGGTTTGCATTCACCGAACAGAAAGAAATTAAAAAGGCGAGTGAAATCGACCCTAAATCAATGGAATCCTATAAAATTATGCACCGCGAGTTGTTGAACCGGGGCGTTTACTTTGGGCCATCCGGCTATGAAGTCGGTTTTGTTTCTGACGCACATACAGCTGCGGATCTTGAACAGGCAAAAAAACATATTTTCGATGCTTTAGACATCGTATTCAACGCATAAAAAACACACTATCTATAAAAATGCCCTCAGTATATTACTGGAGGGCATTTTTGTTTGTATATATTTAAAAGTGTCTATTTTAAGTAGGCTTACTTGTCAACTAAAGTTTGCTGGCCAGTTTCTTATCCTTCGATTTCATCTTATTTAGTCCGGCAATAAGTTCATCCAATGAAAACTTACCTTTGATATCCATAAATACACTTTCATCTTCATTATCATGAACCAGTAAAGAAACCCGCTGGATGACATTGTTCTTATCAATACGGGCGTTGAGCGAAATTTCCTGCCCATCGGTGTTGATCACCAAAAGCTCCTCAAATTTGTTTTTCTTTAAAAACTTATGGTAATCATCCAAGATCCGCGCATTTTTCGTTTTATCATTATTTGAAAGTGTCAGCATTCTGAACTTCTTTAACTTCTTAACAATTTCAGCCATTGCACGGGCATCTTCATCGTTCTCATCCTTTAATGCTTTCTTCATAAAGGGTTTTGTCAGCCACATCGGCAAATTGATAGCAACTATCTCCGCGTCATCAGATACATTTGATCTGCTCACGAAGTCCATATTGGAAGCTTTTTTTACGATGCATGACTGCATAGAGAAAAGGAATCCAATTAGGCACAACAAGGTTAGTAATCTTTTCATAATTTTCTATTTTTTGTTGTTCTCCGTTTTGTTCTTATTCACTTTGTTGTTGCCTTCATTGACCAAGCTGGTCACGTCTTTCAAAGGGATGGCCCCATCAAGGATCATAAATAAATTTTGTCCATCTCCATTTATTGTCAGCAACAGATTATTCAGGATATCGGCATTTGCAGACATATTTTCAACCATGAATCGAATGTCTTGACCTTCACTATTGAGCGACATGAGTTCTTCATATTTTAAATTGGAGACTGCACCTCGAATGATATCTGTTAATGCTTTATCCTCACCATCCTCAACAATTAGCATACGTAAAGATTTAACGTTCTTTAGCAGCGGTGTAATGGTCTGCATATCATCATCATCTATTTTTAGATTACCCAATAATTTAAACATAGGTGCTCCTATTTTAAGTGTTGTCACTCCCTTCTTTCCTTGGTACTGTTCAAACAGTTTATCCAGTTTAGAAATTTGTGCGTTTGCCATACTTGCTACAAGTAAAAGGCAAGCTATTAAAAAACCTTTCATGCTATTTTAGTTAATCGTTATCGACATTTGTTTTATATTCATTGCTTTATCTACGCCATTTTCCAGATTATTTGCCAGCAAGCCCAATGACTTTAATGTCAATTCAACAGCTTCCTCTTCGTTGGCTACTGGTTTTCCATTCAGAACGACATAGTCTGCCCGGTAGGACTCTCCTGTTGTCGATTCTAAACTTTCGGACACGACTTCTTTCTTCACTGTCCAATCTTTGGTTTGTTTTTTTACTTTTGGACGTTTGAAAGTTTCTGCTGTTCGCATCGCCTTCCGGCTGTCCTCCATACTTACCCCATCATTATTATTGGGGACTGCTATTTCTATATTTTGATCACCAAGAGGCTTCTTGTTGGCAGGCTTGAGCTCTTTCGTTTCTTTTTTGGCGAGCACAGGCCCTTGAATTATTGATCCCTGATTTAGGAATAATGATAGTCCAATAGTCATCAAAAGCACTGCCGCTGCCGCATATTTCACCCAGCTACGATTCCACCATACAATATATTTTTTCTCGTCATTGATCTGACTTTCGAAATCGGCAAAGGACCAGTCCATTTTGACATCCTTTTCCCGATTCAATGATTGAAAAAAAACACTATCCGAGTTTTTCAGCTCTTTTTCTTCCTCTAATGACGACTGACCATTAAAGTACTTGTCTTCCAATTCTTTTCGTTTTTTATCTTTCATCACTCTACTTCTTATTTGTATAAATCCGTGCCGCTTCATAATCGAATAACTTTGTCAGTTGTTCTTTTACCTTTTGCCTTGCACGCATTAGATTAACTCTAACTGCAGATTCTCCCATATCTAAGACTTCACCTATTTCATCAATATCATAATCCTCGACATCACGCAAATGCATCACCAAGCGTTGCTTCTCGGGAAGGGAGTTAATCATCTCCAGAATAACTTCCTTGGTATTCTCTACAGAATACTCTGCTGTCGAAACGGCCTGATACTGGTCGACATAATCCGACCTTACTTTATCTTTCTTAATCCGGTTCAACGCTTCATTTTTTACGCTCTGCATACAGAATGCCTCCATATTTTTGTATTGATGGAGTTGATCTTTCAATTTCCACAACCGCATCATAACATTCTGTACAGCATCAAAGGCTTCGTCATCATCAACCAAGATCCGTTTCGCAAAGCGAAATAGCTTATCCTTATGGATGAAAACGGTATTCTTAAATTGTTCTTGGTTCATGTGCTGTTCAGTATGAAGACCTATTTATTTGCCTTTTATATCATCAAGACATTTCAGCAAATCTATTTATTACATCTAATATGAATATTTTTTTAAACATATCTATTTCGCGGTATATTTAAACTTAACACCTGGTGCAAAGGCCTTATTTTTAACCTTATTACAAACAAAATACGTGTATAAGCTGTTACTTAAGATGCTGAATGATTAAAAAATTAAACAAAAAAATTATGAAGTATTACAGAATTACAGGTATTACTGCTGCATTAGCACTTATGGTAGGCGCTATTGGATGTAACAACTCATCTACGAAAGGCACAGATGGGGCTGACTCAAGCAGCAGTATCGACACAAATACTGCACAAAAGATGGACTCCATCACGGTTAGTCCTATTGCAGACTCTAAAGAATTTCCTGGAGCCGACTTACAGATCGCCTCGATCACTGCAGAGAAGGCAGGAGCAGACTCTGCAAAAGTCACTGTAAAGTATGCGGTCAAAAATTTCAAGTTGACCGAAATGACCGACGATGCACATGCTGCGCATATGGCCAACTCACATGATGGACAACATATTCATTTCATCCTAGATAATAAGCCCTATACCGCTCTCTACAAACCCGAGAACTCGGTTACAGTCCCCCTAAATTCGGAACATTATCTACTCTCATTTTTATCAAGGTCTTATCATGAATCCATAAAGACTACCGAAGCCTCAAAATTGGTGAAATTTAAAATTGATGCTATGGGGAAATTGACAACAGATGCTACACCAAAAGAACCTTCGCTTTTCTATTCTAGACCAAAAGGAGAATATAAAGGTGAAGAAACAAAAAATCTTCTTTTGGATTTTTATCTAGTTAATACAAATCTTGCTCCGGATGGCAATAAAGTAATCGCTGATATCAACGGTCAGACATTTACATTGGATAAATGGGGGCCTTATGAAATAAAAGGTTTGCCATTGGGCAACAATAAGGTCAAATTGACTTTGGTGGACAAGGACGGCAACGCTGTTACCGGAGATAACGTATCCGTAGAGCGTGACATCAAACTATCCGAAAAATAGAAATAGGTTTATAAAAAGCAAAAGAGCCGCACGTAGATGCGGCTCTTTTGCTATCACTATATCAAACAAACTGTACATTCCGTACGTGTCTTTGGTATTTTCTATTACGGCAATTTTTCAAAATCAATTTTCGGAGCTGTATTTTTATTAACGTATTCGAATTTACTTCCTGGCTTAACAATTTCGTTAAAGAAGCCGCCATTTCTAAGAAAATACCCATTTTCCGTTTTGCCACCCATCGCATCAATACGCTGATTGGCACGATACGTATTGTCGACACTGAATGAAGCCTCTTGCACAGCCTTCCACTGTCCATCATAAACCCATTGATTGCCAAATTCAACCTTTCTGCCCAAGTAGCCTTGATTAGGGCTAAAGTTCTCCAAGAAACTGTGGAAGCGTTTTAGGTAGGTATTTGTCTGTGGACGTTTGAAGCTTGCAATCACATTCCAGGCATTCTCTTCTGGAATAAAAAACCAAGCTGTATAATCCGTATTTCCTTTCCCATCGGGTTCACCTTTCAGCAGAAACTTATAAGTTACTCCTGCTTTCCAAAAATACTTGCGGTAACTTTGTCCGCCAGAGCCCTCGTTGCCAAATTCTCCTGAATGCACATCTTTTCCTTTTTTCAGCAGATGGATTTTTTGTTCGTCCGGAATACTTTTCGGATCATCGGTATGGAATGGACTCCATACTGAAAATAAGATACGTCGCTCGGTTTCAGAATTTACCTGTATGCCAAAGTATCCTTCTCCAAAACCATTTGCCATAAAATATGACCCAACTTTATCTTCTCCTTGAGGAACTGTCACCTCGTTATAATAGTAACTGACATTGCCATCGGTAGGTATTGTGTAATTTAAATGGCAGGAAGGGCCTCTTCTGGACCAATAGTAATATTCGGGATCATTGGAAAATAGAAGTCCTCCTGAAGCAGCTTCGCCGCTCACAAGCAATTCGGTTACATTGGCAAAATTGCTCCCCGATTTACTTATGCCTTTTAAATTAACCTGGACGTAACCGGGCGTCTTTACATCAATGGACAGAGGTGCTGTTTCCGACAGTTCACTACTTTCCACATTCACGATCGCCTTTTTCCCCAAAGCGTCTATTGCTATTTTGGATTTGCCCCCATCATTTTTTGCCTTCAGTTTTAAGGTCAATTTCCCCGCTTTTTGAGCCCTAAAATAAACCGATGCCACTTCCTTATCACTGGACCATTTTACCAAGCCATTGCGACCGGAAATTTCCGCATTACCGGTTTGTCCTGCGGTAATGAAAGCATTCCCTGCGAGCGGAACTATAAAAGTCTGTTGCGCTGTCTGCGCGATACTCCCCATCGAAAGACAAGATAAAGCCCCCATAAAGAGGCCCTGGATAAAGTGTTTTCTTTTCATATTTTAATTTTTTATCAATTTATCTATCACCTTTAGCTAACCCAAAGGACCTATCAGCACGATCATTGAAGATTTAAGTTCTTACCGCTCTTTCTATTTTATTGCTCATTGATCGTAGAATAAGGTTTACATCAGCATGGTAAAGCTGGATTATTTAATGAAGATAAGGGTTAGATTTACAGAAAAAGAAAGGAAATGTATATCAATCGATTGTGTAAAAAAATAGCAATAATTGGTCATTATCACATTTCGTGAAATAGTCAATTACAAAATAACAGCGCGTATTTTAGTGTTTTGAAAAGGTGATCTGATCTTTTTGTGTATTTTTAATGTTATAAAATAGCATTACACATTGCTAACACAGCACGCCGCATGGAAAAATCCACCAACAGCTTGTCAAGACGTATCATAGGACAAAAACAAATCTCCATATTGATCCATGGGTTGGCCTGGCTAATTTTTTTATCCTTTCCTGTGTTATTTTTTAACAATGGCCAATTGGGTATCAAAGAAATGCTCGGTGCTCCAGCATTCTGGATTTTCACGGGCTGCTTTTTAATCCTATTTTACACCAATGCCTACCTGCTAATTCCCTATGCCATAAAATATCGCAAGTTTGTCAGCTATGGGATCTCCGTTATTTTGACGGGTCTATTGTTAGCGTGTTATCTTCAGCCATTTGATCGTCTGATGCGCATCGGAAACCAAACACCACAACATCACAGTGAACCGCATTTTCCGCCGATAAACAGGCCAGACTTTCCGCCCCCACATCCAGGCAGATATCTTCCAAACCCCGATCATGAGTGGGTCCCTAATCAAAACACGAACCGAGCACCGCGTAGAGCGGGACAACCAGTCGATATTGCTTCCGTTTACATTTTCCTGTTGACCATTAGCCTTGCCGCCCTTTATAGAATAGTCACCTACTGGATGGAAACCCAGCAAAAGATTCGATCGGTGGAGCAAGATCGGATGAACGCCGAGCTTTCCTTTTTAAAAGCACAGGTTCACCCCCACTTTTTGTTCAACACGTTAAATAATATTTACGCACTCGCGTTGACCAATGATGATGCCGTGGCAAGCAGCATCCATCGGTTATCACAATTGATGCGTTATTATATGGATGAGCGTCAAAGTGATACCATCGATATCAAGATTGAAATCCAGGCGATACAAGATTTTATCAATCTCCAAAAGCTACGAATAGGTCAAAATTGTTCTATCCGCGAACACTATACTGGGCTCGAATATCCCAAAACAATACACGCATTTGTCCTGCTTCCTTTTGTTGAAAATGCATTCAAATATGGACTGAGTACGATTGAACCTTGTCAGTTCAGTTTTGAAGTCATCCTAACTCCGACATCCTGTGCATTAAATGTCAAGAACAGCATAAACAGACAGGCGACAGAACAGCACCGCACTGGAACAGGTATCAAAAATGTCAAACGCCTACTGGATCATTTCTATGCCAATAGACATCGCCTGACGATCAAGCAGGATGATCATTCCTTTTTTGTTCAGCTTATCCTGTACATTTCTCCATAAATTGTTTCTATATTAGGCTATACGATTTATATATATACAAAATCAGTTTATCTAAAAAATCGATGTTGACTTGCATTGCTCTTGATGACGAGCCGTTGGCTCTACGTATTATTTCGACCTTCACAACGAAACACCCTTCGTTACAGCTTGTCGCAAGCTTCAATAATCCTCGTGATGCTGCGCTTTTTCTAGCTAATAACAGTGTTGATTTGATTTTTTTAGATATAGATATGCTCGAAATCAATGGTGTTGATTTTGCAAAGAAACTCAACCCCAGGCCGCTGTTGATTTTCACCACCGCCCATAAAGAGTACGCAATCGATGGATTTGAGCTCGATTCTGTCGATTATCTCCTGAAGCCATTTGACTTTCTACGATTTGAACGCGCTATTGACAAGGCGATGACAAGATCACTTCCACAGAACCATCGTCCTTTTTTAATGGTCAACGTCGAGTATCAACGGATCAAAGTCTATCTCGATGAAATCGAATGTTTGGAAAGCATGCAGGATTATATCAAGATTCATCTTATACAAGGCAAAACAATATTGACTTTATCAACAATGAAAGCCATGCTTGACCGCCTTCCGCTAGATCAGTTTATCCGCATCCACCGCAGTTTCGTTGTTGCTATCAAGCATATAATCACTTTCTCTCAGCGTAAGATACAATTACCGCACTTCACATTAAAAGTGGGCGACGGGTATTACAGCGAAGTCGTTAAATGTCTACGTGATTCGTCGACATAATAAGTCTCTTTATCGATACTTAACATTATTTTACATCTCCGTCCACTACCTTGCTTCCATCAATAAAAAAGAAGAGTTATGGAACGCAAACATTTTATAAGAACTTTATCGCTATTGGCATTTTCTGGACCAATGGTATGGGCTGCCTGCAAGAAAGACGACGCTTCAACAACGACCGATGAGGGTACGGATGTCAATGTGGATTCGAGCTGCAGTGTCACTCCTACGGAAACCGAGGGCCCTTTTCCAACAAAAACCCCTTCAAGTTATGTCCGTTCAGATATACGCAAAGGCGATGGTATCGGTGCAAATATGCTCGGTTTAATTACCATTGTGAATACCAATAATAACTGTACGGCTTTAGAAGGCGCCTTAGTCGATATATGGCACTGTGATGTGGAGGGCAATTACTCACAATATGGTGGTACACAAATGCAATCCAGCAATTATCAGTCGGTCAATTGGTACCGTGGCCGACAAGTCACCAACGCCAATGGGCTTGTTTCCTTTCAGACGATCTTTCCAGGATGGTATCAGGGGCGAGCAACCCATATTCACGTTCACGTATATGATGCGACAGGCAAATCACTACTGGTTACCCAAATTGCTTTCCAAGATAGTCTCTGCCTTGAAGTCAATAATACTGGTTCGGCCTACGGTTATAAAAAAGGTGTGTCGGGATACACGTATAATGCCAACGATAATGTATTCAGCGATGGCGTTACCAAAGAAATGTCTACCGTCACCGGATCCCTATCGGAAGGTTTCCAAATGAAAATGACGATTCATGTCAGTGCCTAAAAATCCAGTCATGCAGGATATTCGAATATATATAGCCGAACAGCGGGGGGAAACATCCATGGGAACAACTATTGTCCGTAGCACGCTCAATTATGGCTCCTTTGTTTCTCCCCATCGTGCGGCAATCGGCCAGCTCCAACAGGTCAATACTTGGGAAGTAACGCCAAATGGAGACCTGGATCTTCCGTTAATTAAATCTACTTCGTCGTTGTTAATCCCCTTAGTTGGCGACCTTTCAATCACCGTTGATGGCGAAGCTTATTCAGTACCTGTAGGAACCGCTTTTATAAAGCATTCAGAGAAAAATAAAATTTTAAATATTAAAGCATTAAACGAGTCCAACACCGCAATCACATTTCAGGAATTTACTTTTTCTACCTCAACTTACAGCCCTACACTACCTCATATTGTGGATCTACCACTTGCTGCTTCATTTGAAAAAAATAAAATGCATCCTGTATGCACCGAATTAGCTGCTGACTTTCAGCTCTATTTCGGTGCTTTTATCGGGAAACATGATTTTGAGTTGCAGATTGAAAGTATTCACAAAAGAGCTTTTGCTTTTGTGCTAGATGGTAACATTGAGGTGGAAGAACGTATTCTTTATCCATTTGATAGTCTTTATTTACCAGACTCAAAAAGCTTAGATATCGAATGCTTATCGGCAACTGGCCTTTTGGTGGTTTTGTGTTTTTAAGGCCTTAATTCTGATCGGATAATCTGATGATCAGTCATCATTTAACCCAAGTTCAGCAATCATCCCTTTATAATTATTCAAAAAATATTTGTAGAGCCGAAATTGTTCAGTCTCTTCATAATTTACCAGTCTTAAACCAAAAGCAGATACCGTATAAATCTCTGCTGCGGGATAAGCCAGTAAAATTGGCGAGTGGGTTGCAATAATAAACTGTGATTTCTTATCGATCAAATGTTTCATTCGAGTGAGCAGCAGTAATTGACTATTGATTGACAGTGCAGATTCGGGTTCATCAAGCAAGTATAAACCCCTTCCTGAAAAGCGCATATTCATCAGATTTAGAAAACTCTCGCCGTGAGAACATTCATGAAGAGAGCCGCCATAATTATTCCGTAATCTTTCAGGCTCATCTAAAAATACTTGGTCCACTTCCGTTGCAACATTATAAAAACTTTCGGCCCTCAAGAAAAAACCATCTGTCTCACGGTAGGCTGTACGGACAACTTGCAGATCGTTGAAAAGTTCAGAATGGGAATCTCTGGTACGAAAATTAAAATTTCGTGTCCCTCCCTCTGGATTAAATCCAGCATTGATGGCAATTGCTTCCACCAACGTTGATTTACCAGAGCCATTTTCACCCGTAATAAATGTAATTGGAGTCCGAAATCTCAACTCATGCAGATTCAATATTGAGTTAATATTAAAAGGATATGCTGTACGTTGCTCCAGCGGCTTTCTATTTCTTATGGAATGAATATAATGCATAGAAAATGTAAATAAATAAAGAGTTTTAAACAGCTTTGATCGATTTTATAATATAGTAGATGACGGGCACAAAAACCAATAACAGTACAAAGGGCAAAAACCAAGATCCCAATCCTTCCGAAGTTGCTGAGGTATTGGGAATAGATTTAAAGGCGATGATCCCAAAAATAACGACCACGATAAACTTTAAATATCGTATTAAGCGGCTCGCAACAGTATACTGTTGTGAAGCATTTTCTTCCGTAATCTTTACTGGATAATTGAATAGATGCGGAAATCTATTGATGATGGTCATTGCTACGTATAAAACAGTAGCAATGAGAGGAAGCATCAATAGGATTGACTTTGGACCGAATTTGTCAACCTTTCCTTCTACATTATAATGTACTGGAACAATTTCAGGCAATTTATTGTAGTTAATAGTAATCATATACCACAATAAAAACAAGGAGAACCAGCCTAGGAGTTCCAATATGCTATCGCCTACTGTAAGTTTGAGTTTTATTCTTGGTCGACCATTCATAATTAAATTGACTATTTTTTTCTTGGCTTCATAAATGGGCTATCCTGTTTTTAACCTGCTTCTCACGAAGTTAAGAAAGATCGACGTACAATACAATATGAGCCTTTGCCCAGAATCTTGAATTATAGGTTACAATTAAGGTCGATAATTAAGTGCTTGGTGTAAATACCGTGCATAAAAAAAGTGAAGGGCTTGACTCTTCACTTTTCCACACGATGTTAATAACTATGTTAATAACATTATTTCGCTTATAAGGTTATCCTATAGATGATACGTTAAAAACCAACGCTCTTCAAATTCAATCCTGTGCGTTCATCTAAACCGAACATCAAGTTCATATTTTGCACCGCCTGTCCAGATGCACCTTTCAGCAGATTGTCTGTTGCATTTAAAATAAGCAGCTTATTTCCATGCTTTTCGAGGTGGATAATACTTTTATTTGTATTGACCACCTGCTTGAGGTCGATATTTTTTTTGCTGACATGCGTAAAAGGGTGAGCAGCATAATACGTATCATATAATTCGTAAGCCTGCTCTTCAGACAAGTCTGTATCAACATAAATTGCCGAGAAAATTCCTCTGGCAAAATCTCCACGTTGCGGAACAAAATTAATTTTTTCAGCAGCACGTTCAAGCAATGAATTTTCGGAAACAGGTAGAAAACCTGTTTGTAGCTGATCCAATGACTCTGAAATTTCCTGTAAATGCTGATGTTCAAATGATTTATAGGCAGAAAGATTATTGTTACGCCAAGAGAAATGGGTCGTTGCTCCGGGTTTCTGTCCCGCTCCTGTGGATCCGGTTGTTGCATTGACATGAATCTGATGCGGCAACAAACCTTTACTAGCGAGTGGCAATAGCGCCAACTGTATGTTTGTTGCAAAACATCCTGGATTAGCAATATATTGAGCCGTCTTGATTGCTTCTTTGTTTAGTTCTGGAAGCCCGTATACAAATTGTTGTCCTTGATACGCAGTATTTGAACGAAGCCGATAATCCTGCGAGAGATCAATAATTTTCACAGAAGCATCTACTGTATTCGCATCCAAAAATTTACGTGCATCACCATGGCCAACACATAAAAACAAGACATCAACATCCGAATGAAAATCAGATGAGAAGGTCAATTCAGTATCTCCAAATAAATCATTGTGCACTTCATATAACTTATTTCCTGCATTGGAAGCGCTATTGGCAAATACGATTTCCACTTCAGGATGATAAATCAATACACGTAATAACTCACCACCAGTATATCCTGCCGAACCAATTATTCCTACTCTGATCATTTTCTTGAATTTAGTATTTAGGTATGCGTTATCAAATGTTGTGCAATGCATTTTTCTCAACGGATTTTACCGCAGAAAAAAACACATTGCGTAAACACATGATCTTTATTTTTTATTCACTTTGTGCCAAATAATGGTTTGATTTCCAAAAATCTTAGAGAAACCTTTCACATCATCACCAGTGTAGCCTTTATTCATTTCACCATAGCTACCAAACTTATTGGACATCAGGTCATGTTCAGACTCCACTCCAATGACCACAAAGCGGTACGGATGAAGTTCAACAATCACTCGACCAGTAACTGTTTCTTGTGAAGATTGCAAGAATGCTTCAATATCACGCATAACGGGATCATGCATTTGACCTTCGTGCATATAATTTCCGTAGAAAGCAGCGATTTGGTCTTTCCATGACAGCTGCCATTTGGTCAAGGTATGTTTTTCCAGGGTATGGTGTGCCTTAATTAAAATGACGGACGCTGCTGCTTCAAAACCTACACGTCCTTTGATACCAATGATGGTATCACCAACGTGGATATCACGGCCAATACCGTATGGTTGAGCGATTGCCTGCAGTTCTTGAATAACTTTAACGGAAGCCATTTTCTCACCATTTAATGCAACAGGCTCTCCTTTTTCAAAATCTATTGTAATTTGTTGCGGCTCTGAAGAAGTCACTGGAGTCGGCCAAGCCGATTCAGGCAAATATTGGTTGGATGTCAATGTTTCTGCTCCACCAACAGAAGTACCCCAAAGGCCTTTGTTGATTGAGTACTTTGCTTTTTCAGCAGAGTATTCTACTCCATGTTTATTCAAATACTCGATTTCGGCTTCACGCGACAATTGTAGATCACGGATCGGTGTGATAATTTCGACTCCAGGAATCAAGGTTTGGAAAATCATATCGAAACGTACCTGGTCATTTCCTGCACCTGTAGATCCATGGGCAACACATTCAGCACCGATTTTCTTTGCGTAGTTTGCAATTGCTGTGGCTTGGCATACACGTTCAGCAGACACTGACAACGGATAAGTCGCATTTTTCAGCACATTGCCAAAAATCAAAAATTTAATAGTTTCGCGGTAATAGTCTGCCGTCTCGTCTATAGCTGTATGAGATTTCACACCTAATGCATAAGCGCGTTCTTCAATATTTTTTAATTCTTCATCCGAAAAACCACCTGTATTTACAACGACGGAATGAACTTCTAAACCTAAATCTTGTGTAAGATAGATACAACAAAATGAAGTATCCAATCCGCCACTAAATGCTAAAACTACTTTTTTCATTAGAATGTTATTTTATGAGTGTTTGTTTTCAACGGCTGATTTAAGCTCGTTTCACTCGGTTTTTATTTTTATGTCGAGCGGACCATGAACAGATCATATTGTTACGAACATATTCACTTACATGCTACGTCTATTTTTAATTTAATCTTTTAAGCCTTCGCTTAATATCCTTTTGCGACTTTATTATGTTTCGGAAAGTTGACCGCAATAAACTTATTGGCCGATTTCCAAAACTTCGCCTGTATACGCTTTAGCAGAGACTGTTTTTGCGTAATTCTTTCCAAGCGTTCTTTCGCTTCATGTTTGCGTTGAATCTTTTCTCGCAATTCACGTTCTTTCTCTTCAGGATCCCAAAGCATGGCTGTACACATACAGTTTTTACGGTCCTTACTCATCAGGATCTCATAATTCACACAGCTTTGACAACCTTTCCAAAATTCATCATCTGTCGTCAATTCGGAATATGGAACGGGTTCATAACCTAATTCTGAATTGATTTTCATCACGGCGAACCCGGTTGTCAAACCAAAGATCTTCGCTTTAGGATATTTCTCACGAGAAAGCTCAAAGACTCTTTTTTTGATTGCTTTTGCCAAACCGACTTTTCTGAATTCGGGATTGACAATCAGACCTGAGTTAGCGACATAATCACCGTGCCCCCAAGTTTCTATATAACAAAAACCTGCCCATCGGCCATCTCTATGTAAAGCAATCACTGCTTTACCTTCATTCATCTTGTTGGCAACGTATTCTGGTTTACGACGCGCAATACCAGTACCACGAGCCTTTGCAGACTCGAACATTTCGTCGCAAATAACCTCCGCATAATGTGCATGCTCAGGTTTAGCCGGGATAATTAAAAAATCTGATATAGTCATTGACTTACGACCCTAATAATAAAACAACAACTACTGTCGTGTTTTGTTACTAAATAAATTAAAATAATGGATTCAAAACCATCGGACAATCATGGTCTTGCTTGGAAAGATTCACTACCTCAAATCAAGCCCGAGGTAGTATAGGTCGTCGGAGGCGTAAAACAGGTATTTCTACAAAAATGAAAGCACAAAAGACCTTCCTCATAAACTTCTCAAAAGTTTGAGTATAAGAATAATCGTTCTTTTTGTTCTGTTTCATTTTTTAATGCGCTGTCAATTGTTTCTGACGATGCAAATGTATAAAAATATTTTTTTCTTTTCCACAATATTCTCATTGATTTTTTGCAAAAATTAAAAATTTACAATCCCCCATCAAAACCTCTCTGTAAGCTTCATTTTCAAGCAATTAATCCACAACAAGTCGGTATTAGACCACTCACATTAGCGATATTAATTTGACAATAAAACGGATAAAGGTTTAAGGCTTTATCAATTGAAATTGTTGTTTTTTTTATCGGTTCGTTATTTTTAGTCAAAAACGATACTTTTGTAGGGATCATTTAATGGAGAATAGTATGTCACCGAGTTTAATTTTCTATCTTATTTTTGCTGTCCCTTACATTATCTTTATGTATTGGCTAGTCAAACAGGACAAACATAAATATGCCTGGGGAATAGCAATCATTACTATTGTTGCCCTATTAGCGATCTACGTATCGCAGAAAGCCAGTAAAGTGGCCATGGACAATTATCAACAGCATCAGATCGATTCTAGAGAGATCGAGCGGGAAGAACGTTTACAAAAACAACAGGATAGCATTAATCATGCTCAACAATAAAAAAGCGGCTAATGCCGCTTTTTTATTGTTCGTTTGTATAATTTGGAATAATACCTTCTAATTTAAAGAGAAAAGCATATTCCAGTGCAATTTCTTTTAAGTAGTCAAATCGACCAGATGCCCCACCGTGGCCATAATCCATATCAGTTTTTAACAGTAAAACCGCGTCTCCGGTTTTAGTTGCTCTAAGTTTAGCCACCCATTTTGCTGGTTCAAAATACTGTACCTGGCTATCGTGTAGCCCTGTTGTAACCAATAAATTGGGATATTCCTTCGCCTGGATATTTTCGTAAGGAGAATATGCTTTCATATAGAAATAAGCTTCACTTTCATTCGGATTTCCCCATTCATCATACTCATTTGTGGTCAATGGTATTGTGTCATCCAACATGGTATTCACGACATCCACAAACGGCACCTGAGCGATGATACCATGATATTGCTCGGGCGCAATATTAGCAACTACTCCCATTAGCAGACCTCCAGCACTACCTCCCTGCGCATAGAGATGTTCCGATGTACAATAATGCTGTTCAATCAGATATTTACCACAATCCACAAAATCGTAAAAGGTATTCATCTTGCGCATCATTTTTCCATCTTCATACCATTGACGCCCCATTTCCTCTCCCCCTCTAATATGTGCCAGGGCATAAATAAATCCACGATCCAGCAAACTCAGCCGATTGCTTGAAAAAGTAGGATCCATCGAAGCCCCATAGGAACCATATGCATATTGCAATAACGGTGCTGTACCATCAAGTTTGGTCCCTTTCTTGTAGACAATAGATATCGGCACCTGAACACCATCTCTTGAAGTGGCAAAGATACGTTCCGTGATATAGGCCGTTTGGTCATATCCGCCCAAAACCTCCTGTTGCTTTAATAAGACTTTCTGTTGGTCGGCCATATCATACTCATAAACCGAACTCGGTGTCACTAGGGAGGTATAACCGTACCGCAACTTCTGGCTATTATATTCCACATTGATGGCCGGATATACTGTATAAGCCACTTCTCCAAAATCCAAGTAATGTTGCTGCTGACTACTTAGGTTATAAATGGCCAATTGAGTCAGTCCATTTTTCCGTTCGGCAATCGCCAGAAAATCCTTAAACTCTTCGATATCGCTGACCAGTACATCTGGACGGTGATCCATAAATATCTGCCAGCTGCTGCGCTCTGTCTGATCTAAAGGACATTGCATAATGCGGAAATTGATAGCCTCGTCATTGGTCAGAATTAAGAACTTGTCTTCCAGGGCAATGACAGAATAAAGTACATCCTGCATCCTTGGCTGAAAGACGCGAAACTCGGTCTGCGGAAAATCAGCATCCAATAACCAAATTTCGGAGGACAAGGTTCCTTCCGAATTGATGATAATATATTTTCCATTTTTCGATTTACCGACTGCGATATAATTTGTATTATCTTTTTCCTCATAGACCAACACATCTGCTGCGGGGTCACTGCCTAATACATGCCGCATAATCTTTTCGCTAAGCAAAGTCACAGGATTCTTAGCGGTATAAAAAAGTGTAAGATTGTCATTTCCCCAGATTGCTGCACCCTCGGTATTCTTTATTTGATCGGGGTAGATTTCTCCCGTCTCCAGATTCTTTATATAAATGGTATATTCCCTCCGGGATACGGTATCCACACTAAAAGCAAGCAAACGATTGTCCGGACTGACCGAAAATCCCTTTGCTGTATAATATGCATGTCCATCGGCAAGCCGGTCAATATCCAATAACAATTCTTCCTCAGCCTCAAGCGTACCCTTTTTACGACAGAACTTGAAATATTGGTTTCCCTCTTCAGTTCGGCTATAATAGTAGTAGCCATTTTTGTAATAAGGTACCGACTCGTCCTTTTCTTTAATACGAGATTTTAATTCATGAAAAAGATTTTCCTGCAAGTCGGCAGTATCTTCAAGCATCGAGTTGGTATAAGCATTCTCTTTTTCAAGATAATCGATAACCTCCTGTGATTTTTCGCCCTTCTTAAAATAATCAATCATCCAGTAATAATCGTCTTGAACAGTGTCATCGTGTATCTTTCTAATATGGGGATAAATACCCGCTTTTGGGGCCATCACATTAGGCCAATGTATTTTCTTATTTTGTTGCATTCGCTATCTTTTACGCTATTCTATTCATACTATTCTTGGCATCCTGTTATTTGGATCATCCAAATAAAACAAGATCATTTTTAGAAATGCTTTCAATTTAAGATATTTCGTCAAAAGTTTGAATAGGTATGTGCATTATAAACACTTTTAATAAAAATTAACAGTTCAGAAGAGTCATTAGCATTATCTTTGCTATTCTTTATAGCAGGGAATAACCGAGCTTGCACATGCATGACAACAATTTAAAATAAACACAGGTGAATAACTATTTACATATGAATTTAAAGAAATCACTATATCTAATCGCTTTGGGCTCATTGCCGCTTATCTCTTTCGCGCAATCCGATACCATTCCAGCAAACTGGTTTAACTTGGATTATAAAACGGATGGGGTAATGGGCATCAGTACGGAAAAAACATATAAGACTTTATTGAAAGGCAGAAAATCCACCCCTGTCATTGTGGGGGTATTGGATGGTGGCGTTGATGTTTATCACGAGGATCTCAAAGACGTCGTCTGGATCAACACAAAAGATAGTCTTGCAAATGGTATAGATAATGATGGTAATGGCTATATCAATGATAAATACGGCTGGAACTTTATTGGAAACGCTGATGGCAAGGATGTGCAGTTCGATAACCTAGAATTGACACGGCAGCTTCGGATATTGGACAAAAAGTTTGCAAATATTACCGCCGCTACTGAGCTCAATGAAAAAGCTCGAAAAGCTTTCGCTAGCTATCAAAAGATGGTCGTTGAATATAAAAACAAACTGGAAGAAGCTAAGATGGGGCAATTTTCCTATGATGCGCTCAAACGCAATATAGATGCTGTCGTTCGTGAAATCGGCAAGAAACCAGAAGACATCACGCCAGAAGATATAGACAATTTCAAAGCAACGACAAACACACAACGCATTGCACTTGGCTATGCAAAGGATGAGATCCAAAACGGTGGCTTTATTAAATTTTTCAATGATATTACCGAAGGTGCAAAATATTTCAACAACCAAGTCGACTATCATTTAAATAAAGACTACGACTCGCGTCCTATTGTTGGAGACAACTACGAGGATGCTTCAGAGCGACACTATGGCAATGCTGACGTAAAGGGGCCCGATGCTTTGCATGGCAGCCATGTAGCCGGAATCATAGGTGCAAAACGCAATAATAATATAGGTATCAATGGTGTAGCAGACAATGTTAAGATACTTACCGTTAGACTCGTCCCTGATGGTGATGAGCGCGATAAAGATGTGGCAAATGCAATTCGTTATGCCGCAGACAACGGCGCCAAAGTACTTAATATGAGCTTTGGAAAAGGTTATGCCTATAACAAACAAGCGGTAGACGATGCGATCAAATACGCGGAATCAAAAGATGTATTGATGATCCATGCCGCAGGAAATGATAGTGAAGATAACGATATAGAGCCTAATTTTCCGATGAAATATTATACGGACGCAAAGGGTGATACGACTGGGGTTGCTCAGGCCTGGATCACCGTAGGTGCAACGGGCCTTCATCTGGACAATGAGCTGCTGGCCGATTTTTCCAATTATGGCAAAAAAACGGTTGATGTTTTCGCTCCTGGCGTCCATATCAACTCCACTGTACCGGACTCCAAGTATAAAGAAGAACAAGGCACGAGTATGGCCGCACCTGTTGTTGCCGGTCTAGCTGCAATGATCCGCTCCTATTATCCAAATTTGAGTGCTGTTGAAACCAAACAGATTATTATGGAATCGGTGGAAAGGCCGGATCAGCTTGTGCAGGTGAAAGTAGGTGAAGACAGCACAAAAACCGTACGGTTAGCAGACATTTCTGTCACCGGGGGGATTGTTAATGCCTATAATGCCATCATAAAAGCAGAAGAATATACCAACAAAAAGAAAAAATAAATATTTCTCGTTTTTTATACCAAAACTATCTTTTGTCCGTTTAATTAATTAACTTACAGAGACAAAACACAGGATGCTTATGGTAGAAAACTTTACCCAATCAGAAAATGAAGTTCAAAATTTGCTAACCCAAAACGAGAAGGTAATGACAGACGAGGACATAGAAAATGAATTGAAACTTCAATTACCAAAAATGTTGCTTAATCCAAGCAAAAGAAGTATTGAGAATATCTTGGCATATTCCAAACAAATGGAAAAAAGAAAGGCCTAGTCTAGCGATTAGGCCTTATTTTTTTAACCCAATTTACCCCCTACTTAGCTGGAACCTAAAATGGTTACCATATGCCACACGCTTTGCGAACTAAAATCCCGTTATTCACGATGTACTGGCTATTGACATCCTTCATCGCTCCATTTAAATTGTCGCGCTTACGGAAAGCAACTCCTTTCACTGCACTTTAAAATTTCTTTTTTGATGGAAATTTTGGCTAGTTTTGAACTAATGTTAAAACAAGAACGATATAAGGCTTTTGTAGACTACTTCTCCAAAAATAGTCCTGACGCACAGACAGAACTCAACTATAGTAATCCGTTTGAATTACTGGTCGCTGTTATTTTATCCGCCCAATGCACCGATAAAAGGATCAACCAGGTCACGCCCAAATTGTTTGCACGCTACCCGGATGCACATAGTTTAGCTGCTTCCAGCGTGGACGAGGTTTTTAGCTATATACGATCCGTAAGCTATCCGAACAATAAAGCCAAACACCTTGTTGGAATGGCCCAGATGCTGATAGAAAAATTCGATAACATTGTACCCGAAAAAATTGAGGAACTTGTGAAACTCCCTGGGGTAGGTCGAAAAACTGCTAACGTGATCTCTTCTGTAGTTTATCATAATCCTGCAATGGCTGTAGATACACATGTTTTTCGTGTTGCAAACCGTCTTGGACTAACCTATCGGGCAACGACACCATTGGCTGTGGAAAAACAGCTGGTAAAAAATCTGCCCAAAGATACCATTGCCATTGCCCATCACTGGCTTATCTTACATGGGCGTTATATATGCCTGGCCCGAAAACCGCTTTGTGAGAAATGCCCTATCACCTATATGTGCAAATACTTTGAGAAAAATCACCATATAAAAAGTGTTTCAGAGATCCTGTAAACAGGAAAAACTAATTTTTTTAGTGAAAATATTTGGTTTATGATTTTTAATTTTTAATTTTGAGAAATATATACTAAAAATATGAGCAACACAGATAAACTAAAAGCTTTACAGCTGACGTTAGATAAATTGGAAAAGAACTTTGGAAAAGGTTCAATTATGAAGTTAGGAGATACTGCTGTTGAGCCAATCGAGGCGATTTCTACAGGATCTTTAGGTTTGGATATTGCTTTAGGAATTGGCGGTGTGCCAAAAGGCCGTATCATTGAAATCTATGGACCTGAATCTTCAGGTAAAACTACTTTAGCAACACACATTGTTGCCGAAGCACAGAAAAAAGGTGGTATTGCAGCGATCATTGATGCTGAGCATGCTTTTGATAAATATTACGCTCAAAAGTTAGGTGTGGATGTAGAAAACTTATTGATTTCTCAACCAGATAATGGCGAGCAGGGCCTAGAAATTGCAGATAACTTAATCCGTTCAGGTGCAATCGACGTCATCGTTATTGACTCTGTTGCAGCTTTAGTCCCAAAAGGTGAAATCGAAGGCGAAATGGGTGATTCTAAAATGGGTCTTCAGGCTCGTTTGATGTCTCAGGCATTGCGTAAGTTAACAGGTACAATTGCAAAAACAAACTGCTGTTGTATTTTCATCAACCAATTGCGTGAAAAAATTGGTGTGATGTTCGGTAACCCAGAAACAACAACAGGTGGTAATGCATTAAAATTCTATGCTTCCGTACGTTTAGATATCCGCCGTACATCACAAATCAAAGACTCTGACGAAGTATCGGGTAACCGCGTCAAAGTGAAAATTGTAAAAAATAAAGTAGCACCTCCATTCCGTATCGCAGAATTTGATATTATCTTCGGTGAAGGTATTTCTAAAGTAGGCGAAATCATCGATTTAGGTGTTGAATATGGTATCATCAAAAAAGCAGGTTCTTGGTTTAGCTATGGCGAAACGAAATTAGGACAAGGTAGAGATGCCGTTAAAGCCTTATTATTCGACAATCCAGATTTAATGGATGAACTTGAGGCTAAAATCCGCGCAGAAGTAACAGGAGAAGATCCAATGCTTCAAATCGAGGAGAACGAAGACTAGTTGCTGTAAAAATTAGTATAATGTAGGTAGCCATCTTGTATAAGATGGCTACTTTTTTTTGCGACAAAGTTCAAACCATGCTAAGCTTAAATGATTATTTTGTTACATGTCCAAAGTTTTCAATTTGTACTAATAGATTTTGTTATTTTTAGCACGGCGAACTAAAACCGCCTGACATCCAAATGCTAAACTTAATATAAACAATGAATCGTAAACTCATTCCATTCCTTTTGATACTGCTAGGATCAGTATTTCATCTCCATGCACAAACGATACGAGTACTCTCCTTTAATATTCATCATGGGAATCCACCTGCTGAAAAAGAATCTATTATCAATCTTGACACTATTGCCACCATTATTAAAAATTCAAAGGCGGACCTCGTTGGGCTTCAAGAAATTGATGTCAATCTTGGTCGTTCATATTTTGAAAACCAAGCTAAAAAACTTGCTGAACTAACAGGTATGTACTATATATTTTCCAAAGGAATAGACCTTGAGAAAGGGGAATATGGCACTGCAATTTTATCTAAGCAGCCAATTGAACGCGTAGAAAAACATTTTCTGCCGTCCCCAGTGGAGAGTGAAAGACGTAGTTTAGCTGTAATCGAAGTGACTATTCATAAAAAGAAACTTCTATTTGCCAATACACACCTTGATCTCAGAGACAAAAACAAAATTGAACAGGCAAAATTTATCACCCATCGTTTCAAGAATGAAAAATTGCCCGTCATCCTTGTTGGCGATTTAAACTCTGAGCCCAAAGATCCCGCCATTACAGAACTCGGCAAAGTATTCATAAAAAGCAATATCGCCAATGGATTTACTTTTCCCCAAGACAAACCCAATACCGAAATCGATTATATTATGATCAATAAAACGGCTAATGCAAAATTCGCTAACCATCGGATTCTGGACGAAAAATACGCTAGTGATCATAGACCCTTATATGTAGAAGTCAATATCAAATAATTTATTGAACCAATTATTATGAATTTTAATAGAAGAAGATTTTTGGAAGCCCTGGCACTGGCAGGGATCACACTGCCCAATATAAGCACCGCAAAAGAGAAAACTGCAGACAATACGGAGGGCGAGTTCAGTTTTGTCGTACCTGCTTATTTGCAAAATCAAACGGAAACAGGCGTCAGTATTTTTACAATTTTGAGCAAAGAGGCTTTTGCTTGGCTCGAAATTCTCGATAACACGGGAAATGTCCAGAAAAAAATCTACCAATCCGAAGATGGGATGATCAATGCAAATACCGACTTTTTTCACTTTGCTATTGAGGACGCTCCCCGATCCTTTCGTTACCGCATCAAGGCGAAAGAAATTCAAAAGTTCGATCCTTATAAAATTGTGTACGGTCAGGAAATAGAAACTCCCATTTTCGAGGCTAAATTAGCCAAAAACAATCAGGAGCAGATTCGTTGTCTCGTATACAACGATGTCCATGAAGAAAAAAGC
Source organism: Sphingobacterium sp. WOUb80 (assembly GCF_050058145.1). Lineage (NCBI taxonomy): Bacteria > Pseudomonadati > Bacteroidota > Sphingobacteriia > Sphingobacteriales > Sphingobacteriaceae > Sphingobacterium > Sphingobacterium sp. WOUb80. The sequence continues at coordinate 5,718,258 of NZ_CP165617.1, read as the reverse complement.
AGCTACCGCGACCTTATCCCAAATCAGGATATTTCGCCTTACGATTTCTTTGTGATGAATGGAGACTCCTTTCATTATGTTACCAATCAGCAAGATATTACAGAGAAGCTACTAAAGCCAATTGAGTTTTTTGCGACTAGTAAACCATTCATTATGAACCGAGGGAATCACGAAACAAGGGGATCTTTCGCTCGCAATTTCAAACGATATTTTGGTTATCCGGACAATAAATATTATCAAGCTTTTAAAAGAGGGCCTATTTTTTGGATCATGCTGGATAGTGGCGAAGACAAGCCTGACAGCCATGAGGTATATGCCGGAACAGTCGATTACGATAACTATCGAAAAGAACAGGCCAAATGGCTGGAGAAAGTCCTGCAGTCTAAAGAAAGAAAGGCAGCCCAACATACTGTTGTGATTAGCCATATACCAATTTTCCATTCGGATGACTGGCACGGCACCTTGGATAACAGAGCGTGTTTTCATCCCTTATTTCAAAAATATAAAATTGATGTCATGATTTCTGGTCACACACACCAATACGGATACTACCCCGCAGATAAAGACCACACTTACCCTGTATTTATAGGTGGCGGTCCAAAAGCCGGCAAAAGAACGATCATTGATGTAACTGGTACCAATAAATCATTGGCCATACGGATGACCAGAGACGATGGAACAGAATTGGGGCTATTTAAAAAATAGAAAAGGGCGCTTGTAAAGCGCCCTTTCATATATTTCACAAGGTAGCTACATACGCTCCCTTATTCTCCTTTTTCCAAGAAAGGATATCTATAATCTGTATCTGGATTAAATGTCTCTTTGATTGTACGTGGAGACACCCAACGAAGCAAGTTGATCATTGAGCCTGCTTTGTCATTGGTACCAGAACCTCTAGCACCACCAAATGGCTGCTGACCTACAACAGCACCGGTACACTTATCGTTCACATAGAAGTTACCCGCAGCATGTCTCAGTTTATCTGTCGCTAAATTAATAGCATAACGGTCTTGTGCAATAATTGAACCTGTCAGCGCATAAATCGAAGTCCTGTCAACGATATCTAATGTTTCTTCAAACTTAGCATCCTCGTAAACATATATGGTCAATACTGGTCCGAACAACTCTTCAACCATTGTTTCGTAATCAGGTTTTGACGCTTCAATGATTGTTGGATGAATGAAATAGCCCTTAGATTTATCGTAAGTACCACCGACTACAATTTCCGCATCACTAGATTCTTTGGCTCTATCGATGTATTTTGCCAACTTATCAAATGATTTCTCATCAATAACAGCATTGATAAAGTTTGTAAAATCTTCTGTTCCACCGATCGTAAATGACTTCACATCGTTGGTCATAGATTCTTTCAATGCTGGCCACAATGATTTAGGAATATAAGCGCGCGATGCTGCAGAACATTTTTGACCTTGGTATTCAAAGGCACCACGTACCAATGCAGTATTAGCCGCTTTCAAATCTGCGGAAGGATGAACAACGATGAAATCCTTACCACCGGTTTCACCAACGATACGTGGGTAGGTTTTATAACGGTGAATATTGTTACCGATCGTTTTCCAGATGTCCTGGAATACGCCAGTTGAACCTGTGAAGTGGATACCAGCAAAATCAGGATGTTGGAAAATCACATCACCTGCATCAGGACCAGAAACATAGACCAAGTTGATTACACCATCCGGAAGTCCAGCTTCACGGAAGATTTTCATCAATACATTCGCTGAATAGATTTGTGTGTTGGATGGTTTCCATACCACAACATTACCCATCATGGCAACACATGAAGGTAAATTACCTGCAATAGCTGTAAAATTGAATGGAGTCAATGCGAATACGAAACCCTCCAGAGGGCGTTGCTCCACACGGTTCCAAACACCTTTTCCAGAAATAGGAGGTTGTTGCTTATAGATTTCAGTCATGTACTGCACATTAAAGCGCAAAAAGTCTGTAATCTCACATGCTGAGTCAATTTCTGCCTGATATGGGTTTTTAGATTGACCCAACATAGTCGCAGCATTCAGCTCATAACGGTATTTTCCTGAAATCAATTCAGCAGCTTTTAAGAATATCGCCGCACGATCTTCCCATGTAAGATTTTCCCAATCTTTTTTTGCAGCTAAAGCGGCATTGATTGCATCTGTTACGTGAGATTTATCACCTTGGTTGTATTGACCTAAAATATGTTGATGGTCATGTGGAGGAGCTATTGTTACTTTGTGAGAAGTAGTGATTTCTTTACCGCCAATATACATTGGGATATCGATCTGTTTTGAACGTGCCTCATCAATTGCTGCTTTTAACAATTTGCGTTCTTTCGTTCCGACAGCGTAAGTGTACACCGGTTCATTGGTAGGAACAGGAACTGTAAAAAATCCTTTAGACATATTACAATTATTTATTATTCATCCAAAAATGCTATTTATGAATCATGAAGCTATCAAGTTTATTCATCCCATTATCAGGCATGAGAAACCATGGTTTCAACTTATTAGCAGGATACTAAATAGCGCTAATTGAAGTAAAATTACCTCAAATTTTATGAATACCCAAAGTTACTGTCCCTCTTTGAGCACCTTGGAAAAGATACGTTTAAATTTTTCCAATTTCGGTTTAATCACCAATTGGCAGTATGGTTCTTTTCCATTTAACCGATAATAATCTTGATGATAGTCTTCTGCTGGATAAAATACCGTTGCCGGAACTACTTCGGTTACAATAGGTTTATTGTAAACCTTCTCTTTTTCTAAAGCTGAAAGATAATACCGCGTCTTGTCAAGCTGTTCTTTATTGTGCACAAAAATAGCTGAACGATATTGCGTGCCAACGTCATTGCCTTGTCGATTGAGTTCGGTAGGATCATGTGCTACGAAAAACGCTTCCAATAGCTGATCGTAACTGATCACATTGGGATCAAAAATAATATTAGTCGCTTCGGCATGTCCTGTACTTCCGGTACACACATGGGCATAGGTCGGTTTTTTGACCCATCCTCCAGTATAACCAGAGACAACATTTACAACACCTTTCAATTCTTTAAACTGTGCTTCGGTACACCAAAAACAGCCTGCGGCAAATGTTGCCGTATCCAGCTTCGCCGTATTTTTTGTAGGCAATTTTGAGAAGTCTGTTTTCTCTGCTTGCTGTTCCTGCCCCTGACAGGAAGTAAAGACAAAAAGAGCCACCAAAATTATATAAAGATTTTTCATGTATTTAATTGTCAATTTGCTTGTCCGGGCTACAAACCATTCTTGCTTTCAACTAGACGCCCTGCTAATGCAAACAATACAAAAAATGGACTCAGTGCACGGAAACAAAACCTTCATGATTTTGCAGATACCAACAGCTAGCAAATCGAACTGAATGTTCTTTCTAGCCAATAACATCAGACACTTTCAAAAAAAAAGCGACAATAAATTAAATTGTCGCTTTTCTGATTTACTATCAAATGATCAATTATTTTGCAGCAGCATAGTTTTGTGCTACGGCATCCCAATTGATAACATTAAAGATTTCTTCTAAATATGCTGGACGCTTATTTTGGAACTTCAAATAATATGCATGCTCCCACACGTCGATCCCTAAGATAGGAGTCCCTTTTACCTCAGCAACATCCATCAAGGGATTGTCTTGGTTTGGTGTAGAAGTTACGGCTAATTTACCGTCAGCACCAACGATTAACCAAGCCCATCCTGATCCAAAGCGAGTTGCACCTGCTGCTTGAAGTTGTTTTTTCAACTCATCAAATGAACCAAAAGTAGCATTAATTGCATCCGCTAATTCACCTGTTGGTGCGCCACCAGCATTTGGACCCAAAACTTTCCAAAACAAAGAGTGGTTATAGTGACCACCACCATTGTTACGTACTGCTGCTGAATATTTACTTACGTTTTTGATGATATCCAATAAAGATAGATTCTCTGCGTCTGTTCCTGCGATTGCTTTATTTAAATTATCCACATATGCCTGATGGTGTCTGTCATGGTGGATTTCCATTGTAGTTTTGTCAATATGTGGTTCCAATGCGTCGGCTGCGTATGGTAACGCTTCTAATTCAAATGCCATATCTATTTTAATTTAAATGTTTATTACTTCGTTTATACATACAAATATAACACAATATACACGGTTATGTTTTTATGTGTTACAATAAATTCGTTATTTCTTTACCGTTTTTGACGAAAAAATGATTTTACCAAATCTGCACACTCTTCCTGCAAAACACCATGGGTAATAACGGTTTTTGGGTGCAATATTTTATCATGAAAATGAGAATAGCCCCGCTTTTCATCTTTTGCCCCATACACTATTTTCCCAATATGTGTCCAATAAGCTGCTCCGGCACACATGATACAAGGTTCTATAGTGACATATAATGTACATTCATCAAGGTATTTACCGCCGAGATAATTTGCAGCTGCTGTAAAAGCCTGCATTTCGGCATGCGCGGTCACATCATTTAATCGTTGTGTTAGATTATGCCCCTTCCCTATGACCCTTCCGCGATGTACAATAACAGCCCCAATCGGCACCTCTCCTTCCGCATAAGCAATTTTCGCTTCATTCAATGCCATCCGCATGAATGACTCGTCACTATCGATCAGTTGTGTTCCTTCAAAATCTATAAATGTCATGACACAAACTTAGCTAAGTTTAGATCCATTTGGTAATTTTTTATCAACAGACGTCAAAACAATATCCCCATTTTCATCTGGAAAACCTGTCACCAGACATTCAGAAAAAAAATTGGCGATCTGTTTTTTAGGGAAATTCACGACTGCGACCACTTGTTTTCCGATCAGTTCTTCTTTGCTGTAGTGTACTGTAATTTGGGCACTGCTTTGCAATATCCCTATTTCATCGCCAAAATCGAGTTTCAACTGATAGGCCGGTTTTTTAGCTTTTGGAAAATCCTGTGCATCCAGAACTGTTGCTACCCGTAAATCTACTTTCTCAAAATCGTCCCAGCTAATGGTGTTACTCATAATCTGTTGCTGCTGATATCCTGAATCTCTTTACCTATTGTAAATAAAACATAGGAAGGCTTCCGTCCCAGGCGTAATGATAATCTACCGATCAATTTATCTTCTTCTCCTGCTTGAAAAGCTAAATCTTCGTCACTTAAATGGTTGTACTTGCGACGGAGTTTTTCTTTGGCTACTTGCCACTGTTCTTCGTTAATTTTCAGCATAACTAAGATTTAGGTATAAAATTTGTATATCTTTACTGAACTGTAAAAGTTTGTTTAAAGATACAATATATACATAAATAAAAGATTATGAAAAAGATTTTACCAGCATTACTTTTAATTTGTGGTAGCGTAGCAACTGCACAGGCGCAGCTTCTGCCTGGATTTGAGGTGGGTGTAAAAGGAGGGTTAAACTTCTCTAAGCTTAAAAGCGATGGCAAATATTTCAATTCAGACACGAAAGCTGGCTACCAAGCAGGTCTTTATGGTCGTGTTGGTGTATTGGGATTCCATATTCAGCCTGAGGTTTATTTAACAGGTAAAAACACTAAAGTAACCAATCCAGATGGTCAATCGACAGATGTTAAATTTACAACAGTCGATGTCCCTGTATTATTGGGTAAACGCTTTGGTTTAGGTCCTATTGGAGCAAGGATTCAAACTGGTCCAATATTTTCATTTAAAGTCGATGACAAGCAAGATAAAGTCATCGATCAATTGAACCCAAATAACTACAAAAAAAGTGGTACAGCTTGGGCATTTGGTGTAGGTGCTGACATTTCAAGCTTACGTGTCGATGTAAGATACGAAATGGGCCTAAACAAAGTCAACAACGAGAGCCAGGCAAATCCAAAAATCAACATGTGGAGTATCGGTTTAGGCTATAGATTATTCAGTATTCTATAGTGCTTTAACCACTGTTCATATACCGTTAGAAAGTCCGTTTTTATTCAAAACGGACTTTTTATTTCAATAAACTTTAGAACCGTTCTAAATTGTTGCTTTTTCTTGTCAAAATGGTATCATATTTAATAGCAAATAGTAGATTTGCCTAATTAAAATTAAATTACAAGGATAATGAGTAAATCAAAGCCAGTTTTCAGTTCTTCGATTGGGAAGAAGCTAATCATGAGCTTAACAGGAATCTTCCTATGTTTATTCCTAGTTGTTCACTTGGTTGGTAACTTGCAATTATTTAAAGATGATGCGGGTCTAGCGTTCAACAAGTACGCCTATTTTATGACTCACTTTACACCAATCAAAGTTGTTTCTTACTTATTGTATGCTTCGGTAATTGTTCACGTCATCTACGCTATTACATTGTCGATGAAAAACAAGTCCGCTCGTCCTATTGGTTATGCCAAATATGATGGTCAAGCAAACAGCAAGTGGAATTCACGCAACATGGGTATCTTAGGTACTGTCATTTTAGTATTCTTAGCTACGCACATGTCTAATTTTTGGTGGAAGTTTCACAATGATGAAGTGCCGTACATCGAATACCGTACTGATTTGGCAACTGGACAAACCACAGCGAGAGAACTTCAAGCTTCTGAATTCCACGACTACCAAGAAACGGTAGAAAACAATGTTCAAATCTTAAAAGCGAGAGATTTGTACAAGCAAGTTGACTTTGCATTCAAAAATGTTGCATTGGTAGCTTTGTATGTGATTGCGATGGCAGCTTTGGCATTCCACTTAATTCATGGTTTCCAATCGGCATTCCAAACTTTAGGTTTTAACCACAGAAGATACATTGGAATCATCAGAGCAATCGGTGTTTGGGTATTTGGGGTATTAATTCCAATTGGCTTTGCAATAATGCCGTTGTTTTTCTTCTTTAAATAATTCAGAATCTTTTAAGATAAAGCTTCGGTTTTATCGATCAATATAAAATTAAGAGATATGTTAGATTCAAAAGTACCAGCGGGCCCATTAGCCCAAAAGTGGTCAAATCATAAATTTAATCTTAAGTTGGTTAACCCTGCCAACAAACGTAAATTTACCGTTATTGTTGTTGGTACAGGTCTTGCTGGTGCATCTGCAGCAGCATCTTTAGCTGAATTAGGATATAATGTAATTACATTCTGTTATCAAGATTCACCTCGCCGTGCACACTCTATTGCAGCGCAAGGTGGTATCAATGCAGCGAAGAGCTACCAAAATGACGGTGACTCTGTTTTCCGTTTATTCTACGACACCATCAAAGGTGGTGACTACCGTTCACGCGAAGCAAACGTTTACCGATTGGCAGAAGTATCTGTCAACATCATCGACCAATGTGTTGCTCAAGGTGTTCCATTTGCACGTGAATACGGAGGTTTATTAGACAACCGTTCTTTCGGTGGTGCACAGGTAAGCCGTACGTTCTATGCACGTGGTCAAACTGGACAACAATTGTTGTTGGGTGCTTATTCAGCATTAAACCGCCAGATTAAAAAAGGAAAAGTAAAATCTTATACTCGTCATGAGATGTTAGACTTAGTTATGATCGATGGTCATGCTAAAGGTATCGTAACACGTGACTTGGTTTCAGGTAAAGTCGAAACGCATGCTGCACACGCAGTATTGATGTGTACTGGTGGTTACGGTAACGTATTCTTCTTGTCTACAAATGCAATGGGATGTAACGTTACAGCAGCTTGGAGAGCACACAAACGTGGTGCTTACTTTGCGAATCCTTGTTATACGCAAATTCACCCAACTTGTATCCCGGTAACAGGAGATCACCAATCGAAATTGACCTTGATGTCAGAGTCTTTACGTAATGACGGTCGTGTATGGGTTCCTAAAACTCAAGAAATGGCTGAAAGATTGCGTAAAGGTGAGATCAAGGCCAACGACATCAAAGAAGACGACAGAGATTACTTCTTGGAACGTAAATATCCTTCATTCGGTAACTTGGTACCACGTGACGTAGCATCCCGTAATGCAAAAGAAGCTGTTGATGATGGTCGTGGTGTTGGTAAGACTGGTTTCGCTGTATTCTTGGATTTCAAAGAAGCTATTGGCCGTTTAGGCGAAGATGCTGTACGTGCTAAATATGGTAACTTATTTGACATGTACTACCAAATCACTGACGAGAACCCTTACAAACAGCCAATGCGTATCTACCCAGCTGTTCACTATACAATGGGTGGTGTTTGGGTTGATTATAACTTGATGACGACAATCCCTGGTTTGTATGCATTAGGTGAGTGTAACTTCTCTGACCACGGTGCAAACCGTTTAGGTGCTTCGGCGTTGATGCAAGGTCTTGCTGATGGATATTTCGTAATCCCTTACACTGTGGGTGATTACTTAGCTAAATTAGGCTCATTCGCACCAGTAGATCACAGCCATCCTGCTTTCGAATCTACACGTAAGGAAGTTGAAGAGAAAATCAACAAATTATTGTCTTTAAACGGTACACAAACTGTTGATGATATCCACAAAAAATTAGGTCTCATTATGTGGGAATATTGTGGTATGGCTCGTACAGCTGAAGGACTACAAAAAGCACAAGGTTTGATCCAAGAATTGAAAAAAGAATTCTGGACCAATGTTAGAGTTCTTGGAGAGAACGAAGAATTAAATCTTTCTTTAGAAAAAGCTGGCCGCGTAGCTGACTTCTTAGAATTGGGTGAGTTAATGGTTGTTGATGCATTGCAACGCGCTGAGTCTTGTGGTGGTCACTTCCGTTTGGAAAGCCAAACTGAAGAAGGTGAAGCAAAACGTAACGATGATGAATTCGCCTATGTATCTGCTTGGGAATACAAAGGAGACAATGTACCTGAGGAATTACACAAGGAAGACTTGGTATTCGAGAACGTTCAGTTAACACAAAGAAGTTATAAATAAGAAGGAAAATTATCATGGCACAACATATGAATTTAACGCTGAAAGTTTGGCGTCAAAAAAATGATAAAGATAAAGGTCAATTTGTAACTTATCAGGCAAACGATATCGCTGATGATATGTCTTTCTTAGAGATGCTTGATATTGTCAATGAAGAATTGACTCGTAAAGGAGAAGATCCAGTATATTTCGATCACGATTGTCGTGAAGGTATCTGTGGGATGTGTTCATTAGTAATCAATGGTCGCCCTCACGGTCCTAAAGAAGGTACTACAACCTGTCAATTGCACATGCGTAGCTTCCATGATGGACAAACTATCGTGATTGAACCTTGGAGAGCTGCGGCATTCCCAGTATTGAAAGACCTTGCGGTTGACCGTACTGCATTTGACCGTATCCAACAAGCAGGTGGATATGTGAATATCAATACAGGTGGTGTTCCTGATGCAAACGTTATTCCTATTCCTAAGCGTATTGCTGACGAAGCTTTCGAATCAGCAACATGTATCGGTTGTGGTGCTTGTGTTGCAGCATGTAAAAATGCTTCTGCAATGTTATTCGTATCTGCAAAGGTATCTCAATTTGCTTTGTTACCTCAAGGTCAAACTGAACGTTACGAACGTGCACAGGCAATGGTAGATCAAATGGATGCTGAAGGTTTCGGTAACTGTACCAATACTGGTGCTTGTGAAGCTGAATGTCCTGTAGGTATCAAATTAACAAACATTGCTCGCTTAAACCGTGAGTACTTGACTGCTAAAATCTTCAGACAAGAAGAACCACACGCTTAATAAGCAATTAAAATCCTTCGTGCTCTCGCTAGCATCAACAGCTGGAGAAACCGATTGAAGATTCTTTCTAGCCGATAAAATAGGCTATTCAGAAAAATAATATAAAAGTCCTTGCCCTAAGAAAGCAAGGACTTTTTTTTATATTTACAATAATGTAAATTGACGAACGTGAATTCTGGTATAAAAATTCGATTACTCCTACTTATTCTGACTTTATGCTTTATAGGAACAGCTATTACCATTAAAGAATCTGTTACCAATAAGGAAATACTAGACATTGACACAAAATCGCTCAATGATTATATCGCGCAACAAGAGAAAAAAGTCGATCGTATTTTTAATGATTCACTCCTGCTCAAGACGTTTAAAAATTATGATCAGTATCCAATAGCCGTCTATCAGGCGTTCGAAAAGTTTAAAAACAATGAAAGGGTGTATTTATTCCTCTTTAAGGACCATGAACCGAAAATGTGGAGCACACATCTTTTTGTCCCTATCACAGATCAGGGATTTTTGGAAAAATCCAATTTTATTCAAGATGATAACCGCTCCTACGTCGTACGTAAGAAAACGATCGGCAATATCAGTATCCTTGCCTATATCATTGTAAAGGGATATACAAACAACAATAATCCTTACTTAAATAGTTCATTGAAGCGGAACTTCTTTGACTCCAGAAATATTGATATTGCCTCCTATACAGATACGGTCACCATTAAAAATATCTATAGCAATGAGGGATCTTATCTGTTCTCGGTTAAGCTAAAAGACGGAGAACATGAAAATGCCTATACGATTTTGCAATTCTTCTGCTGGCTGCTGGCTTGGATTGCTTTATTGATTTTCTTTAATAGTCTTTGTCTTCATATGGCCAAGACAGGAAGAGCCTGGTGGTCTGCCCTCCTACTCTTATCGGTATTCAGTCTTGTCAAATTTGCCGATCTTAAATGGAACTTACTTTCCGAAAATGCAACATTTTCGATTTTTGACTCGCGCAATTACGCTTATAACCGCTTCTTTCCCAATATATGGTCCGTAATGTCGACCACCATATTGGTACTGTGGCTCGTTCTCTTTATTTATTCAATTCGTAAAGAGCTGAATTTTGACAAGATAAAAAACATCCGGCTCTTTAGAATTCCAATCGCCATCGGATTTATATTAAGCATCTATCTATCTTTTGGCCTCTTGTATGATATCGCCGGCACATTAATTACCCATTCCAACAATATCTATTTTGACTTCACGAAACTGGTCGATTTACGTTTCTTAAGCTGGGTAGATCTCGGTATTGTTGGCCTCGGTATTTTAGCCTTGAGTATCTATATCGATCTCGTACTATTTTTCCTTAAAAAACTGGAGTTAAAACCGACACAGCTCCTCAACATTCAATTGGCATGTGTCATTTTTGTCATTCTGATCATTTCCTTCTATATCGAGAAAAACAGTCTGGTCAACTTGCTGCTCGCACTCATCATCCTGATTAAATCTTTTGGCGAGAAGTATTTTGACCGCCATATATTAACAAATTATATCGCCGTCCTGATACTCTGGGCGATTATCAGTGCGATCACACATGCGCGCTTCTACCAGGAACGGAATCTGATCGACATGAAAATCTTATTGAGCAATCTGCAATCAGAAGATGATGTTAATGCTGTTTCTCTTTTCTCTGATATCGAAAGCAGCATCGCCAACGATAAAGAACTAAAACATCTATTCAATATAAGCCTTCCATATACCAATACGGAAGGGATCAACGATTTTATCAAGAAAAAGTACTTTAGCGGTTATCTTTCCAAATATGAGTTCAAAGCGTATTATTATGATCAGAACAATATTCCGCTCAACCCAGCTAGCCGAAATAAGATCAATGAATACAGAGAAAAGGTAATCAATAAATCGATAAAAGTGACTCAAAACTTTTATCGTGCAAGTGCTGAATTAGGAACCCATGAATATTTTTCCATTATTCCAGTCTCCATTGATCAAAATAGAATTGTCAACGTCATTATCAATCTGTCCAATAAAGACTTTAGTTATACTGTCCCTTATCCTGAAATCCTCACGGATATGCGGATCAACAATTCGCAGTATTATAATAAAGGGGATTATTCAATAGCCCTCTATAAAGGTGGCTCCCTGATCACTCAGTTTGGGAAATATACCTACGAGAATAATCTAAGAGGGCTCAAGGGGGCTCCTGGTGAATATATTGAGGTACTGGACCGGGATGCTTATCTTCATATGGCTTATGTTGCCAATAAATTCTCAACATACGTTATCAGCAAAGAGAAACCTTCTTTTTGGGATTACCTCGCGACAACTTCATTTCTGTTCCTGGTATTCTTTATGATTTTTATGTTTTTTCATTTCATAAAATCATTCTATATCTTTCTCAAAAACACCAAACTTACTTTCCGTAATTTAAAATACCAATTTTACAAAATAGTCAATAAAATACAGTACTCTACACGTATTCAGACATCAATTATCTCTTCCGTTATTCTGGCTATTCTTATATCGGCTGTGATTTCCTATATAAGCATCAACAAACAACTTTACAATAACAATAAAGCCAATAAGGAACGTTTTATTATTGAACTTGGCAAGCGGATGGAAAATATGCTGACCTATACGGATGAAACTTCCAATGAGACGCAGCTCATCAGCATGCTCAAAACACTGTCTGAAACGATCTCCAAAGATTTCAACCTCTATTCTAAATCAGGCAGATTGCTATATAGCTCTCAGCGCAGAATTTACGATCTGGAGCTTTTCTCGACTTTCATTAACCCAGCAGCGTTAAAGAATCTCTCCATATTAAAAAAATCAGAGACAATTGAAGATGAGCGGATAGGTACTTTCCAATTTGAGACCAGTTATGCGACTATCAGGGACAAAAATTATAATACGTTGGCCTATATTGGAATTCCGAATTTTTCGCTCCAGAAAGAAGAAAATATCAATAAAAATCTTCTTTTAAATACGATCGTGAATATCTATTCGTTGATCATCATCGGTTTTGGTTTTTATGCAACGTTCGTCGCCAATAGTGTCACCAATCCATTGAGCATCATCAGTAAGAAGATTTCACAGCTACGTTTGGGACAGCCCAATGAACCACTCTTTTGGCAACGAAATGACGAAATAGGCACATTGATCAAAGAATACAATCTCATGATCATCAAACTGGAGGACTATGCGAACAAGATCAAAGATACCGAGCGCGAGTCTACCTGGCGTGAGATGGCCCAACAGATCGCACATGAGATCAAAAATCCATTAACACCAATGAAACTAGGTATTCAGCAACTTCGTAGATCATACAAAGATGACGACCCTAAATTTCCGGATCGTTTCAATAAATTCTCCACCTCATTCATTGAGCAAATCGATGCATTGACACATATCGCATCGGAATTTTCGCATTTTGCCAAATTTCCAAATACGGTTATGGAAAACATTAATATTATAGAGAAAGTAACAAAGTCCATTTCCTTGTACAACAATACACCAAATGTAAGTATTCGTCTCATTAATAATGCTGATCATAAGACACTTATTGTCAAAGCTGATGGTAATGAGCTATTGAGAACCTTCAACAATCTGATCAAAAATGCAATTGAAGGTGGTTATGGGCGAAAAAATATGAAGATAGAAATCTCCATTGAGCGCTACTCGGACAAATTTGTCAAGATAGATATCAAAGACAATGGTTATGGCATTCCCAAGGAGATGCAGGATAAGATATTTCAGATTAATTTCACCACAAAAAGCTCGGGAAATGGCTTAGGGTTGGTTCTTGTCAAAAAAACAATTGAAGCGAGCAATGGACAGATTTATTTCGAGACAGTTGAGGGTGAAGGAACAACGTTTCATATACTGCTTCCTTTGCAACAGATAGAGTCTTAATAGCTGCAAAACCAAAGTTAGCATCATACTTTATAGAACAACTATGCAATACCACGAGCTTATCGACCCAATAACAGCCTATAGCTCAAAATCTGTCCTTTGCTGATCGCTTTGTTGCATTATCATTTGAGGATAACTAAAGATATCATACCATAACTAAAAAAGCTCCTTGAAATTCAAGGAGCTTTTTTATCTGTTTATTTGTTTTTAACGCAGTACAACAGTAGATCGTCCCATGATTGCATTATCTTCATATAATAATACGGTATAGGCACCTTTGGAAAATCCGTCCTCTGCAGCCCAGTATACGATATAATCTTCACCTTTGTTGGTAAATAAGATGTTGTGTTTAAAAGTATATTGCAATTTTTCGCCATGCACATAGAAGATATTATCTCCCTGTACAACCAAATTTCCTTGGGGATCGATAATTCGGACAAATATATCACGTTCACCATTTTTGGCTAAGGGATTATCCGCAATAGTAAAATTGATTTTTAACTTATCGATTTTCTTGGCACGCTCTTCAACAAATTCCTTTCCATTCTTCTTAACTTCAAGCCCATTGATACTAATACTTGAAACTTTTAGTGCCGAAGCAGTTGCCACTTTCTCTTTCAGCTCTGAATTTGAGGTAACCAAAGAAGTGATTTGTTTTTCCTTTTCGACGACTGATTCGTTTAAATTGGAGTTTTGTTTTGATAAGATTTGATTTTCCTGAATGAGACGTTGCACATTGACACGATAAGTATCTACCTGCTTTTTGAGCTGGTTGATCTTATGTTGCGCTTCATCAATATCTTTTGGCGTAATACTCTTATTTTCAAGCTTTTTACGAAGTTCCGCAATCTCTGCTCTTGAATCGTCTTTCTGTACGGTCATCTCTGGTGTCAACTGAACATTTTCTACATCAATCTTATCCAATTCAGCTTCTATGCGATCAATCTGTACCTGAAGATTTTCCTTTTCTACTGTAAGCGTATAGACCTTTTCACCGTTGGTCTTAAACTTGACATAAAAATATATGTTCGTTGCAAGTAATGCGGCTATAGCAATAATAAAGAAGTAGATCTTTGAGGAATCTTTCTTCTTTTCTTCTTCTTGCTTACTTGAAACAACTTCTGAATTCATCATAATATACTGTCATCATAGGTATAAATTTATACCAATAAATGTTTAAACAAAAATTATTCCAGTTTTATTTTTTATTTCCAATTATAGATTATTCAAAATAATTCAAGGTCTCAAATCCGCCTCGTTTCAAGTATTCTTCCTTTCTCATCAAATGAAGATCAGATTGTACCATATCTGTTACTAACATTTGGAGATCATATTTTGGTGTCCATCCGAGTTTTGTGTTGGCTTTGGTCGGATCACCGATTAATAGATCAACTTCCGTAGGTCTATAGTAAGCGGGATCAACTTTGACAACAGTCTGACCAAACTTAATCAAGGACTTATCAATATTTAACTCTGATAGGCGCTCCTCGTCAATATCAATGATTACACCCTTTTCTTGTTCACCTTTTCCACTGAATTCAATTTCAATGCCCAATTCGGCAAAGGCCATGCGAACAAAGTCCCTAACGGTTGTGGTCACCCCGGTAGCGATCACGAAATCTTCAGGAGTGTCCTGCTGCAGAATCAGCCACATTGCTTCCACGTAATCTTTGGCATGCCCCCAGTCACGTTGTGCAGACAGATTACCAAGGTATAATCTATCTTGCAGTCCGAGTGCGATCTTTGCTACTGCTCGGGTAATTTTACGTGTCACAAAAGTCTCTCCCCGTACAGGGCTCTCATGATTAAATAAAATACCGTTACAGGCATACATCTTATACGCCTCGCGGTAATTTACCGTAATCCAATAACCGTACATTTTTGCCACAGCATAGGGGCTTCTTGGATAAAATGGCGTCGTTTCACTCTGTGGGACCGCTTGCACCAATCCATACAGTTCGGAAGTCGAAGCTTGATAAATGCGGGTTTTTTCAATCATTCCCAATAACCTAACAGCCTCTAAAATCCGTAATGTACCGATACCGTCTGCATTTGCAGTATATTCGGGTGTATCAAAGCTAACTTTTACATGGGATTGCGCTGCAAGATTATAAATCTCATCAGGCTGTGTTTCTTGTATAATGCGAATCAAGTTGGTTGAATCCGTCAAATCACCGAAATGCAAGGTAAAATTTCTATTGTCAAGATGAGGATCTTGATAAAGATGGTCAATACGATCTGTATTAAATAAAGAGCTCCGGCGTTTTAGACCGTGTACTTTGTAACCTTTCTTCAATAGGAATTCTGCTAGATAGGCACCATCTTGTCCTGTAATGCCTGTGATTAAAGCAGTTTTCATGTTTTGTTCAGCCATGTTTCTCTCTAGATTAAGCAATACCTGACGAAATCGCTAGGTACTTATCCCATTTCATTCTTCCAATTAATTTATCCGCTTACACGTTTACTCAAGTATAATTTTCTTCTCATTGCTTGCATAAACTCTCAAGTTTATAGCGCAAAATTAATCATCATGAATTGGGAGTGTAAAAGTATTAAATTTTAAACAAAAAAAGCTATAGGAATTCCTATAGCTTTCTGTTATTCTTCTTTTATTGCTTACGTTTAGTTTGAACGCGTAAAATTAAAGACTAAATAAGCTTCTCCATTAGCAACAGTCAATGGCATACGCATAACCAATTTATTCCCATCCGAATAAGATAAATCCAAGCGATAACCCGTTGTTACGTTCTTCGCTTTATCACCTGCATAAATCTTTTTAAATTGGAACTGAGGTTCTCCTAAACCTTTTCCAGGATTATAGATAGTCCAAAAGATCTCACGTGATGCGCCCGGTGCACATAAAGTACCCTGAGCATTAAATGTAATTGATCCTTTCCCATTTCCAATAAAATTCCATGTACTACCGACAAAACATTCAGCAGGAGCTTCCTCAAATACACTTTTAATCGTGAATGAAGAAGGTAAATTTTCTCTATCGATTGTATTCAGTGTCCACGTTCCTTTTACAGCGGATCTCCAGTCCGAAGCGCTAGGACCTGAAGCTGCACTCGTATTGGAAGAAGGATTTCCAGTTGATGTACCTTGCTTTTGTGCTCCACAAGAAAATAAGGTCACCGTAGCAAAAACAGTTGCTAATGATAAAACGAATCGATTCATATGTATATATTTTAATTTCAAATTGTATTTTTGGAGTAAATTAATCCACAAATCATGAAGATTACAGCCAAAAATCATACCATAAGCAAAATAATCGCAAAAACGCTGTTAAGGTTATTTATCATTTTATTGGCCTTCGCTTCTTATCCGCTTTTTTTAGGACAGGAAGCTAAAGGCAAATTGAACCAAATCAGCCTTGCCTTTACCAATAAGATTGCACTTGTAGCTCCTATTCTGCTGTTTTGCTTTATCATTGGATTAATGATCGCTGTGCTCAAGCACAAATATAACAGAATTGACCTAAATTGGCTATTTTCTCTTGCGACTATCTTTGGTATTTTATATTTGATATTATTGTATTCAAGAATTTACCCAACGATAGCCTAAGCGCAATTGCACAATTCGACAAAGTTTCTAACTTTGGATTCTCCAAATCGCTAATTACAGCCACACAAGATTGGACGTATAATTTCTATGGATAAAAAAAAGGGGCTCAAAATAGCCAAAAATATAGCAAAGATTATTGTTACAGTGGGGGCCTTATATTGGGTATTCAGCAAGGTATCTTTAAAAGATCTGAAAGAAGCTGTCATCAATTCCAATCCACTCTATCTTTTCCTTGCTTTAGTGGCCTACAGCATCTCCATTCTTATCTCCTCTTCGCGTTTATTAACGTTTTTAAAGGCCATCGGATTAGATGTTACCGAAAAATACAATTTAAAATTGTACCAACTTGGCTTATTTTATAACCTCATTCTACCGGGTGGTGTCGGCGGAGATGGTTATAAGATATTCTTCCTCCGAAAACGGTTCAATATTAAAGGGAGAAAATTATTTACGGCTCTATTTTTAGATAGATTGAGTGGACTCTGGGCACTATGCTTGATTATAGGGGCACTAATTACTTATATGCCACAACTGGGGATTCCAAACTATCTGACCATTATTCTATTTATCGTTGGGAGTATCCTCTACTATTTTATCGTTACCAAATTCTTCGGAGAATACAAGGCTACATTTCTAAAAGCCCACTTAAAAGCCATCGGAGTACAGTCTATGCAAGTCATCGCCGCAATACTAATACTCTATGCACTGGGATTTAGCGGTAAATTTTCTCCTTATCTCTTTTTATTCCTTGCTTCTTCGCTGGTTTCGATTATTCCTTTTTCCGTTGGGGGGTTGGGGATGCGTGAGCTTGTGATTCTATGGGGTGCCGGGATATTTCAAGTGGACTCACACAATGCAGTTTTAATCACGTTATTATTCTATATTATTTCTGCACTCGTGGCTCTTTCAGGAATTTATTTTATATTTCATCCGAAAGCAATTGGAGAAGACAAATTACCTTCTGTAGAAGAAGTCGAACAAAGTCAAAAACTAGAAGAATAAACATGGCAAATATTATTATTACAGGGGCAAGCAGTGGTGTTGGATTTGAAGCAGTATTGGATTTGACCTCTAAAAAGGACAACAAAGTAATTGCATTGGCTAGATCAGCGGACAAACTGAGAAAACTCCATGAAATTGCCAGCCAGCTCAATTATGATGGCGGCACGTTATATCCTGCCCAATTTGATATTGTCTACGATGACTACGCCACACTGGTTCCGTTCATTCAATCAAAATTTGATAAGGTCGATATTTTGATCAACAATGCAGGAGCACTCATCAATAAACCTTTTATGGAAACTGATGGAAAAGATTTTGCCGAAATGCTACAGACCAACGTAATGGGGCATGTCAATATGATACAACATGTTGTCCCAATGATGCAAGAGGGTTCACATATAGTCAATATTAGTAGCATGGGTGGATTCCAGGGCTCCATGAAATTCCCCGGACTTGCGGCCTATTCAACCAGTAAAGGAGCATTAGCGATCCTGACAGAATGTTTAGCCGAAGAGTTTAAAGAAAAGGGAATCAAAGTCAACTGTCTGGCTTTGGGATCTTCCCAGACTGAAATGTTTGAAGCTGCATTCCCTGGTGTCGAAGCGGGTACATTAGCCTTTGAAATGGGACGTTATATTGCTGATTTTGCTCAAAACGGACAGCACTATTTCAATGGTAAAATACTTCCAGTGGCCAATACAACGCCCTAATTGAAACAGCACGCTTCAAAGAGATATCCCTTTATCGAATACAATCAGGGCCATTTAATATCCTATTAAATGGCCCTGAGCTTTTTAATTCTATTTGATCCGCAAAGAAATCTTAAAATTCTCGGCCTTTAGTTCATTCAATCAATTTGTCTTCAGCTTAAGCCATTTCGTAAGGTCATCCATCAATTGTTCATTAAAGCTTTCTGAGTTTTCAAAATATTCTTCAATTTTTCCAGTTTGCGCATTTTGAAAAAGGTGATTCAGATTGGGATAATCCTTAATTGTGACATCGGTGGTGTTTAAGTGCAAACGCTGGAGACAATAGATATTTTCATTGGTAGGAACTTGAACATCCTTTCCTCCAAAAGAAGCAAAAATCGGCACTTTAACCTGCTTCAGATAATAAGCCGGATCGATGCGGAGAAACGTCCTAAACCAAGGGCTCATCATTGGACTAAGTTTAATCTTCATATCAGGAGTCAGCGGATTCCCGTTATTTTGATGAATAAGTTCCTCTTCCATCGATGCGGCCAATACTTTTGGTGGCTCATCTTCCAATAGAATATTATACAATTTTCGATTATTTACTTTATTTATATCCAAAGCCTTTTCAGATAAACCTCCGGCTTTTCCCAGTGCGTAACTTTGTAAAATCAGCAGAGAATCACCTTTAATCACGGGTCCGGATAGAAGCGCTATATATTTTACTTTATTACTTTCTGATGCCACTATTTCAGCAATTAAAGCACCCTCACTATGACCGATTATCCCTATTTTCTCTCCATTAATATTCGTTTTCTTACTTAAAAAATCGACTGCGGCATTAGCGTCAGAGGCAAAGTCAATCGTTGTTGCTAAATTAACTTCTCCTTTAGAGCCGCCTACCCCCCGATCATCATAGCGCAATACGGCAAAGCCATTTTTGGTAAGATGATCTGCAAGTACCTTAAAAGGCCTGTGCCCGAACACCTCCGAATCCCTATTTTGCTGCCCACTGCCATTGACTAATACCACCGCAGGAAATGGCCCTCCGCTTTTGGGATAAGTCAGGGATCCTGTAAGTAGCGCATTGCCCGCGCTATTTTTGAACTGCACTTCCTCTTCCGTATAGCTATACGGAGGAAATACATCCTGTTTACGAGAAAGCCCGCTCTGTTCGTTCTCGCTTCGTACCAAAATCATAGCAGATTCAAAAGGCCCTTGTTTCATCACCCCTTTCATCACATCTTTATCCCGATCCAAAAAGCCTGCGTAAACAAGACCTATATTTTTAACGTCCATCCAAATGGAATCCTGCTCGATGCGTATTTGATTTATTGTAAATTTCTGTGCGGTTTGCATCGGACTCTCAAAGGTTCCATTCCACTTTCCTGCATTATCTTTTTGAATATTGAACACCAGCAAGAGCTTCTGCCCGGAAACCTCAACCTCCCCCTTCCATGAACCATCAAATGTCTGTGCATGGCAACATGAAAAATGGAAACAAATGATAAATAGGTATAAAATTCTTCTCATTGTCGTTTTTTACTAGAAATTAAACTGTATACATAGATCCAGTATAAAATATAATGCCACAAATAGTATACTGATCCCAATCTTCTTATTATTAACTGCGACATTCATGCCCTTGACCAATAGATAGAATTGATAAAACAGTAATAATAAACTGATGATTCCAAACATACCAAACAAGAACATCTCCGTTTTATCAACCCCAGCCAATGCATGATCGCCGCTTTGCACTGCCTTTAAGATTTGATCCGTGAATTTGTCCTGGTTTAGAAGTTTCCCTAAAAATAACACAAGATAAAGCGGGAATGGCGTAATTAACACAACATTCATGACATCAATGATCCTGGTCTTTCTGTTTAATAATATCCCTATACCGTATAGAAGTACAAAAGGAGCCAAGACCATATAGGCATGAACACGCAATACAGCCCATAGAGAAACCGTCATTTCTGGTTGATAGAAATGCATAAATCCATTGAACTGCTGACCCGATAAATAAATAATATAGCTTGATAACAAGAATCCGAAAACACCCGCAAAGAATAATTTCCACTCCGTAAATTCGGCAAATGGATTCTGAAAAATCTGTTTAACTTTCATTTTTTTAAGAATTGAGATAAGTTCAGCTGTTCGATCTCTGCTGGATTTTGGGTTCCTATAAGCAATACTTTACCATTTCCCAGTGTAAGTTGTAGACCTATGTTGCCCCGAGCTGAAAAAGCCCGCCCTCTCACCCCTCTCCGCAATCCCCATCCACCAAACTCACCAATCGGATTATATTTTCGCACCTCAATAGATTGTATATCTGACCACTGCACGCTTTTTTGATAGAAGTTGAAAGGAAAAAAATAGACTTCAACCCCGTCTTCATGAATCGTAGTCTTTAATCTCAACACAGCAAAGAGTCCCCACAATACTAAATTGATCCAGAAGCCCGGCGATTGAAATAATGGAACAAAATTCAACCGCAAGAGATCATGCCAATGCACAGAAAAGCCAGCCACACTGACAGTTAAAAGGACCAGACAAAGCCACCAACTAAAAAAAGATTGGCTTTCGGTATAAAGTGTATTATTTTTCATCTTGATATAATTATTCGATTATCAATTATCCGATTCCGCAGGCGACTAAATACTTCTGTTCCCAACAGTATTGTTTGTCTGAGCAAGGGATTTCAATTTGTGAATCAGATCGTCGAGGATATTACGGACCGTCGGATAGGATTTGCCCATCTGATTTGCCATTTCTTTTAAACTTCCTGAGTGCATCAAAAAATTCAGGACAAATTCTTGTTCCTCGACGGTAAGTTGCATCAACAAGGGTAGTGAAAATTTACCGACAACTTCAGTCTCACAGGAGTCGCACACCAACTTAGAAACTTTTAACTTCGCTTCGCAACAGGGACAATCAATTGGTATTTTTTTCATTAAATAATATCTATATCAATATTATTAAAGATAGTATTAATAATGTTAAAACAAAACACCATAAAATCAATATTTTTTAAAAACCATTGCTTAATGATATATTTGTATCATTAAATAACATTTATGAAGAAGTTTTTAGGCTATTTCCTATCTATAATATTTTGGTTTTGTTTTGGTTTATCCTTGATTATCTTTCACCCTATACAGTGGTTATGTTTAAAACTTGGTGGATATAATGCACACAAAAAAAGTGTAGATATGTTAAATGCTTGTCTGGTTGCCTGTTATTACACGCTATTTAATCGGGTAACATTTATCGACAATAAACATATTCCAACAGGACAGCCTATTGTGTTTGTTGCCAATCACCAAAGCACTTTTGATATTCCGCCAATGATCTATTTCTTACGCAGGTTTCATGGAAAGTTTATTTCTAAAATAGAACTTGCCAGTGGGATACCTAGCATCTCCTTTAACCTGAAACATGGTGGAGCCGCAAATATAGATCGCAATGACCCCAAACAATCTATTGCTGAGATCCTGAAACTTGCCAACAATATGAAAACCAAAAACTGGTCGGCGTTTATTTTTCCGGAAGGGACGCGGTCAAAAACGGGGAAAATGAAGGCTTTCCATGTGGGTGGAATTGCGACATTATTAAAGAAAAATCCAAACGCACTCGTTGTTCCTATCGCCATCACGGGATCGTATGAAATGGTACAATATGGCATGTATCCACTGACCCCTTTTCTTCATATGACCTGGGAAGTTTTAAATCCATTGGATACCGAAGGGAAAAGTATTGAGGAGATCGTAAAATTAGCGGAAGAGACGATAAAACTAAAGGTCGAAAAATAGCGACGATCTACTTCACTTGCCTTCCTTTCCAATCATATTTCCCGACATTGCCCAGTATGCCGATATAGGCTAAATAAAGAACATGGGCTAAGCTCAGTAACGGAAGGTATAATAAAAGTTCTTTTCTACACGCAAATGTGGTCAAAGGCTGAATAAAAAGAAATTCCACAGTCATCTTTAATAGCAACGCGAACAGTACGACCCACGCTACAAATTTCACACCACAAAGCGCAAGAACTGCAGCAACCAAAATCAATAAATTGAAAAACCAAATGGAAATCCCCAATGCAATGACACCTTTGTTTTTATATTTTGTACTTTTTGAAGCCCAGCGTCTGCGCTGGCTAATGAATGACTTCAAATCTGGTTTGGCATCCGTATAAACAACAGCCTCTTTTGACTTGCAAAACGTGATTCTTTCAGGATATTGTCCAGCAACTTTGTGTAGAAAAAGTTCATCATCACCGGATGCAAGTTCATCAATTCCCTTAAATCCGCCCATTTGTTTAAAAATATCTTTTCGATAAGCCAAATTCGCACCATTACAGGTTGTCGGTTTTTTGTTGCCAATGCCAGCTGCACCCAGACCTATCAAATACAAGAATTCCAAGGTCTGCAGCCGTTCAAAGAAACTCTTTTCTTCTGAATAGAGCACGGGAGAAGACTGTAGATAAGCATCTTCCTTTTCAAATGTACTGATAACCGTTGCTAACCAATTCGGTCCCATTCGACAGTCTGCATCGGTAGTTATGATAATTTCCCCTTGACAGCATTCTATAGCCCTTGAAATCGCCAGCTTCTTGTATGAGTTCAAACGGCCATTTTCGTTCAATTGAATAAGTTTAACACCTTGCTCTGCATATTCTTTCACAATCAACGACGTATTGTCGTCTGAATGGTCGTCGATTATAATAAGCTCCAGGAGAGCTGGCGGATAATTCTGTCCCAAGATAGATTTAATGGTGCGTCTAATATTGAACTCTTCATTACGTGCGGCAATAATCACAGATATGGACTTTGTTGGACGGGCAAGATTGTTGGGCACTGGGATGAGGCTCCAGCCTCTACGCATCCATAAAACTAGAATTGCGTATACGCAAGCAAAAATGATCAATAAATAGTTAAGAATTTGTATCACCGAAAAAATTAATCTTAAAAACAAAAATAGAACCAAATATAGCTGGAAGAATTAAATTAACGAACCAAATACAGGAAACAATAGCCATAACAGCAATTTCCTGTGTGGTAATATAGCTATATAGATTGCTTGCTACAAAACTTCTAACACTGAAATCGAAAATATCCAATGTTGGTAGGGCCGCCTGAACAAAAAACAGGATAAAAATCATCAGAATCATGGATAAAAGCGGTAGCTCGGGTAAAGTCAGTTTCATCAAGATGATATACTGGGAAGTGAAAATGATAAATCGCGCCAAAGAATTTAAAAGAACAATACAAAGCTCACGCGTTGAATAGTGTTCCAATACCTCAAAGAAAGGTTTAATCCGCGCAAGGAACTTTATTTTACCGACCAATGCATCAATCCATTTTACGTTGAAATATAAGATAACAAATCCCGCGGCATAGATAATGGCAAGCAGCCATACGCCAAATTGTACGGTTAAAGGTGTAGAAAGAAACTGACAAATAAACCAAGCAATACTTAATGCGCCGGCAACGCTCGTTAGCACAAGCTGTGCAAATAATCCAACGCCCATCGCGACAGCTCCTTTTGCCCTATTTTGAGGTTGCAAAAACAGAACCCGTCCACCATACTCGCCAATCCGATTGGGTGTAAAAATAGCCCAAGTAAGTCCACAAAAAACGGATTGGAATGACTGCCAAAATGAAATACGCTCCAGTTTAGATGCAAGATACCGCCATTTGACAACTTCAAGCAACCAATTGACTAGCATTAAAACCACAATCAAAATAAGGGTCCATACAACGGAATGCTGTTCTAAACCTGCAATTAGGGTTTTAAACTTCTCAATATTGCTTCTATCGGATACCTTCACGACAATATACCAGGTCGCAAGGGCAAAAACCAGTATCTTCAATAAAAGACTGATATATTTTTTTTGTCTTCCAGTCAACTTTTGATAATTAGAGAGCAATGTTACTAAATTTTAGCCAAATGATTAAGTTTTGTCGAATGCAATCCGCGAATAAAACGCAAAATTTGTAATATTGTATATGCAGAAGGAAAAGGCGAAAGAAAGAATAATTTTAGGTATCGACCCCGGCACCGTTATACTCGGATATGGCATCATCAAGGAAGTGGGTAATACCCTATCTTTAATTTCAATGGGGGTCATCAAAATGGGACATTTAGATGACCATGCCTTAAAACTACAGCGCATTTTTAAGAAGACTTCTGCCTTAATGCAAGAATATAATCCCGACTGTGTCGCCCTCGAATCTCCATTTTATGGTAAAAACATACAGGTCATGCTCAAATTGGGCCGGGCTCAAGGTGTTGCCATGGCTGCGGCACTTGCTCAGGATATTCCCATCTTTGAATATTCTCCAAGAAAAATAAAACAATCCGTTACAGGAAATGGGAATGCCACGAAGGAACAGGTATCTGCGATGCTAAAAAATCTATTAAAATTTGAGGAAACACCTCAATTTCTGGATGCCACCGACGGTTTAGCAATTGCCGTATGTCATTCCTTTCAGAAGAATGCCGTATCTGGCAGCAGCAAATCCTACTCGGGATGGTCAGCTTTCATCAAAGACAATAAAGATAGAATCAAGTAATTACATTTGCACCTGACGAATCACATTCTTCACATTTAACTCCACAATATCGGTCATCGTTTTACATTTGAGGTAAGAATTATTCTGATAAAATTCAGCATAGCCTTCCCGTAACTGTTTGATATTTTCCAAGGTCGAGAGCACCTGCGTTTGTGAGGCGTCCCGCAGATCAGCGATCCGATGTCTTTCGCTCCGCACCCTGTGCACAATGGAAGAACGCTCTTCCTGCTGGTATTGCAGTACAGTTTTCTCATTTAAATGTTCCATCGCCAATTTCACATAAGGAAGATTCTCCTTGAAAAATTGCGGCATATACACTTTCGGATTTCCTTCATAAAATTGCTGGTCAAAATCTATGGCTCTAATCCTAAACTGAAAATCGTCAAAATCCGGCGTGATCTGCATGACAAAATTGTAGGCCCGCATATCACCCAGCAGCGTGATAATACATCGTTCGTTAAACTTGACAAATTCTTTGGAAATACGGGTTAAATTGTAATCAGGTGAGAACATCCGTGTTTTTGAAAATGTATCTCCTGGGATCCCAACAATATGTTCTTCAACCAGCGTATCGTGATCTACCATATAATTCACCTGATTGGGGGACAATATTTCTTCCAATTCCAATCCGTAAATACGCGAAGCATCGGCCTGTTTGATGTAAAAATAATCGTAAACATCATTTAATCGGTTAACAATACGAATGCGAAAGGGCTTAGTATTGCCAAAACCACAGTATTCTACGCGATCGATATATTTATGCTGTACGATTCGGGTATTGCCCGATGCTTTCAGTTTAGCATAAATCACCTTCAACCCGTCATATAATTGGTCCATAAGGTATTGCGGATACATGGGGGTTTCCCAAAAAGTGTCGTTACCAAATTTATCCATGACAGGTACGGTCTCCGTAAAATTCAGTAGATCCTTGTAGCCTATCGGCAGCTTTTCATCACGCTGATACATTTTAAGATATTTATGAAGTCCCTCCCCTACTTCAAAAATCGGTTTCTTTTTCGAAATCTTTACATCTTGAACTTCTTCCATCGCTATTCCGTATTTAGATTTTTTATTTACATCAGCATTACGAACTCTACTCCTTTTTATATCCTATCCCCTCCATCAAACGAACTGATCAGGTGTCTTAATATACCGCCAATTTTTTGTCAATAAGAGGGCGATACTAAAATAATTTATCTCAATCTTGATATCAACCATGAAAACAATCACTTAACCTGCAATAAAATCAGCGCTAAAACAATTATAAGCACTTTCAATCAAAAACATATAACATTATCAATATGAATAAGTATTTTTTATTAAATTTACATCTATAAACCGAAAATTCTTAGTAATTTTGAAATAAATTTAATTATTTTAGCTATTGGTCAGATTTTGATGCAACGACCAATTAATGAACACAAAAACCATTGTTAATGGAAAATCAATATGCAAACTATGATCTAGACAATTTGGATATCCAAATCTTGTCTATTCTAATGAACGATGCCTCTATTCCTTATACAGAAATAGCAAAAAAGCTAATCGTATCAGGAGGTACAATTCACGTTAGAATGAAGAAGATGGAAGAACTAGGTATCATTAGAGGGTCAAATCTAATTATCAATCCTCAAAAAGTCGGGTTTGATATCACAGCCTTTTTGGGTATCTATCTTGAAAAAGGTTCACAATATGCAGATGCGGTAGATAAATTGAAAGAAATCAAAGAAGTGGTCGAATTACATTATTGTACTGGCCAATACAGTATTTTTGCAAAAATAATCTGTAGAGATACAGTTCATCTCAGAAAAGTATTGAATGAAGATATTCAATCTGTACCTGGGATTCAACGTACCGAGACGATCATCTCCCTCGAAGAGAGTATTAAACGTCAAATCAGCTTAGTCTAGTATAAAAAAAGCTTCCATAAAAATGGAAGCTTTTTTTATACTATCTTTTCTAACATAGCAATATAGAGATCGATCCCAGCTTTAATTTCATCGATATAAATAAACTCATCTGCCATATGCGACCGAGCGCTATCACCGGGTCCCAGCTTCAGAGAAGGTACCGGAATAAGAGCCTGATCGCTCATCGTCGGTGAGCCATATACTTTACGTCCCAGCTCAATACCAGCCTTGACAATTGGGTGTGATTCAGGAATAGAAGAAGACTTCAGACGCGTCGATCTCGCTACAACCTCCGAATTCACATGAGACTTAATGATATCCAGCGTCTCTTCGTTGGAATAAGCGTCTGTGGTTCTCACATCAACAACAAAGTTACAGGTAGCCGGTACAACATTGTGCTGTGATCCCGCCTGAATTACTGTTACCGACATCTTGATAGGACCTAAGGTTGGCGACGTATGCTCAAATATATAATTTTGAAACCATTCAATATCTTTGATCGCTTTATAGATCGCATTGTCCCCTTCGTTACGCGCCGCGTGTCCAGCGGTCCCGATAGCGGTGCAGTCCAACACCATCAGTCCTTTTTCTGCAACGGCCAAATCCAACAAAGTAGGTTCGCCCACAATAGCAAAGTCAATTGGACCAATAGCATCCAAAACAGATTCTACACCATTCTTACCCGAAATCTCTTCTTCAGCACTGGCAACAAGACAGAAGTTATATTTTAAATCATTCTGCCGATAAAAATATAAAAATGCGGCTATCAGCGACACCAAACAGCCACCTGCATCATTGCTCCCCAATCCATACAATTTCCCCTCCTCTACGGTTGCGGCTAAAGGATCTCTCGTATAACCCGTATTTGGTTTTACCGTATCGTGATGAGAGTTGAGCAGTATCGTTGGCTTATTAATATCATAGTGAACGTTATATACCCAGATATTATGACCCTTTCGATGTGTTTTGATATCCCGTTCCTGAAAGAAACCTTCAATTAAATCTGCAGTAAGTTGTTCCTCTTTACTTAAAGATGATAGTCCGATTAATTGTTTTAAAAGGGTCAGCGCATCTTCAAACAAGTTATCCCTATCCTTCATGATATAATCCTCCGGCTTTATCCGCAGACAGTTTAATTCCTTTTATAAATGCTGAACTAAAACCATTATGTTCCATTTCATTCAATCCCGCAATTGTACAGCCTTTTGGAGATGTCACCTTATCGATTTCCCCTTCTGGATGAGCATTGGTATGCAATAGCAAATCAGCAGCCCCTTTTGCAGTTTGAACTGCCATTTTAAGCGCGTCATGTGCATGAAACCCAATTTCAACTCCACCTTGCGAAGCCGCGCGAATAGCACGTAGGAAGAACGCAATACCGCAAGCACACAATGCTGTAGCCGATGTCATAAGGTCTTCATTGATGACGACCACCGAACCAACTGTTTCAAACATCTTTTCAACTTCCTTCACACTCTCATCGGAACCATTGTCACTGGCAATACAAGTCATCGACTGGGCGATAGCTATTGCCGTATTTGGCATAGCACGTATCACGGTTGCATCAGCGCCCAACTCCGCTCGTAAATCTGCACAAGAAACTCCAGAAACAATTGAAACAAAAATCTGTTTTTCTTTATCAATTACTGGTGCGACTTCAACCAATACCTTTTTAAGTTGCTGAGGTAAGATGGCAAATACGACAATATCAGCTCCCTTTACAGCAAGCTTATTATCATTACTGACCGAGAAACCTTGGCTCGCTTCCTCAGCCAATGCACTCAAATTTCTCCGCGTCAATGTAATATCGGCAGCATCCGCAAATTCACTTTTTACAAGTCCTTTTGCCAAAGAAAGACCGATATTACCACTTCCGATAATGGTGACCTTTTTCATAGCGATCGTTGGGTTTAGGTTAGATTTTTATTTTAATGTCAAGCAAGTCCCAAATTGTCCCTGTTGAAACAGATGCAAATTATTGGCATTTCCAATATAGACCTCTTGAACACCTTTATTTATAGCATTGAATGCATTTTCCAGTTTAGGAATCATCCCGTCGTTCACTACGCCAGCCTCCTTGAGATATTCAAACTCCTCCGATTTGATTGTCGGGATAACTGAATTCTCATCTGTTACATCACGTAAAACCCCATTCTTCTCAAAACAATATACCAACGAGGTTTCGTACAACGAAGCCAAAGATACGGCTAAAGAAGAAGCGATCGTATCCGCATTTGTATTTAACAACTGACCAAGACCATTATGTGTAATAGCCGAAAATACTGGAACAAACCCCGCTTCCAAAAACTTCTTGATCGCCAAGGTATTCACCGAATCGTGCAGCAAATCACCAACAAAACCGTAGTCAATATCCTTAACAGGCCGTTTTATAGCCTTTATGACATCACCATCGGCACCTGTTAAACCTACAGCATCACATTTTAACTTCTGTAGCTTGGCAACAATCGTTTTATTTGTCAGTCCCGCGTATACCATTGTTACGACGCGTAACATTTCTTCATCTGTCACACGACGGCCTTCAACCATTTGTGCTTGTATACCAAGTTCACCGGCCAAACGACTTGCAATTTTACCTCCACCATGTACAAGAATTTTTTTTCCTGACAGTGCAGAGAACTTCTCTAAAAAAGATTCCAGCTGGCGTTCATCATCAATAATATTTCCGCCAATTTTAATAATATTTAATACACTATTAGCCATTACGCAACTTTTCCCAATAAAAATAGTTTTTCAATAATCAATAGGACTGTACTATACCAAATCCTCTAGCATTCGCTTCAAAACAACCTGAGCAGCCCATACACGATTGCCGGCCTCCTTAATAACAAGTGAATTTGGCCCGTCCAAAATTTCAGAAGATAACTCTAAATCCCTTCTTACCGGCAAGCAATGCATTATTTTGGCATCGTTTGTCAAACTAAGCTTTTTATTATCCATCATCCAATCTTCGTCCACACCATACACTTCACCATATTCTTGATAAGACGACCAGTTTTTCACATAGACAAAATCAGCATCTTTTAAGCTTTCCTCTAAATTATTAGATATCGTTGCTCCAGCAGTGAATTCTTCGCTTAACTCATATCCCATAGGCTGAGCTATCGTAAAATCGACCAATCCCTCCGCTTGTGCTTTACACATCCATTCCGCAAAAGAATTAGGTACCGCCTGAGGCAAAGCCTTAACATGCGGAGCCCAAGCCAATACTACCTTTGGTTTTTCGGTCTTCTTATATTCAGTTATTGTAATGATGTCTGTCAAGCTCTGTAGTGGGTGACGTGTTGCACTCTCTAAAGAAACAACAGGTACACCGCAGTACTTGATGAACTTATTGAACAAGTCCTCGCTATAGTCTTCTTCACGATCTTTCAATTTTGGGAACGAACGAAGTCCCAAAATATCACAATACTCACCCATAACTGCAGCTGCCTCACGAATATGCTCCACAGTTGTCCCATTCATCACGACACCGTCTTGTGTTTCAAGGGCCCAACCGTCTTTATCCATATTCATGACCATGACATTCATACCCAAATTCATCGCCGCCTTTTGTGTACTCAAACGCGTACGCAAACTTGGATTCAAAAATACAAGTCCCAGCGTTTTATGTTTACCAAGGTCCTGATTGTCATATGGTGCAGCCTTCAGACTTAACGCTTCCTGAACAACGTTCGCGACACTAGGTACATCCTTAACAGAGAAAAACTTTTTCATCTATATTTATTTATTCGAGTGCATTTGTAACAGCACAAAATGGCTGCTCCACACTCCGTATATACTTTAACTACTAAAACGCGTAATCAGATCCGCCCAAGCTAAAGAACTCATGCGCTAATCCGATGGCATCTCTACAATTCTTTATGCAACTGTGACCGCTTTGATATGTTCTTTTAATGCTGATAAAAATTGATCAGCATGTTCCTTCGTAACATTCAGCGCCGGCAGTAAACGAATCACGAAAGGTTTAGCCTCTCCTGTAAAGATACGGTTCTTTAATAAGAGATCCTTCTTGACATGTGCCAAAGATTCTGGAAGTTCAATACCAATCATTAAACCTCTCCCCCGAACTTCAACAATTTCCTCCATTTGCTTCAATTCATTGATAAGATATGCGCCCACTTCTGCAGCATTCTCCATCAACTTATCCTGTTGGATGATTTCCAAAACAGCCAAAGCTGCTGCACATGCGAGGTGATTTCCACCAAAAGTGGTCCCCAGGCTGCCGTAAGTAGCCTTAAACTTGGGAGATATACTTATTGCTCCGATGGGAAAACCGTTACCCATACCTTTTGCCATTGTATAAATATCAGCTTCAACTCCTGAATAATCCTGTGCATAGAACATTCCTGTCCTACCATACCCACATTGAACTTCATCAGCAATAAAAACAGCATTATATTGATCACAAAGAGAACGAATCAATCGAAGAAAAGACACAGAAGCTTCGCGGATCCCCCCTACCCCTTGGATGCTCTCTACGATAACAGAAGAGATCTCTTCTCCATATGTACCGAAAGCTTCTTTAAGCGCAGTCTCATCATTGAAAGGAAGAAAAACAACATTCTCTGTTTCGTTAACAGGCGCGACAATCGTTGGATTGTCCGTAGCAGCTACCGCTAAAGAAGTTCTACCGTGAAAAGCTTTTGAAAATGCAATCACCTTTTTCCGCTTGTTATAAAACGAAGCTAACTTCAATGCATTTTCGTTCGCTTCTGCTCCCGAATTGCAAAGAAATAAATCGTAATCAACCTTACCCGAAACTTCGCCCAATAATCGGGCAAGTTCACGCTGAATTGGAATTTCAACAGAATTAGAATAGAACCCAATGCGGCTCAATTGTTCCGTTATACGTTGTACATAATGTGGGTGCGTGTGTCCGATCGATATCACAGCATGACCACCATACAAGTCCAAGTAAGCATTTCCTTCGGCATCCCACACCGTTGATCCATTAGCCTTTACTATGTTAATGGGATTAATGGGATAAACATCAAATGGTTTCATCTTAATGAATTATAGATTGATAAACGAAATAGCTAGTAATAGAAAAGCTATCAGATTTTAGCAATACAAATATATTAGTTATAACGGTAGGAATGGTCATAAAATAAAAAAAGTCCTCTTAAAAAGAGGACTTTTTTATGCTAGATCAGAAGAATACTATTCTCCGTCTACTTTTTCTTCACCTTCTACTTCAGCTTTAACTTCTGCAGGAGCTTCAGTTTCAGCAGTAGCAGCAGCAGCTTTTTTAGCACCACCACGACGACGAGTAGCTTTTTTCTCAGTAGCCTCAGCTTTTTTACCGTAGATTTCGTTGTAATCAACTAACTCGATGAACGCCATTTCTGCGTTATCACCTAAACGGTTTTCCATTTTGATGATACGAGTATAACCACCTGGACGGTTAGCTACTTTTTCAGAAATCTCGCGGAATAAGATAGAAACTGCGTCTTTATCTTTCAAGTAAGCGAATACTGTACGACGTGAGTGAGTCGTATCGTTTTTAGATTTAGTAATCAAAGGCTCAACATACGTACGTAATGCTTTAGCTTTAGCCAAAGTAGTTGTAATACGTTTGTGTTTGATCAATGACGTTGCCATGTTAGCCAACATTGCTTTTCTATGGCTATCCGTACGGCCTAAGTGATTTACTTTTTTTCCGTGTCTCATTTTGGATTTTATTATACTAATCGTACCGTTTTTGTATATGTCAAATAGGTGAATATCACATATTCAGACAGCCAAAAGGAATTACGACTAGCGGTCGCTTAATAAATTATTATTCTTCGTCTAATTTGTATTTTGCCAAGTTCATTCCGAATGATAAACCTTTCGATTTAACCAACTCTTGGATTTCACTTAACGATTTTTTACCGAAGTTTCTGAATTTCAACATATCAGCTACGTCATAAGTTACTAACTCAGCCAATGTGCGAATATCTGCAGCTTTCAAACAGTTCAATGCACGAACTGAAAGATCAAGATCTACTAATTCTGTTTTAAGAATCTTACGCATATGTAAGATTTCTTCATCAACAACTTTAGTTTCTTCTTTCGTTTGAGACTCAAGAAGCATATTCTCATCAGAGAATAAAATAAAGTGTTGAATTAAGATCTTAGCAGCTTCTTTCAAAGCTTCTTCGGGGTGAATTGAGCCATCAGTAGAGATATCCAACAACAATTTCTCGTAGTCAGTTTTTTGCTCTACACGGTAATTCTCAATGGTATATTTAACATTCTTGATCGGAGTAAAGATCGAATCGATTGCGATAACACCTACTGGAGCATCAACAACTTTATTCTCATCAGCATTTACGTATCCACGACCTTTGGCAATACTCAATTCCAATTCAATTGTCACTGAATTATCCATGTTACAGATTACCATGTCTGGGTTTAAGACCGTAAAGTTATTAGAGAATTTTGTGATATCACCAGCTAAGAATTGTTCTTGACCATTGATTACTACAAATACCTTTTCGTTGTCGCCAATCTCACCTGTTTTTTTGAAACGAATTTGTTTCAAGTTCAAGATAATCTCAGTTACGTCTTCAACAACACCTTTGATCGTTGAAAATTCGTGCGAAACGCCAGAAAACCTTATCGACGTAATTGCATATCCTTCTAAAGAGGACAATAGAATACGGCGCAAAGCATTACCAATGGTTACACCAAAACCAGGCTCCAATGGACGAAATTCAAACGTACCATCAAAATCCGTAGATTTTTGCATGATAACTTTATCCGGTCTTTGAAATGCTAAAATTGCCATTTATTTTCTTTTAATGTTTTATTTGTAATAATAATTGTAATACAATAGAAGATGCATACCCCAAAAATTGGACTATGCATTCTTCTATTTTATTTATTATTTAGAGTATAACTCAACGATTAAGTTCTCTTTAATGTTTTCAGGAATGTCAGCTCTTTCTGGATAGCTTAAGAAAGTACCTGTCAATTCTTTCGCATTCCACTCTAACCAAGAAAATTTGTTTACAGTACGACCTGCAACTGAATTTGTGATGGCTTCAAGTGTTTGAGAACGTTCACGAACTGCTACAACGTCACCTGGACGCAAGCTATATGATGGAATGTTAACAACTTCGCCGTTAACAGTAACGTGTTTGTGGGATACCAACTGACGAGCAGCGGCACGAGAAGTAGCGATACCTAAACGGTAAACTACGTTATCCAAGCGAGCTTCTAACAATTTCAAGAAGATCTCACCTGTAATACCTTGTTTAGAGGCAGCTTT
This sequence comes from Sphingobacterium sp. WOUb80, assembly GCF_050058145.1. Classification (NCBI taxonomy): domain Bacteria; kingdom Pseudomonadati; phylum Bacteroidota; class Sphingobacteriia; order Sphingobacteriales; family Sphingobacteriaceae; genus Sphingobacterium; species Sphingobacterium sp. WOUb80. The sequence goes on along the minus strand of NZ_CP165617.1, from coordinate 5,683,709 downwards.
AGCAAATAAGTTTGCGAATTGACGCTCCAATACACCGTAAGTGTATTTTGCTTTTTGTTTTTCTAACAACTGAATAGCATATTCAGATTGTTTACCTCTGCGTTTAGAAGCTCCATGTTGTCCAGGAGGGTAATTTTTCTTTTCTAACGCTTTATCTGGGCCGAAGATCGGCTCTCTAAATTTACGGGCAATTTTGGACTTAGGTCCTGTATATCTAGCCATTTTCTTTTACAATTAAAGTATCTATCAGCCTATAGCCGATGAATCTTATCTTTAAATTAATTAAACTCTTCTGCGTTTTGGAGGACGACAACCGTTGTGAGGAAGTGGAGTGATATCTTTGATAGTAGTCACATCAATTCCTACTGTTTGCAATGTTCTGATTGCCGATTCACGACCAGCACCAGGTCCTTTAACAAACACTTCAACTTTACGTAAACCTAAGTCGTGAGCAACTTTTCCACAGTCTTGTGCAGCCTGACCAGCAGCATATGGCGTGTTCTTTTTAGAACCACGGAAACCCATTTTACCAGCACTAGACCAAGAAATAGTTTGACCTTGATTATTCGTCAAAGTTACAATGATATTGTTAAACGTTGCGTTAATGTGAGCCTGACCTACAGGTTCGATAACAACGATACGCTTTTTTGCAGCTTTTTTAGTTTTAGCCATTTCTTATTTATTATTTAGTAGCTTTTTTCTTGTTTGCAACTGTCTTACGTTTACCTTTACGAGTACGTGAGTTGTTTTTAGTACGTTGACCACGAACTGGTAAGTGTTTACGGTGACGCAATCCACGGTAACAACCGATATCCATTAAACGTTTGATGTTTAATTGAATTTCAGAACGCAATGCACCTTCAACCTTCAATTCGTCGTTAATGATGGTACGAATTGCTGCCAATTGATCATCATTCCACTCTTGTACCTTCACATCTTCGCTGATACCAGCTTTTTCCAAGATATATTCAGCTCTTGTACGACCGATACCAAAAATATAGGTAAGGCCGATCACACCTCTTTTGTTTTTAGGTAAATCAATACCTGCTATCCTTGCCATATAATATTAAGCTATTATTTTTTTAATGAATTAACCCTGACGTTGTTTAAACTTTGGGTTCTTTTTGTTGATTACAAAAACTTTACCTTTACGACGGATGATCTTACAGTCCGTGCTACGTTTTTTTATTGATGCTCTTACTTTCATGATATTTATTTTTTCAAAAGCTTGCGCTAATACAAGGGCTTACGGCTATTTATAGCGATAAGTAATCCTTCCTTTAGTCAAATCATACGGAGACATTTCCAATTTAACTTTATCACCAGGTAAAATTTTGATATAGTGCATGCGCATTTTACCAGAAATATGGGCAATGATTTCATGTCCATTTTCCAACTCTACCCTAAACATAGCATTAGAAAGTGCCTCTCTAATTATACCGTCTTGTTCTATTGAGGCTTGTTTAGCCATATATTCTCGATTAAATTTAATTTAAAAGCCTGCGAACAGGAGTGCAAAGATAAATAAAAATAATTGAATACCAACTACTTTTTGTTCAAAACTTTCTCTACATGTTCGAATGTCAGCAACACATCTGGTTCTCCTTTTCGGATTGCAACCATCTGTTCGAAGTGCGCCGATAATTTCCCATCCACTGTACTCACTGTCCAACCATCGTCCCAAAAACGAACGCCCGCACGGCCTGCATTGATCATCGGTTCGATACAAATAACCAAACCTTCTTCCAATTTAGGACCAGCACCTCGTTTTCCATAATTAGGAACCTCAGGTTTTTCATGTAAGTGGTAACCAACTCCGTGTCCAACCAGCTCACGAACAATTCCGAATCCGAATTTGTTCACATACTCCTGCACAGCCGAAGAAATATCCCCAACACGTTTACCAGCCACAGCCTGTTCAACACCTTTGTACAATGATTCTTTTGTGACATCCAGTAACAACTGTGCCTCTTCAGAAATCTCACCTACACCAAAAGTATAAGCAGAATCACTGATAAAGCCATTCAAATTGACACCACCATCGACCGAAACAAGATCTCCATCTTTAATTTCATAATCACTTGGAAAGCCGTGTACAATTTGATCGTTGACAGATATACACAAAGAATATGGAAATCCTTGATAATTTAAGAACGCAGGCGTCCCGCCGTTATCATGAATATACTCATAAGCTAATTTATCAAGAGATATAGTCTTTACCCCAGGTTTAATCACTTTTGCGATTTCACCAAGCAACTGCGAAAGCACATCTGCTGACTTTCGCAATTGCTCTATATCTTCTGCTGACTTATAAAATACTTTAGACATCTAAAGAAATTAAATTGCCGAATGATCCATTCCCTCAACAGACGCGGCCGAACGGCCTTTAATACGACCTGTTTTCATTAATCCATCGTAATGACGCATCAATAAATGAGATTCGATCTGTTGCAAAGTATCCAACACCACACCTACTAAAATCAATAATGACGTACCACCGTAGAAGTGCGCAAATTGATTATTAATACCAAACAAACTTGCAATAGCAGGTAGAATAGCAATGATCGCTAAGAAAATTGCACCTGGAAATGTAATATTTGATATTACGCGGTCTATAAAATTACTAGTTTCCAATCCCGGTTTAATACCTGGTACAAACCCTCCGTTCTTCTTCATGTCGTCCGACATCTGTTGTGGGTTCACCATAATCGCTGTATAGAAAAACGTAAATGCGATAATTAACACCGCAAATGTCACGTTGTATGCTACAGAAGTATAGTTACTCAACGAAGTCAAAAATTCCGACTGAAGATTTGGGAAGAACTGTCCCAAACTCATTGGCACAAACATGATTGCCTGCGCAAAAATGATAGGCATTACACCTGCAGCATTTACCTTTAAAGGTATATACTGACGTACTCCACCGACTTGCTTGTTTCCAACGATTTTCTTTGCGTATTGTACAGGAATCTTACGAACCCCTTGTACGATTAAGATCGTAAAGATCACAACAAAGAACAAAGCCACAAATTCAAGCAACAATGGAATTGGACCACCACCACCTTTCGCCATTCTAGAAACCCATTCCGCAGTGATACCACTTGGCAATTGAGCGATAATACCAGTCATGATGATCAAAGAAATACCATTACCGATACCTTTATCCGTAATTTTTTCCCCTAACCACATCACAAATAAAGTACCGCCTGTCAAAACTATGGCAGTCAGAATAGTGAATAATGGGTCAGCTATTGTCTTAGCACTTGGCTCGATTTGAGTACGTACATAAGCAAAAGCCTGAAGCAAAGTAATCCCTAAAGTTAAATAGCGAGTAATCTGATTCATTTTTTGACGACCACTTTCCCCTTCTTTCTGCATCTTTTGGAAGTAAGGAACCGCGATGCCCAGCAATTGAACAACAATGGATGCCGAGATATATGGCATTACCCCTAAAGCAAAGATAGCCGAACGAGAGAATGATCCCCCCGCGAACATATCCAATAAGCCCAATAAACCCTCTTTTTGACCAGAAGCCAAAGCATGAGGATTTACACCTGGTAATACCACGTGACATCCAATACGGTAAATCAAAAGAAAAAGTAAGGTATTTAGAATACGCGTACGTAAATCATCGATTTTCCAAATATTGGTTAAGGTTGTGATTAGTTTCTTCATTTATTAAATTTTAACGATAGAACCGCCTGCAGCTTCAATAGCTTTTTGAGCAGAAGCAGTAAACGCGTGCGCTGTTACTTCAACTTTAGCTTTCAATTCACCGCGACCCAAGATCTTAACTTTGTCATTTTTAGACACTAAACCATGAGCTTTCAATGCGTCGAAATCTACAGCTGTTAAATTGTATTTCTCGATCAACGCTTGTAAAGTATCCAAGTTGACACCGTTGTACTCAACGCGGTTGATGTTTTTGAAACCAAATTTAGGCACACGACGTTGCAAAGGCATTTGACCACCTTCGAAACCGATTTTCGTCGAGTGACCTGAACGAGAACCAGCACCTTTGTGACCACGTGTAGAAGTACCACCACGACCAGAACCAGTACCACGGCCAATACGTTTGCTACTTTTTACTGCACCTTTTGCAGGTTTTAAATTACTTAAGTTCATTTTTAACTAAATTGTGCTAGCCCTTCGCTCTCACTAAACAGGTACTAGCGATTAAAAAATAATTATTATAAATACAAGTAATGGAAAGAGCCAAAAGACCCTTTCCATATGCTAATATTAAATAGTTTCGATAGCTACTAAATGGTTTACTTTACGTACCATTCCAATGATTGATGGAGTAGCTTCAACTTCTACTGAGTGGTTGATTCTTTTCAAACCTAAAGCCTCAATAGTTTTCTTTTGGCGCTCGCTTCTGTCGATAACGCTCTTTATCTGGGTGATTTTGATTTTTGCCATGATAATTAACCGTTAAATACTTTGTTTAAATCGACACCGCGGTGTTGTGCTACTGTATATGCATCACGCATACTTGCTAAAGCAGTTACAGTTGCTTTTACCACGTTGTGTGGGTTAGAAGAACCTAATGATTTAGCCAATACGTCTTTGATACCAGCAGACTCCAATACCGCACGCATTGCACCACCTGCTAAAACTCCTGTACCACCTACAGCTGGTTTAATCAAAACTGAACCACCAGAATATTTACCATATTGCTCATGAGGAACAGTACCTTTGATAATAGGAACTTTAACTAAATTTTTCTTTGCGTCGTCGATACCTTTAGTGATTGCTTCAGTTACCTCTTTCGCTTTACCTAAACCGTAACCAACAATACCGTTTTCATCACCTACTACAACAATTGCAGAGAAGCTGAAAGTACGACCACCTTTAGTAACTTTAGCTACACGTTGGATACTTACTAAGCGATCTTTTAATTCAATTTCGCTTGATTTTACTCTTTTTATATTGCTTAATGCCATTTCTTTCTATGATTAAAAGTCTAAACCGCCTTCGCGAGCACCTTCAGCCAAAGATTTGATACGGCCATGGTATAAGTACCCATTACGGTCAAAAACTACTTTATTAATACCTGCTGCTACTGCTTTTTCAGCCACCAATTTACCTACAGCTTTAGATTGATCAACTTTGTTACCTGCTGCAACAAACTCTTTTGACAAGCTAGATGCAGCAACTAATGTTTTACCTGCATTGTCATCAATGATTTGCGCATAGATACCTTTGTTACTTCTAAAAACCGATAAACGTGGACGTTCAGACGTTCCAGCAAGGTTTTTTCTGATTCCTTTTTTGATTCTCTCTCTACGAGATGCTTTTTGTCCTGCCATGATTATTATTTTTTAGCTGATTTACCTGCTTTTCTTCTCAACACTTCACCTGCAAACTTCACACCTTTTCCTTTGTAAGGTTCTGGTTTACGGAAGCCACGGATTTTAGCCGCTACCTGACCGATTAATTGTTTGTCAGCACACTCTAAAGTGATTGTAGGGTTTTTACCTTTGTCAGCAGTAGTTGATACTTTAACCTCGTTTGGCAATACAAAAACAATCTGGTGAGAGAAACCTAAAGTTAACTCTAATACATTACCAGTACTTGAAGCACGGTAACCTACACCGACTAACTCTTGCGTAGTTTTGTAACCTTCAGTCACACCGTGAACCATGTTAGCCAACAGGGAACGGTATAGACCGTGTAATGCTTTGTGTTTCTTTTGATCAGTTGGACGTGTTACAACGATATTGCCTTCTTCTTGAGCAATCGTGATGTCACGGTCAACTTGTTGTGTTAATTCGCCTTTAGGACCTTTTACTGAAACTAAGTTTTTGTCCGAAATAGTAACAGTTACCCCAGCAGGGATAGCGATAGGCGCTTTTCCAATTCTTGACATTTCTTTGTGCTTTTACCTAGATTAATAAACGTAACATAAAACTTCACCACCAACATTTTGAAGTCTAGCTTCCTTATCTGTCATTACACCTTTAGATGTCGACAAGATAGCAATACCTAAACCGTTCAAAACACGAGGCATAGTATCAACGCTTGCATACTTTCTTAAACCAGGTTTACTCACACGTGTCAACGTACGAATAGCCGGAATTTTGCTAATTGGATTATATTTCAATGCGATTTTGATCGTACCCTGTACGCCATTCTCATCGAATTTGTAATTAGCAATGTAACCTTTGTCAAAAAGAACTTTAGTGATCTCTTTTTTTAGGTTCGATGCAGGAATTTCAACAACCCTGTGGTTGGCCTTGATGGCATTCCTTACTCGTGTAAGGTAATCCGCAATTGGATCTGTAGTCATTATATATGAAAATTTGTGACAGCGGTTTCCCTCCCAACCGTTGGTATGGGACCTTCTATCTGTTAAACAATTTTAAAATGCAAAAACCCCGGCAATCCTAAATTGAATTGCCCGGGCAAAATTAAGTATTTTTTTTAAATTACCAAGAAGCTTTTTTCACCCCTGGGATTTTGCCATCTAAAGCCATCTCACGGAAAGTTACACGAGAGATACCAAATTGACGCATATATCCTTTAGGACGGCCAGTCAATTTACAACGATTGTGTAAACGTACTGGAGAAGCATTTTTAGGTAATTTATCTAATGCAACGTAATCGCCAGCAGCTTTTAATTCTGCACGTTTTGCCGCATATTTAGCTACCAATTTAGCGCGTTTTACTTCGCGTGCTTTTAATCCTTCTTTAGCCATTGTTATTAGTATTTTGATTTTTAAATGGTAAACCGAATTGTTTCAACAATTCTAAAGCTTCAACATCATTTTGAGCAGAAGTCACGAAAGTGATATCCATACCTTGGATCTTGTTGATTTTGTCAATGTTGATCTCAGGGAAAATGATTTGTTCAGTGATACCTAAGTTATAGTTACCACGTCCGTCAAAACCTTTATCGTTGATACCGCGGAAGTCACGAATACGTGGAAGCGATACTGCTACCAAACGATCCAAGAATTCAAACATATTGTTGTCACGTAAAGTAACACGTGCCCCTACAGGCATACCTTTACGTAATTTAAAGTTTGAAATATCTTTTTTCGATTTTGTAGCAACGGCTTGTTGACCTGTGATTAAAGTCAACTCAGCGATAGCGTTATCGATTAATTTTTTGTCAGCTGTTGCAGCTCCTACGCCTTGTGAAACAACGATTTTCTCAAGTTTAGGAACCTGCATAATACTTTTATACTGAAATTTTTCTTGAAGTGCTTTACGGATTTCTTCCGCATATTTCACTTTTAATCTTGGTACGTAAGTCATTATTTAATTTCCTCCCCTGATTTTTTAGCGTAACGAACTAATTTACCATCTGCATTTAACTTACGACCTACACGTGTAGTTGCACCTGTTTTAGGATCGATAACAGCTAAATTAGAGATGTGAATACCAGCTTCTTTCTCAATGATACCACCATTAGGATTAGCTGCACTTGGTTTAGTGTGTTTTTTTACGATGTTAGCGCCCTCAACGATAGCTCTATTTTTATCCACTAAAACAGTTAATACTTTTCCTTGAACACCTTTAGAGTTACCAGCGATAACTTTCACTAAATCACCTTTTTTAATTTTGATTTTGTGCGTAGTTGTTTTTGTTTTCTGTGCCATAATTATAAAACCTCCGGTGCTAATGATACAATTTTCATGAACTGTTTCTCACGCAACTCTCTAGCAACAGGGCCAAAGATACGTGTACCACGTGGTTCATCATTATTATTTAATAATACAGCGGCGTTGTCATCGAAACGGATATATGAACCATCTTTACGACGGATTTCCTTTTTCGTTCTAACGACTACTGCTTTAGAAACGGAACCTTTTTTCACGTTTCCTGAAGGCATAGCGCTTTTCACCGATACAACAATCTTATCTCCGATTGATGCATAACGCTTGCGCGTACCGCCCAATACACGGATTACTAAAACTTGTTTAGCACCGCTATTGTCAGCTACATTAAGTCTTGATTCTTGTTGTACCATGTTATTTAGCTCTTTCTATAATTTCTACTAATCTCCAGTTTTTTGTTTTACTCAGCGGACGAGTTTCCATAATTAATACCGTATCGCCGATACCGCAGGTATTAGTTTCGTCATGAGCTTTAAATTTAGTAGTTTTTTTAACGAACTTACCATAGATCGGGTGTTTCACTTTACGTTCCACTGATACCACGATAGATTTGTCCATCTTGTTGCTAACTACTAAGCCGATTCTTGTTTTTCTTAAATTTCTTTCCATTTCGACTTTAAATTTTACGCCTCAGAGGCTGTTTCGTTTTTAGCTGCAGCTTTGCGTGCACTGATCTCTGTACTGATACGAGCGATAGTTTTGCGTGCTGCTTTGATCACGTTAGGGTTCTCAATAGCTGAAACAGCATGTGCAAATTTCAATTTTGTAAGGGCTGTTTTCTCTTCTACAAGACGAGCTTTTAAGTCCTCATTAGATAATTCTAAAATTTCTGAATTTTTCATGTTTTTTCAGTTGTTATTTGGGTTATCATCGCTTTATATATAGCGTTAGGGGTAACGGCCCTAACGCTTAAATGATGACATTACCAAGATTTTTATGCTTCAACGTAGTCTCTACGAATCACAAACTTAGTTTGAACCGGAAGTTTTTGAGCTGCAAGGCGTAAAGCTTCTTTGGCAATTTCCAAAGGCACACCTTCTGCTTCAAATAACATACGGCCTGGGCGTACTACTGCTACCCAGTATTCTGGAGCACCCTTACCTTTACCCATACGTACCTCTGCAGGTTTTTTCGTAACAGGTTTGTCAGGGAAAATACGAATCCAAACTTGACCTTCACGTTTCATATAACGTGTAACCGCAATACGAGCTGCCTCGATTTGACGACTAGTGATCCATGCTTGCTCCATTGTTTTGATACCGAAAGAACCGAAAGCTAACTCCGCTCCACGAGAAGCGTTACCTTTCATGCGGCCTTTCTGCATCTTTCTGAACTTCGTTCTTTTTGGCTGTAACATGTTCGTATACTTTTTAAATCTGCTTTTTCAGCAGGTTTTTGTTGTAATCTAAATAACTATTAATCTTTTTTCGGACCACGGTTGCTTCCACCACGGTTGTTTCCACCACGGTTGTTTCCACCGCGACCACCTTTGTTGTTACGGTTGTCACGACGTTCGCCACCACCTTCGTGGTTGCCACGTGATTTTACACCAGATGCTTGACCAATGTTTGGAGATAAGTCACGTTTACCGTAAACCTCACCTTTACAGATCCAAACTTTGATACCGATTTTACCGTATGTAGTCAATGCTTCAGCTAAAGCGTAGTCGATATCAGCACGCAATGTGTGTAAAGGAGTTCTTCCTTCTTTGTACTGTTCAGTACGCGCCATTTCAGCACCACCTAAACGACCAGAACACATGATTTTGATACCTTCTGCACCCATACGCATGGTAGAAGCGATTGAAGTTTTCATTGCACGACGGAATGAAATACGTGCCTCTAATTGTTTAGCGACACCTTCAGCTACTAACTTAGCATCTAACTCAGGGCGTTTGATCTCGAAAATGTTGATTTGAACATCCTTTTTAGTCAGTTTTTTCAACTCTTCTTTGATCTTGTCAACTTCTTGACCACCTTTACCGATAACGATACCTGGACGAGCAGTGTGAATTGTAACAGTGATACGTTTTAAAGTTCTTTCGATAACAACTTTAGCTACACCACCTTTTGCAATACGAACAGAAAGATATTTTCTGATTTTTTCGTCTTCAACTAATTTATCGGAATAGTTTTTACCTCCGAACCAGTTAGAATCCCAACCTTTGATGATTCCTAATCTGCTACCTATTGGATTTGCTTTTTGTCCCATTTCTCAATAAATTAGTTTTGTTCAACGTTTAATTTGCTATCAACTACCAAAGTAACGTGATTTGAACGTTTACGAACTCTGTATCCGCGACCTTGAGGAGCCGGACGCAATCTTTTCAATTGACGACCACCACCTACTGATACTTCTTTTACAATTAGTTCGCTTTCTTCCACTGATTTACCTTCGTTTTTGGCTTCCCAGTTTTTGATTGCAGATAATAATAATTTTTCTACACGAGCAGCAGCTTCTTTACTTGAGTGTTTCAAAATGTATAATGCATTTTCAACACGTTGACCGCGAATTAAGTCTACCACTAAACGCATCTTACGAGGCGAAGTAGGGCAGTTCAATAATTTGGCATCCGAAGCTCCTCCTTGTTGAGCTTTCTCTTGCTCTTTACGTTGTCTAATTAAGACAGACTTTTTAAGTTTTTTTGTTGCTTCCATTACCTATTATTTTTTCTTTTCTGCGTGGCCTCTGAATGTACGCGTAGGCGCGAATTCACCAAGCTTGTGACCTACCATATTTTCTGTTACATAAACAGGGATAAATTTATTCCCGTTGTGCACTGCGAAGGTATGGCCAACAAAATCAGGTGAAATCATTGATCTACGAGACCATGTTTTGATAACTGACTTTTTGTTAGTTTCATTCATAGAAAGAACTTTTCTTTCTAAGTTGTGATCGATATAAGGACCTTTTTTAATTGAACGAGCCATTATTTTTTCCTTCTCTCAATGATGTAACGATTCGATGTTTTCTTCTTGTAGCGTGTTTTGAAGCCTTTAGCTAATACACCTGTACGTGAGCGTGGGTGACCTCCTGAAGTACGGCCTTCACCACCACCCATAGGGTGATCTACTGGGTTCATCGCAACACCACGAACTCTTGGACGACGACCTAACCAACGTTTGCGACCTGCTTTACCTAACACTTGGTTAGATCTTTCATGGTTCGATACTGAACCAATTGTAGCAACACAAGTCAATAAGATCATACGTGTTTCGCTCGAAGGCAATTTGATGATGGCATATTTACCATCACGAGCAGACAATTGAGCATAAGTACCAGCCGAACGAGCAATTGAACCACCTTGACCAGGATTTAATTCAATGTTGTGGATGATAGAACCCAATGGAATGTTTGCTAATGGTAATGTATTACCAACTTCTGGGGCAACTTTATCACCTGCAATTACAGTTTGACCAACTACTAAACCAGCTGGAGCAAGGATGTAACGTTTTTCACCATCTGCGTAATGCAACAAAGCAATACGAGCAGTACGATTTGGATCGTACTCGATAGTAGCTACTTTTGCAGGGATATCTTTTTTATCGCGTTTGAAATCAATTAATCGGTATACTTTTTTATGTCCCCCACCGAGATAACGCATAGTCATTTTACCGGAGTTATTACGACCGCCTGATTTCTTGTTGATTTTTACTACTAACGATTTTTCAGGAACGTTTGTAGTAACATCAGAGTAGTCTGCGCCTACTCTAAAACGAGTACCAGGGGTTACCGGTTTGAATCTTTTAACTGCCATTTTGTATTATATAGTACTGTAAAAGTCAATAGTTTCGCCGTCTTTAATAGTAATGACAGCCTTTTTATACTTAGGAGCTCTACCAGATACGAAACCTGCTTTTGTGTAACGGCTTTTTGCTTTACCAGCTACTACTGCAGTGTTTACAGCAAGAACTGTAACACCAAACATAGCCTCAACAGCTGCTTTAATCTGGATTTTGTTTGCTCTGTGATCTACTTTGAAAGCATAACGGTTTAATTTCTCCGTTAACATAGAAGCTTTCTCAGTCAAGATAGGTTTTTTAATAATTTCCATATTACTTAGCTAATGCTTCCTCCAAAGATTTAACAGAATCTGTAGTCAACAATAATTTTGTTGCGTTCAATACATCATATGTATTTAAATCAGATGCAACAATAACTTTTGCTTTTTTCAAGTTTCTGCTTGATTTATAAACAATTTCATCGTAAGCTGGCAATACCAACAATGTTTTCTCATCAGCTACGTTCAACGCATTTATTAAAGCAACATAGTTTTTAGTTTTGATAGCATCGAATTTTACTTCATCCAATACCACAATGTTATTATCTTTTGCTTTGTAAGACAACGCTGATTTACGTGCTACTTGTTTCAATTTTTTGTTCAATTTGAACGAGTAGTCACGAGGTTGAGGACCGAATACACGACCACCCCCGTTAAACAATGGAGATTTGATAGAACCCGCACGAGCACCACCAGTACCTTTTTGTTTGTGTAATTTACGAGTAGAACCCGCGATTTCGTTACGTTGTTTAGATTTGTGAGTTCCTTGGCGTTGGTTCGCTAAGTATTGTTTCACATCCAAATAGATCGCATGATCGTTAGGCTCTAACCCAAATACCGACTCAGGAAGTTGCACCTTGGCACCTGTTTCTTTACCTGATAAATTTAAAACTTTAACTTCCATCTCTACTATTTGTCTACGATTACATAAGAACCTTTAGCTCCTGGAATGGAACCACTAACAACGATAAGGTTTTGCTCAGCGTAAACTTTCAACACCTGTAAGTTTTGAACTTTAACTCTGTCACCACCTGTACGACCAGCCATGCGCATACCTTTGAATACGCGTGAAGGCCATGATGAAGCACCTAATGAACCTGGAGCACGTAATCTGTTGTGCTGACCGTGAGTCGCACCACCTACACCACCAAATCCATGACGTTTCATGACACCTTGGAAACCTTTACCTTTTGAAGTACCGACTACATCTACGTACTCGCCTTCTTCAAAAAGAGTAACGTCAACTACGTCACCAAGTTGTTTTGCATCTGGGAAAGTTTTAAACTCTACCAACTTACGCTTAGGCGTTGTGTTTGCTTTCGCAAAGTGCCCTTTCAAAGGAGCTGTCGTGTTTTTCTCCTTAGCTTCGTCGAAACCAAGTTGAATTGCCGAGTAGCCATCCTTTTCTTCCGTACGTATCTGCGTAACCACGCACGGCCCGGCCTGAATCACTGTACAAGGAATATTTTTCCCATCAGCGTTAAACAGGCTCGTCATTCCTACTTTTTTTCCAATAATACCTGACATGTTGTAAATTAATTAATTAAAAGTCCTTCGAAGCAGTAGGGCTTCGCTCAAGACATACTATCCCCATTAAGGGATTGCAAAGTTACAAATATTTTTATAACTGTCAAATAATTAGTGAATTATTTTTTTTATTTTCTAGATCATTTCTTCATCAGCATCAAATTTCCGAATAATACCTATCCAACTCCCCGCTCCGATTAAATCATCGCCAAAAAAAATAAAATTAGGGCAATCTATTCCTACTGCCACACAGCTGTCACAAGACGCTATAATTTTGAACTGTCATACAACGCAGAAGGCGATGTATAGCTTACTAAAAACTTTAAATACGAGAATCATGAAAACAGAAATCATTTCCAGAAACGAATTACTTGAACATTGGTTGGGCCACAGAAATTTGACAAGACAAACCATTGAGCAATTTCCCGAAGAAGAGTTGTTCAATTATAAAGTAGAAGGCATGCGTCCATTTGCGGATATGGTGAAGGAACTATTAGGCATTGCCGTTCCCGGCCTCCAGGAGATTGTGAATAATAAAAGTGGTGAGCTGAACGAAAATTTCAGTTATTCAACCAAAGCGCAATTACTACAGGCATGGGATGAAGCAACCCCACGGATCAGTGAACTGTTCAATAAGATTTCAGAAGAACGCTTTTCCGAAGAATTCAACTTGTTTGGACAATACAAATCGCCCGTCATTCACAGTATTTTGTATTTTATCGATAATGAGATCCATCATCGTGGTCAGGGATTTGTCTATCTACGCTTACTTGGTATTCAGCCACCATTTTTCTGGGAAAGAGGGTAATTTCGGCCATTACACGACAAGATACCTGTTTAGGTTCAATAGAAAGATCTGACAGGTATCTTATTTATCTAATCTCGTTGCAGGAAAGACCTGTCCACCCCATACTCAGATTAAACTTGCTCCAAAGCAGATGAAAGCAATCGTTTTACTATTTCCTTCAATGACTCCGGCTCGACAATTTTACCTTTATCAGCAAACATCAGATACCAGCGCGCAAACCCATTCTCCATATTTATACATTCAAAATGCATCTCGATATAATTATCCGCAATCACTTCGCTCTGAAATCCGAAATAATGACGGTCCCATTCCATATACCTAGCTATTTCTTTATCCACTTGCACCACCACTTTAGTTGTCGGCACTTCATGCCGCTTATTCAGAAAGAAAGATAGCTCGGGATGCTCCTTTCCAAAATCTTCGGCAAGTATTCGGATATTGTTTATACGGTCCAAACGAAATTGTCTATAGTCATTTCGTAATTTACAGAAAGCAAGGATATACCAGAATTTGCTTTCCACAAAGATCCCCACAGCTTCAATTTCCCTTCTTTCGGGACTTTTATCTGAAGGTTTGGAATAATAGATTTCAACACATTTTTTCGCGGCAATACTTTCGATCAATATGTTTGTGCCATGGGTTAACTTCTCATTGAATTGGTGTCGCCCACCTCGTACGAGAAAATTATCCCCTACTAAGGCAACTTGCTCTTTTTCGTTACCTCTCAGTATGGCTTTCATTTTAAGCAGGGCTGTAGCAAAATGATTGGCAAGATTTCGGTCCGTATACTTTTCGACTAATTTCTCTGCTGCTACAAAACTCAATGCCTCTTCCCTTGTAAATTGCAAAGGTGGCATCTTATAGCCTTCAACTAGCGAATACCCATTTCCCGCCTCACCGTAAATCGGAATCCCAGCCTGCATCAAAGACCGAATATCACGATAAATCGTCCGTTGACTCACCTCATATCGCTCTGCCAGAGCGGCCGCTGTCACAACAGGTTTAGCCTGTAGATGCATATAAATCGCAAGTATACGATCAAATCTTTTCTGGATATCCGTCATTTGGATAAAGGTACGAAAAGCACAAATGATTTAATGAATGTCACAAAAAATGGCAAAGTTTCAAATTATGGAACACGGAAATATAATACAGCAAAATATATAGTTCTGCTCGTGTATCTTTATCGAACGCATATCAAATATAAGGGCTTACCTGTAACTGGCTTCTTCGGGAGTAAATAATTAACAAGTTAATATCATATTCCTAATTACAAAAGGAGTAACACTATTTTTATTAGGGGTTAGCAGGGGGTTAACAGGGATAATACCCCTGTTAACCCCCTGTTATCCCCCTATAAAACCCCTATTAATATAGAAAATGATATCATGTTATACTACCCATGTGCACTAGATGAAAGAGACCGTATTTGACAACGAATAAAATCAAATACAACAAGAAGAAACTTGTTTTTAGATTGAGAGAGTTAAATCCAATAAAACAAAAAAAGTGAAGTACCTTATATACTTCACTTTTCCACATGGTGTTAATAACTTTGTTGAAAACTTAAAACAGTCACGCTTGATTGCTTGATTACCTTTTCTCCTCGGAGCAACCGGTCATATCGCACCAATGCCTCCACATAGTAGTAATCGACATAGGTCAACCGCACAGCCACTTCTGTTTTATGCGGAATTGATCCGACACTATGCTTCAAGATATAGCTACCGGCTTCTTTATAATCTGCTTTTTAGGGTTTAGAAGAAAGCGACCGCTACATCTGCTTAGCCCTCGAGATGTAGCGGATCAAAAATTATTTCAGCTTCTACCTTCCTATTCGACCGAAATAATAAATAGCTGCCCAAATTAAGACATTGAGAAAGCAACATTAATTATTTTGGGCCTTAATTGCTTCCGACATCTAATGATGTACAGCCACTATCGCTCAAATAAACATTTTCGAAAGTATAAGATTGTCCAGAGCCCGAATGACCGCAGCTCATCGCATACCACATTGTTAACCAACTAGGACAACTTGCATAAATATCATAATTTCCACTTTGAATATTAACGGGATAGGAAAGCGTATTCGCAGGGACTACAACATGCTGTGTAGTTCCTCCTGTAAAATTCCCACTAAAGGTCAAATAAATGGGGGAATTACTAAAGTTATACACATAAAAGTCGAATGTGCTACTTAGTGTTTTAATATTCGTTTTGGTATTTTTTTTTGTACTAACGTTTTCTGTAGAAACTACATCTAGTTTATTAGATAATTTTACGGCTGGTACACTCAAATCTCTAGCTTGAACGAACAAACCGGTGACAATAAATAACGCAAAGGCTATTACAAAAGATTTTTTTAACATAATTCAAAAGTGTTTATAAATAATTGACTATTTCTATAAGCTTTTTTTGAGATGTAGCTTATCAACAATTGGCTTCTATCTTAACTAAATCATAAGCGGCCTCCTTTCTTTTAGATAAATTGACTAAAGTTTCTCGATCATTAGTGAATGATGCCTCATCGTTAATAATTATGGTCGAAAGATCAACGGCGCATCGCTTTAAAAAATTCTCCGTAAAAAAATAGGTGTACTATCTATTAATCCGTCCAAATGATTACTTGACCAAAATATACTATTTTGAAATACAGAAACTTACCGACCTAAAAAACACTAATAAGTGTAATTTCAATAAATCTGACTTAACTATTTGTTGTTTTCATTCTTTGTTAGATTTATAATATTGGTAGCTTATAAACGGAGCGGCATAGATCTGACACATTCAGGTGATAGATCTCACTAGATATTATGTGTCTATCGCGACTATTATAACAGGAAATGCTCCAATGAAAATTTAGGCTTGGTTGGAACGGCATTTTCCCAAGTGCACAAACGGCTAAAACTGTCCCTAAAACAACACTTATTTTAAGAACAGTTTAAACCGGCCTTATCATCTATTGTTTAATCACTTTCTCTCCACGGAGCAATCGATCATACCGCACCAATGCCTCTACATAATAGTAATCCGCATAGGTCAAAGGAACATCAACTTCTGTTTTATGTGGTATAGAACCCACGCTATGTTTTAAAATATATCCCCCTGCTTCTTTATAATCTGCTTTGTAGGGTTTAGATGATAAAGACCGCAACATCTGCTCAGCCTTTGAGATGTACAGCTGGCTTTCACTACCTGTTGTGTATTGCGCCAGTTCCAACAAAGCCGAAGCTGTCACCGAAGCTGTCGATACATCACGAAGATCTTTCTGACTATAATATTTACTATCCGGAGTAAGTTTATTCTGGTCCATATCCCAATAAGGGATCAGATCTTTCGGAAGATTGGGATGGTTCAGATAAAACTGTGCAATATGCCTAGCTTGTTCCAAATATTTCTTGTCACCAGTCTCGCGGTACATCATCGTATAACCATAAAGTCCCCAAGATTGTCCTCTAGCCCATGCAGACTCGTCAAAAGCACCTTGCGCCGTCTTTCTCGAAATAATGCTACCATCTTGCGGATTGTAATCCACGACATGGTAGGAACTATAATCTTTTCGATAGTGATTGACCATTGTTGTATTGGCATGCTGCACCGCAATATCACGATAACGCTTATCACCTGTCATCTTGGAAACTTCCGTCAAAAACTCCAGGTTCATCATATTATCGATGATCACTGGATAGGTCCAAGGCTGCCCATCCCAATTTTTGCCACCGTCCCATGAACGGATAGTTTTGGGTGCTTCGTGGAAACGTGTCGCCAACGACGCTGCTCCAGTACTTAAAATTCCCTTATAAGACGCCGAATCACCGGTCAGGCGCAATGCATTCCCAAAGCTGCAATACAACATAAAGCCCAAATCATGTGTTCCCTTGTTGTTCTTCTCCTTCTCAAGTTCTTTTAATTTGCTTTTTGCTTCCGTCAAAAGCTTTTCATCCTTGGTATACTCGTATAAGTATAACACTGTACCGGGATAAAACCCAGAGCACCACCAACTTGAACCCCAATTTACATATTTACCATCTTTATAGGTTGTAGGCATATCCGATTCACCGATCGATGCGGCGAGGTAGGCAATTTGTTTATGTGCATCTTCTAAATTGGTACGGACAAATTCTTTGTCAAGCCCCAATTTCACTGACCCTAAGTTTCGCTGACTGGAACAGGAAATTCCCTGCATGCCTAGCCCGATCATTAAAGCTCCCGTAATATAGTGTTGTATCTTCATTTTATCCAATCCTTAATCTTTTGCTTTTTATTTTTATTCGTTTTTCGTTTAATAACTTACATAATAGTCCTTCGGAAATTGCTCGGCACGCCAGCATTTTTGGGAAGTCCATGGTTGCGGGGCACAGGTCCAGAACTCATCATCTGCCGGCAATCCCAAAGGCAAGAATGACAGGGAGGCCACATACATAGACCCTGCATTTGTATAGTAATCTGCGAGATTGGATTGTTTATCACCTACCACTCCCATACGCAGCCATCCCGAGGGCGCAAAGGTTTTGTCAATATAAATATGCCGAAGTATAGTTGTCAATGCAGCCCTAACCTGTCCTTTCGAGATGTCTTCGGGCAGCTTATTTTCTAAAGCAACAGTTGCCAGCGGCTGGAATGCAGCATTCTTATAAGTTGATGAACGGCCAACAACGACATAATGACCTTCCGGCGAGATCATACGTTCCAGATGATGCGCATAGCGCTGCATTCGTTTGTAGGCTCGCTCATACATCTCTTTGTATTTTCCACCTGCTGGGATATTATGACGCAGTGACTCAACCTGCATACAATGGATCACATAACCATTGTAGTGGTCAAAACTAAAATGAGCACCATCACTATACCAGCCATCTCCCACATACCATTCCTGATCAAATTTATTGACAGCATAATCGATCTTTTCCCGTGCACATTCCTCTCCTATGCTGTAAAGAAAAGTTTCTGTCATTGCCGCGAACAGCAGCCAATTACTTTCATTCGGCTTAATCTTGCGCAGCAGTTTAAACTCTTCGACGACTCTTTTCTTTGTCGCTGGGTCCAATGGATCCCATAAAGCTTTTGGGGCTCTCAGAAAAGCCAGTGCAAGATGCGCTGCATCCACAAGGGTCTGAGACGAAGGTCCTCGCCAAGTAAAATAATCAGGAGATTTTGGATCTACGCCGTATTGTATACCGAGTAGTGCTTGGTCGCGTAATTGCTTACGCAATTTACCTTCCTCTGTTATGTCATCTGGTAACGCTAACCAAGGTGCCATTCCAGCCAGCAAACGTCCAAAGGCTTCTAGGTATCCGACTCCGGGATCCCTACTATCAAAAGTCGGGCTTACCTCCATCGGCATATTTTTACGCCACTGTTGTTTACTAATATTGCTTAATATTGGAGCTGCCATCTTATGTAAGATAGATACCCAATAAGCCCGGTCATTTTCGGTAAAATTTCTTTTATCGTCTAAATTGCCTGCCTTTGCTTCCATTGGTAAGGACGCAGTTAATACGCCAACTCCAGCTCCGCCTAACAATTTTAATAGGAATCTTCTCTTCATCGATAATGGTTTATAAATTAATGTGAGCATGATAACACTACACAAAACATTAAAAATCTTTATTTTACGTTAAAAAAGCAAGCAAAAAGAAATCAATCGCTCTAGCAAACGATTGCATAAGCGATTGATAACAACTTTTTTACATCACATCTTTTACTTCCACTCAGGATTTTGCTCCAAATTCGGATTTAGACCGAGTTCTGTAATCGGCAGAGGCCATAAATAGTCTCTCGCAGGATCAAATTTTCTAGTTGCAGCAGTTTGAGCAATAACATATCCCTCAGGAGTCAGTTTAACAGAGGGCTTTTCCGCATATTCATTTTCAAAATACTGAATACCCAATGTAGGCAACGGCAGTACCTTCTCTGCTATTTTCCACCGGATTATATCCCAATAGCGATGTTCCCCCTCAAGTGCAAACTCGACTCTTCGCTCTCTACGGATCTCCTCTAACATATTCATCTGATGATCGGAAACAAATGTATTAGTCAGCTTAGGCATGCCCGCTCGTTCACGAACTAGGTTTAATGATCGATTAAGATCAT
Organism: Sphingobacterium sp. WOUb80; assembly: GCF_050058145.1. NCBI lineage: Bacteria > Pseudomonadati > Bacteroidota > Sphingobacteriia > Sphingobacteriales > Sphingobacteriaceae > Sphingobacterium > Sphingobacterium sp. WOUb80. Next base: position 5,663,875 of record NZ_CP165617.1, on the reverse strand, counting down.
TATCTGAAATACTTCCATCCAATTCATATGCGGCTTCCGCATAGGACAATAGTACCTCTGCATAACGAATGACCTTGTGTTCGGTGAAGCTTATTTGCTCCCTCCAATCGACTGCATTAAAATATTTAAAAGTTTTATATCCTGTTTGAGTGAACGAAAACATAGGCTGATAATTGGCCCCATTAATATAAAGATCACCTTTTTTAAAAACAGTCATTGCCAAACGAGGATCTCTATTTTCAAATTCTGTCAATGTACTTACACTAGGCTTATAATAAGGAGATCTATTTGCACCCTCTCTCGGTAAACCATCTACATATAGATAGGCATCCACCAAATAACGAGTAGGGGTAGTAGCTCCCTGTTCTAGATTTCGGCTATAGTTATGTGTTGAAATTTTGTCCGTCATATCCTTGCCATACAATCTTGGTAAAATATTCTCTTTGTTAGCATATCCGTTTGCTTCTTTTTGGAACAAATAATAATAACTCTTTGCAGGGTCAGCTGAATAACTAAAGAGCTTAAAATAACCCGCAGAAATAATATCATTGGCTACATTTTTTGCTATCGTAAGATGCTTTTTGGGGTCTCCAATCTTATGGTATTTTTCAAAAGTTCCTTCAAAAAGTGCTAGTCTTACTTTTAGTGCTTGCGCAACACTCTTATTGATTCTCCCATAATCCGTAGATTTGGTATCTTTAGCCTCAGGTAAATTTTGAATAGCATAATCCAGATCCTCATAGATCAAATTAACAACCTCCTCACGTGTGCCTCTCGGAGCCTGCAAAAGTTCATCACCCAGCCCCATAGTGCGCGTTATAATTGGCATTCCACCAAATCTTTTTAGCAATTCACCATAAGCGTATGCCCGAAAGAAACGTGCCTCTGCACTATACTTGTTGATAATACTTGGATCCAAGCTCATTTGTTGTGCTTTTTCCATCACGGTATTAGCAGCACGTATTAGCTGATAGTTCCCTGTATAATCTCCCGTACTACTTGGTACTAAACGAGATCCGTCACTTATTGAATTGTTACCTGTTGATCTTGAATCATCCGACCAATTTGCTGCATTGTTCTCACCTATTCCTGGTAAAAATGTATACAGATAATTCACGCCCATGAGCAAATGCGACTCCGTTTTCCAGAAAGAAGCATCAGTTACTTGTGTTTCATCAAACTTATTATCCAAATCTTTCATACATGAAGAGAAGACAACACTGGCTGACGCAATTAGCACCCCCAATTTTGCAACTCTCTTGACAAGAATTTCTGATTTCTTTATTTGTATTTTCATAACTTTCTTCGGTTTAAAATGTGATATTTGCACCCACTGTAAATGAGCGAAAGAACGGATATCCAAAGGCTTGACCATTAGGAGTTTCAGGATCATAGTACGGGTTCCATGATTTTTTGAACTCAAATAAATCTTCCCCTGAGAAAAAGACTCTTAAACGATCTATCTTTGCCTTGGTAGTTAAGTTTTTAGGTAATGTATAGCCCAACTGAATATTTTTCATCCTAGCATAAGCGCCATTCACTACCCACTTATCCGATATTCTTGTATTACTTCCTCCTCCCATTACTGGGCGAGGGAACATTGCATTTGGATTCTCAGGCGTCCAATAATCTTTGTGTATCGCCCAGGCTTGACGCCAACTTTCGGTATAAGGGAGCGTCAATATCGATGGTAATAAAAACTCTCTTTTACCAACTCCTTGAATAAATGCACTAAAATCAAATCCTTTGTAATCAAAAGCTAGGTTCAGACCAAATGAATAGCGTGGATTTTGTGTACCAAGATAAACCAAATCACCAGGATCCTCTAAGTTACCTTTACCCGAAGAAATAATATTATCACCATTGATATCCACATAACGAATATCGCCTGGACCAAGAGTTGGATTCTGATGATTTACCTTATTATTCGCTATTTCCTCTGCACTTTGGAAATAACCGTCAGTACGATAACCAAAGATTGAATTTTTAGCATAGCCCTCCAAGAGGGAAACTAGTCCACCACTCACATTTCTTCTGTTCAGGAATGATATAACCTTATTATTGTTATCTGATACATTGGCTGCTACCGAATAGTTAAAATCCGCTCCAATTTTATCTTTCCAACTGAGGCTCAGTTCCCATCCCCATGACTTAAAGTCACCAATATTTGTACTTGGGCTTCCAATTCCAAATACCCCTGGTTGCGTCACAGTTCCATAAGTACCTTTTGTCTGACGCCAGAAATAGGAAAATGAACCTTCCAATTTTCTATTCAACATCGCAAAATCCAATCCGACATCTGTGTTAGTCACCTTTTCCCAGGTCCGCAATGGTGAAGCAGCGCTTCCAATCCAATAATAGGTATTACGAACATTATTAAATGGATAGGCATCTCCTTTAGAAAGCGAATTGATATAATCGTAATTGTTTGCACGTGGATTATCACTATTCGGATCATTTGCTTGTTTACCCCAAGCTGCCCGCAGTTTCAACTCATTAAATAGTTTAGATGCTTCACCAAACCAAGATTCGTTATTTACACGCCAACCTGCCGAAACACCGGGCAATGTAATCCAACGATTTGCGGGTGATAGTCTAGAACTTCCTTCTCTATTTAAGGTTCCTTGTACGATATATCTTTTATCAAATACATATTGCGCAGTTCCAAAGAAAGAAATCAATGTATTTGTCTGTATATTATCATTAACAGAGGTGTTATTTTTATCGCTCGCTTGCCTTAATGCCAAAACATCGTCGGTTGGCAAATTTGCCGCTGATGCAACAATGTAATCATAACGATAATCGTCATAACGATATCCTCCACGTGCTAAAATTTCATGTTTATCGTTAAATGTACGATTATATTCTCCAACTGCTTGCCAGTTGTTTGTCAAGGCCTGTCCGCGTCCTTTAAGGATTTGATTTAAACTAAAGTTGTTGCCACCCGCCCAGCCCGATTGTCCAGTCAGATTATACATCGGAACAGGTAAACGCGTATTGTTGTCATTATCAACTAATATCCTTGGACTATATAATAAACGTAATTTCAATCCCTCCGTAAAGATGTCTTTTGCTCCCAACTCAAAACTACCACCTATCTCATGAACCACATTATTATTACGTCCCCCCTCTTTCAACAACGCAACAGTTTCGCCCCCGGCACTCCCTGCAGCATATTTCGTATCGCCACTTTCAGGAAGATATATAGGACTTATACTTCTCGACGAAACAATATTATAGATCAATCCATAATCGTTACTTGCTCCCAAAACACTTGAATTTTTTTCCGATCTGCTATAGATAATTTTGGAATCCAAGCTGAATATCTTTGATAATTCCCTATGATAATTAAAACGTCCGTTCAATTTTTTATAATCGTCAGGGCCATATCTAAAGATTCCTTTGTCACTTACATAGCCCAGTGAAAACAAATAACTATCCTTATCAGTACTACCCGATATCGAGAGGTTCTGGTTTAAACGCGTTGCCTTATCCTTTAATAGGATTTTAGGATAATTGTAATTACCAAAATACTGATAGGCTGTTGGATTTGTAGGATTTACTCTATAGTATTGATTTGGATCTTTCATCAAAGCAATTAATTCATCACTCCAGTCTGGAGACTGCCCTGCATTAATACGCGCAAGATTTTGCATTTCTGCTTCTTCCCAGCTATTAATCCGTTCTGGGAATAAACCCATCTTTTTTGCAGTCCACATTCCCTGGTAGTTCACTTTTAGTTTCCCCTGCCCGGATTTTGTAGTTACCAAAACTACACCGGCGGCCCCTCTAGAGCCATAAATTGCTGTAGCGGACGCATCTTTTAAAATTGATATATTAGCGATATCATCTGGATTTGTATATGTCAATGATCCAGGAACGCCATCAATTAGCACTAAAGGACTCGATCCCCCTGTCGATAAATCACCCCTTATATTAACAGAAAACCCCTCGCTTCCCGGCTGTCCGCCAGATCTGGTTACAACAAGCCCTGGTGCAGCCCCTTGCATGGCCGACATCACATTAGAAATAGGACGAGATTCCAAAGCCTTTTGATCAATAGTGGAGACTGAACTTGTCAAATTAGATTTCTTCTGCGTTCCATACCCCACGACTACAACTTCATCAATGGCCGCACTCATTCCATCCAGAGTAATATTAATGACATTGCGTCCATTAACAGCTACTTCCTGGTTTTGATAACCGATATAGGAAACGACAATTGTTGCATTGGAGCTCACTGACAATGAATAGGTACCAGTAGCATTTGTAGAAGTAGAAATACTTCCACCCTTTTCTCGAATCGTTACACCCGCTAAAGGTGCTCCTTGACTGTCTGTAATCCGCCCCGTAATCGAAATTTTCTGCTGTGCCATAGTCGCACCCACAGTAAACATCATCATAGCAGACAGTCCAACTTTGTAAAACTTTGCCATACTTTAGGAAATTAGTTTTATAATAAAAATTGGTTGTTTAATAAGCCAAAGATGGGTCTATAAGCAAATTAAGAGAGGTGAAATTCATAAATATTTGGGGGTAAAATCTTAAATTTGATGCAAATACCCCATAACCATGAGTATACTACCTATTTTATCGCGACATTTTCTACTGTTGGTCTCCATCATTTCGCTCTGTCATGCCCAGGATCTAAAGTTTGAGTCACTTAGCCAAGAGAATGTACTAGATAAGCAGGCCGTGTTAACCATTGCCCAAGATAAACAGGGTAAGCTTTGGTTTGGTGGTGGCGCCAACTTATTTGTCTACGACTCTCAGAATATCACCAATATTCTCGTACAGGATACCGTCTTTAAAAAGGTTGATTACATCAATAAGATTGCCGTCAATGCAAAGAATCATCTTTTCATCGCTACCGCAACTCAATTATTTATTTTCGACATCGACAAACGTAAAGCTGTATTTAAACTGGGAAAACCCTTTCAGGAAAAAATTGTTGTTACCGACATTCAGTTTCTTTCAGACCAGATATTTCTTTGCACTGATAAAGGGCTCTATCAGGCTGTCCCCACAGCTGGCACCTACAATCTCAAGAAAATCCTTGACCGTCCCGGGGCACAATCCATCATTCAAACAAATCCAAATACCTATATCATAGCAAGTTACAATGGCATAGAATCTTTTTCATTGCAAAATAATAAGATTTTCAATATCCAGAATCTGATATTGCCTTCGCTGCCATTAAAAGAACGCATTTTCAGCGCTCTATATCTCCATAAAGATGTGCTCTGGGTTGGAACAAAATTGCACGGAATATTCCAATATAACCTCAGGGACAAAAGATGGAATAATTTAAACGAAACAAATAGTAATCTACTGAGCAATAATATCCGGAAAATTGTCCCGGCTAAAAACGGTGAACTCCTGATTGGCACACTAAAGGGACTCTCGATCTTTAATGGATCGACACAGTTCTTAAACTATAAACACAATACTTCCGTTAAAAATTCATTGAGCCAAAATTCGATCTATGATATTTTTATTGATCGACAACAAATCACGTGGATAGGCACCTATTTTGGAGGAATAAACGCTATTTACCCCGATCTCATCCCCATACAACACTATTCAACCCGTTCGCCTTCTAATCTTCGCCTAAATAGTGATATCACAGGTAGTTTCGCCGAATCAGACAATGCCTATTGGCTAGGAACGGAGGAAGAGGGAATCAACAGGATTGATAAGGCAACGGGAGCAACTTCCCCTTTATCTAAACTAACCCAGTCAAATCTGATTAAGGACTTATATGTTCGAGACAACAAAGTCTACGCAGCACAATATGGTGGAGGCTATTCCATTATCGATGCACAAACTGGAAATGCTCAACATTTTTATCTCGAAAAAGATCTCTTAAATCTCAAAAATAACATCTACAGCATTTACGTCGACCCTACACATCGCATTTACCTCGGAACCAATAGGGGGCTCTATACGGTGGAGCCAGGAAAACAGCCCCAATATAGTGCCGCTATGAAAACAGCTACAATCGATGATATACAAGCTGATAATAGACAGTACATTTATTTCCTGAGAGGAGGCGCGCTTTTTCGCAAAAAAAACAATGAATCGAACATACGCCCAATAAAACAGCTCGACACATTAGTTCTCGGTGGATTTTATGTGCATCCGAATGGCGACATCTGGCTGACATCGAAAGAAAATTTATATCATTTTGATCAGCATGATCACTTAACCAAGGTCTCTCGCTTTCCGAACAATTCGCTAGGCTGGCCCATCTTTGTGAACAATCAGGTATGGCTTACCAGTAAAAATGGGCTCATATGCTATAATCCCACAACAAAACATAGCTACCTCCTGAATCAATATGACGGTTTACCGGTCAAAAATTTACTTGGTGCAAAAGTTTTTGCGAGCAAAACAGAAACCCTGTTTGTCACCACACTCAACGGAGTCTTTTCTGTAGACACCCGGAAAATAACCTTCAATCAGCACATCCCTAATGTACTTTTCCGAAATATCTTTCTCGAAGACGCTCCATTAAACTACGGACGCATTCAGAAAACTGCAGATCCAAACAGCTATCAGCTCAAACTCCGGCACGATGAAAACTTTGTCACGATCAATTTCTCCAGTTCCAATTTCATCAAACCACAAAAGAACAGATACCGCTATAAGCTCGAAGGTTTTGACAAGGACTGGGTTGAAACAAGCACCCCATCAACACGATATACCAATATTCCCACAGGTATGCATACCTTGACTATATTTGCCAGTAACAACGATGGCATATGGAGCAGCACTCCGCTAAGGATTTTTATGGATATAAAACCTCCTTTTTGGAGAACCTGGTGGGCCTACCTATTCTATGCAATATTGTTTACCCTAGGTGTGCATCTGGTCATTAAATTTGTTGTCGAACGTGAGATGCTGATCAATTCAGAGCGAGAACAGGAAAGGAAAATCAGATTTTTCACACAGATATCGCACGAAATCCGTACGCCGCTGACCTTGATAACGTCCCCATTGGATGAAATTATTTCCGAAACAGCCAATCTGACTTCTACCCAGAACAAAGTAAAACGGATAAAAAAGAATGCCAGCAAACTCCTAGGTGTCATAAACGAATTGCTCGACTTTAAAAAGTTCGACGACAAGCACTTTGTCCTGAAAAAAACGGACATCTCTTTCAGGGAATATATAGAAGACACCTTCTACCTATTAAATGACCTTGCCAAAGCAAAACACCTCAATTACTATATCCGGCAGCTGGATGCCGTAGGGCTACAATCCATAGATACCGTACAATTTGATAAGGTCATGTTTAACCTCTTGTCAAATGCGATCAAGTATACACCGGAACATGGCACCGTTTATCTAGATCTTATCGAAAATGATTATACAATAGCTATTCACATCGTCGATAATGGTATCGGTATCGCTACGGACAATCAATTTAAAATATTTGAAGAATACTATCGTGAAGAACAGGCTAATGACGTAATCGGAACAGGTATTGGTTTGGCACTTACCAAACAAATTGTGCAGCAGCACGAAGGAGATATTCGCTGCTCTACGATGAAGGATGAAAAAGGAGAATGGACTGTATTTACTGTCAGTCTCCCGAAGCAAGCAAACCAAAAAACTGACGTTGTACCGGTAGAAATATTAACAAAAGAAACAGAGGAAGCAAATATAACGAACTTAAACACGCTGGATATTTCCTTAAAGCAAACCATCTTGATTGTAGAGGACAATAGCGAATTATTAGCAGCCGTTGTCAGTCTATTTGAAGAGAGCTTCAGTATTATTACTGCTGTCAATGGTGAGGAGGCACTTTCTAAAGCATTGGAATATATCCCTGATCTGATTATTTCGGATCTGATGATGCCTTACATGGATGGTGCTCAACTATGCCAAGCCATTAAAACAAATATGATGACCAGTCATATACCATTCATCTTGCTGACTGCCGTAACCGATAGCAATTCCCAAACTTTAGCCTTGGAACATGGTGCAAACATCTACCTGACAAAACCTTTCGACAATAAACAGCTTTTCCTTTCTGCACACAATCTCATGGCAATCAGTCAGAAAAGAAGCAAAGAATTTCAGGTTAAAACAGCTTCATTTGAGAATGAGCTTGATGCACAATTCATCTCATCCCTAAATCAATTAATCGAAGATAATCTTCAATCGGACGGCTTTGACGTCAATTTTATTTCTCGAACAATGGGTATGAGTGCGCCTATCCTCTATCGCAAGCTGAAGGCCATCTCTAATTTATCGCTCAATAATTATGTCAAAACTTACCGGCTGAACAAAGCGAAAGAATTACTGATATCTGCCATGAACATCAGCGAAGTCGCCTATGCTGTAGGATTTTCCGACAGAAAATACTTTAGTAAGGAATTCAAAAAACAGTTTGGACACAATCCTTCAGAACAAGCAGCGAATTCAAGTCAGACCACTGAAACTTAGCTATATTTAAATGCTAATCGACATCCTGTCTCATAAAAAAAGAGATGCTATATGCATCTCTTTTTTTATCTATCCCTGTGTCATCTAAACGAGTTGATTTCCCAAGAATACGCTTTTCTTTGATAGTCCTATTTAGCGATCTCTTTGATCATAGGTTCTCCAGACAATAGGCGTTGATACCGGACCAAGGCTTCCACATAGTAATAATCTGCATAAGTCAACGGTACATCGATTTCGGAATTCAATGGCAACGCTCCAACACTATGTTGTAAAATATAGCCTCCATTTTGCCCATAAGGAGCAAGGTAAGGTGCCTTCGACAGATTTTTAAGAAGAGTTTCTGCTTTATCAAAGTACTTCACAGACTCACTTCCCTTTGTATATTGAGAGAGCTCCAATAATGCCGAGGCATATAATGCCGCTGCAGATACATCCCGCAGATCCTTATTCGGATACATTTTATCTGACTTCGCAATTTTATCTTTATCGAAATCCCAGTAAGGAACCAGATCAGCCGGCAGATTTGGATTGCTTAAGATATACTTTGCGATTTGCTGTGCCTGCTTCAAAAATTCTTTTTTCTTGGTTTCACGATACATCATTGTATAACCATATAATGCCCATCCCTGCCCTCTTGACCATGCTGATTCATCAAATGCACCCTGGTGTGTTTTTTTTCCAATGGCCTTACCTGTGTTCTTATCATAATCGATCACATGGTAGGAACTATAATCTTTTCTGAAGTGGTTTTTCAAAGTTGTTTCAGCATGAGATACCGCAATATCATAGAATTTTTTATCTCCAGTCATTTTAGACACCTGTGTCAAAAACTCCAGGTTCATCATATTATCGATTATAACTGGATACTGCCATGATCCGTGATCCCAGGAACGGATCGTTTTGGTAATGGGACTATAGCGAGATGCCAAAGAATTCGCACCAGTACTGAGTACCGGTTCGTACTTTTGCGTATCGCCCGTGAGACGAAGTGCATTTCCAAAACTACAAAATAACATAAACCCTAAATCATGTGTACCCTTGTTGTTCTTTTCTTTTTCCAGATACGTCAATTTCTCGGTTGCTTTCTTTAATAACCCTTCGTCTTTGGTCCCTTCATATAAATACAGCAAAGTCCCCGGATAGAACCCCGAACACCACCAGCTCGACGAAGAAAATACTTCTTTGCCATTTTCAAAAGTTTTTGGAAACTTTTCTGTCGGAGTTTCATTCGCAAGGACTTTTATTTGCTTCGCTGCAGCATCTAGCTGCTGCTGAATAAACTCTTTGGATAGATTTGGTTTTGCTGTTTGGGCTTGAACGACAGTCGAAGTACCCAAAACAGCCAATAATAACACAGGGAGTTGTTTTAATTTCATTATTTTTTATTCTTTTATTTTTATTTAGTCAGCGCATCAGCGCGTCAATTTTTCACATAAATAATCAGCTCTTTGATTAATGAATATGGAGCTTTGGTTCACAGAATCTTCCTATTTAGCTTGTCCTGTCTGACTTTCTTTAATCTCGCGTTATCAACGTGCAACGATCAAAGCGATTGCCCCCTTATCAAGATTCAAATCAATCATTCCGTCCTGCGCTATATCAAATGTGCCTTTTCCCTGTATCTTTACCTCTGGTGCTCTTACACCAGCTTTTAAACGTATGCGACCGCCATATTGACTTTTAATCTGGATACCGATCGTTTTTCCATTTTTCCGCTGTGCCGATACAAGATTTCCACCATCTGCCAAAAAATTGGCAAAGGATACATCCTCCCATTTATGCGGAATAGCAGGAAACACGCGTAATATGCCATTCCAATATTGCATACACAGTTCTTGAATGCTCGCCATCGCCGCCAGTGGAGTTTCTATCACCGGGCCGCTTTCGGCATATAGGGTATTGGCTTTAATATATTTCTGTAATAAAACATCCAGCGAAGCCAAAGCCGAATCTCCTCGCCCCATCATGGCATACATAGAAGCAGCTCCTGTAAATGAATACCCCTGCAACCATTGCTTTTTGCTCTGCCAATGTGCAATAGAACGTTCAATAAGCGCTTGATTATTTACCTGATCCCAGTTTATATCGTAAAAAGGGTAAATCATCATGAGATGCGAATAATGACGATGCGACTCTCCATAGGGAAGGTCTTTTGCAATCATAAAGCCATCGGCATCTTGTGGATAATCAATCAAGTTGACCAATACGTCCTTCCAGACAGCGTGAAGTTTATCCCTGCCGCCTCTTTCTTGATCCAGCTCAATAAGTGTCTTGAGCCCCCATCTGAAAATGGAAAGATCATAATTTGTATCATAAGCGTAGCCCTTAGGATATTCAGGTGAATAGGTTTTTACACCGATACGGTATTTCCCAGTTTGATCCTTTTCCAATAAGTGCAAATGATAATTTATCGCTTCCTTTAGAAGCGGGAACAAGCGATCATATACATCTTGCGACATCGTCGCTCGATAATACTGATAATAGCTATGCAAGAGCCAGATTAGATTTCCCAATTCTTTTTCACCATCGGAAGCTCCTTCAAGTGGCACATTCTTAGCCAAAAGAACAGGGCTCCATAAAGATGGTCCCGAGGACCGGCCTACAGCCAAACTATTATAACGATAAGGTTCTGGAACATTTTGTTTTAACTGATCTTTATTCCGGTCAATCATCTGGATTAAAGAATTTGCGATACCAAGTTGGTTGGCTTTGAATACTGGTGAATAAGCGAGTTGCATATTAAGGTTGAGCCAATAAGCTGGCCAGGGAGTTGGGCTGGTCCAAGGCCCCTGTAAATCCATGGCAGGTTTATCTGACCTCGTTGCACTGGCAAGCTTATACAACTGCATATCATAAAACTGCTGGTAAACTGTATCTGGCAATTCCAGGGTCGATGCCTTAAAATAGTTGGTCCACCACTTGCGATGGGATGCCAATCCTTTCGTTAACTTTTGCTTACTAAAGTTCTGAACATAATTGATGGCCGTTTTGACATAAGCGGTTCCATGCTGGCTATAATCTACAGTAATTAAATAGGTATCCACTTCTTTATCAGATTTGCTCCAATAAGCCGTCACATACCCTCCCCAGGCTAGAAGAGGCTGATCAAAATATTTTGTTTCGCCTTGTGTGCCAAAACTCCCTTTTGGGTTTGCTGGATAATTTTTGGGTTTCTGTGTATAGCTGAATCCCATCCTTGGACTGATGGCTTCATCAGGTTTCCATGTCAGGTGGTAATTCCCGTCAAAATCTTTTTTAAATACTTCTAGCAAGATAATGTTGTCATTCGATAAGGTGGTCGTCCGAATTCTCATCCTCCCTTTGCTTGTGCTGACGTTCGCCTCAGCATAAGCATCTTTTAGATGAATTTCTCCTTGTGCCTGCACAATCGGGCTTTCAAATTCTATTTCAAAATGACCTAACGACATACGCGCCTGATCAAACAATTTATCGGCTGAATTCGCTCGATGATCATAAACATCAGTTCTTCCAATATCCACGCGCATTGAATTCTTACCGGCTATATAAGTCATTGTTCCCAGTAGACCATTCCCGGTAAATACACCTTCATAAATGGAATGACCCAGTGCGGGAATTCTAAATTGTGCCGATCCAGAAATTGACTGGAATATCGCGCAAATGAGAAAAAATAGTATTCTTAGATTCATCATTAGGATTTAATGCTATCAGAGCGACCATAAAGATGCTGGATTATTCGACTGAAATCAAGCACCTTTTACGAAAACGATTGAGAAAAATTGATCAGTAGGGCTTTCCTAATCTATCCGATAGGTCGGCTACCAAATTGAAATGTAACAATTTGCAGACACAATAACGGCGCATAGGCAAAAATCGGGCATTATATATGAAAGAAATGAATTCTACAGCATTCTTTTGTTATTTTTTAACAAAACATAAATAAACAATACGTAAAATTTTAGTTATCAGTTTACATTTATCAGTTTTTTATCTATTTTTAAGATTAAATATCCAATGCCGTTATTTTTAACAGCCTAATAGTGGATCAATTATAAAACAACTAATCCAACCAAAATGAAAGAACAGAATTCATCAAGGCGTGATTTCATAAAAAAATCCGTGGTCGGTGCTGCGGCATTTTCTATTGTACCACGCTTTGTACTCGGAGGACAGGGCTATCTTGCTCCGAGCGACCATCTAACCAAAGGTGTAATTGGTGTCGGCAATATGGGCCGTGGACACTTTGGCTACGCCGGAACTAAAACAGTAGCCATTTGTGATGTGGACAAAACCCATCTAGCGGCAGCACAAGCAGACTTAGGCGGTGGTGTGAAGGAATACCATGACTTTAGGGAGTTGATTAAATCTCCGGAAGTAGATATTGTGCATATTGCTACTCCCCCACATTGGCATGGACTGATGTCTATCGAAGCGGCAAAAGCAGGAAAAGATATCTGGTGTGAAAAACCGATGACACGTACTATCGGTGAAGGTAAAAAAGTGAAAGAAGCCATTGCACAGCACGGCAATATCTTTCGTCTAAATACCTGGTTTCGTTTTAAGGATGATTTTTATGGAATGAATGTTCCCGTAAGCAAAATCAAAAAATTAGTTGATACAGGGATGTTAGGTTGGCCGTTGAAAGTCACAATAAGCAAACATACAGGCTTTGACTGGAAATTCTATTGGGTAGGAAAGGAAAATTTACCAGAGGAGAAAGTACCATCGGAACTTGACTATGATTTTTGGTTAGGTCCAGCACCATACAAGCCTTACAATAAACACCGTGTACATACGACCTTTAGAGGATATTGGGATTATGACGGCGGTGGCCTAGGAGATATGGGACAACATTATATGGATCCTGTTCAGTACTTCTTAGGTAAAGACAACGAAAGCCCTATTACTGTTGACGTTGATGCCCCGCAGCAACATCCGGATGCCGTGGGCACATGGAGACGAATTACATTTACCTATGCCGATGGTTGTCAGATCATTCTAGACGGTGAAGCGAAAGATGAAAAGGCAGCCTATATTGAAGGTCCAAAAGGTAAATTATACAGAGGCTTTCAATCGGATATACCAGATTTGGAAAGAAAACTTGCACAATACCCTGAACCGGCACCGCAGATTACCGATTTCCTGGAATCTGTACGCACAAGAGAAAAGTTTGCACTGAATGAAATCAATGGACACCGTTCTTGTACTTTGGTCAACATGGGATTAGCAGCATTACGACTAAACAGATCATTAAAATATGACTCGCAAAATGAGCTATTTATTAATGATGACGCCGCAAATAGATTGATTCACCAACCAATGAGAGGCCCCTGGTCTATTTAAAAAGATATCCTAATGAAAAGAATATTCAATTCGCTGACCGTACTGCTTCTTATATCTAGTGCAACCTACGCGCAGCAACCACAAAATAGAACGACTGCAACAAAAATAGCAGACGTATTAGCGCAGCAGCCTGCCGAAGAAAAAGAAAAATTTTTGCTTGCCATGCATGAGCTGGAGGGCTTTTCTTCTGACGACGTTGTCACTTTCCTCAAGGGACTTAAAGCACCAGGAAGCAATAATGCGCCTATAGAATTTGCAGCAAACAGTTATTCGTTCTATGTAAATCAGCCAGGTAAAGAACAGCAAAAAAAAGTTTTTGTTGAAGGTTTAGCAAAATCCATCTCGCAATTGAGCGAACCGACAAATCAGGTCTTTGCGCTACGTCTCTTACGTCAATGCGCAGATAATACCGCTATACCTGCTGTCGCAAATTGTTTCACAAATGATTATCTTGCCGACGCAGCAGCGAGAACTTTAGTATCTATTCGCACCCCTGAATCGACAGCAGCATTAGAAAAAGCTCTAGCCGCATCCACAACAGAGAAAACTGCCATTGCTCTGGTTACAGCACTTGGAGATCTAAAAGATAAAAATGCCGAAAGTGCCATTTTAGGATTGACACAAAAATATAATTCGGATGGCTTCCAACGGACTGCATTAATCGCGTTGAGCAAAATCGGGGGCACAGCATCTGAATCGCTATTCCAGGAAAAATTAAATGCTGCCGGCTATAGCTACGACAAATTTGATGCGATAGGACTTGGTATTGATTATGCCCAAGCACTGATCGACAATAAACATGATCAAGATGCGATCAAGTTCCTGAACAAATTTTTCCAGGAATCCCAAAAAGCAAAATCGATCAACGGCCAAATTGCATCGCTTAAATTATTGACAACAATTGATCCAGCGAAACAACAAAAGAACTTATTAGCAGCAGTTAAAAGTGATAACGGTGCTTACCGTAACATTGCATTGCAATTACTCGGAAAATACGGAAAAGGTAGTGACGCAAAAAGCTTACTTGCTTTAGCAAGCAAGGGTACTCCTGAAGTGCAAGAAAGTGTATTGAACTACCTAGCCAACAATGGTTCGGCAAGCAGCTTAAAACTAATCCAGGCATTAGTAAATAAAACACAGTCTCCTGTAACTAAATTAGCTGGATTAAGTGCACTAAATACCTTGTCACAGGGAAAAGAAACCAATACCTTAATCCAGGCTCTTAATGCCGATCAACAATTCAACAACTCGGTAAAAGCGTTAATCCTTTCATCGAAAGATGCAAATGTCGTTACCGATGTCAACAATGCCCTTGCTACGGTAGACGACGACAAAAAGATTCAATTGCTGGATATTTTAAGTAAACGTTCCAACAACACATCATCCAAAGCTGTATTAGCCATAAAGAGTGCAAACCCGGCTGTCGAAGAAGCGATCAACAAAGCACTCCCAAATGTAGCTCAGGAATCAGACTTAGAGGAACTATTCAATAGGTTAAACAATACGACAGACAGTAAATCCGCTGTTCTATTGCAACGTGCCATTGTCAATGTGGTTCAGTCAAGTACAAATTCTAAAGGATTAACTGAAAAACTGGCCGCTAATATATCGAAGTCTGCAGCGCCAAATACCGCTAAATATTTCCCTATTTTCGCTGGGCTTGGTGACGCGCAGTCATTGAAAGCTGTAACCGCATACCTTAATAACAATAACACAAGCCTAAGATCCTCTGCAATTGAGTCTTTGGCAGGCTGGTCCTCTTCTAACGCACTGCCAGAGTTGGTATCGCTATCCAGAACAGAAAAAGACGATAATCTTTTCAATACGGTATATCGCGGATTGATCAAATCAATTTCTTCTTCTTCGAACACACCTGAACAGAAAACTTTGTTGTTGAAAGATGCGTTCAGTGTTGCCAAAACAACGGAACAGAAGAAAGCAGCTCTCTCCGCATTGCAGCCTACGGGAACATATCAGTCTTTAGTTTTCGCCGCGGATTTAATGAACGATACGCAACTGGGCGGAACCGCTGCAAATGTAGCGATGAACATTGCTATGGACAATAAGTTCTATGGCAAAAAGGTCAGAGAAGTTCTAGAACAGGTCATTGGTAAACTGTCTGGCAGCGAAAGTGGGTATCTCAAAGAAGCTGTTGTCCGTTATCTTGCTGAAATGCCTATCAAAGAGGGTTACGTTTCGATGTTCAATGGCAAGGACCTAAGTGGCTGGAAAGGATTGGTCGCCGATCCGATCAAACGCAGTAAGATGAACGAGAAAACTTTAGCAGCAGAACAAGCTAAAGCCGACGATATTATGCGCAAAGGCTGGACAGCATCCAATGGTGAAATTGCCTTCAGCGGTAAAGGAGATAATCTAGCTACTGTAAAGAAATATGGCGATTTTGAAATGCTCGTAGATTGGAAATTGGAGAACTATGGTGGTATAGAAGGTGATGCCGGTATTTACTTGAGAGGTACACCACAAGTGCAGATTTGGGATATTGCGAATACAAGAGTCGGCGCCCAAGTTGGCTCTGGCGGATTATATAACAACCAGAAAAATGAAAGCAAACCATTGAAAGTTGCTGACAATGCAACTGGTGAATGGAATACCTTTAAAATCAAAATGGTTGACGATAAAGTCACAGTTTGGTTAAATGGACAGTTGGTAACCGACAATGTTCCTCTTGAAAACTACTGGGATAGAAACCAATCAATTTTCCCTACCGAACAAATTGAGTTACAAGCGCATGGTTCAGTTGTTTATTATAGAGATCTTTTTATCAAGGAATTCCCAAGAAAACAAATCTTTAAATTGAGCGATCAAGAGAAAAAGGAAGGTTTTGAAGTACTTTTTGATGGAACAAACCTCGACAAGTGGACAGAAAACCAAGCTTATGTCATCAATGACGAAGGTTATATCTGGGTATATCCAAATGCAAAATTTGGTGGAAACCTTTATACAAAAGAAGAATACGCGGACTTTATTTATCGCTTCGACTTCAAATTAACTCCGGGCGCCAACAATGGTGTGGGAATACGGGCACCTTTGGAAGGAGATGCCGCATATGAAGCCATGGAAATCCAGGTACTCGATGATGGTGCGGATGTCTATAAAGACTTGAAGCAATACCAATATCACGGTTCAATTTATGGTGTTGTCCCTGCCAAAAAAGGCTATTTAAAACCAGTAGGGGAATGGAACTCCGAGGAAATAGTCGTGAAAGGAAATCGCATCAAAGTTACGCTTAATGGTACTGTCATTGTGGATGCAGATATCGCAGAGGCAAGCAAAAATGGAACGCTGGACGGAAAACAACATCCTGGACTTAAAC
Source organism: Sphingobacterium sp. WOUb80 (assembly GCF_050058145.1). Lineage (NCBI taxonomy): Bacteria > Pseudomonadati > Bacteroidota > Sphingobacteriia > Sphingobacteriales > Sphingobacteriaceae > Sphingobacterium > Sphingobacterium sp. WOUb80. The sequence continues at coordinate 5,646,765 of NZ_CP165617.1, read as the reverse complement.
GGACCTCTGGTCATATCGGGTTCCTAGGACACGGTACCGAAGTATTCTTTAAAGACATTCGGGTAAAAAAACTCAAATAGTCTTAACTTATACGTAGAGAGGGGATAAGGAATCTTATCCCCTTTTTGCTAATTAGCCAACTTGCTTGTCAAGTGAGAAAAATAACCAAATGATTCCAAAACTTTTGCTAAATTAAAGCCCTAAGGATTCTATTTCAAAATATAATGTTTTATGACTAAAGCCGTAAACTTACTGATTAACAAAAAATTGGAGAGTAAGCCTGAAAAGAAAAATCTATTCAATAAAATCTCCATTATAAAATTAATAGCCGAATTAGGATCTGTATCGGTAAATGACATTGTAAAAAACCTCTATCTAAGCCTGCCTACAGTGAATAGCCTCATTGCAGAGTTGCTGGAAGATAATTTTATCCGTCAATTTGACAAAGGAGAATCTATTGGTGGACGTAAACCTAATTTATATAAACTATGTGATGGATTATTTCAGGTGCTGTCGGTCGAGCTCCAACGTTTCTCCATCACAATGAGTATAATGGACAATAATCAGCATGTTATTGCTGAAACCGTTGAGCTGGATAATGAATTATCTCGCGATGCAGAAAATCTAACCACTATCACACAGATTATTGATCAATACCTTCTCGATAAATCAGTTGATATCGAGAATCTAACAGGGTTTATTATTGGTATGCCAGGACTGATCAACGCTGAGGAAGGTACCAACGAGACATTTTTGCATGATGATAATCAATCCATAACTAATTATTTCGAGCGCATATATAAAAAACCCGTCTTCATATTGAATGATGTCAAAGGTGCAGCTTATGCGGAATTAAAATTTGGATTGGCAAAAAACACAAAAAATAGTCTGATTATCCTGATGGATTGGGGGATAGGTCTAGGAATCGTGTCCAATGGAGAAGTCTATTTGGGTCGCGATGGTTACTCCGGCGAAGTAGGACATATGCCTTTTATTGACAACGGTGAACTTTGCTACTGTGGCAAAAGAGGCTGCCTGGAAACCGTGGCTTCTGGAATAGCTTTGGTCAACAATGCCAAACAGGAAATTCAAAAAGGTGAGCTGACTAAATTAAATGAATTGCAGCCAGAAGAATTACAACATTTAACACCGACACATATTATTGAAGCGGCAAATAAAGGTGATCAGTTTGCAATAAATCAGATTTCAAAACTAGGGACAAACCTAGGAAAAGCATTTGCATCCTTAATACAGCTACTTAATCCCGAATTGATTGTGTTGGGTGGAAAAATTGCTAAAGCAAATGAATTGATCACCATTCCGATACAGCAAGCCATAAATTCCTATACCATGGCGATATTGAAGGAACATTGTGACATCAAAGTGTCAAGTCTAAATCTCGACAGCAATACTGTGGGGCTGACAAATTATTTTATCACAAAGTATCTATCACTTGAGTTGCTTCGGAAATCCAAAATCTAAAATTGCCCTGTACTCAACAAAACAAGAGTACAGGCTCTTTCTGTCTTAATGCCATGTTCCATGGCGAGCTGTTCCAATTCAGTATTCTCCGCCCCGGGATTAAATATAATTCTTTTTGGCTTCGTAGCTAATATATAATCGTAATATTCCTGCTGATTAGCCTCACCGAGATACATCGTCACGGTATCAATATCGGTGTATACCTCACCTTTCTTTTCAATGGGAACTCCAGCTGCTTCACCGCCACTCAAGCCAATATTGACAATATCATGCCCGTGCTTATGCAGCATATTTGCAGCTTTATTCGAATAACGCGAAGGATTGGTACTAGCACCCAAAATCAATGTCTTTTTCATCTTTTTATTCCTTTTATATCCATCTTTTGCCCGCCCATTTCCGGTAATTAACTTATCACCTCCGTCCTATTTTATCTAGAGGACAAAGGTGACAGTGACTTTTCAATTTATTGTGCCGCTCGAAAGCTACTCATCTATGATAAAATCACCATGGTTGCTATACGCATTTTTACGTAATACTGGCATTCCCATGATTTTATAAAGCTCATCCAACTTGACCAAGCTTCCGTTTGTCATATTAGAAAGTAAAACAATAACAATGTTTCTCTTTAAGTCTCTTACATAAATATGTCTAAAACCGTGCCACCAACCGGTATGGTATACGATATGATCATCGCCATGTTCAAAGGTACGCCAACCGTATCCATAACTAAAAATTCCTTTCTTGGCGTCGGGATATCCACGATATGCTGAATCCAATGTTGACTGCTTCAATAATCTTCCATCTCTCAAAGCCAGATCAAAACGATAAAGGTCACGTACAGTGCTATAAATCCCTTTGTCGCCAAGTGGTCCATCCTGAAAATTTTGTACTACCGATCTTCGCCATACCTTATCATGTCCAATAACGTTGGTAGGGATTTTATCATACACTGCCTTAGAGAGTGCGGCAGTATTTGTCATTCCGGCAACATTGAATACGCTATCTTTCATATAAGTCGCGTAATCTTGCTTTGATATCTTTTCAATAATGGCCCCTAAGACCATAAAGTTCGAGTTATTGTAAAAGAAACGACCTCCTGGTGCGCCATAGCGATTGGGTTTAAATTCGGTCAGCATTTTCATCACATCCTGATTCGTCATTCCTTTCTTACGATCTGGCCAGTGCTCCTCCGAAAAATAAACGTAATTGGGTAGTCCCGAACGGTGAGTCAATAACATTTTTATGGTAATACCAGGATAAGGAAAATCCGGGTAGAAGTCATTGATCGTTTGATCGAGACGTAGCTTTCCTGCCTCCACTAACTTCAAAATTCCAACAGCTGTTAATGGTTTAGAAACTGAAGCCAACTCAAACCGATCGTCAATTTTCAGGCTATCTCGTTTTAAGTAATTAGCCCAACCGAATGTATTTTGATATAAGATTTTTCCATCTTTTGCGACGAGCACATTCCCGTTAAACGCAGCTTTTGAATGAAGATTTTTCATAAAAGCATCGATCTTTTGATCTGCATTATTTGGATTATAGACGAGTCTTGTGCTATCTACTTTTGCTTGCGCTATTGCTGCTTCCTTCTGTTTTTTCTCTTTCGAACTACAGGCAATTGTAGATGCCAGCAAAAGAGCGACCATTCCCTTTAAAAAAAATAATTTCACTATACTAAGTCTCCCGGATTTTTATGTTTTCTGTATTGTATATCAATAAATACCCTCTATTTCTTTTGCCTTAAATAATAGCAAATTATTCAAGCTCGTAATAGAAGGATCAGCATACTGATAATAATGCTAAAATGAAGATTTTAGTATAAAAAAACGAATTTTTTCCTCATAATAATTGTTATTCATCGTATATGTTACCTTTTCTACCCATTATTTCGATTTCCCTGTAAGAAACACAAAACCCACATAAGTCAAACCAACTAATAGCGGCTGTATCTATATTGGGACCGACTTTTTCAGTCCTATGAATTTAAACAATTAAGAACACAAAAAAAGCCACTTTATTGCTAAAGTGGCTTTTGATTTTCCTATAGAGGATTATGCTAATAATCTTACTGGATTTTCAACCAAAGATTTTAAAGTCTGTAAAAATGCAGCACCAGTTGCGCCATCCACCACACGGTGATCACAGCCCAATGTTACTTTCATTACATTACCAGGAACTACAGCACCATTTTTAACAACAGGAACTGCCTGAATAGCTCCTACAGAAAGGATAGCTCCATCTGGAGAGTTGATAATGGATGTAAATTCGTCAATTCCGAACATACCTAAGTTAGATACTGTAAAGGTAGATCCTTCCCAATCCGCAGGTTGTAATTTTTTAGCTTTCGCTTTTTGAGCGAAATCTTTCACCTCTGCAGAGATATGTGATAATGACTTACCATCTGCGAAACGCACAACAGGGACTAATAAACCATCTTCAACAGCCATTGCAACACCGATGTTGGTATGCTCATTGAAACGGATTTTATCACCTTGCCATGAAGAGTTTACTGCAGGATGCTTTTTCAAGGCAACAGCAACAGCTTTTACAACGATATCATTGAAAGAAACTTTTACTGGAGCAACCTCATTGATTTGAGCACGAGCAGCCATTGCATTGTCCATGTCAATAGATACAGTCAAATAGAAGTGTGGAGCTGTAAACAATGACTCTGCTAGACGACGCGCAATAGTTTTACGCATTTGGTTAACTGGTTTTTCAGTATAACGCTCTTCACCAACAAATGTCGGCAAAGTAATGGCTTTGGCTTCTGTTGCAGGAGCAGCAGCTTTTGTCTCCACAGGTTGTGCAGCAGCAGGAACAAATGATTCAACGTCTTTCTTCACAATACGGCCACCATCAGCAGAACCTTTGATATCACTTAAGTTGATACCTTTTTCTTGCGCAATTTTACGTGCCAAAGGAGATGCTTTCACGCGAGCATCATCGCTTGAAGTCGATGCTACCGGTGCGGCAGTTACAGCAGCAGCTGAGTCAGCTTTAGGAGCTTCAGCAGTTTCTGCCTTTGCAGGTGCAGATTTTTGATTTAACAAAGGTGTGATATCAGTTCCTGCAGGACCGACGATCGCAATGATGTCGTTAACTTTTGCAGCTTGTCCAGCTTCAAGACCAACATATAACAATGTTCCGTCAGCATAAGCAGTAACTTCCATTGTCGCTTTATCAGTTTCTACATCAGCAATAGCATCGTCAGATTTGATCGTATCACCAACTTTGAAGTTCCATTGTGCAATGACACCTTCTTTCATGGTATCACTCAACAACGGCATAGTAATCACTGTACATCCCAATTCCTCAGGAGTTACAGTACTAGCCGAAGATTCTGGACCAGAAACTTCTTCTGCTTTTTTTTCTTCAGTTTTCTCTGGTGCTTTTTCAGCAGCAGGAGCGTCACCACTCAACAATGCTTGAAAATCTTCACCCGGTTCACCTAAAACAGCAATAACAGCATCAATAGCCACTGCTTCGCCTTCTTTAGGACCAATATATAAAAGAGTTCCTTCTTGGTAAGACTCAAAGTCCATTGTAGCTTTATCTGTTTCAATCTCAGCTACCAAATCACCAGAATTTACTTTATCACCAACTTTTTTGTGCCATTTTGCGATGACCCCTTCGGTCATTGTATCGCTCATTTTGGGCATTCTTACTACTTCAGCCATTCTTTATTATATTATCAAGTTAAAGAGTATTAATCTAAAATAAATGGATAGTCTTGTTGTACATATACATCTTTGTACAATTCATCTGCAGTTGGATAAGGAGACTCCTCTGCAAACTTCACCGACTCCTCAACTACTTTTTTCACATCAGCCTCAACTTCTGCAAACCAAGCATCATCCGCATAGTTGTTTTCTAAAATAGCATGTTTAGTTGACAACAATGGATCGCGGTCTTTATATGCTTCTAGTTCTTCTTTAGTACGGTATTTAGCTGGGTCAGACATCGAGTGCCCTTTGTAACGGTAAGTACGAATTTCAAGGAATGTTGGTCCCTCTCCTGCACGTGCACGTTGAACAGCTTCGTCCATTGCATTGTGTACAGCAACGACATCCATTCCGTCAACTGGAGCAGAAGGCATATCAAAACCTAAGCCCATTTTGTAGATATCTTGCATGTTCGTTGTACGTTGTACAGAAGTACCCATTGCATAACCGTTGTTTTCACATACAAAAATAACAGGCAGTTTCCACAACATCGCCATGTTCAATGTCTCATTGAATGCACCTTGACGCACAGCTCCATCACCCATATAACAGATATTTACATTATCTGTACCAAGATATTTTTCAGCAAATGCGATACCAGCACCTAAAGGAATTTGACCACCAACAATACCATGGCCACCCATGAATTTATGCTCTTTGGAGAAGAAGTGCATAGAACCTCCTTTACCTTTTGAACAACCAGTGATCTTTCCATATAATTCAGCCATACAAGCATTTGCAGAAACGCCTTTAGCCAAAGCGTGGGCGTGATCACGATAAGCAGTGATTAAAGAATCCTCAGGTTTGATAACCGACATCGTTCCAGCGACAACTGCCTCTTGTCCTATGTACAAGTGACAGAAACCACGAATCTTTTGCTGTCCGTAAAGTTGACCTGCTTTTTCTTCAAACTTACGCATAAGTAACATCGACTTATACCACTCCAAATATGTCTCTTTTGTTATAGGTGTTGAACTCATTTCAAAGTTTTGATTTTCTTACTATTCTAGACTACAAATCTAATAATTTTGGACGAATTTCCTTGTCCAAAAATCAATTTTATTTACACTTTAAGACACTTCTAAGACATTTGATTTAAAGTATATAGCATTTGTTTACAAATAAATGAACGGCACAATCAAATAAATCAAAAACTTATGAAAATAAAAAAGCCAAAGGACTTAATAATCATTTGGCTTAATCTATTTTATACAAACTGTTTGTTATCGAAGTTTTTGGATCAGCTCACTTTCAGTCACCTTTATCTGCTCGCCACTTTCCATGTCCTTTAAAGATAATTGTCCCGATGCCGCCTCTTCTTCCCCCACTAACAATACATAAGGAATCCCTTTACCATCCGCATACCCCATCTGCTTTTTCAACTTTACAGGAGAAGCATAGAGTTCAGAAGCGATATTTTCCTTCCGGAGCTTATTCAATAAACTTAGGGTATAACCTTCCAGTTGCTTATCAAAATTTATAATCAGGAGCTTTGTTGAATCTGCTTTACCCACAGGGAACAGATTTAACTCTTCTAAGACATCATAAATACGGTCGGCACCAAAAGAGACACCAACACCAGTCAATCCCTTCAGACCAAACATACCTGTAAGGTCATCGTAGCGGCCTCCGCCACCAATACTTCCCATGGCAACTTCATTTGTCTTAACCTCAAAAATACAACCCGTATAATAATTGAGACCTCGAGCTAATGTAATATCAAGATCAATGATCTGCTTCAGTAATTTTTCATCTGCACCTAACTTAGACACATAATCAAATACTTCTTCGATCTCGGCAATACCATTTAAACCAACAGCAGAAGTTGATAAAATTGCTTTTAATGCAGCGAGTTTCGCATCATTGGATCCTTCTAATAAAATGATAGGTTTCAAAATAGCAAGATCTTCCTCGGTAAAACCTCTTTCCAACAATTCTTTGTTGACACCATCCAAACCAATTTTATCCAATTTATCAATCGCGACAGTCATATCCACAATCAACTCCGGCTTTCCGATAATTTCAGCAATACCCGAAAGAATTTTCCGGTTGTTGATTTTAATATTAAAATCTTTCAGTCCAAAACGCTCGAAAGCCTCTTGATAAATCAGGATAAATTCAGCTTCATTCAGCAAACTAGTTGAACCCACCACATCAACATCACATTGGTAAAATTCTCGGTAACGGCCTCTTTGCGGTTTATCAGCCCGCCAAACCGGCTGTACCTGAAAACGCTTAAATGGTAAGGAGATCTCATTCTGGTGCATCACAACGTAGCGTGCAAAGGGCACCGTGAGATCATATCTTAAGGCTTTATTAGAAATTAAAGGAATAAGTTCATTCAAGGCCCTTTCTTGCAACAAATTATCTGGAGCTTTGTCCAAATAATCTCCTGATTTAAGGATCTTAAAGATCAATTTATCACCCTCATCGCCGTATTTACCGGTAAGAGTTGTTAAATTTTCAAATGAAGGGGTCTGTATTTCATTATAGCCATATTTTCTGAATACCGTTTTCAGTGTATCGAAAATATAGTTGCGTTTGATCATTTCGGAAGGCGAAAAATCACGCGTTCCTTTTGCCAAAGAAGGTTTTACTACTGCCATATTTGGCAAAGTTAATAAAATCCTTTATTCTACTTCCAGAATTTTAAGGAATTCACAGGCTTTTTCGGCTGCGGATTTCTCTGCAGACTTTTTATTGAAATCACGTCCGAGCCCACATACGACACCATCAACGACCGCTTCAATACTAAACATTTTAGAAGACTCCCCTTCCGGATTGTCTGTTTGTTGAAATACGATCTCTTTGCCCGTATGCTGACACCATTCAATCAACCGGCTTTTGAAGTTTGTTTCAGTCTGTTCTAGAAGATGAATATCAACGTGTGGTTTGATAATTCTGTTAAGCAAAAAGCTCTTTGTAAAAACATAGCCCTTATCGAGATAAACTGCTCCTATCAATGCTTCAAATGCATCGCCTAATAAGGATCCCTGTTTATTGGGAAAACTGATCATTCGTGCATCAAACTGAATAAGTTCATTAAACCCCAACTTTCTGGAAAGCTGGTTTAGGTTTGCTCTACTGACAATTTTTGAGCGCATTTCTGTCAGGAACCCTTCATCTTTATAAGGATATTTCTTAAATAACAGTTCGGCCACAACCGAACCCAAAACAGCATCACCTAAGAATTCTAAACGTTCGTTGCTATTTTTTGCTCCCTCTTTAATGGTAACGGCGACAGACTTATGTCTAAACGCCATCTTGTACAGATGTACATTTCCGGGAACAAATCCAAGCAGGTTTTTTAGTTTTCTAACGTATTCCCGATCTGGCGAAAAATATAATTTATATATCCTTGCAAAAGGCATCTCTTCTAAAAATAAGGCGACAAGTCCTAGTTAAAGAACCTGTCGCTAGCTCATATTATCAAACCATGTTTGAAGGATCAAACATTAAGCTTTATATTTTTTCACAATAACGGTAGCATTATGCCCACCGAAACCAAATGTATTACTCAACGCTGCATTAACTGTACGTTTTTGCGCTTTGTTGAATGTAAAATTCAAGTTATTATCAATTTCCGGATCGTCTGTAAAGTGATTGATTGTCGGAGGGACAATATCATTTTGGACAGCCAAAATAGAAGCAATAGTTTCTATGGCCCCCGCAGCACCCAAAAGGTGTCCAGTCATTGATTTAGTTGAACTGATATTCAATTTATAGGCGTGTTCACCAAACAGGTCAACAATAGCCTTCGTTTCACTAATATCACCGACCGGTGTAGACGTTCCATGAACATTGATATAATCAATATCTGAAAAATCCATCTCTGCATCATTGACAGCCATGGTCATCGCCAGTTTAGCACCCAATCCTTCAGGATGCGATGCTGTGATATGATGCGCATCAGCACTCATGCCACCACCCGCAATCTCTGCATAGATTTTTGCTCCACGTGCCAAAGCGTGTTCCAGACTTTCCAAGATCAAAGCACCTGAACCTTCACCTGAAACAAAACCATCCCTATCTTTATCAAAAGGACGAGAAGCTGTTTTAGGATCATCATTTCTGGTAGATAAAGCATGCATAGCGTTGAATCCACCGATTCCAGCTTCATTGACTGTCGCTTCCGATCCACCTGTAACAATCACATCTGCCTTACCCATACGAATATAGTTGAAAGCATCTATCATTGCATTGGTAGCTGACGCACAAGCCGATACCGCGGAAAAGTTAGGACCACGAAGACCATGACGCATTGAAATATGTCCTGGAGCAATATCAACAAGCATCTTAGGAATAAAGAAAGGATTGAAACGAGGTGTTCCATCTCCCTTTGCAAAGTTTGCAACTTCTTCAGTAAAAGTTGTTAACCCCCCAATTCCTGAGCCCCAAATTACTCCGATACGATTTGTATCTAATTTTTCAAAATCTAAGCCAGCATCTTTAATTGCCTCATCTGTTGACGCAATTGCATACTGGACAAAAGGATCGACTTTACGAGCTTCCTTACGATCCATAAATTCATGCGGATCAAACCCCTTTACCTCACATGCAAACTGAGTCTTGAATTTTGACGCATCAAAATGCGTAATAGGAGCAGCTCCGCTTACACCATTTATTAACGCCTCCCAGTAAGCTGAGACGGTATTTCCAATTGGTGTAAGGGCGCCTAATCCTGTTACTACTACTCTTTTAAGCTCCATTTATTACGATTAGCCTAATTAAATTAGTTAGTTAACGTTTTTTTCTAAATAAGCGATTGCTTGACCAACAGTACCAATAGTCTCTGCTTGATCATCAGGAATAGCAACGTTGAATTCTTTTTCAAACTCCATGATCAACTCAACAGTGTCAAGTGAATCAGCACCTAAATCATTAGTGAATGAAGCTTCTGGTGTTACTTCGTTTTCGTCAACACCTAATTTTTCAACGATAATTGCTTTTACTCTTGAAGCGATATCTGACATGATTTTATAGTTTAATTGTTTAATAAATCTGTGCAAAGAAAAATAAATTTCATCAAAATTCAAACCTAAATTGATATTTAGATGAAAGTCACCACGTTAGGCGACCGAACTTATTCGCGTCTTATACTAGCTAACCCACTCTATATTAACTTAGTTCAAGTATAACAAAAAATATTTTGTATTCCAAACGCTCAGCTAATTAACTCAAATTTTACACAAAAAGTATATTCCGACCTTAAAATTATTAGTACCTTCGTTAACAGAGGGACATATATTTAAGCATTAAAGTGGTCAATAAGTTAGTAGCAAGATTAGATATGGATATGGACGAAGAGTTGGATTTTACCCTACTCGCCATTACCTGTTCCTTGAAAGATTACCGACTCTGCCATTTCATCAATAAGGAGACTAATCTGAATTTTTCCAGAGGAAAAGAAAGCAAATATGACCATGATGGTCGACAAAAAAACAAATCCGAAGAAGAGCTTGAATATCACATTATCTTTGACACAAAGAAAAAAATAAGCCACCACTTCACTGCTTTTCATTATCTTATCCCCGATGCCGACACAGAATATTTCCTGATCAACAACAAGAGCATCGAAGGAACTTATTTAATTCCCGAAAACCCACACTTTGATTTTTTTATCATCATCAAAAACTATATCTGCGAAGATGACGTGGAGCATATTATCAAAAGGATCAGCAAATTACCCGAAGTCGTCATTGCAAAAGAAATATCACCAAAAATATTGAAATCTAAAGAAAATCTCATATTTTAGCAAACTGTAGGTTAGTGTAGCAAATACACCCCAGTTTAGATCTAAATTAATTCGATTTAGTTTTGACAAAACACAACAATGTAGCGCGCTATTTGTTGTGATTAATGAAGAACATTTAAAATACAAAATAACAGATGGAAAAAGTTCAAAAAAGGACTAAAATTGTCGCAACATTAGGCCCTGCCTCGGCAGACAAACAAGTTTTGACCAACATGATTGCCAAAGGGGTTGATGTGTGCCGGTTGAATTTCTCTCATGGCAGCCAGGAAGATCACCTTAAGGTAATCGAAACTATAAATGCAATAAATAATGAAACAGGATTCAATGTTGCCATCTTAGCAGACTTACAAGGTCCAAAAATTAGGATCGGAAAAATGAAAGAAGGTGGTGCCGTTCTCGTAAATGGTTCAAAAGTTGAAATCACAACACATGAACTTATCGGAGACGAAAACAGAATCTACATTACATACGAAAACTTTCCAAACGACGTTGAAGCCAACGAAATCATTTTACTTGACGACGGAAAACTTCAACTTCGTGTTTTAGAGACCAATCATAAAGATACAGTTACCTGTGAAGTTGTACACGGCGGTGTCCTTACTTCACGTAAAGGCGTTAATTTACCAAACACCAAAGTATCTATCCCTTCACTGACAGAGGAAGATTTAGACAACTTAAATTTTGCCTTGGATCATGGGGCAGACTGGATCGCTATGTCTTTCGTCCGTTCGGCAGAAGATATTTTTCAATGTAAAAAAATCATTGAGGCAAAAGGAAGCCATGCACGTGTAATCGCAAAAGTTGAAAAACCAGAAGCGATTGAGAATATTGATGCAATTATCGAAGCTACAGATGCTGTTATGGTTGCTCGTGGAGACTTGGGTGTTGAGCTTCCAATGGAAGAGGTACCAGGACTTCAAAAGATCATCGTACAGAAATGTAGAGATCTTTCAAAACCTGTGATTATTGCAACACAGATGCTGGAAAGTATGATCACTACACCACGTCCTACACGTGCTGAAGTAAATGACGTAGCCAACTCCGTATTGGATGGAGCGGATGCTGTGATGTTAAGTGGCGAGACTTCTGTCGGTGAATTCCCAGAAATCGTTATCGAAACAATGAGCAAAATCATTATCCACGTGGAACAAACTTCTTATCCTTATTATAATGAGAAAGTTAGTGAAATCCACGATGGAACGCTTATTCCGGATGCCATTTGTGCTTCTTCGGTTTACCTTGCTCAAAAAACAAATGCCTCAGCAATTGCCGTATTGACCTCATCTGGCGCAACAGCATTTGAAATTACTAGCTATAGACCAAATGTAGATATCTTAGTTTTCACAGGAACACAAACACTTTTGAAACAACTAAGCCTGCTTTGGGGTGTAAAAACCTTTATCTATGACAAGTTCGAAAGCACGGATGGATCTATCCATGATGTCAACAAGTTTATCGTAAAAAACAACTATGTTAAACCAGGCTCGATCATCATCAATACAGCTTCAACACCATTGATCGAAAAAGGCAAAACAAATACAATCCGCGTTTCTCAGTTATAGAAAATAAAGATCAAAACAAAAAAAATAGCGTTCTAAATAGAACGCTATTTTTTTTGCCTGTTTGGATATAAGGAGTCTATTTTTAATTTAAAGTCCTTCACTTTTAGCGAATCATCCAGTCGCCTTAACGGAAAACTTTCTGCTTTCCCATCCCCTTTCGGCATTTTTTCAGTTCCTGGCATTGGAGCTAGACCATCCACGCGATTTAACTTCTTAATGGGCATATGATACTTTTCATCTGAAGAATCCAATTTAAAGACAGGCATTTTTGATTCTTTTTCCTCCATTAAAGGAATCTGCGGCTTCATCTTCACTTGTCCTAAAACAATCGTTCCGATGGAAGACAATACCAATAATAATACGTAACTTTTCATCTATATATAGTTATTTAAGAGTATCTGCGCTTCTATGAGTAAACGTGAACACTTGGCTTATTCATTCCTGATTATCTTAAATCGAATTCATGCATATAGTTCACACCTATTCATGAATTCACTAGCTTATTTTCATCCATCAGTCAGACACCACTTCATAGATTAAAATTCGACAAGCATAGCCAAATTCATGACATAACTCATCTCTATTCACTAATTTACAAACAACAACACCTATATTTAAACAGATTCCTGTTAAACATTGTTAAAACGGCTTCAAAACACATCAGCATCTTTATATTTGTAACAATTTAAGAAAATGAGCTATCGCACCTTCATGACTACTAAATATGGCATAAGGAATAAATACGCAAATGGTAAACAAACTGAGAGTTATAAACTTTGTGATACAATCAAAATACATTTATTTAATACCCTATTCTAATGAAGAAAAATAGCATTGTATTAATCATTGGACTGATGTCACTAGCCCTTATCGGTGTATTGGCCATGCAATTCTATTTTCTGAGAGATTCTTATCGTCAAAAATCTCAATTATTTGATGAGTCTGTCAATGCTGCCATTACAGCTGTTGCCGGAAAGCTTGAACGACGGGAAGTTGTTGACTTTGCTAAAGTCCAACAGGAGCGTAATATTCAAAAATCCAAGCAGGAACAAGCAAAACAACGCCTGTTGGCCGAACAACTCGAAATTCAGTATAGAATTGAAGAGCTGAAGAACAAACAACATACTGTTTTCTCCACCTTCAAGGAGCAAGAAGACCAATTACGTGCATTGTATCCAAATGTAATTGAAATCAAAAATTCATTTTACGAAACATACATCAAAAGACCGGAGTACCAGAAATTTATCAAATTTTCTGTTTCAAATGAGCTGACCGACGATAATTTGGTACAGGCTTTTATTATGTTAAATGCTTCAAAGGTCGATGATCAGATCAACGGAAAAGACGATAGCACGCGGTTTGTTATCCCCCTAATGGACCCACTGGTCAATCAACAAACAAAATTCAGAGTAGCCACATTACCTCCAAGAGAGAACGCAAAGCTTACAAAAACCATCTCCGATTTAGAAAAAAGATTGGATATGCTCAATAGGAAGAATTCTTGGAGCGGTTTCAATGTATACGATTCGGTGGCCATGCTGGGCGGTAAAAAAGCAGATTACATTGAAGATGTCGCAATTGGAATGGAATTGGCTAAACGCCCGTTAAAGGATCGGTTGAACGTCATTATCGTCCAAGAACTGATCAAGGATGAGTTGGCTCAACGCGATATTAAGGCACCGTTTAATATCGAAATATGGAGTACAAACAATATATTACTCAATAATATCCTAAACGAAGCAACCTTAAATAACCCGACGAATACAACAAAGTACTCTACCGCACTTTTTAAAGGCGATATAGGGGCTGCACCGGGAAAATTAACAATTTACTTCCCAAATAAAAAGGCCATAATCGCAGATAATATGGGCTATCTACTGTTACCTATGCTGGCATTGCTTTTCTTATTGGTAGGTTGTTTTGCCTATACCCTGATTATCATCTTCAGGCAAAAGAAAGTTTCGGAGATGAAAACAGACTTCATCAACAACATGACGCACGAATTTAAAACACCGGTTGCAACCATCATGATTGCCAGTGAATCGCTGAAAGATCCTGATATCAATGCAGACCATATGCGCGTTCAAAAATTGGCCAATATTATCTATGATGAAAATGTTAGGCTTGGGAATCATATTGAACGTGTACTCGACTTGGCAAGATTAGAAAAAGAAACCCTAAAACTCGACCAGGTAGAGGTGCACATCAATGATCTCCTTTCTGCTGTAACAGACAGCATGCAGCTGCGTATGCAGAATATTGCTGGGAAATTCAGTATAGACCTTGCAGCTACCAAGGATATTGTCATCGGTGATGAACTGCATTTTTCGAATGTATTCTACAATCTACTGGACAATGCGATCAAGTACAGTAAAGGGGATTTACATGTTAATATTAATTCAAAAAATGTAGGCGATACCATTGTCGTTACTATTGCCGACAACGGCATCGGTATGAGTCGCGATCACCTGCAAAAGATTTTCGATCAATTTTACCGTATTCCGACTGGAAATGTTCATAACGTCAAAGGATTTGGTCTTGGCTTAAGTTATGTACAGGATATTCTGAGAAGGCTGAACGGGAAAATTACAGTTAAAAGTGAAAAAGATAAGGGCACGACCTTTGAAGTAATTTTGCCTATTAAAAAATAAAACGTTCCTTTTTTGTATATTTCCTTTATATAAGAACCTCAAAGGTCAGGGAAATCCGGCCCTACGGCTTATCAAGGTCAAGGAACATAAGTGAAAATTAATATATTCATTATGCAAAAGATATTATTAGCAGAAGATGATCCTAATTTAGGGGATCTTTTAAAAGACTATCTCGAATTAAAGGGAAAATTTGACGTCACATTGTGCACCGATGGCGATGAAGCAATTTCTCAATTCAAAAAAAATAATTACGACCTCTGCATTTTTGACGTCATGATGCCAAAAAAGGACGGCTTTACAGTTGGGCGTGAGATCAGAAAAACAAACAATACAGTTCCCATAATCTTTGCCACTGCAAAAGGCATGATGGAAGATAAAACTGAAGCCTTTGAATTGGGAGGTGATGATTATATCACCAAGCCTTTTCGAGTTGAGGAACTATTGCTCCGCATCAATGCATTGCTGAAACGTAGTGTTCGGGATAAGGAGGAGGAAGTGGTTGCTGATAAATTTGAAATAGGTGATTATTTCTTTGATTATACAAGTCAGCAGATCTCCTACAAGGGACAGATGCAAAAACTATCGACGAAAGAAGCCGAACTACTTCGCCTACTTTGTTTAAAGAAAAATGATGTTCTGACTCGAGAAGAAGCCCTATTAAAAATATGGCATGATGACAACTACTTTACAGGTAGAAGTATGGATGTATTTCTCAGTAAACTTCGTAAATACCTAAAAGAAGACAGTAAAGTTGAAATTGTCAACGTGCACGGAAAAGGTTACAAACTTTTGGTGAGCTAAAAAAAGGGGGAATGAGAAATACAGTCATTCCCCTTTTTTATGCTACACAGCGTATTGGTGCATGACATACACAAATTCATGGATGAAAATAAAAGAACAAAACAATTTCATTCTTAGTAGAATATAAAAAATAGACGCACTTTTATAAAAAATTTGCATTTCAGAAAGAAATGTTTTAACTTAGCATCGCTTATAGAGAAAGGCAGAGGGAATAGACCCGATGAAGCCTTAGCAACCTGTCCCTTGACAAGGTGCTAAATTCTACCCTAATTGATATGGGAATGATAAGCCGAAGTCACCGAATTCTAGTGTGTCCTTCTCTCTCTAGCAAGAAATATAGTTGAAAAAGAAATATTAAAAACATTCATTATGTTATTGACTAACAATTTAGGTTACCCTCGTGTGGGCGCGTTCCGCGAATTGAAAAAAGCCAATGAGGCCTATTGGGCTAAAAAATCTTCTGTTGAGGAATTATTGGACACAGCAAAAAAAATTCGTGAAGGCAATTGGAAAACACAAAAAGATGCTGGAATCGATTTGATTCCTTCCAATGATTTCTCTTTTTACGATCAAGTATTGGATTTAACCCTTACTGTTGGTGCAATTCCTGCTCGTTACCATTCTTTATTGAATAAAGTAGACAACAATTACAGCTTAGATCTATATTTTGCCATGGCGCGCGGTTTCCAACAAGAAGGAATTGACGTAACTGCAATGGAAATGACCAAGTGGTTGGACACAAACTACCACTACATGGTGCCAGAATTCACAAAGGATCAAGAATTCAAATTGACTTCTGAAAAATTCTTAAATGAATATAACGAAGCTAAATCATTAGGCATCGATACGAAACCAGTTTTACTAGGTCCTATCACATACCTTTTGATCGGTAAAGAAAAAGAAGCTGGATTCGACCGTATCGATTTATTGGATAAACTTATTCCAGTATATGAGCAAATATTAGCTAAACTAGCTGAAGCTGGTGCGCAATATGTTCAGATTGACGAGCCTTTCTTAGCATTAGATTTAGATGCTAAAGTAAAAGCTTTATATCAACCGACTTTCGAAAAATTAGCTGCAGCAGCAAAAAACATCAAATTAATCGCAACTACTTACTTCGAAGCTTTAAAAGATAACGAAGATATCGCAGTTAACCTACCTATCCATGCTTTACATTTGGATCTGGTACGCGGTGAAAACCAATTGGATACAGTCTTAGCTAAAGTTCCTGCTTCATTGACATTATCTTTGGGTATTGTTGAAGGCCGTAACATCTGGAAAAATGATTACGAAAAATCATTGGTTAAAATCAAACAAGCTGTTGATGCCTTAGGAAAAGACCGTGTATGGGTAGCTCCTTCTTCATCTTTGTTGCACGTTCCTTTTGACCTAGACAATGAACACAATGAGCAATCGTTACCAGCTGAAGTAAAAAACTGGTTAGCATTTGCTAAACAAAAATTAGCAGAGGTAAAAGACTTAGCTGTACTAGCGGAAGGTGAAGTTGATGCTGAAACAGCAAAACGCTTCGAAGCTAACAAAGCTGCTGCTGAAAGCCGTCGTACGTCTCCATTGATCCACAAACCAGAGGTTAAAACACGTACAAGCAATATCACTGATGACGATGCAAAACGTACTTCAGCATTTGCTGACCGTAAAGCAGCGCAACAAGCGAAATTCAACTTACCAGCGTTCCCGACCACAACTATTGGTTCATTCCCACAAACGAAAGATGTTCGTAAATGGAGAGCAGACCTTAAAAAAGGTGCTATCACGCAGGCAGAATACGATAAAGCAATCGCAGAAGAAACAGAAAACACCATCCGTCTTCAAGAGCAATTGGATATCGACGTATTAGTACACGGCGAATTCGAGCGTAACGACATGGTTGAATACTTCGGTGAACAATTAGCCGGATACGCTTTCACTCAAAACGGTTGGGTACAATCTTACGGTTCACGTTGTGTAAAACCTCCGATTATCTATGGTGACGTATACCGTCCTGAAGATATGACTGTACGTTGGTCTTCATATGCACAATCATTGACAAACCGTCCGGTTAAAGGTATGTTGACTGGCCCTGTAACAATTTTACAATGGTCTTTCGTACGTAACGATCAACCGCGTTCAACAACGACTTACCAAATTGCATTGGCAATCTTGGATGAAGTACAAGCCTTGGAAAAAGCAGGTATCAAAATCATCCAAATTGATGAGCCAGCTATCCGTGAAGGATTACCTTTGCGTAAAGCTGATCAAAAAGATTACTTGAACTGGGCAGTACGTGCTTTCCGTGTTTCTTCATCAAACGTAGAAGATGATACACAAATCCACACGCACATGTGTTACTCAGAATTCAATAATGTAATCGAAGATATCGCCGCAATGGATGCTGACGTTATCACGATTGAGACTTCACGTTCTCAAATGAAATTATTGAATGCTTTCGCTGGTGATTTCAAATATCCAAATGATATTGGCCCCGGTGTTTATGACATTCACTCACCACGCGTACCAAGCAAAGATGAGATGGTCGATCTATTACGCAAAGCAAAAGCAGTAGTTCCAGCAGAACAACTTTGGGTTAACCCTGACTGTGGCTTGAAAACTCGTGCTTGGCCAGAAACCAAAGCGGCTTTAGAGTCGATGGTTGAGGCTGCTAAAATCTTAAGAGCAGAATAATTCTTAAACTATATTGATAAAGCCCTAGCTGAAATTTCAGCTAGGGCTTCTTTATTGACACTCGTTCAAAACAAAAACTGTTATCCGGATAGTGTGAGGCTATTTTCGGCTGTTCTTCCTTTCTTTCTTATTCTCTTTTTCACTCCCATTCTTAATTTCCTGTTTCCCTTTAATCCGATCTTCAATCGACTTCAGGCTTGACGAAAAATCGAGATCAACATTTTCAAGTTTTGCCTTTTTTAACGCCTTCAAAGCCTTTTTGTATTTTCTCAACTTTTCGAATAGAAGTGCCTTCTTTATCCAGATACCTGTCAAGGGCATGGCCGGAAGTGTCAACGCAAATTTGATCGTCTTTTTTGCAGCTTCATACTCCCCCATATCAATCAATGTCTGAATGAAATAAGGATATACTTCCAGTGCCTGCACATTATGCACCAAAGCTTCCTGGAAATACCTTTTTGCCTGCTCGTAGTCCAATAGCTGTTCCGCATGAACCCTTCCCATTAAACACAAAGCCATTGTATTGGATTCGTCGTAGGACAAGGCATACGACAAAGATTCCAAAGTTTCCTCCAAATAAAAAGGATAGTTATCCAATGCCTGAAGGACATATTTATTTACTGAATTCATAAAATTTTCTAAAACATAACATTCATATCCAGCTTTCACAAGAACATTGAAAATAACTGGATTCTTTAAACTCCATAATAAGCTAAGCATATTGGAACAGTGGGCCACTATTTAGAGCGCCAAGTTTTAGCCAATATCAACCTAGGTTACTTAACGTATTAAGAAAGAAGATTAGGAAAGGGCCGTATTCCGAAGAATATTCCCGAGAATCTTCTCTGTGGACGAAGCGGGATTTTCTAATATTGCAAACATATTCTTCCGTTTTTATTAATTACTCTATTGAATTGCAAAGATTCAAAATATTTACCAAATTCCAAAAACTTTTGATTATTAATATGTTATATTATTCAGCACGATATTGGCATATTATTGTCGCATCAATTTCGCCGAAATTCAACGACTATTTCTCCATATTTGGACTATGGAAAGTCAATCAGCTAATCAATTAATCAAACTATCAAGAAAACGTAAGGGGCTAACACAGCAGGAACTCACCGATAAAGCGAGGGGTAATACACGCTGTTGGACTATTTTTTCTCGGAAGTTTCATAGGCTATATCATTATCGCAGATTTTTTTAAGATAGCACTACCGTCTTTTTTAACCGATATCTTCAATAGCGCCTATTTTTTATTCATCCCAGTATGCTATTACATATTGATTCTAACATTTACTATTTTTAATTATATCGTAATAAGAAAGGCCAAGCTCAGTTCCGCAAACTAAACCAATACAAATGAATCTATTGCGATCAAAATCACAGCGGTTTCTTTTGAACAATCAATACCCAATCATTCTCCAGCAACAAATAGCCTGTTTCGTAAATAAAGCTATAGGTCTGCCCCTTGTTATTGGAAAAAGTATGTGTATGAAACTTAAAATCAAATCCCAGCCGCTTTAATTTTTCCCGTTGTATCTTGACCATACCCTCCCCACTCAAAACATCCAATAGAATGCGGCGGTTTTTTCGTAGGATATTATTCACATTGCGCACCAGATTGACCTGGTCACTATTTAATTTATTGTTATAGGCGTTCCGGCAAGCATCATCACAAAATCGCTTGTCAGAACGGCCATATATTACCTTGCCACATTCAAGGCAGACTTTCTCGACAGAACTCATAACGGAATATTAAACGACAACAAACGATTACAACCGACTATAGTCGAATACAAATGGTAAATAGACGGCTATAGTCTTTTTCCTACCCCACCTTTGCTCAAGATCATTTGGCGTCAATAGCCAAAGACCATCAACTAAAATAAGAATTATTAAAAACATTTAAAAATTAGACACATGAGCACATTACGTAACAAAGTACAATTGGTTGGGCATTTAGGAAATGACCCATTAATTAAAACAACTTCCACAGGGACAAATTACTCCATATTACGTCTCGCCACCAATGATCTTTTCAAAAACAAAGCCGGTGAGTGGGTTGAAGAAGTCCAATGGCATACACTCGTGGTCTGGGGGAATCAAAACAATACCATTGAAAAGAAATGCCACCGTGGGACCAAGCTCATGGTTGAAGGCAAACTCACTTATCGCAATTATGAGAACGCAGATGGCGTAAAACAATATGTCACAGAAATTAAAGTAGATAATTTCATGGTTTTATCAGAGTCAAACGGCGCCAAAGAAGACAGCCCAACGCTTCCAGATGAGAATGAAGATGACCTCCCCTTCTAGTATGATCAACGAGGTAGGTTTTTCAAGTCCCTACCTCGTTGATTGTTTCCAACTTATTTTATCAGGCTTGCAGTCAACTCTCGTCCTAGGCTCTCTGCATACGCCTTCCATAATTTAGCATCTTCCGGTGTAAACTTAGAAACAGCTTCAGTTTCTTTGGTGGCCCATTCCTGTCGCTTCGAGGCAAGCTCCTTAAGCTTAACAACATCGCCGCTTTTAGCAACAGTGATAAATTCTTTAATATATTTTGTGTAATCCTCCGCCAATTTTTGTGTCTCAGCAGAACTAAATTTCGGTATTGGCACTTCGCCGCCGCTATTTTCCAGCGACGTATTGGCCGAATCTTTTTTTATGTCAATAGCAGCAGTGGTATCTTTTACTTCGACATTTTTAGTCGTGGAATTATTACAGGAAATAACAAAAAATCCAGCAATTAATGCTAATAAGGTTACTTTCTTCATCTATTTAAATTTAGTTTTCTATCTATAGTCATTTATCCGTTTATGCATATTGTTCTTAAACTAAATAAATCACACTACTTTCAGCTGATCAACAAGTTCATCATAATATATCTTATTTATAATGTCACTTTATTATCAAACTAATTTAATTACAATGCCCGACTCTACAAAATTTTTTGTGGGCACCCAAATCTGCAGACCCGATTTTGGAGCCTTTGGTTCTAGCAGGCAAGTCAAGATCAGATCAACTTCAAGGCCGTCTTTAGTAGGGGTATTACAAGGGGTTAACAGGGGGTTAACAGGGGTATAGCAGGGGTAAATCCCTGCAAACCCCTTGTTAACCCCCGGTAAGTATAGTACAATGACAGAATTAACTAGGAATATGATAACAACATGGAGATACGCTCGATACCGGCAATACCAAATAAACAATAGGAAAAAGTTCCACTCGATTAGATTCTCTCAAACCTGCCATACAATTTCCAGAAATATGCTTTCTCTCCCAGAGTGAAATCGACCTTCTTCCAGACATTTAAGGCTAAACTAATCTCTTTTTCCTGCAAACTGTATTTTCCAATAAAGAACTCTTCCTCGGAAAAATACAAACCAAAGGCCTTATCCAAAGTATGTAAGCTCTGAACATCTACCTCTTCAAAAAATAAAATGGATTGAGGGCTAGCAAAAAAATCGCTCGGTACCGGAATAGCGTCAGCATATTCGATTGCGATGAGACGATTCCTACTTTGCAACGGAAATTCAATTATCGGAAGCTCATCTAATTTGGAAAAATGAGTACTCGCTTCAAAAATAGCATCCCGTTCCAGCAGGGGGATTTGTAACAATCTTTTACGCCCAATAATAGAAACATTTGGCTCAAAATAATCATTGAAATTAAGAATTTCATTGACAGATAAATTCTTTTCAATAAGATGCTGCACAGGAATGCCAAAATAATTTGCAATCTTAAGAACAATCTCAATTTTTGGTTCCGCACGCATTTCTTCGTAAGACGAAATATTACCTCTAGTAAGATTAAAAATATCCCCAAATGCCTGCTGACTCATTCCTTTCACTTTTCTTAGTTTCTTAATATTGTTTCCGACGTTACTCATTTTAAAAAAAATTGAATTTTTATTGCAAAATATTTTTGCATTTTTATTACCTTTATGCAAAGAATATGTGCAATATATAAAAAACTTGATTATGTACTTCTCAAAAATTGAAAATTATATCGCCAATATCGGTTACACCATTACCCATAAGGATACAAAAGAAGGAATCTTTGTCATCGAAAATGAAGATGACGGAATCCGTAACCTCATTGTAGGCATTGCCCAACCTATCCTGATTTTTGAGCAATACCTTTTTACAATCAGCAATGACACCATGGATATGTTCAAATCACTATTGATAAAAAATAGAGATATTATCCACGGCGGATTTGCATTAACAGAAGATGGGACCAAAGTTATATTTCGGTATACGTTACAAATACATAATCTCGACCAGAATGAATTTGATGCAGCCATTAATTCGCTGAGTCTTTTGATGAGTGAATATTATAATCAGTTAATAAGTTTTTCAAAATTATAGAATAATGAATATTTTTAAGAGAATTTTCAGAATCGGTCAAGCAGAGATCCACGCAGTCGTGGACAAAATGGAAGACCCCATCAAAATGACGGAACAGGGTATCCGTGAGATGAAAGAGGACCTGGAACAATCGTTGGAAGCCTATGCTAAAGTGAAGGCCTTAGCCATACGTACCCAAAACAATTGTGAAAAGAAAAAAGAAGAAGCCAATGAGTTTGAGAACAAAGCTATTCTATTACTCCAAAAGGCACAAAAGGGAGAGCTAACGGCAGAAAAGGCCGAAGGTCTGGCAAAGGAAGCGCTGTTGTTGAAAAAACAGTTATTAATCGAAGCTAGTGAATTGGAGAAACAAGCTGTGATTCATCAAAGTTCAGCCGATGAGCTGCACAAAAATGTAGACATTCTCAAATTCAATATATCGAAATGGGAAGGTGAACTCTCCACCTTAAAGGCACGTGTAAAGGTATCTAACGCAGCTAAAATGGTCAATCGCCAGCTCGCTAATATCGATTCCAATAGTACGATTTCCATGTTAGAACGCATGAAAGAGAAAGTCGAAGAAGACGAAGCACTTGCGAAGGCCTATGGAGAGATTGCATTAGGCAATAAGAGTAAAGTTGATGAAATTAACGAGACAATAGGCGGATCTGACGCTGTCAACATCGAATTAGAAGAACTAAAAAGAAAATTAAATACGGATGAAAAGATTTGAGTATAAAACACTGAAAATTGAACCTAAGGGCTTTTGGGGTACAAAACTGGATCCCGAAAAAATTGATGAAATCTTAAATGACCTTGGAAATCAAGGCTGGGAATTGATAGCTATGCAGGATCTTGAGGTAAATGGCAACTCATGGTCTTTCCATTACACATTTAAAAGAGAAAGAATTTAAACAATAGCAATATGACAGAACTAATCAATATCTTATTTAATCCATTATCCAATGGAATCATGACAGTCTTGACAGGCATGTCTGTAGTGTATTGGTTATTTATGTTTCTGATGGGTGACGGAGTCCATCTATTTGATGCAGATGCAGATATAGATCTCCACCCTACGCCTGATGTCACGGACGTAGATGGCTCACATGATATCGCGACCGAAGGAGGGGATCATACACACCATCATCATACGGACACCGACGGGCATGCAGAACCGGGCTTCTTTGCAAAAGCAATGGACTACATCAACGTCGGCAAAGTACCCATCATGCTTATTGTAACACTGTTTAAATTTATAGGTTGGATAATTACCATTGTTTCATCACTCTTTATCGACGTTGCTTCATGGGGAATAAAGTCTGTACTAATCCTAATCCCCGTTTTCATTGTTACATTTATTTTAATGCATTTTCTGACCAAACCCTTAGCTAAAATGTTCAAAAATATAGGTTATAACGGCGAAGAAAGCCACGATTTTCTTGGCCGTATGGGTAAAATGAGGGCTAGCATTGAAGGAAAGAAAATAGGTTCTGCGGAATTTATCGTCCAACAGGATCCTATTCGTCTCAATGTTGTCAGCCACAATGGGGAGAAAATCAGCTATGGCGATGATGTTATAATCGTTGACGAATCCAAAGACAAGAAATATTATTATGTGACCAAAGAAATTACGATAGACAATATTTAATGGAAAAGGAATAAACGCAAAGACTCGACACCTAAACAATTGTCCTAAAAAAGCGGATCTTTATTCTTATAAATCATAATCGTAAATCCAAATATTAAAATCTAAATAAATACAAATCATATGCTATATCAACCTCTTTTATTTTTAAGTGGCTTAAACGGAATTATACTTTTAATTGTCGGATTAGCTGTCTTTTTAATTTTTGCATTCTTTGTCGTATTGAGTGCATTCTATAAGAAAATCCCGCAAGGAAAAGCGATCGTCCGTACCGGTGTTGGTGGTACAAAAGTAGCATTCAACAAAGGAATGTATGTTGTGCCTGTATTTCACAAAATGGAGATCATGGACATCTCGATCAAAAAAATTGAAATCGCTCGTATGCAAGGTGAAGGTTTGATCTGTAAAGACAATATCCGTGCAGATATCAAAGTTGCGTTCTTCGTCCGTGTCAACAAAAATGTGGATGATGTGATCAATGTTGCCCAAAATCTGGGCTGTGACCGTGCAAGTGAACCCGAGACATTAAAAAGTATTTTTGAATCTAAATTCTCCGAAGCGCTAAAGACAGTAGGTAAGAAATTTGATTTTATCGAATTATATGAAGCTCGTCGCGAATTCCGTGATGAAATTCTAGACGTCATCGGAACAGATCTTAATGGTTATATCTTAGACGACTGCGCGATTGATTACCTTGAACAGACCGACATCGAGCATCTCAATCCAAATAATATCCTAGACAGTGAGGGTATCAAAAAAATCACCGAATTAACGGCCAAACAAAATATAAATGCCAACTTCATCCGTCGTGATGAGGAGAAACTAATCAAAAAACAAAACGTAGAAGCAAGGGAAGCGATTCTAGAACTAGACCGTCAGCTTGCCGAAAAGGAAGAGAAACAAAAACGGGAAATTGACAATATCAAAGCACGCGAAGAAGCCGAAATAGCAAAAGTCCGCGAAGAAGAACGTCTCAAGTACGAAAGCGTCCGGATTTCTACCGAAGAGCAACTAGCTGTTCAAGAAGAAAATAAACTGCGTCAGATTATCATTGCTGAAAAGAATAAACAACGTACCGATGCTGTAGAAGCAGAACGTGTAGAAAAAGATCGCGCCTTAGAACAGACAGAACGCGAGCGCATTGTTACCTTGGCCCAAATCGACAAAGAACGTTCAATCGAGACGGAGAAGAAAAGTATTCAAGGAGTTATCAAAGAACGCGTACAACTGGAAAAAGGTGTTGTTGAAGAGCAACAAGGCGTCAAAGACATCGAAGTATTCCGCGAAGTAGAACGTAAGAAACAAGCGGGTGTTATCGCGGCATCACAAGAAGCAGAAGAAAAATTAATTTCAACTGTTAAAGCTGCCGAAGCTGCAAAAATTGCAGCAGAACAGGAAGCAGAGAAAAAAGTAATCGACGCAGAGGCTGCTCGTAAAATTGCCGAAAAACGTGCTCAGGAATTATTGATCGATGCCGAAGCGAAAAAAGAAGCGTCACTCAAAGAGGCAGAAAGTCGTAAGATCATCGCCGAGGCACAAGCCAAAGAAGAAGCTGCACTTGGCTTGTCCGAAGCCGAAGTTATGGTTGCCAAAGCTGAAGCTGAAGAGAAACAAGGTACTGTTGAAGCTAACGTAATTGAGAAGAAAGCGGAAGCGATGCGTAAAGAAGGCTTAGCACAGGCGGAAGTGGTGCGTGAGAAAGCGCTTGCTGAAGCCAAAGGTATCGAAGAGAAAGCTGAAGCGATGAAGAAATTAGATGGTGTGGGCAGAGATCACGAAGAATTTAAATTGCAATTGCAAAAAGAACGTGATATTGAACTCGCACACATCAATATCCAAAAAGACATTGCTCAAGCACAAGCTGGCGTGTTGTCAGAAGCACTTAAAACGGCAAAAATCGATATTGTTGGTGGAGAAACCATGTTCTTTGAGAATATCGTCCGTCAAGTTTCCAATTCCAAAGGTTTTGATCACTTGATTGACAACTCTAAACATGCCACAGATATTAAGAATTCACTTATAGGCCCAGATGGACAAGGAGACCTCGCAGAGAAGGTCCGCGGATTAGCCGATAAATATGGAATTTCTACAAATGACATCAAGAACCTCACCGTTTCTGCAGCACTGATTAAACTTCAAAAAGCGGCTACTGACGCCGAAAATGGTGAAGATACTAGCTTTATCAATTCTTTGTTCGGATTGGCGAAGAACCTAGGAATTTCCAACAAGAAACTTTAAACACCGTCATTATCTTGAGCCTAACAAAGAGTAGAATCTTAACAGGCTCAAGATATTTTTAAAAATTTAGACCAGACGTAAGATGCGTTTTATCCTATTTTCTGTTTTTATATTCTTAAATACATTAGTTGTAACAGCGCAGACTGTTCAGCAAAGATTAGATTCATTGTTCCAATCGCTCAATCAAGACGGTGAACTCAGTGGAGCATTCTTAGTGGCCGACAGTGGTAAAGTTGTTTTTGAAAAATATTTAGGTTTTCAAGATGCTTCCAAAACAGAAAGAATAACAAGCAATAGTCGATTTGAGTTAGCTTCTGTCAGTAAACAGTTTACGGCAATGGCCATTATGCAATTAGAAGAACAAGGTAAGCTATCTTATGAGGACGATATTATCAAATATTTCCCACATCTAAAATTCAAAAATGTTCGTGTTAAGAATCTATTGCGCCACACCTCGGGGATACCAGATTTTTTCAGTTTCCCCGAGAAATGGATTGATACGAAGAAAATAAATACAAATCAGAATCTCCTCAGGATCATTGAAACAAAGATGGATAGTACATCTTTCAAACCGGGAGATCAACATGTTTATTCGAACATAAACTATATGCTCTTGGCCCTAATTGTGGAAAAAGCGTCTGGCCAATCGTTTGCAAAGTATATGCATCAGCATATATTCAAACCTGTTGGAATGAATAATACGACAGTATTTTCGGCTCGCTCACCAAATGTGGATCTTAGAAATTATGCACATGGAATGGCTTTTGATGTAAAGACAAATAGTTTCAAAAACGTCGATGACATTGCTATATACAAGTATGCGAAGTATTTTGATGCCGTA
The DNA here is from genome assembly GCF_050058145.1 of Sphingobacterium sp. WOUb80. NCBI lineage: Bacteria > Pseudomonadati > Bacteroidota > Sphingobacteriia > Sphingobacteriales > Sphingobacteriaceae > Sphingobacterium > Sphingobacterium sp. WOUb80. The sequence continues at coordinate 5,619,022 of NZ_CP165617.1, read as the reverse complement.
AGCGGCCCCTATGGAATAAGCAGTACAGCCCAAGATTTATTCAAATGGAATCAGGCTATTCAAAATAACATATTACTAAAGCAGAACAATTTTTTAAGAGCAATCTCTGCTGATAGACTCAATAATCGCAAGCTTATTCAGAAAGGAGACTGGTATTATGGATTTGGATGGGTTTTCAAAGACAGTACAGATAATAAAGATAAAATGCATTTTCATGATGGTGAGTATTCAGGATATAAAAACATTATCGTCCGTGATTTCGCACATCAAAAATGTATCATAGTACTGATGAACAAATGGAATACTATAGATGTACTTCCTTTGACATTTGCGATAGACGCAATTCTCAAAAAAAGAAAAACACCTGCTATTGAGCGAGAGAAACTTACAGGTGCTATCACGCTCGTTGAGTCCCAGATAAAACAGCTATTGGGAACATATGAGTATACGAAACAGCCTGATTTGAAGTTTAAAATTACAGCAGATGATAGTGGTAATCTATTTGCCCAATTATCGGGACAAGCCGCCATTGAAGTCTATCCCAAGAATAATCTGGAGTTATTTTATACTGCTATACAGGCCATGCTGAAATTCAGCAAAGAAAATGATGAGGTATCAACATTGACCTTATATCAAAATGGTCAAGAGTTAACATTCAATAAAGTGAAATAAGCGAAAGAACAAGCTGAAACTTATGCCAGAAGAAAACGTAACAAATCAGAACGACTCCCTTGATCAAGGGGCATACGAGATTATCCGGAAGCGGCTTCTTACACAAAAGGAAGAGCTTTCTATCAAACTCCAGCAACTAAATAATGCCCGCAAGGAAGTATTTAATGCGACAAGTTTTATACTCAAGGCCAATCAACGGATCACCACAGAAAATAACTGTGTTGCTCGTGGTATTTTAGCCCTCGACAATCTATGTATATTCGGTTATAACGTCCATTTTGGGTTACGTACCGAAATTAAACTCGAAGATGTTTTCAGTGTATATACATTCGAAAACAATCAGTTTATCCCACAATCACTCGATCTGATCAATGATCCTAATTTCATTGGCGATTATCAAAATTTATATAAATACTATCGCGACTCGATCTTTTCCAAGTTTCGACGTACGGAAAACTATCTTTACATGATCTTTCAGACCAGCAAAAATCCTGCTGACCTGAAAGCATTCAAGTGGTTGATTAAAGACGGGAAGCTCCAATATCAGGACGACCGCAGCATCCATGAGGTCAAATTGCCCAACCAATTTGAATTTGACTGGACAAAAACAACTTTAGAAGACCGTCGCCTTGGAAAACACCCGCACATATCCATTAAGGATAAAATCTTTATAGAAGCGATCAATGGCGATATTACGTTCAAAATTGAAAACAATACCGATACGGGGAAAGGAATCTTCTCCGAAAAAGTTTCAAATGCCGACCAACAATTGGATGATGCGGATTACTACTATGCTGACCTTGGCAATTTGATTGCCGTACGCGTTAAACCGTATCAAGAAGACTTCCGTGCATTTGTCTTTAATCAACGGACAAAAGAAGTTGTGAATCTTAAATCGCTGAATGAATCAGCCATTTTACTACCCGATAATCAAGGAATCATTTTTTCTAACGGATACTACCTGCAGAATGGCACCCATAAAATCTTTGACGTCCAGTTTGACCAAGTTAGTTTCCTTAGACGCATAGCATCACCAAACGGTGAAGACTTTCTCTATATCTTTTGTCAAGAGGAAACGAATACCTACATCTTACTGTCTTATAACATCATTCAGCAGCATGTCGAAACTCCGATCATCTGCAATGGCTTCACACTTTTTAAAGACGGTAGTTTAATTTACTTCCACACAGAGGCCGAAGCAACAAGGCATCATCAGGTTCAGATCTGGGAAACCCCTTACATGGCCGTACTCAAAGAAAATGAGCTGAAAAAAGACGACCCACTTTATAAGGTTGGTAATAAACAGATCGTACAGGCCATGGCCGAGGCACAAGAGGTCATACAGCTCATCAACAAAGAAGACAGTTATGAAGGTCTTTACGAGGATATACTCAAAAAATCGACTGTCCTGCTTGACTCCTATTTTTGGATAAAGGATGAAGCCTTGTCAAACCTTGGGCAGCCCCTGGCACAAATCAAGGAGGTTGCCAATACAGCAATTGACGAATTTGTTAAGGTCCAAGCCCAACGCAAATACGCCACAGAGCTCAATGGCAGTGCCGAGAAGAAAATGGAAGAACTTACCTTTTCCATCAATAGCACTGTAGTCGAAAAGCTTGATCAACTTGTTCATCAATTGGCAGATTCACGTCGTTTACAGGGTGAAATCATTGACCTCAAAAATGTCAAATATATTGATGTAGCCCGTATCGATGTTTTACTCGATAAGCTACAGTCAATCACTACCGAACTCGCAGAAAAGACAATTACTTTCTTGCTCCGCGACGAGGCTTTACAACCTTATGAGCAGAAAGTAGAGCAACAGAAAAACAATGTTGCCGCAATTGTCAAAGTCTATGACGCTAAAGCGATCGAGGAAGCCAATTCGGCTATATCGAGTGAGTTGGAGCTATTGATCGATATTCTAAACAGTTTAAAAATCGATGACTCCACCCAAACCACCAAAATTATCGAGAAGATAGCTGTTATTTTCTCTTCCTTGAATGAAGTCCGGGCGCAGCTTACACGCAAACTCAATTCATTAAAAAGTACGGAAGCCATTGCAGAATTCTCTGCCCAACTGACATTACTGGAACAGTCTGTCACCAACTATCTTGAACTTTCTACAACTACCGAGAAAGTAGATGAGTATTATACCAAGGTTATTGTTCAGCTTGAAGAACTCGAAAGTAAATTTTCTGAGTTTGAGGACTTCGCTTTAAAGATTGCTGATAAACGCGATGAAATTATCAAAGCATTTAATTCCCGCAGAGAGCAGATCGTTGAACAGATCAACAAACGCAGCTCTTCATTAGAGCAAATTGGACTTCGTGTATTAAAGAATATCGAAAACAAATCAAAGACATTTGCCACGCGTGAGGAAATCCTAAGTTTCTTTGCTTCAGATTTGATGATTGACAAGATCAGACAGCTGGTACAAGAACTGAAAACGCTCAGCGATGTTTCAAAAGCAGAAAATCTTGAAAACCTGCTCAAAAAATCTCAAGAGGATTCATTACGCATTTTACGTGACAAGAATGATCTTTTTGTTGATGGAGAGAATATCATCGCCTTAGGCAAGCATAAATTTGCTGTCAACAACCAATCGCTCAGTTTGACACTCGTGCGCAAAAATGATGAACTATACTTTCATCTTACCGGAACGAGCTTCTATCAAAAAGTCAAAGGATCCGAGATTGAAAACTTTAGAGATATTTGGGATCAGGAACTGATTTCCGAAAACAAGGACGTATACCGGGCTGAATATCTCGCCTATAAAACATTTCTTGCTTCCAAAGGACAGCTAGATTTTGATGCCAACCTGTTTATCAATCAGACAGTGGAGCAAAGTTATTCGGAAGGCTATGTCAAAGGAGTTCATAACTTTGATGCTCTGGTAATCTATGATACCATCAAACAGCTAGACAGCAAGCTTGATCTTTTACGTTACGATGCTCATTTGCGTGCGATGGCACAGTTGTTTTGGCATTCACTTGAGCAAAACGAGCAGGAAAAACAGAAAGCGTTGATCCAGTCTACACATTCGGTATTAAAAGCATTTCCAAATTCCACACGCTATCAATCTATTGTGGACGAACTCACCAAATTATTCACCAATTGGGACACTCATTTGGATCGCTCGACAATTCATGCGGAGGACGTCGCGAGCTATCTTTTCCAGACGTTCACAAGCTACAGCAAGTTTGTCGTCAGTGAGCAATCGGATGAACTTAAAAAAGCTTTCATCAGGTTATTGGAAAACAAAAAGAGTTTCAAACTCTTTGAAGCAGATATTCAGCATACACAATTTAGTCTCGTAGACCGGTTCTATTTGACCTTAAATTGGCTAAATTCTTTTATCGACGAGAACGATGATTACCAGGCCTTCCACAAGTACATTGAGGAAACTGCAGTCACACTCCTTTATCCAAAGGATGAATACCAATTGATCATCGCCAAAGACAATGCGCTCATCCAGGGATTAAAGGGAAATCACGCGATCTTGAACAATGGAGAAGAGCAGATTCAATACCATCAATTTCTGCGTAGATTGAAGACATTTGCTGAATTGAATGTCCCTCGTTTTCAAGAATTCGCTTCTTTGAAGGAGCAGCTTGGAAAAACATACGCCAAGGAGCTGAAAATCGGAGAATTTGAACCAAAAGTCTTAACATCTTTTGTCCGAAATAAGTTGATCAACGAAGTTTACTTTCCATTGATCGGAAATAACTTGGCCAAACAACTTGGAGCAGCTGGCGACAATAAACGTACCGCCAGAATGGGTATGCTTCTCCTCATTTCTCCGCCAGGTTACGGAAAGACAACATTGATGGAATACCTCGCGAAAACCATGGGATTACATTTTGTAAAAATCAACGGACCTACAATAGGGCATTCCATTACTTCAATTGATCCTGTGGAAGCGAAAACTTCTGGTGAACGTGAGGAACTTAAGAAGATTAATCTTGCTTTCGAAATGGCCGACAATGTAATGCTCTACCTCGATGATATCCAACATTTGAATCCGGAATTCCTACAGAAATTCATTTCACTGGCTGACGGGCAACGTAAGATCGATGGTATTTTTGAAGGAGAGAGTAAAACATACGACTTGCGTGGGAAAAGATTCTGCATCGTGATGGCTGGAAACCCCTATACAGAAAGCGGGTCCAAATTTCAGATTCCAGATATGCTTGCCAACCGTGCGGATGTATACAATCTAGGGGATGTGATCGGTGATACCGAAGCACTTTTCAATCTAAGCTTGATCGAAAATGCGGCAATTGAAAACAGCTACCTTGAAAAAATAGCAAGCAAATCTTTCAACGATTTCTATGCTTTAGTGAACTATGCGCAATCGGTGGTAGACCAACTTCCCGATTTAGAAGGGAACTACCTGAAGCAAGATATCGATGATTTTATCACGGTATTAAAACATGTATTAAAAATCAGAAATGTGGTTATCAAGGTCAACCAAAATTATATTCAAAGTGCGGCTATGCAGGATAATTACCGAACAGAACCACCGTTCAAAATGCAAGGGTCCTACCGAAATATGAGCAAGCTCATCGCGCAAGTCGTGCCGATGATGAACGATCAGGAAATCGATCAAGTTCTCCTCGCACATTATGAAAGCGAGTCACAAACCCTCACTGCCGATACAGAAAGTAATCTTCTAAAATTGAAAGAACTCGCTGGGTTGATCAACACCGTGGAGCAAGAACGATGGGAACACATCAAACAAATCTTCCGTAAGAACAATAAACACGGTGGTTTGGCTAAAGATGACAAGGTATTTGCACAAATGCAGGACTTTAACGAAAATTTAGAGGGTATCATACAGGCCATTCGTGCCTATAAAAATTAACATTTTTCATAATTTTTCCGGCTGACTATAAAAGGTTAGTCAGCTGGAAAAACTATTCTAAATGTAAACACAACAGTGTTGTTCCATGAATAGCAATTGAGGACTACTTGTTTACCACGCCCGAAGAGACCGTAAATATCCCAAAGTCGTCGATCAGCATACGTTCCTTAACAACTCCATTATAGGCCATCAGACGGTCTAATTCTTTCTGCGAACGACGGCGCATCACCCAGTCTTTTTTCTGATGACTGTTTAACACGTAAGCAATCATCTTTAACTGTGGATGCCAGGGCTGTCCAGTATAAACTAAATGACTGCTTGATTCACAAATCGAAGTTGCGCCTTTTACAGCTCTACTTGCCATTTCATTGTCACCAAAAAGTTCGAAGATACCTGAGATAATAACAATATTAGGTTCAAATTCCAATTTGGAATAGGTAGCTGGATCAAAACAATCGTAGTTGGTAAATCGTATTCCCTGCAATCCCTTTCTACGGATAATCTTCTCTCCTACCTCGATATTTGACAACAGGAACTCATTAATCACAATTTCGGCTTCGGGATATTTCTCTTTGATATCAAATAAGTAATTTCCGGTACCACCCGCAATGTCCAATATCTTAACGGTTTTTCCAGCAGCTTTAACTTTCGTTATATGCTCTTCCAACAACTTTAACAAGTGTTGTTTTCGAATGCGAATTCCTTTCCAGCCGATGGCCTCCAGATAACCACGGTCGAGGATACGGCCAAAGCGATTTTTACCCTGCGATTCATTGCGATAGACGTAGTCCAGCGAAATGCCAGAATCAAATCCAAACTGCAGGCCTAAATTCATTCCTTTACTTAAGGAACCTATTTTACCCAATGCCCATTTCTGGACCGCATAATTAAATTTTTCCCCCGCAGGAAGTAACTTATGATATAATTGTTCATACTCTTTCACCGAAAACTCATCGGGTTCAAGCGTCAGCTCGGGACTTTGGCGGGCATAGGCCTTGTCGATAAAGTTTCGTAGATACTGGTACACCTTCTGCCGGTTTGTTTCAAATAGAATCCCATGGTAGAAATTACGTAATGTAATAAAGGTCTTCAATTTTGAAGCAATTGTCACAAAGAATTTTTTCTGTACTGAATTCTTGACCACATAATCTTTTTCAGCAGAAAGGACAATCACAGGTATATCAATCGCCGCTGCGTCTTCAACGATACGCTCGCCAGCTTTTAATAGATCAACCAACAAAGCACCATTGATAGATTTGGAAATCAAAGGATCGGCATCGTATGCCTTCTGCTGATCTATATCGTGAGTCAACACTTTGGATTTGACATAACTCTGGATAATTAAATCTTTTTTCAGCTTTGTTCCCAAAGCAATCATCTGATTTGCCAAGGGCACATATAATTTAATTTCAAATGCAGGGGCCAACAATGCAATACCTGCGACTTTAGGCGCAAAATCATGTACCCAGGCACTGACCACAACTCCCGCAATACTATTGGCGATAACGAAAATGTCTTTCGAATCAACCAAATATTCACAGTTTATATAATGAACGAAACTATCCAAATCCCGCACATAATCCATAAAGATCGGTGAAACTGGTTCTTTCGTATAACCATGTCCGCGCAAATCAAATGCAAAGATTGAATGATCGGCAAACTGTGGATCTGTAGCCATCTCTTGCAGACGTTCCGAATGCTCATGCCCACGGTGCAGTACGATCAATGCCCGCTGTCCGGCCTGATAATTCCAAACACGATATAATAACTCCCCTTGATCAAAACTCTTGAAGTAACCTGATTTCATGTATAATTTTACTGACTAATATCCAATAGTATATTTCATAACAAAGATCATGCAAATGACCGTCTAGCTATTCTTCCCGACCAGCACCTTCATCAACTCAAGTGCATGTTTATGCAATACAAGATGCTTATTATGAGATTTAACCCGATCTATAGCATCCATTAAATCTAAAGATAATATTTTTTGTGACAATAGAACAGCAAAAATCATACTCCTGCTGTAGCCCATTGTACAATGTATAATCATATTTTCACCTCGCTTCAATTGTTGATAACTGATTACGAGCGCTGCCAATATCCTTTCGGCATCCGACAATTTAATTGCTGCTATATCCAACAAAGGAAACGAATGATAGTTTTCCCCTACATGTAGGGACACTATTTCTTCCAATTCAGCAGCCAAATCAAAAACAAGCACCCGTTTATTCAGACCAAGTGTATTAAGGTCTCCCCTTGTCGCTCTTGGCCCTACATAACAACCTGGTAAAACCTCAAATAAAGGCGGATTATTTCTTCGTCTGAAGAAACGCCACAGCAACCAATATATGCCTTGATATGGGCAATAAAACAATTTCTTAAATCCAGGTATCCAACCATTTTCTTTCTTTAAAAACCTTGGATTGCTGATTATATAATTCCTTCCAACAGCAAAGCAGACTAAGGAAGGCCAACATAAGAAATATACCACAAATGTATAGGTCCCACCCCACAATGCCAGTAACAGTAAACTCCAGCCAATGGCATAGTAAACATTACCAATTCCTTGATTTCTTCGAAAAACTGTTGACTCCAAGTTTACTTCCTCGCTTCTTACGGTGGCAAAAAAAGGCAAATCCCCGTGCTTTCCCATAAATAGTCTGCGTTGCCCTGTCTCAAATGGATACGGAAACAGGGCGAACCCAACATGAACCAAAATCAACGCGGTCAACACATCCACCAGATGGTGCTGATAAACGGTAAGTGTAGCAATCCCCATGAATAGCAGCCAAATCCCCACTACCCAGCGTGTCCAGCCTTTTAGCTTCCTACCGAGCACAGACCAAAACAGACATGCATACGCCACATGCAGCGAAGGTGCTTGATTAAATGGAGAGTCATGCTTACTTAAAAAGGTGAAGAAGAATTTAAAAATAGGATGCTCAACGCTAGGCCGATCAAAAGAAAATCGCAGGGGAAAAATAAAAAAACAACAAATAGAGACGATGGTAATGAAACTGAAACGCTTCGTATAGACCAAAAGCTCTTCTCGACTTCGACAACAGAAAGGAACCAAAGCGAAGAACAAACCGCTACTCATGTAAGGGATAATCATCCAAGAAACGAACGGCATAAAGTGTTCAAAAGGAAACGCAAACGAAGATACAGTAGCCTGATTTGCAGCATGGACCGCAGCAGCAGAATAAGTCAACTGGAAAAATAGCGCACAATAAAGGAAAACAGCAAATCGCAGTCCCCTATTTTTCAGTCGTTTTTCATCCATTTGGCCTTCCTTGACATAATTTTATTCAACACAATATTTGGAAGTAGTCCCAGAGATGCCATCAGCCACTTCATACGCTTCGGAAAAACGACTTGCTTCTTCTTCTGTTCGATAGCTGTCATTATACGCTGTGCTGCATTGTCTACAGGGATTAAGAATGGCTTCTTCGACAAATCTTGCTTATTGAGCGCTCTCAGTTTTTCCGTATCCACATAGCCCGGAGCAATAACAGTAACCGCAATTCCATACGGATAGAGTGCCCTACGATACGCATCAGCCACTTGGATTGCAGCACGCTTTGTCTTACTGTATAGGCTTGAATTGGGAAAATGGAGCGTTCCCGAAACTGATGCAACGATTACAATTTGTCCTTCCGACTGACCTTGCATAGCAGTTCTTGCCACTTCAAAACAATTTAAAGTGCCCATCATATTAACTTGTAGCATAGCGACCGCCTCCGGATAACTTATTTGCTGAGCAACGTCATCCGCGTAACTCCCTGTACAATTGATAAAGAGATCCAAAGATGAATGCCCACAAAATGTATCGACCGCATCCTGAAGATTGTTCAATTGACATACATCTACTTCAAAACTTCGGAGACTATGCGTCCAGGAATATGCTGACATTTTCGTCAGATCGCGCCCACATACCGCTACCTCTGCTCCTTGCTCAAGGTAACGCTTGGCCAAAGCAAGGCCTATTCCACTTGTACCACCGGCAATAAATACTTTCATTTCAATGAATTTAATGTCACCTCATAGCCATAGTTCCATTGCGCTTCCATCGCTTCAGCAAATTCTTGTTGATCAATCGGAAAAGACAGTGTAACTTCAAATTTAGACCAATCAATTCCTTTTTTACAGTATTTCCCAGTTAATTGTTCCGCGGCATCCTGTGTATCAATCCAATGTGCATCCGGAAATTGTTGTTTCAAATCTGCTAATCGTTTATTTCCGCTAAAGCCCAATACCGCCCGAACTAACGCTTCTTCTTGTGGTTTATAAGGTTGTTTATGCTCACATATGATGTTTTGAGCAAGCGACTTTGCTAGCTCCATTGGAACAAGATCAATTGCTCCACCAGCGTAATAGGTTTTATCGAAACATACAGGTTCAATATAATACATATCGGACATCGAAATACGGGCCGCCTGTAACATAGAAAACTCAGCACTCAAATGAACCGCTTTAGCCACTGCACTATGCTCGTAATTACTATCCGAAATTCCTATTGCCTCAACGGGCACGTTTGCCAATACATCCTGAGTTCCCATCAATATCTTTTGATATAGTTTCTGGTCCCCACGCCGCTGTCCGACTTCAGACGGACTGAACAGCATTTTAGCACCGACCACAAGTGCTGGAATTGCTGCTGAGAATGGTCTATCCAATGTAGGCAATAGTAAGGAAAGATCCTGTTCCATATGGACGAGATAGCGATTAAAAACGTCCTCAATAAAGGGTGCCCGTTTTTTATTAAACTGTTTTTTCAAAACATATAGTCCCAGCTTTCCCAAACGGCGCTGTTCGGTAAGGCGATGATGCAGGAAAAACTGATAAAACTCGTCTGATTGCACATAGGACTTGCGGGCTTCATGTGTAGCAAAAGCCTGTATAACAGCAACCGCCATTGAACCACCACAGCTCGCGATAAGCAGATCTGGTTTTAAGCCCAGCTCATCCAGCGCAGCGTACATACCAAGATATAGACTGAACCGAGTTCCACCCCCCGAAAATAAAACAGCACGTTGATAAGCCATCAGATTGAAATTTTAGTTAGCCTTCTCTCTACTACATTCATCAAATCCTATTTAATTCCCTAACAACAGGATAATCAAAGCATAAAACAGTGGCGCATTAAAGATCAGACTATCGATACGATCCAATAAGCCACCATGCCCAGGAATCAATGTTCCAGTATCTTTCACTCCTGTCTTTCTTTTCAGATAGGAAAAAAGGACATCTCCCCAGAATCCCAAAATACCGAAAATCAAACCGAACAACGAAAAGTATAGAAAATTCTGAAATGGCAGTAAACAATAACCCAATAAATTACTCAGTATAATTGTTAGGCTGATACCGCCCACACACCCCGCAATTGTCTTATTTGGACTAATACGCGGAACGATTTTACGTTTGCCAAAAAACTTGCCCATCAGGTATTGAAAGACGTCATTCAGTTCCGTTAACACAACAATATATCCGATTAATTTTAGTCCTAGGAACTCGTTGCCATCTATTTCGATGGATCGGATAAAAGCTAAATGGCTAAATGCAAGCAAACAAGCTACAGCTCCAAAAAACAGCCCAAATAAAGCTCCCTTTTTAACCTTAAAACCATATTTGAAAAACAAAGCAGTCCCCAAACACAAGAAGCTAGCCAACAAGATATATTCTCGATAGGAACAAAAGTATAGGAGCAACGCTTGCAACAATGCCATGCAAAGAAACACCAATGGTTGCGTCTTCCATTCAGGGATAAACATACGAGCAAACTCGCGCATCCCTTGAAAGGTGATCCAGGCCGCAAACAAGGGTGATATTGTTGGTGGAACGAAGGCAACCGCCAACACCAAGACAATATAGCCCCAGCTTCTAACACGAACAGGAACATCTGCGAACTTGCTATTGGCATCAGCCATGCGCCACAGCCTTTCTCAATCGAGTTACCGAACTCAAAAGCAACAGTAAACACAAAACACCAAAAATATAGCCTGAAAAAGCAACGATTGAAATATGCAATAATGCTAAAATTCCATATACCCCCAACAGCAAAGCACGATCACTTTTACCCATCGGCCCATCGTAACGACGATCATTGGCAATTACCTTCCCTATCAATCCACAAAATTCATTCACAACACTCAATACAATAAAGGCGACGATTGGATACACACTTTCCGGATGAAACTTCAGCAAAGGAAAAAATAACACGACGTCCGAAACAATGTCTCCGACTTCGTTCAAGACTTCGCCCGTCTTGCTCGTCTGATTAAAAAGTCGTGCCATCATGCCATCCAATGCATTCAATGCCATTCGTAACAATAATCCGACGGGCAACGCCAAAAAGAAAATCGGGAAAAGATCGGCATACCAGAACAGTAAAGCAATGATCAAAGACAATATAATAGATCCGATCGTGATCTGGTTTGCCGTTACCTTTTTTCGATGTAAAAAGTTCAAGATCGGCATCAGCAACTGCTGAAATTTTGGTTTTAATTTATAAACAGAAATCATATTGTACGAGCTATAGCTCTCTTTTTTATTTTTTTTAAAAAAAAATTTGCATAGTGTAATAAATACACTATATTTGTGTCATCATAATTTAGGTTTATAATTGGTTATTTAAGGTTTTCATTCTCCCCGTTTGGAAACCTTTTTTTTTGCCCTAAATTATGGATTACCATCGTCCGCCGGCACCACCACCACCAGAAGATCCGCCACCAAAACTACCACCACCGCCACTACTACTAGATCCGCCACCAGAGCTGCTTGATGTTGAGCGCACTTTGACCGGTGTTGAGTGTTCGCCATGAGATACCCGGTGTCCACAGTTCTTACATAAGTCAAAACGCTCCTCTAAGCCTTGCGAACTATAGGTTGCTGCACGTATCGTCTTGGTACGCCCAGTCTCAAATGTTCTATAATGACATGCAGGGCAATCACTGAACCCAACATTTTCATCCCAGGGAACCAGCTTTGTTTCATTGTTCGTCTGATCTATCCATATTTCGTACGAACGGCTACCGATTTTTTCCTCTAAAAGCTGCCCCTTATCCAGGTATGCACTTTCTCGGGTAGACACATCATCCTTATTCATGCGTAACCAACGTCCTGAACTATCAGGCGGAGCCAAACGCAGTTCATTTTTTCGAATCCGTTTATTTAATCCTATAAGATCAAATAATGCCAATGGACTAAGCAATAGAGGTACAAGTCCCCAGATACGAAATTTACGCAAGGCCTGCTGGATATTTTCCTCATCACGATAGGAGTTAACAATCTGCGTGCGGCTTGCATTATATTTCATCGCCAAAGTGATGCTGCCAAATACAACTATAAAATAGGGTAAATTTTTCCACTGATAAACCACCTCAAAATTATTGAGGGCAAAGGCACAGATAAACACCGAGATAAACATTAATATCCCCATACAGCCACATCCGCTTACCAAAGGCGGAAAATATTTACTCTTTTTCGTCAACTGCCCCTTGATCGCTCGCGTCACCTCACCCAGCCAGATATAACATATTGCAAACAAGCCCAAGACCAAAAGAGAGTTGCGCAGGATAGGACTTTTAAAGCTCCAGACCGGCGTTGCCTCCGGCATTAAACGCTCCAGTTCAGCCTTACTATCCGGTGAGGTAAGTATTGTCTTAATAAATTCTGCTGCCTCCGTAACACCACGGTCGTAATCTTCATTCCTAAAATTGGGTACGAGATATTTTTCGCCAATACGTTTTAAATAGGCATCGGGCAAAATACTTTCCATACCATACCCTGTAATAAAACGGTATTCATGTCGGTCTTTAGCAATAAACAACAAAAGCCCATTGTTACTTTCCTTCTTACCGATACCCCAGGTATTGAATAATTTTAAGGCAAATTCGAAATCACTGTCGCCAACATAATCATTCACAACAACGATGGCAAATTCACCTTTTGTAGCAGCCTCAATCTGCGTCGATAAGCCATCTAATTCGGCCACTGTACCCGAGGATAGAATTCCATCAGGATTGGAGACAAAATAATCCTGTCCTTTTACTTTGGGACTTGGCAAATTGTCTGCTGTATAAGCAATAGATTGTCCAAAAGACGATAGCCCTGTTAAGCAGCTTCCCAACCAGACTAAGAAAAAGATATAAAATCGATGTAAGCTTCGCATAGTTTTACAACAGCAAAATTTGGTTCATTGTCACGATATTAAGAAAAAAAAATCAAACAAAGGTTTCCGTCAAAAAAAAGCCCATAATCAACCGATTATGGGCCTGTATAATTCAATATTCGTTTAAGACGCTCTGTCCTATCAATGTATCCTAGCAATTACTTTCTATAATCATTTTGTTGAGCAACAGCGACAGTACACGATCCTGTTTATGTTGTTTATAAAGAAGCTATGCTTAGAAAGGCTAGAATATTAACTAAAGCAGTATGGCAATATGAAACTTTCCCATTCGCTGTCAATGACCAAGCCAATGTAAAATCAAGACACCGATCAATCCAATAACAGAAACGAGCGTTTCCATCACCGTCCATGAGCGAAACGTATCCTTCATGCTCACTCCAAAATAAGATTTAAACATCCAAAACCCTGGATCGTTGACGTGTGAGAACATGAGACTACCCGCTCCCGTCGCTAGCACCATTAATTCAGGAGTAACCTCTCCTGCCTGCACAATGGGAAGCATAATGCCCGCTGCCGTGAGCCCAGCAACACTAGCCGAACCGATAACTAGGCGAATGATACCGGCTATTAACCATGCAAGCACAAGAGGCGACAAGCTCAGGTCTGCGGTTAGATCAGCGATGTAGTTCGCTACACCACTATCTACCAAAATTTGCTTGAAAGCGCCTGATGCTGCAATGATAAAAAGGATCATCATTATTCCGCGGATTGCTTCTTCCACACTTTCTGATTGCTGCCGCAAACTTTTACCTTGGCGGATACCCATTGTGTACATCGCTATTAACGACGCAATCATTAAAGCCACTACCGGGTCACCCAAGAAACGTAGTGCATTTAGCCAAAAGGAGCCTTCTGGAAATATTAGATGTGAAAATGAACCTAAAGCAATTAAAATTATTGGAAAAAGCCCCGTAAATAGACTAATTGCAAATCCGGGAAGCTCTTTTCGATCTGCTTGATTGTGCTCAGGAAAAAACTCGGCTGGTGGGTTGGTCGGAATACGCTTAAGCATCCTGCCAAAGAGCGGTCCACCTATAATGATGGCAGGAATTGCCACAACAATGCCATAGGCCATTGTTAAACCTATATCCGCTTTATAGGTAAGCGCTATGGCCGTAGCTCCCGGATGTGGTGGCAAATAACCGTGTGTCACGGATAGCGCTGCCAGCAACGGAATGGCTACGTAAAGCAAGGGCATTTTATTTGAAGCGCATACCATGAAAACGAATGGTACTAACACGATAAAGCCAACATTGTAAAATAAGGGAATTCCTACCAAAAAGCCCGTGAGAACCATTGCCCAAGGTAAATTCTTTCTGCCAAATACAGCCGTTAGTACCGTTGTAATCTTTTCCGCAGCACCACCCTCCGCCATCAATTTCCCCAGTAGGGACCCGAAAGCCAACAATAGTGCCAACTGGCCCATAGTAGTACTCACTCCGGTTTCAACAGATTTAAGGATATCGACGGCACTCATATTCATGGCAAAACCGACCGCAACAGAGGTTATCAGTAATGAAAAGATCGTGTTTAACCTGACGACAGTAACTAAAAGAAGTAGTAAAGCTACTCCCAAAATAACGATGATTAGAGGCATAATAATTTATATCTAATTAAAACTCACCTTCCAATATATTGTACAGGTGTTCAAATTTCTGGAAGTTCTTCCTATATACAGCGTGATTCTCCGCACTCGGTTTATAATAGTGCTCGGTATCTTGCTTTTCTTCCGCTCGCTTGTTTTTTATAATAGGTTCACCTCCCTGTATACCCAATGCCTCCAAGCCGATCAATGCTGCTCCCCATGCAGAGCTTTCTACCGTATTTTTGGTAAATACAGGTTTATTGAAAATGTCTGCAAGCATCTGTACCAACAACGATGAACGCGCTAAGCCCCCGCTTGCAAAGATCGTATGAATGGGACCGGCGTTCTCCTCTAATGCGATTCCTACACTGTAAATTGCAAATAACATCCCTTCCATCATGGCACGTGCAAAGTGCGCCCTGCCATGATGCAACTGTATTCCAAAATAAACGCCTTTTGCATTGGAATTCCAATGCGGTGCCCGTTCACCAGTTAGATAGGGCAAGAATATCAAGCCCTCTGCCCCGGGAACGACAGAGTCAACCAAAGCATTTAACGACACGGAAGAATCTCCATCTGCTTGCATTTGTGTTAATTCGCTCAAGAAGTTATCTCTAAACCAGTTGCGTAATACACCTCCATTGTTAACCGCACCACCAATTATGTATTCATTTGGTCTTAGCAGGTATGTAAATAGCCGTTGTTTTTTTTCTTGATTTGCCTGCGAACTTGCTACGCGAATAGCTCCACTGGTACCGACAGTTACCGAAGCTACTCCAGGACGTATAGCCCCAACTCCAAGATTAGCCAAACACCCATCGCTACCACCTATAACAAAAGGGGTATCTTCAGGGATGTGCATCAAGGCCGCAATTTCTCGACTAGGCATATTTAAAATATAATCGACCGGAACTGGCGATGATAGTTGCTCTTCCGATATGCCCACCAAGCTTAATGCCTGGTCAGACCATCTTAGGTGATGTATGTCGAAAAGCCCTGTTGCAGATGCAATGGAATGATCAACCATGTAAACTCCAAACAGCCGGTAAAAAAGAAATTCTTTGATACCGATAAACTTGTGCGACTGAGCAAATAATTTTTGATCGTTGGACTTTATCCACATTAATTTGCAAAGTAAAGACATGGGATGTATCGGTGTACCCGTCTGCTGATAAAGCAGCCTTCCAGCCTCACTTGCCTCCAAAGCAACCGCAATATTCTCACTTCTGCGATCTGCCCATATAATGCAATTGCTAAGTGGCTTTCCTGCCGAGTCAACAGCGATCAGTCCGTGCATAGCACTGCTCACCGAAATACATACGGGTTTCGGTATCTCAGCACTAGCTTGCTCTAAGCTAATCATTACATGCATAATAGCATGAATACATGCGCCATAAACAATGTCCGGATCTTGCTCATACCAGCCTTCCGACGGGTTTAATATGGGATAAGGTATACTATGCTGAGACAAGATATTACCTTCGTAGTCAAATGCAACAGCTTTCGCAGATGATGTCCCAATGTCTAATCCAATGATCATAAATAAAATTGATGTTTAGGAAAGCTCAATATACGGATTATCTGTTGGTTTACAACAAAAGGCTCAATACCAACAAAGTAATTGTGGCGAGAAAAGCGCCGCATACCGATCTGTAGATAATTGCCTTTCATAGTATCAACAAAAATGGCAAATTTCAACTTAGAAAAACGGTATTAAACGATGAGTATAGATAACTATGATTTTGGAATAGTTGGACTCGGCGTAATGGGACTTAATTTATTGCTGAACATCGCCGACAACGGTTTCGCGAGGTATTGAAAGATGCTATCGCAAACGGGATACCCGGATACGTAAACGCACGCTCTTAATTTGATGCCCATCGGTTGGAAAAATTACCTAAAAATTTTTTACAAGCACAACGAGACTATCTTGGTGCACATACCTATGAACGTATTGATCGAGAAGGCATCTTTTACACACTTTGGGATTAAGAAAAAAAGCTTAAAGATTCGATCAATCTTCATTTAAAACACAAAAAAGCGGCTTTTTCATATAAAGCCGCTTTTTATAACTGAACCATCTATCGGGTTTACACTCCGTTGATCTAGATGTTATCGTTCGATATCCTTCAAGCTACTCATCTTCTTGTATTCCAAGAAACCTTTAATATCTTCAAAATGCTCCCGTACACGTTTATTGCCGAATTCAAACACTTTCTCTGCCAAACCATCTAAAAAGTCACGGTCATGCGAAACAAGGATCAATGTACCATCGAAGTCTTTTAAAGCATCTTTGATAATGTCCTTTGTCTTCATGTCCAAATGGTTTGTCGGCTCATCGAGAATCAATACATTGACCGGTTCCAACAACAATTTTATCATCGCCAGACGTGTTCTTTCTCCTCCAGATAGCACTTTCACCTTTTTAGTCGTATCATCGCCACTAAACATAAAAGCTCCTAAAAGATCTTTCATTTTAACACGCACTTCACCTACAGCGATTTGATCAATGGTATCAAAAACGGTCATCTCCCCATCTAGCAATGCGGCCTGATTTTGGGCAAAATAACCAATTTTCGCATTGTGGCCTACTTTCAGCGTGCCTTCAAAATCGATCTCGCCCATAATTGCTTTGATCATGGTCGATTTACCCTCACCGTTCTTCCCGACAAAAGCGACCTTTTCACCACGCTCAATCACCATATTTGCTTTTTGGAAAACAACGTGTTCATCATAAACCTTGGTTAGATCCTCAACGATAACAGGATATTGACCCGAACGAGGGGAAGGTGGGAATTTGAGACGCAATGCCGAAGTATCTACTTCGTCGATCTCAATGATTTCCAATTTCTCCAACATCTTTACACGTGATTGCACCTGCAATGTTTTAGAATAGGTACCTCTGAAACGATCAATAAACTCTTGATTGTCCGCAATAAACCGTTGTTGCTCCTCATACGCTTTCAGCTGATGCTGGCGACGCTCCTGACGTAGTTCTAGGTAATGACTATACTTGGCACGATAGTCATAAATGCGCCCCATCGTCACCTCAATTGTTCTGTTGGTAATATTATCGACAAATGCTCTATCGTGCGAGATCACAATAACAGCCTTAGCCGAATTGACCAAGAAATCCTCCAGCCATTGAATACTCTCGATATCCATGTGGTTAGTGGGCTCATCCAATAAAATCAAATCCGGCTTTTTCAATAATATTTTAGCTAATTCGATACGCATCCGCCAACCACCGGAAAACTCAGAAGTCTGTCTTGTAAAATCAGAACGCTCAAAACCGAGCCCCTTCAAGACCTTTTCAACTTCTGCATCATAGTTAACTTCCTCAATCGAATAGAACTTTTCACTTAATTCGGATACACGCTCGATCAATTGCATATAATCATCAGACTCATAGTCTGTACGGATATTTAATTGCTCATTCAGGTTTTCCAACTCATCACGCATACCATAGACTTCTTCGAAAGCCTTTGATGTTTCTTCAAAAACAGTCACGTTGTCTTGTGTGAGCAAATGCTGCGGTAAGTACGCTATGATGGCATCCTTTGGGCCAGCAACATTTCCAGTCGTAGGCTTGCCTACCCCTGCGATAATTTTCAGCAAGGTAGATTTACCAGCACCGTTTTTGCCCATCAACGCGATCTTATCATTCTCGTTGATGGAGAAAGATACATCAGAAAAAAGAGTTGTTCCCCCAAAGGAAACAGAAATATTATTTACGTCAATCACTGTATATTCACTTAATTTTGGCACAAAGATAAGCGAATCAATCTTATAAATAGACAATGGTGCATTTTTGTGTATCTTTGCGCCATGCGTTTTGATATTATTACGGTCTTACCCGACCTTTTAGAAAGCCCATTTGCACACTCTATCTTGCAACGAGCAAAGAATAAAGGCTTGGCTGAAATACACGTTCACAATTTACGAGACTATTCCACAAATAAACACAAGAGTGTCGACGACTATCCTTACGGAGGTGGATCGGGTATGGTCCTTCAAATTGAACCTTTTGCCAAGTGCATTGAGCAGTTACAGGCCGAACGGACATACGATGAGATTATCTATATGACGCCCGATGGAGAAACCTTCAATCAGGATATCGCAAACGGATTATCCACAAAAGGTAATATGATGATTCTCTGTGGACACTACAAGGGAATAGACCAACGTATCCGCGATATTTATGTAACAAAAGAAATTTCTGTTGGTGACTATGTACTATCTGGAGGCGAGCTCCCAGCGGCAATTGTTACAGACGCAATTATTCGTTTGATTCCCGGAGTTTTGTCGGACGAGACATCTGCACTTTCAGATTCTTTTCAGGATGGTTTGCTCGATGCTCCAATCTATACACGCCCTGCAGACTGGAAAGGCCACAAAGTACCCGATATTCTCCTCAGTGGACATGAGGCAAAAATCGCCGCCTGGAAGGATGAACAGCAGTTAAAAAGAACACAAGAAAGACGTCCTGATTTATTAAATGATTAAGAAATAAGGTGAATTTTTGTTTTTTTGTCACAAAAAGTTTGCTTATTTATTTTTTTTTATAAATTTGTGTAATAATGACACGAAGATATACAAATACAAATTGGTGGTGGCCTGAAGCAATAAGCATCGGGAACTAATTGGTATTGTCATAATATTTCATAATCAACCAAAACCATTTATGGAAATTCCAAACCCGATGCTAACCAGTATCGGGTTTTTTTATTATTAAAATTTACAACAAGAAGATAAGAAACAAAATGAAGTATACATTCAAAACACACAGCAGAAAATTGCTTGCGGATACAACGACCCCCGTGAGCATCTATCTTCGCCTAAGAGATATCTTTCCAAACTCATTGTTACTGGAAAGCTCCGACTACCATAGTCGCGACAACAACATAAGTTACATCTGTTGTCAACCAATCGCCGGAATCCAACTCCATGAGAAAGAGCTGACGCTCACTTATCCGGGTAGAGAACGTATCGTAAAAAATGCGCAGGAAATTGAGTTACGCCAGGAAGTTTCCGATTTTAGAAATTCCTTCGAAGATCATACAATTGCTGAACTTAACTTGATCTCCAATGGCCTATTTGGTTATTTCACATTCGATTGTATTGAACACTTTGAGGACATCAAACTAACAACAACGGTAGATCCAGCACGGAAAATACCGTTTATGCAATATCATGTTTACAAATATGTCATTGCCATCGACCACTTCCGCAACCAGCTTTACATTTTCGAACACCTTTTGGAAGACGAAGAATCAGAACTTGAAAGAATGCAGTTCCTTATTCAGAACAAAAACTTTCCTGAATATACCTTCAAACTAGCTGGCGAGGAAAGCTCCAATCGTACCGATGAAGAACACCGTCAGTTGGTTAAGAAGATGAAAGAGCATATCCAACGTGGTGATGTATTCCAGATTGTGCCATCCAGAGGCTTTAAGACACCGTTCTCTGGTGATGAATTCAATGTCTATCGTGCGCTCCGCTCCATCAACCCATCACCTTACCTTTTCTATTTTGACTACGGTGACTTTAAACTTTTCGGATCATCGCCTGAGGCTCAACTGCGTATCCACGGGAAACAAGCAACAATTTTCCCTATTGCTGGAACATTCAAACGGACAGGTGACATGGACGAAGATCAGAAGATCGCCTCCAGACTCAAACAAGATCCCAAAGAAACTTCAGAACACGTGATGCTCGTCGATCTTGCCCGCAATGACTTAAGTAGACATTGCACCCAAGTTAAAGTTGAGTCCTACATGGAACCACAATATTACTCGCATATTATCCACTTGGTCTCCAAAGTAACGGGCACATTAAAAGATAATATCAACCCATTTGACATCGTAGGTGATACATATCCAGCGGGTACGCTTTCAGGTGCTCCAAAACATATGGCATTGACGTTGATCGATCGTTATGAAGGATTACAACGCTCATTTTATTCGGGTGCAATTGGATTCATGGGTTTTAACGGAGACTTTAATCATGCCATTATGATTCGTTCCTTCCTAAGTAAGCAAAACACCTTACATTATCAAGCTGGTGGTGGTATCGTATTAGATTCAGACCCCGAAATGGAGCTACAAGAAGTAAATAACAAAATTGCCGCTTTGCGAAAAGCATTACAATTAGCAGAAACATTATGATCAGACCATTGGAATACTGTGTCAATCAGCAACACATTCATGTTTCAGTAGACACCATTGACAGCCGCATCGTAGAGTTATTGGCATTACGCAAAACTTATGTTGAAAAAGGTAAGTCTTTAAACGACGAGCAGGAGGAGCAACAACATCTTATTCTGAATCTAAATACCAATTATAAAATATTGGCGGAAAGATTTAATTTGCCTACTGAATTTATTCAATCCATATTCCGGGAGATTGAAAATTATATTAATCAAGATTTTATAGTAAAAGGTTATGAGCAACAATAAAATAGTCGTTATAGATAACTACGATTCATTCACCTATAACTTGGTCCATCTATTACAAGAACTTGGACAAGAGTATGTCGTGTGGAGAAATGATAAATTTAAACTGGAAGATATTGATGCTTTCGATAAAATACTTCTTTCGCCCGGCCCAGGTATTCCAGAAGAAGCTGGATTATTACTTGATGTTATCCGTACCTACGCTCCACATAAAAGTATATTGGGCATTTGCTTAGGCCAACAGGCTATTGCAGAAGTCTTTGGTGGTACACTATTCAATATGGAAAAACCTTTGCATGGCGTAGCAACAAATATTACCGTTGTTGATGAGTCAGAGAAACTGTTTCGGGACTTCCCAAAAGATTCCAAAATTGGACGCTACCATTCTTGGGCTGTAAACAAAGACACCCTACCAACTAGCCTCAAGGTAACGGCGATCGACGAGAATGGCATCATTATGGCCTTAACCCATACCGAATACGATGTAAGGGGAATGCAGTTCCACCCAGAGTCGGTATTGACCACAAATGGTAAAAAATTAATTGAAAACTGGTTGGGAATCTAACATCTAAAAAAAATGACTATACTTGATAAAATCATTGAACGAAAAAAAATAGAAGTAGAAAAAGCAAAAGCTTTAGTTCCTTTGGAAGAGCTATTAAACTATCCCCATTTCGGTGTAGCTTGTCTATCGTTGAGAGAATCTATTCTAGATCCTGAAAAAACAGGAATTATAGCGGAATACAAAAGAGCATCGCCATCAAAAGGAGACATCAATAGTACTTCAGCAGTGGAAGATGTTGTCAAGGCATACGAGGAGGCAGGTGCTTCGGCAGTCTCGGTTCTTACTGATAGCGAATTTTTCAAAGGCAATTTAGAAGATCTATCGAAAGCACGCGAGGCTATCAGTATTCCTATCTTAAGAAAAGAATTCATCGTGGATAAATATCAGATAACCGAAGCGAAAGCTTATGGGGCAGATATCATCCTTTTAATTGCGGCATGTCTGAAAAAGGAAGAAGTTCAGGAATTTGCAGCGTATGCAAAACAAATCGGCTTAAATGTCTTGCTCGAAGTACATAATGAACAGGAACTATTAGACAATCTTTTCGATGACATCGATGCAATTGGGGTCAATAATAGAAACCTGAAAGATTTTTCAGTAGATCTTCAACATTCTTATGATCTTTTGGACAAAATTCCAACGGAATACATCAAAGTCTCCGAAAGTGGCATATCCGATCCATCAACAATTAAAGCCTTAAAAAAAGCTGGTTTTCAGGGCTTCTTAATTGGTGAGAATTTTATGAAAACAGCAGATCCGGGACAAGCGATCAAAGACTTTGTAAAAGAAATATAAAAACTTATTTAAAATCAATCTAAATAAGATTATATTTGCCCAAGTATAAGTTAGGGCTTTTATATTTTGGAAACGGATTTTTTTATTATAGATAGAAAGAGTTTTGAGCAAATATATCTTCGTCATTGGGAAGATATGTTTGCTTTTTGTCTCAGCAATATCCAAGAGGAAGAGCATTCAAAAGAGATTGTACAGGACGTTTTTAAATCAGTTTGGGAGCGCAGGGAAGAACTTCGTCTGAAGGAGGTTGAGCGCTATTTGATCCGATCGGTCAAACTCAAGACTTTTGAATATATACGTAATAAAGTATCCCGCCAACAACATTTGAACAATATTTCGAACATAACGGAATCTCATTATTCAGACAATACACTGATTGCCGAAGAACTCGCAAACAAGATTTCCAAGTTAGTCAATACCTTACCGAACCAATGCCGCAAAGTATTTCAGATGAGCAGGGAACAAGGGCTTACAAACAAACAAATAGCACAGGAATTGGTGATCTCTGAAAGAGCAGTTGAATATCATATTTCTAGAGCTTTAAAAACATTAAAGACAGAATTAATAGAATATATATCGTAAGTTGTTGATGCAGAAAAGAGAAATCTCGTACTTTTGTTATTGAGTTGAATATACGGATGAAAATAGACCATAAGTTAATAGAGAAATACCATCTAGGCCAATGCTCTCCAACAGAAAAACTGTTGGTAGAAGAATGGCTGATGGATGATACTTTCGAATCTAACCCAGTACCTATTTCAACAGCTAAAAAAGATAAATTGGAAAACGATATCTGGGCTGATATCAACAACTATATCGAGACAGCAGAAGCCCCAATAGAAATTAGGAGCAAAAAGTACCCGCTTAAATATGTTGGCATTGCAGCCTCCCTCCTAATCCTGCTTAGCTTTGGCCTCTATCAGTTTAATAGCATGAAGGAGAAGACTGATGCGACATTCGACAACGCGAGGAATGCGAACTTGAAATATATCAATCAACAAAACTATAAAATAGTCTTAGGCAAGAATGCGACTGCTCAGATCAATACCGATACCGGGGAAATCAAAACGACAGGCAATATGCTCTTTATACCCAAAAGGAACTTTGCCTTCAGCATGCCGGGGGCTGATAAAAAGAAAGAATTAAAAACGGGCGAAATCTATTTTGTATTGCAGCCACAAAAAAATGGAAAACAGGTGATCATCGCTAAATCTGAACTCACTTTTCTTGCACCAACATTACAGCATGAGCTCAAGTTACAATTTAACATCATTTAATCGATCTTAATTCCATTACCCATATTCACATGCGACCAAGCCGTCTTATCTTATTCTTACCGCTTTTGCTACTTAGCTTAATGATAAGCTGTCAATCTGAACATGAAGAGAAAAACTTATCCGGCAAATACAGCTTGTACACGATGGATAAAGATCTAGGGAATACAATTGTAACATCTAACCAAATCGACAGTGGAACGTTGGATATTCAACAAAATGGGATCGAAATTCCAACACAAGAGTTCGATCGCAGCATCATTGTTAAAAATGGCAGATTTTATTTCCTCAGAGAAGGGAAATTTCGAAAATATACACTAGAAAAAACAGGCCTAAAAGAAATTGCTCAGCTGTCTATGCCTGACCAACATATTGAAAATATCAATTGGCTCAACAACGACACCTTACTCCTTTTCACATCAGACAACAAAACCAATCGGCGTTTATGGTACACAAAGATCGCTATCAAATCTTTTAAAATCGTTCAGCAGCACGAGTTAAAGATACCTTCCTCAGCCCCCGACTTCAATATTATCTCCATTGGCTTTAGTACCATACACCAGCAAAAACTGCTAATTGGTTATACGTTTAATAAAATTATCAATGAAACAGACTTCACCACAATAGACACCTTCTATGTGGCTACCCTAGATGAAACAACACTAGAGCTCAAGGGAATCCAAAAAGATACCCGATCCACTTATCCCGGAGGGATCAATACGGTACAATCCTATAGTTTCAATGATGAAGAGGGAAACTATTATTTTATGGCTTGCCCAGGTATAGCTTTAGGAAATATTCCCTCAAAACCAACTGCAATCTTTAAAATTGATCAGAAGTCAACTCAAATTGACCCGAATTATTTCTTTGATTTAACAGCACAGACCCATAACCACGCTTATGGAATGTGGTACCTCGGAAACCATCAAGCGATTGTACGAAGCGAACGTAAAGATCGCTATACCGATTTTAGCGACCACCACTCTACTTATCAATTTGAATATTTTCTTGTTGACCTCAGTACCAAAAGCACACGCAAACTCAACCTACCATTTGACAAAGGCACCCGTAAAGAATCTGTACTTGTTGAAAATGGTAAAGCATATATCACCATTGATGACAGCTCAGACAAGCATCAGGTTTGGATTTATGATATCAAATCAGGAGAAATAAAGGTAGGCCTTCAACTGGATCAGGCTACGGACTTTATCGTAAGAATCGATCGACTAAATTAATTTCAACTGTAAGACAGACTTTTACAAAAAATTTTCTTTTTTTTCACAGTAGGACCTTCGGTAAATCTAGACTTACGCTACTTAGATAATATGTATTTAATCTAAATAAGTGTATGTCAAATTTTAGGGCGATATCTACCTGTGTATTGCTATCATTTTCTTCTACTCTCTTTGCCCAACAATACGGTGTATTGCAAGGTCAAATAAAAAGCTCAAAAGATGGGAGCTTATTACATTCGGTTAGTATCAAAATAAAAAATACGCAGCTAGGAACAACATCAGATCCATCGGGAAATTTTCAACTGTCGCATATCCCCTTCGGGAAATATAAAGTGCTTATATCTGCCGTAGGCTACACTAGCCGAGAGGTTCAAATTGATATACCTGCTACTGTTACAACAAAGATAAACATTGATCTAGATCCGTCAGCGCAACGATTGGGTACTGCTCAAGTTGATGGAAAATCGGAAAGTACAAAACTGAAGGAAACAGGATTTGCTGTTAATGCGATTGAAACTAGACAATTTGCCAATCTAAATCTCGACATCAATCAAGTACTATCTCGTAGTCTCGGTGTAAATATCCGCGAATCGGCGGGTCTAGGTTCTGATTTCAAATTTTCCATCAACGGGCTTTCAGAAAAACAAGTTCGCTTCTTTATTGATGGTATTCCAATGGAAAACTTCGGTTCAGGATTGACATTAAACAACATACCTGTCAACCTAATTGAACGCATCGAAGTATTTAAAGGTGCCGTTCCAGCGTATCTAGGTTCGGATGCACTCGGTGGTGCCGTCAATATCATCACCAATCAATCTGCCGGCAATATGCTGGACGCCAGTCTTGCTTATGGCTCCTTCAACACTATGCGTGCTGCGGTAAATGGTCGATTTACAGATCACAAAACTGGACTTTCTCTTCAATTAGGGGCCTTTCATAATCTTTCGGACAACAATTACTGGATGCGCAACAATCCTAAAAATGAGGCACCAATTAAGGTTATTGAAAATGAAGACATCGTAGAACGTGACGCCAAACGCTTTCACGATAGATATCGTTCCGATATGGCACAATTCGAAATTTCTTTATCCGACAAATCTTGGGCAGATAAGATTTCATTAGGATTGACTTATTCAGATTTCAACAAAGAAATACAGACTGGTGCCAGCCAAAACACCGTATATGGTGAACTTCGCAAAATAGGCAACTATATAATGCCTTCTTTCAAATACAAAAAAGACAACTTTTTGATCGAAAAGCTAAATATGAACGCCTATGCCTCTTATGGCATCGACAAATACCGTGTTATCGATACAGCTAGCCAAAGCTATGGTTGGGGTGGTGGAACAGGAATCCCTTTAGCAATTTCGGGAGAACTCAATGATATCAAAACCATCTATCATTATAAAAACAAAAGTGCGCTAATACGTACAAACTTTAGTTATGAGTTAGACGAATTCAACGCTCTCAACCTCAATTATAATTTTGCACATAGCAGCAGGTCTGCAGAAGAAGAACTTGGTAATGCGAAAAGCAATCCATTGGGGACTCCCAACACCATATCCAAAAATATCTTAGGACTCGCCTATCAAAATCTTGCATTGGACAAACGTCTCAGTACATCCATTTTTACGAAGTTGTACAACTTAGGAACATTTGCCAGAGATGTTGTCTATTTCAGTGGCAGCGATGGCAACGGTTATACAAATAAAGACACCCGGTTCAACAAGAACTATATCGGCTATGGCCTGGCCTCCCGATTCAGCCTAAGACAGAATCTCGGAATCAAGGCATCTTACGAACGTACCTATCGCCTCCCGGAATCTGAAGAAATGTTTGGTGATGGGATCAATATCATCGCCAATAACAAGCTGAAACCTGAGAATAGTAACAACATCAATCTCGGTTTTTATCTCAATCAACACTTTGGTAAACACAGCCTTAACTTTGAGAGTTCTTATTTCCTACGGTATGCACGCGATTTTATCTATTTCAAGCCTACGGGTGGGAAATTCTCCAGTTACCAAAATTTGGACAAGACTACAATCAATGGCATTGAAGCAGAATTAAAATATCAATATGCTAATTTGTTAGACTTTTCGATCAATGGTACGTACCAAAACTCAACGAATAAGTCCAAATATATTGATGGGCAAACCGCTAACCCCGATATAACCTATAACGACAGAGTGCCCAATCAACCTTGGTTGTATGGGAATCTCAATTTGAGCATCTATAAAAATAATTGGTTAGCACCGGATACTAAATTGCAGTTTATCTGGTCCTCAAACTACACACACTGGTATTACTTGGATTGGGAAAGTGTGGGTAGTAAGGAATCTAAAAACCAAATACCTACACAATTTATCCATAATGCAGCTCTTTCCTATTCTTTTGCAAAAGACAAATACAATATTTCTGTCGAATGCAGAAACCTGACCGATGAGCTGGCTTATGACAACTTTAGGTTACAAAAACCAGGGCGTTCATTTCACGTCAAACTCCGATATTTCTTAAATAGCTTTAATCACAATTAATTATGTTTTCAAAATTAAAATCCACAGCAATTCTCTTTAGCGCGGGCATTATTGCGACATTGGCCGCATGTTCCAAAAACAGTCCTGGAGGCGAAGTAGAACCTCCTGCACAGGAAAGTGCAAAATATGGTTTTGTTGTCCAGGCAGGAACACCAGCAGCAACTTACAATCTTGTAGCTAACTCCTTAACAGAAGGAACCCTTACCACTGCCTCTAACGGTGCAAAATCCAATTACGCAGCCATTACCTCAAAAGGTGAATTTTATTACGGAATCGACACAGATTCTAAAACATTAGTCAAATACACAAGTGATAACTCCAAAATTACAGTTGTCAAAGAAATTCCATTTCCTGCGATCAGCTGGGCGTATTACTCCAGTTTCTATAAATGGAAAGATGACAAAACACTGGTTCTGTTTAGTTCAGATGCTGCAATTCAATTTGAATATGCTATTCTCGATGTTGAAAACATGAAAATCACCAGCAGTGGTAAATTGAATATCCCCGGTTTAATGGATGGCTATTATTTCTGGGCTTACAATGCCGCTTTTATTGGTGATAAATTATACTTAGCCTACACACAGGAAAACAATGATACAGGCATCTCTGTCAGCAAAACGTATCTGGCTAGTATGGACTATCCTTCGATGAGCAATATTACAGTGACACAAGATGACCGCTTTACCTTCCCAAGTCATTACACCTTGAATGTACAGTCATCATTTACGGAAGATCAGACAGCCTATTTTATTACTTCGCCTACAATTTGGTCAACAAAAACAACTGGTGAACCTTTCGGAATCTTTAGGGTACAGAATAATTCAAAAGAGATCGATCCAACTTATTTCTACGAATTGACCGACCGTACAAAAGAAGAAGCTGTGGGACTTACATATGTAGGTAACAATAAGGCCGTCGTTAGAATCTTGGATAAAACTAAAATTAAGGACTCAGATTCTTATGGGACAGAATATATCACGAGCTTCTATTTGGTTGACGTAAAAGCGCAAACCAAGACAAAAATCAATATCCCATTGGCCAAAGGAACTCCTTTTGCCGAAAACGTAGTGGCGGATGGGAACAATATTTTCATTGCTGCGAATACAGCAGAGGGCTACTATGTGTATCAATACAACACTTCGTCTCAAGCTGTCTCTAGAGGACTAAAACTTGAAGGTATAAATGCCGTCAATAAAATGGTCAAATTATAACGATAATTAAAGAAGGTCGCTTTGTAAGCATGATGGAAGTACTATTCCTAATGCCTACAAAACGACTTTCCCACAGTCCTTACTAGGGGACGATGATCAAATCCGTCAATTATGTTAAGTAAAATTAATGCCTGGCTCCATCTTTGGTTAGGGCTTGCTGCCGGTATACCCGTCATTATACTGGGAATTACAGGCTGTGTACTTGTTTTTGAACATGACATCAAAGAATTAACAACAAACTATATCCACATCGAATCCCGAACAACAGAAGAGCAGCTTCCCCCTTCCGCAATTTACAGATCCGTAAAGAGGGTTCTGCCGGATAAAGATATAGCAAGCGCATGGTATTATGGACTTGATAAGTCCGTCAAGGTCAGTTTGGATCATTCCGATAGTCTGGTCTATGTAAATCCCTATACAGCGGAAGTATTAGCCATTGTAGATCATGAAGATTTCTTTCACTTGATGGATGAAGGACATCGCCATCTATGGATGCCTGTTAAAATAGGCCGACAGGTTGTTGGATGGAGTACCTTCATTTTCTTTATCCTGCTGATCACAGGGCTAATTCTTTGGTGGCCAAAAAAATGGAACAAAAGATCGAGAGAACAAAGTTTTACAATCAAATGGAAAGCGAAATTCAAAAGAATCAATTATGATCTACACAATGTGCTCGGCTTCTATTCACTGACAATAGCCTTAGTAATGTGCTTAACAGGACTCATTATGAGCTTTCCTTGGATAAGAAGTTCTGTAGTTTGGCTGACAGGCGGTTATCCAAATAGACCTAAAATAGAGAAAACGAATGAAGAAGAGCAAATTGACAGGCCTTTAAATGACGCGCTACGAGTAGCCGACCAAATTTGGTATAAGGTACGCTATGAGTATGCCAAGTACAACAAAGAAGCCGTTATTGTCCATTACCCCGAGCGTGAAGACAAAACAGTCTATGCATGTACCGACATGGAGGGTGGAACTTGGAGGGATCTCAATTTCGATCGATATACACTTGAATTGACAGGCAGAAAGCAAGGTCCCATTGATGAAGCGAATACCACCGAATGGCTGATGCGCTCCAATTATGCACTCCACACTGGCTTTATTGGTGGAATGACAACAAAAATCATCTATTTCATCGCCTCACTTGTATGTGCAACCTTACCAATAACAGGATTCTATATCTGGTGGGGAAAGAAAAGAAAAGCTATAAAAAAACCGAAACGCACACAATTAGCAACTACTTAGATTTTAGCAATACCGTAACCATACCATTATGCTCTACTTCAATCGTCATATCTTGAGTCTTCTATTCATTTGTACCGTATCCAGTAGCTTTGCCCAAAAAACCAGCCACATCAAAGGTCAAATTATCGGCGAAGATAAGCATGCCATTCCTTACGTCAATATCAGCCTTCATCAAGCAAAAGATGGCACATTAACGAAAACTATCGTCGCAGATAGTACAGGGCATTTTATTTTCGGAGACACAAAGGCAGGCCGTTATTATATAAAAGTAAAAAGCATCACGCATCAAGAGACCTTTAGTCCGCATTTCAGTTTAGATGAACAACTTGGCGGATACGATCTCGGCCAGATTGTGCTATTAATGAATAATGCTTATTTAGCAGAAGTGTTGGTTCAACGCAAAAAACAATTTATTGAACAGCAAAGGGATAAACTGGTATTCAATGTTGAAAACTCCATGCTTGCTGATGGCAATAATGGACTTGAACTACTCAACAAGCTACCAGGTGTAACCGCAGATGACAACGGAAGCTTAAGCATTAAAGGGAAATCAGGTGCTTCGGTAATGATCAATGGAAAACTGACTTATCTTTCCGGTGACCAACTGGCCAACCTATTGCGCAGCACATCTTCCATTGATATCAGCAAAATTGAGCTTATGTCCAACCCTAGTGCAAAACAAGATGCGGCCGGGTCAGCAGGAATTATCAATATTGTTTTGAAAAAAGGAATAAAACAAGGATGGAATGGTTCAATTTCCCTCAACGGTGGCACAGGCAGGGGCATGCACCTTGGCGGTAGTCTCAATTTAAATTACCGCACGGAGAAACTAAATGTATTCGCGATCTATAATCAGTATCATCAGAACCTTGAGTATTTTAACTCCCTCACACGCTACTTCTATTCGGATCAAGGTAACCTCCCCAAATCTTATACACAGCAGGAAAATAAAATACAGCCAAAGCTGCGGTCGAACAATTTTAGAGCTGGTATAGATTATAACATAGATTCCAAACAGACACTTGGTGTACTTATCAATGGCGGATTTGGCAAATATCCGAAGTATGAACCGACGACAAATAACTTCAGAAACTTTGACGATAATCAATTAATATGGTCCTCATCTACGATAACGGAAGGGAAAGAACGCTGGCGGGATATGCTCTACAATATCAACTACACGATCAAATTTAATGAGAAAGGGCACGAACTAAAAATCGACCTCGATCTTGTCGACCATTATTCCAAAATGGATCAGCAGCTAAACACGAATTATACGAAAGCAGATGGCACCCCACTCAACCAACCGTCGTCACGTCGAGGAGACATTCCCTCAGACAATAAAGTGTACGTCGCCAAGTTGGATTATACACTGCCCCTGGCCGAAGGGTATAAACTGGAGACAGGCTGGAAAGCAAGTCATGTACGTACAGAAAATGACCTGCATTATGACACCTTACAAAATGGTCAATACGTTCCTGACCTGACAACTAGCAACCATTTCATTTACAAAGAAACGATACAAGCGGGTTATATCAATTTATCCAAAAGCTGGACTAAAATTTCGGCACAGGTTGGTCTGCGAGGAGAACACACACGTACATCAGGCAATCAAATCACGCTGAATGAACAATTTGAAAAATCCTATTTCAAGCTATTTCCATCAGCATTTCTAACTTATGCCGTCAATGAAAAAAACAAATTACAGACAAGCTACAGTTACCGTGTGCAAAGACCATCATTTTGGGATCTCAATCCATTTCGTGTATATACCGATCCTTTTTCCTATTCGGAAGGCAATGCCCGTCTGAATCCTGCTTACGAGCATTCTCTTGAACTTGGCTATACATTTGTCAACAAATATATTTTTACCTTAAACTATGCGAAGAAAACCAATGTTGTTAACGAGATCATTGGTACGGATCCAGCCAATCCATACATTACCTACGAACGACCCGAGAATATTGGTTCGTTTAGAAATTACGGCTTGTCCATTATCGCCCCTACCCAATTGACAGCTTGGTGGTCAGCTACGCACTTCGCAAATTATTACCGTAATGAATATGATATTCCACAAGAGAATGGCTTGATCAGTCGAAAAGGCAATACGCTTACACTAAATAGCCAGAACACATTCAAATTGCCTAAAGATTGGTCTTTAGAACTAGGCGGGAACTACGTGTCCGGGCTGACAATAGGGTTAAGTCAGATCAAGAGTTACGGTCAAATATATACTGGCATCCAAAAAAATATACTCAATAAAAGAGCATCTGTCAAACTAGTGGTGAATGATATTTTGAGGACCAACAATCGTCGCTATGAGACCGTTTCGTCAACAATAAGGCTCGTAGGGAAATCGAACCCTGACAGTAGGACGGCTATCCTCTCATTTAATTATCGATTTGGCGGGGTTAGCGATTCGAACAGCCAGCGTTCAACCGGATCCGAGGAGATCAAAAATCGACTCTAAACTCGTGACAGTTAGCTAACTTTATACTAATGCCAAATTTTGTACCTTTGTAAAAAATTATCGAAGATGTCGGTCAAGATTGGTGAAAATATTGATTTGGGTAAATTCCCTTTGTTATTAGCTCCGATGGAGGATGTAAGTGATCCTCCGTTTCGCTATGTGTGCAAACAGAATGGTGTTGATTTAATGTATACTGAATTTATTTCTTCAGAAGGACTAATCCGTGATGCTGCCAAATCTGTTCAAAAGCTAGATATTTTTGAATATGAACGACCTATTGGTATCCAGATCTTTGGTGGAGACATCGAAAGTATGCGTCAATCGGCTGAAATCTGTACAAAAGCGGGCCCAAATTTAATCGATATCAATTACGGATGTCCCGTTAAAAAAGTAGTCTGCAAAGGGGCTGGTTCATCCCTGCTACAGGATATTGATAAAATGGTTGCCATGACCAAAGCTGTCGTTGAAGCGACAGATCTGCCTGTGACAGTGAAAACACGCCTTGGCTGGGATGACAATACAAAAAATGTATATGAGGTTGCCGAAAGATTACAAGACGTAGGCATCAAAGCACTGGCAATTCATGGACGTACGCGCGCACAATTGTACAAGGGTCAGGCGGACTGGTCCATGATTCGGGATATCAAACGTAATCCGCGTATCAAGATTCCAATTTTTGGAAACGGTGACGTAGACTCTGTCGAAAAAGCTGCGGCTTGGCGACAAGAATTTGAAGTTGACGGCATTATGATTGGCCGTGCAGCAATCGGATACCCTTGGATCTTTAGAGAAATCAAACATTTTTTCAATACTGGTGAGCGTCTAGAAGGACCTACCATTGCCGAACGTGTCGAGGTTTGCCGGACACATCTGAACAAATCCATTGAATGGAAAGGTGACAAATTAGGTATTTTTGAAATGCGTAGGCATTATGCGAATTACTTCAAAGGAATTCCTAATTTTAAAGAGTACCGAATGAAATTAGTCAGCTTACAAAGCCAGGCAGAGATCCTTGAGGTACTGCATGAGATTGAACACTCGTTCATAGCAGAACTTATCTAAAAATAAAAATGGCGACACCTAAACAGGTGTCGCCATTTTAGCCTATATCGAATAAATTAATTTCGTCGCAATAATTTCATTAACCCATTTTTTTCCAGAAAAAAGGTAACCACAAGTAGTATCAAAAGCATGGCATTACCGATCCAGATATTGCTATGGAAAACCTGAAAACTCAACCAGGAAATTACAAGTCCCAAGCCAAGGTAAACAGTAATCTTGATCATCTTGTAGGGTATAGGATAATATTTCTGTCCCCAATAAAGCGAAAAACCGATCATGACCAAATAGACCACTGTCGTAGACAAAACAGCTCCAACATAGGAATAAGTTGGAATAAGCCAAACATTAAGCACAATCGTCATTAAGGCTCCGATACCAGATATATAGAGTGCATATCGTGTCTGGTCCGTCAACTTGTACCAAATTGACAGGTTCATATATATCCCCAGAAGGACATAATTAAACAGTAAGATTGGAACAATTTTGAGCCCAGTCCAATAAATAGCGACTTCTGATTCGTTCCCTTTGATAAAGTATTTCAGCCAATCCAGATTGACTGTCAATCCAACCATAGCGACAACCATCAATATGACAAAATACTCCATAATTAAAGCATAGGTTTTGGAGGCATTTTGATTTTTAGAATAGGAAAAAAAGAACGGTTCAGCACCTAACCTAAAGGCAGTTACAAATAAACTTAAAAATACAGCTAATTTAGCCACTGCTCCATATATACCAAGGTCCCTAATTCCTACTTCACCAGGCAGTAGTTTTGGGAAAAACATTTTATCCAGATTTTCATTTATAATAAATGAAATATTTGCGATCAATATTGGAAAGCTATATTTCAGCATTTGATCCATTAACTTTTTATCCAAGGTAAGTCGGAATGTAAGCAACTCTGGCAAGAGCAAAATCAACGTAACGACACTAGCAAAAAGGTTTGATATAAACACATAGCCAATCCAGCCCTCCTTAAACCACGTTCCGGCAAATTCAGCCCAAAATGTATATTTATGTACCCAGTCAGGTAAGAAAATGATAAAGAACAAATTTGAAAGAACAGTAATACCAATATTAACGAACTTCAAGGCACTATATTTATACGGCCGACCTTCAGCACGCAATTTTGTAAATGGAACAACAGCAAGTGCGTCGGCAACAAGAATGAATGCAAAGTATTTAATATATTGCTCATAGAGGCTTACATCGCCACCATCAGCAAACCAAGCGGCAATTGGTCGCGTGAATACAAAAACTGACAGCAGGAGAATGCCCGAAGTAG
This sequence comes from Sphingobacterium sp. WOUb80, assembly GCF_050058145.1. Lineage (NCBI taxonomy): Bacteria > Pseudomonadati > Bacteroidota > Sphingobacteriia > Sphingobacteriales > Sphingobacteriaceae > Sphingobacterium > Sphingobacterium sp. WOUb80. The sequence goes on along the minus strand of NZ_CP165617.1, from coordinate 5,583,571 downwards.
CTAAGGTAACGAAGAAACTATTATTGTAGACTTTATTTTTATCTTGCGGTTCGACCTTCTGTAAATAACGGAAATAAGTCGTTTCCATACCAAATGCTAATACAGCATTCAACATAGACATCCACGCATAAAAATTAGAGTAGATACCATAGACTGCTGCATCTTTAAACTTACGGAGATAAAGTGGAGTCATCAAAAACCCTATCATTCTAGAAACGATAGTAGTTATACCGTAGATAAAGGTATCGCTGAGAAATTTTTTGATTGTAGACACTAGGCTTAGGATTGAACTCTTTTAACTACTTCAAAATTAGAAAAGCTTTTAAGTTCGCCTTCCTTGACTTCTACACTTTCAACAATTGCACCTTCGGGGCCTTCTTGGCAGAACTCCAACAGTGAATCCAGTGCAAAATCATCGCCCTCGGCTTCAATATAAACGGAACCATCTTTTAAATTGACAACAAAGCCTCTCACACCAACCTGATCTGCTACTGCTTTGGCTGTCAATCTAAAAAAGACTCCCTGAACTTTACCCCTTATTGAAATATTCAAATGTTTCATCTGTAACTTATTTTTATTCCATCGATCAGATGGAGCGTACCATATCTATAATTTTACGATTATAATTATGGACGTTTCATAAGGGCAAAAGTACAGAAGTTTTTGTAGAATTAAATACTAAGCTAGACGTTTAACTTTAACATCATCATTCAGACGCATATGTTCCATCCCTTGCAACAACACGATACCCGGTTTTTTACCGACCTCCAACGATCCAAACTCATCTTGAATATTTAATGCAATAGCGCCATTAATGGTAGCCCATTGGATAGTCTGTAAGAAATCAAGTTCCTCAAAATGCGTATGCAATACCTTAAGCTCCTCAAGGATAGATAAAGTATCGTTTGAAGCTAAACTGTCCGTTCCGATCACCAGACGCTGTCCAGCATTCATAAAATTATGAACCTTTGGCAATGTTCCTTCAATATAAAGATTTGCTTTTGGACATAAACACCACACCACATCACGGTCCATACGTTCTACAAAATCTAAATCTTTTAACGAAGTATAGGTATTATGAACCAACAGTAATCTATTCGGATAAGGTAAATAAGGAAGATAAGACTGAATGGAGTTTCTCGCCTGCGCCTTGATGGCATCAGCATTTTTTCCTATATTCTTATAAAAGTCTAAGAATTCACCCATTTTATAACGGAACAGCTTATTCTCTTCTTCACTTTCTTGATTGTGAATACTGATAATATTTGTTTCCGGAACCATTTTCTTGAATTTTTTGAAAAGTACCTTCGAACAAGAATAGGGAGCGTGGGGTGTAATGGATACATGACCATTCCTAAACTCTTGGGTTAATGATTTGGCCTCTTTTAATTTAAAATCAGCTTCCTCAGGTTCAATTCCCAGCACTTCCACAAATGTGTGATATAGAATCTGTGAATTTTCCTTCAATTTTGATGAATTATCAGTATTAGCATGATCCCCAACAGCGACAATACCATTTTCGTACATTTCCCGATCGGCTTTTGCCATAGCATCGTCTATTTTCTTCATCGATGCGGACCGCGTTGTCATTACCTTACTCAAAAAGCTCGGAAGTCCCGTACCTTTAGGAACGATCCCTTTCATATGTGACAATTCAATGTGACAATGTGCATTGATAAATCCTGGAATTATCACTCCATCGTATTTCTCAACCTTAGCTTTATCTGTAGATGTAAATGAAGTCGGGTCATAGATACCTTGAATTACCCCCTCCTCATCTACCGAAACAATACCGTCTTTTATCGGCATTGAAGTAATCGGTAGAATATAATTAGCGCTTAAATATTTTAACATTTTATCTCCTCACTATCAATTTAGTAACTAAAAAATTTTGACCTGTATGAATACATACCTCTAGTAGAAAAATTCATGCCAAGGTACCTAAAAAGAACAATAAATACCAAAAACAACAATTTGAATAAAAATTTAAACCAAAACGAAATAACTCGCTAAATACCTCCTTTTTCATTTGTCATAAATTACTTCTTTATACAGCATTTCAATTTTAAATTTATATATTCGCAGCATCGAATAGGGGTGCCTTGTTTTGTCAGGAACACAAATAAAGGCTGAGATTATACCCAACAGATTAAATTCTGTACACCTGATCCAGATAATGCTGGCGTAGGGAGAGGTTAGTTAAATAGTGCGGTCATAGTAACCCCTTGCTATGATTTGTTTAACTCAAACAAAATACATTACCATGATCAAATTTTTGATTTGTAGCTCCTTAGCTACTATTTCAAGCCAAATTGCTATTGCGCAATACAATCTGACAATTAAAACTGTAGACAAGATCAATCAGAATCCCTTACAGCATGTTTCCGTATCCATAGATGGTCAAGCTTCCTTTGCCGGCCAATCGGATAAAAATGGGCTGATTAAACTCTATCGCATCAATACCGGTAAACACCATCTCCAAATATCTTCTGTAGGTTATAAAACTTGGAGCCGAAATGTAGATGTTAAAGACAACTTGGAACTTACGGTCGAATTAGAACCCGCTACAATTCAAATGGAAGAGGTGCTTGTTCAATCTACCCGTGCCAAAAGAAATGCACCCACAACCTTTAAAAATATCTCCAAAGAGGAAATCTCTCGTAATAACCTCGGCCAAGATATCCCATTCCTTTTAAACCAGACTCCATCAGTTCAGGTAAATTCCGATGCCGGTGCCGGCATAGGTTATACCGGAATGACGATCAGGGGATCTGACAATCAACGAATCAATGTGACATTAAATGGGATTCCGCTAAACGATGCAGAGAGCATGGGGTCCTTTTTTGTCAACCTGCCCGACTTTGCCTCTTCTACCGAGAGCATCCAAGTTCAACGTGGTATTGGGACTTCAACGAATGGTGCGGGATCATTTGGAGCCTCATTAAATATTCAGTCCAATACTTTAGTCGAAACCCCTTACGCAGAACTCAACAATTCATTTGGCTCCTATAATACCTGGAAAAATACAGTCAAGGTAGGTACCGGACTAATTAATGACAAATTTGCCTTCAATGCCAGACTATCTCGAATCAGTAGCGATGGTTATATCGAGAGAGGTAGTTCAGACTTACAATCTTTCTATGTGGACGGAGGTTATTATGGCAAGAAACATATTTTAAAAGGAATTGTATTCTGGGGAAAAGAAAAGACTTATCAAGCCTGGAACGGCGTTCCCGAACCATTGATTACCGGAGATCGATCTCGCATGGATGATTATGCAGATAATGCACTCGAAATCTCCGGTGCGGAGAAGGATCGTTTCATGGACGCTGGCAGGAATTACAACCTATACACGTATAAAAATCAAACAGATAATTACACGCAGAAACATCATCAACTTCATTACACGAATATCCTGAGCGACAAATTGACGCTCAATACAGCCTTACACTATACAAGAGGTTATGGTTACTATGAAGAAATGAGACCGGGAGATAAACTAAGTAAATACGGTTTACCTAACGTCATCATTGGTAAGGATACCATACAAAAAACAGACTTAGTCCGCAGAAGATGGTTGGATAATTATTTTTACGGCATGACTTACGCCCTGAATTACAGACCGAATGATCAGCTTGAAATTACTTGGGGTGGAGCTTATAATCAATACAAAGGAAAACATTATGGCCAGGTGATTTGGGCACAATATGCATCAACAGGCTTTCTTGACGACAAATACTATTTCGGGAAATCACAAAAAAATGATTTCAGCAATTTCTTAAAAGTCGATTACAAACTAGACAAATGGATATTAATGGCCGATATTCAATATCGGAATGTAGATTACCACATGTATGGTGACGATGATAAGGTAAAAAATTATAATTATCATCCTAAGTTCAATTTCTTGAATCCTAAAGCTGGTGCAACTTATTTGCTAAATGATCATTCAAATGTATACGCGTCCTATGCCTTTGCACAAAAAGAACCTGTTCGTAAGGATTTTATAGAGAAAAATAGCGCATTACCTGACCCTACCCCAGAGAAAATGCAGGACATTGAATTGGGCTATCGCTTTACAAATGAAAAATTCAATATCGGGTTGAATGGATATGGCATGTTTTACAAGGATCAGTTGATCCCAACAGGTGAAATCAGTGATACTGGTTCTCCGATTCGACAAAATGTCAAAGATAGCTATAGAATGGGTCTTGAATTCGATGGATCATGGAACATCAGCAAGCAGTTCAATTGGAAAGCAACAGCTAGTTTCAGCCAAAATAAAATTAAAGATTTTGAAGAGATTGTGAAAGATATTAACGGCGTCGATCCCGATACCAAAATTTTCTATTCAAAGACAAATATTGCACTCTCTCCGGGAACTATATTGTCAAGTAACCTTTCTTATAGTCCAATAACATCACTTACATTCTCGTTTCTATCCAAATTTGTAGGAAGACAATATTTAGATAATTCATCTGCGAAGGAGAGAAGCATTTCCTCTTATTTTGTCAACAATCTGTTAGCAAACTATAGCTTTACAGCATTAGGCATCAAAAACATCAGTGCAGCATTACAGGTCAACAACATCTTCAACGAAAAGTACGAAGCCAATGGCTACACCTTTGGTTGGATGGAAGGTGATACCCGAAAATATTATAATTTTTATTTTCCTCAAGCACCAACGAATTTCCTACTGGGCTTGAATTTCAAATTCTAGAAACAATTTATTTAAATAAAAAAACGTCTCTTTTTTCCTGAGGAAGCAAGAGACGTTTTTTATTTAATATACCGGATAATTTGCACATTACATCGTGTTTGATAATCGGAATTTTTACCTTTGGTTTTATACTTTTCATTATGCGCGCAGTTATACAACGAGTGAAAAACGCCTCTTGCACGGTTGACAATCAGATTACAGGCCAGATCCAGAAGGGTTTAATGATTTTATTAGGAGTTGAAGAAGCAGACACAACAGAAGATCTGAAATGGTTAGGACAAAAATTCATCAACTTACGCATCTTCGAGGATGAACAGGGTTTGATGAATAAATCGATACAGGATGTAGACGGAAATATCTTACTCATCTCACAATTCACCCTCTTTGCTCAAACAAAAAAAGGAAACAGACCTTCCTTTATCAGAGCAGCAAAACCGGATAAAGCCAAACCAATGTATGAAGAAATGGCTTTACTGTTAAGTCAATTACTCCAAAAAGAGATTCAACTTGGCATATTCGGAGCAGATATGAAAATTGACCTACTGAATGATGGTCCAGTTACCATCGTCATGGACACAAAAGATAAGGACAACTTTTAATTTTTTATTGAACACAAGATGACTATTAAAGAAGCACAAGAGGTTATTGACAAATGGATCAATAGTACCGGAGTACGTTATTTCAACGAATTGACTAACACCGCCATACTCATGGAAGAAGTCGGTGAAGTTGCCCGAATAATGGCTCGACAATACGGGGAGCAATCTTTCAAAAAATCAGACAAAGAAGTCAATTTAGCAGATGAAATGGCCGATGTATTATTCGTTTTGATGTGTCTTGCCAATCAAACGGGAATTGATCTAACAGAGGCTCTGGAACAAAATCTTCAAAAGAAATCAATTCGGGATGCCGACCGCCATAAAAACAACGAAAAACTTAAATAATTAAGGATAGTGTTGTTTATACAACTCTTTGAGATAATATCTAAAATTTTAAATCGAATACGATGTATAAATTCATAACCTATTCGCTCATAGCGAGCATATGCTTTGCCTCTTGTGCGACAAAACAACAGCTAAATACTAAGGTCGAGCAGGCTAGTACTTTTAATAAGGCTGCCGTAGTCACAGCGCATCCTTTGGCTTCAGAAGTTGGTGTAAAGATTTTAAAACAAGGTGGAAATGCGATAGACGCTGCAGTTGCCGTACAATTTGCCCTTGCAGTGGTTTATCCCAATGCAGGAAATATTGGCGGCGGCGGCTTTATGCTCTACCGTGATCATAGCGGCCAATTGGACGCACTCGACTTTCGCGAGAAAGCTCCTTTAAAGGCATCACGAGATATGTATCTTGATGCACAAGGCAATGTTATTCCTGAACTGAGTCTGTATAGTCAATTAGCATCAGGTATTCCCGGTTCTGTTGCGGGTATGTGGGAAGCACACAAAAAGTATGGTAAATTACAATGGAAAGATCTCCTACTTCCCGCAATCCAGCTAGCCAGAACAGGTTTTAAAATCAGTCAAAGACAGGCCAATGAGTTTGAAAGCCATAAAGATCGTTTTGTCAAGCTGAACCCTGCTGGCGCCGCGATTATCAAAACTACCCTATGGAAACCTGGCGACCTATTTATTCAAGAGGAACTTGCAAAAACACTGGAAAGAATTGCGAATGATGGTCGAGACGGTTTCTATAAAGGTAAAACAGCAGACTTACTTGTCGCTGAAATGGATCAGGGAAAAGGAATTATTACACACCAAGATCTCTTGGATTACCAAGCACTTTGGCGTACTCCAATTTCCACAAATTATAGGGGCCACAAAGTTATTTCCATGCCACCACCTTCGAGTGGAGGAACATCTCTTTTAGCCCTGCTCAAATCTGTAGAGCAATTTCCACTACAGCGTTGGGGCTTTCAATCCGATTCAACTGTTCGTGTCATGATTGAAGCTGAACGCTATGTATATGCCAATCGGGCTAAATATTTAGGAGATCCTGATTTTATTAAGGTGCCGGTCCAACAGCTTATCGACTCCAGCTCAAATGCACATAAACTCAATTCATTCAATTTCCATAAAGCGACATTAAGCAAAGATGTCAATGCAGATGTCATTCCTGGTTATGAAAGTGAGCAAACGACACATTTCAATATCGTAGACGAACAAGGGAATGCAGTATCCATTACAACAACACTCAATGATTCTTATGGCTCAGGAGTATTTGTAGCCGGTGCAGGCTTCTTGTTAAACAATGAAATGGACGATTTCTCCGTCAAGACAGGTGTCCCAAACATGTATGGGCTTACAGGGGAAAAAGCGAACGAGATACAGCCCGGCAAAAGAATGCTTAGCTCAATGACACCCACTATTGTAGAAAAAGATGGTAAACTATTCATGGTTGTGGGAACCCCGGGAGGATCAACCATCATTACCTCTGTTTTTCAGACCATCCTCAACGTTATTGACTTCAGACAAAATGCCCAATCGGCTGTGAGCCTGCCAAGATTTCATCATCAATGGCTTCCTGATCGCATTGACGTCGAAAATAACGCAATCGATGTCAATCTACGTGACCAATTGACAAAAGATGGCTATACGATAAATCCGAGAGGGGCAATTGGCCGCGTGGAAAATATACTTGTATTACCAAATGGCAAATTACAAACAGGAGCCGACCCACGTGGAGATGATACGGCAAAAGGTTATTAGATTAAAAATGATTAAACTATTTGCGGCAATCTCGATCTTATAAGAAATAACGCATTATGATTCTTAAGAACTATAACACAATTTTCAGAACAACATTAGTTACGACATTTATATTGATCTTGTTTTCGAACTGTAAAATGCTGCAGGGGCCCGATTTTACAAAGGTACAGGTGGGTATGAGCAAAGCACAAGTTATTCAAAAACTTGGAAAACCAGATGCCATTGTGGCTGCAAAGAAGTATCAGGATGGTATTTTAGAAATCTACGAATATAATACTCCTCAGCTTGAAAATCCTACAGATTCAGCAGCAGGATTTCGTCAATATTGGTTACATTTTTTTAATGATGAGCTACAGGAATGGGGTACTAAACGTAATTATTCACCTCGAGAATACGATCATTATTACGAGAAATACAGAAGACATCATTAATTATGATGCAAAAAAAACCTGTTATCTGAGATAACAGGTTTTTTTTGTATAGGATGATCTTACATCATTCCACCCATACCGCCACCCATTGGAGGAGCACCAGCACCTACAGGGTTTTCTTCAGCTTCGTCAGCCAATACACACTCAGTAGTCAATAACATTGAAGCAACTGAAGCTGCATTTTCTAAGGCCACACGAGATACTTTAGTTGGATCAATTACACCAGCGGCGATTAAGTTTTCGTAACGGTCTGTACGTGCGTTGTAACCGAAATCTGCAGTTCCTTCTTTCACTTTTTGAACGATTACTGCACCTTCGATACCAGCGTTATTACAGATCTGACGTAATGGCTCTTCGATAGCGCGTTTGATGATGTCAATACCGATTTGCTCATCTTCGTTGTCACCTTTAAGGTTTACCAAAGCTTCAGTTGAGCGAATGAATGCAACACCACCACCAGCGATAATACCTTCTTCAACAGCTGCACGAGTTGCATGTAAAGCATCATCAACACGGTCTTTTTTCTCTTTCATTTCAACCTCAGTAGTTGCACCCACATATAACACGGCTACACCACCTGACAATTTCGCCAAACGCTCTTGTAGTTTTTCGCGATCGTAGTCAGAAGTTGTTGTTTCGATTTGTGAACGGATTTGAGCAACACGTGCTTTAATATCCTCTACATTACCCGAACCATTGATAATAGTTGTGTTATCTTTGTCAACTTGAACTTTTTCAGCTTGACCTAAGTAAGATAACTCAGCATTTTCTAATTTGAAACCTCTTTCTTCAGAGATAACAGTACCACCAGTTAAGATAGCGATATCTTCTAACATGGCTTTACGACGGTCACCGAAACCTGGAGCTTTAACAGCTGCAACTTTCAACGAACCACGGATTTTATTAACAACTAATGTTGCAAGTGCCTCACCATCTAAATCTTCAGCAATGATCAATAATGGTTTACCAGTTTGAACTTGTTTCTCCAAGATTGGCAACAATTCTTTCATGTTGCTGATTTTCTTGTCGTAGATCAAAATGTATGGATTATCTAATTCCGCTTCCATTTTGTCAGAATTTGTCACAAAATATGGCGACAAATAACCACGGTCAAATTGCATACCTTCCACAGTTTTTACTTCTGTTTCAGTACCTTTTGCCTCTTCAACAGTGATAACACCGTCGTTACCTACTTTTTCCATTGCTTGAGCGATCAAAGCACCAATTACTTCGTCGTTGTTAGCAGAAATAGTAGCAACTTGTTTGATTTTATTGTTGTCTTGACCAACTTCTTGAGATTGAGATTTCAAGTTAGCAACTACAGTTGCAACAGCTTTGTCAATACCACGTTTTAGATCCATTGGGTTAGCACCAGCAGCTACAGATTTGATACCTGGAGCAACAATAGCTTGTGCCAATACTGTAGCAGTTGTCGTACCGTCACCAGCTTGATCAGCAGTTTTAGAAGCGACTTCTTTTACCATTTGTGCACCCATATTTTCTAAAGCGTCTTTCAATTCGATTTCTTTCGCTACTGAAACACCGTCTTTAGTAATTACTGGAGCACCAAATTTTTTCTCAATAATTACGTTACGTCCTTTAGGACCCAATGTTACTTTAACTGCATTTGCTAAAGTGTCTACACCTTTTTTAAGGGCCTCGCGAGCCTCAACGTTATATTTTACTTGTTTTGCCATTTTTATATGAGTATTTAGTATTTCAAGAAGAATAATTAGAATTTAATATAAAATCGTAAGGCCGATCTGATCATTAACATATCTAATTTTACAACTCCACCAAAATAACCTATTAAATTTTTATTTGAGCCAAAAAGCTCCTTTTTAAATAACCTCGTCGTATGAATTAGATAACAGCGTAAATATCAGACTCACGCATAATTAAGTATTCTTTTCCTTCATAAGTGATTTCAGTACCTGCGTACTTTCCGTACAATACTTTATCACCAACTTTAACAGTTAACGGCTCGTCAACTTTACCTGTACCTACAGCAACTACTGTACCTTGAGATGGTTTTTCTTTCGCTGTATCGGGAATATATAACCCTGAAGCTGTTTTTTCTTCTGCAGGAGCAGCCTCTACTACTACTCTATCTCCGATAGGTTTGATACTTAATGCCATAATTAATTTACTTTTTATCTGTTATTGAATTTATTTTAATGTTATAATCGATATAAACACATCATCTTTTATGCCAATTGTAAATATGAAGGCTTATAAGACAATTTTTCACAGAAAACTAACATGCCGATCGACAAAAATTCATTTTGCTGTCACACTGTCATTTTCTGTCTGCCAGTCTTACTCCTCTCTGCCGCAGTTTCAATAAATTAACGCTATAGATACATTTCTTTGTCTTTCTTTTCAACCGAGTGTGGCGAGTCTACGGATACGAGACATAAAAAAGCCCCGTTTGCTTTCACAAACGGGGCCTATAACTTTTTACTGACAACTATTTTTTAGCTTCTTCAGCTGGTTTCGTTGCAGGTGTAGTCGCTGGAGCTTTTTCCTGAGATTGAGCAGGAGCTGCTTGCTCTTGTCCCGCAGGAACACCAGCAGGCTTTTGTCCAGTACCCAAGTTCAATGGACCTTGCTGCGCAGGAGTCTCGATTTGACCTCCCAAACCACCTTTAGATGTACTTGGTGATGTACCGATAATATTTACACCTAAGCTAAATATCATAATGGCAATAACCATGATCCAAGTACCTTTTTCCAAAAAGTCACCTGTACGTTTTACCCCCATAAGATTCGTTCCACCTGAAAAACCAGATGACAAACCTCCTCCTTTTGGATTTTGGATTAAAACCAAAAACGCTAAAATAATACTAGCTAATATGATTAGACCGATTAATAATCCTTGCATCTCTTATGTTATTAATTTAATTTCTTTTCTAATTCTGTTATGCGTGCCGCAAAGTAAGCATTTTTTTCTGGATATTTCAAAACTAATTTTTTGTAAACCTCTATTGCTTTTGGATATAAGCCTTGTTCCAGATAGATCTTAGCAAGCGTTTCGGTAACAAGCGAATGCTGATCCTCCGAGCTTTTTCTTGCTTTGTTCTCCAAGTCTAATTTTTCTGCTTGCAGGGGTTGAATCATAGGTTCTTCACGAATAAATTTTTCAATTACCTCGTCAGTTTTACGCGGTATCTGAAAAGCTATTGTCGTTTTAACTTCATCACTCAACTTTGCTTCAGGTGATTGCAAATGAAAGATATTCTCTCGAATCTGTTGATCTAATAGCTGGCTATCCAATTTCTCATGAATTTTAGCAATATCATCATTAGACGGCATCATTGGACCTAATGGAGATTTTACATAGGGCTGATAAGTATCAGCATATTCTAATCTCGTTTTATGTAACCACCATAGGAAACTATATGGCATCGTATCATCATCATAAACAGAAACACGCTCTTGACCATCGCTCCCTTCGACGACAGATTCCGCTAAAGGGGCAGCTACAGTGGGAATCTCCTCCGAATCGGCAATAATTTCTTGCTGCTGATCGTTGTTGGCTCTAAAATAATCTTTTGCAACCCCGGCTTGAATCAAACGATCCAATTCATCAACCTCCACGCTCTTCTCTTCAATTTCGACCAACCCTTCATCGTCGTTTAACACCTCTTCCGTAATAAATTCATCTTGCTGCGTTATTGGCGGAGGCGCTACCGCCGATTTACTATGAACAAATTCATACAGCCAACTTGGAGAGGATGCATAGAGTAAAGTAGAAGACAAATTCTGAACAGAACCATGTTTTCCAAAAACTTTACGGTCATAGACAAACCGTAAGCTTTGGGCATAGGGGTATTTCTCAATCAATGCTAAAATAAGATCTTCCTCTACGCTGTCCGGATGATTGATTGCTTGAAAAAAAAGCTCGTTATTGGGTAATGATATATTAAGATTCATCTTGAAAATAGAATTACCAATTAGCAAACGCTTTGTTATATATATCTTCAGTTAACATCTGAATAATTTCCTTACCCAAAGTTTCTTCCTGTGCACTCTGAAGGTTTCCGGCAAACTCCTTAAATCTTGTAAAAGGCTGCTCAAAATCATCCTTCGGATTGATTTTATTATGATAAGCGACTTTAATCGTAATAGTCAGCCTATTCATTGCTGCGCGGTCAGTCCCTGCTTCAACAGCCGCAGGACTTATTGTATACTCTGTAATAAATCCCTCAAAGGTAGCATCTCCATCTTGATTCACCTGACTCAATCGCGATTGATTACGGATACGCTCTTTGAGAGCTTCCGTAAAGTTCTGACTTAATGTCGGATAAACCAAAGGAGCTATATTTTCGAAATATTGAATATTGACAGTTTTCATTCCTTCGGGAATGGAACCTCCAGTAAATCCATATTTTACCCCACAACTATTCATTACGAATAGAAAGATGACTGTGAGAAGAGTATATAAAATTTTTTTTGACAACATCTGTAAACCTTAATCTAAATTTAAGTCTTTAATTTTTCTATACAAAGTTCTTTCAGAAATTCCCAGCTCTTGCGCAGCCGCTTTACGCTTACCGCGATGTTTTTTCAAGGCTTTCTTTATCAAATCAGACTCTTTATCAACAAGAGATAAAGATTCCTCGACTTCTTGGGCATCCTGCAGATATTCATCCTGTGAAACGGGATTTTTCAATACATTTGCAGTGTTTGCCGGAGAATGTATAGTTAACGTTGGTGTTGCAGTATAATTTTCCGGTTCTGACTTCAATTGTGGTTCAATCTCCTGGTACAATTGATTGATGTAGGGAGAGTTTTGATCAAAGGTGTTAGAATCGACACCTTTCTGTATCAATTCAACCACCAATTTTTTCAGATCAACCATATCCTTTTTCATATCAAATAGGACTTTGTACAGCAAATCTCTCTCTGAAAAATCTTCTTTTCCGTTATTATTTGAAGGAACTACCGCAGGCAAACTTGTACGTGATTCATTAGGCAAATAATTTTGAAGTACATGCGCATCAACAACACGTTCTTTCTCCAAAACAGCAATTTGTTCCGCAACATTTTTTAATTGACGTACGTTTCCGGGCCAGCTATAGTTCCGTAACATATTCTGTGCATCTTCGGTCAATTGAACCCCAGGGGTACGGTATTTTTCAGAAAAGTCCACAATAAACTTACGAAATAATAAGTTGATATCCTCCGGTCGTTCACGTAATGAGGGTACACGCAATGGTACAGTATTCAAGCGATAATAAAGATCTTCGCGAAATTTACCTTTTTGTACAGCTTCAAACACATTCACATTTGTCGCAGCAACAACACGTACATTTGTCTTCTGCACCTTAGATGATCCTACCCGTATATACTCACCTGACTCCAATACACGCAATAATCTCGCTTGCGTACCCAATGGTAACTCGCCTACTTCATCTAAAAAGATTGTTCCGCCGTCAACAACTTCAAAATACCCCTTTCTAGCCTCATGAGCACCCGTAAAAGAACCTTTCTCATGACCAAATAATTCGGAATCAATGGTTCCTTCTGGTATAGCTCCGCAGTTAACCGCAATAAAAGGACCGTGCTTACGTGAGCTCAATTGATGGATAATATGCGAAAAAACCTCCTTACCACTCCCACTCTCACCTTGTATTAATACGGAAATATCAGTTGGGGCCACTTGTCGCGCAATATCAATAGCACGATTCAACAACGGCGAATTACCGATAATTCCGAATCTATTCTTTATATCTTGGTTATCCATAAATTTCCTGTTGGAAATAAAATAATCTCAGTTTTTTAATCAACAATCTTACCCAATAATGTAGCAGAGGTACATGATTCGATAAGCACGTTCACATAGTCGCCTTGTTTAAATCGAGGGTCGATTGGAAATACCACTAAAGCATTTTGATCATTACGGCCACAAAAATCGAACTCAGACCTTTTTGAAAATCCTTCAACAAGTACTTTACAAACTTTTCCAACAAAATGTTGGTAACGATATAAACTATGATCGCGTTGTTTATTAATAACTTCTGTCAAACGACGTTTTTTTACATCTTCTGGAATATCATCCGCATATCTTTTCGCAGCCAAAGTACCTGGTCTTTCCGAATAGGCAAACATATAGGCAAAATCATATTTGACATAATCCATCATAGACAATGTTTCTTGATGTTCCGCTTCTGTTTCTGTACAGAAACCTGTAATCACATCCGTAGAAATAGCACAATCAGGTATAATACGACGGATTGCATCTACGCGTTCCATATACCACTCACGATCATATGTACGGTTCATCAATTCCAATACTCTGGAATTTCCAGATTGAACCGGCAAGTGAATATAATTACAGATGTTTTCGTGTGAAGCGATCGCATATAGGACCTCATCGGTAATATCCTTTGGATGGGAAGTTGAAAAACGAACCCGAAGAAGAGGGCTGACTTCTGCAACCATTGTAAGCAAAGTGGCAAACGTGACAGTTTCGCCCGGTTCCTCACCTTCAGCTACTGGAGCAGTAAATTTATAGGAATCCACATTTTGGCCCAACAAGGTAACCTCCTTATATCCTGCATTGAAAAGATCTTGAGCTTCCTTCACAATAGACTGTGGATCACGGCTACGTTCACGACCGCGTGTAAAAGGAACAACACAGAATGAACACATATTGTCACAACCACGCATAATCGAAATGAAAGCCGTTACACCATTTGAATTCAAACGGACAGGATTAATATCCGCATAAGTTTCCTCTCTCGATAATAAAACGTTAACAGCTTTAGCACCATCATCTACCTTATCAATTAAATTTGGTAGATCGCGATAAGCATCTGGCCCCACCACAACATCCACCAACTTTTCTTCTTCTAAGAATTTCGATTTTAGACGCTCGGCCATACAACCTAGTACTCCAACGATCATTCCAGGATTTTTTGCCTTAGCAGCTTCAAATTCCTTTAGACGATTGCGCACACGCTGTTCTGCATTTTCACGGATTGAACAGGTATTAATAAAAACAACATCAGCATCCTGATAATTCTTAGTGGTTTCAAATCCCTTATCCAACAAAATAGAAGCAACAATCTCACTATCCGAAAAATTCATTTGGCAACCGTAGCTTTCAATATACAGCTTGCGTCCATTACTTAAAGTCGGATCTTGTTCTAATAATAATGCCTCACCCTGACGAGATTCGTCGTGTTCCTTAGTGGTATGTGTTAAATCTAGCATAGCTCGATATTCAATAGAATATAATTTTTATTATTTCCGATGGAATAACCAATGCAATGACCTATCTTTTGGTGATCTGATTTTATGCCCTTAGTTATTTCAAAGACTACAAAGTTAGAAATTTAAATCCATATAATGACAGTTTGTCAGATAGAAATATGGTTTACGCTTTGTCAAATTTCACAAAAAAAGCGTCGATTAAATCAACGCTTTCTTATGACTCGAAATCAAGATAAATTTGTTCCAGGAGATTATTCCCGAAACCTATTTACTGACCTGCTTGTTGTTTTGCTTCTTTTTTCATTTGATCACCTGCTACAATAACGATCTCAACACGACGGTTTTGAGCGCGTCCTGCTTCCGTATCGTTGCTTGCAATTGGCTCAGAGAAGTTTCTACCTTCGGTTCTGATACGCGAAGAAGCTAAACCTTTCGAAACCGCAAATGCACGTACCGAATTCGCACGATCTAAAGATACCTTTTCATTTGCAGCCAATGTACCTACATTATCTGTATGTCCGATCACCAAAATTTCAGTACCTTGTTCTTTGTTCAAGGTTGTTACCAAATTTGCGATATTATCTTTAGCTGACGCTTTTAAATCTGATTTATTGAAGTCAAATAAAATACCTGAATCAAACTTAACCACGATACCTTCCGCAGATTGCGTAACTTCAGCTCCCTCAACAGTTTTAGAAATCTCAGCAGCTTGTTTATCCATTTTTTTACCGATCAATACACCAGCAGCACCACCAATAGCAGCACCTGCCAACGTACCGATAGCCGTATTACCAGCTTTACCGCCGATCAATGCCCCTAAAGCACCCCCAGCAACACCACCAATTACACCACCTTTAGTCGTATTATTTGTATTTTGGATTGTAGAACAACTTCCAAATAACATAGCTGAGGTCGCAACAGTCAAACCTAATACAGCTAATTTTCTATTCATTTTCATATGTATGCTATCTAAGACTTTTAATATTCAAATTAAATACCGTTCTACTAAAATCAAACAAAGTGCCAAAAGATATTTTTATCAACTTTTTTGTTACAAAACACTAAAAAAGGGCTATAAAACTTCCCGAAATGACGTTGATACGCTACAAAATCTTAAACCACCTTCTCCCATTCTTTATAAACAGCTAACAGCAGCAGAAGCAAAATGTTTTTACTTTTCTTGTGTCTTTACTTCAATATCGGGTAAAAGAGATCCTTTCGGCCTTCCTTTGGCATTAAAATCGTCCATAGACTGTTGCACATAATGCATCAGATCATACTGTCCCCAATGCTCCGCTAGATCAAATGATGGACGGTAGCGCACCATAAAAGCATCTAATTCTGTGCTATCCAGTTTCGTTAGATTTTTGACAGCCTCACGAGAAAAAATACGATCAACTTGTAGCTCCTCTTTCTCCCTGTCCATAAATCGCCCAAAACGCTTCGCATTTTTAGCTTCCCGTCCAAAAAGATTATAAAGGGCGGTTGCAGGACTGCCTAAATAGGTTCCAAATTTATTTTTACCACCATTATAAACACCCTTTTTACCGTAATTGCTCATGGCATCATTTAATTCCGCCTCTTTAGTCTTTCGCTCGACAACAACTGTTTCCAATCGAATACCCTCCTGCAATTCGACATAAAACTCATTCAGATTTGTCAGAACAGTTTTTACAGGAGAAAAACCAACTTTAGTGAAAGATAATGAATCACCAACAGATGCATCTATGGTAAAAACTCCAAAGGAATTTGTTAAAGTCGATCTGTGAGTCCTCAAATTCAGAACAACGGCATCACCGATACGATTACCATTACCTTTTTGCAATACCATTCCAGAAACTTTCTGAAGGTGTTGTGCCGTTGCCCCGAAACTAGTCAACAACAGCAAGAATAGCCCCAATATTCCTAAATGTATATGTATTATTTTCATCCTATTATTTCTCTTCAATTATCCCAATTGGTTTGCCTGTGGCATTCACTCTATACAAGTTCATTGGGTCAAACAGCCGCTTTCGCAAGAACAGTTTATAATTTATTTCACTCTTATGAATTATCCGTTACACCTAACCTACTTCGCTAAAAGTAATAATAGTTTGACACTTGTACTGTTAAAAAAGTTTAAATATTCTTTCTTTATCACTTGTAGGGATAAAAAACAAAATTAGCACCTTCTGCAACGACAACAAATAAACACATATAATCTTTCGCTGGTTTATAGTTTTGGATAAAAGAAGATTTTCGATCTTCCTGAATAATATCCATTTCTACAAATTCTTCCAATGTAGAGGCGTTTATTGTCCATTTCGTTTCCAATTCCTTGCGATCTAATATCACCTCACCAACGGAAACTTCATGCTGATGGGCCACAAAAATCGGATAATCGGAATAACCTTCTTCCACAATCTCCAGTGCGACTTCACGAATTGATTCACTATAAAAATCGAGATCTACCTGCAAGCTTTTCAATGGACTTTGCGCTGTAGGCGGCGTATTTTCCTCCCTTGCAGATCCCGAAAATAAATCTTCTACTTCCATAATTTTACTTCCTTATTTCTAACAGAACAACATTTTCAACATGTTGCGTATGTGGAAACATATCTACTGGCTTGATACGTTTCACCTCATATTTCTCACCTAATAACACGAGATCTCTTGCCTGTGTAGCAGCATTACAGCTGACATAAACAATGCGCGGCGATTCCATTTCCAACAAACGAGCTACCACGTCAGCATGCATTCCCGCACGTGGAGGATCTGTAATCACGACATCCGGTTTACCATGTTCAGCGATAAAATCTGGTGTCAACACATCTTTCATATCGCCAGCATAGAATTTTGTATTATTAATATTGTTGATGGATGAGTTGACTTTTGCATCTTCAATAGCAGTAGGAACATATTCTACACCAACAACTTCTTTCGCTTTCTTTGCCACAAAATTTGCAATCGTACCAGCACCAGTATATAGATCATAAACTAATTCATCACCTTTCAGATCCGCAAAATCACGTGTGATCTTATACAGTTCATACGCTTGTGCAGAGTTTGTTTGATAGAACGACTTAGGCCCTACTTTGTAACGCAGCCCCTCCATCTCCTCGTAAATAAAATCACGACCGGCATATACATGAATATCCTGATCAAAGATGGTATCATTACGTTTCTGATTTATAATGTACAATAAGGAAGCAACTTGTGGAAACTTTTCCTTAACAAAATCCATCAACAATTCAACCTGTCCTTCTTCTGGATAAGCAAACACCACAATTACCATCATTTCCCCGGTTGAAGAAATGCGAATAATCAAGTTTCGTAATACACCGCTGTGTTCACGTAAATCGTAGAAAGTCATACCTTGGCTAAGCGCAAAATCACGAATGGTATTGCGAACTTCATTTGAAGGATCTTCCTGCAGAAAACAGTGATCAATATCCAAAATTTTATCAAAACGTCCTGGCACATGAAAGCCCAGTGCATTCATTTCCAACGTCGATGCATCCTCATCTACAGATGTCAACCATTTTTTATTGGAGAACGTATATTCCAACTTATTTCTATAGTATTCCGTCTGAGTTGAGCCCAAGATCTCTTCCATCGAAGAAGTATCCACTTTTCCGATACGCGACAATGCATTGTCAACCGATTGTTGCTTAAATTTTAATTGTGCATCGTAAGTCATATGCTGCCACTTACATCCACCACAAACACCAAAATGTTCACAAAAAGGATCTACTCGATAAGAAGAGGCTTCATTTAAACTGGTGATACGAGCTTCCGCAAAATTCTTCTTCTTGCGCATAAGCTCCACGTCAACAACATCACCGGGAACAGCTTTTTCTACAAACAAAACCAAATCGTCGGTTTTTCCAACACCTCTACCCTCTTCGGCGATATCAATGATGGCAATATCTTTCAAGAACTTTTTCTCTTGCGGAATTCTTCTACTCATAGCTCGCAAAAATACAAATTTATACCGATTTTTCATCTGCATAAATTATTTATAGCCATTGATTCTCAACGATTACGGGACAGACTCATAAAGGATCAAGTGCAAAACCTATTTTCTTATTAGTAACCTTATTATAAGTCTCAAGCGAATAGAACACTGGGGTCAGATTCGGACCTTGTTCGTACCACCTTCGGACGACAACAGACACTGACCAGCCCCCGAACAGACTTTGTATAGACTCTGAACAGGAAAAACCTGGTCAAGATTCATTCAACAATTATCACTTATTCAATCAGTTCCGAAGGCTGTCCGAAGCAGGTACGAATACAATACGAAAACAGTAAACAATGTATCACAAAAGAATATTAAAACAACAACCTTACTGGACTGTTGCCTGAACGAGATAGGGCAGAATTTCCTTCTGAAAGGAAATAAAATTTTTGCGTACATCCGCATCAGAAACTGCAGTAAAAGCAAAAGAAAACACAATACTTTTACTTGACTTGATCAAAAAAGTCAATTTTTCTTCACTGACAGCTTCATTAATTTTTTCATTCTGAATAAAGGTACTTAGCAATAGAAATTCTAAATCTTCAGAAAGTGTTTTTAAATATTCCTGCGCATTTGCGGATTCCCGGATAAATTCCCAGCCAATCAACTCATTGCACGCAGTATAAGTCAGCCTGCTTACCCGTAGAATAGTAGATGCTAAAAAGGAAGCCATATCATCTTCATATTTTGTCGTTTTCAAAATATCCTGCAGACTAGCTCGAAGATAATCCATTAAAATAGCATGCAAAATCATTTCCTTACTATCAAAATACTTATACACAGTCGCTTTCGCAATCTTAGCTTTTTTTGCCAATGTATTCACACTGGTTTTATGATAGCCGTTTTGACGAAAGAGCTCACGTGCTGTTCTTTTTATGGATTCAATGATGTAATCTGGTTCCATATACTTTAGATAGTACGAATGTTGAATGTCAGCTAAAAAGAATAAAGACTAAAAAGCATCACACTGTTCTCTCACCTTGTTATAGAGAAGAATAATGTGATGCCATAACCTTTACGAATATTAATTTATATTAATTCCGTCTCAAATTGAGACAAGAAACGTGTATCATTTTCAGAGAAAAGACGTAAATCTTTAATCACATATTTAAGGTTTGTGATCCGCTCAATCCCCATACCGAAAGCAAAACCGGAGTATTTTTTACTATCGATACCACAATTTTCAAGTACATTCGGATCAACCATACCACAACCTAGAATTTCTACCCAACCAGAGTATTTACAAAGGTTGCATCCAGCACCTTTACAGATTGTACAAGAGATATCCATTTCGGCCGAAGGCTCTGTAAATGGAAAATATGAAGGACGGAAACGTACTTTAGTACCTTCTCCGTACATTTCCTGAACAAAATGATACAAAGTCTGTTTCAAATCAGCAAAAGAAACATTTTCGTCTACATATAAACCTTCTACCTGATGAAAGAAGCAGTGTGCACGTGCTGAGATCGCTTCATTTCTATACACGCGTCCGGGCATAATTGCGCGGAATGGCGGTTTACCCGCTTCCATCAGACGTACTTGAACCGAAGACGTATGCGTTCTTAGTGTAATATCATTACCTTCCTGTTTTTTGATAAAGAAGGTATCTTGCATATCACGCGCAGGATGCTCCGGCGGAAAATTCAGCGCCGAGAAATTATGCCAATCATCCTCAATTTCGGGACCTTCCGCAACAATGAAACCCAATTTTTTAAAAATTTCAACGATTTCTTTACGAACCAAAGAAATTGGATGTCTAGACCCCAACTGAAATCCCTGACCAGGCAGTGTTAAATCACTATCCAATTCTTGAGATTTTTGCTTTTCCCCTGACCCAAACTTCTCTTGGGCTTCTTTGAATGTATTTTCCGCCAACTGCTTAAATTCATTCAACACCTTTCCTAAAGTACGTTTCTCATCAGGCGTAACGGTTTTGAATTCATCAAAAAGATTTTTCACAATCCCTTTGGAAACCAAAAACTTCAATCTGAAATTTTCTACATCGGCTGAAGAAGAGGGTACAAATGCCTTAATTTCTTCAGTATACTGCGTAATTCTATCTTGCAACATAATTAGAGCAAACATAGCCAAAATTTCTGCCAAAAAAAAATTTTGCCATTCGGCTGACGATCACGAAAAAACACAAAGATGTAAATAAAGTAAAAGAGCAGACTGATGTGTCTGCTCCTAAATTTATTAATGTCTTTATTTTGAAAAGTAAAGTTTTTACATAATCACAAATTCTTCAACTTAAAATGGCAATGGATTATCCTCTTGATCATTCTCTGTAAAATCAACTTCCACTTCTTTGTCTTCGACTTTCTGTGCTTGTGTATTTCCAGTATTAGCAGCACTTACACCACCATTTGGCTCAAAGTCCGATTTTCTTCCCAAAAGCGTAAAGGTTTCAGCAACAACCTCCGTAGCGTAACGTCTAATACCTTCCTTATCCTCATAAGTACGCGTCCGTAATCGGCCTTCGATGTAAACTAACTTCCCCTTTGTTAGATACTTTACCGCCACGTCTGCCAAACCTCGCCACATCACAATATTGTGCCATTCGGTTTGTTCTACTCTTTTCCCGTCCTTGTTATACGTTTCTGATGTAGCTAATGGAAAACTGGCAACAGAGACATTACCTTCTAAATAGCGAATTTCGGGATCTTTCCCAAGATGGCCCACTAAAATGACTTTGTTAACTCCTGACATAATTTAAAAGCATAAATGGTTAAAAATTTGATCTTTCCAAAAAGGCAAAGATCAACTTGTGTTTAGCTAATTTATCTAAATCTTTTAAAAATACATAATCCCAATTGGATTTTTTTTGAATTAGATCGCCTTCTAACCGCACTTCAAAAAAGGTCGCATAGATATTCTGATGGCTCAAAACATGTTTTGTCTGAGTCTGTAATACCCGTAAATTTACATTGGCCCCAAAGTATCGAATAAAATCCTCATATTCAAGAAACTCCGGAATTGTCATCGAATGTTTTGATTCCAATAATGGAAACTCATATAAATTCTGCCACACATCTCCTTCTCCACGTTTGGACATCAAAACTTGATCATCTTCTTTAAGAATAAAGTAATTGAAATACCGGTCTCTACTTGCCTTCCCTTTAAGTTTAACAGGCAATTTATCCACTTCTCCTTTCAGCGCAGCATAACAGAACGGACGAAACATACAGACCTCACACAGGGGTTGCTTGGGCTTGCAGTGGATAGCCCCAAAATCCATAATCGCCTGATTATATAATGCAGGATGTACTTGATCGAGATTTTCTTTAGCTATAGCTGTAAAGATTTTCTTGCCTTCAGTAGAATTTATTGGGGTTTCAATACCATAATATCGAGAAAGCACACGAAATACATTTCCATCTAAAACCGCCTGAGCTTCATTATTAGAAAAAGAAGATATCGCAGCAGCTGTATATTCCCCTATACCAGGAAGAGTTATTAAAGTCTTGTAATCTATGGGAAAAACCCCATTATATTGGTCACGAACAATTTTAGCAGCTTTGTGCATATTTCTACCCCGAGAATAATACCCCAGGCCCTGCCAAAGATGAAGAATATCATCTTCCGCTGCATTCGCAAAATCAACAACAGTCTTAAATCGCTCCACAAAACGTAAATAGTAGGGTAAGCCCTGCTCAACGCGAGTCTGTTGCAGAATAATTTCAGAAAGCCATATTTTATAGGGATCTTTTGTTTCTCTCCATGGAAGATCTCGCTTATGTTGCTGATACCATGCTTGCAGTTCCTCACTAAATATCATAAAGGCAAAAATGCATAATTTTTACCTAATCCAAGCATTCGATCATTCAAGGATTGGCCTACGGATGTAGGTGATCTGCTCATCTGGTTCTAAAATAGTATTTTCCAATGCGATTGAACCGGTATACTTTTCTTTCAGTGCCTGATAGAGTCGCCCGTCATAAGAAACTGCAAATCGTCCATCTGCTTTTAAATAAACAGGTAAATGTCTATTCCCCACATCAAAACAAAATTCTCCTACAACCGATAGGTTTTGGCTATCGAGCAGCACACAAAGACAGGGTAAAATATTCACCTGGATAAAAAGGTCTCCCTGATGATAAATACATTGACCAGAACGCAATGCATTGCCTTCATCTCGTTGTATCCGGACAATATTCCCTCTTCTTGTTTTTCGCTGAATGACCCGCTTATTGACTTCATAATAGGAAATATCCAGAATATCGGAGTCACGGCCCAATTTAACATCATCAAAATCAGGGATGACATCAATTACGATCTCATTGAATATCCCATTCTTATGCATACTTAACCCCTT
Organism: Sphingobacterium sp. WOUb80; assembly: GCF_050058145.1. Classification (NCBI taxonomy): domain Bacteria; kingdom Pseudomonadati; phylum Bacteroidota; class Sphingobacteriia; order Sphingobacteriales; family Sphingobacteriaceae; genus Sphingobacterium; species Sphingobacterium sp. WOUb80. The sequence goes on along the minus strand of NZ_CP165617.1, from coordinate 5,560,177 downwards.
CTATCGCCCCTGTTTCAACAACTTTTCTACTACTTTTTCGAACAGACTTCTTATCCTCAACAAGCTCCTCCTCCTTCTCCTTCTCCTTCTCCTTCTCTATTGACCTTACCATGCTATTTTCTTTCTTTTCAGAAAGCTTATGCTGCGTAAAATCCCAGCACAACTGTCCTAGCATATGTAAGAAGTCGTATAATAGCTCGCCATCGGTCCCCAATGCACGCAGAATAACCACATCTGTCGATGCCTGCGTAAATCCATAAGAGATATCGTTATATTCGACTGTTAAGATCTCATCAAGCTCCTGTTTGAGTTCTTGCGCAAAAAGTGCAGAAAATAAAAATGTCGCCTGATGGGTATAACCTTCAAAAAACAACATTTTTTGGATCGGTTGACTTTTAGGGCTCATTAGCTGATTATCAATAAATGACAGCTTACCATTTCTAAAAATCTTCGTTTGTGTATGCAGCCTATTAAATTCAAAAGCTTCTTTCATGTGAATTCTCCCTACACTGATAATATCACCCCACATCAAAACCGCATCCTCTGCCAAATGAATGTGATTGCTGGCTTTGAAAATGGAATCTTTAAACGGCGTTACAGGATGTGGAATGTAATGAAACACGCCTCCTGCGTTAACATGTACATCCGTATGCTGTCCCGCTCCGGTTTTCATGGGATGTAGCTTATTGAATGACTGCGTGAAAAGCTTCAATTGTGCTTCCTCTTTCACATGAACATCAATATGTAGGTAATCGGTATCCATGATCCCTGGAGATGCGCTCATAATGATCATTTCCAAATGATCTGTCAACCCGGCCGCCCCATAATGCGTCAATTTATAGGGAGCATTATGATAACTTTCTTTCAATCTGCTTCTACCTTCTTCCCGGGCGACATTTAATACGATTTTACTATCCATATACGCTAATTTTTAACCTACCGGCTCCAACAGAGCATATTTTTTGATCCATGTTTTCACGTCTTCCAGGCCTTCGAGTGTCATTAGATTTGTAAAAATAAATGGCCGTTCACCACGCATGCGAATTGTATCCTGACGCATCACTTCCAGATCAGCATGTACATAGGGCGCAAGATCAATCTTATTGATCAGCAATAGATCTGAACGTGTAATGCCAGGCCCTCCTTTACGTGGCATTTTTTCACCTTCAGCGACATCAAGAACGAAGATGGTCAAATCTGCTAGATCAGGGCTGAAAGTTGCTGTCAGATTATCACCGCCACTTTCAACAAAAATTAGCTCTACATCTTCAAAACGATGAGCCAGTTCTTCGACTGCTTCAATATTCATCGAAGCATCTTCACGAATAGCTGTATGGGGGCAGCCGCCAGTTTCAACCCCAATAATCCGCTCCGCAGGTAAAGCCGAGTTTTGCTGTAAGTACATCGCATCTTCCCGGGTATATATATCATTCGTAACTACACAAATACTATAATTTGCCGACATTGAACGTGTCAAACGTTCAATGAGCGCAGTTTTGCCAGATCCAACAGGACCTGCAACACCAATTTTCACATAATTTCTCTTCGACATCTTTTATTTCTCCTTTTCTAATTTTTAAGAGATGTAAATTCTTGTATATAATTTCTCATGTTGCATGCATCGAATATCTTGCGCAATACAACAATTTCCGATCAGGTCATCATCCAATTCAGGTTGTAAAGCCACCAGTTTATTAATTAAAGGCTGCAGCTTAAACAGAATTTGCTGTGCATCCATTTGACTAATAGGAACTAGTTTTGCACAATTTGTCATAATGCCATTCAATGAATTATAATAAAAAGCACTCAGTGCATCTGTGTAACTAATTTGCTGTGCATGAGCAAACATGGCAAATGCCATCGCATAATGACCATGAAGCTCCTGTGTATTGATTGCCTTGAGATAGGTCGAGCAACGCTTGACGGGTTTTAACTTTTCCGTCAATTTTAAGAACCTTATGCCTAATTTCTTGCTAGCATCCCTAATCTCATAGGGAGCTTTAAATGCCGTAATCAAAGCATCAAGTTCCGCTATCTTCTTTTTTGTCGCCCTTGATTCACACAACTGCCAAGCCTTATGGAAAAAAGCGGCGTCGTTATAATAGAAACTATGTTCCAATAAGGTCTGTGCATATTCTTTTGCTGTTTTAGCATCATGTACAATCTCCTTATTAATATAAGTTTCCAATCCATAGGAATGGGTAAAACCTCCAATCGGAAATACAGAATCATTGATTTGCATCAATGTCAACAATGGATTCATATCTAGTTTTATTAATTTACATCCCTTTTGCCAGTGTAATTTTATTTTGGGCCACCGCATACTGATGGATCCGTAATGTATGGGTTCTTTCGATTACCCGGAGCTCCCTAGTCGGAGAGAAACCTGCCCTCTCCAGTGTTTCCCATAGTGGATTTTCATATGCAGCAATGATTTCGTGAGCTGCGTTAATGAAAACAGGAATGTGTTTATTGCCAATTTCAAGACATATCCGAGCCATATCCAGCACATTCTTAGGTCGCACAACAAGGCAAGGACAGGGTAATATCCGGACAACAATACGCAGCTCTTCTGTTTCAAACAGAATGTCACCATCAAACAAGGACTCCTCTCCTAGATTTTTGAATCCTATTTCTCGCCCCAGAACAGTGAACCCGCGGATCACACGTTTTTCGGTATCGAACCATTCGAGCTCTAAAAAATCCAGCTCTACAGAATCCTGTTCCAAACCATCCGTCCAAATATTACCCTTAACGTCACTTGCTAATAACATAGAGACCTCATTAGAATAAGAAGTAACGTTGTGCCATTGGAAGTTCTTTCAATGGTTCACAAGTAGCCAATACGCCATCTACAGTTACCTCATATGTTTCCGGATTAACCACGATATTTGGTGTTGCATGATTGTGTACCATATCCTTTTTCATCACGGTACGGCATCCCACTACCGGCAGACACTTCCGTGATAAGTTTAATTTTTGGATATTTCCATTCTCTAAAGACACTTTCGAAACAAAGTTGAAACACAGTTTTGAAACGGCTTTACCATAATTCCCAAACATCGGTCTATAGATAATCGGCTGTGGTGTAGGAATTGATGCATTGGCATCTCCCATTTTAGCCCCTAAAATCATACCTCCTTTGATGACCAGTTCGGGTTTTACACCAAACAGTTCCGGCTTCCAAAGAATCAAATCCGCATACTTTCCCTTTTCAATTGAACCGATATATTGATCAATACCATGTGCTTTCGCTGGATTTATGGTAAATTTGGATACATAACGTTTGACACGGAAATTGTCATTTCCTTTTCCTTGATCCTCAGCCAAAGGGCCGCGCTGAATCTTCATTTTATGCGCAGTTTGGAATGTACGGGAGATCACCTCACCTACACGTCCCATAGCTTGACTATCCGAACTCATAATCGAAAATACTCCCATGTCCTGTAAGATATCTTCAGCAGCAATTGTTTGTGGACGGATACGCGAATCCGCAAATGCCACATCTTCTTTCACATTTTTATCCAAATGATGACAAACCATCAACATGTCCAAGTGTTCCTCGGCGGTATTCACTGTAAAAGGTTTTGTAGGGTTGGTAGATGCAGGGAGAATATTGGGATACATGGCGATCTTAATAATATCCGGCGCATGCCCTCCACCGGCACCCTCTGTATGGAAGGTATGGATAACACGGCCATCTATTGCAGCCACAGTATCCTCCAGGAAACCTGCTTCATTAAGCGTATCTGTGTGGATAGCGACCTGTACATCATATTTATCAGCAACTTTCAATGCTGCATCAATCGTGGCCGGAGTCGCCCCCCAGTCTTCATGAATTTTTACGCCAAGCGCCCCTGCCTCAATCTGCTCCTCGATTGGCTTCGTGGTAGAAACGTTACCTTTTCCGAAAAAACCAACATTGATAGGAAGGTTTTCAAAAGCTTCAAACATACGCTCGATATACCACTTCCCAGAAGTCACAGTTGTTGCAAGTGTTCCATCAGCAGGTCCTGCACCACCGCCAATAAAAGTAGTTACACCAGAGTATAGAGCAGTTTCGATTTGCTGTGGTGAGATAAAGTGAATATGCGTATCGATACCCCCGGCAGTCAAGATATATCCAGCACCACCATGCACCTCCGTAGAAGCACCAATTACCATACCTTTAGTTACGCCATCCTGAACATCGGGATTTCCCGCTTTACCAATACCTACAATTTTACCATCCTTAATACCGATATCGCCTTTTACAATACCCCAGTGGTCAATGATAATGACATTAGTGATGCAAAAATCCAACACCCCCTCATCGCGCAAGGCACGAGCCGATTGCCCCATACCATCGCGAATAGTTTTACCGCCACCAAATTTGTTCTCTTCTCCGTAAACATTGAAATCTTTTTCAATTTCAATGAAAAGCTCTGTATCTGCCAGACGAACCTTATCTCCAGTGGTCGGTCCAAAAAGAGCAGCATATTTGTCTCTTGGGATATAAAGTTCCCCATCAACATATTTTACTGATGATTTATCTAAACCTAGTTTATCTAAACCAAGCGCATGTAGACCAACGGTAGAGCCCAAAGTGGTGAGCCCTACGACTTTAATCCATTCGCGTCTATTCCATCCTCCCATAGTTACTTAGATTGTCTGAATTTTAATTTTTTCATTTTATCAATGGCTTTGGTTTTCACCGATTGATCTGTATACTTCCCATTTGTCAATCCATTAAAACCGTGGATTTCCTTACTTCCGCCAAACTCAACCAGAACAACTGATTTTTGTTCCCCTGGTTCAAAACGAACAGCGGTACTGGCTGGAATATTCAAGCGCATCCCAAACGCTTTCTCTCTGTCGAAGGAAAGCAACTTGTTCGCTTCAAAAAAATGATAATGCGAACCTACCTGAATCGGTCGATCACCTTCATTTTTCACAACAATGCTTGTGGTTCTATGCCCAACATTAGCTTTGATTTCCTCTTTTTTTAAAATGTATTCTCCTGGAATCATATCATTCAATATTTATTAACGAATAGGATCATGGACAGTCACCAATTTAGTACCGTCCGGAAAAGTAACTTCGATCTGAACATCATGGATCATTTCGGGAACACCTTCCATGACTTGGCTCCTTTTCAATAAAGTAGTACCATAGGACATTAAGTCTGCCACAGACCTTCCGTCCCTAGCCTCCTCCATAATCTGGGCACTGATGTAAGCGATACACTCTGGATAATTTAATTTTACCCCGCGTTTCAATCGCTTAGCTGCCAATTCGCCGGCCAAATGCAACAGCAGCTTTTCTGTTTCTCTCGGTGTTAAACGCATAAAAAAATAATTATTTGTTAATTTGTTAAAGGAATTATTATAAAACTGGAATGGTAAAATAAGCCCCAAAGGCTAGGCGGTTGTACTGACTCTTGGCCATATCTATATAGCCCTTATAGTTTACGGTGTTACCGACGTAACCTAGATAAAACCGAAGATCCTGGTTATGAAACGGCTTATGTTGCAGCGCCGCAAAATAGGTCCAATTTTGGCGGAAATTCTTACCGAGTTGCTTATCATCCCGCGATCCCGCGATCTCATAACCACCTTTCAGTGCCAGCTCCCATTTTTTACTCAAAAATTGATCATAGCGCAATATCGCAGAGCTATAGTTAACGTCTTTTGCCAACACCCGATGATCACCAGTTCTACCATAAAACTCATTGATCGCAGAAGATGCAATCATTGCGTGATCAACACCGAGATAAGAGTACTGTAAGTCCAGATACAACATCTGCTTGGAAGTTTTGAACTTATTCGCCAAGGAGACTGAATGATTCGTATGCCCCTTTGCAAACTGTGAGATATTATAGGACCATTTGGTATTAAAACGCTTGTCCATAAATGCACCTACCCAAGTGAAATAGGCTCCCATTGGTACACTAGAGCGTTCCAAATCACCTACAGCAAAACCATTTCTTGTATGAAGCTCCATAAAACTATCATTGGTCGTGTTGTAAACTTGGGCATGCAACGAATGATTCGGGTTGACTTCATAGGATAACATTCCTCCGACTACAAAGAGATTCAATATACGGTCGACATAGTCGGTAAACTTATATTCGTAAATTGGGTTATTTTCGAACTCATAACTCCCAACCATCGCACTTTGCTTACCGGCCGTAACAGACCACTTCAGATCTTTTCCAAACTTGTACTTGATCAACGCCATATCCAATGCCCGCGAGCCATTATCCTGACTCGTTGGTGCAAATGACCTATTCAAACGAAAACGCACTTTATAAGAAAGTCGATCATTGTAATCTCCACTCATTAAAATACGAGCGTCATCAAGATTTGCTTTTGCCTGTGATGAACCATCTCCATTGTCTGTTTGCAATCCTGCTCTTAATAGGACATCCAGTTGAAATGATTTTGCTCTTGCGGGTTCATTCAACAGCAGACTGCTTCTCTTCGCTGGAATAGAATCCGTTTGAGCTTGCTCCTGAGCATGTAAGGAAGCTATGCCAAGCCCCAGTGTTGTAAAAAGTGAAAGTGTTTTTTTCATCCTTATGTTTTGTTCCAATATGGTCGGGAAGCGTTCCAGATTTTCAAATCATCATTCAATTTGAAAAATCAAGAAAAATCCCTGCGATATACCTATCTCTGGCACAAGTATATCACAGCCACCTAAAAATGGAATAAGGATGAGATTAAAATGAAATTAGAAAGGTGTTTTTGGGATTGTAACCACGACTAAAGTACCTTGACCTTCGGTAGAACGCAACATTAATTCGGCACCATGGAGATCAAAAATATTCTTAGCTAAAACAAGGCCCAAGCCATTTCCATAGATATCACCGACATTAGAAGCGCGGTAAAAAGAGGTGAAAATGTGCGGTTGGTCTTTCTGAGGAATGCCTATCCCTTGATCGAACACTTTTATCGTAATATTTTTGCTATCGCTACTAATTGCGACAACAACCTGCTGTCCGTTACCGTACTTAAATGCATTTGAAATAATATTGCTAAAAGCAATAAAAAACAGATCCGGATTGGCAAAAACTGTAAGTTCATCACTATCTTCTGGAATTTCCGTTAGATCAAAAGAAAGTTTTAACTCCTTGTGAATACTCTTTTCAGCTTTATAGATTTCATAAAGCAACTCATCAATTCGAATAATTACTTTATTGTCCACCTCACCCTTAAAACCCATCCGAGATAGTTGCAAAAGATTATTGATGATAAGCTCCATTTTATCAGCATATTTCGCGATTGTCTGCAATGAATAGTAAGCCTCATGTTCCTTTGGCAAAAGCTGCTGCGCTAATTCGGCCTCCCCTCCAATAATTGTCAGCGGGGTTTTAAGAGAATGAGAGGCATTTCCGATAAAACTCTGCTGAGATTGGACCGAAATATCCAATCGGCTAAGCATTGAATTTAAGTTTGCAATCAAAATACCCAATTCATCTTTACCATTACTGAATTTACTAAACAAGCGATGGTCCAAATGTGCGATATCAACTTTATCTAGATCATTGTTGATGTCCTTAATGGGTTTCAATAATCGGTCAGCAAAGTAAAAAGACATCAGTACGATTAAAAAAATAGCCAAAATTCCCCCTGTGATCAACGTGCGATCTAATTGGCGTTGTTCTTCATGACCATAATCATCGATCCCCTCCGATACCACAATCAAATTTTCGTGATGAAGATGATCGTAAAAGAATACAGCAACAAATGCAGTCTTCCCATCCATATACCTTCCCTTCCCATGGTGGATTACATCGGTATAGAATGTCTTTGGCATCGGTAGCTCGGGCCTGAATTGGACACTGTCACTCCCCTTGCTAACGCGAATGAGATGATCAGTTCCTTCAGATAGTTGTTTCAGGTACTTACGTTTTACCTGAATATAAAGTTCTCTGTTTTCATCTTTCTGATGGACGATATGGTCGCCGACAATTACAGCATTCTCTTCTAGCCGGTGAAAAAATTTGGTCTGCAGACTGTCGTAAGTGAAATAAGATACATAAATGGCAAAAACGACAAGCAGCAGCGTACTGATGATAGAAAAGAGGAGAACTATTTTGGTCCTAATTTTCATGACGGATTACATACCCCATACCGATCACGGTATGGATAAGTTTACGTGAAAACTGTTTATCGATCTTTTTCCGAAGATAATTTACATACACATCAACAACATTGGTACTTAAATCGACATCCATCCCCCATACCTCCTCTAAAATATCGATCCGGCTCAATACTTTATTTCGATTGAGCATTAAAAATTCAAGTAAACGAAATTCGGTGGCGGTAAGAATAATAGGAGAATTGGCACGTTGAACCGATTTACTGTCTCGATCCAATTGAAGATCATCAAACACCAATATGTTTTTCTGCTCCGTAATTGTTTTTGATTTACGGCTATAACGGCTTATTCGAGCCTTTAACTCCTCCAAGCGGAATGGTTTCGTCAAGTAATCATCTGCATCCCTGGCAAAGGCCTCAACGATATCCTCTGTTTGATTTAAAGCTGTCAAGATAATAATGGGAACTTCATTATTCGACATTCGAATATTTTTACAGACATCTAAACCGTTCATACCGGGCAGCATCACATCCAATAGGATGAGGTCATAATGATTCAGTCCAGCCATTTTTAAACCGGTATACCCATCCATGGCAATACTGATATGATAGCCCTCTTCTTTTAAGCCTCTTTCGATCAATGATATGACGGATGGTTCATCCTCTATAAGCAATAGTTCCACAGATATCTTTTTTAAGCAGTAAAAAATTCGAGGTTTGTAAAATACAAAATTAACATTTCACTTTTCCTGTAAAAGCGACATTCCTAAATTATTTCGTTTTTTCTTGACGGTTATATGATAGTAAGACTTAGCAATCCCTTTTGATCGGACTGCTTATACCTTGCTTTTGGGACTGACCTACCAAATACCGATGGGTTCCCTAGCTAAGACCTAGTTCGATAGGTCAACACTAGGTCTTAGCTAGGGGATTACTAGGAATAAGAGCGAATAAGGGGTACGACAGGAGCGAACAAACCCATAAGCACAAGTGAAGCGAAAATCATTTTTGAAACATCCTCCTCAAATAACGAAATATTATTTCAAAAACCCGTCTAAATTCGATATTTTTGTAGCTTAAAATCACAAAATGAAACAATTTCTTATTTGTTTGTCACTAATATTCTCTCTTTTTATAGAAAAAGGATTCACCCAGCAGAAGCTTTACAAAATTTCTTACCAATTTGCAGATCCTGAAACGGGTACCGATACTTCGGCTTCGGAGTTTATTAAAATATTAGCTGGAAATGGCGATGCGTTAATGCATGCCTTTATTTCGAAAGATCAGATGAGAATTGAGAATCTGCTTTTCGGAAAATCGGTACAAATAAGTAATATTTCTAAGGGTACATCCTATCTATTAGATGAAACAAACAAAACTTATTCTCCTACAGATTTAGCATCGGGTCAGCTTATTGAGACTTCAAATGAAAGTGATAATTATGCCTATTCCAGCGATTTTGAGATCAGTTTGGTTCCCAATGAGAAAAAAACCATCGCTGGTATTGCTTGCCAAAAAGCACTATTCAACATAGCTGGAAGCAAAGACAAACAAACGGAAATTACCGTCTGGTATGCCGCGCAATTACCAAAGCTCTACTGGGGAACCTACGATTATCTTGAAAAAGTACCAGGTGCAGCATTATATGTCGGATCCGCTGGACTGGGTATTGAAGCCAACAAAGTCGAGGAAATTAATTTTGACCAGTCACTCTTCGAAATTCCTGAGGGCTATGAAGAGGGGGAAGCTGAAGCAACTGTTGCCGACTCCACATTAAACGACTACTTATCATGGTATCAGGATCCCAGTACGGAATATTTCGGCGTACAAGACAGCTTAGGGAACAAATTAACACCTGCTAAATATACTGCAATCTATAGTTTCATAGGAGATTACGCCATCGTAAACGATGCTGCACAAATGTTTGGCCTAATAAACCTGCATGGTAAAGAAGTTATTCCATGTCAATATGAATCGCTAAGCCTAGAAACTGAAGGTGGCCCCGTGGTTTACATGAAGGATCTTAAGTATGGTCTATTGGATACAAACGGCAAAATATTGCTTCAAGCCAAATATGACTTTATTTCTGTGCCAAGCTCAGAATACGCTCTTTTCACGGAAGGAGAACATATTGGTGTCATGGATAAAAAAGGCACTGTTTTGCTTCCAGCAAAATACGAAACCATAGCAGATTTTAAAGATAATCTGGCATTAATTATTGCCAATCAGTCTTATCAGCTCATTAATAAAACAGGTATTAACCTACTCAAATCCGAGTATGAATTCCTGTCATTTGCCGGAGAGAAACTCTTGTTAGCATTCAAAGACGATAAATATGGATACATAGATTATAACGGAAATATTGTCGTACCTTTTAAATTGCAAAATGCGCAAGCTTTTGAAAACGGACTAGCACTTGTGACTGAGGACCTCGAAAATTTTTATTATATTGACACCAAAGGGAAGTTTATCAAGAAATATGAAGAGTAATCCACAGACATTCCACTTATCAACATTACATCGTGGAAAATATATGTTAATCTTGTTGACTTCGATCTTATTCATCGGAATGGGCATGTCTAAAGTTCCCATCCAGGAAATTCTCAAGATTATCATCGCTCTTTTAATGATTCCTTTAGCATTGTATGTGGCCATAAAATGTTCGACCTTGTCTTCTCTCTGGGTTCTGGACGATGATACGCTGCAGATTAGCAATGCGAAGAAAACGATTGTTTTTCCACTGAATCATATTTCCCACATTCGCAATCTAAAACGATCTGGGGGCAATTTGATTATTATTAACCAGAATAAAGGTCCTGCCTTTCGGACCTGGCGCAATAAATTATTTCAAAAAGAAGACGATCTTCCCCTACTAACAGAGGCACTAAAAGCAGCCAACATTGAATATTATGATATGTAAGCGTCCTCGGTAACATTTGTTACAGGCTTTTGCAGACACAGTATGTACCTTTGTAACATAACTTAAGAACATTGTTATGCTATTGGAATACATCAAACAACCATGGCCCTGGTATATCTCGGGTCCCTTAATTGCGCTGGTCATGTACCTCCTATTGAAACAGGGAAAGGATTTTGGCATGTCCAATAACCTACGTACCATGTGTACAGTATTAGGTGCCGGTAAATCATCTTCATTTTTCCGCTTTGATTGGAAAACCCAAGCCTGGAATTTATTGGTGGTTCTCGGAACAGTGATTGGTGGTTTTATTGCCCACTATTTTCTGAGCGATGGCACACCTACCGAAATCAATGAAAAAAGTATTGCAGACCTCAAGGAGCTTGGCATCATCGACCATATACAGGGCTACCTCCCCGAATCTATTTTCGTTTTTAATGGTTCCCTATTTCAGTTTACAATTCTGAGCATCGGTGGATTATTAATTGGATTTGGAACACGTTACGCAGGTGGATGTTCATCAGGTCATGCTATTTCAGGCTTAAGCAATTTTCAGCTTCCTTCCTTGATCGCTGTCATCGGTTTTTTCCTGGGTGGAATCATCATGGTTCATTTCTTATTTCCTTTAATTTTTGCATAAATGAAAGCATTAAAATTTATACTCATTGGCATACTGTTCGGGGTTATCTTGTACAAGTCGGAGGCTGCATCATGGTACAGAATCTACGAAATGTTTCAATTTAGATCCTTTCATATGTATGGGATTATTGGAACAGCCCTAACAACCGCCATTATTATCGTACAAATAATCAAAAGGAAACGACTCAAAGATAACAATGGTGAACAAATAGTGTTCCCTGACAAAGACAAAAGTATAACCCGATATCTAGTCGGAGGAACAATATTTGGTTTAGGATGGGCATTAACAGGTGCATGCCCCGGACCTCTATTTGCCTTAATTGGTGCCGGTTACTGGACACTGGGAATTGTCCTCTTATTTGCCTTATTGGGCACTTGGCTTTATGGCATATTACGAAATAAGTTACCACATTAACTGTCACAACCTATTTTATCATAAACTGTCCCAGAGATAGGAATCTAACGTCTGCGCCAATATTCAAAATTTTAAGAACAAAAAATGGAATCAATATTTATAGCTGGTTTTATATTAGCTGTCCTGGTCGGACTGTCAATGGGTTTGATGGGTAGCGGCGGAAGTATTTTAACACTGCCCATATTTGTTTATATTTTCCATATCGAACCTCAGTTTGCACTTGATTACTCCCTTTTTTCTATTGGTGTATTAGCGCTAGTCGGATCCATTTCTCCGCTAAAAAAACGCGAAATTGATTTAAAAACTACGGCAATCTTCCTCATTCCATCATTAATTTCGGTCTATTTGACGAAACGTTATCTTTTGGTGGCTATACCAGAATTGTTCCAAGTTGAAGGTATAGAAATTTCCAGAAACCATATCATCATGTTATTATTCTCCATCGTGATTTTAATTTCTGCAACGGCAATGGTACGAGGGAGTAAACATGTTCACATCAGTCCTTTCATCGGCGGACTAAGACAGCTATTGAAAATCATTTTGGTCGGATTACTCGTTGGGATCATGACAGGCCTGGTCGGTGCAGGTGGCGGGTTTATTATTGTACCAGCATTAGTGTTGTTGTTGGGAATCCCACTTAAACAGGCTATTGCCACATCGTTGTTCATTATCGGATTAAACGCTTCATTTGGTTTAATCGCTAATTATCACTTTTTGGAACATATGAATTGGGTTATATTAACTACCTTTACGTTAATCACTTTAATAGGCCTCCAAATTGGTTCCAAATGGAAAGACAAGCTGGATGCTGCAAAATTGAAGAATATTTTCGGGTATTTCTTAATTAGCATTGGCATCCTAATCTTTGTCTTTGAAATCATTCAATTTGTAAATCTTTAAAATCACACATTATGTTTTTTCAACACATTTTCGAATCATCTTTAGCACATTCGAGTTATATCATTGGCTGTCAAGCCAAAGGTGTCGCTATTGTTATTGATCCTAAAAGAGATGTAGACACCTATCTGGAGATCGCAAAAAAGAACAATCTAACCATAACACATATCGCTGAAACACATATACATGCCGACTATCTCTCCGGCACACTTGAATTAATTGCATTAACAGGCGCCCAAGCTTATCTATCCGATGAAGGTGGAGAGGATTGGCAATATGAATTTCCTCATATCGGACTAAAGGATGGAGATCAATTTCGTGTTGGAAATCTAATTTTCAAAGTCGTTCATACACCTGGGCACACCCCGGAGAGTATTAGTTTTGTATTGATCGATACACCGGCCACCATGGAGCCTGTCATGATCTTCACCGGGGATTTTGTGTTTGTCGGTGATATTGGGCGTCCAGATCTACTGGAAAATGCCGCCGGATTGGTTGGAACCAAAGAAATCGGTGCTCATCAGATGTTCCAGTCCTTAAAGTACTTCCTGACTCTACCTGATCATATTCAAGTATGGCCAGCACATGGTGCTGGATCTGCCTGTGGAAAAGCACTAGGTGCCGTTCCCAGCTCAACGGTGGGTTATGAAAAAATTCGCAATTGGGCGCTCCAGTACCAAAATAACGAAACTGCTTTTGTGAAAGAATTATTAGAAGGACAGCCCGAGCCGCCACGCTATTTTGCCATGATGAAAAAACTCAACAAAAAAGCTCGTCCAGTTCAGACCGAAGTACCACAATACCGCAAACTAACTAAAGGTACTTTCCTTGATTTATACCAAGCAGGAACGACATTAATAGATACTCGAAATAAGATTGATTTCGCAAAAGGCTATCTCCCGAATAGCATTAACATTCAGAATAACAAGACATTCAACACCTGGGCGGGTTGGGTACTTAATTATACAGAACCTTTCATTCTCATTGTCGAAGAAAGTCAATTGGATGACGTTGCCCGTAAGCTTATGCGTATAGGATTGGATCATGTCGCAGGCTATATTACACCTGATACAATTGCACAGCTTGGAATTACATTGGCCCATCAGCAACTGATCGATTTCGAGGAAATGAATGCAGCATTGGAGAAACCCAATACACAAATACTCGATGTACGCAATACAAGCGAATTTGCTGAAGGGCATTTACCCCACGCCACACATCTCTTTGTTGGAACACTAGTAGACAATCTCCATAAAATTGACCCAAGCAAACGACTTTACTTACATTGTCAATCTGGAGATCGGGCAACTATAGCGGCTTCCCTATTAGCAAAAAATGGGATCAAGGACGTCAAAATCTATAGTCCTTCAATTAACGAGTGGAAAGCAAAAGGCGGAGTACTTGTTCAACACGAATAAGAACAGGTACTTACTTCCCCTGATCGGTTTTCAATACAGCTACATAGCTGATTCATACCTGCTTCGCGCCACATTCGAAAATTCGCTATTGATTCTATACTGATCCTCCACCGGTTTCTTACTAAATGAGTAGAGGATCAGTAAAAAAAGAACAAATGTTCCGAAGCAAGTGCCAACAAAAGCCGAACCTATAAACTATTTCTGGTGATGCGCAAAAATTCTATCGCCTCGTCCTTCTTCTCTTCCATTTTGCCTTTTTTCTCGACAAATTGATGGTTATAGATAGTCAGATACTGATGATCATCAGTGTCCGACTCATAAACTTCTGCCGTAGCAAACGAAAAATGCTCTTCTTCGTCAGAAAGATGATCGTATACATAGGCAAAATCATGATTTCCCAACGAGCTTGCAACAGCTTCCTTATCATCCACAAATTTTAACCTTCCTGGCAATGCTCGTTTAGTCATCCATACTTCATCCTTCTCAGAAAACGGATAGATAGTAATACCACGGAAAGCCATGATGATGGGTGTAATCAGAATAATCCCCATCTCAATGGCCCAAACTGCCCATAATGCGCCGCCGGAAACCGGACTTTTTTTCAAGGTAAACGTTCCAACTTCATTCAATCCTTGCATCGCTTCCCAAATAAATGACGGATGTAAGAAAAATGCTTTGAATCCCTCCAGATTAAATGAAGATTTTACCCAAGTGTCTCCTCCCATGGTTCCTTCAGCATTATACATTAATGAAACAAATAAAGCCCACTGTGCATAAAAGCCCAAAATTGCAATCAATAAGGTCATCAAAATGGCTATACCTTTATTTCTTAATTTCCATTGTTTGAAACAGAAATTAAGAATATAGAATATTCCTGCGCCAAATCCCAACGTGATAAATACATTAAAATAAATAATAGGAATGAACCATTGCAAAGCGATGTAGACAATTGCTAAGATAACTGCACCGATGGCACCTAGCACAAGAGAGCCTATTAATGCCAATGCTGGAGCCTTTCCCGAGGGCTTATAATATAGATTTTCCATAAAAAAAAGTAAAATTGATTTTTAACTCAACAGATAAATCCCCTAACCAAAACCAAGCCAATTCTTATTAGACAGGGAAATTTTCGTCAAGATTTGATGACATTCACCACTGGCTTCTCGTTTAAGTGTCATTTATTGAGACAATTTTGTAAGTTTGGAGCATGAAAATCAAAATTATATCCTTTTTTACACTTGCATGTGTATTAAATATTTGGGGGGCAACAGTGAAAGCCCAAAGAAAAGGATTCTGGCAACAGAAAGTTGACTACAGCATGGACGTCAACGTGGATGAAAAAGCATACCAGTACGATGGAAAAATGACCTTGAAGTATAGTAATAATTCAGGCCAATCGTTGAAAAAAGTGTACTTTCACTTATATTTCAATGCTTTTCAACCAGGATCGATGATGGATTACCGCTTAAAAAACATCAGTGATCCCGACAAGCGAATGGTCACTAATCTAGGTACAAAAGAAAAACCAATATATCAGAGCCGTATCGGCGAGCTTAAGGCCAATCAGATTGGTTATCAAAAAATCAAGAGCTTGACAATGAACGGAGCTAACACCTCATTTAAGATAGATGGAACGATCTTGGAAGTCACTTTACCAACGGCAATCCAAGATGGAGAAACAGCCAGTTTCAATATGGAATGGACCGCCCAAGTTCCAGAGCAAATTAGACGGACCGGTCGAAATTCTGCGGAAGGAGTAGCACTTTCTATGGCACAATGGTATCCAAAGATGGCTCAATTTGATGAATTCGGATGGCATTTGGATGAATATACGGGCCGTGAATTTATTGCCCCTTTTGGCAACTTTGATGTTACCATACACCTCAATAAAAATTATGTCGTTGGTGCTTCAGGTGTTCTTCAAAACCCATCAGATGTCAAGGGTTATCAACAGAAAGCGAAAGTAAAAGCGGTCGACAATAAAGCAACCTGGCACTATAAGGCCCAAAATATCCACGATTTTGTATGGGCTGCAGACCCCAAATTTGTTGTGGATTCCGCTTCAAGTAAAAATGGCATAAGGGTGTATACCGTATTCTTGCCAACAGACAAAGAAGTGATCTCGAATTGGAAAACAGCAATAGGCCTTTCTACCGAATTCTTTGACTTCTGTAGTGCTAAGTTTGGTAAATATCCATGGCCAACTTATACCATCATTCAAGGTGGAGATGGCGGAATGGAATATGGTACAGCTACGCTTATCACAGGTGGTCGCAATCTAAAAAGCCTTGTCGGTGTAATATTCCATGAATCGGCACATTCTTGGTACCAACAATTGTTTGGAATCAACGAAACCGTCGATGAATGGTTTGATGAAGGCTTCACATCCTATGTCGAGGAATTGGCTATGCAGCATATCTTTGAAAAAAGAGGTGCCATAGCATCTAACCCGCAAATTGCAGCCTACCGTGGGTATTATAAATTGGCCCTTTCAGGTAAAGAAGAACCAATGAGTTTACTGGCAGATTATTATAACACCAACTATGGTTACAGCAACGAAGCATACAACAAAGGTGCCGTACTTGCAGAACAGCTGGGTTATATTATTGGTCAGGAAAATTTAGAAAAAACCTTCTTGAAATTCTATGACATCTGGAAGTTTAAACATCCGACACCAAATGATTTCAAACGCGTTGCTGAAGATATTTCCGGTATCAACTTAAAATGGTATTTCAATCTGTTTATCAATACAACACGTCAAATCGATTACGCCATTGAAAAAGTAACAGATACAGAAATCCTATTGGCCAATAAGTCCAATTTTGCCATGCCACTGGATGTTCTGGTAGAATACACCGATGGAAGCAAAGAATTATTTTATATCCCTTTACGTGAAATGCGTGGAGAAAAACCGGAAGAGCATTTTGACATTTACAAAGGTGTTAAAAGAACCGTGCTTGAGGATTGGTTCTGGACCAAACCCGACTATACAATCCATGTGTCGAAAACACCAAAAACGGTAACAATTGATCCTTCCTTACGATTAGCGGATGTAGAATCGGCAAACAACAGTTTTAGTAAATAAGACAAGCGAAACGCCCTCGGGTCTGGAAATACGCTGTCCAGACTCAAGGACGTTTCTTAGTATTGAATATGATTATTTCCCTCTTGGCGACCCATTTATACGCTGCTCAGGGGAATAACCATATTCCATGTACGTTCAAATTGATAGGGCTCTGAACCATCTCCCGTTGCAGCAAACAAATGCGTAGGTTTTCCATTTTCAAAGAGTAAAAACGGTCGTTCAAAATTGGCCTGATGACTCGTCGTGCCATCATCCCATTGAATTGTTTTAGAATAAGCTTTTACAGACTTCGAAAGATGCCAATCTATGCCGTCTTTGGAATAAGCATGTATCCCGCCTCCCTCTTCACCACAGATCTTTCCGTAACGGTCCTTCATAATCAGTTCAAACTGCTGACCATTATACCACACAAATGGATCTTCAACGTCATTTTCATGGTTTTGGTCCGTATGAAAAGAAAAAATAGGCTTGTCCGATAAACGTTGATAAGGTCCAAGAAAGGAATCCGCTTGCGCCGCGCCCAATAAAAGTGGTGGATTATAATTGACTGGGGAGGATTTATACACTAAATAAACCTGTCCATTAGGCAAGACAACGGGAGAAGGATTGGAAGTAATGGAGGCATCCCATTCTCCTTTACGCGGATTCAAAATCGGTTGATCAACTCTTTTCCAAGGGCCTGCAATTGTCCTCGAGTAAGCCATCCCAATACGTTTATGCATCCAGGCTTTCTGGCCGAGCCCTGATTCCCATACATTTTCTGTGAAAGGAGGATTCGGTTCTTCGTAGTTATTACCGAAATAATAAAGCACGTAAAAGTCACCATTTTTTACAATTCGGGGATTATGAGTGGTACAACCATCAAAATATTTTTTACCACGAGCGGGCAGTACAACTTCAACAAATTCGTAAGGTCCTTCTGGAGTATCTGAAATAGCTCTGACGACCTCCGAATTTGTAACCCAATTGCCAAAACCATATTTCTTGCTCCAACGTGAGGCAAACATATGATATCTTCCGTCTTCTCCTTTTATAACCGAAGGATCCCAGATCCAATAATCTTTCATAGCAAAGCCTCCCCCTTTTGGCGCTGGTAGTAATTTATCGATAAAGGATCCTTCTAAGCAATCGGCCCTGACAACACCGTTTGCAGAAAGCAATAGCAAGCCGGAAGCTCCGGCTACATTTTTCAGAAAGGTGCGACGAGAGGTTTTCATACGTTTGATTTTTAGCAGAATAACATAATTTATTAATCTATTTGATAGAATCCGACGAAATAATCTATATTCAACTAAGCCTGATGCACTTTCTAAAATTTTTCGGAAGGAGCGATCCCTCCTCCGCCAAATTAGGTTTTATCTATTGGTGCTTCTACAAATAAATCTTGATAACAAGATAAAAAATAACTGCCTTACTGTCAACCTTCTTTTGGATGATTTTTTTGATCAATAGCTTACTCCCCTCCATCAAAATAAACGCTTGTACATGTTTCGGAAGACCTCGTCGAGAGAGAAGAAAAAATTCGAATAGGAGGTGAAGTTGCCATGGTCTTGGTATATTTGTCCCCATGATTTATGTCCACATCCCCTTCTGTAAACAGGCTTGTCATTATTGTGACTTCCATTTCAGCACTTCACTCCAATACAAAAGTGAAATGATCAATGCATTATTACAGGAAATTGAACTTAGGGCTCCCTATTTGGAAGAGAAAAAGATTGAATCGATCTATTTTGGTGGTGGTACTCCTTCCCTATTGGAAGGAGACGAAATAGCACAAATCATTGATACTATAGCAAAACATTTTGATATCGCCAACAATGCCGAGATTACCCTGGAAGCAAATCCAGATGATCTGAATCAGGCAAAAGTAAAAAGTCTCAGGAATACACCTATCAACCGATTCAGCATCGGGATACAGTCTTTCTTTGAAGAAGACCTCAAGTGGATGAACAGAGCCCATAACCAACAAGAAGCTACGGCCTCGATTATGCGGGTGCAGGATGCAGGCTTTGAAAATATTACCTGTGATCTCATCTACGGTTATCCATTATTGACTGATGAAAAATGGCGCCACAATATGCAACAGCTAATTGACTTTGCAATTCCTCATATTTCTTCCTATTCCATGACGGTGGAAAGCAAGACAGCATTGGATCACTTCATCAAAAAAGGCATAAGCCCAGCTATTGATTCTGATCGGGCAGCAGACCAAATGAATCTTCTCATCAATACATTGAAAACTGCAGGATACGAACAGTATGAAATTTCAAATTTTGCAAAAAATAAGCAATATGCGTGTCACAATACGAATTATTGGAAAGGCAAACATTATCTTGGCATTGGCCCTTCAGCGCATTCTTTCAATGGAACCGCTAGATCCTGGAATATTTCCAACAATGCAAAATACATCTCTTCCATTCATTCAAATCAGCTTCCTCTGGAAGTAGAACAGCTGTCGACCTTGGACCAGATCAATGAATGTATTATGACATCGCTTAGAACAATGTGGGGCCTAGATTTAACCGAGCTGGAAAATAGATTTGGACAGTATGTTAAAAATAGCGTATTGGAAGATGCAGCCTTATTCATAGCTGAAAAAAATCTCGTTTTGGATGACAACAAATTGTGTTTAACGGATACAGGGAAATTAATGGCAGATCATATTATGTCAGCGTTGTTTATTATAGAAGATTAGCAATAAAACATATAAATATTAACAAAAACATAATAATAAAACTATAAAAACATATAAAATTACGAAAATGAAAATATAACTCCTTTTTTCATACAGTTTGTGCTATGTTTGCAACATAATCTATTATAAAATTATTATGTCACACAAGCCATCTTTTGACCAAGAGATCAAAAGTTATCAAGCCCAACAAAATGCTGCAGTAAGCTTAATCCAGATTGTTAGCAACCTATGGTACAACCATGCCGTCGAACTTGTCTTTTTTCGAAATCAGCTCATTGATGTAAAGTCCAGTTCAATTCTCAACTTACTCAGCGAAAGCACTGTTCTTGCAGAAAAACCACTAAACATATTTGAAACACTCCACACTGCTCAGGCCTTAGAGAAATTACCACTTTCTCCCGCACGCATCGATATTGGAAAATTAGCATTGCAGGTCAAGAGCTACAATGTTGACCACACAGAGCTTGTCAATTTTATCGGAGACGAGTTAAAGGACATTAACCAGCAGCAGGAATTAAAACCGCGAGATGTTGTCCTCTATGGATTTGGACGTATTGGTCGTTTACTTGCCCGTGAACTTATAAACAAAGCGGGATCGGGGCAACAGCTTCGCCTGCGCGCTATTGTAACACGAGATGCAAACGATGCCAAATCTCTCTTGAAACGGGCAACATTATTAAAAACTGATTCGATACATGGTGAATTTGAAGGAAAAGTATTAGTCGATGTAGAAAATCAAGCACTTATTATTAATGGTATAACTGTTCACCTCATTTCTGCCAAACAACCCGAGGATATCGATTATACAGCGTACGGCATACAGGATGCCTTAGTCATTGACAACACCGGAGCTTTCCGAGATGAGCAGGAGCTTAGTCGTCACTTGCTGTCTAAAGGTACTCTCCAAGTTCTATTAACAGCTCCCGGAAAAGGAGTTCCCAATATCGTTTATGCAGTCAACGAAAAAGATATAGATCTACAAAAACAGTATATATTTTCTGCAGCTTCTTGCACCACCAATGCAATTTCCCCTATTTTGGCGGTTCTGGAAAATAAAATAGGTATTGAAAAAGGCCATATTGAGACCATACATTCATACACAAATGATCAGAATCTTGTAGATAATATGCACAAGAAATCTAGACGTGGGCGTGCCGCCGCACTGAATATGGTGATTACAGAGACTGGCGCTGGCAGCGCTGTCTCAAAAGTACTTCCTTCGTTGGCAGGTAAGCTGACTTCCAACGCCATTCGTGTCCCCGTGCCAAATGGATCATTGGCCATTTTAAATCTTGAAACAAAATCTAAAATAACTGTCGACGAGATAAATGAGCTTTTAAGAGAGGCTTCATTTCACGGCGAACTCGTTGAACAGATTAAATTTTCAAAGGACGATGAGCTCGTTTCCTCAGATATCATTGGCAGCACTGCTACTTCAATCGTTGATGCCCCCGCTACTATTGTTTCTGCCGACGGCAAGAATGTCATTCTGTAT
Organism: Sphingobacterium sp. WOUb80; assembly: GCF_050058145.1. Classification (NCBI taxonomy): domain Bacteria; kingdom Pseudomonadati; phylum Bacteroidota; class Sphingobacteriia; order Sphingobacteriales; family Sphingobacteriaceae; genus Sphingobacterium; species Sphingobacterium sp. WOUb80. Next base: position 5,538,535 of record NZ_CP165617.1, on the reverse strand, counting down.
GTTTGGTATGACAATGAGTATGGATATTCACACCAAGTTATGCGTTTGTCACGCCATATCACAGGTGTAAGAAGATATACTTACTATTAACAGGCAATGCTCAAAAATATAAAAGGCGGCACCATAGCTAGTCATGGTCGGAAGATTCTTCTTCCGACTTTTTTATGTTTACACTAGCGCCCTTAAGATACTTCATAATGATCTGTGTCGCTCCAGCTTTCTGTAATACATACGCACGAGCCAATTTGCCTGCTTCTTGACAAGCAGACTGATCCTGTAGCCTACAAAATACGTTCTTCAGTTGTTTACTGTTCGCAATGGAAAAACCTGAGCCATTTTCTACAAGATCTTTAGCTTCTTGAAATTTTTTGAAATTAGGGCCAAAAAGAACGGGAATGCCATAAGTTGCCGCTTCAAGCGTATTGTGTATTCCTACACCAAATCCTCCCCCGATATAGGCCATTTGACCGTAACCATAAAGGGAAGACAACATGCCAATATTATCAATAACGAGTACATTTGATTCCGCTACTCCTGTAGCACTATAAGTCGCCATTTTGGAAAAACGTAATGCTGTTGGCCAAAGATTAAAAATACTCGTTAAGTGCGATTCATTAATTTCATGTGGAGCTAAGATCAATTTATAATTGGCGTAACCCTCAAACAATTCCTGCAAAATCTGTTCGTCTTCTGGCCAAGTACTTCCCGCAACCAAAACAGGACTATCTCCGATAAATTGCGCTATTTCAGGAATCATCCGCCTATTTTTAGGAAGGTTCACAACACGGTCAAACCGGGTGTCCCCTGCGAGGCTTGCATTTCTTATCCCAAATTCCTTTAGTAGGCGTACACTTTCCTCATTTTGGACAAAAAAATAGGTCACATAACTTAAAATTTTTAGAAAGAACGTTCCGTACGCTTGGAAGAAAATCTGTTCAGGTCGAAAAATAGCAGAAATTAAATAAAGTGGAATAGAGCGCTTATGTAGACCTTCAAAAAAATAATACCAATACTCATACTTGGTAAATAGAACAAAACTAGGATTTACAAGATCTAAGAATAACCGAGCATTCTTTGCGGTATCATAAGGGAGATAAAAAACGTAATCTGCCAGATCGGTATTTTTACGGATTTCATAGCCAGAAGGGGAGTAAAATGTTACAATGATTTTATGATCCAAATAATTATTTTTCACGGCTTCCAGAACTGGCCGTCCCTGTTCAAATTCACCTAATGATGCAAAGTGAAACCAGATATGTTTTTGGGAAGTATCAACCGTTTGTTTCATCTTGGAATACCAGTCTTTTCTCCCCTTTACCATCAGTCTCGCTTTGGCATGAAAAGGGGTCAAAATACGCAGTAAGAGTCCATAAAGAACAATTCCAATTGAATAAAGCAAACGCATGTTTTTAAAATAATGTTTATCTTAGTCAAAGATATTAAACCCATTTCATTAAAAGGAACCATTGAGTGGAAAATAAACATCGCAAGCGAATTTTGATAACAGGTGCTGCAGGCTTCCTAGGTTCCCATCTTTGCGATCGCTTTATTGCAGAAGATTATGATGTCATTGGAATGGACAACTTGATTACCGGAGACCTACAGAACATTGCACATTTATTCAAATTGAAAAATTTTGACTTCTATCATCACGATGTATCAAAATTTGTCCACGTGCCTGGACATCTGGATTATATTTTACACTTTGCGTCGCCAGCAAGTCCTGTCGATTACCTTAAGATCCCAATACAAACACTTAAGGTCGGATCCTTAGGTACGCACAATCTCCTCGGATTAGCCCGTGCGAAACAAGCACGCATATTGGTTGCATCTACTTCAGAAGTTTATGGAGACCCATTAGTTTCTCCTCAATCCGAAAACTATTGGGGCAATGTAAACCCCGTAGGACCTCGAGGGGTATATGATGAAGCAAAACGTTTCCAAGAGGCAATAACCATGGCTTATCACAACGCCCATGGTTTGGATACCCGTATTGTCAGAATATTTAACACCTTTGGTTCAAGAATGCGCCTCAATGACGGTCGAGCTATCCCGACGTTCATTGCTCAGGCCATACGTGGAGAGGATATCACCATTTTTGGGGACGGCTCACAGACACGATCATTTTGCTACATTGACGATCAAATCGAAGGTATCTATCGATTGTTGCATTCCGATTGCGTATATCCCATCAATATAGGTAATCCCGACGAAATTACCTTGCTTCAGTTGGCTCAAGAGATCATAGCATTAACAGGAAGTTCAAGTAAAATTACTTATGAATCCTTACCGGTAGATGACCCTAAACAACGGAAACCCGACATTGAAATGGCCAGATTAAAATTAGCTTGGCAACCTGAGATAGACCGTAAAACAGGATTAAAAAAGACCATTGAATTTTACAAAGAGATTCCTTTGGAAACCTTATCACATAAAGACTTTACTTACTATAATCAACAATAATGAACAAAAAAATATTAGTCACAGGAGGAACAGGTTATATCGGTTCACACACAGTAGTTGAACTTCATCAAGCAGGATATGTTCCAGTTATCGTTGACGATCTATCGAATTCAAACATTAAAATTTTAGATCAAATCGAGAAGATCATTGGTGTTAGACCCGAATTCCATCAATTCGATCTCTGTGATACAGACAAAGTCAATGATTTTGTAAAAAACAATACCGACATTTCAGGCATTATCCACTTTGCAGCATCTAAAGCTGTCGGTGAATCGGTGCAAAAACCGTTAAAGTATTACCATAACAACTTCTTTTCGTTAATCAACTTATTGGAATCTTATCAAAATAAACCAATTAATTTTGTATTCTCTTCAAGCTGTACAGTATATGGTGAGCCCGACTACCTGCCTGTCGACGAAAGTGCTCCTGTAAAAAAGGCGACTTCCCCATACGGAAACACCAAACAAATAGCAGAAGAAATATTACAAGAAACTGCTTCAGCATATGACAACTATAATATTATTGCATTACGTTACTTCAATCCAGTTGGAGCCCATGAGTCCGCATTAATAGGCGAGTTACCAAATGGTGTACCTCAAAATCTATTGCCTTTCATAACGCAGACTGCAATTGGAAAAAGAGAGAAACTAACCGTTTTTGGATCAGATTATGATACGCCAGATGGCTCTTGCATCCGCGATTATATCCATGTGGTTGATTTAGCTAAAGCGCATGTTGCTGCTATCAAATTATTGGAACAAGGTAACCCAAATGGAAAATACGACGTATTCAATGTGGGAACCGGAAATGGCTATTCTGTTCTTGAAGCGATTAAAGCATTTGAAAAAGCCTCTGGACAAAAATTAAATTACGAATTTGGTCCTCGCCGTGATGGAGATATTATCAAAGTATACGGAGATGTCACTAAATCAGCTAATCAATTGCATTGGAAAGCGGCTCTCGGCATTGACGAAATGATGGCCTCTGCTTGGGCCTGGGAAAAAAATCTACAGGAAAACCCGCTAGATTAAAAAATAAAAGAAACGTCCAATATCGCTGACATTGGACGTTTCTTTTATTTTTTTGCTTATTTTTCTCTATTGATACCCTCGATTATGGATAATCAAGGTCCTTATACAAGCTCCTTATCTGAAATATATTCCATCAGTACACCAGCTTGATCTCCGAGCTTCTTTTTCAAGCGCTGCATAGATTTTTTTATCGCGTCTGGAGTAACCCCCAATACGTTGGCTACTTCCTTATTATTTAGCCCCAGTTTCATAAGCACAATTACCCTCAGATTAGATTCCGTTATATCGGGAAATCTAGATTGTATATCCTGGAGTAAATTGGGAAATTCTTTTACTATCAATAATTTAAATTCCTGCCATTTCTCTTCAGTGATGAGATGTGACTGCAACAATATTTTTAGCTCCTCGCGATCTTTTTCAATAACATTCCCTTTTTCTTCAAGCATCGCAGAAAGTACATTTATCTGTTCATTATTCCGCTTAAGATAAGCGACGTATTCTTCAACTTGGCTTTTAGAGCTCACCAGTTCCCTGTCTAATTCTGCTTTTGTATACTTTAAATTAAGAAGCTGATATTCATAGTCACGTATCCGTTTTCTAGCACGAGATCGAACAGCATTATAAATAAAAAAGAATAACACCAATACCAATAAACTTAATATTAGCCATAATCGCCTCTCAGCTTGCTTTTTCTTAATAACAGCTTGTGCCAGCGATAATTTATCGGCATACTTTTGCTTGTCGGCCATAAACTTCAATTGGGACAACACCGGATCACCATCTAAAAAACGTAGTGAGTCTTGGAGACGTTCTATTCTTCTTCGTGCATTCAGCTCACGACCGATATCGTTACTTTGCATCGCCAAATTCAACTTGTGAATCTCAAGTTCAAGTATTGTCTTCTTATCATCCGAGCCCAATAAAAGAGATTCAGCTTCCGCAATCATATGACGAACATCCTGCGTTTCCTTATTCGCTATATTTAATCGAATACGCATCACTAAGGCGAAAATTGTATTTCGGTTATTCCCGAGAGATCTGGAAATCTCAAGATCTTTATCTAGGAGCAATAAAGCCTTATGGTAATCCTTCATACCTTCAAACACAGCCGCCTGATTACCTAAAATCTTCGCGTAGCGTAATGAGTCATTTTGTGAAAGTGCTAAAGTTTGAGCCAATTCAAAAATTTTCATTGCCTGCAAGGTATCACCACCACTTTTCAATGTCAGTAAACCTAAATTGTCCAAGATTTCAGCTTTCAATTTCGGTGAAATTTGTTCTTGTCGTTGCCCTAAATCCAGATATTTAATTCCAGAAGTATAATCACCTAAAGTTCCAAAAAAATAGCCAAGCTTCTTGTAAGTTTGCGTTAGGTCTAAAACAAGTTCTTTCGGTATATCTTCGAGCCCTTTCTCTCCTTCCAGGATAAAAGGTAATGCCTCAGAGGCTTTCAGACATCGGTATAGGTAAAAGCCATACATTATCTTTACCCAAATACGTACATTTTGATAGCTATAGCCTTCTTCAAGGTTCAGCGCTTTTAAATAGTATTTATCACTAAAGTTATTTCTTGCGCCTTCGGCATTAAACGACTGATCCGCCAGTAAACAATAATAGATTGCCAAAAGTGCCTTATCATTTTTTCGTACCGCTTGGCTAAAATATGGTGCAAGATATCTACTTAAAGTTAGACTAGAGGATTGATACTGCTCTGATCCTTTTATAATTGTTTCGTAAAAGTTCTTCTCGTCAGTCGAAGAATTAGAGTCCATTAGATCCATCCCACAGACAACATGACAAGGCATGATCGTTAGGAAAAGAAGAAATAGAAGAAATCGAAACATATCGGCACAGGCATTGAATTTCGCAATAAAAATAAAAAATAATTTTAATTAAACCATCATAAGACAAAATCAACCCACACAAATCATCCCTACCGTAAAATAACACTCCGCTTTTGTTCAAGCATCAAATAAAGAAATCAGATATTAGGCAAAAAACAAAGCGGCGATTTAAAAGAGTAGCGAATTAGCCTTTGCATATAGATAATTACTCCGCATCAAAATGATAAATGCGATTTGGAGTAATAGCTTGCGTTAATTGGACATCATATTCATTCTTATCTGAAATAATATCAATTGGATCAAAAAAGGATAATCCTACGCGCTGTACATCCGCTTTACAACCAGAGAAGAAACGGTCATAAAACCCCTTTCCATACCCTACTCTATAGCCCAAAAGATCAAAGATTAACAAGGGAACTATAATCATATCAATAGCAGATGAATCCACTTGAACACCCGATATTGGTTCAGAAATACCCCATTTATTCGTTTCAAATATGGTATGTTGATCCAATATATAGTGTTGCATCGAACAATCTTCAAAGTTAGATCGGGAAATTACAATCGTTATTTGCGGAAAATGTTGCTGTACATAATTGATAATTGGATAGGTATTCGGTTCGTGGTATTTTTCTATGGGAATGAATAAATGTAGAAATCCCACCTTTGAGAGATCGAGCGTTGTAAACTGAAAAAGGAGACGTTCATTAAGTGAATTTTCGCTTTCCAATGGCAGCTGACATCTTTTAGTTTTATATTCCAATCTTAATTCCTTTTTTGATTTCATTTTTAAAATAATTACTTATTAAAGATCGGTCTCATTTTCCATCAAAAGAGCCCATTAAAGTCCATCTCTTTTACCTCAGTAAAAATCACATTCCTGCCAATTCAATTTTATTTAAAGCCCAAAAAAACTAGAAATTCTAGTCGGCGGCAGAAAAACTGGCACTCAAATTTATTCATATTGTATAAAAAAACGGCCTTGTAGCGAGCGCTATCAAGACCGAATAATCAACCTAAACCTAAAATCTTTCTATTATTTTACGCGCTCGATATAACTACCAGTTTGCGTATCAACTCTTACTTTCTCACCTTGATTAATGAACAACGGCACCATAATCTCAACACCTGTCTCTACAGTCGCCTTTTTCAATGCATTTGTAGAAGTATCTCCTTTTACAGCCGGTTCAGTATATGTAATTTCCAATTCTACACTTTTTGGAGCTTCTGCCATAATAGGCTCGTCGCTTTCAAAAGCAATAATTACAGTCATTCCCTCTTTCAAGAAACGCGCTGAATCACCGAACAAAAATTTCGGGATATTAAATTGCTCGTATGTATTATTATCCATCACCACGAAGAACTCACCATCTTCATATAAATATTGATAATCACTCGTTTCTACACGTGCGATCTCTACAGACTCGTCAACTCTAAAACGGTATTCAACTAGCTTTCCAGTTTTAACATTGCGCATTCTCGCTTGATAAAACGCACGTAAATTGCCTGGTGTACGGTGTATATATTCTTCTACGGACACTAATTCTCCGTTAAATCTTAAGATATTTCCTGATTTTACCTCTGATGCCTTAGCCATTCTTTGAATTGAACTTTAAACGGTTATCTCATTATTGAGTCGTCAAAAGTACAAAAACTAATTGTGTTATTAAAATTTCATTCGCTACTTTTTAAAATCTACAATGGAAATACTTTCATCGCAGAATTCATACTCTTTTTTTTGGTTCGAACAGACGATAAATAATCTGGATGGCAACTTTGTCCGGTCTATCAAGCTAAGATACCATTGTTCACCCGCACTATCCAAATTACTTGTAGGTTCATCCAACAAAACCAAGTCAGATGCAGAACAGCAAGCCAGTGCCAGCTTTACACGCTGCCGCATACCTGAGGAAAAAAAACGTATCTCTCTGTCCAGTGCATGTGCTAATCCCAACAGGCTGACAACAGTTTCTTTATCAAAGGAGGGAAGATAATTTTTAAATTTAAAATGGAAATCAATCAGCTCATTTAAGGTGAATTCCTCAATCAGTTCAACATAAGGAGCTGCGAGAGATAGTTGCTGATAGATATTGTCCACGGGTAGGACTTTGTCTCCATCCGTATAGGTCAGTTCACCCGCTGAAGGTGTCAAACAACTTGAAAGTACTTTTAGAAAAGTAGATTTCCCTGAACCATTATGGCCAAGGATGGCATAACTCTTGCCGGACTCGAAGGTATAGTTTATATGCCTAAAAATCCATTCGTTGTTATACCTCCTACCAATGTCTTTTAATATAATTTTCAAATTCACTAGAATCGATAACGCGATTACATCGCTCTATTATTGAATCCTTTCATGATACCCCGACCTGAGTTCCGAATAAAATCCAAGATTTCATCACGGATTTCTGTTGCCTGATACTCAGCTTCTATAATTTCTATCGCTTTAGCCAAATTTCTGTTTTGGACAAAAAGAATGCGATAAAGGTTCTGAATCTCGGCAATTTGCTCTTCGGAAAACCCTCTTCTTCTCAATCCAACAGAATTAATCCCTGCATAAGAAATCGGTTCACGCGCGGCCTTTACAAAAGGAGGAATATCCTTACGCACCAATGAACCACCAGTAACAAATGCATGCGAACCAATTTTGACAAATTGGTGTACAGCTACCATTCCAGCAAGTACCACATAATCACCTACAGTAATATGTCCAGCAAGTGTACTGTTGTTTGAAAAAACACAGTTATCACCTACTTCGCAATCATGCGCAACATGACTATAAGCTTGGATCAAACAATTTTTTCCAATGACCGTTTTATACCTATCCTTGGTTCCTCTATTGATGGTTACACACTCACGAATGGTTGTATTATCACCAATTTCAGCTGTAGTAATCTCCCCATCAAATTTTAAATCTTGAGGTTCCCCAGAGATTACTGCACCGGGATATATTTTACAGTTTTTTCCAATTCGAGCTCCATCCATGATCGTCACATTTGAACCTATCCAGGTGCCTTCACCAATGACGACGTCTTTATAGATCGTTACAAATGGTTCGATGACCACATTTTTAGCAATTTTTGCCTCCGGATGAATATAAGCTAATGGCTGTATCATCTATACTACTTTAGTTGTTATTTACTCTTACGATCTGTGCCATAAGCTCCGCTTCACACACAATTTTTTCTCCTACCATCGCCACACCTTTCATTTTTGCGATACCTCTTCGAATCGGCTCCATTAAGTCACATCTAAAAATAACAGAATCTCCTGGAGTTACCTGTGCTTTAAAACGTGCATTCTCAATTTTAAGGAATAAGGTTAACCAATTCTCTGGATCAGGAACTGTCTTTAGAACCAAAATTCCCCCAGTCTGAGCCATAGCCTCCACTTGCAAGACACCCGGAAATAATGGTGCTCCAGGAAAATGTCCCATAAATAGATCTTCGTTCATGGTAACATTCTTTAAACCTACAACATGCGTCTCCGTCAATTCGAGGATTTTATCCACCATAAGCATGGGCTGACGATGCGGTAAAATTTTCATAATTTCTACCGTATCGTATAATGCAGGCATATTTGGATCGTAAACTTTAATTTTTTTACGCGTTTTATCTTTCTTGATCTGCTCTTTTATCTTTTTTGCAAAAGCAACGTTTGCAGCATGGCCTGGACGAGCAGCCATAATATGGCCTTTCAGAGGTCTTCCCACTAGCGCTAAATCTCCAACCATGTCCAACAATTTATGTCGGGCAGGTTCATTTTGATAACGCAATTGATTATTGTTTAATATTCCTTCTTTAGCAACTGCAACGGTTTCTTTATGGAAAAGATGCGCTAATTTTTGCAGCTCCTCAGGAGAAGTCTCCTTATCCACAATAACGATCGCATTACTCAAATCCCCCCCTTTAATAAGTCCATGATCAACCAACATTTCCAATTCGTGCAAGAAACAAAACGTACGCGAAGAAGCTATTTCAGATTTAAAATCCTCAATTGATGTAATCGCAGCATGTTGGCTACCCAAGACAGGCGAATTGAAATCGATCATACAAGTCAACCGATATCCATCCATCGGCATGCCCAATATCTCGACTTTACGATCTGGCTCCGCATAATGGATATTATTAGATATCTCATAATAATCTCGATCAGCATCCTGTTCTTCAAATCCTGCCTCCTCAAACAATTTTACAAAAATCGCTGAACTCCCATCTAGGATGGGTATTTCAGGGCCATCAATATCAATCAGCACATTATCAATCTGTAAACCAATTAAAGATGCCATCAAATGTTCAATTGTACTCACACTTGCCCCATTCTGCGTAATTGTCGTTCCCCTGGAGGTATCCGTAACATTATCCGCATCAACCAAAATTTCTGGTTGTCCCTCTAAATCTACACGTCTGAACTTAAACCAGTGATTTTCCGGAGCCGGTTTAATGGTCATCGATACAATTTTTCCTGTATGAAGACCTACCCCCGAAATCTCAACCTCGTTTTTGATGGTTCTCTGTTTTACATTCATTTCTAATAACATATTTTTAAATCAAAACTTCTTTTGATAAAACATTCATGCATTAAACTATTTAGATGAATCTATATAGATCGGCTCTGAATAATTGTTTCATCACAATTAAAGAACAGTTTATTTTCAATGAAAAATAATTATTTCAATTTTTTTTCTACTAACTTTTCTAACTCTTGAATCCGTTTTTCTAATTCAGGAAGACGTGCAAAAATCACATTAGAACGCAATTGCGGTTGGTAAGGCATCACTGGGGTGCCGCCCCACTTTTTACCTTCTTCTTTAATTGATCTATTCACTCCTGATTGGGCCTGGATTTGAGATCCCTTTGCAACAACGATATGTCCAACAACGCCAACCTGACCTCCCAAAACCACATGCTCTCCGATTTTTGAGCTACCGGAAATACCTGTTTGCGCTGCGATTACTGTATTCTTTCCAATATCAACATTATGGGCAATTTGGATCAAATTATCCAACTTAACACCATCACGCACTATAGTCGCTCCCATTGTGGCTCGATCGATTACTGTATTGGCACCAATCTCAACATTGTCCTCCACTTGAACGTAACCAATCTGAGGAACTTTTTTATATGTTCCATCTTCCTGTGGTGCAAATCCAAATCCATCTGATCCAATCACAACACCAGAATGTACGACGACATTTTTTCCAATCTTACAATCGTGATAAATCTTTACCCCAGGATAGAGCGTTGTATTATCTCCAATCGTAACTTTATCTCCAATATAGACTTGCGGGTAAATTTTCACATTGTCTCCAATAGAGGCACCTCGACCAATATAAACAAATGCACCTATATACCCACCTTGGCCGATCTCAGCTTCAGCATGTATAAAATGAGGTTCCTCACGTCCGCTTTTGTCAAGACGAAACTCATTATACATGTTCAGAATAGTGGAGAACGCCGCATAAGCATTCTTTACCCGTATGATCGTCAATGTCGGTTTGGTCTCCTGGATCAATTGTAAGTCATCGTTAACAATTACAATCGAGGCATCAGTAGTATAAATAAAATGCTCATATTTTGGATTTGACAAAAAAGAAAGATCGCCTTTTTTACCTTCCTCAATTTTGGCAAGGTTACCTACAGTAACTTCTGGATTTCCTTCAATCCGTCCTTCTAATAATGTCCCTATTTGTTGAGCAGTAAATTGCATGGTACAAATCTATGTTTTTTTATTAAAAAATAACTACTTGCTGGAAGTAATTGCAACATAACCCACCTCTTTTGGATAACATAAAGCATATTTAGCCACATTTTTCGATAATGCTTCTAAATTTCCGAGATCAGAAGCTTCTGTTATATCCACAAGTTCACCCGATTTCAATAATATTTTAATTTGATCCTTGGAAGAGTTATAGGCACGGTTTTGAATTTCCTGCGTAAACACATAATAATGAATATCCTTTTGAGCCACACCCATTCTTTCCTGTACTTTCGTCTTCACCAAATCAATATATGCCGGTGTAAATGGTTTATCACTCATGATAGAACGATAAAGATTACGCTTCATAACGCGTTGGCACATTTCACTTAGAATATGATCCCCATGACGCTCCCATGTTTTTATGGCTGACATAATATCCGTATCATCTAAACGAGTAAACCAATCCAAATGTAACGGGTCATCCAAAAAATTACTTTTGTTGATCTGCTGACTTAAAAACCAATGAAACGCCGGAGTAGCGAAGAGCTTGTCACCGGCAGCCGTCAAATATTTTGCCCGCTGCAAAATTTTAATTAACAACTGTTCAGCACCAATAACGGTCTTGTGCAAATACACTTGCCAATACATCAGTCTTCGAGCAATCAGAAATTTCTCAACAGAATAAAGTGCTTTATATTCCACCACAATCTCATCTTCCACCACATTGAGCATTTTTATGATGCGGTCAAATGAGATCACACCTTCTGATACACCTGTAAAGAAACTATCTCTATTGAGGTAGTCCATTCGGTCAACATCCAATTGGCTCGACACCAATTGATGAAGAAATTTACGTTCGTATTTATTATTAAAGATTGTAATCGCAAGGCTTAGTCTTCCCCCCAAATCATTGTTGATTCGATCCATTAAAAGGGAGGACAATAGTTCGTGAGAAACGACTTCAATCAAACTATGCTCCAAGGAATGTGAAAAAGGACCGTGACCTATATCATGGAGCAAAATTGCCGAAAGAACGGCCTCCTCTTCTTCCTCAGCAATTCTAACGCCTTTGCCTTTCAAAGTTTCCAAAGCCATAGACATTAAATGCATCGCTCCTATGGCATGCTGAAAACGAGTGTGCAAAGCACCGGGATAAACAAGATGTGTCATGCTCACCTGTTTGATATAACGGAGCCTTTGAAAATAAGGATGTTGCACTAGGTCAAAAACCAATCCCGTCGGAATCGCAACAAATCCATATACCGGATCATTAATAATTTTATTTTTGTTCAATGTGGCGATAAATTAATACTATCATCAACACTATAAATATGAAACCGAGCCCCTTAAACATGAACTCCTGGTTAACACTAGTATAAACTTAAAACAAAGATAGTTAGTTCATCGTTAAGAAATGTTAAAAATAAAATCTAAAGCACGATATTTGCTTATGTTAGCACTAGATCGCAAATCCGATCTCCCCCACTAATAGACATATATAATAACACGATGCAAAAAACACATATTCTTTGGGCTGACGATGAAATTGACTTTCTAAAACCACATATTTTATTTTTAGAAAGCAAGGGATACAAAGTTGACACAGTCAATAATGGGAATGATGCCGTTGAAGCCTTTAAAAATGGTTTTTTCCATCTCGTTTTCTTAGACGAAAATATGCCTGGACTTACAGGTCTTGAAACACTTGCCATACTCAAATCGATCAATCCGACTGTTCCTATTGTTCTGGTCACAAAAAACGAAGAAGAGCATGTCATGGAAGATGCTATCGGCTCCAAAATAGATGATTATCTCATTAAGCCTGTCAATCCTAAACAGATCTTGATGACGATCAAAAAATTGACCGAGAACAAGCGTCTTGTGAATGAAAAAACATCCATGGCCTATCAACAAGACTTCCGCAATTTAGGGATGATCCTAAATGACAACCTGGATTTCAATCAATGGTCGGAAGTTTACAAAAAACTCGTCTATTGGGAATTATCACTTGAAAAGCTTGAGGACAATAATATGCATGAAATTCTGACGATGCAAAAATCCGAAGCAAACATGCAATTCTCTAAATTTATAGAAAACAACTACATACAATGGATCAATCGCCCCGAGCAGGCACCCATCCTATCACATCAACTATTTAAGAAGAAAGTATTTCCAACGTTGGAAGATGAGATCCCAACATTTTTCTTTCTAATAGACAATTTGCGCTTCGATCAATGGAAAATTATAAATGAGGTCATCACCGATTATTTTAGACTTGAAGAGGAAATAAACTATTTCAGTATTTTACCGACAGCAACACAATATGCTAGGAATGCTATCTTTAGTGGTTTAACTCCGTTAGAAATGGAAAAACGCTTTCCAAAATTATGGCAAAACGACGAAGATGAAGGGGGCAAGAATTTATATGAGGATAAATTCTTGGAAGATCAGGTTAAACGGTTATATCGCAAACCCATAAAACACTCCTATACAAAAATATTGACACTTGAACAGGGAAAGGATGTTTTAGACAATCTCGGTAATTTGATGCACAATCAACTCAATGTATTAGTATATAACTTTGTTGATATGCTATCTCATGCACGTACGGACAGTTCGATGATTCGCGAATTAGCAAACGACGAAGCAGCGTACCGCTCACTCACTTTGTCATGGTTTGAACATTCGCCACTATTAGAGGCCATGAAATGGCTTTCACAAAAGAAAGTTCGCGTAATTGTTACAACTGACCACGGCACCATCCGTGTAAAAAAACCAAGTAAAATAGTGGGTGATCGAAACACAAATACAAATTTGAGATATAAACAGGGGAAAAACCTGAACTATATCGACAAGGATGTTTTTGCCATCAAAAATCCCCATGACGCACAGCTGCCTAAACTTCATGTTAGTTCAACATACGTTTTCGCGAAAGAAGATTCGTATTTTGTTTATCCCAACAACTACAATCAATTTGTAAATTACTTTAATGGAACGTTCCAGCATGGTGGGATCTCTTTGGAAGAAATGATTATCCCCTTTGCGACATATTTACCGAAATAGTAATTTTGCAACATGGAAATTATCGTAAATACGACAGCAGGTCTATCTCAAGCTGCGCAGACACTTTTAAATAGTTTTCCAAAGGACCGAATTTTTCTATTATATGGTCCAATGGGAGCTGGAAAGACAACCTTCGTAAAACACCTGTGCACGCAATTGAACGTAAAGGATAGCACCTCTAGTCCAACATTCTCCATTGTAAATGAATACGAATCTGCCACGGGGCCAATATATCACTTTGATTTTTATCGCATTAAAGATGAGCAAGAGGCATTCGATTTCGGTTATGAGGAATATTTCTATTCAGGTGCATACTGTTTTGTGGAATGGCCGGAAAAAATCCCAAATTTACTTCCTGAAGAAGCAAAAGAAATACATATCAGCATCATAGATGCTACAACACGGAAAATTTCGATTCGTTAATCTACCTTTTTTGACTCTTACTATGGCTCACTCATCTTGTCAATATATTCCATCTGATATCCATGTGCCCGGATTAGCGGCTATACATGCCGAACACCTTAGCTTTTCCTTTCACGAGAACAATGCCCAATTTGCTGTTGAAAACAGCTCTTTCGATATCGAAGAAGGGAAAATAACGGCTATCATCGGTGAATCCGGCAGCGGAAAAAGCACATTGCTTAGACTTATCTATGGCTTATTGGAACCAACTGGCGGTATTGTACGCTACAAAGGCTGGCAAGTCCCCACACGTAAAGACAAGTTAATTCCCGGCCACGATGCCATGAAATTAGTCTCACAAGGCTTCGACGATTTGAATACTTATGCCAATGTCTGGGATAATGTTGCTTCACAATTACCCAATACAGATATCAAACGCAAGCAAGACAAAACAGCGGAAATATTGCAACGTTTACGCATAGACCACCTGGCACGAAAAAGAGTAGCAGACATCAGTGGTGGAGAAAAACAACGCGTAGCAATCTGTCGAGCGCTAATCAACGAGCCCGAAGTTTTACTAATGGACGAGCCATTTAATCAGGTAGACGCCTCTTTTCGCGACACTCTGCAACAGGATATAAAAGATATTGTCAAAGAAACTGGGTTAACAGTCATTTTAGTTTCGCACGATCCAACAGAAGTACTTGCCTTGGCAGACAATCTTATTGTGATGAAAGCAGGTAAAATTTTAGATCAAAATAATCCGCATCTACTTTACAACCAACCATCTCATCCTTATACCGCTCAATTACTGGCAAAAAGCAATATACTGCAAGTTGAGCAAGCTCAAAATTTAGGCATAGCAAGCGAAAAACCAATCGCGATTCATCAAGAATGGATTTCAATAAGTCCTTCAGAAGAGTCAACTTTCTTTGTAAAAGATGTCCGATTCAGAGGTTTTTATTATGAAATCGTCGTCAGCAATAATGAAATTAACTTACACGCGATTATCACATCGCAGGTAATTCCACAAAAACAACAGGCTGTTGATCTAACGATATCCCATTGGATTGCTTTTGACCATTAATTTGATACCCTAGTCTTGTGTTTTTAGCCAAGACAAGAATGCGTCAAACCATAATTTATCTGAGGTCTTGTTAATTAATCCAAAACCGTGCCCCCCTTGCTCAAAGGTATAAAGCTTATTGGGTACTTTTTCCCTATCCAGGGCAGCCATCATTCTATAGCTATTTTCTATAGGTACAGCCATATCATCTTTGGCGTGCACAAAGAAAACGGGGCAAACTTCAGGAGACACCTGCAAATTGGAAGAAAACAGCCTAATTAGATCATCCGACGGGTTTTCTCCGATGAGATTAATACGCGACCCTTTATGTGTTATATCATTTTCCATAGAGATCACTGGATAAATTAGCCCAGCAAAATCAGGCCTTAATGAAATATGGGAGGGGTTTGCAATATAATCTTTTTTAAACTTTGTAATTAAAGTAGATGCCAGATGCCCGCCCGCAGAAAAGCCAATCACCCCCACTTTTCGAAATTCGGGATGTAAAGTCCTAATTAATTGCATCGATCGTTGAGCATCTTGAAGTGGCCCAATTGATTTGTCGCGCATAATATTCGGTGAAGGCAATCTATACTGTAAAACAAATGCTGAATAACCATTTTTTATGAGTTCTTTCGCAACAGCATGCCCCTCGTGGTCCATCGCGATATGAGAATACCCCCCGCCAGGAATAATAAGCACTGCAATATTCTTATCAATACCTTTATCTGGCGTATAAGCGAACAACCTAGGGACATTTTTTTCTAAATTTACAGCTTCCTTATCCGTAGCGTTAGGAATGGAATCTGTATAAAGGTTTATTGTTTCCTGCGCCTGAACGAAAGAAATCAACGAGCATAAAATCATAAAAACTTTTTTCATTAGAATAATAATTTATAAGGTATTTCATAACAGATCAAGTTCTAAAGATTACCTTCAGGAACTCGTCAAGATTAATCAGCTATAAAGAGGAAACAACTAAGAGATCCAAATCTTTCGCAGTCATATTAAACCTTGAGGCCATATCTATATTCGTAAGATTACCCTGGTATAAATAAATGGAACTTCTGATGCCTGGATTCTTCCAGATTGCATTTTTCAATCCCCCGAGTTCAGCAAAATCAAGCAAAATCGAAGTAAAAATATTGCTCATGGCATACGTCGCCGTCCGTGCTACCCGAGATGCGATATTGGGAACACAATAGTGAATAACATCAAATTTTCGAAAGATAGGTTTATCATGAGATGTCACTTCCGAAGTCTCGAAATTCCCCCCTTGATCAATGCTTACATCTATAATAACGGAATTAGGTTTCATTTTAGAGACCGTCTCTTCCGAAATCACACAGGCAGAACGCCCGTTACGAGCTCGTAAAGCGCCAATAACCACATCTGAGCTGATAACGGCCTTGTTTAAAATAATAGGTTGTATAACGGAGGTAAATACACGGCTACCCAAATTGTTTTGTAGACGTCTAAGTTTATAAATCGAATTATCAAAAACCTTGACCTCTGCCCCCAGGGCCAAAGCCGTTCGAGCGGCTTGCTCTCCAACGGTTCCCGCTCCAATAATGACAACTTCTGTGGAAGCCACCCCTGTCACACCGCCGAGCATCAGTCCTTTTCCTCCAAATGCATTGCTCAGATATTCTCCCGCAATTAAGGTTGCTGTTGCCCCTACAATTTCGCTCATCGCGCGAACCACTGCCAGGCAACCACCTTCATCCCTCAGATATTCGTATGAAATTGCGGTAATTTTTTTGTGCATTAATGCCTTTAGTACATCCAAATTCATTAACGACGGTTGCTGGGAAGATAATAAGAGCTGCCTTTCTCTCATCAACTTAACTTCACTGATCGTAGGACTACCAACTTTAATAATTAGATCGGCTTGATATACTTCTTCCCGTGAAGACACGATACGGGCTCCCTGTTCGCTGTAATGATGATCTAAAAAATTGGCCCCACTGCCCGCTCCTGTCTCAATGATTACCTCGTGCCCATTTTCTACCAATAATGCAACCGCTAATGGCGTCAAGCAGATCCGCTTTTCCTGCAGCGAGGTTTCTTTTGGAATGCCTATAAATAAACTTTTTGCATTCTTTTTCTTCTCAAACAGCATCTCTTTTGGAGAAATCATAGCCTGACTCGCAAGCTTTCCTAACTCATTCATCTTGTAAAATTGATAGTTAGCTAAAATTACAATAAATAATCAATCTTATCAAACGAAGATAAATTTGCCTCCCCCCAGCTTTGGAATGAAACAAATTTATCTACATTTGTCTTAATTAATCAGATATAATACCATGCTCAGTAAAGTGAATATAGTGCCCCGGTGGATCATTTTTTTATTGGATATCTTTAGTGTCTCCATTGCTTATCTGCTTGCAAATGTCATTTACTACGATTTTAACTTCGATTTTCTGCTCGATATTGATTTTAGTATTCGTTACATTTTATTCATAAGTGTATGCTCTTTGTCATTTTACCTGTTCAAGATGTATACCGGGATCGTTCGTTACACAAGTGCCATCGATTCAATACGTATATTATCAACGATAACATTCAGTGTGTTCATTCTCTTGGTTATCAAATTAGTGATCCAGGCTAACGAGATTGAACGAAACATTCCAACTGCGCTCATTATCTTCTTTGCGCTCTTCTCCTTTCTTATTTTAACCGTATATAGAACGATTATTAAAATTTTCTTTCTATACACAAAAAAAGTCAGCGGTTCCAGAAAAAAAACACTAATATATGGTGCTGGTGACTTGGGGATTGCTGTAAAAAGAACACTAGACCATGACGTACGCTCCAAAAATGCTATAGTAGGATTTTTAGATGATAATGAGCAAAAGATCAACAAAGTAATTGATGGAACCAAAATTTACGCTTCTCAAAAGTTTAGCCACCTCATTAACACGCTAAATATTGAAGAAGTCATCATCGCCTCGCACAACATTCCATCGGACCGCAAAAATGAAATCACAGACGTTGCACTTGAAAAAAATGTAAATATCTTAACGCTACCACCCGTTAAGAAGATTATGAATGGCGACCTTAATCCTAATCAGATTCAAAAAATCAGAATCGAAGATTTGCTAGAAAGGGATCCGATCAAGATTAATGACGACCATATACTAAGCCAGACAAAGGGCAAAAGGATACTAGTTACTGGAGCTGCTGGTTCAATAGGAAGTGAGATCGCATCCCAATTGGGGAAATACGAACCTCAAATGATTATCCTTTGTGACCAAGCGGAGTCACCACTCCATAACCTCCAGCTTGACCTTCAAGATGAGTTCCCAAATCAGGTATATCATACTTATATCGCGGATGTTCGAAGTACAAGACGTATGCACTTACTTTTTGAAACATTCAGACCGCACTATGTATATCACGCAGCAGCATACAAACATGTGCCGATGATGGAAAACCACCCGCTAGAAGCTGTACAGACCAACGTCATGGGAACAAAAAATCTAGCTGATTTAGCCGTAGAATTCCAGGTCGAGAAATTTGTTTTTGTTTCCACAGATAAAGCAGTAAACCCAACAAATATCATGGGAGCAACCAAACGTATTGCAGAAATCTATGTACAATCATTAAACAATCATTTGGAACACTCATCGAGAGAAAACGTTCACACCAAATTTATAACAACCCGCTTTGGCAATGTCCTAGGCTCAAATGGTTCAGTTATCCCCCGATTTAGAGATCAGATTCAAAAAGGTGGTCCTGTAACAGTTACCCATCCCGAAATCACCCGTTATTTTATGACCATTCCTGAAGCATGTCGATTAGTTCTTGAGGCCGGAACAATGGGACAAGGTGGAGAGATCTTTGTCTTTGATATGGGGAAATCAGTAAAAATAGTTGAGCTCGCTAAAAAAATGATCCGTCTTTCTGGATTTAAACCAAATGAAGATATTGAAATAAAATTCACGGGATTAAGACCTGGAGAAAAATTATATGAGGAATTATTAAATGATTTAGAGAATACCTTACCGACTCACCACGAAAAAATCATGATCGCCAAAGTCAGGGAAAATAATTATGATATCGTGTGCATGAAAATTGAGGAATTGCAGCAGCGTTTAGCGACACAAAACAAAAACGAAGTTGTCTATCAAATGAAAATTATTGTACCCGAATTCAAAAGTAAAAATTCCATCTACGAACAACTGGACAAGGAAATAGAATTATCAAACGAGTCGGAAAACTAAAGTTAATTCACTTTAAAATTTGCAAAACACTTGCAAATTTGCTCGAAAAGTGTATTTTTGCAATCCATATTTTACTGATTAGTAATGTCTAAAAACACAAATAATACAAATCAAGGTTTCAAACCTTCAAAAGGATCTTTTTTTCAAGATAACCAAAAAAGTGTAGTGTTCATTTTAGGTGGTATCGTTGTATTGATCTTACTTTATTTTGGATATCAAAAGCTTTATCTAGATCCAAGAGCAGAAGAAGCTTCAAACCGTATGTATAAAGCAGAGCAGCTTGCTACAATTGATTCTTTGCAAAACAAAGCAATCATGGGTGACGGTGCATTTCTTGGTTTTAAACAAATTGCCGACGAGTATTCAAATACAAAATCTGCAAATATTGCTAATGCGTATTTAGGCGGTTTATATTTGCGTCAAGGTAAATTTGATGAAGCGGTGAAAGCACTCGAAAAATACTCGCCTACTGGAAGTCAAATTTTAGATCCTTTGGTCATTGGTTTAACAGGGGATGCTTACTCAGAATTAAAAGATTACAAAAAAGCAGCGGACTATTATAAGCAGGCATCGGAAAAATCAAGCAACTCCTATACAACGCCACTCTTTTTGAAAAAATTAGGGCTTGTATACGAAGCACAAAATGATTACAAAAGTGCAGAGAGCGCTTACAAAAAGATCAAAACAGATTTTCCGGAGAGTCAAGAGGCTTCGACAATTGATGGTTTATTAGGTCGTGTACAAGCACACCTTTAATAGGATCAATCTAGAGAACATAATAAAAAAGAGGCTATTTCATAGCCTCTTTTTTTGTGACCATCTAAAATCACTATCTTTGTTACTATTATGGCAAGTAGCATTAAAAATTTATCAGACTTTTCGCATATCCAGGTTGCGGATGCAAGTCCATTCAAATTTGCAATCGTTGTTGCACAATGGAACGCAGAAATTACTGGTGCATTATTGAATGGTGCAATTACAGGCTTAGAAAAGCACGGCGCTAGGGAAAGTAATATCCAGGTGATCGAGGTTCCTGGGAGTTTCGAGTTAATTTCTGGAGCAGATCTCGCACTCAGAAATCAGGGTTTTGACGCCGTTATCTGCTTAGGCTGTGTCATTCAGGGAGAGACTAGACACTTTGATTTTATTTGTGACGCAGTTGCAAACGGCATTGCCAATGTAGGGCTCAAGTACAACAAACCCGCTATTTTTGGTGTGTTGACAACGGATAATCTACAGCAAGCATTGGATCGTGCCGGTGGTAAACATGGCAATAAAGGTGAAGAAGCTGCTATTACAGCTATACAAATGGCTCATATTGCCAAAAAATTCTAGTTTGGTATCAATTTTGCCTACCATTCAATGATGAAAAGTATTTTTGAGCACAACGTAGAAACTCAGGTACTTCATATTTTGAATAAATCGATTAATAAGATATTCACTTATTTTATTAATCGATTTTTATTTTTCACTAGCATAAAAATGCAATCATCAAGCCGGATGCTCCCGATTCTGGAGTTATTTGCTTTGTGATTGTTTCTTTAAAAATAGGATTATGAAAACATTATCGAATGTACTATTGATATTTTGCCTTACTTTATGCTGTCAGCTCGATGTTATAGCACAAGGTGATAGTCTAAACAAACAGATATGGCAAAGTATCGGTGGCCAAGGTAAATGGGACTCCTTACAATTTTTAGCTTTCTCAGCAAAGGGAAATACGATTTCAGATCAATTGTCCAATGATGAGCGCAAATTCTTATTCAATCGCTCAACCGGAGAATGCAGGTTTGACGGCTATAGTGGAACCGATCAGGTAACTTATCTGTTTAATTTTAAAAATAGCAGCGCTGACAAACTATACGTTGGAGGAAATTTAACATCAGATGGTGCTGAAATTAAAAAATCAATCCGAGGCCAACTATTTTCAGATCTCAATCTCCTCCTTTTACCCACGTTAATTGGGCAGAAAAATGTCACGCTAAAAAGTCAAACCGAACGCTTCATTGGCGGACAAAAGTTAACAATAGCAAATATCAGCTCGTCTGGTTCTATTTTTGGTCTAAAGATAGATGGATCTATTTATATAGATCAAAATACCGGCGAGATCACTTATTACGAGTACACCGACAAAGGGGAGAAAATTACTTATGAAGTAAGCAAATATAAGGAGATCGGGGATGGCATACGGCTACCTAGTTTTTTTTACGCTACGAATAACGATAAGAAGAGCTGCGTATTTTCCTCTATTTCATCCTTTGTACAAGTAGAACAGAAAAAATTCACAGAACTATAATATGATTAATTGGATAGAATTAAATACAGAAGAGCAGTTACAGGAACTTTACCAATCCGATAAAGTCGCGGCCATCTTTAAACACAGCACTACTTGTGGTATAAGTAATATGGCCAAGCGTAGCCTGGAGCGAATGTCAGCTACTTCTGACCATGATTATGCTATTTATCTTCTAGATCTCTTGCGCTACCGTTCACTATCGAATGAAATTGCTCAACGCTGGAACGTAGAACACCAGTCGCCACAAATATTGATCGTCGAAGGGAAGAATAC
The DNA here is from genome assembly GCF_050058145.1 of Sphingobacterium sp. WOUb80. NCBI lineage: Bacteria > Pseudomonadati > Bacteroidota > Sphingobacteriia > Sphingobacteriales > Sphingobacteriaceae > Sphingobacterium > Sphingobacterium sp. WOUb80. The sequence goes on along the minus strand of NZ_CP165617.1, from coordinate 5,516,171 downwards.
CCGATATGATGCTTCGCATGGTGATATTCAATTTGACGAAATTGAAAAATACCTGACTGCACTTTAACTTTAAGGTTACCACCTGTAAATGCTATAAAAACCACAAAACTTATCCCAAGTGATCAACGGGTTATATTTCGTTTATTGATCACTTGGGCTACTTTATGAGTATAAAAATAGTAGAGTAACTATTTATAAATTTCTACGGTAATCTTGCCATCTTTAGTCACAGTTCCCCGATACATACCGGCTGTATTAAAAGGCATAGCGACACGACCATTTTTGTCCAAAACAATCATCCCCCCATTACCGCCCATCTTACCAATACCTTCGATCACTTCCTGACTTGCCTGCACAACATCTTCACCTTTATATTCCATTAATGCTGACACTTTATAAGCGGCTACATGACGAATATAAAACTCTCCCCATCCTGTACAAGAAACTGCACAAGTTTCGTTATTAGCATAAGTTCCAGCTCCGATAATTGGAGAATCACCGATCCGCCCAAACTTCTTATTTGTCATCCCTCCTGTCGAAGTACCCGCCGCCAAGTTACCGTATCGATCCAAAGCAACACATCCTACCGTACCAAATTTCGCATCTTTATTAGTCACACCCAAACGTGAGCCCTGTTTTTGATCATGATCCAATTGCGTTTTGATATTATCTTCTTTTTTAATTTTCTGTAGAGACTCCCAACGCGCTTTGGTCCAAAAATAGGAAGGATCCACGATTTCCAGTCCCGCTTGTGCAGCAAATTGCTCCGCACCCCTACCGACCATCATCACATGCTCAGATTTTTCCATCACCGCTTTAGCTGCTGAGATCGGGTTTTTTATAGTCGAAACCCCTGCAACAGCTCCTGCAGCTAAAGTCTTTCCATCCATAATCGCGGCATCCAGTTCATTTCTCCCATCGTGTGTAAAAACAGCACCCTTTCCGGCATTAAATAATGGTGAATCTTCCATGACATGAATAGCAGATTCAACTGCTTCCAAACTGCTTCCTCCTTGCTGAATTTTTTCATAGCCAACTTTGAGAGCTTGTTCCAATACTGTTTTATAAGCCTGCTCCATCGAATCTGTCATATTCTTTTTCAAGATTGTGCCAGCCCCGCCATGGATAGCCAAGATAAATTCACCTTTAGCTGAAGTTGTCGATTTTCTATACGATTTACAGGACATCGCCAATAGGCTTCCCACCATGATCATGACGCATATCTTCAGATTATTCATCTTCTTTCTCCCACCATTCTGAAGATTGTAAACCATCTATTTCACGACGGTCCTTTTTCGTAGGGCGTCCGGTACCACGATCGCGCTTTAGGACTGGAGCATGAAACATGGATTTAAATCCTACGGTTTCTTCAACTGGTGTCTGATCTTCATAAAATTGAACTGCTGTCTTTGCATCAACACGACGCTCTAAAAGACCCGTGACTTTTACCACTTTTTTCTCAATTCCTTTTTGGATATGATATACATCGCTAATCTTAACTTCGTAAGACGGTTTTATATTTTGGCCATTTAGTTTAACTCGTCCTGCCTTACAGGCTTCTGTTGCCAAAGTTCTTGTCTTAAATAACCGAATTGACCACAAATATTTATCAATTCTCAATTTTTCCAATGTTCCTGCCATATGACAAAAATAACTATATTTTTAGAACCGATATAACCAAAAGCAATTATAGAGAATTCCAGTAAAACTGAGTTCAATTATTAAAACGTCTTTAATTCGTTCGCATGAAGAGCTTAATAGCTAATTGCAGGCAAGTTATCACCAAACCCATACCAACTCCTCACTGCAAGCGGATTGTTAAAACGGTATCTGCATAGTGAATGCACCTTTAAAAGGTGGACTCAACGTGGACTCACCGTGCACACACTGTGGTTACGATTAGGAGTTGATTATAAGTTGGTACGGTGTTGGTATCAGGAAAGTCTATAGCAAGGAACAATGGATAAAGTTGTTTTTAAGTCCAACTTTATCTAAGTTTGTACATCAAAATAAACTAATTCAAATAAGCAAACAAATAATATGGTAGAGCCACTAAAAAAATTGATTGAGGAAGCGTGGGAAGACAGACAATTATTAGAATATAAAGAATATACAGAAGCGATCCGTGCTGTTATCATGAAGTTAGATAGCGGGGAAATCCGTGTGGCTGAAATGATCGGTACGAGATGGCATGTAAATGATTGGATAAAAAAAGCCGTCATCTTATATTTCCCAATCAATGATATGCGTGAAATGACTGCTGGTCCTTTTGTGTTTCATGACAAAATGAAATTAAAAACAGACTACAAACATACGGGAGTGCGTGTTGTACCAGGAGCTTCCGCTCGTTTAGGAGCCTATTTGGCTAAAGGAGTGATTATGATGCCTTCTTATGTTAATATTGGTGCTTATGTAGACGAAGGTACTATGGTAGATACATGGGCAACTGTTGGCTCTTGTGCGCAAATTGGTAAACATGTGCACTTAAGCGGTGGCGTCGGAATTGGTGGTGTATTGGAACCCGTACAAGCAGCTCCCGTTATTATTGAAGACAATGTATTCATCGGATCAAGAGCGATTGTGGTCGAAGGTATTCGTGTAGAAAAAGAAGCCGTATTAGGCGCTAATGTTGTATTGACAGCATCAACAAAAATTATTGACGTGACAGGACCTGAGCCAGTTGAATATAAAGGTTATGTACCTGCCCGTTCAGTTGTGATTCCAGGATCTTATACGAAGAAATTTGCAGCTGGAGAATATCAAGTTCCTTGTGCTTTGATCATTGGTCAACGTAAAGAGTCTACAGACAAAAAGACGTCATTAAATGACGCATTACGTGATCACAATGTCGCTGTTTAACGTTAAAATTAGCATTAAAAAATAAAATGAGTGGATTCGTAGATCGAGAAGATTTGAATAAGGCCTTGGAGACGTTAAAAAATGGAGGACTGATCTTATACCCCACAGATACAATTTGGGGAATAGGCTGCGATGCTACCAATCCAGATGCGGTAGAAAAAGTCTTCCAGCTGAAAGGAAGAGATAAATCCAAAAGCCTGATCGTCTTATTACATAACGACAATCAATTGGCGAGTTATGTCAATGAGATCCCAGAGGTTGCTTATCAACTTATTGAATATACGGAAAAACCATTGACAATTGTTTATTCGAATGCCAAAAACCTTGCTTCCAACGCAATAGCGGAAGACGGATCAATTGGCATTCGGATTGTTAAACATCCTTTTTGTGAACAGCTTTTACAACGGTTCCGCAAACCAATAATCTCCACTTCGGCAAATATTAGCGGTGAACCCACAGCAAAAGATTTTGACGAAATATCTGATGCTATCAAAGGGGGAGTGGACTATATTGTCGCCTACGACAGAGATGTAGCAACAGATGGAAAATCATCTACCATTATGAAACTGGACCCAAGTGGTAAATTCGAATTTATTAGAAAATAGTATGAAAAAGATTTTTTTATTTTTTGTATTAGGGATTGCCCTTGCCAACCTTTCTTTGGCACAGCAAAAGGACATTCCTTCAGCCAAGCCAGGTGTAAAATATGGAAAGGAAATCGCTGCTTCCAATGCAATATCAGTATCAAAGCTTGAAAAAGAACTCAGCAAAAAAAATACTTTCAACGGGAGGATAGAAGGCAAAGTTGTTGAAGTTTGCAAGAAAAAAGGCTGTTTCATGACACTGCTACGAGATGGTGAAGAACCAATTACAGTTCGTTTCAAAGACTATGGTTTCTTTATGCCAGCAGATATTATTGGTAAAACAGTTGTCGTCGAGGGTATCGCAAAGAAAAAGGAAGTTTCTGTTGCTTCTTTACAACACGCGGCCAAGGATCTTGGCAAATCACAAACTGAAATAGATCAAATTACACAACCCAAGAAAGACATTAGTATTATAGCTGATGGTGTTCTGGTTGTAAAATAGAATTTTCATACGCTTACCCTATCGTTTCTCTGATGAAAAGATTCCAAACCTCAGCTTGCCACTCCATACGAGTGGATGGGAATTTAATGTCCTTCGAAAAGCCTGTTATTATGGGTATACTTAATGTGACTCCGGATTCGTTTTATGATGGCGGCGACAATACAACAGTTGAATTAGCGGTAGAGAAAGCAAGGAAACTACTACTTGAAGGCGCACAAATTCTTGATATTGGTGCTTATTCCTCCCGCCCGGGAGCCCCGCTGATCTCTTCACAGGAAGAAATGGATCGCGCTATCCCCCCAATTCGCGCAATTAAGGCTGCATTTCCGGAAGCTATTTTATCAATCGATACTTTCCGCGCTGATGTCGCGGCTTCGGCAGTCGAAGCAGGGGTTCATATCGTTAATGATGTATCTGGCGGCACACTAGACGATGATATGTTTGTTACAATAGCGAAATACCAAGTTCCCTATATTCTCATGCATATGAGAGGTATCCCTGAAAATATGCAAGAAAAAACCGAATACAATGACATTGTAACAGATGTAGCGACTTTCCTCGGTGAGCGCGTAGCCAAATTGAAAAGTCTCGGGGTAAAGGATATTATTCTAGATCCGGGTTTTGGTTTTGCGAAGACAGTCGAACAGAATTATGAATTGCTCTATCGTGTCAATGAGCTCCACTACTTCGAATTACCCATATTGGGCGGAATCTCCCGTAAATCCATGATCTATAAAAAAATCGGAATCACAGCCCAAGATGCATTAAATGGTACGACTGCTCTAAATACCTTGTTGCTCGAAAGAGGTATACAGCTACTCCGGGTACATGACGTAAAGGAAGCCAAACAATTAGTTGATCTCTTCTATACATAGTTCCAATTATGGAGAGACCTATTTATAGCGGAGATATACCTGTATTTTTTCAACTGTTACATCGGTAAGTCAACACGCTCCCCATTCTTCCAATAACAAGGTCTGTAGCTAGCGGGGACATTTCCAACTGCTCCCGAAACATAAATATCATCTCCATCTACATATATCCCGAAAGCCTGGGCACGGTCCTCAAGTTCATGAAGTTTTCCATTTTTCCAATAGCATGCAGTATGTCCCGTACTATTAGAATTGTATTTATTGATTAGTCCTACGGCATACACATCAGAACCCGATTTGGTGATTTGCCAAACCTCTCCGTAACGTTCGTCCAACACAACCGGTTCTTCATTTTTCCAATACACGGGCATACCACAAAGTCCACCTACATAAAACTCATCCGATCCTGACGCATAGATCGTACTGACGCCTTTAAAATAAAGCACATTCTTGGGAAGTGACAACAATGTGAACGATGAATTACCATCCCATACAAATGGTGTTATGGGGCGCAAAACCTTTCCCGTTTCAGAGGAAGTGATTTCCCCCAGAAAACCACCAAAATAAGGCCTTCCACTATAAAAATCAACAGCGGAAATATTCCCAATGTTATCCCCCTTCATACTTATCATGGTATTGTCTTTATAATAGAAAATCTTACCTTCATTTGCCAGGCTCCCTTGGTTAAATTGATAGTTTTGGAGCGTACCATCTAGGTTTTTATAAGTATAAACAGTTCTAGATTTTTTGTCTACGGATTGTCTGTAACCAGATTGATTTCCGACAAGTCCCGTAAAGGTAGCTTGGTTCGAATTGTCTCCATTGACCCAATATTTTGTATTCACATTTCCTCCCTCAGCCCTAAAACCGCTGACGAGCACATTTCCCTTATTGACTAAAATAGAATATCCCCCAGCTAAAGGGCCTTTGTCATCATTTGAGTTGCCTTTTTTACAACCGACTAGTCCTCCTATAAAAGCTAAAAAGAAGAATGTTCGGCACAACATGGAAGAGATTTTCGTAGAAATACTGAAAAGGTTCATAATCGTAATGCGTTTGTTAAACGGAATAATTGAAATTAGTTCTTTTTCTTTAAATAAAAACGATGTTACTTCCGGATACGCTACAGATATTTCTTCTGCATAGTTCTCTTTCATCGGTACCTATGGTGGGTCAATTTATTTACTTACAAAGGCAGCATCGCTTAATGTTTTAATAAACGCGACGATATCCTCCTTTTCGGCTTCGGTCATAGCAATCCTATTGCCATTTTCTTTAAGCAAAGGATCTAAATTAGCTGCATCCAATACCCCATTATCAAGATAGTCCAAAACCGACCTTAACGTTGGAAATTGGCCAAAACTTCCATAAGGAGCCGTATATTCGGCATTTCTTAAAGAAGGTACCCGAAAAGCCATGTAATCAGAAGAAACTCCTGTTACCCTCGCTCTTCCAGCCTCCTCCATATTTTTATTTAGCGGAAAGCCTATATTCCTAAAACTTTGGTCAGTAAACAATTCCGTCGCATGACAACCGGCGCACTTTAGCTTAAACAACTTGTATCCACGTTCTTCTGTTTCCGTAAACTTTTCTCCTTCATTTCTTTTCACTTTGTCATACTTGCTATTCGCTGATACTAAAGTGTACTCGTATTGTACGAGGCTTTTATAAATCCGATCAGGCGTTATCCCCCCATCACCAAATGCCTTTTTAAATAAATCTTTGTAATCATCATCGCTACTAATTTTACTGATCACCTCCAAAATAGAGGAATTCATCTCCTCATGCGTGATGATGGGAACCAATGGTTGCTTTTCCAGTTCAAGAATGTTACCATCCCAATTGTAAAATTTCATAAAGGCCAAATTCTGTAAGGGCGGCGTATTCCGCAATCCGACGCGATCGTATATACCTAGCGCTTGCATTTTTCCATCTGAAAAAGCAAGAGAAGGATTATGGCAGCTTGCACATGAGATCGTATTATTACCACTAAATCGTTTCTCATGAAATAGCTTTTCACCCAATTCGACGCCATATTTTGTTGGTTTATTATCACTTACAGAATTATTCAGCTTGGGAAAATCTGTTGGTATAAAAAAAAGAATCTCGGGATTATCAGTGTTATCCGACACCAAACTATCCTCATCATGACAGGATAATATGAATAACAACATAAACAATATCCCGACCACCATTTTCATCTGCATAGCTATTATTATAAAATCATCATGGATAGCCTATACTCAAACGTGGTATAGGCTATCCGTAGTGATCTTTATCTGGTTACGTTAATTTTTGACTTTTTCTATAGCGAACATTCCAACGCGATCTTCCTTACCGTCTCCGCCGAGGTTATTGACATACGTTACCATGACCTCCATCCCCTCATGTTGTTGTGGTGCTGTCTCATATTTTTCATCGATAATGATCTTATTATTTCCACTGAATAGCTTATCAAAATCTGCCTTAATCGTAATCTCCGGATGGTTACCACCAACGACAAGTCTTGTATTTAAATCCAAGGTGATATCGCGATAAGCATCTACCCCCTGTACATAGGTATCCGGTTGCCCAGACTTTCCATTTAATGTACTTCCAGTATGAATCGTAAATTTCTGATGATTACTCTCATAAAAGCCCTCCAATTTGGCAAAACGATAGCCCGTCGCCCACTGCCAATGCATTTGGGTATCATTAGCACCTGCAGCCGCATAAAATACAGGGAACCTAAACTGATCCAGGGTGTTTAGTTCCTGCTTCACTCCAAATCCAAACTTAAGCTGTTTATACTCTCCTACAGGTATGTCGGCCAACGTATAGTCCAGGCTCGAAAGCTTTGCCTGATTGACCACCGTAGCCCCCTTGTCTAAGTCATTTACATGATAAGGAATTTCAGTCCCATCAGCCTTAATAAGCCTGATATTGCTAATTACATACTTAAGCTCCGAAAATTGATGCACTTGCCCATTCGCCGAGGTATTCGTTGTAGCCGCAGGAGATTCAGCTCCGCCTAAGACGATTGTCGTATTTTTAAATGTATTGTTGAAATGCAAATTAACATTATTGGCAACATCTTCACTTTTACTGCATGAAATCATGACCAAAGAGATCATCATAAGTTTTATTGTATTTTTTTTCATTTTATACTAAGTTTTAAATTATTAAAAATTGATTTTTAAGGATGTGAACATATTTCTACCCATACGGGGTATATTTCCCCAATCCGCATAGGTACTATAGTATTCATTGAAGAGATTTTCAGCACCAACCTGAAATACAGCTGTCAATTTTCTTATCTTGAAATTATAGTCAGCAGAGACATTCCAGATTTTATAAGAAGCCGTTTGGTCCTCACCATATTCGGGACTGTAGTTGACCTGACTAAAGTCTCCGTTGATGGAAGTCTGCACACCAATCATTTTATACCGGTAATGCAAAGATGTCTGGTAACTTAATGGACGTATAAAAGGCAGGTTTCCACCCATATTGTCCTGCCCTCTGGCATAAGTAAGTACAGCTTTCCAATCCAGACCCGGCAAAATCTGGTACCGCGCATCGAGCGCTAGATTAAACAATGTCGCATGATCTAAGGAGGTATACCCTTTCACACCTACGGATTGATAGTTCATCGGGCTACCCAAACTCAAAATTCGTCCAATAATGTAATCTTGGATAAAGAAATAGTTTGCCTTAGCACCAATGCTCAATCTCCCCGTCTTGAATCCGGCACTGGCATTGGCTTCATAAGAAACCTCATTTTTTAAATCCGGATTTCCGATGTAATCATAGCGATCGAAACTATTATAAATGTAATAACCATAAGCTTCCGAAACGGAAGGAGCCCGGTGTCCAAACCCTGTACCTACAGAAAAGTCAAACTGACCAATATTTATTTGATAGCTGGCATGTAGGCTCGGAAGAATCCTATTTTTCTTTTGTGGGGAACCGGGATGGAAGATCCAGTTAAATTCGATGTATTTCGAATAGTTATAGTTCAAACCCAATGAACCCCCAAAGACAACTCTACTGATATTGGAAAGATCCAGCGTGTTATTCATCGCTACACTCGCAAAACGTGTGGTCACCCATGGCCAGCTATAGGCAAACATGGTTTGCTTGGACCTGTCCTGAGGATACATACGCATTTCTGCTATAGATAGATTATCGTAAGCATTTACTTGTATTTCCGAAGAATAACGATCTTTCTGCAGATTAATTTTGGACAAAAGGCCGTAGGTTGTGCTCCAGCCAGGCATATCCATATGAACCAGATTTTCTGGACGAGTCGTATCATCCATATAGTGTTCAACTGCATTAAAATAAACTTTGGTATCCCACACTTTTACCATGCCTTCTTCAAACAGCTGTTTGTATGCCGCTGAAGTAATAATTGCTCTCGACAGCCAAAGGTCCATTGGTAAAGCTGGGAAGCCTACATCTTTAGCACGATCAAAAATAGCATCCACTCGAACAGCGGAAAGAGGACTTGTTTTATAGGCCAGGCCTAACGATGCATTGAATTTATTATATTGAGAATGCCTTACTTCATTGTCATTGCCATCATAATAATTCCCTGCCTTCCGGAAAGCAATACTTCCATCTGCCACAAATTTGTCACTTGAATAATATAAATTTCCAAGATTAAAGGTCTGCTTATTATTGAATTCAAAACCTGTCTGATAGGCTCCACCAATTTTTTTCTGTAGACCAAACGAGGTATTTCTTCTTTTCAGATCTATACTTCCTGCCACAGTAGCCCCATGTAAATTCCCCTCCTGCCCGGATTTAATAGCTATAGATGAAAGATTATTACTCTCGACATACGACGTTATGGGATCCATTTTATCGGTACATGCTCCAAAAACATGCATTCCATCGATCGTTATTGTAGAACGCTCACTACTCATGTTATTGAGCAGCGGTTCCCAGGCATAAGCACCACGTTTGATAAAACTAATATTACTCGCAGAAGCCAAAAACTCATCTACAGAAACTGCCATCTTCAATTCGTTCTCAATCCTCCTTTTGACAGCTGCATTAACCGTAACCTCCTCAAGACGTCTCGTTGTATCACGCGTAACAGCATTGCTTTGTCCATTAACATTCAATCCCAAGAAAAGCATCGAGAGACTAAAACTTATCTTCTTCATAGCCATTAGAACAGAATATCAATGTATAACTCACTTTTACGTCCTTCTACACCCGGTGTAAAATCCCTTGGCACCTCCGTCCCTGCTATTACCCGCCCGTTTTGATTGACCAAAATAAAATTTAGCGTCCAGTTGCCTGTCATTGTGTAATTCACAACGCCTTGATACAATCCATCTGCCTGTTGTACCAGATCCTTATTATTCGGCGAAGAATGGTTACCCATCGAAGGTTCTGGCATCCGCGGATCCAATTGCAGGACATATCCATTGACAGTGGTATAAGACAATTGTGCGGCATCCAATTTATAAATCCCAGCAACCAATTTATTCTCAGAAACATTCGGCTTCCGTGGAGAAATCAACGCAATTATATATTGCTCATTATCTTTCCCTGCAAATGTGGTCATGTTAAGATTCTTGTTTGTCTGCGGCTTTACAGTTACATTTTGTATAGCCGAAAAATTCTGATCGCCAATTTTAAAATTGATTTCCAAACTCCAGGTCGTTGTTTCAGAGCTCGTATTGATAAATACACTATAACCGGAAAAATAGCGACCATCTAAGGTATAATCCAATACCGATTGGTGTGGACAGGAAATTTTCACCCCATGAGCATCGGTCTGGATTGGTCGAAAGCCGACCGAAGAAACCTCCACTGGCTCATTTGTTTGCTGCTTATTAATTTTCACCCGAATATCATTGTACCCCCGATACAATACTCCCCCTAAGGCTTCGATACGGATATTATAACCCGAAGAAACAGAACTCGAAACCTCCTTAAACTCCGGATTCTCCTCAACTGTATTTCCCCGTTCAGCCTCATAATCTGTTTTTTCCTTTGTACAAGATGTTAGGAAGAGGCATATAATCATGATATAGAAACCAGCGCTTTTTATATATAAATCTCTCATCTATAATTTTTCATTTGTGGTGAAACTATCAGATTAATTCATCCCCTCATGTGATTATTCAAGCATAATTTTTTGTACCCATGAATCCGTCTCACGCAGTTTGAATAAATCATAACGGTATCATCAGTTACGAATGGATCTATCTCATCATATAGATGAATCTACTACAGCTCCATTCAATTTCAAGAGAATTGAAACCAATGAATGATCTAAAGCTACATAGCAATGCAGACCAAAGAATCAAGTCGGTTCCATTGAAATAAATAGTAATCCGCCGTCAACGATCGATTACTTAATCAAATAAATTACTAGCTGGATCTAAACCAGAGGGGGGTGAAATATCGTAAAGATGGGGTTATAGGAATAATCTTCTTTATATACCGGAAGCAGGCGCTCCACAGTGGCTTCATAAAGAGTTGCGTTCTTAAACGTAAAATCTTGTGTATTATTTATAAAAACAACATCGATAATGCGAAATTCAAGGTTTTTTTGTTCCTTTTCCTCATGTTCGCGCATCTTTTTCATCAAAATACATTGTCCTCTACAGGCAAGTGCATTGTCATTGAAGCGATTGATACATTCGTAACGTGCGATATAATCCCTATTCAGTTCGAAGACCGTCCACAGCCATACCGTCGAGAAACTCTGTAAGAGCATCAGGGGTAATAGAATCCATATAAACAGTCTGATTTTCATTCGAATATTTTATTCTCAATAGCAGCTCCTATCAGGAAGATTACTTTTTTCTTGTAAACTCACCGAATCAAGCTTAAGATCATTCGCTTTGAGAGCTGGACAAATATAACAAATGAAACTTGGAATAAACAAATTCCATTAGAAAGAAAAAGTCCTAAGTAGAAAACTACTTAGGACTTAGAAAACTCAATTTTTATTATTTCGCCGCAACCGTCAAGACAGCTTTCTTATTTCCGGCAGCTAAATCCAAGGTAAAGACATACGTTTTACCTGATTCTAATACTTTACCAGTTTTTATACCAAGATTGCCCGAGTCACGTCCATTATTGCCATCCCCCACAAATACAATATCACTTGTAGTTGTCACATCTGTACCTCCAAATTCACCTCCCCATCCTTTTTGATGGAAAAATTTGAAGTTGATGTTATCCGAGTTTATAGATTCTCCGGCCTCAACAGTTATCTGGTATTTCTTGTTCCCTAGCGGGGTCAAACAAAGCGCTTTATCTGTATTCCAACCCACCTGATTACTGGATACTTTAGGTTTTCCGATTCCTTCGCCAATAATCCATACTGCGCCGCTTCCGTCATCTTGCAATTTCGCTAAATCATTGCCTGTCATCACTTCAACAACAAAGTATTTTAAGGCAAAGTCTGCTGTAACACGGTATTTCCCTGTCGTCCCATTAAAAGATAGGGTTCCATCAGCAGCCTTGGTAAAGAAATCAGGATCAATCCACCAATCTTGTAGATCTGCAATCCCCTCAAAGGTCATTGGTTTTCCTTGAGCTAGATCAATTTCGACTTTAGCATGTTTATCATCGAGACGACTAAACTGCGACCCATTCAGTAGTATGACAATAAATGGCGATGCCTGAAATGTCAATGTATTAAATTGAATTGGATAAACACCAGAAGTTGAATTTGAAAATGGAATTTCGGCAGTAGAACCGAAGTTAACCATATTATTCACCCATCCAAAATTCATCGCATTGCCTTGTACACCTACTTTTGGCGCTTGGATATAGCCTTTTACTTCTGCTGGAAAGTTTTCTTTTGCTGCATATTGGTTACGTCCTACCTTTTCCATTCGATAGGACTTGGATTCGGTGACCAGCGTTAAATATGGAAAGTCCGGTCTGCTGAGACTAATATCAAAAGACTGTTCGCTCGTCTTTTGGCTAATATTCTGCAAGACAAATTTTAGTGTTGCTTTCCCGTCAGGAATATTTTTCAGAAAAGGAACATAAATCTTCCCTGTATAATCTCCATTTTCTTTGGTGCGGATTACAGTTTCCGTTACCTTATCATCTGTAAAATACAATTGGGCTTTAACTGTTGACAGCGCAACTTTATCATCCGAAACGTGGACCTGAAATTCAAGGCTATCCCCAAAACTTGCCGTTGAAATGGGCGATTTCAATTCAATCTTTGGATCTCCTATTTGATAGGTATATTTTTCATCCTTTTTACAGGAACTGACTGCAGCAATCGCAGCGGTTCCCAATAGTATATTGATGAGATATTTTTTCATTTGTTCATAATTTATGCGCTATCCACGAGATAGCGCTCAGGGTTCATAATCCTTCGGTTAATATGTCCAGCGGTAAGAAACTACCGACTTAGCTGGTACATCATAGCTAAAATGATGTTTACCATCTGCCAAGGTGATTTTACGGCTGTCACCAGATTCGTTTAGCAGAACAACCGCATAGGTCCCATCTGTATTTTGGAACGCAGTATACACCAGGCCTTCCGCTGTGTAGCCAGAAGTACCAATCCGCGTAGCTCCTGATTTGACCACCGAAGAAAGATGACCAACAATATAATAATGCGAATTGCGTGTTATATTCTTATAATTTGCCTTACTGATATCCACGGCTCCGTAACACGTCTGACAGCCTCCTTCTCGATTAGGCCCTTTGTCGGTATCTAACATCAAATTCCAAACAATAACACCCTTGCTCCAATTGTTTACGGTACCAAGTGCGACTTCGCGCATATCCTCCATTAATCGCTTTTCGAGATTCCGGCCATCATTCCATTCTCCAATGGATGTTTCTGTAAATATCAGCTCCTTGTCTGGGCGTTGATTATGAATATCTATTAGCTCTGCTTTATCACCACCATAGTTATGGTATGCTGCACCTGCGATAAATGAAGCCGCGCCTGCATCGTTATAGATCTTGATTGGGTAATCCATCTGATCGGCAATATTATCATAGTTATAATTGTGGTCAAACGCATAGATTTTTGTTGACAGGTTTGCCGCTCTTAATTGTGGCCCCAAAGCTTGTTTGACAAAAGCTTGTTGTTCTTGCCAGGACATGTAAAGCGACGCAGAGTTTTTCCGGTTTAATGGCTCATTTTGAACGGTAATCGAATAAACATGAATGCCTTCTTTTTTCATTGCCTGAATCCATTGAACAAAATACCAACCATAGTCCTGATAATATTTTGGATTTAACTGACCACTGGTCCATGAATCAAAAGGCTTTAAATCTGTCAGGTTGTTCACTTTCATCCATTTCGGTGGAGTCCATGGGGAGCCCATGATTTTTATGGATGGATTGATCGCAAGTATTTCTTTCAGCACCGGAATGACATATTGCGTCTCTTCCGACTGTAGTCCAAAATTCTCCTTTCCTTCCTTATCCCAACAGGTATACTCACTCAAAGAAAAATCAGAACATCCAATCGCAATCCGGATATAATTCATCCCCATCCCATCCTTATCAGAAAACGTCTCTGTGAGGAATTTCGTTCGGTCTTCCTTATTCATTTTCATTAGATTATAACAGGTAGAACCTGTAATCGCTGCACCGAATCCATCCATCGTCTGGAATTTTTGCGTAGGATCTATCGTAATAGTATTCGGGGACATATTGAATTTGGAACTAAAATCCACAAAGCGTTTTCCAAAATCTACGGAACGGCTACCTGTTGTTGTGTAGATAGTTACATCGCCACTTTTTTTAATATCTTCCCCTTGTGAAGGTGTATAGCTGTCACGGTTACAAGATGTTGCCGTTATCAAACAGGACAACAAGAATGTATATATCATAGTTGTATTATTATATTTCATCTGTTAATAATTTTTTTCCATCCATCGGACGGAACTTCCCATTGTTAAATCAATTAATAGCCAGGATTCTGAACTAGATTAGGGTTCTGATCAATTTTTGGTTGCGGAATCGGCAATCGGTAGGAGTTTTTCGTGAAGGGATACACCTGTGCTTTTCTCCCTGCATCTTTTGCATAAACAGCATTCATAACAGACTCCACTTTGTCTAACCGCACCAAATCAAACCAGCGCTGTCCTTCAAACGCTAATTCCAAACGGCGTTCCTTCAAATATGCTTCGAATAAGGCGTCTTTATTTGAACGAACAGCTGTTGCCAATTTCGGTAATTTAACCCGTGTGCGAATTTTATCTATAATATCGGCAGCCCCCGATAAATCTGATCCCTGTTGAATTAATGCTTCCGCTTTTAACAATAAAAGGTCCGCGTAACGAAGCTTGACAATGCTATTAAATGCAGACCGCAGCTTAAACATGAACGGGTAGTTATTTGAAGGATAATAATTGCTCCAGGTTGTCGAATAATAGACGATCGATTGCCCCGAACGAATTTGATCACCTTCATTGCTATAAGCCTGTATCAAATCCCGAGACGGAGTTACCCATTTTGCCCATGTAAAGTTATTATCATAATTGGACAAATCCCTTCCAAACATCCAAGTTGCCCAATTGCCACCTCCGGCAGTGAACTGCGCTTCCAAAATAGATTCCTTTGTATTACGTTGCGCAAGATCCGTATTACTCGCATTCATCGCATATAAATCCGAATAATTAGGATTTAAGTCAAATCCATCCGCAGTCAATGCATCGACATATTGAATAACTTTAGCATAATCCCGAATTGGTTTTTCGGCATAGATCTTCGCTAACATCGCTCGTGCGACCGACTTTGTAAATAAGGTTTTGTTTCCGTTATTGTTAGCAGGTGCATCAGCTAACCCGTCCATCAGATCTTTTTCGATCTGCTTGTAGGCCTCCTCTTCGGTCGCCTGCTTAGGAAAATACTGCGGATAAACTTCTCCTACATTATCCCCCGTAATATCAGGTGCGATTGTGGTAATGACAGGGACCGATCCAAAGATGCGGACCATATCAAACATCGCTAATGCGCGGAAAAGCTTAGCCTGTGCTTTATAGTTCCTAATTTCCGTATCGCTCACCGATTTATCAGCGACACTATCGACATAAATGATCAATCGATTTGCTCGTCCAACATCTTCCAGATACCTTCCCCAATCCCGGTCAACAACAGAATTTGATCCCTCAATTGAATTATTCTCAAAAGGTACAACTTCTGCTCCTGTCGTTCCTGCATAGGAATTATCGGCATGCGAATCACCAATCAATAACAAATCAAGATACCAATGCTCCTGCCTGTCTTTCATCTGTTGGTAAATTCCAGCTAGATAGGTCTCAACCTCGGACTTATTCTTAAAAACAACCTGAGTTCCAGTTTCAGTCTTCCCCTGACTAACATCCGAATAATCTGAAAGTGGATCACGGTTTAATGAACAAGAAAATAAAAACAAAGAGCCAGTTAGCAGAGAAAGAGTGTTACTTATATATTTTTTCATGATACAGACAATTAAAACTCAATATTAAGACCTAAAACAAATGAACGGTTCTGTGGATAGGTCCCCCAATCAATACCTTGGATTCTAGACTCAGATCCGCCAGAGAATTGGTTTACTTCTGGATCCATACCTGAATATTTTGTCAACGTAAACAGATTACTTACAGATAGATAAGGCTGTATTTTATTGATACCCATGCGTTTCAGTCTCTCCGGAGAGATGGAATAGCCCAAGGAAACATTTTTCATACGCAGATAACTTCCATCCTCAACAAAATAGGTTGAATTTTTCATATCAAATCCAGCCTTAGGAACGTTGGTAATCTGTCCCGGTACTCTCCAGCGATCCAATACAACGGTCGTTTGATTTCGACCATCATACATACCTTCTGTTTCCATGCGACTGGCATTGAAAATATCGTTCCCATAAGTTCCCTGAATGAATATGCTTAGATCGAAATTTTTCCACGAGAAACTATTTGTCATACCATACACAAACTTTGGAAGAGGATTGCCGATATAAGTGCGGTCACTTGATGAGATCTTTCCATCACCATTTAGGTCGCGATACATAAGCTCGCCAGTTTCAGGGTTTACACCATCCGATATATAACCGAAGAACCCTGCAAGCGATCTTCCCGGCTCATTCTTCACCACAAAATCATTGACATAATCATTCGTCTTGACATCGTAGTACACTTGTTGTAAATCCAGCTGTTTCAGTTTATTTCTGTTAAAAGAAATATTAAAATCTGTATTCCAAGTAAAGTTGCCGGTCAGATTTTTCGAATTTACGGCAAATTCAAAACCATGGTTATTCAGCCGGCCGCCATTTCTTTGGATTGTGGTTGCTTGCTGTCCTGCAGGCAAGCTCGCATTCATCAAGAGATCCTTGGTATCCTTGTTGTAATAATCGGCACTGACCGTTAGCCTGTTGCTCAACATGGTGATATCAAAACCGATACTCGTTGTGCTTGTGGTCTCCCAGGTCAAGTCTTTAGCCCTTAAGATTGTTGGTTTATTGATATTTGGCACAGCATTGTCCTTTCCCTCTACAAACCATTGTTGACGTTGAATACCGCTCAATTGCAGATAAGCGTAGTCACCTAATCCATATTGATTACCTGTCTGTCCCCATCCTCCACGGATTTTAAAGTCATTTATCCAATCGACGTCTTTCATAAAATCTTCAGAGGAGATTCTCCAGGCAGCCGAGACAGAAGGAAAGTATCCCCAGCGCCGCTCGGGGCTCAGCTTCGAAGAGCCATCGGCACGCATATTCGCAGTCAACAAATACTTACCATCGTAGTTATACATTGCACGGGCGAAATAGGACATAATTCCCCAATTAGAAGCAGAGGATCCTGTTCTATCCCAAGAGATCTTGTTCGCCGCATTAAGTGTCTCAATGATTCCGTTTGCATAGTTTGAACCATAGATATAGCTTCTGGAGTACTTAGAGTCTGTCCAGGAAGAACCGCCCATTACTTCTAGATTATGCTTACCAAAGCTTTTGCTATATGTTAAGATATTATCCCAGGTCAATACAGTATTTGTATTGCGAAGATCAGAGGCCTCTCCAAATTGATTTCTTCCCCATGCTGTCGTCCAAGGATCCAAGAAGGTCGTCATCACCCCAGATCTTCTATCGAATGAAAACGAAGTTTTCCAAGTGAAGTTGGGCATAAAGGAAACCAGTGCACTTCCTGTAGCAACGAGACGATTTTCTCGGTTATTATTATTCCTTGTTCTTGCTAAGTTTTCCAAAGGACTGGTAATGTTGCTAATACCATAGAAATTATTATAGAATCGATCTGGATTTGACGGATCCCATACAGGGGCATAGGTCGGTGTTGTAATCACTGAGGTCACTACCCCACCACGATTAGACCCTAACCCAGAAGTAATTCCATTGTCATTGTTATCGGAATAATTGATATTCGCATTGACCTTTAACCATTTCCGAACTTGGTTATCAATATTAGCACGGAAATTATACCGCCTAAAGAAGGAGCCTTGTAATGTCCCATTTTCATTCAAATAACCGCCACCCAAATAGTAACGAAGTTTCTCATTACCATCTGAAACTGATATTTGATGATTTTGCTGAATCCCCGTTTTGTAGGTCTCTTTAAACCAGTCTGTCTGATCCAACAATCCTTCCGGAAGGTTGACAAGACCTATCTCGTCCTGCAAATCTTTGTATTGGCTAGTATTTAAAACTTTGACAGTATTATTGACAACATTGGCTGTCCATTGTGTTCCAAGTGTAATTTTTGCTTCACCTGCCTTACCTGATTTTGTTGTCACGAGGATCACACCATTTGAACCGCGAGAACCATAAATAGCCCCAGATGATGCGTCCTTGAGGATTTGGATATCAGCAATATCATTCGGTGATAAGAATTTAATATCTTCCACAGGAACTCCATCTACCACATACAAAGGAGTAGTGTTGCTATTAAAAGAAGTTATTCCTCGAATTTGAATCTGCGGAGCAGAACCCGGCTGACCATTTGGCTGAATAACTGTTACACCAGCAGCCTTGCCCTGAATGGCTTGACCAAAATTGGTAACA
The DNA here is from genome assembly GCF_050058145.1 of Sphingobacterium sp. WOUb80. Taxonomy (NCBI): domain Bacteria; kingdom Pseudomonadati; phylum Bacteroidota; class Sphingobacteriia; order Sphingobacteriales; family Sphingobacteriaceae; genus Sphingobacterium; species Sphingobacterium sp. WOUb80. The sequence continues at coordinate 5,497,364 of NZ_CP165617.1, read as the reverse complement.
GGTCTCTTTTCCAGATCCTTGGTGGATACAGAAGAAATTGCCGTCGTGACATCCTTTCTTTTTACGCTGCCATAACCTATGACAATGACATCTTCAAGTACATTAGTAGAAGAATTTAATTGCACAACCATGGTACTGCCGGCAGGCAATTCTTTGCTGTCGTAACCAACAAATGTAAATTGAAGTATACTGCCCTTGCTTGCCGACATTTGAAAACGGCCCTCCCCATTACTGGATACAGCATTATTACTTCCTTTCTGCGTAATGGTCACTCCAGAAAGAGGTTTCTGATCTTGGGCATCCAGGATTCGTCCACTGATTTGAATTCTGTCTTGTGCAAACACAAAATTCACCAAGGTAAACAAGAAAGCCAAGCCCATTGAAAAGGCTACTTTTCGAGTAAAGTAAATCATATGAAATAAAAAAATTGGTTATTGTTTAATCTTTTGGTTATTCCAAAACGGCAATGAGTTTCCCCTCCTTCATTGCTCAAAACAAAACTAAGATCGCCAAGACGGAGAAAAAAGAGCTAGTACTCAAAAAGTACCAGATAAAAAACACAACAAACTAACAGAGAGATTATTACAAAATAAACTAACCTTTAAAAAGTACCTAGATGAGTGTATAATAGTCGTTAATCAAGTCAATTTACACGTATAATCCAACCTTTACGGTCGATCAATTACTGCAATTTGACATACAGCAGCTTCAAAGGCATCCCGATTTCCTGCGGCTTTATTACGTACCTTTGTTCTGTAATTATAAACTGTCCGTAGAGAATAGCGAAGGAAGCTTGCAATCTTTACAGAGTCATCGATCCCTAATCGAATTAAAGCAAAAATTCGAAGCTCAGTATTTAACAGTTCTGTCTTTTTGGGATAAATCTTCTCATCATCCTGAAGCAAGGCATTGAATTCATCAACAAAAGTCGGATATAGATTTAAGAAGATACGATCAAAGTTAACATAGAGCTGCTGCACCTCTCTTTCCTCCATTTGCGTAGACTTCAGCTGCTCTCTCAACGCGTCCCATTGTTGATTTGTAGCCTTCTTTAATAATACTTTTCTAATATCTTCCATTTTATCGATGTAATTCGAACACATATCAAAAAATTGAGCGATATATTCTTCCTTAATATGGTTGGATTCCGACAATTTAAAGTTAGTTTGATTGATCTCATTATTCAATGCGCGAAGCTGCTGATTGGTGGCCGATAATTCCGATCGTATTCGTCTCAAATGCTGTACTTGCCTGTAAATAATGACAAGTCCAATAATAACTCCAATTAATAAAATACTAACGACAACAACCAAAGCAACCAATTGCCTGTTCTGGCTGCTGATTTTCTGCTGATAGGCCGCATTGATGATCGGATAAGAAGAAGTCCCCTCGATAATACGATAACGTACCTTACACAACATGGCGTCGTCGATCGCTTTTTCGATAAATTGAAATGCCCGGTCGAAATCCTGCTGGTCATAATAAGTTAATGCCAGATCATGAAAGGAAGCGTTGTCGCGGTTTGCCATTTCGATATCCGCACTGGCCGATATGGAAAGGTAATAAATTTGACTTTTTGTATCCTTTTCATATTTATAAATTAGCCCCAGAAAGTAAGCGATCAGCGCTCTTTGCTCAATATCTCTTTTATTTTCTTGCCAAAGGACCAAGAGCTGCTTTTTAGCATCCTCCCGATTACCGTTAAACAACGTTTTTATAGCAATCGCTGTACGGTACTCTAAGGAAGACTTAGGTAGAACACTTAGCAATGAATCGCGATACCGTTCACTCGCTTGATAATACTCAGGGCGATTATTGCTCTGACCATAATGGCTATAGAATGAACTATAAGCATCATAATACTTTGCCAGGAGATCTTTACCAAGTAGAGACGGCTCAACTGCTCCCAACAACTTTGACGCCTCTATATACCGTCCGATGGTAGAATATACCCAAGCCAAATCTAAATGAATCACCGTTTGCAATGAATCATTATTTAATGGAGCCAGCTTCTGACATAGTAAGATATAAGAAAGTGCCGCGTCCGAATCAAATTTCTTATAATTTTCAAAAATTTCGTAATTCTTCTTCAAAAACTGAACGGAGTTAGCTTCCAGTGCCTTTGCCTCCTGTTTTAACTTCTCTAGCTTATCCTCTCGGTTCTTGACATAAATCTTCTGATTTTCCATCAAATATTCCAAGCGCTGTAAAACTCTGCTACTATCTGGCTGTATCTGGGCTAATAGACTAAAACTAAAATGAGAGAAAAGAATAAAAAGAAATATGCGCTGTAACATAATCGACTCGGTTCAAAATAGTGTCGACTAAACTACATAAAAATAACAACAAAACCTTCAAGACTTCGCAGGCACCAACAGCAATGAACATGAAATGAAGATTCTTTCTGACCTATAACATCAGACACTTTCATAAAAAAAGAGGGCATCTCACGACGGCCTCTTTCCCTGACCCTATAAAAGGATCTAAGAATTAACAAGTTAATTCTTTATCGCATGAAAAATAGTTTTCTGTTTTAATCTGTCAGATCTATTGCCAGCCCCCTCCCAATGCTTTGTAGAGCAGGATCTGATTCAATGTATTCTCCTTCTCTAATTCCACTTTACCTATTTGAGCTTCGAGCGACTCCTTCTGTGCTGTTACAACATCTAGTGATGTTACCCTTCCAGCGATGAACAATTCTTGCGCAGCCTCTATGGAGAGGTTCAATGCTTGAACATGTTCATCGACAAAGTTGCGCCGCTTACCAATAGCCTCCTGCGTCATGATTACATTAGAAACCTCATTATAGGCATTTAAAACGCTTTTTTCATAATCCACAAAAGCGATTCCATAATCTGCTTTGGCAATCTCATACTGCGTTTTCAACTGTCTTTGATTAAAGATCGGTAGTGTGATACCACCAAATAAATTATAAGCAATAGATTTATCGAGATTGAATAACTTATTGAAACTAAAGCTTTGCAATCCGATAAAAGGACTTATAGCGACAGAAGGTAGAAAAGCTAAACGTGACGCTTCCTGATTATTTGAAGATGCAATCACTTTCAGATAAGCAGCCTTGATATCTGGGCGTTGATTAACCAAATCATCTGGAGTACCAAAGCTCATTGCATAATATAAATCTGTATTTTCGGTATATGTACTTCTTACAATAGGCTGATAGAATCGTCCCAATAAGCCATTGATATGATGTTCCCAAAGTGCGATCTCTTGAATCAACTGTTCCTTTGCTGCTTTGGAATTGGCCAACAGCGCTTTAAATTGTTGTACAGAAAGTTCAGTGGCATAACCAGCATCCTTTTTTACTTCAACAACTTCCAATGCATTTTTGTGTAACTCAATATTCCGATCATAGACTTTGATCTTCTGATCCAAAGCAATTAATTCATAATAAGCCGTGGCAATATTAGATACCAATTCCGTTTCCAATAGACGTTTCCCCTCCTGCTCCGCTAAAAAGCTAAAATAAGCAGCTTGCCTTTGGCTCCTAAGCTTGCCCCAAAGGTCAATCTCCCAAGATGAACGAAGTCCAATAAAATAGTCTGGGATAAATGGTTCAGGCAATTTCTCATCACTTTTCAAATTCTCCGAGAAATTTGAATCGTAGTTACCAATTCCTGATTCCGTATAATGTCCATATTTCCGTATTCCCCCTTCTACTGCAGCCTCCACAGTTGGGCCTAATGCAGCCTTGCGCTGTTTAAAATAAGCTTGTGCAGATGCTAAACGTAAAATTGATTGACGAATATCGAGGTTGTTCTGCAAAGCAGAATCAATCAGAGAAACTAACTTTGGGTCTCTAAAAATTTCCTTCCAAGATCGACCGCCGACATTTAAACTATCTGGTGAAACATCCTTGGAAAATGAGCTTGGCACATTTACTTTCTGCGGCTGAAGAGATTTTTTGGGAACTGAACAACTTCCAAGTAAGATAAGGGCAGCGATTACTAAAGAAGCTTGTTTTACCACCTGTTTTTTGTTATCCTTTTTTGAAAATAAGACGACCAGTCCCGGAATGACAATAACTCCGAGGATCGTCCCGATGAGCATTCCACCTACCGCAGCAGTACCAATACTTCGATTCCCCAAAGCACCTGCTCCACTGGCCATCATCAGCGGTATCAACCCCGCAATAAATGCAAAGGATGTCATTAATATCGGACGTAACCGGGCAACAGCACCTTCGATGGAAGCGGTCACAATATCCATTCCTTGTTTATATTTCAAATTGGCATACTCCACAATCAGGATCGCATTTTTGCCCAGCAAACCAATGAGCATGACCAATGCAACCTGTGCGTAAATATTGTTTTCCAATCCAAAGACTTTCAGGAAAATAAATGCACCGAATATTCCCGCCGGAAGACAGAGCAGAACTGGTAATGGCAACAAAAAGCTTTCGTACTGTGCACACAACAGTAAATAAACAAACAACAGACAGAGCGCGAAAATATACAAAGCCTGGTTCCCTGAAATCTTCTGTTCCCGTGTCATACCGGACCATTCAATGCTATATCCCTTTGGAAGAGACGACGCTATTTTTTCCACCTCTTCAATTGCCTGTCCAGAGCTGAACCCTGCCGAGGACTGCCCTGTAATCATCGCCGAACTAAACATATTATAACGAGTGATTTGTTCTGGACCATAGATTCTTTCCATCGAAATAAAGGCATTGTAAGGCACCATTTCACCAGTTTCATTTTTTACATACAGACGTAAAACGTCTTCCGGTCGCTGCCGGTATTCAGGGCCTGCCTGTACCATCACTTTATACATTTGTCCATAACGGATAAAATTCGTAGCATAAAGACTTCCCATTAATGTCTGCAGCGTATTCATAGCATTCTCTACCGATATCCCCTTCTTCGCGGCCATATCGTAGTCAACCTTCAGCATATACTGTGGAAAATTCACGTCAAAACTGGAGTTGATATCCTGAAGAACATCACTTTTTTCCATGTCGTCCATAAACTTCTGTAATACCTCGGCCGTCTTATTGAGATCCTCATTACCGCTACGGTCCAATAAACGTAATTCAAAACCCGAAGAGTTACCAAAACCGGGGACTGTCGGCGGCGGAAAGAAGTCAATCTCTCCATCCGCAAAATCTTTTGTTTTATCGCGCAATTCTTTAATGACATCATCTACCGTTTGATCTCGCTCTTTCCAAGGTTTAAGATTGATCATCCCCATCCCATAGGAAGCACCAGATACTTCAGTTATGATACTGTACCCCGACAACGTAGACACCGTTTCAACAACCTCCAACTTACGAGAAACAGAGTCAATTTTATCCAGTACACGCTCCGTACGATCTACTGTAGCCCCGGGAGGTGTTGTCACAGCAACGTAGATCATGCCCTGATCTTCCGTTGGAATAAATCCAGATGGCAATATCGCGCTACTTCCCCAGGTGGCCACAAAAAAGACACCCAGCAAAAGCAAGGTCAATCCCCTACGGGCGCTGGTTTTCACCAAAATCCCTTTGTAACCAAAGGCTGTTTTATCATATACACTGTTGAATTTTTTAAAGAAACGATCCAACCAGTTATTCGATGGCTTGCGGTCATGCGGTGATTTTAGGAACAAGGCACACAAAGCTGGTGTCAGCGTCAATGCATTGATCCCCGAAATAACGATCGCAGCAGCCAGTGTCAGTGAAAACTGACGATAAAAAATCCCCACAGGGCCTGAAAGAAACGCTACAGGAACAAAGACGGCAGACATGACTAAAGTAATCGCCACAACAGCACCTCCAACCTCTTTCATAGCCTCTAATGTGGCCTCCATAGGTTGCAAATGCTCTTCCTCCATTTTGGCATATACGGCCTCAACAACCACAATTCCATTGTCCACGACAATACCAATAGCGAGTACCAAGGCAAATAAGGTCAATAGGTTGATCGAAAATCCAAGCATCTGCATAAAAAACAGTGCTCCGATCAAACAGACAGGTACTGCTAAAATAGGAATTACCGTCGCCCTAAAATCCTGCAAGAAGATAAACACAACAATAAAAACCAGAAGGAAGGCTTCTAACAAAGTCTTGATAACAGAAGAAATTGACGCATCTAAAAAGCGGGATACGTCATAACCCATGGTATAGGTCATACCTGTCGGAAACTGAGTTTCTTTTAATTCTGCCATCCGGTCCTTTACACGCTGGATAACCTCCTGTGCATTTGATCCCGGTAATTGCTTCAGCATAATGGAAGCCGATGGGCGCCCATCAGTTTTGGATACCATCTCATAATCCAATGAGCCAAATTCAACATCAGCAACATCCTTAATACGGATTATGGATCCACTAGCATTCGCGCGTATAGGTATATTGGCATATTCTTCTATTTCAGTAAATTTTCCCGGATAACGCAGTACATATTGCTGCATATTGCGCATTTTATCCGAACTGATACCTGTTTGTCCGGGAGCGGCCTCAATATTCTGCTTTCGTAATGCTGCTACGACATCTTCTGCGGAAATATTATACGCTGCCATACGATCCGGTTTAACCCAAACACGCATCGCATAATCCCGCATTCCCATGATCTGAGCAAGACCAACACCTTCGATACGCTTCAGTTCTTTCAGAATATTGATATCGGCAAAGTTGTAAATAAACCGTTCATCCGCAGTTTCATCGTCAGTAAAAACATTCAGATACATCAACATCGAGTTGACCTCTTTTTCTGTAGTTACCCCCGCTTTGATAACCTCTTCAGGTAACTCATCCAATACGGTAGTGACTCTATTCTGCACGTTTACAGCAGCAATATCCGGATCCGTACCGACTTCAAAGAAAATCTGAATCACTGTGCTTCCGTTATTAGTTGACACCGAATTCATGTAGGTCATTCCCGCAACACCATTGATTGCTTTTTCCAAAGGAATGGCTACTGCATTTGTACTTACCTCTGCATTTGCTCCTGTATAATTAGCATTTACCACCACCGAAGGTGGTACGATATCAGGAAATTGTGTAATAGGTAACGTAAACAGAGCCAGCAATCCCAAAAGCGTGATAAACACCGAAATGACCAACGATAATATGGGCCGTTTTATAAATGTTTCAAACATAATCTATCCCTCCGTTACAGCTTTCTCAATTTTGGATTAATCTTCATTCCGCTACGTAAACTTTGTACGCCCTCATACACCACCTTGGCATTGGGATCGAGCCCCCCATCGACAATGTAATAATGCCCTACACGTGGCCCGGCAACAAAAGGTGTCATCTTCACCGTACTATCGGCCTGCATAGTGTACACATATGTTTTATCCTGAATTTCAAATACCGACTTTTGATGTACAAAAGTATGCTCACCCGTTTCCATCGGCACGGCAATTTTACCCGTTGCTCCGTGCTTTAGAATATGCTCCGCATTAGGAAATTGTACACGAAGGGCAATAGACCCCGTATTGGCTTCAAATTCACTTTCCACCAGATGAGCAATCCCCTCGTGTGGATAAAGCTCCCCATTTGCCAGAATTAATTTGACAGATTTTTGCGTTTCCTTGCCATTCAGCTTGTCACGCATTAGTGCCAGATATTCCCTTTCAGAAATATCAAAATAAACGTTCACTTTACTTAGATCAGAGATTGTGGTAATCAGGCTTCCTTCTGTCAATAAGGAGCCTTCTTTTAATAAAATCCGGTCTATACGTCCATCAAATGGAGCTTGAATGACTGTATAATCTAATCTCGTCTGGGCTTGATTAACCAGCGCACGAGCCTCCTCGATTTTGGAATTGGCAGCCTTTAACTGTATTTTCAATAAATTATACTCGGAAGAGCTCACAATATTCTTGTCAACCAATTTTTGTGTCCGCTCCATTTCCAGTTTGATCTTTTGCGCCTCAGCAATAGCATTGTCGTACTGTGCTTTGGCTTTTGCAAGTTCCGAACGATATTCTTCATTGTTATATTTAAATAATACCTGTCCTTTCTTTACCCAAGCCCCTTCATCCACATAAATTTTATCTAAAAAACCATTTAGTTTCGACCGGATCTCGACATTTTTCAAGGCTTGGATATCAGCAATATATTCCTGATAAACGGTTGTATCCATTACAATTAGTGGTGTAATGGGAATATTTTTAATCTCTTCTTTTTGATCAGTGTTAGCGTTGGAGGAGCGGCATGAAGCCAGCATCCCTACCATACCTGCGAAAAGGCACAGTACAAATAATTTGTTCATAGGGGAATAATCTTCTTTTTAAAGGTCCTATAGAATACCCAGTTGATTTTCATCAATGCCGGTAGTCTTTAGACCAGGGTATTTCATAAACGATAAAAAATGTAACGTGTTAAACCCTCCTAAAGAAATTCAAAATCGAAACTTAGGAGAATATGTAAGATGGAAGCGGCTAAGTTCGATATAGCAAAGAGAGGCCCTAGGGGCTTCAACAGCTTAATATCAAGATAAAATAAACTGGGGGCAGCTTCCCGCTAGAAAATTTAGGGAGAGTAACTAGAAGGGCCGAAAACGGGATAAGAAACGGTAATATCCCGGCAAGCACAAGGTTTTAGATCGATAAAAAGGGTGTTCATCGTCCTTTGCAAAACATAATGCCGTAAAGAGGATACCGAAAACAAAAATAAAAATTGGCAATACCTGACTATTGAGCGAAAATATACGATAGTCATCCTGCAACAGTACCTTTTCTTCCTGGGAAGAATGAATAGGCTCCAAATCCAATACATCATCCAAAAAATACTCCACAATGGTTTCACCTGCATGCAAAACTTGCCCCGTTGCCGAAGAGAAAGACTCATAGGTCAACAGATTAAGGTATGCAAAGAGTGTTAAAAAATGAAATATTTTACCTAACATATCGAAATTTCGAACCACAAAGGTATAACTTTAAATAGCCAAGATTATTTTATTCGTGTAAAAAAACCATGACAGCTTAAAAATTAGCTATCATGGTTCTTAAAAATTACCGCTGGCACAATGTCGTGCTATTCATTGGTATTAGTTAATTGACACCTGTCCAGCAGAACATTATTTTTCATTGCTAAAAGAATATGGAGCATCCTCTTTTTTGGTTCCTCTACTCTTATTCGGTACATCGCTCATTTTAAATTCAAGATTTGCCCCCTGCAACAAATCGTTATACCGAATATAATTTCGACCATAAGGTTTTCCATTCCAGGAAAGCTGATTCACGTAGACCTGCTTCGATCCCTGCTGTTTAGCTTGAATATGCACTTTCTTTCCATTCTCAAGCTTTAAAGTAACTTTGTCAAATTGGGGTGAACCAATCACGTATTCGCCCGATCCTGGCGAAACAGGGTAAAATCCCAAAGAAGAAAAGACGTACCAAGCTGAAGTCTGACCGTTGTCTTCGTCACCACAATACCCATCAGGTGTAGGTAAATACAATTTATCCATTATCTTGCGCACCCAATACTGTGCCTTCCAAGGTTCTGCTGCGTAGTTATACAAATAAGGCATGTGCTGGATCGGCTGATTTCCGTGGGCATATTGTCCCATGTTCATCACCTGCATTTCACGCATTTCGTGGATCATACCACGGCTCTTCATTCCTTCATAACTCGGGATAACGAATACTGTATCCAACATGGATACAAAAGACCTATTACCTCCCATTAAATTAATCAGTCCCTGTGGATCATGGAATACACAAAAGCTCCAATGCCATGCGTTACCTTCTGTATATTCGCGAGACCATGCACTTGGATTAAAATCTGGGACAAATGAACCGTCTGTCTTTTTCCCGCGCATTAATTTTGTACTTGGGTCAAACAGATTTTTGTAGTTCATCGCTCGCTTTGCATAAATAGCTGTTTCAGCTTCCGGCTTGCCAAGTGCCTTGCCAAATTCATAGATACACCAGTCATTGTAAGCATATTCCAATGACCGCGCTACATTCTGGTCCACTTTTACATCAGCAGGTATATAGCCTAGTTGATTATAATATTCATAACCAAAGCGTCCTGTTGAAGAGTGTTTAGGATATGCACTATTGGCTCCATGTTTCAATGCTTCCCATAATAGCTCCTTGTCATAGCCTTTCCGATCAGTAATTAACGCATCTGCGACAATAGACGCAGAATTGTTTCCGATCATCGATGCACGATGCCCCGGTGAAGCCCACTCAGGGAGGTAACCACTCTCCTTATAAGCATTGACCAATCCTTCCTGCATGCGATCGTTCATTGAGGGATACAATAAATTCAACAGCGGAAACAAGCTCCTGAATGTATCCCAAAAACCTGTATCTGTGAACATTTCCCCAGGTAAGATCTGGCCATTGTAAGGGCTATAGTGGATACGCTTACCATTGCCGTCAATTTCAGAAAAATCTCTAGGAAATAATGTTGAGCGGTATAGACAAGAATAAAATGTACGTAATCTATCAATATTTAGGTCTTCAACCTGGACGCGGCCAAGGACGTCGTTCCATTGCGCTTTACCTTCATCAACAACTTGCTGAAATGTTTTGGACTTCACTTCTTTTAGATTAAGTTCTGCCTGCTCAAAACTAATAAAGGAAGAAGCAACACGGGCGATCACCTGATCACCTCTCCTCAATGATGGAAAACCTACAATTGCTCCGGCGTGATTATCCTGAATCTCCAATTCATCTTTACGTATCGAGCCGCTTTTTACACCAGCTTTGTAAGAGAAGGGTCTATCGAAAGTAATGACAAAATAATTCTTAAAATTCTCCGGAACACCGCCGCTATTTTTTGTTGAATAACCAATAATTTTATTCTCCTGAGGAATTACTTTAATATAAGAGCCCTTATCAAATGCATCGATAACAACATAAGCGCTGTCGGTTTTGGGAAATGTGAATTGAAAGATTGCAGCACGTTGTGATGGCGACAATTCTGTTGTCACATCGTGATCAGCAAGGTAAACACTATAATAATAAGGGTTAGCAATTTCTGCTTTATGTGAAAACCAGCTCGCCCGCTTTTCTTGATCAAATTGCGGTGTGCCTGTTACCGGCATGATGGAAAACTGACCATAGTCATTGTTCCAAGGACTTGGCTGGTGGGTTTGCTTAAATCCTTTAATTTTATCTGCCGTGTAAGTATATACCCAGCCATCGCCCATATTGCCTGTTTGTGGCGTCCAAAAATTCATACCCCAGGGACGAGCTATTGCAGGATAAGTATTCCCATTAGACAATTCATACTTCGATTCTGTACCGATCAATGGATTAACGAAATCAACTGGCGAGGCCTGCTGTGCCATACCCGTATGGATCGCGAATAGAGAAAGAATACTCCCTGTTAGTTTTTTAAAATTAAACATAAATTATGTATTTGGTTGATAGTACAAGCAAAAAAGCTAAAACGTATTAGTAAATATAGGTAAGATAATTAAATATAGGAGAGAGTAAGGTGAAAAAAGCAGCTGTAAAATATCCCAGAGACAGAGTCTATTTTACAGCTGCTTTTTGAAATCGTCAAGCTGACGATTTTAGCACTATTATTTCAGCCGATGCTTTTCTTCAGCACTTACTGAGGTAGTTCCAAAAGTCTAAATTCACTCATCTGGAAATTTGACCCAGAAGAAACCGATTTCACAACATACCGATAATGCGTGTAAGGTTTTGAATTCGTAAAAGTGAAATTGACCGATTTATTTCTATCTGCTGGTGTAGTACCAAAACTATACCCCGTCACAGTACCTAATGTTACCCATGACTCACCATTGTCAGACGCCTGTATCTCCCAGTCTTTAGGGTCCCTCTCAACAGCATCATTTCCCGTGGTTATGGTATAACCATTAATAGTTTGTGGTTGATAGAATACAAATTGCCAATACATCCCCGGCTGATACCCCCCAATAAATAATTTCGTTTTGGTATCACCGTCTATAAGCTTCTTCGATCCTTCACCTGCATCAGGGCCACTGGAGTTATCCTGAGAAATTAGGAATGTATTATCAATATTTGTCCAGTCTTTTATAATGCCTAGATCTGTAAGCATCTTTGTAATGACGATTTGAGATCCCTTGGGGGTTTTTACATTTAGCTGGTAGGTTTCGAATTTTCCCACCTCAATCGATATATCTGCCTTCTCCTTATCAGAAACTTGCTCATATTTATCTTTATCAGTCATCTTTGACCAAGTAACTCCTTTGACTGCAATATCACTAGCATAAGTCAGGATCAGTTTTCCAGTTCCATTTTTTGCAGCATTGAATCGAATTAACTTTTCTGCATCGATTTTAATCACCGCTTCCCGTTGTGCCCAATCGCCATTTTCATTGAGAACTTTCAATTGAACCGTAAAATTTCCCGTAGCTAAAAAGGTGTGTTTCGGTGAAGTTGTCGACGAAGTGCTATCATCCCCAAAGCTCCAACGTGTTTCTATATAATCTTTTGACTCATTTGTAAATTCAAAAGTAAAAGGGTCATCCTTGGCAACCTGCTTGATAGAAAAAGCAGATACTGGATTGGGAAGCTGGGGCTTGTCGACAACCACTTCCTTTTCTTTACTGCAGCCTAATAAGGTAAACAATAAGAGTATACAATAGCTATATTTCCCTAATTTCATTGTTGTAAATTTCATTGTTGTTATACATATAGTGATCACAATACCTATAAAAATTCGATCATACGCCATTCCGAACATTGGAATAAACTATTCCCTACATTCTCCGTGATATTCAAACGATAAAATTTATAATTCCCCGGTTTTTGAACATTAAATCTTCTTGTCTGTATTCTATTTGGAAATTCTTCATTAGTTCTGACATCAATCGTGGTCCAATTGGTCCCATCTAAAGAAGCTTCAAGAGACCAGCTTTTGGGATCCCGTGCGATAGCATCATCTCCAGACGTGAGCGTATATGCTCCAATCTTGAGCGTCCGCGTAAACGTTAGCGTACATTGTAGATCACCCGTAAATGCACTTTGTAAGAACTTTGTATTTGTGCGATTATCAACCAGCTTTGAACTGCCCTCTGCAGCATCAGCACCACCATTATTGTCCCGGTTGACGGTAAGTACAGCCTCTCCTGTTACATCAAACTCGACAACCTTCGCACAATCAATCAAAATCGTGGTATAATTTTTCTGTGGATTAATAACATGGAGGGTTGGATCCTTGAGGTAGACCGTTACAGCGAGATATCTATCTTTATTTTTTGTGATAATATCCCAAGGGATTGAGATGTTGAAAGCGGCTGCGGATTTATTACCCAAAACCTGCACGCGTGAGGGAATAGCATATTCGTTTTCTTGCAATCCTATGGTATTCTCCGGAATCTTCTTTTTCGCTATCCAGTTCGCAATTGAATCAGTCGTTCCACGTACCTCCACATAAAACCACTTGCTTGGAAAGGAAGCCAGCGAAACACCTAATGGTATTTCAATGCCAGAAGGGGTTGTATTGTAATTATTATGATCGCTAGCCAGGATAATATTCCCAGGTGAGTTGGTGATCGAAAGATAATGGATATCTTCCGCCGTAAGCAAGTTTTTAGAATCCAACGTAACAATGACACTATTGGGATTTCCCAATTGGTTACCTTTTCCAGGGTTTGACAATTTATAAGACAGTATAAATTTCTTACCATACACACGTTCGATCTCGGTGCGGGAAATCGTCAATAAAAAAGAGGTCGTATCGGCACCATATTGAAATTTAACGACGTTTGGGAAAGAAAATGCGGCATTGGGGAGCGCAACAGCATCCTTTAATGTTCCCGACTCAATTAGTTTGGTGATTGTATCGGTATTCAATTGGAGTTCAACATCAAAAGTCTGTGACGCTGGGCTACTCAATTTAACCTTCATCGGAACCTGTACATAGTCATTTGTTTTGATTAAGTCCTCTCCCCCTCCTTCTGCGATAACTTGAACAGGAGCTCCTCCCTGTAAATTAAACCCTTCCAGATCATTTTTTGAACAGGCCAAAAACTGACTCAAGCCCAAAAATATTGTTATAAAATAAAAAAGTCTTTTCATGGTCTCTTTTTTTAGATTATTTATCTACCCAAACTCGTCCATCCAATTGCCAATTCTCCTGTCTGGCGATCTGTAGCCAACTAAATATTTGCGCTGTTATATCTGTACTTTTGGGCACCAATGTGCTTATTGTCTCAACAGAAGGAGCACAAAGGAAATCATTGAGTTTGGAAATTTCGTACGTGGAACTTCCAAGTTCTAATGTGTTCCCATAAGGTCCCTCATCGTAAAGTACACCATCGGAAACAGTTCCGACGATAGGCCAATTCGCAGCAAGATTTGGAAAGTAAGGGTGATCCTCATTGATCCCCACCTGACAATTGTACTGTGAAATAACCGCCAAAGGCAAAGCAACCTTCCAGAATCGTACGTCAGCCAAATAATAGTCGCCTTCATTCCAATTGCTTCCTCCATTGACCAACCCCAGCCTAAATTTCTCAGGACTGCTGATAGCTCCCCATGAACTGACATCCATCTCATTGCCGGGAAGACCATTTGTGTAGGTTTTAATTATTCGCTTCCCTTCGCTCGTTATCGACCCAACAATGGTCACATTATTCCAGGTTGCATTGTTCAATTTTGGACCGTTCACCTCGCCACTGCCATTAGGACCTCGCGCATTAAACATCCAATAATCATCCTTAAAAGCCATAATCCATCCATTTGTTGGTGCCCCTGATTCCCATTTCTCCCGCTTACCAATAAAAGATGGATAATTGGGAAATCTATATGTATTATTGGGTCCTTTATTCTTCTTAACTTTTAATTCAATCGTAAATTCCTCTTTATCGCCCAGATCAAATACTGGATTATCTCCTTCAGTCAATTCTGCATAGACTCCGCCTTTAAACCTTAAAAAATCACCAGAAAAACGACTCCCTAAATAAGGTTTATTGATATACCTCGAATTGTATTTCGGTGAATAGAAAATCGTAAAGGTATTGACATTCGGATTGCTAAAGATTGTATTGTCATTCTGCGCCGGAGGTATTTCAAAGGGTCCTCCTTTACTTGAAGTGATAATGACCAACCAATTCTCCTTTTTATAGGTAGAGCGTTGTTCTAGCGCTTTGGTGATTTCCCCAACCTGTTTATCAAAATTCTCTATTGCGGTTTTATAGCTGGCACTACTGTTATCATATTGACTTGCTTTTCCAGCCTTATCGACTGCTGTAAAATGAGCAGTCAACATGGTGATTTCAGGAAGTTTTAGTCCTTCCTTCACTCCATTCACAACTTCTGCATCCGAATTTTCCAGTTTAGCCGCCGCCACAGGTGCCAAATGATCAACAAATAACTTGGAGCTACTGTACACTTTAAATTCAGTACTCTTTGCATTCGCTGCTACTCGTGTATAAACAGTTGGAAAAGTCTGAAAGTTATTATTATTAAAATTATCGCCAATGACCAAATGCTTATTTTGACTCACTCCAGTAATAATACTGGCTAGATCAGCCCCTGTTCCATTTAGATCGTCATGTTCTTCGCTCAACGAAACCCATGAATAAATAGCATGATTTAACAAACCATTCATAACGGGTATATTTGCCGTGCGAACAGATTCGCCTCTAGCGCCGTCAACAATCAACAGCAATACCTTCGGTTTACCATACACTAAATCCAATGTGTCTTGTTGCCCTTCATTATCCGGTATCAACCGTCCGAATTCTTCCTTGCAAGACAGTACTGTCGATAAGAACAACAAAGACAGTAGCCATAGCTTAATATTTCGAAAATTATCTTTAAATCTCATCAGTTTAAAGTTTAAGTTATTGTTCCAATTTAATTCGAATCAGATTATGAACCTCTTCATTGTTAAACCTATCAAAGGAGCCCATCAAAAGCAATGCGCGTTTCCCATCCTCTGTTTTAGTTTCAACGGCTTTATTAACATATCCGGAGAAATACCCCGATGTATTGTAATCACTATTTAATTCCCCATTAGCATTTAGGATCATAAAGCCATTTCGCGCAACATTATTATAGCGTGCAAAATCTCCAGCTACCACAATTAAGCCATCATTTAATTGCATCGCACTTGCGGGCTCTCCGCCCTCGAATGTTTTGGCCTTAAAAGTAGGATCCAGCGTACCATTTGCATTCAACAGCACTACTTTTATGGCAGTTGCGCCATTATACTTGCTAAATGCGCCTACGACCAAGTATTTATTTGTCAAGCTATTATATGTCACTGAAAACACATTATAGTCGGCTCCTGCCCCCCCCGTATTGAATGTTTCATCTAGGGTTCCATCAGCATTTAGTCGTGTAATATAGCCTTTAGATTGTCCATCAAAGCGATTGAAAGATCCATATACTAGAATCTTTCCTTTTAAAACACCAGTATTGTGGTAAACCGACGCTACTGCCCCATTCCCGCCGGTAAAAGGCTTACCATCAGCCGCAAATCGAAACGTCTTATCCAAGGTACCATCAAGATTCAATCGAGCCACATGCCTAATCTCCGTACTATCTAGGATAACAGTATCTCTTGTTTCTAGCTTATTAGGTTTACCGTAGGTGCGACGGATATAATATCTAAAATTCCCTGTCGCTAAGATTTTTCCGTCAGATTCATAAATATTACCCACATTGCCATCAAATCCACCATTAAAAGTCGGATAATATTTCAGTGTATCTGCTTGTCCTGGCCGACGAAATGGTTTAATACCCATGGTATCGATGGCTCCAGTCGTATAAATTCGTGTCAAATTACTGATATCTGAATTCCGCTGACCATACCCCGAAAACGAACCTGCCAGAAAGTAGTAGTTCCCTAATTTTAAGATACTATTTAATGAATTATTGGCTCCAGTACCTATCCTAAAACTGGCATCGTAAGTACCATCAGCAAATGTTCTCACCAAACGATTGATGGGTCGTATTGCGCCTTTATTATTATAATTTGTAAAAGCTCCTGTAAAGATCATTTTACCGTCTTCCAAAAAGATGACATCTGAAACCGTCCCGTTTGTGCCTACACCGACTTGAAAGGTTGCATCTACAGACACATTTCCTAGAACTGTAAATTGTGGTCCAAAAAAGACAATATCATCAATCGTTACCGAGAGCACCCCTGTACTCGCAAAAGGGGGAACTTTGAGTTTAACATGATCTGCTGTCAATTCCACAATTTCCGCCTTTTCCCCGTTTACTCTTACAATGGCCTTATCTTTATATTTATCCAACCCTTTAATGCGCATAATCGTTTCTGTGCCAGTTTTTCCTGATTCAGGCTGCATTTTATCTGTTGGATTAATTTCTATACCAAGTGCCGGCAAGCCTTCTTCATAAGGAGCCGAAAAAGTTTTATCTTCTTTATTACATCCGAAAAAGAGGGGGATCATAAACAATAGAGCCAAATATCTGCCCATAATTTTGTACATAACGTTCATAATTTAATCTACATCTGGTTAATAACGCTTACTCTCCAATATATCTAACATAATATCATATTCTTGAAACCCAAACCTTGATCTGGTATAGTCAATCACATGAACAACTCCGTTATCCGGTTGAATATCTGATGAGGCTACAGGGCAGGAAATCCAGACCGAAGGCCTACTCACGTCGGGTATATAAGAGATATAGAGCTGCCTATAGCCCATATATTTTAGCCGGGTCACATTATTGGGATCGGCATCATTAATTGCATCATTATAGACCACACCAATATTAGACACTGTATTCCCTAATGCAGTATAATTTTGACCTTTATAAACATTCAGGAGATCAAAATCGATTTGTGGATAGTCCATCAACTTACGCTTACCGGTAAACATATAACGCAATAAGTATTTTCGCCAAATGGTACTATCAACATCTGCCAGCGTTTTTATCGTATCCCGTCCCAAAGTATAAAGCCTGCCATTGACACTGTATATATCATCGACCGTAATTCCCTTTGCCTGTCCTATTAATGTCTTGATATTTTCATCCCGGGGAGCAAAAAAGGTGAACTCCTTGGTCTTAAAATCCTCTTCAAGCCCAGCTAAACGTATGATTTGTGCTATCGTATCAAATTCCCTCGGCTTTGAATCCAAATACGCCATAATTGATCCATTAAATTTCGCCTGTGCCAAGCCTCCGTCTTCGTAATATTCATCCTGTTTACAGGATGCCAAACTACAAAGCAATGCCACAATCATCATCAACACATATCCGCTAATATTATCTTTTCTCATAGTATACACCTATTTAGTTTTCACCTGTCCAATAACCATTTAACACAATTTTTGAATTGAAATTTTTAGCCGAAGCATCCAGTGGCCACGTCCATGCTCGTCGATTGTATTGATCAATCGTCATTGGATCCATCGTCCATTGTGGGTTTAATATGCGTCTTGTCCGAATCAAGTCAAAATATCGAACCCCCTCACCGATCAATTCTCGGCAGCGTTCTTCAAAAATGAAATTCTTGAGATCGGTTCCCCCACCAGAATATCGCGACGCTTCGGCACGATCGCGAACGATATTGAGTACCGAAATAGCCTCTGCCTCTCGTGATCCGCCTAAATTCGCCAACGCCTCTGCCTCTAAGAGTAGCGCATCAGCATAGCGAAATATCATAAATGTATTATCAGGATTAGAGTCTTCATTACCGGACGCAAATACATTTGCTGCAAATTTTTTCAGTACAAATTGTCCATTATCAGCGTACATATCCTCATACCAAAGGTCTTTCCGCTTGTCCGCCGAACCATTTACTGGATAAATACGGGACATAAAAATGGATGAGTAATAGGCAATGCTATTTTGTTGATTGTACCGGGGAAACTTATAAGGCCATCGAAGAAAATGATCCCACAAAGGTGCATAGGCATTATTTTGATCTCCATAGTTGATGGTACGGTAAAATTCGAAAAGTGATTCTTCGGTACGTCCCTTGGAGACTTTAGCCCATTCCTCTGCCGTTAATTTGTACAGATGATGCACGCCGCTTGCACGCAGCTCCTTACCTAAGCTCGCAACACTTTCATAATACTTCGCTGAGTTGCCTGAATCAAAATTGGCATTCCACATTTTCATATGCATCAGCAAAGCAATTATACTCCCCCGACTGGCTCGGGCGCCCCGTTGAGATGCGTCACCAAAAGTCCAAGGCATAATATCCTTGACCGATTCCAAATCGGCAATACACTTGATGATAACAGACACCATATCTTCGCGGGGAAGTTGCTTTGCAAAATAAGCTTCTGTATAATACACAACATCACCATAAAGTCGGACCATCCAAAAATAGCTCAAGCAACGCATAAAAGTAGCTTCGGCCTTATAGCGATCCTTGTCTGCAGCAGATAGCCCTGGAATTCCTTCTTCCAGTTTGGCGATTAAAATATTACAGCTTTGAATGACCTTATAATAGGTGTCCCAAATAGAAACCTTATACATGGCATAGCCACTCGAACGCCCACCACCTAATGTATTCAGATAGACAGCATTCATATTGTTTGTCCCTAGGTCCCGAAGAATCATACGGTCGGTGCCCGATGTTGGCGAGGGAAAGATTTCTCCAGACCGCGCTTCTCCGATCGCACCTATTACCCAAGATTCATTCAATTTTTCAAAAAACTGGTTATAAATACGTGCTATATTGGCTTCTACATCCTCTTTAGATTGGTAGAAATTGTTTCCAGTAAGCCGATCAATTGGCTCTACAGTCAAAAACTTTTTGCAGCCTACCAAAAGCATTGCGCATATACCTAACACAAATACTATTCTTCCAAAATTTCGTTTAATTTTCATACGATCGCCTATTAGAAATCAACATTAACACCTATATTGTACTGCCGAGGTACAGGATACCCATTGGAAACATCCCGTCCCATACTACTCACATTTTCAGGATTTGGCCCGCTGTACTTTGAAAATGTTGCAATATTTTCAGCGGATACAAATACTCTGAGACGCTCTAAACCATATCGCGCCAAGGCACCCTTTGTAAACATATAGGACAAGCTGACACTGTTAATTTTAAAATACGATCCATCCTCTGCCCATAAATCTTGATCCATGCGAAATGGATTGATACTCGCGTATCTTCGATAATCATAGGCATACGGATACTGCGCAATATCTCCGGGCTGCTGCCACATATCGATATCGTTCAGCGGAACAACAACTTTGTTGCCATAGGGATCGCTCATTAGCTGTAGTCGCTTGGCCAAACCATTATTTAATATGGTACGTTTTGCTGTATATGAAGCCCATAGATTAAGACCAAATGTGCCCAATGTTTCATGCTTATAATTGAAATTCAATTGCAGACCACCTGTAATTAAAGGCTGCGAATTTCCTGTACGTGCATAGTCGTTTTCATCTAAAATATAGTTTCCATCCAAATCCGCGAAGATAGGATCTCCGGCCTGAAACTCTGTACCATTTGCCATTCGATAACGTCGACCCGTCACCGGATCTACCGGAACATCAGCATCTGTACTATAAACACCACGATTCAATAACATGTAATTAGACATAGAAGAGGTTCCCACTCTGAAAACAACATGTTGTTTATATTCATCATTATTCTCCCAACGTACAAATTGTCCCCCATAATGCTCCGGAAGTTTGAGCAGTACATCGCGATTATAGGCACCATTTGCACCAATCGACATTGTAAAACGCCCCTCCGTCCATGGTCTAAATAAAACAGCAAGTTCATGTCCATAATTCGCTATTGCAGCCGAATTACTATTGACTTTATCAAAGCCGAGCGAGGTTGACAATTTTTCCTCGAACAGCAAATTATCGACCTTTTTGTAATAGGTATCATAATTTAGTTCAAAGCGATTTTGAAAAAAAGCGAGATCCAAACCCACATTAAATTGACTTGTTGTTGTTGGCTTTAGATCGGGATTGGGAATTTGGTCATAGTTGATCCCTATACCAATCTTGTCGTTATACCCACCTGTGATATCATATTTTCCATAAACACGCTCTAACGTACTGTTAGGCATTACATTTACACCCCAACTTGAGCGAATAGACAGCAAATTGATCCACTCAACATCCTTTAAAAACTCCTCATGATAAGCATTCCACCGCAAACCCACGGCGGGATTTTTGGTATATAGGTTCCCAAAACCATTCTGGGACGATCCGTCCATGCGATACGACAGGTCAATCACATATTTCTTCATATAATCATAGGTTCCAGCAACAGCAAACGACACGCCTCTTTCTTTTCCAAAACCTCGACTCAACAAGCCCCCGCCTTTGGAGAAATATCCATCAAAACCAAGAGGGCCTTCAAATTGATCATTTGGCGTACGGGCTTGTAATGCCGCATTCGCTTGCTTTTCTAACGTACGGACTTCGTTAAATAGATTAAAAAATACCGTATGCTTTTCATTAAATGTATGACTATAGTTGATCGAATTTCGATTATACAAGGAGTTATACCGTCCGTAATAGGCATACACTTGAGCAAATTGTCCATTTGCTGCGGCTGGCGTAAACGTACTCTCGTTATCTGACGTTGACTCATAACTTATAGTCGTTGTTGCCCGCAAGCCAGGAATAAACTCATAAGATGCCTCTATGAAAGGTTTAATCGACTTTGACGAATTATCATTTTTTGTCTTTAAGGCGGAGTTATAGCCCGAAGATGCGAGATAAAAGGATGGCCCCGGTAACAAAGTAGAATATTCGCCATTTTTTGCCACACCAGATTGTAATATCCCAAGACCATTTCCCTTACTCTTCGAACCTAGTGATGCATTCAATTGAGCGATAAACTTAAATTTTTCAGTAGGGTAGTACTCAAACCGCATATTGGCCATGTAACGATCAAAACCTGTATTTTTGATAATTCCGTTTTCGTTATAATAATTTAAATTCGCTTTATAATTCAACTTCTGATTCCCACCATCAATCGCCACATTATGCGTCTGATTGTAAGTTGTTGTATAAAAAAGATCCTGCCAATTGGTTGAGTTATTATAATACGGATTTAGACTATCTGACAACATGGGCGTCTGTGAAATTCGATCGAGATCAAACTGAGATAATGCATTACTATAAATCTGTAACAATTTGAGCCGCCGTTCGAGATTTCCGCCAAGTGTTGCACGCAATTTGGGCGGTGTTTTCATGAAAAAATTGCCCGTATATCGGACGCGTGGCACTTCCGAATTCCCCCTTTTCGTATTAATAATAATCACCCCATAAGCCGCCAATGAACCGTACAAAGAAGTCGCCTGAGCATCTTTGAGAACCTCAATACTCTCAATATCTTCGGGGGGGATCAAAGATAATGGGCTAATACCTGGCCCCTGTTGGCTTAGACCGAGTTCATTTGCCCGATCGGCATCCATCGGAACGCCATCGATCACATATAAAGGTGATGTTGGCGTTAAAAAAGATTGATCACCGCTACCTGAAACACTAAGTGTCGAAAGTCCTCTGATCTGTGTTGACCCTCTGAATCCCGGAGCCCCCGTGTTGTTTTGGATATTTAAACCGGCAACTTTTCCTTGCAATAAGTTCTCCACATTAGCGGCAGGAATGTCTTGCAAATCCTTACCGCTGATCTTTGTAGAAGCCCCTGTCGTCGTTTCTCTTGGCCGATTAACATAGCCCCGTACAACGACTTCATCCATCTGGTTCTCCAATTCCTTCATACGAATATCGACATTACGGTCTGCACGCGCAGTAATTGTCACTCCGTCATAACCAATCAGTCTAAAAGTAACCGAAGTCCCCGTTGTAGTTGTCACACTAAAGATCCCTGATGAGTTTGTAGCTGTCACCTCCTTTCCGGATTTCCCGTAACGCACGGTAACACCGGCCAATGGCCGCCCCTTATTATCTGTTACTTTTCCCGACATAATGATAGCTTGTGCAAAAGCACCAACAGACAGCAGCATGCAGAGTACCAGAATACAACTATGATATACTATTTTTATTTGCATAATGTTCGCTATTATTCGTTCTCAAATCGTGGGTTCTCTCTTTGAAAATGGAAAACAATTTCCCAATCGCCCTTGGTGAAAATCCTAAAGTTCAAGCCAAAAGACGCTGTGATTAAACCGCCACCAAATCCTTTCCTGGAATAGGAAAAATCTAACTTTGCGCTGTTTCCATTCGTATACTTAGTTGGATAGCTCGTCAGTGGAATGGGATAAGCGACATCATACTGTACATAATCGGCGGTCTTTTTCATATTAAAACCATGAACGAGTTCATTCCACTTTGTTTCATTAAAATTTTCTGGGTTAATGGTCTTCCCATCCTTATCCAAGAAAACGAAACGTAGATTATTTCCATTCCCACCGGTAAAACGACGGATATATACAACCAGGTCTTTAAAATCATCATTTGTCCGTAATGGGAGATTAGAAGACTCACCATTGACATTGGCTATATAGGATGGCCAGATATAGCTTTTCTTATTCGGGTTTTTAGGGTCCTTCGGATCGGGCGCAATTTCACCATCATAAGGATTTCTGTCGGAATAGGGTTCATAATCCTGTACCCGCCATGGCAGTATCATAAAGTCCTTTACGATCGTACTTCCCCCGGAATTGGATATTTTAAGATCAAAATAACGTATATTTTGAACGAGATCAACACTATCCTTTGAACGCGGTTCTATCAATTCATTGGTAGAGGAGTTCCACAAAATAAAGGTGCCTGTTGAGTCAACCTCAAAAAGAGGACGATCCACTATCTTTCTCTTCGCTTCTATTTCTTCTAGGTTTTTCTCCGTGCCATCATAACGGGATATCCACTCATAGACTGGTTTTACCTGGAAAAGATCCGTATAAGGCCTCCCATCACCATAGCGGGGATTTACAATTTCAAAATGTAGCGGAGTTGTTGAATGATCTGTATTGACCGTCCCCATACGACTCGTTCGTCCCAAGACGGGGTAAAAAGATTTACCATCATAGGTCAAGTTGACACTCAAAAAGTCCTTTTCATCCGGCAGATTATAGATTTTCTTACATCCATTTAAACCCATACATAACAGAGCCAACAAACCAAGACGGTATGTCCCGCTATATATTGTTCTATAACTTCTAGAAATTTTCATATCCATAGATTCTTAAATAGGTTTATTGATTGCGGTTCATTGTCCAATCCGCCAACTGGAAATCGTTACCATTATACATACGCACAATATTCAAACGATAACCTTTGTAAGCTTTGGTGTTCGCAAAAAAGAATACACGCAACTGAAATCGTTCATCAAACTCTTCGCCTTGCTTAGAATCCAATAGAATCCAGTCCCCTTCCTCATTCAAGCCCTGCAAGGTCCAATCTGTCGGATCCCTATCCTGGAGATCATTCGCGGATCTAAGTGTATAACTATTGGCTACTACAGCATTAGGAAATTGCCATTCGAGGTAAAAACGACCCGGACTCGATAGAAAAAATTTGGTTTCAGGATTACCATCAAAGACATATTTAGCCGCTTCAACAGCATCGGGACCTCCAGAAGCCTCTTTTGACGTAAACCACTCCCCACCGATTGTCTTGAACAGATTTTCAGGTGGTGGGATATAAATAATCTGACTGACAAATTTGTTAAAACCAAACACATGATCTGGGTTTAATACATGAACAATAGCATTATCTGTCTGAATATTTAATGAGCTTGTCTCGGTCGTCACCCAATTACGATTGAAGACAGACCGCCTTGTATCGGACAAATCAACAATTGTAGGTCCTCCATTCAGGAAGCCCGATGAGGCCTGTTTGTTCAATCCAATGTGCATTGGGTAGCCATAACGAATACCCAATACATCTTTCCCATCCTGACTGGCAAGGGAATCACTTGCAACTCTTCCTTGAATAATATATTGGCACAACAGTGAATCCAATATTTCATATTTAACTGAATTCAGATACTGTGCAGGCTTATCCGAAACAGCTAATGTATTATTGAGATTTTGGATAGCTAATTGAAAATTGGAATTGGTCAGTGCAAAAAGTGTCACTGTACTATCTTCCAATTTCTTTTGCAAGCCAATTCGATCAATGACTTTAACTAGAGAGTCATATACACCGGGTTTACTTTTTAGATAGCTATACAGATTTCCTTTATAGATCGGTTCCTGAGATATGGGCGAATAATAGCCTTTATCCTTCGCACAAGCATACAGCAGGACTGTGATTGAGAGTACGTATACACCACGTATAAATAGATTATTTCTCATAATTAACTTCTTTACTTCCAATAAGCATTTTGTTCGATCAACTTATTCTGAGCGAGAATTTCTCGGGATATTGGCCAATAGATCCCATCATTAGCTATCAATTGTGCCAATTGGGGATTGTCATGTTTTATCTTTTCTCGGCGAATCATATCATACCAGCGATGCCCTTCGCCCATTAACTCTCTTTTTCGTTCCAAAAAAATAGCGTCCACCAAATCCCCATTAGCCGTTTCACTATAGACTTTCAGGCCTCGCCTTTCCCTAATTTCATTTAACAGTTCAATAGCAGTAGATTTTTCACCCAATACCGCTAAAGATTCTGCCCTTAATAGTGCGATGTCTTCTAGGCGTGTCAAAACGGTGGCACTGGTAAAAATTCGAAACGTGGGATCAGAAGAACCACCCATAATACACTTGATTTTGCTAAAAATTGGGTATTTCCCATTGAAATTCCGGAAATACACTTCTGTGGTTGGGGCTCCAAGTGTATCAATGCTAAACCGTTGGTCCTTCTTCTCGTTGAATGTTTTTAAAATCGTTTCTTTCGGCATATATATGTCGGGAACCGACTTATTGACAACAGGCGACGCTAGACTAAGCTCTTCAATATGACCTGTAAACGATGCCTCCACATGTGCCCATATGTACGGAAATGAAAACATTTGCTCTGATCTCTTCTCGAAAAAGAAACCATTACCATCCGTTAAAAAGGATGAGGATAAGTAATAAGATCCGCTCTTATTATAATTATCCATAACAAATTGCGAATAGGAAGCCGCATCAGCGTAATTGCCCTGCCAAGCCGCCAAATGTACGAGTATGGCATACGCAGAAAGTTTTCTGACCAAAGCTCCATTCCATCGTGAAGATGCCTCATTATAATAATTACCAATCTGTTGTTCGTCGCCTGTACTATAGGAATAGGGTAACAATTGGGCAGCATCATACATTTCTTTTTCGATCCATGCATAAAGCTTGAGCCTATCTTCTTTAGGCTTATTCTCAAAACTTCCATCATGAGAGTTTAGTATCAGGGGGACATCTCCCCAGATACGCACCATATTGAAATAAGCGTAAGCCCGTAGAAATCTTGCCTGTGCTACATCCACCACCAAATTATTCTCGGTGTAGCGCATGTCCTTTTCCCGCACCTCCGGTGCGCGCTCCATAAAAATATTGGCCGCATTAACTACGGCAAACCACCGTCTCCAATTCGATAGTGCATTCAACGATTCATAATTCGCTTTGAGGTCGTTCTTAATAATTGCTTTTAAATCCTGTCGATTAGGACTCTCAAAATCCCCCGATCGAACTTCTCCATACAGCCAATAAGCATTATTGTCGTCCAAAGCCGCTTTGGTTAAACCATAAATTCCCATCAAACCTGCACGCGTATCCTCCAAAGCATTCCACATATTCTCTTCCTTGACCGTGCGAGAAGAGTCTATATCCAGCATTTTCTTGCAGCCCCCTAGAGGCAATAAGAAAAGTAACAAAACACTAAATATATGATGATATCTTTTCATTTCTTTTGCGTTTAAAAGTCAACTTTTATTCCTAGCGTATAAATTCGCGGTATCCTTATTTTTGACCCAATATCATAGCCCGTGTAGTCCACAATTTCAGGATCCACACCACTGTAAGACGTTAGCGTTGCAATGTTATTCGCAGACACATAAGCATAAGCATTTTTAATGGCCTGAGTTCGACCTGCTAAAAGAGAAGTCAAGTTATAACCCAACGTAATTGCCCTTATTTTAACAAATGAAGCATTCTCTAAGAAAAGATCTTGATCGGCCTGATAAGCGATAACCGTACTCCAAGGATTATACAATGGATATTTACTATAATCACCCCTTTTTTCCCAATACGTAATCTCTTTGATAGCATCCAGGTTTTTCGTCCCTTCATTATTGATAAAATCAAAACGATTAGCCATTTC
Source organism: Sphingobacterium sp. WOUb80 (assembly GCF_050058145.1). NCBI lineage: Bacteria > Pseudomonadati > Bacteroidota > Sphingobacteriia > Sphingobacteriales > Sphingobacteriaceae > Sphingobacterium > Sphingobacterium sp. WOUb80. The sequence goes on along the minus strand of NZ_CP165617.1, from coordinate 5,470,283 downwards.
TTGATTGATAAGCTTTCGGCCGACATTATAGTACATATTAATCCCCAGATCCCATTTCCCAAAAACAAAATTGTTATACCAATTACCAAATACAGCAGGCAAACGGTGACCTTGCAAAGTCCGATCGTCATCATCGATCGTATTGTCGCCATTTTGATCCTTCCAGATCGGATCACCTGCGCGTAGTTGAATCGCATTGTAGGTCATCCCTTGTGGAACTTCAGCATCAGTTTTATAGATTCCTTCATTGGAGAGTAGCCAGTATTGATCCAGTGATTTACCTACCTCTAAAAGATGATTACCTATCACGAGCCGATCTAATCCATTAGGCAAAGCCTTCAATTTATTTTGATTATGCGAAATATTGAGCGCACTAGACCATTTAAACCTCTCGGATTGAACAGGATCAAGTCCAATAGTTAGTTCTGCTCCAACATTCTGCACATTCATTCCTGCCGCATAGCTTGATTTATAACCATATTCGCTATAGGAAGGAATATTAATCAGCTGGTTCTTTGTTTGCTTTACATAGACATCAAAGGAAACATGGAAGTTTTTCTTTTGAATCGCATAGTCCAAGCCCAGATTACCTTGGTCAGTATACGCCCAAGGGATATTGTATCCAACCCAGCCCGACTCATAAGGTCTTACCAATCCCGCGATGGCATTGTATCCAGCTATAAGCTGATTACCGGTAAATCCCATTTGCGCAACATAATTAGGTCCTTGAGCAAAGTCGTCAAAAACATTGCTTAGCCCAATACGCCCCGCACTTAGACGAGCAGTCAGCTCTTTCAAGTTCGTGTTTGTATTGAAATAGCTGTTTTTAATATTCCAATTTATCGACAACGAAGGCGTAAAAATCCATCGCGCGTCAGGTTGTGCATTGGAAGAGCCGTCAGTGCGCAATACCAAAGAGGTTTCGACCTTATTATCATAATTATAGGTCGCTTTTCCATAAAATGAAACTAAGTTGTGTCGAATACGATCTAAATATTTAAATATAAGCGCCTTGGGGTATGCAGTAGCCTCCAAATAGTTTGATTTTGTATCATCATCTTCCAGGAGATTCACCTTAATAAAATCATTTACTCCTTTGTAAGCGTAAGCATAATTATAGCGATAGGTGTCCCATTGTAAACTATTACCGACCAATAGATTTAATTTGCTCTTATCATTGATATTCCAGTCATAAAAAGCTTTATTGTCAAATACAGCCCGCTGATTATAGCCATAGTAGTTTGAAGCAAAATTATTGGACTCCATCAGCTTGCTATGATAGAATTGATCCCGATAACCCTCATTATAATCAACCATTCCTGTAGAGAGAAAATGGAAATTGCCAAAGTCCAACTGTAGCTTACCATAGCCCTGCACAACATTTGTCTTGTTATTATCAAAGCCTTTTTTATAATAACTCAGGTACTCATTGTAGACATCTTTATTTGGTGACAGGGGGGCCGAGAGATCTGGAAAATAAGCAAGCTGGGCAAATCGATCGCGAAGATTTAGATTTCGATTACGATCAATTCTAGTGACATTCGCTTGCATAGAAAAGGTCAACCAAGTTAACGGTCGCATATTCAACCCAAACAGCGCATAATATTTATTCAGTTTCACCTGATCCGCTATACCTTTATCTTGGGTCGATCCTGCTGCAAATTGAAAATTTGCACGAGGCCCACCTCCGGAAAGATTGGCATTCAGATTGTAAACTAAACCATTATTGTAATAAGAGTCTGTCCAATCAGATTTCCCAAAATAATTCATATTAAGCGAGTCGCTTAAATACACAGGGTATGAATCTCCGTCATCATATTTGCCATTGGAGGTATACAGATCATAAAACTGCTTTCTAAATTTATTTTCGTACTCACCATTAATTGTTGTGACATGTGGACGCTCAGCTAAGCCGGTATACATATTGACCGCTATTCGATTGCTTTTATCTGCTTTGTATTCTTTCGTTCGAACAACGATAGCTCCATTTGCGGCATTAGGACCGTACATGGCCACTGCCGCAACATCTTTTAATACTTCAATGGACTTTACCATATCAATATTGATATTCGCCAATAAGTTAGTGGCCGGACCTATTCGTTCCAGATTGTAGGTCTGAACGGCATAAGCAAACGGATGCTCCCCAACCAAAGGAATACCATCTAAGACAACCAACGGCTGATTTTGGAACACATCAATATCAGAAAGCAATGGTCTGGAAATCCCTCGAAAATACATAGGTTGTTTGGTTCCCGGCTCTCCCGAGGGCTCAGTTACATAAAGCCCTGTATTGTTCCCTTTCAGGTACTGTGCCAAGGAAGAATAAGGTAATAGGGATTGTTTATTGATTTCAACGGGATTTACCTGGCTAGTTTTAATCTGAAATATAGAATCTAATTTCGCAGTCCCAATCTGAAGCTTAAGACTATCGGAAGGTGACAACACCTTGTCTTGGCCAAAAGCAAAAGAATAACAAGCACAGGAGCACCCTAACAGAACAAGCCTATCCAAATACCTTTTTTTAATCATGTACATATGGATGATATATAATTAGGTTATTTTTACTTTTCTACTATAACTGGTTAAAATCACCAAAAAAATAGGTGAAAATTTATTGATTTTTCGAGATAGGAAAATTGGTCAATTCCCATCCAAAATTGATATTATGCAGTATCAAACAGGACTAACATCATAATCTAAGATTTTAAGTTTAAAAAATAAAAACGTTTTAGCACAACAAAACATAATGAAATGTCAAAACGGATTGGTTTGCTTAATTGGTCAGCACTTATCTCACTTGGTTATAATGAAGATATATAGAAAAACGAGAAAAAAAAATTTTCAGAAGTATTTTTTTAATTTGCTAAACTGGTTTAGTTTACAACATTAAGCAGTTTATAGCTAAAAAAGTGGGTTAATTCATGTAAAAATTATGATTTTGCTAAAATAATGCCGTCAATTAATTTTTTTTCAGATTGTAACATCATTACTAATAAGACAACTAATGCAAAATAACAACCTGCATATTAAACAATTGAAAGACAGACAACGCTCCACATCTATTTATGCCAAATGGGAATAAGACCTCCATGACTTCGCAAACATCAACAGAAATGAAAGCGAACTGAAGGTTCTTTCTAGTCAATAACATCAGACACTTTCAGAAAAAGAAAAATGCCCCCTCATAAATGAGGGGGCATTTTATAGCCATATAATTGACTGATTATTTATTCGGTTTACTGCTCATCTCAAAAACAAGTTCTCCTCCGTTTAAAATGCTATTATAGGACAACAGCAAGTTATCCAGTTTCCGTCCATTCAAAGAAACAGATTTAACGTAGACGTTCTTTTCAGACTGATTCCGCGCGACGATGGAAAGACTCCTTCCGTTTTCAAGATTTACTTTTGCAGATTTTATCAATGGACTACCGATCCAATAGGTATCTTCTCCTGGTGCCACTGGATAAAAACCTAGTGCCGTAAATAGATACCAGGCAGACATCTGTCCACAGTCGTCATTTCCGCCTAATCCTGCGTGACCATTATGGTACTGATTACGTATAATTTGTCTAACACGCGCCTGGGCTTTCCATGGACTCTTAGTGATATTGTACAAATAGGCCACATGGTGCGAAGGTTCATTACCATGCACATAATTGCCGATAATGCCATCTCGTGTGATGTCTTCCGTATGCTCAAAATATTTATCAGGCAATTCCATGGTAAAAAGCGAATCCAAATAAGATTCTAAACGTTTTTTCCCTCCCATTAAAGCCATCATTTCAGTCGGTTGGTGGGGAACGTAAAGGCTATAATTCCATGAATTTCCCTCAATAAATCCTTGGCCATGTGTATCTAGGACATCAAATTTTTCTTTAAACTTTCCTGCTGAATTTTTGGGACGCATAAAACCTATAGAAGGGTCATATAGTGATTTCCAGCTTTCAGCTCGTTTAGAAAATGTATTGTACACATCGTCTTTTCCCAATTTTTTTGCTAGTTGCGCGATACACCAATCGTCATAAGCATACTCCAATGTATTAGAAACAGACGTGCCCGACACATCATCAGGAACATAGCCCTTATCAATATAAGCGCCTATCCCCTCATATTGACGTGTATTTGCGGTTTGTACGCAAGCCGCCAATGCGGCCTCAGGATCACCTTTGTAAACACCTTTAAGAATGGCATCGACTATAACTGATACCGAATGATAGCCGCTCATACACCAGTTGTCATTCGCATAATGCGACCAAATCGGCAACATCTTCAATACAGTCTGATCGTAGTGGGCCATCATGGAGGCGACAATATCTGCATTGCGAGAAGGATTTATGAGATTCAGCAAAGGATGAAACGCCCTAAATGTATCCCATAGCGAAAATGAGGTATAATTCGTAAAACCATCCGCACGGTGCACCTCCTGATCAAGTCCTTTATACTCACCATTGGTATCCATATAGACCGTCGGCATTAGACTTGCGTGGTACATCGCTGTATAGAAATTGACAAGATCTTCCTTGTTCAGCATCTCCACCTCTATTTTATGCAACTCTTTTTCCCAGGCTTGCTGCCCTCTCTTAACGTATCCATCGAAGTCCCAATCTGATGCCTCAGCATCCATATTAGCCAGTGCATTCTTCATGCTGACCGGACTTAACGCAACTTTTAAAAGTATCGCTTCCTGCGATCTGGTATCAAAATCTAAATGTAACTTGATATTGTGAGCTGCTAGATCTGGGAAATTGTTTTGCTGATCAAACTTACGCCAGAAACCATTATAAACAGATTTTCCATCCTCGTATTTGGCACCATAATTCTTGAAAGGTTTCGATGTTTTAATTGCAAAATATACCGTTCGGGTCCTTGACCAGCCGTTTGTTTGGCGATATCCAACCAAAGTTGAATCGTTCAATACTTTAACAACAGTCCAAACATTTTTTCCTTCATAATTATAGATTCCAGCGGTTAAATCAACAATCAGATGCGAAGCATCAGACTCCTTGAACGTATAACGGTGTATACCCACACGTGCCGTCGTCGTTAGCTCAGCTTTAATCTGATGTTTGTCCAACAGAACACTATAATAATTAGCTTCAGCACGTTCATTCGCGTGGCTATAGGGAGACCGGTAGCCATCTTGTGGACGATCTGCTGTTCCTGGGTTTAATTGCACTTTGCCCTGGGTCGGCATAATCTGTATGTCACCGAGATCGGAATGACCTGTACCGCTGAAATGGGTGTGACTAAAGCCGACAATCGTAGGATCATCGTACTGGTAGCCTGCACAATATTTGTACACATCTCCATTATAGCGTCCATTTACCGCATACGCTAAGGTATCCGTATCCGGACTTAATTGTACAGCGCCAAAGGGAACAGTCGCCCCAGGATAGGTATGCCCCATACGAGCAGTGCCGATAAGAGGTTTAACATACTGGACTAATTTAGCCTCTTGTGCCTTTGATACAAATGGGACACTGATCAATCCCAGAAAGACCAAACTTTTTATATTCATCGCTCAGGAATTATATTTTAGGATTTTTACTGTAATCCGCCCATAGCTCATCGATAGTCTTCCCCGTCTGTGCTTTCCAAAAAGCATCATTGTAGCTTTTATTGCGCATAGCAGCATCCAATTTCTTAACAAAATCCTTTTTTATATGGGTATTGATCCAATAAAGGAATCTGGCGGTAACACGATAAGAATCCGTATATTTTTGCTTGTCACTGTATTCAGGCAATTTCCAATTAGCCCCAGCATTATCAATACCATCATCAAATCGAACAAAATCTGCTATCCCTTCCGTAATCCACCAAGGCCCAGCTCCATCAGGGTATGCTTGTACAATGTGCATTACTTCGTGGGTAACAACATCAATATCTCCCGGATTTTTAGCAAACCAGGCAGGACTATAACGTACGATTCCGCCTGCTGTAGCCGCCACCCCCTTGTAATCTGGATCAATGACGAAAGAAACTTTTTTTATTGTCTTCTTGTTATATTTTTTCGCCAATTTTGGATAGTTGGTGAAATAAGCCGCGATCAGTCTATCTTTTAATGGAGAACTAAAATCTTTGTCTTTGTTGATCCAGATCAAGGTATAACCACCTTTGCTTATGCTATCCACGTCTACCGCAACCTGACGGTCGTTTTCGGTATGTTTCCAATTGTCTTGTGCGAAAAGTGAACATGAAGAAGCCAATCCAACTATGGTAAGAGCTATTTTTAAGTTTTTAAGGTTTATCATAGCACAAGGATTATTTCTTTTTGTTCGATTTCAACTTGATATTGGGCTTCAAATCTGTTGTCATTGAATAAGGTGCGTCACTTTTAGAGCCTCCTCTAGTATAGTTAGGTTTTGCGGCCATATCAAAATTGAGCGTTCCTCCTTCATGCAATGCTTTATGGCTTAGCCAGTTTTTACCGTAAGTTGCACCATTCCATTGCAATGCATTCACATAGATATTATCAACAGAATTCTTAGCGGCATCGATCGTCAATGTTTTCCCATTTTCGAAAGTCAACGTTGCTTTTTTAAATAATGGCGCTCCCAGAACATATTCATCCGTTGCTGGACATACCGGATAGAAACCTAGGGCAGAAAACACATACCATGCGGACGTTTGTCCGTTATCTTCATCACCACAGTAACCATCTGCTGTCGGCTTATACATTCTGTCCATTACCTGACGGACCCAATATTGTGTTTTCCAAGGCTGACCAGCATAGTTGTAAAGATAAGGCATATGTTGAATTGGCTGATTACCATGTGCATACTGGCCCATATTAGCAACCTGCATTTCACGTATTTCATGGATAATACCGCCGTAATAGCTATCGTCAAAATCCGGAGACTGAACAAATACCGAATCTAACATGCTTACAAATGTCTTTTCTCCACCCATCAAATCGATCAAACCCTGAACGTCGTGAAATACGCTCCAGGAATAATGCCAGCTATTGCCTTCAGTGAAAGCATCACCCCATTTCAATGGATTAAAAGGAGTCTGGAATTTTCCATCTTTATTCTTTCCACGCATAAGATTGGTCGAAGGATCAAATAAATTTCTATAGTTCTGAGCACGTTTTGCATACAGATCAATTTCAGCTTTGGGACGGTTCAACGCTTTTGCTAATTGGTAGATCGTAAAATCGTCATATGCATACTCCAATGTACGGGCTGCATTTTCATTGATTTTAACGTCATAGGGCACATAGCCTAAGCTGTTGTAATATTCAACCCCCTTTCTTCCAACAGCACTCATCGGTCCTTCATTGTTGGCACCATGTTGTAGAGCCTCGTATAACTTATTGATATCATAACCACGCAATCCCTTCATATAGGCATCCGAAACTACCGATGCGGAGTTATTGCCCACCATAATATCCGCATATCCAGGACTGCTCCATTCAGGTAAAAATCCACCTTCTAGATATGCGTTAAGAAGACCTTCCTGCATTTCTTTGTTAATAGATGGATACATAAAATTCAAGAATGGATATAATGCTCTAAAAGTATCCCAAAAACCCGTTCCGCCGAATAAATAACCTGGAAGTGTTTTTCCATTATATGGACTATAATGTACAGCCTTTCCTTGCGCATCAATTTCATATAACTTGTTCGGAAAAAATAAGGTTCGATACATGGTCGAATAAAATGTACGCAACTGATCGATGTCATCACCCTCTACTTTAATTTTCCCTAAGGTAGAATTCCAGATCTGACGTCCGTCTTCTTTTACTTGATCGAAAGATTTGTTACCTAACTCATTTAAATTTATTAAGGCTTGCTCAGCACTGATAAAGGAAGACGCTACTTTCACCTGCACTGGTTTAGTTTTGTCTTTTACCTTAAATCCTACGATTGCACCAGTGTGATCGCCCTTAATCTGCAGCTGTCCATCCTTCTTCTCTTTCCCCTCCCAAGTTGCAACACTTGAAAAAGGCTGATCAAAAACCAATACAAAATAATTCTTGAAATTAGCAGGCAGTGGACCGCGCGCATATTTTGAAGAATAGCCAATTATCATATTTTTTTCTGGAATAATCTGAACCTCAGACCCTTTCTCATAAGCATCCAAAACGATATAAGCATCGTCTGTTTTATTGAACGAGATTCTAAACATTGCAGCCCGCTCGGTTGGTGTCATCTCAGCAGTCACATCGTGATCCGCTAGATAAACCGAATAATAATACGGTTTTACAACCTCCGCTTTATGCGAAAACCAGCTCGCACGCTCATCTTGATCAAATACAGGCTTTCCTGTCACGGGCATGATAGAAAAAACACCATAATCATTCATCCAAGGTGATGGCTGGTGAGTCTGCTTTAAACCACGAATCTTATCAGCGGTATATTGATACTGCCATCCGTCGCCATTTTTTCCTGTTTGAGGTGTCCACATATTCATACCCCAAGGTCTCGCTATCGAGGGATAGGTGTTCCCATTGGACAACTCAAATTTGGATTCGGTACCCATTAATGGATTAACAAGATCGACAGCTTCTAGCTGCTGCCCTCTAAATTTCTGAGCCAAAACCGGTTTTGCGCAAAACAAACCAAAAGACAATAACGAACCCAGAAAAACACTTAAAGATTTCTTCATTATTTAGGATATATAAAAATATTTCTACTAAAACGTATTAGTAAAGATATAAAAAAGAATAATAAATCAAAATAGCCCCCGAAAATTGGACGGATACGTCTTATGATTTTTACAATTCAATTTTTATACTATCCCACTAACAATCTTATCGCGCTATTAATTTGGTCGAAATGATGTGTTCTTTTGGCTGCGATATCCCCTGATCAATTTCTTTTAACAGAACCTTGACACATGTTTTTGCGAGGGATTCCAATGGCTGTTGAATACAGGATATTTTTGGATTTAAAATATCAAACAATTCATGATCATCAAAAGAAAACATCGGAAAATCAAAGGTATGTTCTCCTTCCGAACGGAGCGCCTTTAGACCAAGGATACAGAGGTAATTTGTTGTAAAAAATAATCCATCCAATGCAGGGTTTTCAGCGGCCCATTTTCTTAGCAACTGCGTCCCTTTTTGCTTTAACTGTTGATACGGTAAGTGCAGTAGGCGTGGTTCCATATCGTTTTCTTCACAGAAACCTAAATAGGCATTCTTCCGCGCCAACATCTGCGGCTGGTCCGAGTCAATGGTAACTAACCCAAAGTTCCGACAGCCAATGGACTTCAAATGTTCACATGCTTTTCTACTGCTATCCCCATTATCAATATGAACATAATGTGTCTCTACCGCTGGAGAATTCCTGTCAAAAACAACCAGTGGTACGCCATATTCCAAAATCTTTCGTTGATACTCCTCCAAATCTACAGTGGGAGCCAAAAGAATACCTTCCACTTTCTTTTCCAACATAGAATCAATGATATCACGCGCATTTTGTGAGTCTCCAAGTGTGCTACTATAGAGCACATGATAATTTTTTTTCCGAAACAATTCCTCAACATACAATGCAAATGGACCAAAGAAAGAATCCCCTATATTCTCTACAATAAGACCGATGGTATTTGACCGCCCTGTTGCTAAACTCTTTGCCAAAGCATTGGGCTTATAACCAACTTTTTCAACGTATGCCAGTACGCGATTTTCCAATTCTTTGCTGATGCGTGCTTGCTCGGCCTTGTGATTGATGACTAATGAAACAGTTGATTTAGACACATTGAGTTCCTGTGCTATTTCTTTAATTGATTTGGCCATAAGAGCATTTTCATAAAATTAGAGTGAAATTAGAAAATAAATATGAACATAGCGGAGATTACAATTGACAATATGAAATAAATTATTACACAATCGTATGCGTAGAAACGAAAAAAGGAATAAACAGTCAATTAAGACTATTTTTTTCACGCTTGTTACCCGTTATGAATGATCGCCATTACCGCCAAAAAGATATTTTTGATTAAATTTAACGCTTATTCTTCATTTTTTGAAAAAATAGACTGCCTGTAAAATAGAAGAATTAAAAAAGCATACAAACCATTATCAATAAAACCAAATAGGGTCGTCGGAATGTCTTAAAGATTAAATTAGACTGCCATATAAGCACGTGAAAAATCTTGGTCAACAAAGAACTTGATTTGAAAAATTAACAAAATGCAAATGAAAACACCTTTTATATTATCTTTTCTTTTAACACTAACCTCTCTTTCTATTGCTCAAAAGAAAGATCAGAGACCCAATATTGTACTTATTATGGCAGATGATCTTGGCTATGGAGATCTAGGTGTATATGGCCAGCAAAAAATTGAGACAAAGCATATCGATGCACTTGCTGCCAAAGGAATGAAATTTGACAACTTCTATGCAGGTACATCTGTATGCGCTCCATCTCGCTCATCCTTAATGACTGGACAGCACACTGGACATACCTACGTGCGTGGCAACAAAGAAATTGAGCCCGAAGGACAACAGCCGCTAGCAGACTCCGTACAGACTTTCGCAATGCTCCTCCAACAAGCAGGATATACAACTGGTGCATTTGGAAAATGGGGACTCGGAATGGTCAATACAACAGGCTCTCCTGACCAAAAAGGTTTCGATGAGTTTTACGGCTATAACTGTCAACGTCAATCCCACCGTTACTACCCAACTCACCTCTGGCATAATAAGGAAAGGATAGAACTCCATGGCAATGGTTTAATGGCACAAGGGCAGTATGCACCAGAATTAATCCAAGAAAAGACCTTGGAATTTATTGATGAAAATAAAGAAAAACCTTTTTTCCTTTATGTCCCTACCGTTCTTCCTCACGCCGAATTATCAGGTCCGGATGACAAATATTACCAATTATATGCAGACAGGTTTGATGAAAAACCGCATAAAGGAAATGACTATGGACCACAAGCGACTGTTCCCGGTTACGCTTCGGTAGAAAAACCGCATGCCATGTATGCAAGTATGGTAAGCCGTATGGATGCGTATGTCGGTCAAATTGTTGATCGATTACGCGAAAACAAGCTGTTGGATAATACAATAATCATTTTTACGAGCGACAACGGATCGCACAAGGAAGGCGGAGCTGACCCCAATTTCTTCAATAGTTCTGGTGGGTTACGCGGCAACAAACGCGACCTCTATGAAGGTGGTATCAAGACCCCTTTCATTGTTTATTGGCATGGTAAAGTTGCCGAAGGGAAAACTTCAAGTTACTTAGGAGCTTTTTGGGATATTATGCCGACGATGGTCGAGCTTGCCCAGGCGAACAAACCTCATTATACGGATGGCATCTCATTTATGCCAACGCTGATGGGTAAAAATAAACAACAAAAACAGCATCAATACCTATACTGGGAATTTCATGAAGACGGGGGACGTCAAGCCTTGCGTCGAGGAGACTGGAAACTTATCTTACAAAAGGTTACAAGTAGCCAGCCTTCAGCCGAACTATATAACCTCAAAAAAGATCCAAAGGAACAAAACAATATTGCTCAGAAAAACCCAAATAAAGTGAAAGAATTACGTCAATTGATTGAAAAAGCACATGTCGAAAGTAATATTTTTCCATTGACAAGTGTAACCACACATAAAAAATAGAATGATTATCCAGGGAGTCGCAGGCGCTCAATTGCGTACTCCCTTGTTGGTGGTTGAAAGTTAACCAATGCGCGCAATAATTTTATCCTCATCGCTTACTTGCCAATTAGGCACTTGCTTTTTTTGCTTGTTATAGAACTTAAATCTTTGCGTCCATTAATTTGTTTTCAGTTTTTTTGATTTATCTAAATCAATTTTGATTACAAATGCTTTTTTATTTTTCAAACCCGCTGGTACAGCTATATCAAAATACAAATTCTTATCTCTATCAAACCCGATATTCGCTTTTTTCAAAAGCAAATCACGCTTACCAGAACGGATCCCAGGTACCATCAAACCAAAACCTTTGATTTGTGGGTAATCTGCCTGCAATTCCAATAACTGGTTCCTTGTATATTTCAAAAATCGGTCAAATCTAGCTTTCTCAAGTGTTTTTCCATTTGTTTGAAATCATACTCAAACAAATAGCTTTCATTTAAGATATCTATCAGCTTATTTCTAACAAATACATGCAATAAGCCCATTTTAATAAAATAGGCTGTATTCATATTACAATCAGACGTATAGCCCAATAGTTTTATCGTTGGAAATCGTTCCGCCACATCTTTTATCGACTCAACCTCATCCAATCCAATATTATCAAGGTCAATAAGACATATTTCTGGCAAAATGAGATTGTTTGTTAAATTATTCAGAAGTTCAGCTCCGCTCCTACTTATAAAAAGTAGCTCAAACAAACCCAGTTTATGGTGCAGGATTGTTATCATTATTTCTTGGAATATACTTCCATTGACAAAAGATATCTTTTTTTTATAATGCATCATTTAAAAAAAAGAGCACATATAATATATGTGCTCAGTCACACTAAACTAAACCAAATAATACTTATCTCTATAGCCCTACACTTTGTGGAGAATAACCTAACTTATCAATAATATCTCTTGTCTTATCCTGCTTATATAGTAACAGTTCATCCATACGAGCGACAAGGTTCGTCTCACCCGAATGCAGTATAACATAGGGTACAGTTTTTTTCAATACGTCTAATGTAAATACCCATTGCGAACGACAGGTAATCCCTTCTTGATAATAAGGAACAGGAATAAATCCCTTGCCAAACTTAACCCTCACGTTTTCTATTGAGTTATCGTTACTTTCTTTAAGACCGAAATAGACCAATCCTCCATTTGGCCCAACAGATACGGATTGCTTGCCTCTTTTGAGATCAATGTATTGTTTAACTGGTCCGATAGTATTGCCCAAGGCTGTAGCAATTGCTAGCTGTACTATTGCCTTACTTTTATTTACGTCAATATGTAGTGTGCTGCCCGCTGCAACATAGAACCCCGTCATCTGCAAATCTTGTTGCTGACTTGCAAGCTGCACAGCCCCTATTTTGGCAGCCTTGGTGGGGTATGTACTAAAAATTTGTAATGAATCCACTATCGCTAACGGCTCCGCTCCTGAGTCTTCCAATAATATATAAGCCCACTCACTGTTCTTACCGCAGGAAATGAATGATGTCACAAAAAGAAACGTAAAGAGAAATAAAACTAACCTTCTCATAATTTGTCGAATTGGTTTATCAATTATATTCTTTATTTGTACTCGGTTGCCACTGACGTGATATCACTTCCCTTGATATACAGATATTCTGTTGATAAAATTGGTCAGATTTATAATTTAAATCAATATAGTGCTAAATTGAAAAGTAAAAAAACAATTGTTCAGCTCAATCGATTGCACAATCAACGAAAAGCATTTCGTTTCTAAGCCAAGGGACAATACGGAAGTAAATAACAATTGTAATTCAAAATCAACTCCCAGTATGCACGCTGCGATTCAATAATAAAAGTTCACCGATGTCTAACGAAATAAAGTCATTGAAAGTGATAATCTGCAGTTTTTCAACGAGCGGATCGAACAATGTTATATTAGCGCGATCAATTGCAATTACAACGGTAAAACCCATGAAAGATAAATTTCTTCTTCGAAATATCGCAATAAACGGAACATCCACTTTGGCAAATTTATCGGAACCTGACAATCGTATACTATCAATCCCATATCCAAACAGGATATCCCTGATCGTTTGGATAGATTGCCGATCTTGATATGTCGCTATCAACGTTGACAAATCAATCTTACGATATGCTATATCATAAAAACCTAAAATAAACTTACATGATCCCTCTAAGGCACGACCATCGACTCCTCTTATCTTTTTCAAGAATTTCACTTTTAAAGCACAATTTTGTTGGAAGTACGTTCGCAGAGATCTGAGAAAATCAATTACCATCGCGCCAGAAAACGCACTACTGTCAAATATAAGGAGTAATAGTACTAAGCCAAATAGCCGATAAATAATCAAACGTTTGCTTGTTTAACGAATACGTTTTCAAAGAATTATATTTTTTAAAGTCAAAAACAATGTCCCTTATTTAAATTCAATAATCCTTAGGTCTTAATCGTTTTCGTTCTTTACACAATCGATTGCATATTAAATCGATGATATATTTTCACTGATCCTTGCATAGATTTAGTAGAAGAAGAACATATGGGTTCATATTTAATCTGTGATGCCAAAAGCATCTTCATAAAGTTTTAATAACCAGTTTTCACACTATTGTACGCCCAAAAGGCCATCACTGAATAAATAGGACAAAATAACTAATATAAACAACCGATTATGAAAAGGATTACTATAAAGGATATCGCAAAAACGTTGGGATATTCGATTGGCACTGTTTCAAAAGCACTGGCAGATAGCCATGAGATCAGCGAAGTTACTAAAGTTGAAATACAAAAATTTGCCGATGAAAATGGCTACCAATACAATCAATATGCTAAATTACTCCGCACTGGAAAAACAAATATCATAGGCATGATTGTGCCCAAAATTGGTAATTCATTTTTTTCCCAGATTTTGGAAGGAATAGAAGAAAAAATGTCAAAAACGGTCTATAACTTAATCATTATGCAAAGCTATGATGACCCAGTCCGTGAATTAAACCTATTAGAAACGCTATTTAAAAAAGGTGCCGACGCAATTATAATTGCCCCAACAGGTAATTGCATTTCACTTGATTATCTTAGAAAATTAAAAAAAGATGGTATTCCAGTTGTTTTAATAGACAGAATAAATTATGCCATCAGTACCCATAAAATTGGCATCGATAACTTTAGAGCTGTCTATCAAGGCATATCCCATTTGATCAGTATGGGATGCATGGATATTCTTTTTATTTCAAGTATGGCCAAAGGAGTTGTTGAAGAGCGACGACGTGGTTATCTACAGTGTTTAAACGATTCTGGTATCCAAATAAACTATGAAAACCTCCTGTCAATTGATGTGGAGAAAAATGGTGAAAATAGTCGTGAAGAACTAATAAAATATTTTGCACAAAGGATACAGGAAAACATACTTCCGGATGCTATATTTACAGCTTCTGATCAATTAACCTATCAGGTTTTAGAGGTATTGCATGCACTGAATATTGAGGTGCCGAAAATCATAGCACTCTTAGGCTTTGCTAACTTCACATTCTCCAATCTCTTTAGCCCCCCCTTATCCTGTATCGTCCAGCCATCAAAAGAAATGGGATGAAAAGCATTTGCCCTAATTGAAGAAATTTTAGATAAACCTGACAGGCAAGAAAGCTCATCATTTGAAGACATTAAATTGCCTGTAAAAATGGAAATACGCCAATCAACCAACTAACTCATATTAAAAAAGTTAACAAGAAACCAAATGAAATAGATCTCATTTGGCAAAAATCCCCGAAACATATCACTCTCGGGGATTTATCTAGAATTTTCTTTTACCTATCTGCCTTTTTATTTCCAACAGCAAAATACAATAAACAACCTATAAAATTAAAGAGCAGAACCAGTACAATCCAAATACCTTTATTCTGTGGTAATATATTCGTATTTTTTATGATATGATAAATAGTATAAAAAACAAGCAATATAGGAATTGCTAAGAAATACATTTCATTCATTCCCAAGTTTAAAAATAAGATATCCATAATTATAATAAATTAAATTAATAATGGCTCCCCAAACCATTTTTCGAACTGAGGAACCGATACAAGCGAAACTTAAAAAACTCGCTTCAACCACTAAACTATCCCCCCTTTTCATACGTGGTACTCATGAATAGCAATCAACTCTATTCTACCTTCACCTCTAATATTTAAGTATAGAATGCCTATATGAACATTATCACACATTACTTATAGAAGATGAATAATAATGCATAATATCTAAATATCATCTGAACGAATGATTCGTACGGAGCCCACAGTTTTTTCAGCATTTTTATTTGTATTGTTGGCCACATACCAGTTTCCTGTCCATACATCATAATAAATACCAAATGGTTGAAAGAACCTTGCGGCCTCATCCTTAATTGGAACATTATCAATAACTTGACCTGTTTCATCACCCGAGGAAACTCTGGTAGACAACTCAGTCATCACATTCGTCTTCAAATCATAGTAGAAAATCAGATTATGATTACCAGCTGTAGCTAAAAGCACATCTCCTGCCGTAGCAAACAATCCTCTGTTATTGACGTTTGAATTTTGATACGGTGCGATCGAATTTGATGTAAAATTGTATTTGAAGATATTATTATTATTGTTGCTTGATACATACATATCCTTGCCATCTGGAGTTAAAGTCATCGTAAATAGATTACCCGCCCCACTTGGTATCGCCAATGTAGATACCGTATTTGCTGTCGTTGAAAGATCGATCTTTCTTAGGCGAGCGCCCCCCCATTCTGAAACATATAGAGATGTTCTTGCCTTGTCAAAAATAATACCTGATGGTCTATTAAATGTTGCAGCAGAACCTACACCATCAGCTGTACCCGCAGTTCCAGTACCAGCGATTGTAGAGACCGTATAATCCCCGTTCGCATTTTTTACGATCTTACGAATTCGATGCGCTCCAGCAACACTAGCGGCATCTGTCGTATAAATAGTACCCGAAGAATCGACAGCTACTCCCCACATACCGTTAAAGGTTGCCGCTGTACCAGCTCCATCGACGGATCCTGCCGTACCACTGCCGGCAATAACACTAGCACTCCCTGAAGCATCAATCATAAACAATTGATTCTTATAACCATCGGCAATATATAAGTTATGGCTATTATCCATCGTTATAGCAAAAGGACCTTTAACACTAAGTCCATTATTCAAAACCAAGGTTGAAACTTTTAAATTTGTCAAAATAGGCTTCGTGTACCGGGGGTCCAGATCTTTAATCATCACCTGAAAAGGTGTAACCGTATTAGATTCCGCTAGCGTCATTGTGCTATTTTGCACTTCAAATCTCACCTTGGAATTATTGTTGTATTTGATCTCTACATCCCCTGGGTATACTTTGTTAACGAGCGTAAATTGACCAACGTTATCAAATTCACCTTCCTCCCAAGTGGAAAATTCCTTATCTACAACCGATTTATAACGATACTGGAATTTTTCATTTTTTATAACTTGATTACTGAAAACCTGCTTGCTCACCAATTTCAGATTACCTTTGCCGAATAAGGATTTAGTAGTCAAAGTAAGCTCAATTGGGGTCCTCGTCAACAAAGCTCCCTCTAGTGAATCTGGCATGTATGCCACATTCGGTTCCGCAACCTTCACCTTATAGCGTACAGGGAATGCTCTACCGGTAAAAGATACCCTGCCCTGTTCATCAGACAACAATGTATCTACAACAGAATAAGATTCTGTATTACTTTCACGTTCATAAAGCCCTACTTTTATGCCCATATATGGCTGCTTGAGGTCACTGAGTACCTGAACATTAATTTGGGAAATGCCAAATCGTGGATAGCTATTCAATAGGATTGGATAATCTTTGTTTTCAGTAACGTCTACAAAATTCTCTTCCAAGTGATAGCGCCCTGTATCCCGTATAGATACTTTTACTAAATTAGGAAATGGAACATCGTACCTAAATTGTCCTTTTACATCCGTAGACACAGTATCTATAAAAGTCTGATCTCCATTGGCTTTCGTCTGCCGTTGAAATAATATTTTTACGCCTTTTAACACCGTATTATCATCAGTATTAGTCAAAGTCCCCGAGATACTTCCTCGCTGGACAACAGTAGTCTGATTCCAATAATCATCCCTTTTACATGCTGCAAATGCTATAAGGGCAACGCATGTTGCATAAAATAGTTTTCTTTTCATCATGGTCTAATTGATTCGGTTATTTTCCAACAAATTCAGTTTCATAGGCATTCAAAAACACCTTTCCTTCTAGTCCCCAAGATTCAGCCGGTTTGATATTTAACCAATAAAAAATTTGAGATGTGATGTCATATTGATAAAGAATTTTCTTTTTTTCCTCAGCTTTGAGTTCCTCATCAGTGAGACAATTCCATTTTGGCAGTATATTCCAATTTAAGATAGCATCTGCTAAAAAGCTTGTATTAGTAGCTGTCGTAATAGTATTTTTCAATTCTCTCCCCGCACCTTCATCCATTTTCCAAAACCCCTTCAGACTGCCATAAGTCGATTCTGTAGGAAGAATATCATCTTTACATTTAAATGCTTTGATCTCGCTTTCAGCAAGGGCACTATTATAAAACGCAAGGTTGCTGATTACGGCTGTTGCTATGCCGTAAGATTTACCTGCAGGTCCAGCACCGATAAAAAAGGGATTTGCACTACCAGCGGTAAGATCTTTACCAGTAATATCTACGGCATCCCCAGCTGCACCGTCCATATAGCAAACTGCCATCCGCTTTCCATTTTCATTATAAATCTTAAGCGCAACATTATGCCATTGATCGATTACCAATTGCCCCGGAGGGTACACATAAATCAGGGTACCATTCCCCATAATATAACGGAATCGTCTTCCTCCCCCTTCAACCATCAAATGCCAGCCTTTTGTACCACTATATGCATGAGACGTTTTACCATAAAGTACCGAATTTGTTGTTGGAAATGCCGAAACCTTTACTTTTGAAATAATAGTAAACTCGCCGTCTTTACCAATTTCATAAGCATTAGGGTCTTCTTTCATGATCGGAATATCGTTACCAGCCTTACTCATGGTCAATGTATTTACAATCTGCGGAAGATCCAATTCAAATTTTATAAAATTCTTATTGTATAGGATCAAAGGAACCATGCGTTCTGCGAAAGTGGCACCGCCGTAAGTTTGATCAATTCCACCATGATTAGCCGTAATAATAATCAGCCAATCTTCACCTGCGTAACTTTTACGCTGCTCAACAGCGGTTACGATCTCTCCAACATATCCATCAATTCGGTCCAATGTCGATTTGTAATTGGGGTTATCCATTGAAAAACCTCCTGTTACACCCGCAGTATTCAGATCACGAAAATCGACTACAGCCAGACCTAAATCCTTTTCTCCATTTTTGATGCGATCTACAGCCTTTACTTTAGCGGCTTCATCTGAAGCGACTACTCCATTCTCATCCGACAAGTTAAATAAATTATGATCTAATGGCTCCCAAGCAGTAATCGATAGCGTTTTAAGTATCCGACCTGATTCCAATAGGCGCTGGTATAAACTGATATAACCTGTTGACACGCCAGTGCCATCGTGGTCATGAATATCATCATCTTCACCTTCCTCTACGTCAAAATTATTGGTGACGACACCATGTTTAGCGCTGTTTTTTCCGCTAAGTATCGTTGTCCAAGTTGACGCATCTTTCGTATTGGCATCCGCAATACTTTTAAAGGTATATTTTGAATGCTCCAATAGTTTGCCGATATTAGTAGGAACGTAATTATTTAGTTCTGTCCCCACCAATCCATCGATTGAAATTAACAATACCTTTCTCTCCTTAGTAATAGATTGCGGCTCCTCTTTTTCGAAAACCAGAGGAGGATCAAAATATTTCTTGCATGACATAAGGCAACAAACCGTAAAAACTAGCATGCTCCCCAATATATATTTATAGTTCTTCATCTCGATTATATATTTTTATTTATCAAATGTCCAAGCGCCCAATTCCGCCATAGCAACATCTGCATGGATTGCAGCTCTTATATTCAAACGAAACTCCTTAAATTTCCTTCGAACACCGTCCGAGAATTTTAGGTATACTTTTTCTGGATCATTATTCATAATGGCCAAAGTATTTCCACCTTCCATTGGCACGACCTCCCAAGCAGCCGATGCATTGGCCCGAACCTCCATCGTATAATCAGTAAGATAACGTGTCAAGTACCCTGAACGTCCTTGAAAATAGAATCCGTCAGCGTTAATATCATTTGGACTTACCACAGCGATGCTGTATGGGAAAGTCTTCACGTTACCAACGTGCCAAAAGGTAGCAGGCTTCCCGTCAAACAGATTGCTTAATGGATAATCGTTACGGAGATGATCTGCTGGAGAAATCGTCGCCGCCCAATTTGTGGTGCTAACATCCGTTCTATAGATTGGAATAGGCCCATCACCTCCTGTTTTGGTGACTGGATTAAATAGCCAAACTGCTTTATCCAATAATGGCAATTCCTTTTCTTGAGACACGTAGCGTTTAGACACTGCACTGACCTTGAGCCCCCATTGATTCAAATAAGGTTCCATATCTATTTTGGTATATTCCGATAACGCTTCGTAAAAGAAATCTATTTTCGACTGATCATTAGCTGAAGTAAAGCGCGCTTCACGCCCTCGCACATAGATATAAGTCATAAATTCATAGCCATACTTCTCAAAGATCTGTGCATACATCATCAAACGGATATCATGTGCTTTACTTTTATAAGCATTACCTTCAACATCCATACTCGCCCAGTTTATGTCATCTTTAGTTATCCCACCAGTTTTCTTTGCCGCGATATAAGGAACAGCACTATTCCATACTTCGGCAATCTTATAACTCTGATGTCCAAAAACCTTCGATACCCTAAAATGGAACAAGTTATTGGTAACCTCGCCATTTCCAGCAAAATTCCAAGTCGATCCCATTTGCATATTATGGCCTAGTTCGTGAAAAGTACCCCAATTGGCATTTTTCACACCATCTATACCAACTGCTTGCTTGAAGTAGTTCTCAGTAGCACCAGCACGAACCGGATAACCCGAAACCTGAGCTACCCCTGGCTTAAAGAGAACGTCATGGACAATCCGCCACTTGTTGAAAGGAGCACGATGTCGAATATCAGGATTACCTTCGGTCATCCCGGTCCAATCCCAGTAGCCCTCACGAATAGCTTTATCCCAAGTTTTCATTAATTCGGTAGGGTCTTCAATAGGATATTTTTTTAGCCGCTCAGTCTGCATCGTAAAAACGATGCGGTCCCCTTCCAGATCAAACCAAGGTACTGTCGATTTTGCCACTAGCGCTTTCCATTCTTCATTCGTCGTAGCTCCGGGACCACTCAATTTAAAGCTTGGCGCTTTGGCGACGCCCGAAAAATGAAGATCTACCACCCGTCCGATCGGACGGGAAGGTATAATATAAATTAATCCACCGTAAAGATTACGCATATAATTTTTCCCTGGGAAAAGTGTAGCTTGACTAAATATGACAGCATCACGAGCAGGAAAATCAATACCATCCAAACTGGTTGAGACATGCGGACTAATCTGCGCCGTCAAGCCATATACACCTTCTGGGACATCGATCACGATCAGCTCACCAGCCGGGGCATACACCCCAGTCCCTTGCCACGCCCCGGGTGCAACAGAGATTCGTAAGTCTGACGCTCTGATCTCTTCATAATTGAGATCGATCCGCACTAAATAATTCTCCAAACGAGGCTCTTCCGCAGTCATCAGTCCAGGGAATAAACGTGCTTGCGTGTATTTTGAGTAATCGATCTTAAAGCGATTTGTATCAATATTAACTGTTACAGTATCCTGATAATCAACATCGGAATACCCGTTATCTGCCGGGCTAAGGCGATCCTTTCGACAAGAGTAGGCTAAGGAAAGGAAGCCTGCCGCCAACAGTAAAAAACTAAAATTTCTTTTCATGTGCATTATCGGTTAATTATTGGAAAATGCTGGAGACCAGCTTTGGGCATCCAAATCAAATTGTCCTACCTCAAGGATATTCATCCAGTTGTAAATCATCAATGGGGCATCAACTGTCCGAACAACAAAACGATCCAATCGGTCTGGCAAAGTTGGACACAATGAGGCTCCACGTTCTGAAAAACTGTTCCAAACATAACTTCCTGTCAACTCAAAATTTCGTTTATTCTTACTTTTGTCTTTCAGGATTGCCCCACCGTCATCACCAGGCCAATAGCCAATCAAATCATTGTAAAAGGGGCTTGTAGAGATTACCATCGTTGAACAGGATATTGCTTTAATCACATCATCCGGAATCGCTGCCTTATAGATTCTAACATCAGCAATAGTATGAGCAAAACCACCATTATTTCCATAAGACCCCTCATTATAGCCCAATTTTAGTGGACTATCAGAGCTTAAATTTCGACCAGAAAATGTCGTATTTGTACTTTTTAGATCACCATCTCTATACATCTTCACAACACGGTTAGCTCCATCTTTGTAAATTTTCACCGTCAATGTATACCAAGTATCGAGATCGAAAGCTGTTCCATCTACAGCATAATTTGCTCCAGTTGAACTATTCCCAATAAACCTCCAACCTGCCCCCCCATTATACGTAATAGACCAACCAGCTGGAAAATTTTGTGAACCGTTTTGCTTTCCAAAAATTACGCCATTTTGGGCCGTACCAGCCTTACCATTTCGACCATTCATTTCATTAACTTTCAGCTTCAATTGTATGGTATAGTCCCCGGCATCTACGCCCGTACCCAAGTTATATAATGCCGCTTGAGCTGCAGGTAAATTTGCAGATCCATTCGCTTCAGAATATCTCACTGCCGAACCTGTCCAAGCCGGATCTACCGTTTCCATGCGTTCTACCAACTTGTAGCTAAACTCCGGGTTATTCATCAGGACAAAATTATTGCGCTCCGGAATCGCAAATACACTACCGTCTTGCAATGCTGGATTAAGGGTATATTTCCCCCCATTAGTCGAGGCTACAACAATCAGCCAACGTTCGTTTTTATAATTTTTACGATTGGTGATCGTTTTTCTTATCTCGCCAAGTTGGTTATCAAACGTGGCCAAAGCCTGAATATATTTATCATTGTCAGGCCCATATCCTGTCTGTTCTCCCACTTTTCTAACGTTGGAAAACGTTGCCATGACAAAAGTAGCCTCATCCTTACTCAATTCCTCCTTTGCAGCACTTAACACCTCTGCATCTGTTGACAGGACTTTACTATTGTCCACGCTATTCGCTTCGATCAATGTTGGCACGAGTGAATTGGAGGTTAATAGTGCCGTCCGGCTCCCTTTATATTGTTTAACCCGTTTGAAGAGCGTCGGGTAAGCCGCTAGATTATTTCCATTCAATTGATCATCACTGACCTTATGTTTTTCAATTTCAGTGCCTGTCAACAAGTCGGCATAGTCCGTCGCCAATGTTCCATGTTCACTACTGACCGAGTTCCAGCTAAAAACGCCGTTCATACTGAGCGCAGCCATATTGGACATATGCCCATAATCTGTCGCTTCACTACCGACAACTGTACCAACGGCACCTTCAACGACAACATACATTATCTTGTATTGATTGGCACTTAAGCCGAGGTCCTTAGGTTCTGAGCCAAACTCAAGTTTATTCTCTATGTTTTTGTTGCAGGAAAACGCAACTACCAATAGCAGAAAACTCCAAGCAGCAACCCCATATTCTTTCCATGTATTTCTTTTCATCTTTTAGATTTTATAGATAAATAAAAGCTAATCCAATAAAGTTAATCGAACGATATTGCCTAAATTATTTTTCCCATTAAAGGATTGGATCTGACCGACCAGGGTGATTGTTTTTTGTCCCAGGCTATTGGTTCCTTCTAAGGAGTCATGTATCGCACCGACTAGTCTACCTGTGTTATTATAATCTTCGACTAGATTTCCTTTCGAATCGATCATCATCAAACCTTCGCGGATAATATTATTATATTTGCCAAAGGATCCCGTGACCAGAATGAGACCATTAGACAATTGTACCGCGTAACCCGGAAATCCAGATGCAAAACCTAGGCTTTGGAAATTCGTGTCACTGCTCCCGTCTTCATTGAGCAGCACCATCCCATTGGCAGCTTTTCCATTAAACATGGTAAAACTACCTGTCACTAGGTATTTTTTTGTCAGCTTGGAATAACTTATCTTAGATACAAAACCATTAGCTCCGCTACCAACCTGAAAATCCGCATCAAAATTCCCATCGCTTTTTAATCGTACAATGTTATTGGCATTTTGTGTATTGTTAAAGCGTGTAAATGCTCCTACTAAGATCAATTTGCCATCGTCTTGCAAAACTGCGTCGGCAATTATACCGTTAACCCCCTCAAAACCTTTATTAGGAAGTGTAGCTTTATTAACAAAATAGCTATCATCCAATGCACCATCAGCTTGCATACGGGCCACACCTCCCATTGGAAAAATATCCATCAAGATATTGTCGTAAGTAGATCGAGTGTAATAATTGTTGACATACTGGCCAAACTGGCCAACCACAGTTACCTTATTATTCTGGTAAAAAGTCTTTACGATTGGCGAAAACGTACCTCCATTAAAAACCGGTACGATCAGGTTACTTTTGGCCGGATCAGAAGTGAGGTTAAGGATCGGTGTAGATTTCACTTGTAGTGCTCCTGTACTACTAATCGTAGTCATATTACGCACCAGCTTTATGGTATCGTACTGAGTGATATTACCTGAAATTAAAATATCCTTATTGGTCATTTCAACCATCGATGTGATTGCACCTGTCACACCTTGACCAAATTGCATACCACGCACAAACTCACCACTATTGCTAATCCGTGCAATACCTGCAATTTTGGTCGATGCCGCACTACCATTATAGTCCGTGAAATTTCCACCGATAAATATCTGATTGGCGGAGGTCTTTAAAATCGAATAGATAGGACTGTTGGCTCCTATACCAGATTGGAAAGTCGGGTCAACAGAAAGCTTACCAACAATGGGCAACATCGGGCCAGCAAATATCTGTCCATCAACGACAATTTTGACCCCCCCGGTACTACAGTCTTCAGGGACAATACTTGTCAGAGTCGAATCACTTATATTGGTGACTTGCGCCGGCATATTATTGATATAGAATTTCAGTTGATCTTTGTATTTCAATAAACCTCGTATACTGAATACCACTTCTGCTCCGGGTTTTGCTTGAGACGGAGATGGCGCTACCTCTCCAAAAACCACATCCACCGGTTCCTTACCCCCTGCGTATGGATCTGGTCCGTATTCTAGCTTATTACTGCACGAATACAGACTAAGCATAAAAGTTCCTGCAAGGATATATTTCGTTATGTTCATTATTTCAACCATTATTTCGTATTATAATCTATTCCGAGCTCCATAGCTAAATCCGTGAATCGAGTCCCCATAAACCCAAAGGTGTGGTTTCTATAATTCAGGACATGCACCCGACCATTAGTTGGCTGAATATTGGAAGACGCCACAAAAGTACTGACCCAACCTTGGGTAGGATTTGTAAAGTCCGGGATATAAGAAACCATCAATTGTCTCGGTCCGCCGTACTTGATCGTAGCGTCTCCATTTTTCAGGTCATGAAAGACAACACCGACATTGATTGCTGCATCTTCATTATAGGTCTGATAAATCTGACCACCAAACGCGTACTTGGCCGTTGTATCCACCTGTCTGAAATCTGTCAAACCATAGTCTCCTTTAATAATATATTGACTCAACAAACGACGATAAACCTCAGGTTTCACATCCTTAAACGATTTAATTGTATCCCTGCCCAATATATATAGATTAAAATTCAGATTGGATAGCGCATTTTCAAACGCCGGATCCGGTGGAGCGAAAAAAGTAACCTTTTCATTTTTCAGGACATCTTCCATGCCCGCGTAACGAATAATCTGGACCAATGTATCAAACGGATCCTCGGGGCGCTGGGCCTTGGACTCCAAATACTCCATCATATTACCTTTAAAATGAGGATCATGGACGCCACTATCTTCAAAATAATCTTTGTTGCTACAAGATGCTAAAACGGTAAGTAATAAGATTACCGCAGCTAGGATATTATTTAATTTCATTTGCACGTTCTCCTTTCTATTTCCAGTAGTTATTTAATGTCATGTAGGGGTTGTTGTTCATCGCTTTAGGATTAATCGGCCAAGTCCAGGCTTCCTGCAGATAGTCGCTATAAGTAACCGGATTAAAACAATACTTAGCATCGTATAGCTTCCCGGTTCGAACTAGGTCATAATAATAATGTCCTTCCCCCATAAGCTCTTTGCACCGCTCCCAGTAAATCGCATCTTTCAGGTTATTATCGTAATTATTGCTAGCGGGATACAACCCCGCCTCAGCACGTGTCCGAATCATATTAAGTAACGTAGTAGCCTTAGTTTCGTCTCCCAAATTAGCGTTGGCCTCTGCCTGCAATAGAATCGCGTCAGCTAAACGAAGCATAATCTGGTAATTACCCAATGACTGCGCGGTATTACCTTCGCCTAATGCGAGATTAAAGAATTTGAAAAAAGTAAAAGCGCCTGTCCCCGCAAACATGAAATTGTCACCCTTAGGGTCGGTAAACCAATATTTGATCCGTCCATCTTGTTCACCGTCGGGATACAGGGTGTGCATATATTCTGGCCGATACGTTAACTCACTTAAATTAGTCGTTGTCTGATTCAAAATAAAATAAGGCGCATGCAATACATGGGCGAAATAAGTCTTCCGTGTATTTGAATAAGACTCGCCATAATTCACATTATTCGGGATTTCGAATAATCCCTCCTTTGAGCGTCCATTAAATACCTCAGCGACCCTATTGATCGGTAATAACTCATAGGCCTTATTTGCTAACACACCATCATTGTAAAGCTCATCACCGAAACGGTCAACAGCCTGATAATAGGTGTTCTCGTTTGCCTTATCAAAACCCGCAAGCCACATATTCAGATGCATCATCAAGGCTAGAGCAGAACCTCTCATGGCCCGGACCCCACGGTTAGCAGGATCCGCATAAGTCCAAGGCAGGTCATCTTTTACTTTCTCCAAATCTTCCAAACAGGCTTTGGCAACTTGAATATGCTTTGTCCGCGGAAGAGGATCCTGGTTGTAAGCATCGGTATAGTAAGGTACATCCCCAAATAGACGCAACATTACGAAATAGGACATACTCCGCATAAATACAGCTTCAGCTTGATAAGCCTTCACCTCCGCTTGTGAAAATGAAGGATCATTTTCCGCGACTTTTGGCACTAGGGAATATAAAATATTAGCAGACTGAATCACTTTATAAATAGGTGTCCAATCACTGATTTTATCCCATTCGACATTGTATGTCCAGAAACGATCGGCATCTGTTCCAGGTTCCGGACGAACCGTATTCACCAAGGTTCGAATATCACCACGCGATATATAAGTTATATCAAGTCGATTGGGATAGGTTGCCGTACGCAAAACAGGTGCATTACGGAAATCACCCACCAATAGAATAGGACGGTCGATACCTACCCCCACACGAAAGAGACGATATATTTCCCGTGTAAATGTTTCCGCATCGTTTTTATCACGCCAGAAATTATTGCCCGAAAGACTATCAGTCGGTTCCACATTTAAAAATTTCTTACATGAAGATATTCCTATGATCAATGCAACTGCACAAATCAGTTGTAAGAGGTTATTCTTTTTCATTTTCATCTTCGATTAGAATTGAACATTTAGACCAACGGTGTATGTTTTTGGTGTCGGATAGCCATCTGATCGGTCGTATCCCATCGCCGTTACACCCTCTGGGTTGGGGCCCGTGTATTCAGAAAAGGTGTACACATTATTGGCGGTACCATAAACACGCAAGGAAGTAATCTTATATTTCGACGTCCATTGGCGAGGAAAATTATAAGCTACCGTAATGCTATTGATTTTCCAATAAGATCCATCTTCCAAAAATAAGGTCTGATTTGGGCGGAAAGGTTTTACACCACCATTTCGTGAATAATCAAATGGATTGGGTAAAAATGTGTTATCGCCGTAATATGTCCAAAAATCATAACCATCCATCGGTAAGAGTGCCGAATTTTTCTGCCCACGTGTATCTCCAAATAAAGGGTTACCATAAGAATTCATCTGACCAGCCATAGCCGCATTGATCACATCACGTTTTAAGGTATAGGATGTATTGACGTTTAAGCTCATGTTCTTGTATTGGATAAAAGTCGACAAACCACCAGTTACCTTTGGCTGCGCATTTCCAACGATTACCCGATCGCGATCATCAAGTATATAATCACCATTTAAATCTGTCCAGTACGGATCACCTGCCTGAAAATAATAGGTTTTCCCATCCCGGATCGTTTTGTAGGTTTCACCGGTTTCAGGATTCATTGGCACGGACTCATTGGTTGGGAATACCCCACGATAATCGTACAATAAATAAGACATACTATTGCGGCCAAGGCGATAATAGGTATCGAAGCCATTGCCACTATTATCTCGGACAATATATTGTCTTGCATTATCTGGAAGGCGTGTTAGAATATCATTATTAATAGCGCCATTCAACGAAATATTCCAATTGACCGGGCTATTTTGTGGAAGCGGCCTAAACATGAACGTAAATTCATAACCATAGTTCACCATACTCACATCATTCCCTTTCAGCATACTATAACCATTGTGATCCGCTAGATTGCGTTCCCATAGCATGTTATCCACTTGTTTGTAATAAAACTCTTGAATTGTGGTAATCCTATTGTTTAAAATACCCGCCTCCACGGCCAAACTGGTTGATGTGGTTGTTGAAGGAATCAACTTACTATTCGGCATTTGTCCCCAATCAAATCCAATGGTTGGGTTATTATTAAATTCTCCTGTAAAAATATATTTACCATTGGCGTCAAATACAGTTCCGGTAGGTACAATATTTTTACCCCAACCGGCACGGAGGGACAGGTAATCCAACCAATTTTCTGCAGCATCTTTCAAGAAGCTTTCCTTCTGCATATTCCATCTTGCAGAAATAGATGGATTTTTTTGCCATGGAACATCTGGGCCAACACTTGAGGATTTATCAAAACGATAGGTAAAATCCACAATATACTTAGACATATAATTATAGCTTAATGCTCCGGCAAATCCCGCAGAACGCACATCCGACGCATTATTTAAAACGCCACCTTTTGATGAACCATAGCCTAAGGGGCCTTCCAGCTGATCATTACCAAAACCTGTTTTTTCCTGCGCTTTCGCTTTCAAATTCATGAGGTTTAACTCATTAAACACATAAGTAGTCAGAATATGCTTATCCTCAGGACCCCAAGATTTAATATAGGTCAGCTGCGCCATATTATAGATAGTATTCCGCTGCGAGTCGTAATTATATAGTTTGGAAATATTATTGTTCGAGATACCTGGTGAAAAATTATCCGTACGATCACTAATGTAATTGTAACTAAAGTTATTTTTTGCGCGCAATCCGGGGATAAGTTCATATTCCAATTCGACATTGGATTTGATATCTGTCATTCGGTTATCGTTGCGTCCCAAGATGCTCGCGGCCACCGTTGGATCAACAAAAGGTGAATTTGGGGCCGGAAGTAAGGACGAAGCAGATGCCGAATTAGCTACCCCTCCCTGACTAACGGCAGTTCCTGTACCCGTCTGCTGACGACCAATATTTCCGGCCATATTCACAAACATGCGAAAACGATCAGTTGGTCGGTACTCCGAGTTCATCGTCAAGGTATAACGATCGAAACCAGTATTTTGCACAATACCTTTTTGTGTAAAGTACTGACCATTAATCTTATAATTGAATGTCGCATCACCGCCAGAAGCATTTACGTTGTGCGACTGACTATACGTCGGTCGGTAAAATACATCTTGCCAATTCGTCGAATTATTGAAATATGGGTTGAGACTATCCGAAAGTATTTGATTGTCAAAAATCAGATCCCGACCGTGATAATAACCGCCCGAATACCCCAATATTTGATTGATCCGCGAGAGACGTTCGTTTTTTCCGCCCAAAACATTCCGTAATCGAGGTGGCATATTAAAAAATTGATTGGTCGAATACTGGATAATTGGAACCTTGGAAAGCCCTCTTTTTGTAGTAATCCGGATGACCCCATATGCCCCCCTAGAACCGTATAGTGCTGTAGCTGCAGCATCTTTCAAGACGTCAACAGACTGTATATCCTCTGGGGGAATTAGTGAAATCGGGCTAATACCCGCACCTGCACTGTTAAATCCATATTGAAAGTCTGTATTGTCATCAACAGGCACACCATCCACAATATATAATGGCGAGGTTGGTGTCAAAAAAGCGTCTTGCCCTGATCCGCTAACTGAAATATTGGATAAACCACGTACTAAGACCGATGCTCTCACTCCAGGTTGACCGCTATTGACCTGAACATTCATCCCCGCCACTTTTCCTTGCAACAATTCAGTCACATTGGAAACAGGATTGTCCTGTAGCTGTTTACCGTCGATGGTCATCGATGAACCTGTCAAGGTCTCGCGTCTACGCGTCATAAATCCCTGAACAACGACTTCCTTCAACATGTTTTCATCCCTAGTCATGTAAATAGTAAAGATGAATGCTTTTCGATCTACCAATGATTGTGTTGTAGTCTTATAGCCTGTACTTGTAAAAATTAGAATATCATCTTTCGGAGCAGTCACTTTAAAAGATCCTCTTTTGTCTGACGACCCCAGTGCTTTATTCAATTTGGTGGACCTAATAGTTACATCAGAAACACCACTTCGTGTGGTCTGATCTTGCACGAAACCTGCTACATTCACCGTTTCTTGCGCCGTGACAAGCCTAACGATCAATAGTAAACAAGTAATTAGTATATATCTTCTCATTTGGTTTTTCATGGTTAATCGTTGTCAAATAAAGGAGCCTCATCAGGGAAGAAAAATATAATCTCCCAATCTCCCTTTTCATAAATATTGAAATCGAATCGTACTCCTGAAAATTCTCGAATTCCGCCGAATGCAATCCTTGTAAAAGTAAAGGAAGTCGAAGCCCGCCCACCTGAAGTCCATTCTGTGGCTAATGTGGGAACCAATGGAATAGGATAGGCTACATCATAACGTACCGAGGTAGAATCTTTATCAAACGTTTTATTGAAACCATGCACCAACCGGTCCCAATCGGTATTATTGAACCTTGACAATTTTATCGGTTGCAGGTCCGGTCCAAGGAATTTAAAACTTAGCGAACTTCCTTCGCCTTTTTTATAGAACCATATTTGGGGTTGCACTGGGGTTCGGGTGGAATCTCCCAACAAATTCATTGTTATTGTCGGACGTAAAATCCCACTCTCAACAAAAGGAGCGTAAGGTTGTTCTTTCAATGGCGTCAACAACATATTCTTAAAGAATCTACTCCCGCCATTACTACTTACTTCTACATCAAAATAATAACCGGAATCTGGATACGATTTCAACACAGTAGAATTACTTGTACCATGCATCGTTAAATTGCCCGAATGCTGTGCGATCTCCCAAAGGGGCCGCATTACTGTATCCCTTTTTGCCTGTATTTCTGCTAAAGATTTTTCAGTCCCCGTATAAGGTTGCTTCCAGATGGATACCGGAAACAATTTTAGCAGCTCCGGCGCTTCCTTGCCTTCAAAGGTGCGGACGGCAGAAATTCGGAAACTCAAGGGTAAGGTAGATTCACCGGCATTAAAAATATCCTGAAATTGCGTTGTTTGCCCTAAAATTGGTTTAAATTCCGTCTGTGTAAAGTTCATATCCAAACTAAACGCATCTAAATCGGATGGAAAGTTTTTCTTACAGCCAGATAAGAGCAATACAACTGCAAGGAACATTAATTGAATATATTTTCGATTCATAATTACAGGTTAAAGCGGTTTAAGAATTCACCGAATCCGAACTCATGACCATTGGCCAAGATATGAACGACACCATTTTGCGTCTTAATATTAACAGCTTGTGTCGCGGAACGCGTCCAATATTGGGTAAAATTGGATCCCTTTGTATCACTATAGAACACGGTGACCAATCCACCATCCACCAATCCAGATGCTTCTTGTTTCACGCGTTGTGCGTGCATAGGTTGTTCATGTTTCAAAGTATGCACAAAAAGACCGTCAACATAAAGCATGGAATCTGTTGTTACGAGTCCCTTCACGATATACTTGCTCAATAGAGTATCCAGCTGATCCTTATCTAGATCTCTGATATACAAGGGCGATTTCTTCTGATTCTTTCTGATCAAATTGAAATTGTTGATTGCAGACTGAAATGACGCATTAGTCGGTGCAAAGACAGTTAAGCTATCTGTAGCCAGCTGATTTTTGAGTTCGGGAAAAAAGGCCAATACATGCATCAAGGAATCATAGACCTCAGGTTTGGATTCGAAATATGCTATGGTATTTCCGGAGAATAGATTTTCTTGATTTTGAAAATCATAATAACCTTCAGTTTTATTGCAACTTGTCAGCATAAAACCAAACAGTAAACCGAATATTCCGACACCAAAATATTTTCTTATAGTTTTCATATTATTTCCAAAATGAATTTTGATTTAATTGGCTATTATTATTCAGTACCTCTTGTGCAATGGGCCAGAATATGCCCTTTCCATCAATAAGTTTATTAAATTCGGGATCATTCCGCTTTAATTTCTTGTAACGGACTAAATCATACCAACGCCAGCCTTCTCCCAAAAGTTCTCTTCTGCGCTCGGCGAATATTTCATCCAACAGATCGGCATCACTTGGCGAATCATTTAGTCCCCTGCTTTTACGTACTTGGTCCAACAACCCTTTGGCCAAATCCTGCTGTCCCAATACAACGAGTGCCTCTGCACGGAGTAACGCGATTTCTTCCAAACGTGAAAAGACTATAGCTGAGCTAAATAATGGCAAAGAACCATCTGCACCCGAAACGCCTTCCCGGATAACTTTAATTTTGCTGAAGATGGGGTATTGACCGCCGATATTAGAAAAATAAGTCGATGCAATCGTCCCATCCTTGGCGATATTATATCGGACATCGTTGTCTTCTGTAAAAACCTGGATAATATGATCATTTGGAATATAGATATCTGGGGTCGCTTTCGACACCAATGGGCTTGCTAATGTTAATTGCTCCAAATGTCCTTCATACGACGCTTCTCCCGCAGCCCATTTAAATGGAAATGCAACCAACTGCGAATTGGATGAATTATAGAAAAAACCATTTGCAGCGGTAATATTGCTGGACAAGTTGAATGTCGCCCCAGATTTACTTGCATTAGTAAGGACATAATCCGCATAAACTGATGCTTCCAAATAATTACCTGACCAAGCGGCAATATGTGCCAAAATTGTATTTGCCGACAAACGATTAAAAAGTACACCATTCCATTGATCACGATTGGAACCATGGTAATTTAATGTCGGGTATATAGGATCTGTCTCACTACCATAAATAAAAGGCAACTCATCTTTGATTGATTTGATCTGATTTTCGGCATAAGCCAGAACCTCCTTTTCTGGGGAAGCTTTAATATTGGGAAAATTGCCTTCATAAGACTTATCCCAGATAGGCACATCGCCCCAGGTACGTGCCAAAAGATAATAGCAAAACCCCTTGATAACCCGCATTTGAGCTATATCGATCTTATTGTTCAGCGCAGTATATTGTGCATCTAGGGGAACAATCCTGCTGGAATTTTCGATAAATAGATTGGCCGCATTGATCACCGCATAGAATTTACGCCAGTTGCTCAATTTTTGTATTAAGGGATAAGATGAATTTAGCTCGCCAGCTATAATAACATCCAAGTCTCTTTTATTAACCGCCGAAAAATCCCCGGATCTTAGCTCGCCGTACATCCAATAGCCATTATCTTGTGCCAAAGCAGTACGCAATAAACCATAAACTCCCATAAGTGAGCTTCGTGCATCGTTAATATCTTTCCACTTGTTCTCTTCGTTGACAATATGCCTGGAGTCAACGTCCAGCATGCTGCTGCAACCAGATAACAATGGGCTCGCCGCAGCAAAAGCAATCAGTAGCATACTCAATTTGCTACATTTCCGCACGTTTTGTTGTATTGTTTTCATCATTAACTCTCCTTAAAAATCTAGCTTAATACC
Source organism: Sphingobacterium sp. WOUb80 (assembly GCF_050058145.1). Classification (NCBI taxonomy): domain Bacteria; kingdom Pseudomonadati; phylum Bacteroidota; class Sphingobacteriia; order Sphingobacteriales; family Sphingobacteriaceae; genus Sphingobacterium; species Sphingobacterium sp. WOUb80. The sequence goes on along the minus strand of NZ_CP165617.1, from coordinate 5,436,503 downwards.
TAATACAATCGTTTTGGGTAATCTCAGTCCTTCGCCTGCGTCATACCCAAAGAAGTTTATCAACTCTGGGTCACGTCCCGAATATTTCGTGAGTGTAAGCAAATTGCTTCCACTGAGATAGAGGTAAAATTTAGAAAAGCGCGTATTCGACTTTTTGACCATCGACGTAAAATCATAACCGAATGTCAGATTACGCAATTTCACAAAAGATGCATCTTCCAAAAACATATCCTGCTCCGCTTGATAGGGTGATACTGGAGACCATGGGTTATATAAAGGATAGGCCTTTTCATCAAAGTTCTTTTCCCAATAGGTAATGTCCCGCACTGAGCTAAGCGAATGACCCTCATCTTGGTTCGCGAAATCAAAATACCGCGCTGCCTGTGCATTTAACGCATCTTTTTTCAGGTTAAAGTACAATAAGAAACTTAGGTCAAAGTTGTTCCATCCGAATCTATTATAGAATCCACCCGTAAACTTAGGAATGTAATTACCCATTAAAACACGATCCTTATCATTGATATCAAAATCGCCATTTGTATCTTCCCAGCGTGGATCACCGCCTTTCATGGCTGTACCGTTATAGGTCAAAATTTTATGATCTGTATTTACAGGAACATCCAGATCGTTTTCATAGATCCCCTGATTTTTCAACACCCAAAATTGATCGATGCGATTACCCACAGCAAGCTTTCTATTACCAATTTCTATCTCCTGCAAACCACGAGGTAGGGCTTTTAGCTGATTGGTATTGTAAGCGATATTAAAGGAACTATTCCAGGATAAACGATCAGTAGCAGCAGGAAAATTGAAATTCAACGTAAAATCCACCCCTTTGTTGTTGATGGCCATGCCGCTCAACCGTTCATACTGATAACCAGATTCAGCGACAGTAGGCACTGTAAACACAACATCTTTGTTATCTTTATTGTAAAACTCTACACGGGAAGTGATTTTGTCACCTTTCAAAGCGAAATCAATGCCGGCATTAAACATATCCGTATAGGCCCAAGGCAGGTCGTAACCTACCCAACCAGACTGATAAGGTCTGCTAATTGTACCTATTCCATTGTAGGAAATGACGTTTTTATTGGAACTCCAGCCCAGTTCTGTACCATATTGCGGCCCCGCCGCTTCAATATCAGTGGATGGAAGGTTACCCAAACGTCCCCAAGACGCCAATATCTTAAGACCACCAATGTTATCGCTTTTAATAACTGAATTAAAGTCATATTCACCATTGAACGCGAAAGAGGTGAACCACCTATGGTCTTTTTGTACTGCTGAAGATCCATCTCGCCGAACGAGAGCTCCGATTTTTAAAACTCGATCAATGGCATAAGTTCCTCGGAAATAAGCTGACGCCAATCTAAAATCCATCCGATCCTGATAGTAATAAGGTATAAATCCTACGGACTTTAGATAATTGGATTTTTGGCTATCGCCTTCAACGACATTTACCTTGATAAAATCATTCGGTCCTTTATAGCCTTGAATAAAATTATACTTCTGCTTATCTGATTGGTAGCTAAATCCGGCCTCCACTAACAAATTGCTTTTATCATTGAGGGTATAACGATAGTTCAATGTATTGTCAAAAGCCATTCGTTCATTATAGCCATAGTAATTCGAAACGTAATTGTTTCCTGACATCAAGGTTGATGGCCAAAACACGTTACGAACATTCTCGTTATAATCCAGGTATAATTTAGGCGCGAAATTTAAGTTTTTAAGGATAGCAAAATTTAAAGCAAAGGACCCCAGCAAACTGGTGATATTATTTTCATCCAAGGATTTTTTATACTCATCCACGTACAGTCCATACAAATCTTTATTGGGAGACAAAGGAGTAGATAAATCCGGGATATAAGCTGTCTCCCCCAAACGCTCAGTGATCGAACGGTTTCTATCTCTGTTCAGTCGTGTTCCTTGAATCATACTCGATATCGTCAACCATCTTATGGGCAACATATTCAGGTAAAATGCCGCTTGGTAGCGATTTAGACTTGTTTCGTCCGCAGCACCGGCATCACCGGCATAATTACCAAAAAAACGAAAGTTAGCACGCTCGGAACCACCCTCCAAACTACCATTGATATCGTAAATGGGCTTCGCTTTATAATAAAGATCGGTCCAGTTGGAAGGGCCATAAAAGTTAACGTTTGAAGAATCGCTCAGGTAAGCGGGATAAGCTGCCAATTGGCTCTCATTTGCATATTTAGCATAGAATGGAGTCCTAAATTTCTTCTCAAACTCAGCATTTATGGTGGTTACACTTGATGGTGTAGCATAGCCATAATGGCTGTTGAAACTTATTTTCCGCTGACCAGCTTTTGCATTCTTTGTGGTAATATAGATCACACCATTCGCAGCTCTCGGCCCAAATATAGCAGCAGTACTATAATCTTTCAGCACATTAATAGATTCAATATTATCTAGACTAAAAATACTGTTGATATTCGTGGCGGCACCAATCGGTTGGAGACTATAATTCTGAATAGCATAGCTCAATGTCTGATCGTCAATTAAGGGAATCCCGTTCATAACGATCAGAGGCTTGCTTTTATTGACATCTGCAATATCAACAATTGGGCGGGCTAAGCCACGCACCAATACATTTTGTTTGATTGTTCCCGGTTCCCCCGAAAGTTCCTGAATATACACTCCTGCTGTGTTCCCTTTCAACATCTGTTGCATCGTGAGATAGGGTCGCTTCTTCGCAGCAGCAATATTCACTGTATCTACCCCTAGGTAAGGTTTGGTAGGATCCGAAGAGTAATAGATAATCGAATCTTTGGATACAGTATCTGCTCGCAATCCGAGCTGTAGCCCGAAGGAGCCTGTACCACGATTAGATATCGAAGGGGTAGCGGCTTCCAACTCAGGTAAACAACCTAAACTCAGCAGAAAAAATAACGTACAATAGCTTACATTTCTTTTCATAAACAGTACTCAAAAGGTTAAATGCCAGTATAATCCAGCATATCTTGGTTTTTAATCAATTAGACAGGTTTTTTATTGGTCCCGTATTCATTATGGGTGTAATATTACAGCTTTGAATCCGTTCCGACTTAACAGCTTCTTAACGCAATCGATTGCCCAAATGTCGAAAACGTTATAGTGTAAATGCGACACTGTTGCCCCAAAAAACACGTTTTATGCTTAGAGAGTACTTCTTATTTCACTGTCTTTTAGGCTTGTTTATCTTGGTCATTTGAATTCATTTGTGCCACCGCTACCAGGTAAGAACTAGCCACAAATAACATCAATACCTATACTGGGAATTTCATGAAGGCGGGGGACGTCAAGCCTTGCGTCGAGGAGACTGGAAAGGAAAACCCGAAGAAAGAGAAGAGCTGCGTCAGCTGATTGAAAAAGCCTACATCGAAAGCAATCTTTTTCCATTGACAAATGTAATCACACATAAAAAATAAAACAGAAGTTTTGGCGATTAACACATTAACAGTTAATCCCCGAAACTATGAAGACTCCCGAACATATATAAATGTAGTAAAGACACTAAATATATACAGATTATCTGCCTGTAATAAGAAATTATATTTTTTTTACTAAGTTTACTCCCCGAGTACTCTTATGAAAAATCAAAAATCATATCAATATCATGAACTTCTCCCGCTTATAAGTCTGGGGGATCAACGAGCGTTTGTTATATTATATGATCTCTTTACACCTGATTTAATAGCTTTTATAGCAAAAAAGGTTGCAAGCAGCGAAGTAGCTGAAGATATATTGCACGACCTTTTTATATCAGTATGGAAAAATCGGGAAATGATTGAACAAATAGAATCTCTTCCGGCCTATCTATTTAGCTCCTGTAGATACCTCATTCTTGCTCATTATCGCAAGAATTTAAAATTAAAGGTATCATCGTTCGATTTTGACGAGCTCGAACTGGAAGATGAAACCGTTTCAATAGAAGATAAACTCTATTACCGTTATATCATCGATATTGTTGCCAAAGAAGTCGAGAACCTTCCCGAAAAGTGCCGAGAAGTATTTAAATTGAGCCGTGACTTCTACATGAGCAACAAAGCTATTGCCCAGCAGCTAAATATCAGCGAATCTACCGTCGAAAAACACATTAATAAAGCAATCAAACATCTTCGAGCAGCAACAAGCCATCTATTTCATTTTACACTTTTTTTCTAGTCAACACTCATACCTTTTTAACAGGTATTTTCATAGATATTTTGTCCATTTTTAAAAAAAACACTTTTTTTTCACTTTTGACTAGAGGTTTCTCCTTGTTTCACACACTTGTATAATAACTGACCATTCCAATGGAACCTGTTATGAATCAAATGAACGAAATATACAAGCTGATTTCCATCTTCTTGAACAGGAAAGATACTGTTGAAGAGAAAAAAAGAATACTTGACTGGTTTGAAAAACAGTCCGAAAATGGCATTTCGGAGACCGAATTTGCGAATATTCAAAATAGGACCAAGAAAAGCCTTTTAAGAGAAATACAGCATTCTGAACAAAAAGTTACACCACTCCGTACTGTTAAATATATAGCGATTGCCGCCAGCATCTTGCTCATTGGTTTTTCGATCTTAAAATTCTGGCCAAAGCCCGAGATCTTAGCGACTACCGAACAATTGGCGTCAATCCCTCCCGGTAAAGAAAAGGCGATCATTGTATTGGGAAATGGTAAACACATAGACCTCGAGCACCTTCCGCTCAACCAAAGTATACAAACTGACAATGTCATCATAAAAAAGGATGGCAACGGGCAAATTAGCTATCACGATGTAAAAACCGGACAAGTAGATATACAAAAAAATAGCATGTATACACCAAAAGGGGCTACATATGACCTGACATTATCAGACGGCACATTGGTAACATTAAATGCAGATTCTAAGATTTCCTATCCAGCTTCTTTTAACAATGAAGAAAGAGAAGTGGAACTCCAAGGGGAAGCCTATTTTCATGTTCAGAAAACAAGCAATAAAAGCAAGTTTATTGTGAAGACTCGTGGTCAAAAAATTGAGGTTCTCGGAACCCGCTTCAATGTCAACGCCTACCCTGAAACAGATAAAATACAGACAACCCTAGAAGAAGGATCTGTTTTAGTCTCAGCACGAGATGTTCCACAGGGCAATATTTATCTTAAACCAAGTGAACAGGCCACACTGCAACATGGCGTATTGAACTCCCAGCGTGTGGATATCGAAGAAGTATTAAGCTGGAAAAAGGGTCAGTTTTATTTTAATGGCAATAACACTGAAGAAGTGATGCAACAAATTGCCCGTTGGTATAATATTGACATTACTTACCATCGAAGTAAAGACAAAGAACAATATACAGGCACAATTCCCCGTAATCTCAGCTTAAATAAATTGATTGAGCTCCTCAATTATGCTGATCTCAATACAAAAGCTTTGGTAGGCGAAAATAGCCGCATTAAATTAATCATTACATAACCAATTACTAAAATTATGACCAATAAAAAACTACCTCCGTAAATCCCTAATATAATACCAATAAAAAACGGACTCTGTTGGCGCAGAATCCGCAATTGTAATTGGTATTAAAGCATCGAATAACGTCTCAATTATTAACACATTAAAACCAAACGAATTTAATGAAATTTTCAACAACTCCGTTCATGAAGAAGGGGGAGGATTTTCATGAAGACCTGTTAGGCAAGAATATCTCGTCAAATAAAGGTCTTAAAAATGAAAAACAACCACCTTTTTTTGCACGACCTTTATCTAGATCTCTTATGAGGATCAACCTAATAACTTTATTGGTCGGCCTAGGCCTGTCGCAAGTAAATGCTCATACCTATGCTCAGCAGATCACACTCAAAAAGAGAAAGGCCAGTCTCTCCTCTATTTTGAAAGATCTCGAAAAACAAAGCGGTTATACCTTTTTCTATAGGAAAAATGAAATAGCCTCTAACGACGATATTTCGATTGACATAAAAAATGTCCCATTTGTACAAGTTCTAAAAACCATATTAGGTGATGCCAATTTTACCTATGATTTTTTCGATAAGACCATTGTATTGAAGAAAAACTACGAGTCAAACAGAGCCACCTCCAAACTGGATAATAAAATAAGATTGAACTTCCAGCAAGAAGTTCAAATTACGGGATCAGTTAGGGATACAAGTGGTACTTCTCTCACAGGGGTTAGTATCGCCGTCAAAGAAAAATCTGGAATAGGAACTGCTACCGATGTTAATGGAAATTTCATCCTCAAAGTTCCAGCAAACAGTACATTGGTATTTACAATGGTTGGATATGAGTCTCAGGAAGTATCCGTCAATAAAAACACCAAATATAATATCATTTTAAAGGAAGCCTCTTCAAGTGCTATTGATGAGGTTGTCGTAACAGCTTTTGGACAACGACAACGTAAACAAGATATTATAGGTTCTGTTACCTCCATTACACCCAAAGAACTACGTCAACCTGTCAGTAACTTAACAACGGCTTTACAAGGTAAGGTTGCCGGCATCGTTTCTTTTCAACGAAGCGGAGAACCAGGTGCAGATAATGCAGACTTTTTTATTCGCGGAGTCGGTACTTTTGGAACCAACAACAAGCCTTTGATACTCGTTGACAATATGGAGGTCAGCACAGACGATCTAGCACGCATTCCTGTCGATGATATCGAAAGTTTTTCAGTTCTAAAGGACGCAACAGCATCTGCCGTATATGGTTCACGCGGAGCAAATGGTGTTATTTTGGTAACTACAAAAACAGGAAAAGAAGGGCCTGCAAAAATCAATTTCAGAGCCGAACAGCGTGTATCCACACCTACGGAAAAACTGAAATTCGCAGATCCTGTGACCTGGATGAAAATGTATAATGAGGCTGTGACGACTCGTGATCCTCTGGGAGTAGAACCTTATAGTCAGGAAAAAATCGATAAAACTGCCGATGGAAGCAATCCTATGCTGTATCCTGCTGTCGATTGGTTAAATACACTAACCAAAACAACGACAACAACCCAAAATTACAACCTAGGCATATCTGGTGGTGGACAAATTGCCAACTACAATGTCAGCGCAAACTTTACCAATGACAACGGCTTGTTGAAAATGGACAAACTGAACAATTTCAATAATAATGTCAATTTTAAAGTAATGAATTTGCGAAGTAATATTGGCATCAATATTACCAAATCGACAACAGCTATGGTACGTACCGTAGCTAACCTTCAAAACTATCAAGGGCCACCGACAAGCGGATCTGAAGCTTATAACCTGGCTCTTCGCGCCAATCCTGTTTTGTTTCTGCCCGTATATGAGGCTGGTCCAGAATTATCTTATGTCAAACACCCATTGTTTGGCAATTCAGGCGACGGTCAATACGCCAACCCCTATGCACAGATTATGCGTGGTTATTCAGAAAGGAGAAGGAGCAATATCCAGATTCAGCTCGAGCTAAACCAAGATCTTTCATCTATTATTACAGAAGGATTGAAATACCGTGCTTTGGGGAATATAACGCGTAATTCTTATTTTTCCCAATCTCGCCAATATTCTCCTTTTTATTATGAACCGCAGTCCTATAATGCGGAATCAAATACCATGAGCTTGCGACCGATCAATCCCGAGTCTGGAACAGAATATCTAAATTTCGTACCAGGTGACCGGACACAATCCTCTATATTTTATATGGAGAACCAGCTATCCTACAGCCGCACCTTTAATGATAAACATAATATATTCGGAACGGTGATCAATACTATTCGGGATAATGTCAGTACCCCAGTGGATAATAACATTTCACTCATTAACTCATTGCCGAATCGCAACGTCTCCCTATCGGGGAGCTTCACTTATGGCTATGACAATAGATATCATGTGCAATTTGCTTTTGGCTACAATGGATCCGAGAAATTCTCCAAAGCATATCGTTGGGGATTTTTCCCCTCTTTCGGAGCAGCTTGGTCTGTTTCGAATGAAAAATTCTTCGAACCCCTCAAAGAAGTGGTCAGCAATTTGAAATTTAGATTTACGCATGGTATACTCGGCAACGACCAGATATTGGACACCAGATTCTTTTACCTGTCTGACGTTGACCTAAACAACTCTTCTTATAATTATACCTTTGGCTTACCAGCAGAACAAGGAAGAACAACGATATCGGGAGTTAACGTAAATCGTTATGCCAATCCAAATATTAGCTGGGAAACCTCCAGACAGACAAATTATGGAATCGACCTTAGCCTATTCAACGGAAGCTTTACTTTTACCGGAGACTATTATAATCAACTTCGATATAACATCGTACAGCAGCGCAGTCTGACTAGTATTAATGGATTGACAGCCGGTGTTTATGCAAATCTAGGTAGATATAAAAGCCGTGGATTCGATTCCGAAATGTCCTATTCAAAATCTGTCAACTCCAATCTCTGGTTCCAAGGCCGGGGTACATTTACCTATGCAACAGGAGAATATGATTTTTATGAAGAACCGGGCTATGCAAATAGTTATCGTCAACGTAAGGGAACTTCTGTCGGACATCAATTTGGCTACATTGCAGAACGCCTATTTATAGATGATAATGAAGTGTACAATGCCCCGCAGCAATCAACCGGATCAAGCGTCCGCGGAGGTGACATCAAATATCTAGATGTCAATAGGGACGGCATTGTCAATGATGACGACCGTATGGCAATCGGTCATCCAACAACCCCTGAGATCAACTATGGCTTTGGATTGAGTACCGGCTACAAAGGGCTCGACTTCTCCTTCTTCTTCTCTGGAGTAGGCCGAACATCGCTGTTTATCAACTCGACAGCTGACAATGTGAGCTCGCCGCTAAGTCGAGGCATCGCACCTTTTGGATCAAGTACCGCTCCAAATGCAGTATTTCAGGAATGGGCCGACAGTCACTGGTCCGAAGATAATAAGGACATTTATGCCGCTTGGCCTAGACTAAGCGTCACTCCTTTGGCCAACAATACGGTCACGAGTACATTTTGGATGAGAAATGCATCGTTACTCCGTCTAAAACAAGTCGAATTAGGCTATTCCCTGAATGAAAAATTTGTAAAAAAATTCAAATTTAAATCATTTCGGATATATGCAAGTGCCACTAATCTACTACGTTTCAGCTCTTTCAAATTGTGGGACCCTGAAATGGGCGGAAATGGTCTGAACTATCCATTGCAGAAAACCTACAACATTGGTGTGGCTGCAAACCTTTAAAGATTTAAGAGAAAATTTCATAAGCGAAGGGGTAGGAAAACAAGCCTATTCGCCGATGAAAAAACTGTATTTCAATGAAAAATATCAAAATTAAAATATTCAGCACCGCTCTGATACTGAGTTTATCAACGAGTTGTAATAAATTTTTGGACATTGTTCCGGATAATGCTCCCGTATTAGATCAAGCTTTCGCCATGCGGTCTATGGCCCAACGCTACTTAGCAACCTGTTATTCATCCATTCCCTCGGGCTTTTCTGTAACAGGAAATCCCGCCCTCTTTTCTGGGGATGAATTTTGGTTGAGTTCGCAATCGACCTACTCCACCTATTACAATTGGCGCGTCGCTTTAGGCTTTCAGAACTCAGATTCGCCACTGCTGAATGCCTGGGATGGTAACAACGGATCCGCAAGTTTATGGATAGGAATCACCAACTGCAATACGTTCTTGGCTAATATCATGAATGTACCCGATATGGATGAAGCCGAAAAAACGATGTGGGCTTCAGAAGTCAAATTTCTGAAAGCATACTATCATTTTCAATTATTACGAAAATACGGCCCCGTCCCCATCAAAGACGTTAATATTGAGGTAGAAGAAGAGTCTGGTGCAACTAATCTCCCAAGAAACAGTACCGAAGAATGTTTTGATTACATTATCAAACTGATTGATGAAAGTATGCCTGCTCTCCAAGACGACATTACCGCAGCAGCCTCCGAAACCGGCCGAATAACCAAGATCATCGCTAAAGCCGAAAAAGCGGAAATTATGATGTACCGGGCCAGTCCGCTTTTCAATGGAAACGTTGACCCTGAATCAAATCTAAAAAATTTCGATGGTAAGGATCTCTTTAATCATACCTATTCCGCTACAAAATGGCAGGATGCAGTGGCAGCCTGTAAAGAGGCTATAGAGTTTGCTGAATCTTTTGGTAAAAAGCTACACACTTACACCACGCCAGCAGGGATTACCGCTAGTAACTCCACCCAAATTCAGATGAGCATCCGCGAAGCTTTTAATGAGAGTTCCAATAATCCCGAAATATTATGGCTAGACACCAAAAACTTAGCTTCCTCAACCTTTCAAGGATATTTTGGATTGCCACGCTATGTAACCGAGGCCACTAGCTCAACGATACGCGGCGACTTTTCTGTTACAATGAATACAGCCGAAAAGTTCTATTCAAAAAATGGTGTTCCTATTGAAGAGGATATTACCTTTCCATATAACAACCGTTATGATCTTATTTCAGTCCCAAGCACCGATACTTACAAATATGATTTGGTGGGAGGACAACAAACCGCAAGACTAAATCTGGATCGCGAAAATAGATTTTATGCTTCGTTAATGTTTGATGCAGGCCGTCTTTTTATGTACCAGATCAAAACAGATGCCAGTGCATACAATATCAATCTAAAATATTCTGGATCATCTGGTAAAGCAAACCCAACATATTTTAACACAACTGGCTATGCGTCAAAAAAGCACTTTAATTACCAGAATACGGTGGCCTCAGGCAATAGTTTTACAACCCGGGCATATGGTAATCCCATTATTCGTTTAGCAAGTTTATACCTCTACTATGCAGAGGCTTTGAATGAACTAAATGGTCCTACGGCAGAAGCGTTGACTTATATCGATAAAGTACGGGCACGCAGTGGGCTTAAAGGCGTTGTAGAATCCTGGACAAACTTTTCCTCAAACCCCAACAAGCCTAATACTAAAGAAGGTCTTCGAGAAATTATCAAACGCGAACGGACTTGTGAATTTGCATTAGAAGGAATTCGTTATTATGACATCTTAAGATGGAAAGATGCCGTGAAAGAGTTTAATACCCCCATCATGGCATGGGACATTAATCAGTATACGGCTAATTCATATTACAGGACAACCATATTATATGTGCGATCATTTATGGATAGAGACTATTTCACCCCGATCAGTCTGAATGAACGGAGAAGAAACACTAATCTGGTACAAGCAGCGGGATGGTAAAAAATTAAATGAATTTAAACATGAAAAATATGATACAATTTATTATGCGAGCAATCATGAAAGGATGCATTCTCTCGTTGTTGCTGCTCAGCGCATGTAAAGAAGATTCCGGAATTTCAGCGGAACGCGTTGGTGAAAAACCCGGTGTTTTAACCAATGTTAACTATTCTGAATTACCAGGTGGAGCAATTATCAGTTACGATTTACCAAAAGTAGCCGATCTGCGCTATGTAAAAGCAACTTATACACTCGAAAACGGCAAAGTGCTCGTTAGTAAATCCAGTCTATATGACAATCAGATCCGTATAGAAGGTTTTGCCAAAATTGGAGAATATGATGTAAAATTGGTAGCTGTAAGTGTCGGTGAAATAGAATCCGATCCAATTACACTGAAAATCAAAACAGGTAAACCACTCTATCAATCCTTAGCAGAATCTTTCAGTTCAGACAAAAATCTCTTTAGTGCATTCGGAGGGATCAATGTAATTTATGAAAATAAAAATGCCTCAAATATTATCATTCGTGTATTTAAACACACCAACACCGGTTGGGTCAATGTTAATGAAACCTATACAAAAGCCGTTGAAGGAACAATACGTGTACGTGGCCAGGAAGCCGTCGAAACCAATTTCGGAGTGGTCGTAAGAGATCAATGGGGAAACGAATCGGATACAATAAAACGCAATATAATTCCCTTAGAGGAATATGAATTGAAGAATGCTTCGGCTTATAAAAATATTGCGGCCGTGTCTGCCTCAAATCCCAATGGAGATTATACCATCAACAATAACAATGGTCTTGGCCCCAATAGCGCAGATATCAGTATCAGCTTGTTTGACGGCACCGAAGCAACTCCATACAATACCGCCAAGCAATTTTGGGCCCGAAGTGCCCCCATTCCGTTTACATTTACCATCGATTTGGGACAGCAGGCTCAGATCAGCCGTTTGAAAATGTGGGCAAGAAATGATAATACAGCACAACTCTTCCAAGCTACACATATCAAGGAGTTTGAACTATATGGCAGCAACGCTCCAATAGCTGATGGATCTTGGGACGCTTGGACATTAGTCGGAACTTACGAAGGAATAAGGCCCTCAGGCCTCGCTTTTGGCGTATCCCCCACTTCAGAGGATATTTCCTATGCGCAAGCTGGAGAAGATTATGAGGTGAATTGGGAGTTGCAGGGAGGTTTCCGTTACTATCGAATTAAAGTAAACTCGACATGGAACGGCGTTCGTGAACAGCCACTAGGCAATGCTTTAACGGTGGCAATCGCCGAATTGAAATTTTTTGGAACCTATTTAAAATAGAAAATATGAAGTGTATTTTTAAATGTACTCTTTACGTACTGTTTATAATGATATTTACTTATAGCTGCAAACCTGCAGACTATTGGTATGGAGAATATGCGGCAAATGGAGAAATCTATTACCCAGGACGAATAGATTCGCTTTCGATCTTACCCGGTAACAAAAGGGGAATGCTACGGCTTAGGGTATCAACTGATCCGCAGACCTCCTCATTGAAAGTTTATTTGCGGAACAGTCTTTCTTCTGCTTACACTGTCGCTTCTTATCCAATAGAATCAGGTGAACACGGGATGATTAAGCAAATTCCCATTGACAATTTAGTCGAGTCAACCTACACGGCCAATGTATATTCCTTTACAGATAAAGGTGATAGTTCACGTGCAGTAACGGCCAGTCAGTTTATTTATGGTACAAGTTATAACAATACACTGATCAATAGAACAGCATCAAGTATAGACAAAACAAAGCCCACTCAAATTATTATTATTTTTGACAAAGAAAGTAATTTACCAAGAGAAGGCACTTTCTATCCTATGCAATATACCGAAGTACGGTATCTCACCAACACGGGAGATTCTACGACAGTGAAATTAACGCCTTGGGAGTTTTCGGTGCCAGTACCTGACATTAAAAATCCAAGTGACATCAGTTATCGCACCGCTTATAAACCGGTTATCTCTTCGTTGGATTATTTTTATACTGGCTACAAAACCATCCAGTTAAAATAGCTTTTCCAACCTATAGCAAAAATCTTAAATAGCGAGAGTGTTCAATCGGACATTCTCGCTTACTTTTACCCTATCTTTTTTTTAAATACATTTGTACCATAATTGGGGAACTAAAAAATGGATAGTACTATTGCATTTTGGCTAAAACAAATCGCAGAAGGTGACCGAATTGCATTCGATGCACTATATAATCATTTTTGGAAACAGATCTATCAATACGTTTACCCCAAAACTAAAAGTACCGAAGCAACTGAAGATATCTTACATGACTTATTCTTGAGTATCTGGAAAAATCGAAGTAGATTGCAAGAAATCAATAATATTGAATCCTACCTCAAAACTGGTGCACGTTACCTCACCTTCTCCTACTTCAATAAACAGAGCGAACAGCATATGGTGGATATAGATAAAGTAGATATTATCCTCGATGACGCTCCAATCGAAGACCGCTTGCATTACCGCTATTTACTCGATCTTATTCAAGACGAAATACAGAATCTTCCTGAACGTTGCAGAATTATTTTCAATGAAAGCCGTATCAACCACAAATCCATCAACCAGATAGCCCTAGAATATGGCCTATCCAAAAGTACCGTCGAAAATCAAATAAACAAAGCTCTCAAACGTTTACGATTGGTTACCAAAGACTTCCATATATTTCTCTCATTTTTTTAATTTTTTTTCATTTCCGCGTAGGTGCAGTTGATACTTTCGATGACTATATCTATACAAGGCTAACCAAACGACCCGTGAAGTCATCGTGATGTATTCAAGTCATATCGGACAATGAATATCACAGATAACTCCATCATAGCTGAAACAGTCGAAGGCAGTATAAATCTCTTAAAAGAGACTGCTTACTAATGAATAAACAGATTTAAATAGATGAAAGTACCTCATACGCTACAAAAACTAATCAAAAACTATCTATTGGGCTTTGAAAATAAAGCCGAATACGAGACCTTGAAAAAATGGTTTGAAGAAGCCGAGGCAAACAACAGGCCTTCTGAAAGCGATATGAGAGCAGGTCAACTTCGTGTCTTTCAGCGTTTAAACAGTAATCAGCTATTTAATGAATCTCCTACATTTAGTCAAAAGTTTCGTTATAGCATTCGTATAGCGGCATCCATCACCATTGCACTTGGTTTTGCCATGGGCTATTACTATTACCAATATGCTATTTTCGACAAAATAAGCCCTAAACAATTAGCGACGATCCGTCCAGCACAGGAAAATGTACAACTTACTTTCGAAGATGGAGAAGTCGTCATACTCAATAAACAAGGCCAAACTACTCGGGCTATTGAAGGAGTACAGGAAGTCAAAAACGGAGAACTTGTCTATAATGACAATGCAGATCATATCGTCCAAAATATACTTTCAACACCTCGTGGACAAATATTCAAGATTGTACTGCCCGACGGAACCAAAGTATGGGTGAATGCAAATAGCTCCTTAAGCTACCCTTCGAAATTCATAGGCCCAGAGCGCTTAGTTGAATTACATGGTGAAGCCTATTTTGAAGTTAGCAAAAATCCGGACCAACCGTTCATTGTAAAAACAACCGATCAACAAGTCAGAGTTTTGGGTACACATTTCAATATCAATGCCTACGATAATGCTCTTACGACGCAAACAACACTTATTGAAGGCAAAGTTGAAGTACAACATCAGCAGCAGAAAATACTCTTGACGCCCAACCAGCAAGCGAATTATAAAGGTACTGCTCTCAGTAAGAAAAATGTGGATGCCGCCGAGTATATAACCTGGCGGGATGGATATTTCACCTTCCATAATGCCACAGCAAATGAAATCATGCAACAGTTGGCCAGATGGTACGATCTCAATGTACGCCTAGACGACTCCGAAATACACGAACGATTCAGTGGAAAAATCAATAAACAGATGAATTTACAGGAAATCCTAACCGTTCTGCAGTCAGCTGGATTGAATTTCGACATCGTGCAGAATAAAAATCAACAAAAAACAATCCTACTGAAAAACTAAATTATTAATACTAAACTCATTAAACATTAACCTAATGCAAAACAATAGGAAGGCCAAACCTTCGGTCCCATGGGATAACCATGTCCAAATTTTAGCAAACTCAGCCGCCATCACCTGGCCTCAGGCTTTTGTGGAGAGATGCAATGACAACACATTACCCTCCGTGTTTAACCGAAAAAACAAACTGCGTTTTCACCTTGTTTCGGCACTTTTGACGATCAGCTTGATGCAGCTCTATGGTACAACAAATGCACAGCGCATCTCTATCAACTCAAACAAATCGTCCGTCAAACAAGTTTTTCAACAACTGGAAAAACAATCTGGCTATAGTTTTTTCTATAAAGACGTTGTACTCGAAAAGATCAAGGATACCGGTGTTAAATTTGAAAATGGAACCCTACAGCAGGCATTGGATGCCATTCTAAAACCGAATGGATTAGATTACGAGATAATTAATAGGACGGTGGTGATTACATCTGCGCAAAAAAAGGACACGAATAATAGCAATTTGAGCCCAATCCGGCAACAATACATTACAGGAAAGGTATTGGATGAAAATGGAAAACCCGTTGAGGGGGCATCCATACGCCAAAAAAATGACAATAGGAAATCAGTTAAAACCAATACAGATGGGGTATTTAATCTGCCAATAACAGCATTGAATGAAATGCTCATTGTCTCCTTCATTGGTTACGAAAGTCAGGAGATAAAGGCCACACTATCGGTCAACGGCATGTTGGTCAAACTTCGCAGAAAGGACAATACGATCGAAGAAGTTGTTGTTACCGGAACAGGAATCAATAGAAACAAAGACAGTTTTACTGGTACTACGACGAAATTTTCAGGTGCAGAATTAAAAGCTGTTAGCAACAACAACATTATTCAAAGTTTGAAAACATTGGATCCTTCTTTTTTGCAAATTGAGAACAATCTAGCAGGTTCGAATCCCAATGTCATGCCAGTGATTGAAGTACGTGGCAAGAGTAGTATTCCCAGCTCAACACTAACAGACCAATTTGGGGCTGACCCCAATCAGCCGTTATTTGTATTGGATGGGTTTCCAACAACAATACAGACTATTGTTGATCTTGACATGAATCGTGTCGCATCAGTAACCATATTGAAAGATGCCGCTTCAACAGCCTTATATGGTTCACAAGCGTCTAACGGCGTTGTTGTTATAGAGACTATAAAACCAAAACCAGGTGAGTTACAGTTTACATACACACAGGATTTTAGGTTCGAAATGCCCGATTTGTCCGCATACAATATGATGAATGCCACCGAAAAATTGGAATTTGAAAGACTCTCCGGGCGTTACAATTCATCGGTAAGCCCCACACATCAAATCTATCTCGATAGCCTGTATAATCAACACCTCGCATTTGTAAAAAAAGGAGTTGATAGTTACTGGCTAAGCGAACCGCTACAAAATGGCTTCTCGACCAACAACTCCATTAATGCCGCAGGTGGCGATGAGACTTTTATCTACAACTTGGGCTTAAACTATCGGGCAGGAAAAGGAGCCATGATTGGATCAGGTAGGGATAGCTATAGTGGTAGTATCAATCTAACGTATCGAAAAAACAAGGTAAATATTAATAATATCACCTATATCAGAGGCAACAAAACAACCGAATCTCAATATGGTTCATTTTCCACCTGGGTAAATACAAATCCTTATTATGAAAAAAATTTGGAAACCCCATATTTGGAAATCAGTCGTAAATCAAACTCCTCCGTCGACTTCTATATTGCCAATCCATTATACGATGCCATGCTGCCACAATATAATAAATCCAAAAACCTAGAGGTACAGAATAACTTTAATGCCAACTATGACATTACGGGTTACCTAAGAGCCAATGCAGCGCTACAAATGACTAAGGGAACGACAGAAGGTAAAATCTATAAGTCGCCCGAGATGAGTGATTTCTTTGAAACACCAACCTTACGGAAAGGAAGATACACGGACAATCGAAATAACAATTTTTCCTATCAGGGAAACTTGATGTTGACCTTTTATAAAACATTTGCACAAAAACATCAATTAAACGCCAACTGGCGCAATACAATCGCTGAAAACAAAAATGATTCCTATCAAACTGTAGCTGAAGGATTTCCTGCAGGAAACGCGGGAAACCCACGTTTTGCCTATAGTTATTTGCTAGACGGTGCACCACTAGCGTCCAATAGTGCATATCGTACGGTTAATACAACACTAAGCGCAAATTATTCTTATGATAACCGCTACTTATTTGATGTTGTGTACAGATTGGATGGCTCAACGGCTTATGGAAGTAATAAACAATTCTCCCCGTACTATGCCGTCGGTCTAGGCTGGAATATCCACAAAGAAGCCTTTGCGAAAAAAATATCCTGGATAAACTCTTTACGACTAACTGGAAATGTGGGTATCACAGGTAATCAGAATTTCGCTAATATCAGCTCTATTTCGTTATACAACTATACCAGTACAAATTACAACCAATTCGGCCAGGGCGTAACACTTAATATGCTGGGCAATCCCAATTTGGAACCTCAAAAGACACAGCAGATTAGTACTTCTTTAGATTTCAGCTTATTAAACAATCGTTTTACAGGTTATATTAATGCGTACAACAAGAAAACAGACCCATTAATCGTTCCGGTAGACTTACCGTCCTCAACAGGCGTATTTTCCTACCCCTATAACATAGGAAGCCTTACCTACAAAGGCCTAGAAACCAAATTAACCATATATCCGATCTATAATCTTGAAAAAGGGATCACCTGGAATATTGGCCTTACAGCTGCAAGCTACAAAAGCCAATATGATGGATTTGGCGACATCCTGAGAACCCTCAACAAGCAGCAGGAAACATCCAAATCTTTAATCAGATATATAGATGGAAATAGTGCTGAGGCCATTTGGGCGACCAAATCTCTGGGAATTGATCCAACCACAGGAAAAGAAGTTTTCTTAACTAAAGATGGACAATATACATTTGATTATAACGCTGCTGATATAGCCAATGTCGGAAATACAGCACCTAAAGTAGAAGGAGTAATTTCAACGAACCTTCGAATCAAAGGATTTACATTCGGACTCGGCCTACGCTATAGATTAGGTGGCGATATCTTCAATACAGCATTATTTGACAAAGTGGAGAATATTAACTTCATTAACGTAGTAAACAATCAGGACAAACGTGCATTATACGATCGATGGCAACAGCCAGGGGATATCGCCCAATTTAAAGCTATATCCCAAACGGCAACAACACCGATATCATCACGATTTGTCCAATCGCTAAACACGCTTAGCAGCGAAACCTTAAACATAGGTTATCTCTTTGACAAAGGCCCTTGGCTGCAAAGTATGAGATTGAAGACCTTGTCCGTCAACCTAATGGCAAATGACTTCCTATATTTCTCCACCGTCAGAAGAGAGCGTGGTATATCCTACCCTTACGCTAGAACATTCGCCTTCTCTTTCAGAGCATCATTTTAATTATTGACTTATGAAACGTACTATTAAAATACTCCTAATTCTGCTGATAACTGTCACTTTTTTCTCCTGTAAAAAATTCCTGGACGTTCAGCCGGAAGACAAGGTCTCAGAATCCCAGTTATACAGCACCAAAAATGGCGTCAGGTCCGTGCTCAATGGCATCTATTTGGATCTTGCTGCAAGCCAGTTATATGGAGATAATCTGACACTTTCTACAATCGAAATCCTTGGTCAGCGCTACAATATCAGTTCGGAACACACTCAATACAAGACATCAACTTACGCCTATAAAGATAAACCAACAGTAGATCGTATGGAAGATATCTGGGCGAATGCTTATGCGACCATCCTTAATATTAATGTCTTTTTAGAAAATCTCGATAAATACAAAGGCGTTTTGGACCAATCCACAGAAAATGGCTATAGAGGCGAAGCAATAGCGATGCGTGCATTCCTACATTTCGATCTTTTACGTCTATATGGTCCTCGCTATTCAACGATAGATTCTACAAAACAGAGTTTGCCCTATTATAAAAACAGTAAAACCGAAGTAAACCCTCTATTACCGGCCAATGAGTTTATGGAAAATGTAATGGGTGATTTAAACATCGCCGAAACTTTACTGCAAAACGACCCCATCATAACGACCGGTGTGAATACCGCCAAACCAGAAGATCTAGTCGACTTTCTAAGCAATAACAGAAATTACCGACTTAATTATTATGCTGTAAAAGGCCTCAAAGCACGCGTTTACCTCTATCGTGGTGACAAAACCAATGCTTTAGCTATGGCCAAAGAAGTGATAGCTGTAAATGACAAGTTTCCTTGGACAACTTCTGCCAATGCTTTGGTTGAAAAACAAAATCCCGATCGCATATTTTCATCAGAAATGATATTTGGCGTGATGAACTCCCAACTATACACTCGTTACCTAACCTGGTTCGATCCATCCGTTGGTGAGAAGCAAATATTGGCCCCGACGCCAAGTCGCTTAGCTACCGTATACGAAAATAATGAAAATGATTATCGATACAATTTAAACTGGCAGATGCCCTCCAATGGATCCAAACCTTATAAAACTTTTCTTAAATATGTGGATGTCGTCGATAAGACCAAAACTTTCCGGTTCAGCATTCCTTTGCTCAAAATAAGTGAAATTTATTACATCGCAGCTGAATGCGAGCCCAATAGTGCTGACGGGATAGCGTTGCTCAATATAGTACGGGCTAACCGAGGCTTGCTACCATTGTCAGCAACGGTAAACATTTCGACCGAGCTACAAAAAGAGTATCAAAAAGATTTATTCGGTGAAGGGCAGCTTTTTTATTACTACAAGCGCAGAAACGTAACCTCAGTAGCCAATGGCTCAGCAACAAGTGGCAACGTAACGATCAACTATAACGTTCCCCTCCCAGACTCTGAATCTATTTATAGACAATAAAATGTTACCAATGAAAAATATATACTATCTACTCCTAGCCTGTGCGACTATTACCTGTCTCTTTTCATGTGAAAAGGAACTCCACAAGTATGAAGGAAAACCTGCCGTCTATTTTAATGAAACGGCCCGGCCCCTCGCCTATTCTTCAGAGGTCCTCAAGGATTCTACAGTTATCTCCTTCAGCCTGACGAAAGGACCAACAGTTGATTCGCTTGTGCATATGGTCATTGCTACAATAGGAAATGCGGCAGATAATGATCGTCCCTATAAAATAGTTCCAAATTCATCATCTACTGCAATCGAGGGCAAGCATTATGAATTTATCACCAAAGATTTTTCGATCAAAAAGAATCAGCTTCGGGATACTATATGGCTCAGGTTTCTAAGAACACCAGACATGAAAGACCAAAATTTTCTACTCAGCTTCGACCTACTTGAAAATGAAAATTTTTCGGTCGATATGCAGTATAAAATTACGAACCAGACTACAGGTCAAAGATTGAATTTTATTAATTATCGATGGTTTATCAATGATATAATAAAAAAGCCAACCCGTTGGTTGGACCTCTATCTTGGAACATTTTCCCGCACGAAGCTCAACTTGATGGTTGAGGTCCTTAATGTCGACCCACAATATATGGATACCAATATTTCAATTGCTGAAACATTGGCCTATGGTAAATTTATGCAACGGTATCTGAATGAGCAGAAAGCAACTGGCAAACTCATTTTAGATGAAGACGGCCAACCGATGAATATGGGAAGCGCCGCGCAATAGCCTACAAACTTAAAATGAAAAAAAATGAAAAGAAATATCTCCTATTCAATTATTAGCTTCTTGATGGCATGTATATTCTTGGGGGCCTGTAAAAAAGATCTTGGAAATTATAATTATTCTCAAATAAATGAATTGGATACGATCACAGAACTGCCCAATGAAGTCACTGCCCTTGTCGGTAAAGACCTCCTATTAACCCCCAAAATACGATTTACACAAGACAGCAAATTTGTTGAAGATAATTATCAATACCAATGGACTTATATTGGTTCCAATGGTCTGGGGGGACAGGTGATATTCTCGTTAAGTGACGAAAAAGATCTGAATATTAAAATGAATCTCGTCGCAGGAAGCTATCAAGCCTATTTTTCGGTCACAGACAAACAGACCGGAATAAAATATACACGTCCATTCAGACTGAAAGTGGTTAACGAAATCAATGAAGGCTGGATTATGATGAACGAGACCAATGGAAATGCCAGAGTTGATATGCTCGTATTGAATGCCAACAATACCTTCGATCTATACAATGACGTTTTAGCTTATACTGGTTCAGAGCTGAAATTAACAGGCAAACCCGTTATGACCTACACATACGCAACAGGGTTACTGCTCGGACCAGACAAGATCAGCTATGGGCTATATTTAGGCACAACCTCCGGTACAACAAAGGTAGACCCCAATACCTTCAAATGGACAAACACGATGGGACTCTCTTATGAAATGATAGGTGCGATTCCAACTGGATTTCATGCTGATGTAATGCAGCAAAGAGGTGGTGGGGCCTCTTATTTGATTGGTGGCGGCAATGCTTACTATTACGAACGCAGTCTCAACATATTCTATTCAGCTCCGATCAATTACATCGCAGCTGAAGAAAAAGGATTTGAAGTAGCCCCTTTTATAGGTGGACGACATACAGATATTTCCAACCCCATTATATTGTATGATAAAACGAATCAAAGATTTGTGCGTCATGTATCCACAGCCTCAACCTGTACCACACTTATTGATCCAGAAAAGGATCTTAGGTTATTCAGTTTTAAAACAGGACTAGATATGATATACATGCGCTGGATGGCATACAATGGTGGTGAGATCTTCTCTATTCTTAAAGAGCCTAATGGTTCAAAAAAATACATCGCAAGGTTCAACGCGGTCAGCACGGCACAGACTTACTATAATGAAATCACCGGCACAGAAATCGATAAAGCAGAATTCTTTGCATTCAATCCCGAATTTGGTTACCTGTTTTACAGCACTGGAGGTAAAATTTATGAATACGATATGACTTATAAAACTTCCAAATTGATGGTTGATCTAGGAGATAAAAAAGTAAGCTATCTGAATTTCTATGAATTCAAGAATTCCACAAAATATACCAGTGGAAATAAACTCATGGTAGGTTTTTATGACCCTAGTAAATCGGACGGGACCGAAGGAAGCTTAAATATTTATACCGTTCCGGGGTTAAATGCCAATATTGTCTTGGATCAATCCTATACAGGATTTGGTCGGGTTAAAAGTTTAACCTATAGAGAACGCTAAGAACATTTCGAAAGCAGCAGACAATATAGACACTGTATCTCTAGTACTATCCTGCAGGAAATCTTCCAGGGTAGTACTATGATATAATTTGCGTATATCTATTGGCATTATCAGGACTACAAACAACAACAACAATCATTACATATAAATTATGCTTTTCAAACAGATTTTCAAAGCAGGGGCTTTGCTGTCTTTTGTACTCTCTACAGCCATATTACAGGCGCAGACCGCAACTCAGTTACCAGCAAAATTACTTTCCTGTTTTGTCCACAAAGATACATCAGATATTTTGACACAATTAGCCCCAAACTTCTCCATAGCTGGACACACCGATGCTGGCGCAAAATTTCGGTTAAACCAGATTATCAAAAATTACCCCGTTTCAAAAATTGAGGTAATAACAGAAAAGAAAACAGCAAAAGGTACTATCTTGCAATTGAACCTCACCTCTGGAACGGATAAACACCTTAATACGGAAGCCTTACTCGATCAATCGGGCAAATTAGTACGCCTTTCCTTATTTGACCAACTTTATGGTATGCAACGTAAGCAAAAAGCACAATTACGGGCAACAATTCCTTTCGAAAACAAAAATGGATCCATCTATCTCCAGGTCAAAATCAATGGTTACGAAAAACCATTACGCTTACTGTTTGATACAGGTGCGGATGGCATGGCTGTAAATCAGCAATTAGCCGACGCTATTGGACTAAAAATCACTAGAGAGAATAATGCTTCGGTGGTAGGCGGCAATACCAAAATTCAAGTGTCGGATAATAACAGCATTCTATTAGACACCTTAAAACTAAGCGGACAAGGTATTGCGATATTCCCAGAAATGAGCAAAGAAGGTGATGGCATCATTGGTAATACCTTGATTCGTCAATTTATTACCCATATAGATTACGACAAAAACATCATTTCGCTATATGATTTTGGAGATTTTCAATATAAAGGTAAAGGAGCTACCGTTCCGATTACAATGCCTGCGGGAGTCATGATTCTCCCGGGTCAACTTGAAGTTACACAAGGTAAAACATATACAGGACATTTCGTATTCGATACCGGAGCATCCTATGATCTGATCTGTTTCCGCCCCTTTGTACGCCAAAATAAACTACTTGTCAGTGGATTTAAATCAGAAGCTCAAGCAGCAACCGTAAGTATGGGAGTTTCTTCACCCACCTTCTCCGGCAACAGCTTTCAATTTGCGATTTCAAAACTTCCAGCCATACCGGGCTTACCAATCACCTTAATGGGCGGTAACTCCGCAAACGAGCAGTGGCAACCTGGTTTCGATGGTTCTATCGGAGTCCGCCTACTCAGCAGGTATAATATGACAATCAATCTGGCGGAGAGTGAGGTCTACTTTACTCCTAATAAGCTGCATGCCCATCCTCAGGACTTTCTAATAAAAAATTATCAGTTTGGATGGGACAATACAGGTCAGCTGAAAGCCTTAGGCATTATTGGTGCCTTAGAAACTCCAGATGGTTTAAAAGTAGGAACCTTAATTCAGCGTATTGACAATTACACCGTAGACCAACTCAAGAAAAAACCTATGCTCATCGAAGAAATAAGATTGAAAGCAAAGGAACAGCCAATTGTCATTACAATTACCGACAATAAAAACATTACAATTTAAATTTTAACAGATCCTATCAAACGAACGCTCCTAACTATAAATAGATGAAAAGAATTATTCTTTATATGATCACAACGTATTGTGGTTTGTACTTGCCCTATTTGCTAAATGCACAAGAAAAAGTCTTTCAGGGCACCTATGCGGAATGTCAAGCCCAAGCAAAAAAAGAAAATAAACTTATTCTTATCGACCTTTACTTTGTAGGCTGCATACCTTGTGCTGAAATGGACAAGCAAGTGTTTCCCGACCCAACTGTTACCAAAGAACTCCAAACCAATTACATCCTTTACAAGACAGATGTGATGAAGGAAATAGATGGCAAAAAATTGGCTCGCAAATATGGTGCTCCGGGTTTTCCAACCTATGTGATTGTCAATGCTGATGGTAAAACCATCCTGACAGAATCAGGATTTTTTGGTGTAGACAGGTTTGTCCCCTTGTTAAAGGAAGCCGTACAACGGAACAAAGCCAATTTAAATCTCGCATTTAATAGTAGTCTGGATAACGAATATCCGGCTGCCTACAGTGAACGCTTTATCAAAACAGGTGAAAATCACGATTTTGCCGAATTAGAAAGTTATCTGGACCAGCAAAAAGACTTGTTTGATGAAACTGCATTCTTAGCCAATAGCGTCACCGCATTCCCAAAGTATAACAGTTGGACCTACGATAACTTACCCAAACTGATCAAAATGTATGGTGGAAATTTGCTTCGCAATAAGATTTCGACAATAGCTACAAAGAAAAGTAAACAATATGGTTCGGCGCAGCAATTGGACAGCCTTCAAAGAATGTTAACGTATATCCGCCCAACTTTCAATGATAAACTATGGGATATCTTTTTGCCCGGATTTATCACAAATTATTATACAACCTCTAAAAATGCCACTACCTATCTGCAACTGATCAATCAATATAAAGTTTACAATACGTGGGATCTTAGGAGCAACGCATTGGGGCAGGTAATTATCGACCAGGCAAAGAATACTGAAGTTCTAAAGAAGATATTGGTTGAATTTCAACAACAGCAAAGTAAACAGCAACTGGATGCGGTAGACAGCTACCGTTTGGCACTTTTATATTACTATTTACAGGATTTTAACCAGGCAACAAAAGCCGTTACTGCACTCCTAAAAGCAGACCTATCAGCACCGTATCTTTCCATGCAGAAAAAAGAATTTATCGCATTGAAAGATGCGATAGACAAGAAGAATTCGAACCTATTCCAAGCGAAAGACATCAAAAAAAATATTCCATTTAATCTTAGTTAAACCAACAAAATCATGATCAGAAAAACAATTTTATTATTCACAGCGTGTATTTCAGCTTTTGCTGCGCTGGCGCAACAACCAAGTAATGTCACTGGAACCACAGACCCCAATAAAGTAAAACGTGTTGGATTATTTAAAGTCCTTAATGGACGATTAAAAGAAATTGCAACGGCGATTCCGGATGCTACGGGTCGATTTGGATTCCGTTTCACCCCAGAATATGAAGGCCTGTATTCGATCGGTAGTGGAACTGCACAAAACCAACAGGGATTATTTCGTTTTTATTTCAAAGGCAATGAAGATCTAAATATAAAATTGACGCAAAGCGATTATGAGCTCATAGGGAAAAATAGTCCCGAAAATGAAACACTATATGCATGGGACAAACAGGCAAAAAGTTTCCACGACAAAGGAACAACTCCTGGAGGAATGAGTACCTATGTCGATTTCTTTCCCGAAGTAGAACAATTTAAAGGAAAACTGGAAGGTATAAAAAAAGTGGTCAAAACTGGAAACGCAAACTTTGACAAATTTTTCCCTGAACTTGTAGATTACGATTTTGCTTATTATGCCATTTCCTACCTGTACATGCCACGCACAGCACATCCGAGTAAGGAAGAAATGAGCGATTATTATACAAAGTTCAATGCCGATTGCTTTCTGACACCCGAGCTACTTAAATTTCCTTATGGCGATCGCTTTATGAGTAACATGATCTATAGAAAACTGGATCTAGCGACAAAACCAACATTTGATCAACAGGTTGCCGCGATAGGTCCTGATGTACTTAAAGGACAATATGTGCTACAACGTTTGGAAGGAGCCCGCTCCTACAACGACTTTCAGGACATGAACACGACCTATAAAAAATACTTTACCTTACCTGAGCAGATCGAACGTGCCAAAACTGTTGAAGCCAAACTAGTGGAAACAAAGACAGGCGTACCTGCATTTCAATTTAGTTATCCTGATATTACAGGCAAAAAAGTTAATCTGGCAGATCTAAAGGGCAAAGTCGTGCTGGTTGACATGTGGGCAACCTGGTGTGGACCATGCCGTGCCGAAGAGCCACACTGGGAAAAACTCAATGAAGAATTTAAAGGTAAACCAGTTGCATTTGTAGGTGTTTCTGTAGATCAAGATAAGCCTAAATGGGAAGGTTATGCGAAAGAAAAAAATCTAAAGGGCATCCAGCTTCATGCGGGTCCAGGAAATGAATTGTCCAATGCTTACAAGGTAAATGGAATACCTCGTTATATTCTAATCGACAAATCAGGAAATCTGATCACTGCAGACAGTCCAAGACCAAGCGATCCTAAATTAAAAATTCTGCTTGAAGAATGGAGTAAAAAATAAAAACCGAATTAAAACCTACCTATACAAAAAGATCCCAGTCGAAATAAAACTGGGATCTTCCATTATAAAGACAGTTCATCAATCATCTAACGTTATTACATAATTAACGAATTACGCTCATCCCAATTGTGGATCTGTCTTTGAATGATTGCCCGTTTCCACGCGCCCTGCAAAATGGCGTACAAATTTGGTTCCCTCCAGATGTAAACTCACATCATACCAACCATGGACTTTATGGGATTCCACAATCCATTTCGTGGATTTCCCTGCCGCAAGTACAATAGATTTCGTCCATGTACTATAAGCATTATCTTCTACATGCACACGGAATGATTTTTCCCCTCGATTATGAACTTCCAATACAAGGTTACCCGTCAACAGGCCCTTCTTCCCGATTTCATAAGTTGCTCGAACAGACAATGGTTCCTTATTTCCTCTAAATCCGCGCATAAATCCATTTGGGCCGTACACGGTCAAATCGTAATAACCATCCTTAAAGTCGGCCAGATCCCAATCAAAATGGAGCTCCTGCCCCGCGACAACCGCAAATGGCCAGAATTTAACCCCTTCCTTATAGCTCGGTCCACTATAGACATTAAAAGGGCTGCTGAGCGATTTACGACCAAACACCTTATTGCCTGCTTCTAATGTCAAATGAATTCGGTTGGTCTCTTTAGCAAATGACTCTTGAACATAAAGCTCATATGCCAACGCGTTAGAATTTTTCTGACCTTTCTCCTGTCTTGCCAATAAATTGGAATGACCTTTAGACCGCAAGCTTGCTGCATCCTCTTTCGACCAGACATGAAAATTGTTGGGCAGCGGTTTCGATTTTGCCCGATCAATAGCATAGATCTGCTGATTCCGATCAAGAAAAGGTAACTCAACAGCATGTGCTCCTTCGGCTTTCCGAAATATCGATGTCAAATCACCCGTAATAGCCCGGCGCCATGAACTGATATTCTCCTCTTTCACATGCTTGCCCAGCTTTTTCTCAAAGAAATGTTCCATAAACTGGATGGTCGATGTAATGTCGCAAATCTCCGAATTGACCCAGCCTCCTTTTGACCAAGGCGACGCCACAATCAAAGGGACACGGTAACCGAGGCCAACAGGCCCCTCCGTCGCGTTATCTTTTTCCTCACCATCGGCAAGCTCCTGGGCTAAACTCACATATTCACCACTGTAATCTAATTCCGGTGAAGTTATTCCAGAACGTTGATCTGCTGGATTAGGTGCCACAAAAGGTGGAATATGATCAAAATACCCATCATTTTCATCATAATTTAGAATAAAAATAGTCTTCTTCCAGATTTCCGGATTTTCTGTCAAAATATTCAATAGCTCCGATACATACCAAGCGCCATACATGGGTGCACTCGGATGATCTGAAAAGCTTTGTGGTGCAACCAGCCACGACACAGCAGGTAACTTCCCAGATTTCACATCATGTCTAAATTGGTGGAGTACATCCCCCTTGGGAACGGTAATCTTTTCACCTTCATGTGTGACCACACTTGTCTCCCGATAGAAAGGGTCGCCTTCATTGGTTTGAAAAGCGCGTTCATGCAAAGCACGCTGCTCCTTAGGAAGCTGCTGAAAAGCATGATCCGTGAGACGAGCCAAATGCTTTTTATAGCTATTCAGTTGCTCCTGTTTCTGCTTAAGCTTATTTTGCGTTTTCTGTACGCTTTCGGTACTATTGTCCGCTAATGCTTTTTCAAGGCTCTGGATCTCTGCCGGCAATTCTCCAACACGCTTGCGCATAAAATCAAGATGGCTTTTCTTGAATTCAATATGATACTGCGCAAACCACTCCAAATTATTGTCCGTAAAATTACCCAACAGATCCTCACCGTCTAAGCCACTTTCTATGCTGACTTCATTTTGATAAACTTTCCAGGAGATCCCTGCTTCTTCCAGGCGTTCAGGAAAAGTCTTCCAATGTGCCCAACGGTTAAAATAGATATCGGAATTCCGTACCAATGGTTTTGCCCCTTTTTGTGGCACACAGGTCCCTGTCCAGAAGAAATGCCTATTAGTTGTTGTACCCGTAATAGACGAACAGAAGTGCTGGTCACAGATTGTAAAGGCATCAGCTAATGCATAATAAAAAGGGATATCCTCCCGTGTATAATATCCCATAGTCAGGGGAATCTCTTTCAAGGTCTTTCCTCCAGGACGCTTAGCTTCGATCCAGTTATCGTGTTTCCCCTGATTCCGGGCAGCCATCTGGTTTTCCCAGGAATGCGGTAAATTGCCGGTCCACGCAGCATTCGAGTTTTTGATATCCAACCTGAATGGTGAATAGGTCTTACCCGCAGCCGATGACTGTAACCACACCGGATTGCCACTAGGCAATTTAATCGCCCTTGGATCACTAAATCCCCGAACGCCGCGAAGCGTTCCAAAACTGTGATCAAAAGAACGATTCTCTTGCATTAATAATACAATATGCTCGGCATCCAAAAAGGTACTCCCTGTGATCGGTTCAATCGCCAA
Organism: Sphingobacterium sp. WOUb80; assembly: GCF_050058145.1. Classification (NCBI taxonomy): domain Bacteria; kingdom Pseudomonadati; phylum Bacteroidota; class Sphingobacteriia; order Sphingobacteriales; family Sphingobacteriaceae; genus Sphingobacterium; species Sphingobacterium sp. WOUb80. The sequence goes on along the minus strand of NZ_CP165617.1, from coordinate 5,407,231 downwards.
TGCCCGCTGTATTGCATCAGGCATCGCACTTTGTAAACCAAAAACACCGGCTAACAAGGAAGCCTTCTTGATAAAATCTCTTCTGCTATCCATAAATAAATTTGTTGTCTCTCTTATAAATTCAATGGTCTAAAGCGAATATATCCATTCCCCATCGTTTTTTATGTAACGTTTTTAACAAACAATCCCCGCAAACGATTGATTTCATTTACGGGGATTGTTTTTTCGAATGGCTTATTTCAAAAGCCACATCAATTGGTTCGGATCATCAATACCATTAAATTGTCTTTGAACGGCTTCTTTGACATTTTCCGAATTGTAATTGTATTCTCTATCCTTATATTTCCAACGCACAGGAATTTTTGTCGGCGCATCAGAGTTCATACTTGAACTTGCATTAATCTTCCAGGTCGGATATCCCGTACGGCGGTAATCATAATATGGAGTATAACTCAATTGTAGATAACTGGCCAAATATTTCTGTACTATAATTTCTGCGATCTGCTTTTCAGCGTCTTGCGGAAAAGCTTGTCCATATGCAGTCAATGCTCCACTGATGTAATTTGCATCCATCGGCATCTTATGCGTGAACTGATCCTGATTTGGCGTATTATCGGCCGTAAATTTCATCGAAGCCTCAATTCCCTTTTTGTACCATTCGACGGCAGGAGCATCAATCCAACCACGGGCACTTGCTTCAGCCAATACAAAACACAATTGCGCATAAGAATATTGTTGCGTAGGCTCTCCAGTGACCAACTCCGTAAAACGGTCATTCAATTTCGAGTAATCTGTTGTTTTCTTAATATCACCGATATCGCCAAAAGACAAAGAAACATCAACACCCAAATAGGCGTCAAAATCAGACTGCTGCTTTCCATTGGCCAATCGCAAGGCAGAAGGTGCAGCATAATAGAACAAACGTCTGTCTTTTCGGATTTTTAATGGATCGATAATTTCAGAAGACACAATCGGATAGATCACAAAGCTATTGCTCACTTTATAAAAAGGGTAAGTCTGTCCGCTTTTGTCCGATCGTGTCAATTGAAAATTATCGGCATTCGAACTAAAAAAGACGCCGGAGTCAACAATCTTTTTGAAGCGTTCCTTTACCTTTAGATCCGTATCGGAAGTTCTCTTACTCAACTGGATAAGTACATTCAAAGCAAAAGTATTAACAAGCTTCCGCCACTGCTGCGTATTACCTGCATAAACTGGGTCACCAGTAAACTTATCACCAGCCTGAAACAATTTATCAGCTTCTTCCAACTCACTCAAAATACCTAAAAACACATTTTTTTGGGTATCATATTTCGGAAAATACATCTTATCAGATTCACCTCGCAATGCTTCTTGATAGGGAATATCCCCCAGTTTCATTGTCCCCTCAAAAAAACGCATCGCCCTTGCCAAATGCATAACACCCGCATAAGATTTTGAGAGACCTTCGGTTGTTGCAAAATCGACCATATACTGCGCATCGTTCAATCCCGTCAATGCCGATTCCTCTTCCCCAAAGTTATTATATTGGTATCCTTCAGCAAGCTCAGTCCATGCAATTTCCTTTGTCAACATATAAGGTTGCATAAACGATTTTTGAGACGACGGATTGGCCAATCCTAAAATGATTCGCTCAGAAATCATGGAGGAATTTACCACCTTAGGCATCTCCGGATCCGTATTTATTTCTTCAAATTTAGAACAGCTCGCTGTAGCAAATAACAATACCGCAACTATTCCCCATGTATAATTATTAAATCTCTTTTTCATCAGAATATATTTTTTAGGCCACTGAGGCAATCATCCCCTTTTTACAGACTCATGATCATCCCAATGTGCACGATAGATTAAAAAGTCAGGTTCAGATTAAATCCAATGTAACGCATCGAAGGAGAACTTAAATCCTCTTGTCCACGATCTGGATCAGAAAATTTATAGGTTTTCGTCCACAACAACAGATTCTGCCCCGTTACACCCACGCTCGCTCGCTTCGCTTTAAATTTTTGCGCAACAGTCGCCGGAACAGAATAATTGATTGACAACTCACGTAGTTTTACAAAAGTTTCGTCCCAATAGTTCTGTCTGCCTGAATATGCAGTCTTCCAATAAGATTCATAAGAAACCACTTTATCGTTTTTCTCAAATACCCGGGTATCTTCGGCGACACGACCATAATTATCATATTTAACCGATCCCGACACGACCTTCACGCCCGGTGCTACGTAAGTTTTATTTCCATTCACGACTTCTTCATAACGGTAGCTATTATCCGAATCAGGATGGGCTCCAGTTTGCCATAAACGTGCATTCATATTCGAATAGGACATCCCATTAATTCTGCCATCCAAACTGAATGACAGCGAAAAGTCTTTATAACTAAACTGATTTGTCAAGCCCCAAAACCATTTTGGTGCCGAATACCCGATCAATTGTGCTTTATAATTTGCCGATATAGGCATCCCAGCAGCATTTAACACCATTTGCCCATCTGGAGCACGCTCCCAATCTTTGGAAGTGATATAATCTGTCCGCAATCCTTTTTGAACATATAATGCATCGCTGGAATAACGAGGATCCAAAGAATGGAAGTATTCTAGATTCTGTGATAGATTCAAACTCACATCCCATTTAAAGTGATTGCGCTTGATCGGAATACCACCGATAGTAATTTCATGCCCTTTGGTCATGCGCTCCTCTCCTGTATTGATCAGCCTATACTTAAATCCCGTGAAAGAGGATATATTATTATAGATGGCCTGATTGTGCAATAAACGATAATAACGGGTATAGTTACCATATAACCTATTTTTCAATAATGCAAAATCAATTCCCACATCAGTCAAATCACGTTGCGTTGGCGAGATTGAAAAATCTTTGATATCATATTGATAATCGGAATTTGTTATTGCATAGGTTGCTGTTGGAGCCCCGTCCCAGACATTATTATTGACCCTAAATACTTGATTGATCTCGTATGGATCAGGAACTGTCTTGGTGACCGCCCATGAACCACGTAACTTCAGCATATCCAGCCATTGTGGTTTACTTGGCAACAAATCAGAAATAATAACACTTCCCGATACTGACGGGTAAAAATATGCACGATGCTCTTTGGACAAGGTTGACGACCAATCGTTACGCCCTGTCGCCTCAACAAAAATGGCATTCTTCCAAGATAGAGACAAACGTCCATAAAGGGCATTTCTCATTTCCCGTACCCTAGATTCAATAGAATTGACCGGATCAATTGAATTACGTAAAGAATAGTAGCCCGGAATGGACAAACCGTTCATTGTCTTGGAAATCAAACTATTATTCTGACGATAGAATATGGCTGCACCCAGCAATCCATCTATAGCAAAATCACCGAAAGATTTTTTCCCCGTAAAGATCAAATCGTTATTGGAACTAAAACCGTCGTATTTGGCTTTCATGTATTTCCCCTTACTGTCAAATCCCCCGAAATCCGTAAAACCGCCACGCGTACCATAAATCCCGATCGGGTTTTGCTGCGTTCTGGTTTCACTTAAATAATCGTACCCCGTCCTTAACATAAATTTACCCCAATCTGCAACCTTGTAATTCAATGTAATTGCAGCATTCAATTTATTACTTAAGCTAGGCGTTGTTTTCTCATAAGCGATCAAATATGGATTGTCATACCAGCCATTGTACATCCAGTTCTGTTTCTGGTCTTTAATCATCCAATAGTCCTTATATTGCTCAAGATCATATTCAGGGCCTGTCCATACTAAAATATTGTAAATATACCCCTGATCATTATAGCCTGCTCCAAAGTTGTTAGATGATGCATTTCGGTTATATGCAAGCCGTGTTTCCAGATCGAACTTACTGCTGATTTTAGTCTGCCCGGAAACCGACAAGTTCGTCATGTTCAACTTCTGATTAGGGTACTGCCCTTTATTATAAATATGGTTAATGGATGTCCTTATGCTTCCGTATTCACCTTGGTTGGTAAAACTCACCGTGTTATTAGATATAAAACCTGGTTCGAGAAAGTTTTGAAAGTTATTTTTACCACGAGACGTCAGCGGTTGCACTTCTAATTGCTTGGTCAATGGATTCCACTGCGACGCCGTACGACCGATATCCAGTTTGTCCCCCCAGACATAATCATTGTTATTGAATTTACCGAATTCCCCCGAGGAATATGAACTTTGCACCTCAGGGAGCGCCAAATAACCCGAAAAGAACATATTGTTACTATTGACCGTAATCTCTGTTCCTTTCTCGCCAAGCCCCTTCTTCGTAGTCACCATAATCGCTCCGCCGGCACCCATACTACCATATAAGGCAGTTGCTGTCGCACCTTTCAATACAGTCATATCCTCAATATTATCTACCGGCACATCTCGTAATGTCAGATTTTCATATGCAACACCGTCTATCACTAAAATAGGCGTTAGCCCCCTTACTTGGATTTGAGGCGTACTGTTAAATTCCGTGCTGTTCAAAACACGCACACCCGACATCCGCCCTGTCAAAGTAGTACCGACATCAACCCCTTTCACACGTGTCAGATCCTCTCCTTTCACACTCTGGGTAGCATACCCCAGCGCTCTTTGCTCCCTTTTTATTCCTAAAGCAGTTACAACGACCTCATCCAATGAATTTGATGATTTAACCAGTTTTATTGTTCCAGCTTGCGTAGCTAAAATTTCAATGCTTTCGTATCCGACATAGGAAATCTGAAGTAAAGCCCCATCTGTCCCAGCAGGCAATCTAAATGTACCGTTTTCGTCGGTCGTAACAGCTGTGGCCGTCCCTTTTACGCGGACCGTCACACCAGCGATAGGCTGTCCTGTCTCCTGATCGACAACCTTCCCCCTGGTTTCGTTGGCAACAGTGGAAACCGGCTTATCATTCTTCACGCGAACATCGGTGCTGTTTTTCTTCGAGATCACATACAGCTTATCATCAATTTTCTTGACCTCAAGATTTCCATCTGAAATTGTCTGGATAAATTGAACAATCTGCTCCTTTTTCAATTTATCCAAATCGACTAAGTCATTGACTTTTTGATTTGATATGGATGCATCGTAACCAAATTTGATATTAAATTTTTGCTCCATTCGCCTGAGGATTTTCCCAATCCCTTCACTGGTCGAAAATTGTGATGCCATGGTCTGAAGTGCGAGCGACTGAAAGAGCAAAGCACTTCCCATAAGTTTTAAATAGTAATTGGTTCTTTTCATAAATTACTTTTTATAGATAATTATTTGATTAAAAGCAGTATTAAGCATCGTAAGCGACTTTTCTAGATCACTTGCCGGTAGATAACCGGTATAGCTTTCCGTCTGGAAAGAATCGATTAATTCAAGATGACTGTCAGGATAAAGATTATTGAGATCGGCCACGATCTGGGAAAGAGGCACCTCTTTAAATGACAAGAGATCACTCTTCCAGTTGGATGCAATGGTCGTATCCGCTTTGGATACATCAAATTGTTTTTGTTGCCTATCATAAGCAACTTGCTGCCCAGGTTGCACAATGGAATGTTCCTTCCCGCGAGACACACACACCCGGCCGTGATTCAGCACCAGGCGGCTGTGGCCCTGCGAACAGTTTAAGTTAAATGCAGTACCCAATACGCGAACATCAAAGTCGCCGGAGCTGGCAATCACAAATGGTTGTTCAGGATTTTTGGCGACTTCAAAAAAAGCTTCGCCTGAAAGTTTGATACGACGTAAACTGTCTGTATTAAAATCTGACAGCAATTCGATCTTCGCTCCTTGCCGAAGAGAAACATGTGTACCATCTGGGAGTACAAGCCGCTTCACAAATTTTGTTGGGTTGGAATAATGGACAATTGCATAGGCCGTATTCTTATGCTGCCCCTCAAACTTAAATTGAAATAAGAAGGCGAGACCGATCAACAGCGTGCAGGCAGCAGCAGAAATAACAGACCATCTTTTTTTCCAAATAGACACTGTAGGTGTACGCAACGGTGTACCTGTAATCGCAAAGAAAATATCTTCAGAAGTTGTTTTGTTCAGCTCACAATCACGGTCATCCAACGCAACAACCTCATCCAGGTCCGGAAGTTCATCCCTTTCACACGAAGTAAGTAAATCAAGAAATATAGCGGTTTCCTCGGGACTTAACTCCCCCCTTAGGAATTTTTTGTATAAAGCAGCTATTTTGGAATTCATCATCTCTATCCGTCTTTAAATACATATACGTACCTAAAGGACACAAAGACGACCCTGCTCTAAAAAATATTTAAAAAAATCAATAGGGCTATTGAAATCTCAAAATGATCAAGAATATATTGACGGACAAATTTATTGCCCTTCACCAATTGATCCCGGACTGTATTGACAGAAATACCGAGTCTATCCGCAATCTCCTGATTGTCCAAAAACTCCTCTTTGCTCAAAAGAAAAATTTCAAGACGCGCCTTTGGAAGTTTTGCAACAGCTTCCCGATAAACACGCTCCAAATCCTTAAATCGGATGGTTTCCTCATTCGAATTGTCCACTAATTGGGTATGATCGACATCTGTAGTTTGAAATTGGAATCGAACCTTTTGCTTCCGAAGTTCATCAAATACAAGATTCCGGGCAATCGTATAGAGATAAGATTGTGGATTTTTACTTCCATCCAATTCTGCCCATTTTTTCCAGATTCTAGAGAATGTTTCCTGGACCAAATCTGCGGCAGCTGGCTCTTCTTTTAGATGTAAATAGGCATATTTATACACTTTGTCCTTATACGACAAAAAGAAAGTTTTAAAATCCAAATCACTGTTATTTTCAATAGGCATGCTTCATCACATATAATTGATCGTACAAGTTTAGTTAGAATTTTTTGAAATATTCCAATGAATTGCATGGGACATTTGGATCGCAGTCCGAAAAATAGCTCGTGATAACATTTTAATTATAATTATTTTATATTAAATTAACATCAATATCATGAAATACGTAAAGAACATTTCCCTATGCAGGGAATGTATAGCATTGCACAAACAAAAAACCACGGCAGAAGCCATGGTTTTTTGTTTATTTCTATGGAATATAAATTACAGCTTGTTATTTTAACAGCGGAAATGGGCCTAAGAAATAGCTTCCTCGTTTATAGAAACGGAGAAAGAAATCAAGTACTTCATCATTCAGAGGAAAAAAGAACTGCTTGTCCACATCTGCCTTGAATAGATTGACATAATACTTAGGCAGCTCGCTAGGGAAGAAATCCTCAACCAAAAGATTTAGAAAATACCGCGCATAAGGTACTTCATTTTGACCATCTTTCTCTACAAAGCTGTTATGCTTCAATGGGAAGAACTCCTCAATACCACCAAAAACCTCCAATCCTGTCTTTGGATTAAAGAATACAGTAACTTTGGCATCTTCCGTAATATCCAAATTTGGCTCCGGCAAAGGAGACTCCTCTTTACTTGGATATTTTTGCTGATATTTCTTAAAGAAATCAACAGCAAATTCTCTAACATCTTTCCCTTCCATAAATGCGACAGCTGCCTTATGTTCTGACTGGAATAATTTACCCATATCTTTCAGCTGCTTTTCCGTTTTCTTCAAGCTCTTATCCTTACCATGCATGGCTTCTATTCGATACGTCATCTCATACTGCTCTGGTAAGTCAAAATTTATCTCCTCGGCGTTGACAACAGTCATAATTCCAGATAAGTTCCATGCATCTTGCCAAGGTACAATTTCCATATAGAAAGATAAGGTTTCCGTAGGTTCAACAAATTGTTGTATAGAATCTTTAAAGATTTTGAATGCAGTTTTTGTACCGATATGTTTTACATGCACATACAGCTCATCCGTTTTAACGTATTCAAAAAAGCTATTAATACGATTGCCCAATGTTTTGACAAGACGATACAGTGGATGTTCTTTCCCAATCACTTCAGCGACAAATTCAGATGCCTTCAATGCAAACAAATGCAGTCTATAATTATTGAAATGGTTGTCTCGAACACGATAGATCATCTGTTGGAGCTGATTCTGATCGTGTTGATACCGTCCAATTTCTGCAACTTGCATCAAATGATTGAGATTGGTATTATATTCACCTGCCGTCAGATAATTTGTAGCGACAAGTTTCTCAATAAAATTTCGGACCTCGAAATAGTTCGCATCCTCATCCAAAACATATTCTTGCTTTAGCTTCTCATTTTCAGGAGCAACTTCATAATGTTCTTCCAAGATCGAATAGGCCAAATCTGTAACCAATTGGATCAAACGACCACGGGGATCAATAAATAAATGGGGATTACGTTCACTGAAAAATAACCAAGTCAATACAGCAATATCTTCACTATTTATATCCTCAGCATAATAGTCCGTTAAGTCATTATTAGGATAGAAAGGTAAAAGTTGATTGTACAGTTCTGTATGGATCGTCCGAAATGCAGCAAAAATTCCTGTTTTCGCAATAACGTCTTCTAAATAACATGTCAGATAGATACTTAATGTCTTTAAAGCATCTGTATGAATGAGATCATTTGTCTCTTGCTCCTCAAACCATAGTGTAGATAAACTATCATTGATTTCATTTGCAACACGTAAGTAATAACTATCTATTTCGTTTGTTTTTTGATAAGTATGGTGTGCTATCCAGTCTTGAATAAAAATTCTGTTTCCTCTCATATGAAAAATGCTAAAACCAAAAGTAGCCAAATTTTCGAAATATCCATATGTGCAAAACACAAACGCGAACGAAAATAATCTACATGAGTTAAAGCAACTACAAACAGCAAATAACAGCCAAGAATCCCTCGTAAAATTTAAAATACGTCCTTACTGCAAAGCAGACTAACTGGACTAAAAGCAGGCGGTATCTGCCAGGACAGATAGAATTATCACAAAAAAAGAGATACCTAAAAGGGTATCTCTTTCTCCAATTAATATATTTTGATGCTAGCCAGTAGCGATCACATTCTTATTACTTCCCAAATGGTCTTGCAATGACGGATTCAATATGGGACATGTTTTGAGTAAATCACGTACAGGATATTTAGCCACCACATCTTCCAAAGCGGCCAAATGGCGTTCATGATGCGCGTCTGACCCCACAAAATCATACATCCCAGATTTAATCATTGTCAAAGCTGCCGATTTCACCTCAACACCATAATACCGACTGATAGACAGCAAGTTAAGCTGCAACATACAACCAGCGTCCTTAATCTGTTTATACATGTTGAAGTTGTAATGATAATAATTATAACGTTCTGGATGTGCTAAAATAGGTTGATAACCGAGATTTTGTATATCCAATATCGTTTGAAATAGCGCTTTGGATTCTTGTAAATAGGACATCTCAATAAGTACATAACCACCAGGCATTACACAGAGTTCATTCGATCCGATGAGATTCACTATTCCGTCATCAATCATATGCTCAGCTGCTGCATGAATTTCTGGCATATTGGGCACCCCAACTATACCAGCGAGTAATTTATCTTTAGCAGCTTCAATCGTACGAATCGAATTTGGATGTACACCATCCATAATATGCGGTGTACAGATAAATTTCTCGAAGCCCATTCGGCCAAGCCCTTTCAACAATACTAATGATTGTTCAATTGATTGACTTCCATCATCTATTCCAGGAAGGATATGGTTATGCATATCCACCTCCAAGAAAGCCAATTTACCGACAACCTTTACTTTTGAATCCTGAGTTTTGTTTCCAAACAGTTTTGAAAATATCCCCATATCGTGATGTATAAAATCTTTTTTTTGTCTGTTTACTTATTCTGTTAAATGTCAAAAATACTATAAACAACCCAAACGATCTTAATATTATTTTAACATTATAAAAATATAACCATAATATTACAAAATAAACCCAAACAATAGCGTAATAAAATTGTTTGGGAACTCCTTTTAGTTACTTTTTATTTAATTCCGCCAAAATTTGATCGAGCAAATAACTGATCGCACCATCATTGGTCTGCGGCAATCTTGTCGACATTTCAGCCTCAGCACGATTGCCAACTACGCCCTTAGAAGTAAGTGCTGTACTGCCATATTGATTAAGTTGCGCCAGTGTTTCTTCCCATTGTTTACCAGGTGTAACCCCCATTTCCTTTAACATAGTGGGTAGCTTTTGCAGATCAATGGCCGCAGACATCTTGTTTTGCTTCATCAGTTTTACAAAGTCTTTATTTGCGGGAGCATTCATCTTATTCTGACGAATATCATTCAAAGACAACGAATCATTACTGACCATAACCAGATCTTCTTTCAGAAGAACATACATTGGGAAATCCATGGCTTTCTTTGTTGAAAAAGCATAAATACCATCATGAATCTGCCCAACGTTCTTTGAAACGGCCATTTCTAACCCCTTTTTAATCAGACGTTGATCCTTCGATGTAAACATCCAGATAAATACAGGAAGTGTTTCTTCCTTTGTCTTTTTCACTTCGGTTGCATTGTAATCATCGTCGTAGGTGTAATCGATATAGTCTTTTTTGAACTTCCGAAGACCGTTCACGACAACCAAATGGTCTCCTGGCATCACCTGGGCAATGGCCTTTTCATCTAGCGCTATTTCAAGAGCCATCAGCCCCCATTCTACGACATCCTGTTGAGGCCCCAATAAACCGCTATAATATTTTGCCATATAAGCAGGCATCTCTCTCAGATAAGCCTCCGAATTAATATTCACATTAAAAAAACCTAAGGTTTTATCCGTTAAATATTTACTGAACTTCGAATTAGGTTTTCGCGCATACATTCTTTTGGTCATCTCAGCAAGGGTTTTATCTAACCCCACAGATCCCTTTAATTTCAGCACATTCCCCTCTTGCACTAAATCCAATAGGCCATCTTGATAACCCGTCTTGAACTTATCCAGTTTGATCCCCATGTAGTAATAAGGAAGAGAGGTGGTATAAGGCATAAGGCCACGATATAAATCCTCTACATGAGGAACATACAATCGAATAAGCCCTAGATTTTTTAGAACTTTCTCCCGATCTGCATTTGACAGGGACTTATAATTCCCCGAAAGCAAACGGTTAGCCTCATTCAACAACCATTTATCGCGTAATCCATTTCGAATAGAATCATTTTTTCGATTTTGATCTTCATACGCCGTATAAAGCGAATCATAATAACTAGGATCATGCATTTCAACCGCATCACCTATAGCAATATCAGCAACCGGAGGGAATGCTTCTGTCGCAGCGACTATCGTATCGGGTTCAACGGCGATAGCAACTGGCGGCGCCACCGGAACGGCAAGCGGTTTTTCATCTTCATCCCAAACTGCAGCAACGGAATCCACGGCGGCAACTGTTGTATCTGCCCAAGCTTCATCATCGTCGTCAGATGGACGTGCGACGTAATCAACCTTTTTAATTCCATAATGATTAGCAATTGAATCGTTGTCTAAGAAGTTGGTATTCGTTGTCGCCGAAATAAATCGTGCAACACGATCGTTATACACCAACATACTGCCTGCTTTGAGACCTATGCTCGTATAACCATTGGCAAATGCCTTGGGTTCTCCCGCCTCATGAAGCAGTTTCTCAAATTGCCCCTTGTTGTCCAAAGAAAATATGAATTCCGTAAAACTGATACTATCGGTCTTCCTTGTATAAAAATAGGCTGTTTGGGATAGATCTACCCCCAAATTTTTAATATCATTGCTCGCTGAGATTCCCGATTTCTCAAAAAAACCAGTTTTCTGAAGCAACTCGTTCAGCTTATTTGCATTTGCCTTCTGTACAATATCTTTCACGTTGAACGCCGCAATAATTTCAGCATCTTCGGGAATCTGTTTGATCAGATCCTGCGACTTTACATTTGCCATAAACGACAAATAGGCCAATCCTACCAGTATAATTTTTGATTTCATCTTATATAAAAATTTTTAGCTGTCCCAGAATTGCTATTCATCAATATGTTATCGATTAAACATCTCCGGTTTCACCAATGTTATTAGGTTTATTTTGTTAATGTGATTTTATTTGCCAAGCTCGATTTACCATAGACCAAATCCATAAAAGGTAGTTTTAGCAAAACCCCCTTTTTATTTCCCGCGACCTTTGCCAGACTGTTTGCCTGCGAAACTACTGGTCTTTCAAAACGAATAATCTGCGTATAGAATGCATCTGCAAATTGGGTCGTATTATCACTTCCCAGCTGATTGAATTTTGTCTTCCAGTCAGCAGAAGCCGCAAATTTGCGTTCAAATACATTGCTCTGTGCGTTAAAATAATATCGGTTTGAGTTCGATATCTTCGTTTTAAATCGATTGGCTAATATATCTGAAAAGGCATTCAACGATTCTATCTGACTAAAATCACATGAAATATTAACGATATAATTGGTAAAATCTGTTTTATATTGCACATTGGAAATGCCCTTCGCCTGCTTGAGCAGCTGAACAGCAGACCGGATCTCTTTTTCCATATCAGCCTGGGAAGGTATCTGAATTCCCTTGATACTTTTCATCTTCATTAAAGAAGACACCTTGGTCTTACTCTTACTTAAATTTAATGTCGCTGCAATATGCCCGGATCCATCCGATTTTAAATCGATCTGTTCAACAAAATCAAAACAGCTCGACAATGTCAATGTCATTAAAAAGGCACAGAGGACCACATAAAATCTCTTCAATTTTCTTTTCGCTTTAAATATTCCGTTCATTACAATCCAGTAACGATTAATAATTTGTCAAATCAATATATGTTTTGACATTAACAGCAAACATTGTGCTATTTTTTTCTTATTGACAAATTTATTAAAAGCGAGCACGCATTTTACTACCTGATTTCAGGGAAAAATGAAGAAAATCGAATTTATGACATTACTCCTTCACAAAAGAATTAAAACCGCTATCCTTAGCCCATTGAAGCGTATTATAATACGGGTGTATCCACTTATTTAAATCATTAGGAACATAACAAGATAACCCAGAATATCGCAAAATGGGTTTACCTAGAAAAGTTGCCGTATTCGCCTTATAGATAACCAATTTCGAAGCTGTAGCCTCGATAGTGGTTGTCTCAGATGGCGACATATTCTGATGCACAAAATCAAGAAAATCAAAACCTGCAGATAAGGACTTATCATCAAAATCCAGTCGTTGCAAGTTATCCCGGTAGATGGTTGTCAGGGGGGACTTCGTCAGCGCAATATGGACGTTATTTGCGAGATCTGACCAATAGGCATTATTGACCACAGAAATGGTAGCCGACTGATAGAGTCCCGTTAATTGATTATAAAAATTAAAATATGTTGTCGCAGTAGATTTCAGTCCACGTTCAAGATCAGGGTCTACCAAGTGTTTCAGTACCAAATCATAAGGCATACTGGTTGATAATACCTCCGCTGGTGAAGCAATCGTGTATTTGGCCTTTTCCCGAAGCTGATACAAGACCTCGACACTTGCCATTGAACAAGCATCAAACATTAAGAAATCAAGTCCGGAAGGAATAATCGTCTCCAAATCTCGCAGCTCCGTTTTATTTCCGCGATCTTCATTAAAAGACATCAACTTGACCCCAACATTCGGAAGCCAGTTTGTCGCATGTGACCATAGAACAAGCCCCGATGGACGATTGCCGACATATTCTTTCATGGTCAACAGAATCTGTTTCATCACCACAGGGTTCGCTGAATCTTGATCGCCGTAAGATTTGATGACTGTGCTCTTGATCTCTGGGCTTTGATCTGCTACAATTTTATAAATTTTGGGTGTGGTGCCAGCCAAAGCGGCATATACATAGACATCGGCATCCAGTCCTACCATGCCCTCTTCCATCGCATTGATGCTATTGTAGGCATCTGACACCAAGTTATTATTGGCACCAATATAAACCAAAACAACACGGCTATCTCGCTCGTCTACAACATCTTTTTTGTTATTGCAACTAGTTAAAGTAATAACAAATAACATGCATAACACCGCAAATAATCTAAATACCATAGAATTTATCAAAACACCATTAAATCGCAACAAATATACCTAAAAATCAAACTGATACATCAAATAAATATTTAATTACACAAAAGAACACAAAAGGTTCACATTAATTTAACTTAACTTAAGTATTTTTGTCATTGCTTTATTAACAAACACTAACTATCAATATGATTAACAAGATCATAACTATCCCGAAACAAAACATATTCCGGATAGCTTACATTATGATTGCATTGCTTACGTTTAATTCCTGCCAGAAAACTGCATCTAGAATTGAACAATCGGCAGTACAATTCAATCCGACCATCGTTGGTCAAATCAACACAAAAGCGACAGGAACTTCCTGGGATAAAAATGATGAGATCGGCATATACATGTTCAAATCTGGTCAGCCCCTAGGAGCAGCATCCATCATTGACCAAGTTAAAAATCAGGTATTTACTTTCAATGGGTCACTATTTCAAAGTAGCAGCTCAATTTTCCTGCCCAATGAAAAAGTGGATTTTATCGCCTATTATCCTTACAAATCGCTTACTGATTTCCAGTACCCCATTGATGTAACGGACCAATCCAACCCATCAGCTCTAGATCTGATGTATGCCAACAATGCCAAAAACATCGACAAGAGCAACAATACGATACCCCTTTCTTTTGTGCGCCAATTGAGCAAAATCAGCATCAATCTCTCCATTACCAATACTGCCGCACTGGAGGCAAATCAGATTACTGTTAAATTACCGGCAGTAAGTACCCAAGGGGGATTCGACTTAACATCTGGAAAATTGACGGTTAATTCAACGGATAAAAAGGATGTTCAGGGAAAAGTAACGGTAAATGCGAATAAAACAGCCTTAATTGAATTTATACTCCTTCCGGGTGAAGATATCACCGGAAAGGCAATTAAGTTTATTGCTTCTAATGGCGATAGCTATACCTGGACCGTACCACAAAATCAAAACCTAAAGCAACTGACCGCAGGCAACAGATACAGCTTTGACATCAAAATCGACAACGGTAAACCGAGCGGTGGAATCGGTGATTCACAAGCCTATCTGGAAATCCCTAAGATGAACAGTCTCAGCAATGATGAGGTTTTTATACAGCATTTTATGCCAGACGCAAGTGACAGTAGAAACTATGCTATGTTATATGACAAAAAATTAAAAATGGCATATTGGGTAGCTTATCCGTTATACAGCAGCATTTTAGGATCGGGCAATCGCACAGATGCATGGGGATATGATCCGCAAGTCTCTACGGCTTTTCAACCTAATTTATTTAATGGTTTCAAGCCAACCGGCTACGACAGAGGACACCAATTACCAAGTGCGGACCGCAACTTAAATACAACCCAAAATAAAACAACGTTTTACTTCACCAACATGACCGCACAAGCTTCGCGTCTGAACCAAGGTATTTGGGCAAACCTGGAAACGAAAGTCAGAACCTGGACGGCACAGTGTGATACGATGTATGTCGTAACAGGAGCAATGCCTACAACAAGTACCAATACTGTATTGGATTTCGCGCAGGACAATGATGGCAAAGATATCGCCAAACCCAAATATTACTTCAAAGCACTAGCAATGAAAAAAGGATCCGAATATTATACCATTGCCTATAAGATAAATAATGAAACTCCTCCTTCTGGAGTAACCTTCGAAAATTATAGATTATCGGTAAGCGACCTAGAAAAGGCTACCGGATTCACTTTTTTCCCTGATCTAAATGATGTTCAAAAAGGAAATATTAACACCTCTATTTGGAAATAATTAATAAACGACTTAGTCATATCAATTCATTTTAATTATGAAAGTAAACCAACTTTTATTCCTAGCGACTGCGGCGGCAGCCGTTACAAGTTCCTGCCAAAAGGCACCTGTTTCAGAACAAGAAATTACCAAAGCGGTAACTTTTTCTTCAACAATCTCCAATCAAGTTACTACCAAAGCAGCTGGTGCAAACTGGGAAAGCAACGATGCTATCGGTGTTTTCATGAAAACCGGCAGCGGTTTAAGCAATGCATTGGCCAGCAACAAACAGTATGTAACGACAAGTGGAGACGGAAACTTCAAAGCGAATAGCACTACAGAAGAAATCTCTTATCCTGCTGATGGTTCCAACGTAGATTTCATTGCCTACTATCCTTATCAAACAACAATTAGCAACAATGTCTACCCAGTCAATGTGAGCGATCAAACGCAACAAAACAAAATTGACTTCATGTATGCTAATAATGTAACTGGTGCCAATAAAAATACAGCAAATGCCCAATTACAATTTAGCCACAAACTAAGTAAAATTGAATTGACGATTGCCGCCGGAACTGGCGTAAGCTCTTTAACTGGTCTTACAGTAACCTACAATGGATTCAATACAACTGCCAACTTCGACCTAGCAACAGGTACATTAGCAGGAGGAGCCAACCCAGCCGCTATCAAAGCAAAAACAACCGCTGGAACAACGACAACAACAGCAGAAACCATCTTATTACCTGTAGCTAGTGTTGCAGGAGCAAAAGTTGAGTTTAAAATTGGTAATGAGACTTATACTTGGACTTTACCATCATCAACAACTTATGAAGCAGGTAAAAAATACAGCTATAATATCACCTTGCAAGAAGAAGCCGGTAATAATACAGCTGTTGTCGCCTCAGGAAGTATTGTTGATTGGACAGATGTTCCTTCAGGCTCTTATACTATCGGCAAAGATGAAGATAATGGTGGCGGCACAACAGATCCGGTTGAACAAACTCTATATGAGGAAGGATTTGGAACAGAGAAGATCGCCGCTAACACAGATTTTGATAAATTCACAGGTTGGTCAAACACAGCTGTAAAATACACGTTAGATGCTGGTAAGTTATCGATTCGTTATACTGGTTTTAATGACAATAATATTTGGGTACCAGCTAATGCAGACGCAAAATTCACTGTAGCAGGTATCAATACAGCCGGTGCGAATAAATTGAAATTTAAATTTTCTTTTGGCGTAAATAGCAATGCAGCAACCTCAGCATTTGATGCCAAAGATATTGTCATTACATTCAATGGAAAAAACTACTCCCCTGCATCCATCGTTTTTTCTGATGCAAATGGCTATAAAACAAACACAAAATATCCATTAGAAATCGATTTGGCAGCAGAAACTACTATTCCCGCAACTTCTACCATTTCAATAGCTGTTGCCGGCGCGGCAAACACGATTGGGGTAAGGGTTGACGACTTAGCTCTTGTAGGCTTAAAATAAATCACAATAAAACATACGCAAATGCAACACATCTAACATGTGTTGCATTTGTCATCTAAATACATTTCACTATTTAACCTCAAGCTATGTATAAAAAATACATACTTTTTGCGCTCTTATCTGCTGCCAGCACACCTATATTTGCCCAAAAGGCCAATGTACAGGGTATTGTGCGCAATCAAGTGAGCAAAGAACCTTTTTCTAATGTACGTCTCGTCTTTGAGAAAAATCAAAAAACAGTTGTTACGGATTCCAAAGGAAACTTCAGTCTACCGAAGTTAAACTCGGGTGAGGAAACCATCCTGATCACAGGCGGTAATATCCAAGAGACCAAAATCACCGTCCAGATCCCGGCCTCCGGCCTACTTAAAATAGAAGATATCTACGTCCTTCCAAGTACCGACAACGACAACATGGTACAACTAAGCATGGCTGCCGATGATCTATTGGATGATGATAACGAATCTTTCGATCAAAATATCGCAGCCAAGATTATTCTTTCCAACGACGTATACGTCAACAAAATTGGTTATCAGCTGTCTCAATTCCGTTTCCGCCTCCGCGGATACAACAACCGCTACGAACAAAAGTACATCAACGGCGTTCACTTTAACGACCAGTTGCGTGGTGTCTTCAACTACGCTTCCATTGGAGCCATCAATGATTTGACCCGAAATGGAGACCAAGACAATGCCATGGATGCCTCGACCTTTACATTCGGGTCCATCGGCGGATCCGAAAATATCAATATGCGCGCCAGCACCTTTGCGAAAGGCGCAAAGGCAACAGCTACCTATACCAACCGCAATTACTATAGTCGCGGCATGTTGAGCTACTCAACAGGACTCATGGATAATGGCTGGGCATTTACAGGTTTAATCGGTGGCCGTTATGCAGACAAGGGAAATATTGAAGGTACATTTTACAAGAACTTCTCCTATGCCCTGTCCATCGAAAAGCAATTCCAACAAGGTAAACATAGCTTATCCTTAGTCACCTTTGGTTCACCCGTAGAGCGTGGTCAACAATCAGGTTCTTTCCAGGAAGCTTATGACCTGCTAGACAATAATCTGTACAATCCCAACTGGGGTTATCAAGACGGAAAAATCAGGAATTCACGGATAGTGACAGCATATGACCCTACCGCAATCCTTTCACATATCTGGAAAATAGATCAAAATACAAAGTTAACAACAGGGATATCGCTACATTATGGGAAATATGCCAGTACTGCACTCAACTGGTACAACGGTCCAGACCCTAGACCTGACTACTACCGCAATTTACCAAGCTATTTTACAGATTCCATAACAAATCAGTACTACAGTAATCTTTGGCAATCGGCCAAAGTATCACAAGTGGACTGGGACAACCTATACCTCGTCAACAAGCTAGAAAATAAAATCAACGATGGTGCAGCCATCTATATGCTTGAGAAACGCCATAGCGACCTATTGGAAAGTAGTTTCAATACTACGCTTAATAAAACCATCAACGAACATGCTAAATTGACGCTCGGTATCGGTGCCAAAGGTTCTCAATCGCAACAATATAAAACTGTAGCGGATCTGTTGGGGGCTGAATATGTTCTGGATATAGACAAATTCTCTGAACGCGACTTTGGTCAAAACACGGGGCAAAGCCAAAATGACTTGCTGAACCCCAACTTTAAGGCACGCAAAGATGATATTTTTGGATACCGTTACAACATTAATATCAAATCTGCGAATGCTTGGCTACAAAACGAATACACGTATTCGAACATCGACTTTTTCTACGCGACCCAGCTTTCTTACACAAGTTTTCAACGCGTAGGCTACATGAAAAACGGACGTTTCCCAACCAATTCCTACGGAAAAGGGCAGGAACACCATTTTTTTGATTATGCCTTTAAAGGTGGGATGACCTACAAATTCAATGGCCGTCATTTATTAAACGCCAAAATTAGCTATCAGACCAAAGCGCCTTTGGCCAATGATGCCTATATCTCGCCAAGAGTAAGTGATTTCACATTTGAAGACCTCAAAAGTGCGAAGATATTCTCTACAGATATCAGCTATGTCTTCTCACTGCCAAAACTAAATGGCCGCCTATCGGTATTTCAGACCAACTTTACAGATCTTATCAGCAGACAAAGTTACTACAACGATGCAGCAAGGACCTTCATCAATCATGGTCTAAAAGATATGAATCAGGTCAACAGAGGTGTAGAACTGGGATTGACCTATAAAGTTGACAACAACTGGAGTGTCGATCTTGCCGCAACAAAAGCTGAGTATTATTATAGCAACAATCCAATGGGAGCACAAAACTCAGAGAATGGATTGATCAATAATGAACGCGAAATGGTCTACCTCAACAACTATTATGTTGGTGGAATGCCACAGACTGCAGGAACTTTAGGTATCCGCTATTTCGTTGACTACTGGTTTTTTGGAGCAAATGTAAATTATGCCGGCGATATGTATCTATCGAAAGCTCCACTTCGTCAGTTAGCGTCAAACTACAGCACGATCAATCCGTACGATCCGGAACTCGATGGCGCCTATCATATACTGACCGACCAGGAAAAGTTCAAAAATAGCACAACCATCGACCTATCGATCGGCAAAATCCTTTATCTGAAGAATCGCAAGTCGATGAACTTCAATTTAGCGGTCAACAACGTATTAAACAACAAAAACATCCGAACAGGTGGTTTCGAAAATGCACGTCTGGATATTACGGCACCAAATAAGTTTGCGTCCAAATATTACTATATGCAAGGAATCAATTGTTTTATGAATGTATCCTATAGATTTTAATTTCAACAACGATGAATAAAAAAAATATACAAGCTGTCTATACATCGATGCTATCGCTCATCTGTATTGGACTCATCTTATTTACAGGAGCCTGTAAGCGCGATCCTGAAGCCCCCTTATTGACTCAACCGATCTACGACGGCCCCAATGCAAACACCACGATAGCCGCGTTAAAAGAAAAATACGCCAATATCACCGATCCAAAAGTCATTGATGAAGATCTGATCATTAAAGCAGTGGTGACCGGAAACGATATTTCGGGTAATATCTACAAACAACTGTACATTCAGGATGAAACTGCGGCCATCAATTTAGGAGTCGATCAAAACAGCATGTACACGACATTTCGTGCTGGACAAGAAGTATACGTCAGCTTAAAAGGTTTATCCATGGTGAAATATGGCAGCGAACTGCAGATTGGATTCAGTGGAACCAATGCCAACCGTATTGCCTGGGAGATCTTTCAAGAACACACCAAGGTAAGTGGATGGCCTAATGCGGCTAATTTAACGCCGTTGGAAGTAGACCTGTCCAAGTTAGACGCATCAATGGTCAACAAATTGGTCATCATTAAAAATGTGCGCTTCAACAACGGTGGCATTAATGCCTTCGCGGGTGGAACCGCTACTGTCAGCGAAGTAGTCAAAGATGCGAATGGCAAAACATTAGATGTGCGCAACAGCAACTTCTCCACCTTTGCTAAAGAGATCCTTCCTAAAGGAAACGGAACACTAGTCGGAATATTAGGTCGTTACAATGGTGGTTGGCAGCTCTTCTTACGTGACAAAACAGATGTTATTGATTTTGACGGTACAGATGCTGGAACAACACCAACTGATCCCGAAACTGGAGGAACAATATTCAGCGAAACGTTTGGTGACGGTACTTATCCAAGTGGCAACCGCCCAAAAATTGCGGACTTTACAGGGTTTGATATGAAGTCTCCAGTAACTTATACCGAAGAAAGTGGCTCGGCTGACATTCGTACAGCAACTGGAATCAGTGCTTCTGTATGGTTCCCGGCAAATAAAGATATCACGCTCAGAATCGCTGGAATACAAACGGCCAACAAAACGGATCTTACATTGAGCTACCAGCTTGTACCTAACATCTATAATGTTGATGAGACGACTAACCTAAATGCAATGAAAGTTAAAATTAACGGAACAAGTTATACTATTCCGAGCACTCAAGTGACTATCAAATCAACAGACGATCGCAATAAATATTATACAATCAGCATTCCGAATATTACACCTGCCGCGACCAGTACCATCGAATTTATAATGACTGGCGCCGACAATGCCTTTGGCTTCCGTCTAGATAATATTAAAATCGTAAGCGCAACTGGCGGAAACGGTTCAGACAATACGATTATCGTTACTAAATAAATAAAAGATGAACTATAAACACATCAGCTGTATTTTACTTCTCCTTTTATTTGCTGCGCACCCGAGTTTCGCACAAACCAACCGTCGGGTTTATCCCATCGCATTCTACAATCTGGAGAATCTATACGATGCCGTAAAAGATTCTTCCATCAATGACGATGAGTTTACGCCAAAGGGTGCCAATACATGGACGGAAGCAAAATACCAACAAAAAATAAAAAATATGGCACGAGCAATTCGTGCCATTGGTTCGCCTAGTTCAAGCCTCGGGCCCATTGCTTTAGGGGTAGCCGAAATTGAAAACCGCCGTGTCCTCGAAGATCTGACCAAAGACCCACAACTCAGTGACTTGGGTTTAAAGATTGTACATCACGATTCGCCGGACCGCCGTGGTGTGGATGTTGGATTTCTGTATAACCCAGAATTCTTTACCCCATATCGCGATCAGGCGTATCCCTTTCATTTGCCAGAGAATCCCGGGTTCAAGACACGTGATCAACTATTGATATCCGGCACTATCGCCGGCGATACAGTGCATATCATTGTCAACCACTGGCCTTCACGCTATGGCAACAAATCTTCCGAACTACGTGAATTTGCCGCCAGCATTACCAAAGGAATATGTGACTCGCTATATCGCGAAAATCCCGAAGCGAAGATTATTATCATGGGCGATTTAAATGATGATCCCAAAGATAAAAGCGTAAAGGAAGTATTGCAGGCAAAGAAAAATCCACAAGATGTACCAGCTCAGGGATTGTATAATACCATGTGGAAGTTTTACGATAAGGGAATTGGATCTCTTGGTTATCAAGGACAGTGGAACCTTTTTGATCAGATCATTATTTCCAGACCATTATTGGACAATAAAAACAAAGGCTTACGTTTTGTCAAAGCAGAAATCTTCAATCGGGACTTTTTGGTGCAACAGGAAGGCCGCAACAAAGGTTATCCGCACCGAACATTTTCCGGCGGAGTATTTATCAATGGCTATTCCGATCACTTTCCAACGTTGATCTATTTGGTAAAATAAACTAAAAAACAACTTATTTTGCTAATTGCCTCGTATTGATAGGATGTTCCTATAGCAAACTCCTTTCAATATAAGAGGGGAAATCTTAATAGATTTCCCCTCTTATAAATAAACGACAATTCAATTTAATAACCAAAAGCCTTAAATTCACCCAGATGTGTAAAATCATCGCCAGCATCCTTTGGTTTTGTCATGGTCACCCTAACATAACGCCCTTTAGTAACACTAGGTAACTTGTAATATTGCCAATCGCTATTTGTTGGATCAAATGACAGATTTGAAGCTACTTTTGTGAAGTTGATTCCATCCAATGAAGTTTCTAAATCATATTTAATAAAACCGTTATTTGCACCTGATCTTCTGATCATTCCAATCTTAGAAATGAATCGTTCCTTACCAAAATCAATTTTGAACCAATGCGGAAAAGGAATCGATGGATCATCGTACTGTGAATGCCAAAAGGACGTTATATCGTTATCTATTAACGCTTCTGCTCCCCCTCCATCATCAATCTGAGAATCTGAAACTGTCGCAATCCAATTGGATCGATCGGTAAACTCGGGCAGTGGTCCCGGAACTTGCGCGATCACTTTACTTTCTTCAATTTTCAGTTCAGCGTCAACAATAGTAAGTTTAAATGAAATTGGTTTTGTTTCATCAAATAATTTATCAATAGCTATGGATTCTACAGCTGGTCCCTCCACATTCTTTGTTCTTTGTTCCCCTTCGACCGTGTAAGTGATCGTATATTTCAACGAGCGGTCAAGGGTTTTAGGAAAAGTAAATTTCACACCACCGTCAATCGGCTCGGTTTGTAGATTATCGAGCTTATACTTTACTTCGGAAGGCAATGGCATTAATACAGTAGTCGTCACTTTTGATGATGTCCCTTCTTTGGTAAAATACTGTATAGCAAAATCATAGGGCTTATATTCACTCAAATGAATAATGACCGGCTCTTCAAACTTGGTAAGTTCTAACTTCTTCTCCGTTCCATCCATATAAGTGATGGTTGCTTTTGTCACACGATCACTCAGCTTTGGAAAATAAATTTCAACATTTTGATTAAATGCCGACACATAGGTCAAACTAGAGGGACGAGCAGTAGGACGTTTCTCACTGACCACGGCTTCCTGTTCCAACTGTGGCGGAAATACGAGTTCCTCTTCTTTACATGCCTGAACTGCCAACAAAATGCTGCCAATCAAAAGGCATTTGCCAATTACAACTTTAAATCTTTTCTTCATTGTACAATATCCTTTAAGGCTTTAAGAATTCGATTTCATACTTATTAAGGAAAACTTGACCGTCCAAGTTCCAGTCTTTATGTGCCTGTAATTCCAGCCAATAGAAAATTTGGGTAAACATGTCTGCAGGTTGAATTAACACCGTGTTATTCGCATCGACAAAAGGCAAGGTATTACCGGAAAGAATAAGCCGTGAGGACCCTTGTGCTGCAATACTTGGATTTCCTGCCACCTTGTTCATAAACGAATTGTTTACCAGACCATCCATTGGCCAATAGCCCACAAGGTTAGGATTTGTCAATTCAGCATCCGGAATTCCAACACGGTTGGCATTTTTCTTCAATGTTGCTTCGTCCATAGCTTTGTTATAAATGTGCACATCGCACAACTGCATATCCACGGCTAGACCCGAAAAAATATAAGGGAAGTAACCGAAAGTCAAGCCAGTGGCACTCGTAACATTATTAAGATTCATCGTCGTACTAGTCGCTTCACCCGTTTTTAGACCATTGACATAAACTTTGACTGTAGGTACATTATTTACCTTAGCAACTGTTGCCGCAATATGTGTCCATTCGCCAACAGACGAAACAGGCCCCATCCCCGGCTGTACATTCGTACTACCATCCGCAACAAAAAATGTTAATGCACTGCCTGACTTAAAAAATGCCCATCCTGCTGTCGATCCTGTCCGAGCAGCATTCTTGCCTAGAAATGGAGCATTACTGGCATAATCAAATTTACCGTCCACCGGATTCATTTTAATCTTTGCTTCAACTGTCAATTCACCTGTTTTAGCAACTTCATAGATAGATTCATTGGCCAAAACTGGATTGTTCCGACCGCGAAAAGCATTAGGTCCATACCCGGCGAAAGAAGTTTGTCCTGCATCATAAAAACCATAAAAACGCATAGATTTCATGATATCTGCTTTCAGTTCTAACTGTTTGAAATTATTATTTTGGAAAATTGCAAATATGTTTCGCTCAGCATATGAGTCACCGCCATACACTTTGTCTGTCCCTCCATGATTACTTGTCACAATAACCAGCCAGTCTTCATAAGGATAGTTCTTTCGTGCTTTTAAGGCTTTCATAATCTCTCCAATATAACCATCCACCTTCTTTACCGCATCAACATACCCAGCATTACCTGCAGAAAATCCCCCAGCTATACCTGCCTGTAAAACATCTTTAAATTGTACAACTGCCAGTCCCGGATTTTTCTTTCCTAGCAGGTCTATTACTTTATTTTTAACCTCCTCATCCGTATTGACATCAGTTGCCTCGTCTGCGCTTACCAAAAGTTTAGTCGTAATTGCCTGATCACGCGCAACAACATAGGTTTTTGTCATCGGAGAAATTGTTGAAATTCGATATAAGATGGAAGGATAGCCCGAAGCATTATGATGCGGGTCATTTTCGTCCGGTTTTGGAATATACGAATCGTCTTCAATCTGATGCTTATCCTGAGTTACCCCAGACATCATTGACGTCCACGTGGCAGCATCCTTTGTATTCTCATTTGCAATTGCTTCAAATGAATACTTACTTGTTTTCAGTAGCTCCGCAATATTCGTTGGCATGATCTTTTTCATTTCCAACCCCACAGCCCCGTCAATGGAAATAAACAAGACCCTTCTCTTCACGGTTTGATCTACCCCTTGATCGTAATCTTCATATACTGCCGCCGGATTTGCATACTTTGTACAGCTTGCTAAGGTGAACACCGCACCTAAAGCGATCAAAACAAGCTTTGTCAGACTATATTTTCTTTTCATATTACTCAGCTTAAATATCATAAAACACACCAATTTCGGCCAAAGCTACGTGAACAGCTCCACCCAGGTTCTGATCCGGGAACACAAACTTGACATACTGAGCTTCCACAATGCTGGAGAATGCAAATTCGCGTATTGCATTGCGCTGCGCCGTATTTTCAGCACTTTGAGCCAATGTATAAGTTCCCATTTCTTTCCAATTCTTATTATCACTGCTAACTAACACCTTCACTTTCGTTTGAAAAGTATTGTTTTGACGATTTTGAATATAGAACCCCTTAAAGGCATTCATCTCATTCATGTTAAGGGTTAATTCAACAGGAAGGGTTGTTGGAATACTACAACCGGACCAGCAGGTATGCCAGTAGGTATCTGTCTTACCATCAGTTAATGCTGCAAAAGTCCCCAAACTTTCATTCGTCGCCGTCGCAACATTCGCTGTGAACGTAAAAAGATTGCTTGGCAATTTATATTTGGTCGGAAGCGGTGTATCGCCACCAGTAAATGTCAATGGATTATACTCCCATAAGGTTGTTGTCAACGGCGGATACAGATTACGTATTTCTCGCTTTGCCGAAGCACTGACAGGAATACCCCAGGCAATGAAGAAACGATTGAAGTCCGTACCAGCAAAATGACAGAGTTGACGATAAAAATAATCCCGTTTCGCTTGTTCCAGCGATGTTGAGAAGTTCTCATTCCGAGCTTTTGCATAAATATAAGGGAAGAAATCCCATCCCGATTCACCATTTTTTCCCTTTACTTTATCAAAAATCTGCAGAAAAGGCGTCAAGCGTGCAAACACCACGTTATTGGCAGAACTGAGACCATAACTGAGCGGTATATTTGAAAAATTCTTCGGCACATTATCTTTTGCAAAAGCTAGTCCTGCCGGTATTTCTGTTTTTAAAGCCGGGTGAAATGAAATCCGATTCGTATTGCCACGTTTCCGCGCGGCGTTAAAAATAAACAAGTTATTTGTCGTCTCGCCCAGATCACTCCAGCTCCATGCAAACACGGCCTGATAATTGTGCCCAACCTCATGATATGTTCCCCAAGAAGTTCCCTTTTTAATTGTATTCGGGTTAATCAGCTCATCAAGCCAGTATTCATCTTCCTGCATGACCCATGGACTACCACTATGTGCATAGCCTGCAGATGGATGAATATCCATGACACCCCGCTCCCAAAACTCGGGGTAACGGTTAATAATATCGGGAGCATTGCGACTCAATCCCATCCAATCATAGTAATCTTCCTCATACGTTTTATCCCAAAGCTCCAGCGCCTCATCAATATGATCTGCCTGACCCGATTGAATAAATCGGGAGATAAGCGAACGCGGCACCGAGAATGCGACATGTTTGCCGATTAGATCCATCCAAGGGACATCACTGGCCATAACATCCTTTTGCCACTGCGCAATCGTACTTTTTCCAAGGATAAAGTCGGTAGCTTTGACAGCTCCCGCAATTTTTAGTGCTACAGGTGAGGCCATTGGCTTCTCCTTGATAATCCAGATCGTCCCACCATACAAATTACGGACATAGTTAACACCTGGAAAAAGCTCTTTACGGGTATAGATAAGGGCATCACGGCGAGGGGCATCCTTCCCCGCAATATTGTCCTCATGTACCCCCAGCTGAACTGTAAGTCCCATTACTCCTTGCGGAACAGTAATCCGCACCACTTCTCCTGCCGGTGCATAGAGTCCTGTACTATAATAAGGTGCTGGCGTCGCCTGAACCTTAAACTCATTTCTGTCTACATATTGCTTATTCAGCAATAGAGTCACCGTTGTATCCATTACGCGTTTGACGCCATCGCCCACAAGCCCGGGATAGATCCGAGCACGTGTATACATGCTCTTATCGGGCCTCCCCATTGTGGTATCTGTTAAAATCTCGGAAGCAGTGGAGTCCCCAAGCTGATAACCATCTTTAAAGTCATAGCCATATTTGCTGCAGGATGAGGCCAAAGCAATCATCCCTGCAAATATTCCCATTATATATATCTTATTCATATTGGTTAGTTCTAATGATTACTTTCTGATTTGCGCATACGCTGGACTCCAGCTTTTTCCATCCAAGTTCCAAGCACTTTCTACGGTTACCCCCAGCCACTGATAGACCATAAAAGGAACGTCAACCGCATTTGGAACTTGTCTAAAAAATGACCCTTCGATTGGAGGCTGAAAGAAAGGAACCAATTCATTGAAGCTTGTCCATGAAACCGGCCCTTTAAGCGCTATATCTCCCGCACCCTTTCCTCGTTTTTCCGTGAGTTTGCTGGTATTAACATCGCCATACCCCGGCCAATACCCTTGCAGACTAGTCCAAAATGGGAAAGACTCATCAATATGTGTTACACCGCCATAGCGTTTTACCTCATCATGGGTAAAGGCACGGTTGTAAATCTGTAAATTACAAAGTGAAAGATCACAGCCCGTATTTCCATCACCAGGGCTGTATCCAATCCGTAATGGGCTTGTATTGTCAAAATTACTATTAGCAACCACATTTTGCGAAACCTTACCTGCTATCGAATTTTTTGTACCGTCGGTATAAGTATATACCGAATCTTGCGTACCGCTACGTTTAATCACAACAGTAAGCGCATGCCATTCACCATCGTTGATGTAATCACCAAAGGTCTGGTTCGCAAAAGAGCTATTGAAACCCCACCCACCGCTTTCTGAAAAGATATTCCAACCATTTCCGCTGAATCCCTGCAAGCGTTTGGCAAGAAAAACTGCATAGTTATAAGTCGTATTCGGGCTGTTGTGTTTTGCAAAAAAAGTAATCGTCCAATCTTCACTTGCACTTACATTAAACTTGTTCGGATCAGTCAGCTGACCATACACCTGATTATTGGCCGCATAGGTGTAGCGTGTTGCGTTGCCCACAAAAGGAATATCTTTTGCACTCGGTCGAGGGATGATTTTCCGCGCAAATTTAGGCGAGTATAACAGCGTATACGTACTCCGCTCACTATCTCCATATGCCGTAAAATCGCTCTCTGAATTTTTAGTTTTGCCCCCTTTTCCTGAAGTAACGATCACTAACCAGTTTTCATTGGAAATTGATTTTCGGCCTTTAATTGCATCTACCAATTGTTTAATTTGCTTATCTGCGTTTTGAACAGCAGTGACATAATCAGTCGACTCACTTGTGTAACCGCTCGCCACTCCAGCTTGCTCTACTTTTGTAAGATGAACCACATTTAAGTCGGCAGAATCGGTCTGTAAGCCCTTTAATGCATCGGTCACTACACCCTGATCATCTGTTCCTACCTGTACCGTTGCATCTTTACCAAGGTAAGTACCATATGCTGAAGATGAAGTATAAAAATTGGAGCGATGTGCTTCATTTTTCAACCGCTCAAAGATGGTTGGATATTGCGAATTTAATGTACTGATATCTTCAGATGTAACACCGGTTTTATCACTATTAACGCCAGTCAATAGTGACGCCGCAACAGAAGTATTCGTTACTTCAAAGTCCGTAGTCGGATCAGCTAAACTGCCATATGTTACCAATCCATTGCGGGTCATGAGCGTCATGTTTTCAGGTTCAATATCCTGTACAACAGATCCCGACAACCCATCCACGATAACCAACAAAACCTTATCTTTACTTTCAGGGCTATCTTTCGCCTCATTAAAATTCTGGAGCAAATTTGGAAAATCCTTATTACAGGCAACCAATAAAAGCATTCCTCCAATTCCCCAAAGGGTATTTTTTATTATTTTTATATACTTATTCATATTTGGTTCAATAAAAGGTTAATCCTTGATTTCCATCTTAAAGACATTTCCAACACGATCTGCCCCATATTGTAAAATACCTCCACCAATCAATAATGCCGGAAAACCCAACGATGAGGTCGATTCTATAATTTTAGCTGCACTGCCCTCAAAAGGTGACTGGTTATTATATTTCTGTAATAAGGTACCGTCTTTCTCCAATACCAGGAAGCTTGATCTCTTAATTGAATTATAGCTATCGAAAGTGCCCTGAGCTACAATCCGCCCATTATCCAGCATCTGTGCAAAGGTCGCCAATCCTGTGCCTATATCGCCCAATACAAATTGGTCATCAATACTGCCATCCAGATTCATTACAGCGATCCCTTTTACTTTCCCATTTGCCCCCAAACCACTGAACACACCCGCTATCAGAATTTTTTTCAGTTTTGCATTATAGCTTACGTCAAACACACGATCAACCGTTCCCCCTAAATTAAAGGAAGGATCTATACTGCCATCAGCTTTGATACAGACGATCCCCCGTGCAGGCTGACCATTGAAACTTGTAAATGGCCCTGTAACGATGACACGCTCGTTGTCAATCAGTTCCGCATCGAAAATAGCCGCATTTGCACCGATATTATTTATCATATAGCTTGAATCCAAAGATCCATCCGCTTTCATGCGCATAATATGCTTCACTTTCGTTGCAATTGGGCGTTTATTCCCACGGGAGGAATAGGTATAATCGATCTTATAGTGCGTGTCAAAATTCCCAACCGCAATGACGCGATTATCTGATACCCCAAAAACCTTAGAGACACTACCCGTAGTTCCTGCATTAAAGGTACATACCGTATCGCGTCCATCTCTTGGATTGCCCGTTGTATTAATCACATCGACTACTGTGGAGTCCACAAGACCATTGGGATTAAGCCGAACAAGACCAAAGACATTTTTTTTATCGAACTTATTGAAAAATCCGCTTAATATAAACTTTCCATCGCTCATTTTAGTAACTGAGTTTACGTACCCATTTGCGCCCTCACCAAATGTCATTGCGGTCGAAGTCTTTCCGTTGCCATCAATAAAATGAATGCCATTCCGAAAAACCTTCTTATCTACAGCCTCATTTTCAAAATTGCCAAACCCACCAGTTACAATATAACCACCCGCATTGGCTAAAATATCCGTCACCATCGCGGAAAAGCCATTCACCATACCGTAGTTGACATCCCTGGAAACATTACCGTCAATCTCTAGCCGTGGCCCGTAGAATACCTGCCCATCGGCTTCGATCTTCGCATCGCCCGAAGAAATTTGATCCGGTACCTTAATAGTCACCAAAGAATCTTTTGCACTGACCACTTCCATTTTCGTATTATTGACATAGAAGTTAAGTTTGCCAAGATATGGTGCAATGCCTTTCACATAAAAGTCAACCAATTCCCCGGGTTTTGCGGTCCCTGGCTCCGAATAGCTTTTATAAAATCCAATGCCAAGCGATCCTTTTCCACCCGCATAAGGATCTGTGCCGAGGGCAATATCCTTACTGCAGGAACTTATTGCAAGGCAGGACAGCAAACCAAGCTGGTATCCTATTTTTGTTTTTAATCGTTTCATCATTATTCAGTCAAATCAGTTAATTTGGTAAAACGCCAGTCGTATATGCCTCATTGGCAAAAAGAGCTCCCACAAAACCCAAGGTGTGCTTTGAAAATTGCAAAACATGCAATACACCATTGGCCGGTTGAATATCCGATGTTGCCACAGGTGCTGTAATAAACGGAGTCAAATATTCCTCAAATTCACCAGTTCTTGAATAAGGGAAATTGAAATAGAGCTGGCGATAACCTGCATATTTAATCACCTGATCATTTGAGCGCACATCGTTGTACAAGACACCAATATTCATGTCCGAACCATCGTAATTTTTGTAAACCCCGCCTGGGTATGCCGCCAGATTGATGGTATCAATCTGTGTAAAATCCTTCGATAAGTACTTTCCTTTGAGAATGTATTGTCCCAGATATTTCCGCCAAACCTCTGGTTTAATCTGTTCCAGTTTGGTTATTGTATCCTGGCCTGAGACATATAATGTTCGGTTGAGCCGCCACACAGCTTTTAGGATTGTTGGATCCGGAGGGGCAAAAAAGGTCACTTCTTCCTTTTTTAACACCTCATCCAGTTTAGAAATCTTCAATGCGACCATCAACGTATCAAATAGATCGGGACGTGACTCCAGATACTGCCAAACTGTACCATCGAATTTTGGATTATGAACTCCAGTATCGATAAAATCATCTTTTTTACAAGCGACTACTCCTAGTATCATCACTGTCAAAAACAGAGTTAGTTTCAATAAACTTTTCATCTTTCTTCCTTTCTTAATTCCAATAATTGTTTAAACGCATATATGGGTTGTTGGCCATTGCAGACTTATCAATAGGCCATGTCCATCCACCTGCATTAAATGCGCCTACCGACATCGGTGCCATAGTATACTCAGTATTCATGACCTTCTTGGTCCGAACCAAATCATAATAAAAGTTACCCTCACCTAACAGTTCACGAACTCGCTCCCACCAGATTGCATCTTTGAGCTCATCGCCGGACACTGAAATTTCTGAAGCATCAGCACGTTTACGAATAACATTGACTACGGTACGCGCTTCCTCGTCGCGATTTAATTCTGCTAAGGCTTCGGCACGCAAAAGGATCGGATCGGAATAACGAAATATCATCTGATTGTCATCTGGATTATTGTCTTCACCTTCTTCCATAAATACATTGGAGAATTTCAAACATTGGAAATCACCATTCGTCGAATAAATATCTTTATCAAACCAATAGGTCTTACGCAGATCCGCTTCCGCCAGTGGATACATTTTTTCCATAAATTTCGGATCATAATAAATATAGGATTTCGATGTTACCTTATTTGGAGCATGTAATACGTAATCCGAGTAAGAAGCTGATAAATGGAAGCTCTCGCCATAGTTAAAGTTTTGCACGATCTCAAATAAACCTTCTTTGGTACGCCCTTTAAAAATTTCCTTGGTTCGTTTTAGATCCAATAATTCATAAGCCCCTCCGTTTTCCTCCATCAATTCTTTCCCAAGAGTAGCCACCTTTTCATAGTTAATGGATTTATCTTCTGTTGTAAAACCAGCAATCCACATATTGATATGCATATTCAATGCAATGGCACTGCCTCGCATTGCCTTAACAGCAACTACAGAAGGATCATCGTAAGTCCAGGGAAGATCTTGATAGGTTGCATCCAAATCAGCCGAAATATTTTTCAACACAGTCACCATATTCGTTCGTGGCAATGGGTTCGTATTCACATCGGTATAATAAGGAACATCCCCATAAAGACGCACCATAAAAAAGTAGGCCAAAGAGCGAAGAAAGATCGCCTCGGCCTTATAGGCGCTCTTTTGCCGCTCAGACAAAAACGGCATATCTTTATTATCCAGCTGATAGCAAACAATATTTGCATTTTGGACCATTTTATAAAAAGTGTCCCATTTCGTTATTCTTGGAAAACCGAAATAGGAAAAATCATTTTCACGGGCAAAAATCATAGACAGATTGTTATTCCGCAAATAGGCAATATAATCCCGGCCTGACCCACTTGTCGCACTAGTACGATTAGTCGGTGCGCAACGCAAGTCTCCAGACGCTGGAAAGAAAATATTCGTCATAGTTGCTTCCCGGAATGTAGAATAGATTCCACCCATATATTGCTCGACATCCCCCTTATTGGTCCAGTAATTGTTACCTGTCAATTTATCAATCTGTGTAATGTTCAAGAAATCCTTA
The DNA here is from genome assembly GCF_050058145.1 of Sphingobacterium sp. WOUb80. NCBI lineage: Bacteria > Pseudomonadati > Bacteroidota > Sphingobacteriia > Sphingobacteriales > Sphingobacteriaceae > Sphingobacterium > Sphingobacterium sp. WOUb80. The sequence goes on along the minus strand of NZ_CP165617.1, from coordinate 5,374,216 downwards.
CCACAGGAGCCTAGTACTAAACTAACTCCAAGTAACGCTGTATATATAAACTTTCTTTTCATGAGATTTTCATATTAAAATTGTACACTGACCCCCAACGAATAGGTTCTTTTGCTTGGATATCCATTGGATCCATCCCGTCCTACCCCGGTCACTAACTCCGGATCCGGTCCCGAATAATGACTAAAGGTGAAGATATTACTCGCAGTAAAGTTGAGTCGTGCAGAAGTCAAACCATAACGCTTTAACCACATCCGGTTAAAATTGTAGCCTACTGTCGCTGAGCTTAATTTCAACCACGAACCATCTTCCAGAAACATGGTCGAATTGTAACGATAGGGGTTATAAAGAGACAAACGTGTAAAATCAGATACATTCGGGTAATCAGCATTATCACCCAACTGACGCCATACATTGTAAGCATCCAAAGGGACATAAGCACCTGGAATATATTTCAAATCGCCCTCTTTAATCCCTGTTGGTCTATCATAATTACGAAAACGGTCTGCTAGGGCGGTATTCAAAATATCCCGATCCAACGTATAATTGATCTGTGTACGTAAAGACCAGTTCTTATAACGCGTATATAAACTAAACCCGCCAGTCACTTTTGGCTGCGCATCACCAACGAATATTAAATCATTCTCATCTAGAATGTAATCGCCATTCAGATCAGTAAAAATAGGATCCCCTGCGCGGAAGTATTTTCCATCTGAAAGTGGCCCACCTGCGCGGTAACGCTGTCCAGTCAATGGATTCACTGGGACCTCATCATCCGATTTGTATACGCCCTTATAATCATATAAAACGAACGTAAGCGGGTTTCTTCCCAACCTAAAAAGTTGCGGCAGATCGAATCCTGAATCGTCTGCTTGGATCAATTGTCTAGCACCATCCGGCAATGCAGTCGTAAAACCTCTATTCAAAGCGAATGTTGCTGTACCTGTAAAGTCCCAGTCCTGATTTTGAAAACGTGGCCGCACATTAATGGTCAATTCATGGCCCATATTAACCATTGCAGCCTCATTCGTGAGCACATTTTCAAAAGCATTATGGTTCGCGATCGCTTTCGAACGCAAAATTTTATCGGACTGCTTGTAATAAGTCTCATACGTAACATATAAGGCACTGTTGAAAAAACCTAGTTCGGCAGCCACTGACCATTGTGTTGTGGTCTGCGGAACGAGTCCTGTATTTGGGGCATTCTTTAGATCAAGAGACGTTGTCGGTCTATTGTTATAACGGCCGTCATCGACCTTATACCATCCGTATAGATCAGCCACAGTTCCCGTTGGAGAAATCGTACGACCTACCGATCCACGCAAAAAGCCTGTGTCCCACCAATCCAGATTTTTCATAAAATTCTCTTTCTTAAAATTCCAACGAAAACCGAGCGAAGGATTGGATGACCATGGAGATGTTCCGCCAGTAACGGAAGTACCATCCACGCGGTAAGTGAGATCAAGAATATATTTTGAATCGTAGTTGTAAGAGAAATTACCGGCATAGGCGATAGAGCGGAAATTAGAAAGATTATTAAGTAACCCCCCTAAAGTTTTACGTGTGTCGTAACTGATACCTGTTTGGAATTGATCGTTGGCAGTCCCCCTGAACTTATTTAGATTTTCAGAAGATGACGAGATTTCCATTTCTGAGAATCCGTATACATTGATCATATGTTTTTCACCAAACATTTTAACCCAAGACAATAGGTTACGGTTATATACCTTACTCTTGTTCTGATAATAACCATATACCTCGGAGCTATTTCCTAGCAATAATTCGGGTGTAAACCGATCTTTTGTTGCAGTTGTATAATTGTAGTTAAAGGTAGTGGTTCCTCTTAAACCTTTAATAGGTTCATATTGCAATTCGATTTGAGCAACGTAATTTCCAGTTTTATTGTCATCGTTTACATTTAGTGCAGATAGTGCATCCATGCTACCCGAATAGAGTGACGGAGCAGGGTACAAGGAAGTTGTATTGGCGGACTTTCCAACCCCTGTTTGCATCGTTGCGTTACCACTTCCCATTCGATTTTGGCCTAAATTGGCATTCACATTGGCCATCATCCGAAAGCGGTCATTAGGTTCATATTGCATATTGGACTGTACCGTATAGCGTTTGAACCCTGTATTTGCGATGATACCATTTTCATCGTAATAATTCATATTCACTTTATAATTAAACACACGCTCTCCTCCCGAGATGTTCACATTATGTGTTTGATTATAGGTATTGCGATAGAAATAGGATTGCCAATCCGTCGAATTGTTGTAATACGGATTTAAACTATCTGCCAGCATCGGAGAATCATTAATCCGCTGAATCGCTGCTGCTAGCGTCGTATCATTCATTAAAATTTGTTCAATCCGAACCATACGTTCATCACGGCCGCCGATCACTTTACGTAATGGAGGCACCGCACTCATAAATCCTTGAAATTGATACTGAACAAGTGGAATCTTAGAATTTCCTCGTTTAGTCCGCACTTGGATGACCCCATACGCTCCACGTGAACCATAAAGTGCAGTAGCTTGTGCATCCTTCATTACCGTAATATCTTCGATATCTTCAGGTGGAATCATCGAGATAGGTGATACACCAGGCCCGGCAGTTTCAAAGCCATACTCGTATCCAGAGTTATCATCGATAGGAACACCATCAATGACAAACAAAGGTGAAGTTGGGGTTAAAAAGGTATTATCACCGCTACCAGATACATTAAAATTGGAGATACCGCGTACAGCAATCGATCCACGCATTCCGGGACTACCCGTATTATTTTGGATATTCATCCCCGCGACCTTACCCTGCAAAAGATCCACAAAGTTTCCCGAAGGAATATCTTGAATTTCCTTTCCTGAAATGGTTACAACAGATCCCGTTAGTGTTTCACGTTTCCGTTGCTGATAACCTACAACCACTGTTTCTTCAAGTTCATGTGTAGTCATCTGCATCACAATATTATACTCTTTTTTTGAATCGCCCACGGTCTGTCTAACCGTAGCATATCCCTGATAAGAAAATAACATTACACCTTGTGCAGGCACCGAAATAACGAAGCGGCCGTCGTCTCCCGTTTTGCCCAGATCCCTTTTTGGAGATTCCAATTTAATGGATACTCCCGCCAGAGGCTTATTATCATTCCCTTTTACCGTCCCCTTAATCATCGTGGACTGCGCTAGTACACCATTGGTTAGCACATGGGTAAAAAAGAGTATTAGTATACATAATTGTTTCATAATTCTTAAGCTAAGTTAACCGGTCACTATCAATCAAATTTTGGCGCTTCATGTGGAAATCGGAACTGAATCTCCCAATCTCCCTCTTCATATATTGCAAACGGAATGGAAAACCCACATAATTCCAAATAGCCAAGATTCCCTTTTCTTCTATACGCAATTGCCAAATAGGCTGCCGTTCCGTTGCCAAGTGTATATTCTGTCTCTATACGAGCTAAAGGAATAGGGTAAGCAACATCGTAAACTACTTTCTTATCGACCACCCTAGGATTAAATCCATGAACCAGCTTCGGCCAATCGGTCTCACTAAACTTAGCCGGATCTATTGGATTATTTAATGAATCCAAAAAACTAATAGTCAACGTTTTAGCACCCTTTCCCGTATTTTCAGTTTTATTCATATAAACTCGAATATCGGCGGAACCTAATGGTCTTCCTGTGCGCTCGCCAATCATATTTGACACAATAGCATTGGTATAGGGATAAGAAGACGAACCTGTAATTGGATCCTCAATACTCGGTTCATAAGCCTGCTCACGGAAAGGCTTTAATTTAAAATTACGCAAGTAACGTCGCCCGCCTGTATTGGTAACTTCAATATCGAACACATAGCCTGAGTCTGGCTGTGCCTTAACAAAAGCCGAGCGGGCAGATTGTCCCCAAAAGTTGATATTACCCGAATGCTCGAGAATTTCTAATAAGGGACGGTACTCAATTTTTCTCTTCGCTTCGATCTCCGCGATACTTTTTTCAAAACCTGTATAAGCCTCTTTCCAAACTTTGACTGGAAATTTATCGTTAAACACTGTCGCAGGTTCCCCATCTAAATCGCGTACATTGACAATCTTAAAGCTGAGGGGCTGTGAGGTATTCTGTCCAATGCTGACAATATTGTTGTAAAAAGTATTTCTACCCAGCACTGGCGTAAACTCAGTTGTATTATATACGATATCCTCGCCCAAAGAATCTTGATCGGTGGGTATATTTTTTTTACACGCTCCCAGGACCAATAATCCCAGACAAAACATCGCTATATTTCTTACGGAAGTATAAAATTTCATCTTCATGATGTTAGTTGTTTAAGAGTTTGGCCAATTTGCTGAATCCAAAATTGTGGCTCGGTGCCAAAATATGTAGCATACCATTGGTTGTTCGAATATTGACAACGGATGTATTACTTTCCTGCCAATATCTTTTAAATATGGAATTGTTCATATCACTGAGTACAAGCTGCTGCTGTCCGCCGCCAACGATTCCAGAGGCAGAAGTAACTTTATACTGTATGGTCATCCGATATTTATCAATAGAAAGTACTTCTTTTCCTTCAACAAAGTCCCGTAAAGCATCTGTATCATAGATTCCATCAAAAGCATAGTGATAGGTCAAGGTATCCAAAATGGTTTTTGGAATATCTTCCAGATACATCTTTGAGCGATTTGAGGCTTGACGTACAGCATTTAACGCTTCAAGTGCATTAGTAAAACTGTTATTTGTCGAAGCAAAGAATGTCGTTTTTTCAGACGTATTACCAAGCTTTGCCCGTAAATCCGGCACACGTTCCAAAACTAACAACAGGGAGTCATAGGTTGATCCTTGCTCCTCCAGAAATTGTAAAGTCGTACCATTATACTCCGTATAGTTCAAGCTATAGTTTTCATAATAGGTATTCCCTTTTTTACAAGCGGTAAATCCAAGTAGGATGCATAGCAAAAAACATCCTATATAGTATATTCTTCTCATCATGGTTAGTGCTTTGGTTATTTCCAATAGGAATTTTGTTTCAACTTCGAATTTCGAGATAATACATCTGCTGATATCGGCCAAAAAATTCCACCATTTTCAATCAAAGTGTTCAAAGTAGGATTGTTTTTCTTGATTTTAGCAAAACGAATCTGATCATACCATCGCCATCCTTCTCCCATCAATTCGCGCCGGCGTTCCAAGAATATCTCTCCTAACAAGTCTTTTGGCGACGATGAAATATAAGGCTTCAATCCCCGCTGTGCTTTGACTTGATTTAAATATTTTATCGCTTCATCCCGTTGGTTAAGCACCGTCTTGGCTTCTGCATATAATAGGAAAATCTCCTCTAAACGTGTAAACACTAAGTTTGAACCAAAAATTGAGAAATCAGAGTCTCCTTCACCATTCCGAATCACTTTGATCTTACTAAAAATCGGTATGTCGCCGTTATAATTGGTGAAATAGTTTGTTCGAATCAGTCCTGAAACAGAGTCAATACCAAAACGCGTGTCATTAGGGTCATCAAAGATGGCATTGATTGTATCGCGGTTAACAAAAATATCCGGTTTGGCTTTCGTTACAATCGGATAACCCAAGGTCAAGGATTCAAGGTGACCTGTATTCGTTGCCTCTCCAAGTTCATAAGAGGAACGGATCGCTAAAATCTGTGCACGTGTGCTCGGACCAAATAAACCGTCTGTCGGACTCACAAGCGATGGCACATTTAACAAAGCCAGATTAGCCTGTGTATAATTATCAATCACAAATTTTGAATAGACATCCGCATTGATATATTTTCCCTGCCAAGCAGCAATATGCGCTAGAATAGAATAAGCTGTGATTTTATTCACCAAAACTCCGCTCCAGACAGATTCTGACTCGCCATAATAAGTTTGCTGACCAACGGCATATCGATAAGGCAGGTCCTCAGCCGCTTTAAGCAACTCCTCTTCTGCAAATGCAAGAACCGTAGATTCAGAAGATTGTGCTACTTCAGCAAAGCTCCCATTATCATAGGAATCCTTTAATAAAGGAACCTCGCCCCAGATACGTACCATGTAAAAGTACATCAACGCTCGAATACTGCGGGCTTGGCCAATATCATATTTCAGATCCCGCTCCGTGTAACGGCTATCTTTTTTCAAAACTTCCGGTGCACGCTCAATAAATAATGAGGCTGCATTAATCACCGCGTAAAAACGCCTCCAGTCCGTCAAGTCCTTTATAAGCGGATAAGAAGCTTTCAGCTTATTTTCCTGAACAACACGTAAATCAGCCCGCGAATAGGAATTAAAATCACCATAACGCATTTCTCCATAAACCCAGTGCCCATAATTATCAACCATAGCCGCTCGCATCAGGCCATAGATGCCCATCAAATGTGCACGCGTATCAGATACAGATGCCCATTCCCGCCCTTCAGCACCAACATTACTGGCTACTATATCTAATTTTTTATTGCAAGAAGAAAATAACACCGACATACTCAGCATGAGCACGAGGTACTTCCCCCATTGATTATATCTTTTCATATTAAACATTCAATTATTAAGGTTTACAGTTCCAATTTTATCCCTACACTGACCATCGGAGAAAGTGGTAATCCATATCCTGTATAGTAGCCATTGAAATCAATTAGTTCAGGATCCTTTCCCGAAAATTTAGATATCGTCAATAGATTCATTCCCGAAACGTATACATAGGCTCGGCGCATCGTTTGGAATTTATTCTTTATACCGTTTAATTGAATCAGATCATAACCTAAGGTCAATGCTCTAAGTTTAAGAAATGAAGCATTTTCGAGAAATAGATCCTGGTCTACACGGTATGCAACAAGTGGACTCCATGGATTATAGATCGGATATTTTGTAATATCCACATCTTGTTGCCAATGGAATACTTCGCGAATACCGTCCAGCGAATTAGTATTTTCGGTATTGATAAAATCATATTTGGATGCTGCGCGCTGATTTAGTGCTTTTTGACCTAAAGCAAAATACCATTGCATGTTCAATTCAAACCCTTTAAATTTAAACTGATTAGTAAAACCGCCTACCAGTTTAGGCATAGCATTTCCTTTTAATACGCGATCCTTCTCATCAATAACAAAGTCTCCATTCTGATCTTTCCAACGTGGGTCCCCGGCGGCAAAATCGACCCCATCAAATTGCAATTTACGGCCATTTTGAACAGGAATTTCTGCGTCCGTATTATAAATTCCTTCATTTTCGTATAGCCAAAATTGATCAACGGCTTGTCCAACACGTAATAAACGATCTCCGACTTTCAGTTCGGTTTTTCCATTTGGTAATGCCGTTAGCTTATTTTGATTAAAATTTAGATTTAATGATGAAGTCCATTGGAATCCAGCAGGATCATTCAATATTTTCCCACCCACATTCAAATCCACACCTCTATTTTGAACCGTAAGACCATTGATAATCTGTCCGGAATATCCATACTCCGCTGGGATAGGCATATTGATCAATTGGTTCACATCTTTCTTTTGGTATAATGATGCTCTTACATCCAATCGCTTTTCCAATAAAGTCCCGTCAATTGTCAGCTCAGCATGATCAGTATACGGCCATTGAATACCGTAACCTACCCATCCTTCTGAATAAGGGCGGGAAGCGACCGCAAATCCATTATAAGAAACCAATGACTTCTCCGACCCCCAATTTAAATCAGCCGTATAATTGGGGCCAACAGCATATTTACTCGTAAAGATGGGTTTGCCAATTCGCGCCCAAGAAGCCTTTACACTTAATTGGTCAACAACTTCTGCTTCACCTTCTTTTACAAATTGATAATTGGCGGAGAATGCCGGGGTCATCAGCCAACGCGAGTCTGGTTGTACAGTTGACGAACCATCATATCGTAATAATGCGTTAATATCCAAACGATCATTCCATGTGTAATGACCAGACAAATACAACGAATGTAATCTAAAATCCTCCCGATTGGACCAGCGATTGACATAAAGTCCACCGATCGGCGTAAGATAGCTTCCCTTTTGAGAGTCTCCCTCAACCACATTGACCTTAATAAAATCATTGGGGCCATCATATGCCCGTCCGTAATGGTAGCGATACAGATCTTGGGTATAAGCAGACCCCAGCTTAAAATCAAATTTATGCTTGTCTTCGAACTTGAAATTGTAGTCCAAACTATTATTGAACACCAAACGCTGATTAAAACCAAAATAACTCGACATATAGTTATTTGTTTCCATCAGTGATCCTGGAAAGAATGCTTCACGTTTACCCTCGGAATAATCTACGCCAAAGTTTGTATTGAATTTAAGATTAGGCAATAGGTAGAGATCCAAATTAACAGCCAAGTTGAGCATATTAACCGTATTGTTATCCAATGCCCCTTTATAGACATCAAGATATTCGCTATACTTATCCTTATTCGGAGAAATTGGAACGGCCAAATCCGGCACATAAGCCGCTTCGCCAAAGCGATCTCGTAAACTACGATTCCGGTCACGCAAACTGCGGCTAGCATTGATGGTTGTCCCAAAATTAAACCACTTATAGGGCGCCATATTGACATTAAAAAGGGCATTATAACGTTCAATATTTGTCTTATCAGCTGCATTGGCATTTTTCATATAGCCGCCCATAAAAGCAAAATTCGCACGGTCTCCACCGCCTCTTATACCCAGATTACCACCATAAATCGGTGTGTTTTTATAGTATGCATCATCCCAATTAGCAGGACCATAGTAATTTACATTAGTCTCATCACTCAGATAACCCGGATAACTTAATTTATCGGATGCAGATGCATATTTATCATAAAAGGCCGACCGAAACAAATTCTCATATTGCGCATTTACTGGAGTTACAACCGGTTTAGTTGCTAATCCAACATAACCATCAAAACTGATTTCCCGTCTACCCTCCTTTCCGGGTTTGGTCAAAATCCAGATTGCGCCATTAGCTGCTAAAGGACCTAATTTTGCCAATAAGACAGGATCTTTGATGACTTCAACTGATTCAATCGTAGACAGTTCTATTCCTGCAAAATTATCTGTCCCTGGCCCTAAACGGTTAAATTGATATTGCTGAATCGAATAGGTAAAATTATTATCCCGTGCTATCGGTATACCATTGACATACACCGCTGGTTGAACCCCAACAGCATCTTTAGCTGCAAGCAGCGGACTTCCTATCCCTCTAATAACCATATTCTTTGGAGTTCCAGGTTCACCAGTAGATTCCTGAACATAAAGTCCAGAGACCTGTCCTTTCAATACCTGAGGAATTCCCACAAGAGGCAGTGTCTCAACATTTCCTTTGTTGAGGCTATCCTTCACCTGTTGCTTCTGCAACAGGGCTTTAAGCCTTCCTCGCAAAAGCTGTTGATCCGCTTCATTGATCTGTGAAGTGTCTTGCTGCAACTTCCACTTATCCCAAGCTTTCGCATGGTTATTGTGAAACATAGGCACAAGAAATAAAAAACAAAATAGTCTTCTCATTCGATTTTGACTTTAGGCTATAAATTTTGAATTGGTAAAAGCGTATCTCTGTAAGGCATATAATATTATATGCTACGGCTATAAAATTCTAATTCTGGTACGGCAATAATTGCTTGTTAGTTGACCAAATATATATAAGTGAACTTGAATATCACTACTCCCAAAACAACTCAAACGTTTGCGTATATTGAGCAAACGTTTGCATAACATCAAAAGACAGGTAATAAATCCTACTTTTTTACTAGATTTAACTCATGAAGCTTATTATATTTGATCTGGACGGAACACTGCTAGACACATTACAAGACCTCGGGGACAGCTGCAATGCTATTCTTGAACACTATGGATATCCAACCCATCCACTCGTCGCTTATAAGAAATTTGTAGGTAATGGCGTACAGAAACTTATCGAAAGGGCATTGCCCGAAAAAGCACGGACTACAGAGACGATTACAGCATTGCTTGCAGCTTTTAAGACATATTATGAACAAAAGCCTATATCGCATACCAAACCCTATACAGGAATTATACCATTACTCCAAGAACTAAAATCCCTAGGTTACCTCATCTCCGTGGCCTCAAATAAATATCATGAAGCTGTCATCCCACTGATGCAGCAATACTTCCCCGATATTTCATTTGACCTTGTCCTGGGCCATCGCTCAGGTCATCCAGCCAAACCCGATCCCGCAATTGTCCTGGACAGCATCGAGACATTGGGTGTCAACAAACAAAATTGCTTTTATGTTGGTGATTCATCGGTCGATATGGATACTGCCAATAATGCTTCGGTAACAGCCATAGGTGTGACATGGGGTTTTCGCGATGAAGACGAATTAAAGGAACATGGCGCTCAATATATTATCCACAGACCACAAGAACTGCTAGGTATTATATAATCGTATATTATAAAAAAGAAAAGCGGCACCCAGATCAATCGTGATCCAAGTGCCGCTTTTTTTTTAAAGCAGGAGGCTACATTTTCGCATCCATCAATTGCTCGCTTTGCGTTTTGGGGTTACCCAATTTCATTTTTATAACAAAAGCTTTATTGGCCACAAATGATGCTGGAAGTACAACATCATAATAGGTATTTTTATCAAGATCCAAACCAATATCAGCATGTTTTAGCACCAAGGACTGTCCATCTTGGAGCAATACTGCCGTTGTTGGGACTGCTGTTGCATTTTTAGGCACTGCAATACGGACAATATTATTGACAGGTCTATTAAAAACTGTAAGATAGAGGTTATCTTCTTTCTTTGTAAAATACCCCAGTTTAGATGGTGCAAGCCCGGCATGCCGCACACCATAAACAGCTTCTCCATTGATTTTGATCCAGTCGCCAATTTCTTTCGCCAGTTTGTCCTCGCCCGGATGCATACGCCCATTTCCATCGGGGCCAAAATTCAACACGAAATTCCCGTTCATCGATACACAATTCATCAACATATCGATCAAATCGTCAGATGTCTTCGTATAAATGCCAGACCAGTCCTTCATATAGCCCCAGCCATTAGGTGGAATCGTCATGACACAATCCCAATCGCGTCCTTCCAACCATTCAAACTCCTTCGGCATTTTCCGTTCCCATCCCTGTTCATAATCCCCCAGCATATCACCATTCGAATCGAAATGTCTTTTTCCAAATTCATCATTGCGGAAACGGCTACCGATGATTAATCCGGGATGTTTCTCGCGAAGTTCCTTTTCCAGTTTATAGGTAAATTCATAGGACTGAATCCAGGATTGATCCCAGGTACCGTCAAACCAAAATCCTTTTATCTGTGGATAGTTCTGAAGAAGCTCCAATAATTGATTACGTGTATATTCCAAAAACTTATTGAATTTAGCTTTCTCCTCCGGTGTGGATGGCACCTTGGACATATAGTTGGAATTATTCCATTCCATGATTGAAAAATACAAAAATACATCGATGCCCTCAGCTGTATATGCATCCACAACCGCTTTGACAACGTCTTTTTTATAAGGGCTCTTCTTGATAGTATAATCCGTGTATTTTGAAGGCCATAAGGCGAACCCATCGTGATGTTTAGTAGTAAAAATCAAATACTTAGCCCCCATATCTTTGGCTTGCTTAGCCCACTGCTTCGCATCAAATTCTTTGGGATTAAATTGCTTGTATAAATTATCATAGGTGTTTTTCCAGTCCTTTGGAGCCGTAGTACCGCTCCAAGTACGAATCCATTCCGAAGCAGCGGCCCCCTTCCGAGCACTTACCCCCTCCCACTCATTTCCGGGGATCGCATAAAGACCCCAGTGGATAAACTGGCCTAAACCATAGCTACGAAAACGTTCCATCGCTTCATCTGTCCGATGCGCAGGCGTTAAAGGCCCGTATTTTACCTCAATTCTTTGTTCGACTTTTTTACGCGGCCCTGTCCATTGCGCAGAAGCAGTTTTCCCAGCCAATAGCGTACTACCGAGCAGCAAGGTCGCCATCAATCTATTATAGCTTATCATATTTTTCTAATTGTTTATTTCAACGATTCTTATATATTTCTAACTTATTCAGGAGACAATATCCTCAAACAGCAACCCGTGAAAGTCTACATTATGCGCTAAGTTAGTCAGCATTATCGATATACTGTTTCTGTGTTTTCTTCATAACAACCGGTTCAGGATGACTGTCCTGAAATGGATCAAAGTAATAAATCCCCTGTTCCCGGTACAAGGCTAGATGTTTCTTTAACAGCGTGGCGAATTGTTCAAAATTACGCTGCTTTCCCGATGTCCAGGCCGCCTCCGCCAATGCCGCAATTCTTGGAAAGACGAGATAATCTAATCGGTTTATATCCGTCACTGTTTCTGTCCAAAGATTACCTTGGATACCAAGTATCTGTTTTCTTCGGTCACCTAGGCTGTCTAATTGTTCTCCCGCAAAATTATAAACGTCTTGAATGTGATTAAACCCTTTGCCCCACTTTCTTCCGTAGCGATGATTTTCCTGCTGCACAAAATCAAAATATAAAGGCAGGCGGGGTGTAAGAATAGCCTGATAACCCTTTTCCAAAATTTTGTTGAGCTGCGCTGGCTTGTCGTGACGCCACCACATCATAACAGTCCTGTCTTTGGCCAGCTTTGCTTCTACCATCTCATCCCAAACAATAACTTTTCCATTTATCCGAGCGACAGAATCTGCCATCCGCCGAATAAAATATTCCTCGACCTCCTTATTGGATTTTAACCCTTCAGTCTTTTTTAAATCCTGAACCTGGCGATCGTTATTCCAGGCATCACTGCCGAAAGCGACCTCGTCACCTCCCAAATGCACATAAGTCGATGGAAAAAGTACTTTTACTTCGCGCAAGACATGAGTTAGAAATGAATATGTTGTATTTTTTGCTGGGTGAAAAGTAAAATCAGGATGTTTCTCATTTCCCCCGCCGGATAAAAACGGGTAGGCACGATTTGCTGCAGTCGCATGTCCCGGCATGTCAATCTCGGGGATAACCTCAATATTACGTTCGTCAGCGTAAGCTATAATCTCACTGATATCATTTTGTGTATAGTATTGTACGCTGGCATAAGGATCAAGGTAATTACCGATACCACCAATTTGAGTCAGCCAAGGATAACGTTGTATGCTTAAACGCCAAGCAGGCTCGTCCGTCAGATGCCAATGAAATTTGTTCAGTTTATAAAATGCCATCCAATCTAACAATGACTTTACTTTTTCCTTCCCAAAAAAGTGTCTCGACTCGTCTAACATAAAACCACGCCATGCAAACTGTGCTTTATCTTTAATATCAACAGCATCTAGCTCACGCTGATCTCCTCTTTGTACTGCAACAGACAACAATTGATCTAAACTTGCAATTCCATTAACAAGTCCCGATTTACCTGATGCATATATTCGAATTCGCATAGGGTCTATCTGCAGGCGGTAAGCTTCTCGTTCAAGTGTTTCATCCAAGGCGATCACAATTTGGGCATCTTCGTCTCTTGTCGCAACATAGGCCGAAATTCCAAAATGCCCAAGCAGAAGCTTCTTTAAATACAATAATGTGGGGTCAAAAAGAGGATCAGCGACAATCCCTATATTTCGGCCGAGGTTAAGTTTACCCGTTCGTACCTCGTAGTGCTGCGGACGAGGGATAATAGCTACCTGTGCCTCCGCAAACTGTATCAGCAAGAATAACAAAAGAAATATCCCTGTTAATCTACCTTTCATACGTTCTATAGTTGTCTTTCTATTCATTAGATAAATCTATTCTTGTAAAGTACTTGTCTCTGAATACGTTCAATCGCACATTTTTCAGTCCCGGTTTATGCTATAATTGGTCTACAATAGCAAGTGCAAGCTGTAAAATGAAAACGAAAACCCATGCAATGAACTATTTATATCCGTTTTGTCTGCATTTTTCCTGCAATACAATGGTAAAGAATTTATTATTTATTACTGTAGTCCAGGTATAGTCAATCGTTTGCGCAAATCTCGAAAACGTTGTAGTGAATAGACACAACAAATCTAATAACGAAACAATCATATTTAAAATAGATATTTTTATCACTTATAATTAAAAAAAGGATATAGTATTCGTTCTCCCGAAGATCGTCCAATTAGCCATTGTCGTTTTGTTAGCTATATTTGAAGACATAAATACAATATCCTAAGTTAAAACCGTATGATAAAAAAGATATTTTATCCCCTGATCTTGATTGGAATACTACTATTGAACGTACAAGCGCGAACCGTAGTTCCATTTAATACCAGCTGGACTTTCAAAAAAGGCCCCTTTTCTACATCATCATTAGATTATAACCAACTGTTTGAAGGGAAATGGCAGCTAGTCAATTTACCCCACACCTGGAATGCTAACGATATGCAGACCAAAGAGATTAAGCCCGGAAGTTTAGGAAAAAATGAGCGCTTTTATACTGGCGATGCTTATTATCGTAAATCATTTGTACCCGAAACAGCTTGGAAAGGAAAACGCATTTTTATTCGATTTGAAGGTGTCAATACCAATACCGAAGTTTATGTAAATAATCAGCCTTTATCAGCCAAAGAAGGGAAAAATGACCTTACCTACGATAATACCCAGCGCAATGGAAGCTATAATTTCGTAGGCCGGCACCAGGGAGGCTACTCAGCCTTTGTTTTTGAATTGACCAGTATGCTCCAATTCGGAAAAGAAAACGAAATTTTAGTCAAGGTAAACAATGAGGCCACCCCGCAAGTCATTCCTGTTAACCATACTCTTTTTCCCATGTATGGCGGCATTTATAGACCCGTGGAGCTTATTGTAACAGATGACATCAATATTGCGGTGAATGATTTTGCATCCAAAGGAATCTATATCACGCAAAAAAATGTATCCAAGAAAACAGCCGACGTCGCTGTAAAAATAAAAATAGACAACAAGTCCGGAAAGAAACAACCAATCGAAGTGCTGACAACGGTTTTCGAAAAAGACGGATCGATTAAAGCCAAGCAAAGCACACAGTACACATTGCTACCTCAGGGCCGTCAGATCGTTACCCAACAGATCTCAGTCAAAAATCCACATTTATGGCAGGGTTTAGATGATCCATATCTCTATAGAGTGGTTACACAGATCAAAAAGAACAACCAGCTAGTTGATGAGGTGACAGCACCGCTTGGTCTCCGAAAATTTGAGCTGCGCACAGGAGAAGGTTTCTTTCTGAATGATATCAAATACCCCTTACACGGTGTCTGCCGCCATCAGGACCGCCTCGGAAAAGGATCCGCACTGAGCTATGCAGACCACGACGAGGATCTCGCCATTATCAAAGAAATGGGCGCAACATCGATCCGATTGGCACACTATCAGCAATCGGAATACTTCTATTCAAAATGCGATAGTATGGGATTAGTGATCTGGGCCGAAATTCCATTTGTTAATCGCGTAACGACATTCGAAGAGAATAATGCGCAACAGCAATTGAAAGAATTGATCCGACAAAACTTTAATCATCCTTCAATTTATATTTGGGGGATGCACAATGAGGTATATACACCTTCAGCCTATACGATTGATCTGACAACCAAATTAAATGATCTTGCCAAATCTGAAGACCCCGATCGCTATACCGTTTCTGTCAGCGGTTATAATGTCATCGACCATCCGGTCAACAACAATGCAGACGTACAAGGCATTAACCATTACTTCGGCTGGTATAATGGTGAACTGGAAGACAAATCAACCAAAGAGGATGATGTCGCCTCTTGGGCAAAACGTATCAGTGAAGAATTCAAAGATTACCGGATTATCTTTTCGGAATATGGTGCTGAAGCTATTCCCGAAGACCAAGCAGAAGAAGTTGGTAATTTTGGCAATCAATGGAGCAACCCTGCGTTTTTCCCCGAAGAATATGCTACCAAATTTCATGAGGTCCATTGGGGTGTAATCGCTAAAAATCCGATTTTCTTGGGTTCCTATGTATGGAATACCTTTGATTTTGCCACGCCAATTACCGGTCTAAATGTCAATCCTAGAAATTATAAAGGCCTGGTTTCCTTTGACCGTAAATTGAAAAAAGATGGTTTTTATTGGTATAAAGCTAACTGGAGCAAAGAGCCTGTATTGTATATTACACAACGACGTATGGTCAATAGAGGGAATGAAATCACTGCTGTTACAGTTTATTCCAATAGAGGTGAACCAACATTGACGGTTAACGGTCAACTCATCAAAGGTGCAAAAATTGGTCAGACCAATGTACATTACATCTTTGAAAACGTGAAGCTAAAACTGGGTAAAAATACGGTGGAGGCGAAAATCAGCCAAAAAGAGGGCAAAGTATTAAGCGACACTATTGAATGGAACTATGATCCCACATATAAACAGGGGCCATCAGGACCAACAAAATCGAAAACAGAGCATGTAGGTCTGTAGTTGACCGACAAAAGCCAGGTGTTTACCGAGATTGTTTCGAGATTGGCCTAATGAGCGTCGCCAGTGCGCTATTTCCGGCCTATCTTTGAATCATCAAATAAGAAATAAAAAATTTAAAAAAATAAACATCATGGCAACTAAAACAACTTTCAGCATCAACAGTAAAACAATTACTAAAGTTTTTCAAGATCTTTTCGATTCTTTCAAAAGCTCCCGTTTAAAAGTTTCATCCAAGAATGGACAAGAATACTTAAATATCTCTTTGTTATTAGCTGTAATCATCGGAATTGTTTTTCCGGTAGCTTTCATTGCACTGATTATAGTAAGCCTGGTTGCACCTATTGAAATTGCAATCCTTCAAGAAGTGAAAGAAGAGGATACAAATCCAAAGATGATTGAGCTCAAATAAGCAAAAAATAAAAGACAATAAAATGTATAACAAGGGGGATGGTCCACATGGACCATCCCCCTTTTATGTATAGGCCAAAAGAAATACCTTATTTCGTTTCTATCTTATCAAATGGTCTAATAGGAGACAAATTAAAGGTAAAATTCCCTTTTGAATCCACGCCACCTGCACCTCTGACACGGGCTTTGATCTCGTATTTCGATTTCGGATTATAATTTGTTATTGTAAAATTGTAATAAAAGGGTTTAATCTTATTAGTACCTCTAAATTTATCCGCTAGCGCATGGTGTCCATCCTCCGCAATGACATGTCCATCCTGCAGTAATTGTACAGCATCAATCTCCAGAAAATTCTTACCTTCTACAAAGAAAAATCCAGCTTGTGCCCTTCCGTTATCGTAAATCTTCTTCGTCACATCAAAACTCAACAAACTATACTCTTCCTTGATATCCTGGGGTCCCCAGGATCCCGATATATATCCTCCCGGACGGTAATAATCAATACGCATGGAATCCAGTCTTGGAAGATTCGCCTCCAGCCGATGACTGAATGCTGTATAATCTTTCGCTGATTTGGACGACCATCCAATTTCGGCTACGGCAAGTAATCTCGGAAAATTCTGTACGTTCAGATCTTTAATATCCTGCGCCAAAGCAGTCCACATATTTCCCTGTACACCGAGAACAAGCTGCTCCTCGGCCGGACTAAGTCCCGCAGAAGGGTCAAATTCATACACTCTTTTCAGCGAATTTATTTGAGGATAGGCCAGATCAGTCATTGTCCCATCGTTACGATCAGCCTGGGTAATATCAAAATAGAGATGAGAGGCAGGGGTAGCTACCGCTTTAAACCCATCTTTAGTTGCCTCCTTGATCGCTTCCTCACCTAGCCAACTCATAATCGCTGTACTTTTTGGCAAATTTTCAGCATCGGCTAAGATATCGTTCCATCCTATCGGCTTCTTACCTTTCTGAACAATGATTGCAGAAACACGCTGTACAAAATAGCTTTGCAGCGCTTTGACATCCTTGATATGATGCTGTGTCATAAAATCTTGCACATGGGCTTCTTTTTCCCATAGGTCATGACGCACCTCGTCCCCTCCAAAATGGATGTAACTACCCGGGAAGAGATTGGCAATTTCGGTGAATACGTTATCCAAGAATTCATAGGTAAACTCTTTTGTTGGATCCAATGTATTGGGCGTAAATTGATTTCCCCAATACCCCCAAGATGACACAAAAGGAAAAATATGATTGGGATATGAATTTTTGTTGACCCCCAGTTCAGGATAGGCCAATATAGTTGGCCAGGAGTGTCCCGGAACATCGATCTCCGGTACGATGGTAATATTACGTTCCCGCGCATACTGAACGACCTCCTTGATCTGCTCCTGTGTATAAAATCCACTGCGTTCTGTTGGTTGCTTTTCTGTCCGGTGAAAGACTGTCGCATTTTCCAGTGTCAATTTCGGATACTTCTTTATTTCAATACGCCAGCCCTGGTCATCCGTTAAATGCCAGTGGAAAGTATTCATTTTGTATAATGCCATAACATCCAAATACTTTTTTACCGTATTGACATCAAAGAATGTCCGGCTTACATCTTTCATATAACCTCGCCAATGGTAGCGGGGATAATCTTTAATTTTTACTGCTGGAATATTCCAGTTTATATCTTTTGTTGGATTACTAGCCTCAAAAGCCGTAGGCAGAAGTTGCCGCAGTGATTGTGCCGCATTGAAAAGTCCCTGTGGAGTTTTCGCTGTCATCACCACTCCTCGATTGGAAACTTCAAGCTGATAGCCTTCATCATTGGGGATGAGCAGTTTATGGTCCAATCTAAATTCAATGCTATTACTCGCCTGCTTCTTCACTTCCAGGGGATAATGCGTTGCCTTTCTCAACTGATCAACAAACAAAGACACATCTTTCAGATCGCAATTTTTAAAGCTTAATGCCGTACGTCCATTTAATTGGAACTGCCCTGTTCCCAAACTGACTTCCTGAGGTTTCGGGATAATATCAATGCCGGACTGTGCCTGGAGTCCCTGTGCAAAGAGAAGAGACAAAGCTGCCGAAAAAAAGATTTTTTTCATTAAAATTTAAGTTTTTATTTCTAAATAAATGGACCTAAAAAAGACCATTAAAGGTTTATCTATGCAAAATAAAAAATAAAATAGGATCCTTCGATAGCAACTTTCAATCAAACGATTGTGTAAGATTTTCAAAAAGTAGCTCATTGTCTACATGACAACCAAGCGGATATCGTTTTTTAGTCTTAAATTTGATTTCTAGACAAAACAAATTGGCTACAGTTAACTTATTGGGGTGAAAGAGCAATAACGTGAAAAACAGTAAAAAACTATTTATTATCAGGACAGTTTTAATTGCATTCCTGATTCTTTCCTTGGTTTATATCGGTTCGATATTTACCTATCAATATATTGAATATCAAAAGACTGAAGCCCGTTTAAATAAAGCGTACAATTCTAAGAACCAATTAACTAATCTTTTTTACGAACTTTTCTCGTCCTACAATGCTGCTGGAAATGCTTTCCGATCCTATACAGTTGACTTCAGTGCAGAAAACCTAAAAAATTATAGCAATAGTTTAGATACCTTAAGGTTTTATATTGACTCATTATCCACGTTATCTTCCCAAAAAGGACTTACTTTCTCTACAAATACTTCCTTAGAACAAAATATCTCTCTTTCAGACGAGTTTGCCCACATTAAACAATCTGTTGACAACATGATTTTTCTGGCCAAAGACTCGCTTTCACTCTTAACCAAAACGAATAGAAGCATTCGCCCAGGGATTAATCGGATATTGGCAGATTCTGTTGTCAATAAAATATTACGAGATACAGCACTCAATGTAAGTAAGAAGGATACCATTGTCCGAAAAAAAGAAAAACTCTTCACCCGCATTTTCAAAGCCAAGAACGATACCTTGGTCGCAGATAAGCTGGAACAGAATTTCAACGTGAATCAGATTAAGGCTATACATAGCCAGATCCAAAGTTTGATCGAACAGAACGAAGTATTTCACCAACAAGATTTTAGTAAGATCCGTCGTTCATTTGCTGAGCTCCAAAAAAAGGAAAGACAGCTTCTACAGTCTAACTATACCCTATTCAGTACAATCAGTACATCCTTGCTTCGTATTAAGAGCCATGAAGATGAGACACTGCGAGCAGCTGAAATACAAGACTTTAAACTCTACAGGGAAAACTCTTCTATTTTCGGAAAACAGGTTATCGCCTCGATTATTCTCATGATTATTATGGTGACACTCCTGTTGTCTTATCATTACAATACGCTCGTATATGAGCGCAAACTTACAGCTGTCAGGGATTATGCATTGCAAACAGCGAAGGAGAAGGCCAGCATATTAGCCAATGTGAGCCATGATGTACGCACACCCGTCAATTCTTTGGTCAGTGTTATCGACATGCTGAAGAACAATGCAGCAAATAATCGCATCAACCCCGCACTATTAGACTCCATTACACAAGATATTCATGTGATCAATGATACGGTCGAAGATATTCTGAATCTCGGTAAGCTAGAGTCAGGTACGCTAGAAATTAAGGCTGAGTATTTTTCGCCAACCCAATTGTTCTTGAACATCATTAAAATGCAACAGGCTCATGCAGACAAAAAAGGGTTAAAACTCATCAGTTCCATTGACATCGATGCAGACATCTTAATTAAAAGTGGAACGTATCGTATACGCCAGATTGTTTCTAATCTCCTGAGCAATGCGATTAAATATACAGATAAAGGACAAATAGAGGTAAAGGCCTTTATCAGCAGAGATCAGGGATCCCAGTTACATGTATTGGTCAACGATACAGGAAAAGGTATTTCGGCAAAAGACCAAGAACATATTTTCGAACAGTATTATATGACCGATCAGAAATCCAAGAATAGTTTTGGATTGGGATTGCATATTTCAAAGCTCATGGCTGAACAACTAAATGGAACGTTAAGCGTTCGCAGTCAGCAAGGCAATGGATCAACATTTACATTAATTGTTCCATTCAACGAAGAAAAGAAAAACAAGAAACAGATCACAAGCCTGGGCCAACTTTCAAAAGAGCTACGCATTGTCGTTATTGATGATAATCCAATCAATAATCTATTCGTTAAACAAGCATTGCAACATTTCGAAGATGTGAAAATCTATCAGGATTCATCAGCAGCGATCGCTTATCTAAAAGAAAATAGAACGGATATTATTATCACCGATCTAAAAATGTATGGTCCTACAGGCTGGGATATTCTGAATACGGTTAAAGACAACAATATGGTACAACGATGGAATAGTAAAGTCATTGCACTGACGTCGGACGAATCCCAAGTAACAATGCAAGCTCCGGAAGGGCAGTTACATCGCTTTGATGGGGTTATGGTTAAACCATTTAATTTAAATACATTCCTACAGATTGTCTAACAAAAGTATTGAGTAGGCAATAGACAGTTCATTATCTAGGAGTTGCGAAGTAGTTTTGATTTATAATAATCAAATTCTGCTTGTGTAATAGCTCCATTATCCAACAACTGTTTAAATTTGGTCAATTCATCGGCAATATTTGATCCTGTGTTACTTTTATCAATTTGATTTGTACGACTATTGGTTTGGTTTATATAATTTTGTCGAAACTGTGCTTCTTGATATTCGATAACACGTTGCATTGAATATTTCTTTTTCGAGAAAAGAGCTACAAAAAAACCTATAATCGGGCTTCCTACCAATGAAATTGCAAAAACTGGCCAAAAGCCTATTTCCCTATTCTTTCCAATTAAGCCAATTAAAGCAGAGCCCCCAACCCAAAATAATATCATTAATTCCATTTTCTAAGTTTCAATTTCACAAAATAATTTCCTTAAAAATAATAAATAATTACTAAGTCACTTCATCAGGTCCACAAAACTATTTAATTTAAGATTATACAACACACTGATATACCTATAAAGAGAGGCTTTCTCCCATCTTTAAGCTACTGTTATAGAAATCTGGGTAGGTATAACCTAGAAATTACGATTAACGACTGCAAGGCTTATTGATATCCAGCTATACGATACTGGTAAAAGGCTATTTGGTTTACAATAAACGGTGGCTATTTAAGGTTTGCCGCCATACTGGTTAATATTCCGGATAGGCCACCGAGCGCGATCCGTTTAACAAGGACTCATCCTGCAGCTTGCGGCTATAAATAAGGGAGCATTTGGGTTAAGGGCTAATGGTGATGCACCATACCACTGTGGGACAGTGACAGCTGCAGGGTAGCGACGGTTGCGGAACAGCTGCCGATGGACCGGGCTCACCGAAGGCCATGTGCTGTGATAACCAATAGGCGGAGGATATACAATAGCTTGTACATGGAATTACGGAAGTACTTAAACGAAAGAAGCCCTTGACTGTTTCCAGCAAGGGCTTCCGTGTAAAAAAAGGCACCGACCTACTCTCCCACCTGTTACGGCAATACCATCGGCTCTGGCGGGCTTGACTGCTCTGTTCGGAATGGGAAGAGGTAGACACCGCCGATATAGGCACCTAAAAATCTTTATTGGCTGTTTTTTGATCTTTTCTGATCTTATACCTGCCAAATGACATATATACTGAAAGAGTTACGTTTCTTTTTGTTATTCTTGTTCGTTTCTTAAAAATTAAAGAGGAAGACAACAGTGTCTGTCTGCTTGAGAAAGCTTCGGGCTATTAGTACCACTTGGCTTTGGTCTCTCAACCTTTACACCTATGGCCTATCAACGTAGTCATCTTCTACGACCCTATAAGGAAGTCTCATCTCGTGGCTAGTTTCGCACTTAGATGCTTTCAGCGCTTATCTATTCCAGACGTAGCTACCCTGCCGTACACCTGGCGGCATAACAGGTTCACCAGAGGTCTGTCCAACCCGGTCCTCTCGTACTAAGGTCAGATCCACTCAAACTTCCAACGCCCACAACAGATAGGGACCGAACTGTCTCGCGACGTTCTGAACCCAGCTCGCGTGCCACTTTAATGGGCGAACAGCCCAACCCTTGGGACCTTCTCCAGCCCCAGGATGTGACGAGCCGACATCGAGGTGCCAAACCTCCCCGTCGATATGAGCTCTTGGGGGAGATCAGCCTGTTATCCCCAGCGTACCTTTTATCCTTTGAGCGATGGCCCTTCCATACAGAACCACCGGATCACTATGTCCGTCTTTCGACCCTGTTCGACTTGTCGGTCTCACAGTCAAGCAAGCTTATGCCATTGCACTCCACGTACGGTTACCAAGCGTACTGAGCTTACCTTTGAAAGCCTCCGTTACCTTTTTGGAGGCGACCACCCCAGTCAAACTACCCACCAAACAATGTCCTCCCCATAAGGGAGTTAGAAACCGAATACAGAAAGGGCGGTATTTCAAGGTTGATTCCATGACTCCTGGCGAAGCCACTTCAACATCTCCCGCCTATCCTACACATCCTGTACCCAATCTCAATGTTAAGCTATAGTGAAGGTGCATGGGGTCTTTCCGTCCCGTTGCGGGTAATCGGCGTCTTCACCGATACCACAATTTCACCGAGCTCATGGCTGAGACAGCGCCCAGATCGTTACACCATTCGTGCAGGTCGGAACTTACCCGACAAGGAATTTCGCTACCTTAGGACCGTTATAGTTACGGCCGCCGTTTACTGGGGCTTCGATTCAATGCTTCTCTTGCGATGACATCCCCTCTTAACCTTCCAGCACCGGGCAGGTGTCAGGCCTTATACTTCATCTTGCGATTTTGCAAAGCCATATGTTTTTGTTAAACAGTCGCCTGGGCCTTTTCACTGCGGCTGCTCTTCTCAGAGACAGCGCCCCTTCTCCCGAAGTTACAGGGCCATTTTGCCGAGTTCCTTAGCCATGACTCACTCGAGCACCTTAGGATTCTCTCCTCGACCACCTGTGTCGGTTTGCGGTACGGGTCTTCATAACCTGAAGCTTAGCGGGTTTTCTTGGAAGTCTGTTTACCTGCTCTATCAGCGCCACCGAAGCTTTGCTGTACTATTGGGGTTCAGCTAGAGTTGCGGATTTGCCTACAACTCCAATACCTACGCCTTTCAACGAACTATTCCGTCAGTTCGCGGCAGTGTCACTACTCCGTCACCACATCGCAGTTATGAAGAGTACTGGAATATTAACCAGTTGTCCATCGGCTTGCCCCCTTCGGGTGCGCCTTAGGTCCCGACTGACCCTGATCCGATTAACGTTGATCAGGAAACCTTGGTCTTTCGGTGGGCGGGTTTCTCACCCGCCTTATCGTTACTTATGCCTACATTTGCTTTTCCATAACCTCCACAGTTCATTGCCAAACTGCTTCCCCGGCGATGGAATGCTCCCCTACCAGATGCATATATTTCAATGCAAATCCATAGCTTCGGTACCGTTCTTGATGCCCGTTTATTATCCACGCCCGGCCGCTCGACTAGTGAGCTGTTACGCACTCTTTAAATGAATGGCTGCTTCCAAGCCAACATCCTAGCTGTCTGGGCAACCGGACCTCGTTAGTTCAACTTAGAACGAATTTGGGGACCTTAGCTGATGGTCTGGGTTCTTTCCCTCTCGGCCTTGGACCTTAGCACCCAAAGCCTCACTGCCGGCTATATTTGATAGCATTCGGAGTTCGTCTGGATTTGGTAGGATTTGACTCCCCCGCACCCAATC
The DNA here is from genome assembly GCF_050058145.1 of Sphingobacterium sp. WOUb80. Lineage (NCBI taxonomy): Bacteria > Pseudomonadati > Bacteroidota > Sphingobacteriia > Sphingobacteriales > Sphingobacteriaceae > Sphingobacterium > Sphingobacterium sp. WOUb80. The sequence goes on along the minus strand of NZ_CP165617.1, from coordinate 5,349,745 downwards.
GGTAGCTCTACCTCTATCAAACTCTACGCCGACGCTGTTCCTAAAAACATTTCGGGGAGTACGAGCTATTTCCCAGTTTGATTGGCCTTTCACCCCTACCCTCAGGTCATCCGGAAACTTTTCAACGTTTATCGGTTCGGTCCTCCATTACATGTTACTGCAACTTCAACCTGCCCAAGGGTAGATCACAAGGTTTCGCGTCTACCTCATCTGACTATGCGCCCTATTAAGACTCGCTTTCGCTTCGGCTGCGTCCCTGAAGGACTTAACCTTGCCAGACAAGAGTAACTCGTAGGCTCATTATGCAAAAGGCACGCTGTCACAGAATCTCTCTGCTCCAACCGCTTGTAAGCACACGGTTTCAGGTTCTTTTCACTCCCCTGTTCGGGGTTCTTTTCACCTTTCCCTCACGGTACTGGTTCACTATCGGTCTCTCAGGAGTATTTAGCCTTACCAGATGGTGCTGGTGGATTCCCACAGGATTTCTCCGGTCCCGCGGTACTCAGGATACCACTATGTCAACATTCTTTACCTGTACGGGGCTCTCACCCTTATCGCGCAGTTTCCCACCTGCTTCCAGTTCATAGCGCTGTACAATCTCGTGGTCCTACAACCCCGGCCATGCCGTAACATGATCGGTTTGGGCTCTTTCCCGTTCGCTCGCCACTACTTGGGAAATCATTGTTATTTTCTTCTCCTACGCCTACTTAGATGTTTCAGTTCAGCGCGTTCGCGTTTTATACGACTATTCTTCAAATAGTCAGGTTGCCCCATTCGGAAATCTCTGGATCAAGTCGCATTTGCCAATCCCCAAAGCTTATCGCAGCTTATCACGTCCTTCTTCGCCTCTGAGAGCCTAGGCATCCCCCGTGTGCCCTTATTTACTTTCTTCACCGGCATAGCCTTTTGCTACTATGCGGCTGCTTTTGATATATATACCCGTATGCTACGCAAAGATTCGTTCGGCCTTGACCGAGGGTCTCCTCTTTACATCAAACACATACACGTATTGTCTCTACTGTTGTCTTCTCTTGTAATTTTTTTTCTCTTTCAATATGTCAAAGAACTCTTTTTCCGGTTTTTATTCTGGAGCATCTGTCGATGTTCCTTCCGGAGATGTGGAGAATAACGGATTCGAACCGTTGACCCCCTGCGTGCAAGGCAGGTGCTCTAGCCAGCTGAGCTAATTCCCCGTACTTTTCGTAGTCCCGAGCAGATTTGAACTGCTGACCCCTACATTATCAGTGTAGTGCTCTAACCAACTGAGCTACGGGACTAGCTTATCTTGTTCATCTCTTTCTCTCGGTCCTGCTCCTTTCGGGGCGGGCACTTTCTTCTGATGTTTTCTTCTTGTCAATCATATGTAACGTGACGAGCACCGATCTTCGATACTCTAGAAAGGAGGTATTCCAGCCGCACCTTCCGGTACGGCTACCTTGTTACGACTTAGCCCCAATTATCGGTTTTACCCTAACACGCTCCTCGCGGTAACATGCTTTAGGTACCCCCAACTTTCATGGCTTGACGGGCGGTGTGTACAAGGCCCGGGAACGTATTCACCGCGTCATTGCTGATACGCGATTACTAGCGAATCCAACTTCATGGGGTCGAGTTGCAGACCCCAATCCGAACTGTGAATGGCTTTTAGAGATTAGCATCATATTGCTATGTAGCTGCCCGCTGTACCATCCATTGTAGCACGTGTGTAGCCCCGGACGTAAGGGCCATGATGACTTGACGTCGTCCCCACCTTCCTCTCTGTTTGCACAGGCAGTCTGTTTAGAGTCCCCACCTTAAATGCTGGCAACTAAACATAGGGGTTGCGCTCGTTGCGGGACTTAACCCAACACCTCACGGCACGAGCTGACGACAGCCATGCAGCACCTAGTTTCGTGTCCCGAAGGACGAGTGCGTCTCTGCACTCTTCACTAACTTTCAAGCCCGGGTAAGGTTCCTCGCGTATCATCGAATTAAACCACATGCTCCTCCGCTTGTGCGGGCCCCCGTCAATTCCTTTGAGTTTCACCCTTGCGGGCGTACTCCCCAGGTGGATAACTTAACGCTTTCGCTGGGACGCTGGCTGTCTATCGCCAACATCGAGTTATCATCGTTTAGGGCGTGGACTACCAGGGTATCTAATCCTGTTCGATCCCCACGCTTTCGTGCATCAGCGTCAATACCAGCTTAGTGAGCTGCCTTCGCAATCGGAGTTCTAAGACATATCTATGCATTTCACCGCTACTTGTCTTATTCCGCCCACTTCAAATGGATTCAAGCCCATCAGTATCAAAGGCACTGCGATGGTTGAGCCACCGTATTTCACCCCTGACTTAATAGGCCGCCTACGCACCCTTTAAACCCAATAAATCCGGATAACGCTCGGATCCTCCGTATTACCGCGGCTGCTGGCACGGAGTTAGCCGATCCTTATTCTTCCAGTACATTCAGCTATCTACACGTAGATAGGTTTATTCCTGGACAAAAGCAGTTTACAACCCATAGGGCAGTCATCCTGCACGCGGCATGGCTGGTTCAGGCTTCCGCCCATTGACCAATATTCCTTACTGCTGCCTCCCGTAGGAGTCTGGTCCGTGTCTCAGTACCAGTGTGGGGGATTCTCCTCTCAGAGCCCCTAGACATCGTCGCCTTGGTAAGCCGTTACCCTACCAACTAGCTAATGTCACGCGAGCCCATCTCTATCCTATAAATATTTAATCAACTGAACATGCGAACTGTTGATGTTATGCGGTGTTAATCTCTCTTTCGAGAGGCTATCCCCCTGATAGAGGTAGGTTGCTCACGCGTTACGCACCCGTGCGCCACTCTCACCAATGGTAGCAAGCTACCACCGGATCCCGTCCGACTTGCATGTATTAGGCCTGCCGCTAGCGTTCATCCTGAGCCAGGATCAAACTCTCCATTGTAAAATGAAGTTTTTGATTCCAACTATTTACATAATCAGAATTCTTTTTTTATATCTCTGATCTTGGATCGAATTGAACTAATTCTTGAATTTGTTCATGACTTTCGACTTTCGTCTGTCTACTCGTCACGCTTACATGATTGTGTTTTCTTAAAGAACTTTTGCCGCTTCAACTTCCGTATCCGCTATATTCCGATAGGCATTGCGCCTCTCTTTATCTTTTTTTGTTTCCCCTCCGTTTCCGTTGGGACTGCAAAGGTAGAAATCTTTTCTGAACTTCCAAAAACTTTTTCAAGTTTTTTTTTCTTTTCTCTTTTTCGATTTCCGCGCTCAACTCTCGTTAAACCCTTCTTTTTTCATGATTCCTTCTTTCGAAGTAACCGTGCCTCCCTTGCGGAGTGGTGCAAAGATAGGGAGTTTAAATACAAACTTCCAAGCCTTTTGTTCTTATTATTTTCATTTTCCCCTTAACTGCCTGTAACGGTGCGAGATTCTTTTTGGTTTTTGGTAGCGGCAGGTGCAGCAGCTGGCAAATAACGGCTGATCCTGCACCACAAATGGAAACAGAGAAGCTCCAGGCACCGGGAAAGGAGCTCACCGGGGATTTCAGCACCGGCTGCAGGGGCAAACATAAGCAGCAGAGACTGGGAACGAGCGGATATTGGTAGGACCATAAAATTATGCCGCCGGAAAGATGGTCACGGAAAGACACCGCAACGCTGGATATAACAAGCGGACGGGATAGCGGGAACGAAACCAATAATAGGTAGACGAGAACGGCAGCACAATGCACACCGGATAAATTGCGCAGCCCATGGACAAGAGCGAATATTGGTAGCGCCGGAATACCTCCTTTTATAGCTACACTTTCTTACCTTTTTACTTAGGTTTAGTTTAGGTTTTAGCTAGGTTTTGTTTAGGTTTAGTATAGGTCAAAGCTAAACTAAACCTAGCTTAATACTAAGCTAACTATAGACAAAAGCTAAACTAAGGAATAAGAAGCCCTCAACTCTTCTTTATTTACTGGGGAAGGGTTCCACTCGGGGATAACGCTCTTGCTGCTGCGCAGGGCCTGCGGGAACCTCTGGTTCCCCTCCCCGCCGGCTTCGTGCTATGCTCGGAGCAGATTTACACCGTGACCGTGCTGAGCCCGTGTTGCGTCCGACCCGGACATGGAATCAGGATACGCTCAAGATGGGCACACCCTGCCCGTAGGGCAAACCTAAGACCCAGCTAGGCCCTATGTAAACCCAATCCGGACCTTTTCAGAGTCGATTCAAAGTAGATTCAGGATTGAATCAAGGTCGGACACCAGCCCTAGAAATACCAAAAATCAGCCGAAAAAAGCCGAACACTCGGACTCGCATAAGTTAAGTGAGCCGAAAAGTGACACTCTCTTCATTCAAGAAGAATATGATCTCTTTTTATTTTTACACAATCGATTGATTTCTCCAACACTATTTTTTATAATCAATTAATTACTTATTTTAACCTAACCAATTAACTTAAAGAAATATGAGGGCCATCATTCTCTTATTAGCCATGCTGTCGATTTTGAGCAAAATAGACGTTAAAGGCCAAAATCTAATTTATGCAAAAGGTATTCCAACTGAAAAAATCAGGATAATTCCCGAAACAACACAAGGCGGAACTGTTTCTGAATTATTAAGTGATTTAGAATACATTCCACTAAAAGGAACCAAGAATCAGCTTTTAAGCGATGTTGTTGAAATGAACTGCAACGCAGAGCGTATAGGAGTAGTAAATTTAAAAGGTGAATTTTACCTCTATGATATCCGCGGCAATCTGTTGAAAATTATAAATAGTGTAATCGGTCAAAAAGAAGAAAAAGAAAAATGGGCTATGCTCTTCCGCAATATTCAATTTAATGAGCATGGATTCGAGCTATCACATGGGTACATCAAGGCTCGCTATGACCTCAATGGGAATTTTATTGACACTATCAGTAACCGAAATAATAAATGGGATTATGCGACGCCAATTGGCACTAAAAAGTGGACATATTATTCTCCTCGTTTAAATGACCCTAAAATTAAAATAATCGATGCCTTAAAACTCGGAGATAGCGTTATTGTAAAATATGAAAAACTAGATTCTGTATTGATTTCTTATGGTGTACATCAAGCATTAAGTCCAAACATCAACAATAAAGCCTATGCAAGCTTTGATTATACAACCAAATTATTCGAATTGGATAGCAGCGGAGTTTCAAAAATCTATCAATTTGTCTTTCCATTAAAGAATACAGTCAACCTAGATGAACTCCGAAAGGTAAAAGATTTTACAAATTACATGCATTATTACAATACTCATCGGGAGGAAATCCGGACATTGGACAAAGTGATCGATTATAAAAATTATCTTATTATGGAGCTTAAAAAATCTGATAGTTTTTGGATAGCCCTAAATATGTCCAATAAAAGTATAATCGGACTAACAAATATTCTCCCTGACAAAAGTAACGACTATCTCAAATTTATGAGTGGCGATCTTTTACACAGCAATGGCGAATACCTCTTCTCATTCCTTTCACCAAGTGATATCCGTATTGCCATTAGTAAATCAAAAGAAGAATTCCATCCCATCAGCGAACAGCTCAAAGCCTTAGAGAAATCCAACAACCCTGTACTTGTCCGATTCAAACTTAAATGAGATCCATGACCAAAGCCTATTTTCACACCTTATTATTACTTCCCTTTCTCATCGTATTAAACATATCAAGTTTTGCTCAAACCAAAATCGAAGGGATTGCTATTGATACAGCACATAACAATGTCCTACGGTCAGCTACCGTATCCGTTTATGAGAAAGGCAACAAATCCGTCGACAAGGTTACACTGACCGATACCTATGGAAAATTTACAATTAACGATCTAGGCATCAATAAAACCTACTTATTGGAATTACGCTATCAGGGTTTTAAGAAAGCGTTGCGAGAATTTATTCTAAAGAAAGATGAATCCAAAAATTTCGGAAAAATCCACATGGATTTTGTGGAGAACGAACTGGAGGAAGTAGAAGTACTCCCCCCTGTCCGAATGAACGGAGATACCTTGGAATTTAATGCCGATGCATTTAAACTAGATAGCAATGCCGTGGTAGAAGATCTACTGCGTAAACTCCCTGGCATTGTGGTGTGGGGAGACGGCAGTTTGACCTACAATGGAAAAGAGATTCCAAATATACTGGTCAATGGTAAGGAATTTTTCGGATCCAGCAAAGCGATCGTATTACAGAATCTAGCCAAAGATGCCGTCCAGAAGCTACAGATCTACGATAAGCGTGATGAAAAGGAAAAGAAAGAAAACCCGCTTAATGTAGCGCTTGAGATGAATGTGACATTAAAAAAGGGCAAAGAAAAAATGTACTTCGGTAGCTTGGCCTACGGCATCGGTACCACCAAACGTTACCAACAACATGCGAACTTTAACTTATCAACCGATAAATCACAATATACACTCGCCTATTCTGGTAATAACAGCAATAAATACCTTCAAAGCTCGGATCAATTATTAAAAAATACCAGTTTTAAAGGTGTCGGTATCAACGCAGATTTCGATTCAGATTTTTTAAGTGTAGGAATCAATAATCAGCATGTACTTAGTGGCCGGTATCAGTATGATATTGTGGGAACCAACCAAGTCAGCCGAAAACACGTGCTGACAAGCAATGTACTGAGCCGTTGGGACAATATTGTCAATAAAGACCATTCAACGACTTCTTTTCTTTCAGATGAAAGTGGTATTAATAATCAGCGTACGAATGATAACGAAAGCCACAACAAAAGGAGAACCCTCTTAGCCGGCCTAAATTATACCAATACCGGTGGAAAAGTCGGCAATCGAGTGACGAATCTAACAGCAAATGCAGATTTTGAACACAGCTCCAACTTAGATAATTCGGTCATCTTCAATGAATATAATTACACCAACGAACAGGCACAAAATACAGTTCGAAATAATGGCGAATACCGCAAAAATAAATTATCCTATAATACCAATATAGATCTATATGATGTCAATTCAAGTCCTACGATGAGTGTGCGTACCACGAACAAAAATTCATTTGGCGAGCTCCTGACCTATACATTGAAATGGAGCGGATCAGCCTCCGAAACACAACAATTCAATGAAATGCGGAGTACCTATACAAATGCTGATAAACAGGAACTAAATAGACGAGATCATCGGACCTACGACAAATTTCTCAAAGAATTTAGCCAAAACATAAACCTCAGTGTCCGATATCTTGACTGGACCCTTGCAAATAATCTCAGTTTCTATCATACAACTACCAATGACAATGTGGTAAATTTAGTATCCGACCAACCACAGGTCAACCTTGATCTAAGCCACTTGAGCAGGTTTAACCGACTTCAATACGAGCCAAACATCGAAAAATCCTTTCGTCTAAAAAATCACTATCTACAAGGAAGAAGTAGCTCCTTTATGAGTCTGACATTAGGAGCCGGGCTACGTCTCTATAAAGCAGAGAATCGCTCAACATTGGACTATCGAAACCTGGAACAAACTTTCACGACATTTTTGCCGCAGGTTCGGCTAAACCGATATTATAATAAAAGCGGCCAATACTACACAAACAACTCCCTAACTGCAAGTTATGACGAAGAATATCCCAGCCTGGACCAGCTTAGACCTATTTATGATAACAGCAATGTCGCTTACCGCTTTTTTGGCGCAACACAGCTTAAAAAGACAAAGCGTGCCAGAGTAGCCTTTATGACCAGCTTTAACGAACAACGTCAAAATGGCTATTCGGGTAATATCAGCCTGAGTTATACGCAATATAGACAAGGATTGACAGACAGTATTTTATTTAAAGATGGGCAACAACAAAGATATCTTGTTCAAATTGCCACTCCCATGCCCCTATTGGCTGTTAATGGCTATTTAAATAAAAATTATCCGCTCAACAAAACACAAACATTGAATTTTCAATTCGATGTTGGCCTCAACTGGGGAAATAAAATTCAATTTATCGATGCAATAAAACAAGAAATGGGTACAAATAGCCAAAATATCAGCTTAAAAAGCTATTACACCATTCTGGATCGTTATCAAATTGGCTGGATCAATGGCTGGAACCGTTATGCGCGGCACAATAAACTATCCGAAAAAAACAATGACTATATATCCAATTATTGGACTTCGGGAATAAGTATGAGTTATTCATTGTCAAAACGCTGGCAGCTAAATAGCAACGGTACAAGCCGGCTATCGTCCGCTACCAATTATAAAGATCATGCATTCATTTGGAACATGAATACGACCTATCGTTTATTGCCGGGAAATAATCTAGAACTAAAATTATCCGCCTATGATTTACTCAAAGAAAATAAAGGATTGTATATCAATAACGGACTGACCGAATTTACACAGGGCTATCGCAATAATTTAACACAATACTTTATGTTGTCTTTACCTTATTTCCCTCGAAAATTTGGCTTCAAATAAAATGTAATAGGAATATTAAGTAGACTAAGCATTTTAAGCTAAAAATAGCGCTGCGAGATCATGAGCGCTATTTCTAAAACAATAAGTTGATGAAGAAACTGTTTATTGGTTTTATTTAAGGTGGGATCAAGTCAATCGTCATAAATTCCCTCATGGAAACTCAACGACATAAGTCCGATTATCACGCCAGGTATTGTAGGTACTTTTCCCTACTTGATTAATCAGGTAGCCAAATCCGCGATTAGGACCGTTGGATAAGCTGTTGTTGCAAATATGTTTGAGTCTTACTCCGGGTTTTACCGGGACTTCTACAGCACTTTCGATCCGGATCGGATTGACTAGAACATCATATATTCCAAATGCATAGGCCTCATGCTGCTGTACCGCATCGGCGACCTTGTAAGCCGCAAATCCATCGCGTGTCCCATTTTCGCTCCGATATGCGGCCTGATTCGGCGCATCATAGGGACTTTCGCATTGAAAAAAATAGGTGCGTCCATAATTACCTGTCCAATAGGTTTGATATTCTTGAAAATGTTCATTGAACAAGGCATACATAGTCATATAGTCTCCATTGACCACCAACCCATTGCGTGTCGTATTAATATCCCAGCCAACACTGCCCTTTACACCGTGATCGGCACGCCATATCCAAAAGTGGTCGCCGATCACATCATTGCTATTGATAATAACCGATTGGTCTACATGAACTTTGTCGGCCCGAAACCCGCCAATGCGTAAAAATAGATCCGCCAACAGGGTTGGGTTTCGGTCATGTCTTAGGGTACTCTTTTCCGGACCGACCTGAATCAAACTATGCGAACTATAATGTGCATCAAACATCAACGAGGCAACCGTAACACCTGCGACATCATCTACGGCTATTGCGGTATGCGGATTGGCTGAACCAGGGATCAAGGTCGCTAGCCCCAGTCCGAGTATGATTGTATTCGCTTTGCTGACACGCAGCGGTTCAGACAACGTATACATGCCGGGTGTAATCAACAGATGCTTTCCCGCTCGCAGCTGCCGGTTCATTTCCGCCGCTGACACACCTGGTTTTGCGACATAGAATTCTTTTTCTATGTCAATGATATCACCCGCCCCCATATTATCCCGCGTATAGGATACGCCTGTATGATTATGTTTCAATGCGGGACGGAAAACCTTGTAGCGCCCATCCTGATCAAAAAATACAAAGGGCTTCTCCCGGATAACCGGTGTCGCCGGAATGATGGTTACATTTCCCCCTTTTGCCCAATTATTTTGATAGGTACTTTTATCGACAGTGGGGCCAAAGTCTACCCCCTGAAAACAGTAGTTGTATTTAATTTCTTCAAACTTCCCTCTTCCTTTATTCAAAAATGAGTTACGTGTATACCATTGCTGCTGATTTTTGGAACCTGCGGCCGCTTCAAAATAACAATCTGCCGTATAGCCACCACTGACCCATCCATTTGCCCATTGATTGCGGACAACACGTGTGGAATAAATACGTCGCAGGGGAGCCGCCTGTGACACCGCCCATTTGAATGTTTCTTCTTCCGCATAGCTTTCAGGACCAATGACAGACAGATTCTCGGCAGACCGCCAGAATGTACAGGTTCCATTGCCGTCGGCGAGATGAGGCGGTGTATGTATATTGGAAATAGCAACATCATAGGGCACCTTACCCAATCCAGCGATCTGTACATAAAAGGGGATTTTCAATAGTCCGGCATCCTTATAGTCGCCCGACTTAAAAAGCAGCGCATAGCGGTTGGGGCTAAATTCTTTACCGAACATCTGCTCATGGAGCTGATTGACCTCCATCCCTACACGCACTTTATTGTCGGCTGGGCTGTAAATAAAGGTATTTTCACCAAAGAGCTGAAGTTCCATACTCAGACGTGCAACAAACTCTCCTTTTGCGGTCTGGATCTCATAATAGTAATCATAGGGACTTCCTGCTAAAACTTGATCGATAAATTGAGGTCGTGTGACTTTGGCAATGGTTTGATAATCGCCCAGTCTGCCCTGGCTTCGCCGGATAAGAAAGGGCCCTTTCGACTTTTTATCGATCAGCCGCTGACTGAAGTCGAGGCATATCTGCCGCTTCCGAACAAAGACTTCCGGATTTTCAACTTGGGGCTTCCCATTTCCAGCAACGGCTTGCGGCCTAGCTTTCACCCCAGATGTTTCCCTTAGGCCATTTGGCCCTTTCGCGAGCTCATTTGAATCAGTTTGATGTGCCACGACGGCGGCTACTGTATGTTGATGGGTCTTAGCAGATATTGCTTTCTGAAGATTATGTATTGTTTTTGCATGAGCAGGTTGTATCAACAATAAGGATACAACAGGCATAATATAGGTTCTCAATGGCTGCATAAGTTTACTTTTTTAAGGCTTATTGATTTGGAGTTTTTTTAGTCGGATGGCATTCAGCATCGGCTCCCCTTTCTTAGCGATAAAGGAAATCGTCAGGTTGCTGTCACCTTGCACTTGCAGCGGAAATTTTCGGTGGAGCACCTTAAATGCCCCTACTTCACTAAGCGCATTTACATCCGCAGCAAGAATTTGCTCTCCGATCCGGATATCAAAAATTCGATCGATGGACTGCTGTCCCTTTTTTTTCCCTTGCTGTTCGAGATCATACAGGAGATTTTCCTTGTGATTAGGGCCATCCAATTCGGCAAAGAACAGTTCAATCTCATAATCGCCGTTCGGCAAATCAAATCGGTAAGATTCCAATCCCTGCAGCTGTGTCTGGAAGAGCGGATCCTCTCCTGTACCGCGAATATTGACGTCGGTCCCTAGATTTTCCCGACCAGTATTCTTCATACGATATTTCTCGCCCTTTATATATCCCCAGCTCCCCGTTTCATAGGGCTGGTCTGGGAACCATCGATTTCCCATGGAGTCAATATACTCCCTGTTGTCTCCAGCATTAATACGGAGTTCTTTCCAATCCTTATCCTTCTTTAGATCATAGGGCAACACCTCGCAGTCCATTACCGATTCGTCAACGCAGCTCAATTTCCCCTCATAGAAAGCCACCGCTTTTACCCGATGCGATCCGCGGCTTAAGTTTACAGCCCACACCATCATCTTATCCACAGGCTTGTTTACACCCAACGATACACCGTCAAGCAATAGTTCTACAGAATCCGCATTACTGAATATCGGCAACTGCAACCATCCTGAACCTGTCAATGCCCGGCCAGGATCAGTTCGTACGCCCCATTTTCCCCCATGGGTGATACCTATTTTTACAAAAGGCTCCGTTTTTAAATAAGCCTGATAGAGGAAATAGGTGTTTTTTGCTTTTCTATCCCAGGTCAGTAGGCCTTTGGTATTGATATGCGGCATACTTTCTTCCCGGGTTTCTGAATTGAAGTCCGAGAGATTCCATGCGGCACCACCGGAGACAAAGGGCTTCTGTAAGATTTCGTTGAGATATCCCTGGTGATACATGACAGCATACTCGACACTTTTGTCGAAACGGATCGGTTTACTGGCCTGTATTCTATAATCGGCATCTGCCCCATATTCGGTCACCAAGAGAGGTTTGTCGGGCAACTGCTGATGAATATGCTCCAGCTGTTTGCCAAAATCAGCAATCTTGCCACCATACCAGCCTGGATAAAGGTTCCAGCCTACAAGCATGGGAATTTTGGTCAGACCTGTCCGATGATAAAGATCAAAATTGCCATGGTTGGCAATCATGGTATAACGGCTTGAATCTTCGCTGCGTGTGAGGGCTTCCAGTTTTTGGGCCAGTGATACCACCGATTTAAAGTATTTTTCCTGACGATCCTTGTCTTTTGGGAAATGGGGACGAAGAAATATTTCGTTCATATACCCCCAGATAACAATGCTTGGATGGTTAAAATATTGCCGGATCATTTCTTTCTGCATCTGAAAACTATGATTAGCAAAAGCAGGGCTTTCTGTAATCTCATTCACCAGCGGGATTTCTACCGATGCTAGGATCCCAAGACTGTCGCAGGCTTTCAGTATCGCGGGATCTTGCGGATAATGGGCAACACGTAAGAAGTTGCCCCCCATCGCTTTTAACTTCACAAGATCCTGTATCTGCAGCTCTTCGGGTACAGCATTACCCATTCCCTGAAAATCCTGATGCCGGCTCGCACCGATTAATTTCAGTGCTTTGCCATTTAAGAAAAAGCCCTTTTCGGCATCAAATGAAAACCAGCGAAAACCAACGGGATTATCCAGCCGATCCAGGAGACTCCCCTTTGAATCATAAATGCGGGTAATTAGATGATAGAGATAAGGCAAGTCTGGCGACCACAATCTTGGCTGCACAATATCAGTCAGGTCCAAGCGGAAATTGCTGTAAGCATGGGGTTTCAGGCTTTCCTTTTTCCGTACCGTTTTTATTGTCACCCCATCGGAGTCGACAAGCGTAGTTTCAATCACAACAGCTTGTCGTGATGCTGAAGTATTCTGAATATCACCATCCAGATTGATCGTCGCATTTGCCTGTGCATCAACCTTTGCATTTACGCGCAAACCACTACTTCCGTACATGGGATCCGCAAAATGAATCTGATCCAGCAGCAGCAAAAACACTTTCCTATAGATACCTCCAAAAAAAGTGAAATCACCGCTTAATGGTGCAATATCTTGGTTGTATCGGTTGGTGACTTGAATAACCACGGTATTTTTTACATTTTCCTTCCGGACCAGATTATTCGTAATATCTATATTAAAAGCGGTATAACCGCCTCGGTGTGCTTTGATCTCTTTTCCATTGACAATAATTGCCGCTTCCTGATTAGCTGCACCGACATGCAGCACTATCCGCTTATTTTTCCAGGAAGTCTTCCAGTAAATGGTGTTTTGATACTGTGTAGCACCGCGAAAATACCCCGGAGTATCGTCCATCACATCATCTACATTCCAGCTATGTGGTAAGTCAACTGTTTGTACCTTTTGCTTAACTACATGGTCTATGGAAGCTTCATCCTTTCTGAATTTCCAGTTTGACGAGAAATCAACCGAAACTCTTCCGTCCAGTATAGTTTGTGCATGCAAGTTCCAAGAGAAAAATAGACAGCCTATATAGCATAGGCTGATGACTTGTTTAAATATAATATTCATGTATCGCATTTATGTTGGTCGATCCAGTGTATGTAGCACTAATTTCGTCCAACCTGATTTTTCATTTTTTTTATGTTTTTTACTACTTGTTGTCAATACATCCTTCACCTTGCTTGCGTAATTCCAGCAGGTGCTCTGCCGGATACCCAATTTCTGCGAAAGCTTATAGGAGGAAATCTCACCCTGATGGAAATGCACCAGATAAACCAGGTAAAAAGCTTTGTTAATCGGAATACGAACATTTTCAAAAATCGTATTGTTCAACACAGATTCTTCATAGGTACATTTGGTACACCTTCGGCTATAGGGTGTTTTACCAGCACAATAATTAGCATACCCACATTTTAGACAACGGTATTCTTTTTTCCATTTCAAATCGGACAAGATCTTATAACAGGTCTCCTTGTCCGGGTATTTGACCCCAAACTCTTCAAAATTCATTTCCTTAGAAAGCACACGATCATCGGTTATCCGTTCAATGCTGTGCTGCAAGTTTTTATTATCCTTTGCCAGCAGCTGATTCATGCGGTTAATCTCTTCTGACTGCGCCCAAAGGAGGCTATTCATTTCTTTCAGCTCGCGATTTTGGTCGTTAATAATTTCGGATTTTTCGACAAGCTCTTTCGATTTCTGCATCACTTCCAATGTGCGTTCCTGCACTTTCCTTTCCAGATCCCTGTTATGCATCTCCTGAAGTTTCTCATTGATCTGCATCTGTTCAATAACTCTTTTTTGTGCCCGTTCTTTTTTATTTTTCAATAGCCGGACCTTATCATGAATGGCGAATGAGAGGAAAGTCATCTCCAGCACAAAACCAAATGTGATGCTATAATGTCCGATAGAGCTGGGCAGAAAGCGTGCATAGCCCAGCACATAGATTACTTTTAACACAAAACCCAGGAAAAGAAAGGTATAGGCAAGCACGAAATATCGGGCTGGGCGATAGTTTTTTTTCCAAAGCCATATCCCCGAGAAAAAGGCTACTGACAATGGAACGATCTCAACAAATTTGTAGATAAACCAATTCTGGTTAAAACCCAGGCAATACACAAAAAACAGGATTCTCAGGATAATGATTATGTTTAGCAACTGGTTCAATCGAGGTTCTGTTTGTTTTACATGCAACAGGGATTTTGTAAACAGTAAGGCAAAAACGCTGACACAGCAAACAAAAACTGCTGTTGCATATTGATTGAACCAAGGATTCCCGGGCCATAAATACTGAAAAGCAACACCGTCAGAAGACATTTCATATAATCCTACACACACGATATAGAGTACGTAATACAGATATTGGCGTCCTCTCACGGCAAAATACATCAGTAAGTTATTGAAACTAAACAGAATAATCATCCCATAAAACAGGCCAAAAGTAAAGTATTCGGTCAAGGTATATTGAACAAAACGGTCTAGGGTACGATAGACCAAAATTACGTTGACCATCTGTCTTGAACGTACTTTAAAATACGCTTCGTAGGTTCCTTTCTCTAGTCTAGGAATTAAAAACTCAAAATTCTTATGCATAAATTGCCTGTTCTCGAAATCAATCGAGGCCCCGGTCTGATAGTGAGCAAATCCACCCGCCCCATTGGGAATATATGCCTCCACCATATCCGCAGTCTGATCGAAGAGCTCCATCACCCGGTCGCGAGATATCTGTTGGTCAAAATGCATTCTCACTCTAAACCAATAGGTGGAGGAGCGATTGAAGTTTTTGGGATAATACCGCTCGTTAGGTCTAAAGTGCTGGACACGTTCCGGCGATCGTATTTCTTCAAATGACAGCACATTGCTGCTGTCTTCGACATAGTATACTTCGGCAGTCTTAAAGATATGCTCGGCAGTACCGGGCGATAAGGTTATAGGCTTTTGGCCAAATAACAAACCCACCTGAAGCAACAATAGCAAAATCGCAAATCCGCGTATTTTCATCCTTTTTACAGTACACATAACTCGTCTCACCCCTTTATTTTGGTTATTTATGACCGAATAGGCAACAGTATTCGGGTACGCAGCCTATCCGGTTTTAGCAGATCAAAATAACAAAATTATCAGAAAGCACCTAGTTCCACCTCATGCCTGACCATCATACTTATTCAAC
This sequence comes from Sphingobacterium sp. WOUb80, assembly GCF_050058145.1. Taxonomy (NCBI): domain Bacteria; kingdom Pseudomonadati; phylum Bacteroidota; class Sphingobacteriia; order Sphingobacteriales; family Sphingobacteriaceae; genus Sphingobacterium; species Sphingobacterium sp. WOUb80. The sequence continues at coordinate 5,334,120 of NZ_CP165617.1, read as the reverse complement.
AATCTTATCGAGTGGTGGTACATTGTTTTCTGCTCCTGCGTAGCCTTGATTCTGATTGATCATCCCATTGGTATTAAATCGCTGTGCCGACGCGGGAACAGGCCATAGCACATGGTACGGTGCAATCTCATAATGCACGCCTTGTACCGTTGGGACTTTATTACGATAGAATGAATTTTTTTCCATAATGCGGTCGTAGAAGAAATTATTTTGCGAAAAGTTGGCCATACTATATGTTTTACCATTATACGCCGGTATACCAGTTTGCGCAAATATATAGGCAATACGTGTCAACTCAGATTTACGAGCTTCCTCCCAAAATAATTCTCTTGCCCGTTCATCCAGTACGGTACCGATATTGACTTTTGCCGGATTCTGCAGCAACGCGGCATTTGCCCGTCCGCGAACGGCATTGATATCTGCCATGGCTTGTGCCTGTTGCCCCTTCCACAGGTAAGCTTCTGCCCGCAACAAATAGGTTTCTGCCAGCCGGAATACATACCAGTCTGTATTGGTTCCACGCGGCGGATTCCAATTTGGATCCTCGGCATATTGATTGGTCGAGTTGATAAAGACTTTATAATGCGGCCAGCCAAACCAGTGACGGATGGTATCCAGGGAGCCGTTGGTAAATACCTTATTAATATTTTCGTTTGTAAATTGCTGGATCGGTTTTCCATAAAGACTGCTGATTGCAGGATCTTTTGAAGATTTAATGGCCGGATTGTTATACACGAGATCCGTCATATCCATCCACATACCCTTCGCATGACGATAGTCCGTATCATCTGTCCATATTTCCTTGGTGCTGTAGTAAGTACCCCGATAACGGCCGATGCCACGGCCGTACATCCGTGTAAGCGGTATCTCTGCATTCACCGCATCCACAATCGCCTGAAGTCCGCCTTGTGGAATATTCAGATTGTTAAAGTGCCAGGCCGGAACTGTATTTCGCATCAGCTGAGACCCCAGATCGGTACGTCCTTGCAATGTCTGGCGGTCAATCACCAAAAACAGGGCTTCTTTATTGGCCGGAATGGCTTTATTATCCATGCGATGTAAGTCCCAGACGACATTCTTTGACAGATCCGCAGCGGTGCTGCCAAAACGGCTTTTCATCAGGGCATATTTACCGCCGTCAATTACTTTACTGGCTGCGGCGATAGCACCATCAAAGTCCCCCAATGCCAAATCTATCTTTGTCAGCAAATGGTTGACGGCTCCATTGGTGACATCGCCTTTATTGACTCCATCTTTAACCCATAATTGCGCAAATTCAAGATCTTCTTTCATCTTTTTCAGGATGACCTCTCTTTTGGTCGAATAGAAATCGTATTTCGGTGCCGAAAGATCCTTCAGCTGCAGAGGAACATCACCAAATTCGTGCACTAATCTGTAATAAAAATAAGCGCGATAAAAATAGGCTGCTCCGAGGATTTCATTTTTCTGTGCTTCTGAACTATATGTTGGGCGGTCAATATTGCTAATAATGGTATTTGCAGAACGGACTGCAGCGAAAAAGTTGGTCCAATACCAGCCTATTTTGTTGAAATCGTCGCTATTGAGATTTGCATCTGGAGTGATCAGCGAGACAAGATTCTGTGCTGGTGTTGCTTTGTCGGTGGTTCCTTCCACAGCAACATCCGAAAAGATGGATTCAGACAACAATGGTGCGGAATCGCCAAAGAATTCACCCCGCGCAGCTTTTCCCAAGGCATTCAATACACCTTTAAGCGCATCGACATTATTTAGATTATCTGGAGAATATTGTGATAGCTGATCGGAGTCCAGAAAGCTCTTCTTACATCCATTTGCCGCCAACAACGATATTGATGCTACAACGGCCGCTATTTTTATATTTATTTTCTTCATGTTCTTGATTTGTTTAAAGGGATACATTCAAGCCTAAGGTATAATATCGAGGTGTAGGACCGTCATTCTGCGGATCCCAATAATTCCAGACTGGTGCATACACCGCTGCATTGTTCACATTGGCATACACTTTAAGATTTCTCACTTTCATGCGTTCGGATAAGGTCTTTGGTAGGGAATAGGCTAAAGACACATTATTCAAACGAATAAAACTGTTTTTCCAATAGACGTTGAAGCTGGTTCCGTTGGCACCGCTTCCCAGCCGTGCATAGTCGTTTGTTGGATTTTCCGGTGTCCAGTAGGGTTGGATGTAGGATGTGGAACGCATAAAGCCAACACTTCCAGGGTTGTTCTTTGCTTGATTGAATTGTTTCTGCTGCCCCCAATTGGAAATCAGCTGAAAAGAGAAGTCTATATTTTTGAATAGATTGAACTCATTACGAAGCGACCAGGTAAAGCGGGGCGAGCGATAACCAATAAATTGTTTATCATCGTCATTGTACACATAATCACCATTGACATCCTCAAGCTTGAAATCTCCAGGACGAATGCTCGCCTTAGTGTACTTTTTAGCCTCTTCAACCTCATTTTCTTGCCATACACCCAATACCTTATAATCCCAGATCACATCGATATCCTGTCCAATAAACCAACCGTTTCCAGGGTCATCATTCGGAGTTGCCAGACGTGAAATCTTATTCCGGTTTAAGGAAAGAATAAAATTAGAGTTCCATTTGACATTCCCATCGACTATATTGCGACTAGTCAAACTGAGTTCGAGTCCTTTATTTTTCACCTCTGCCAAGTTGGAATAAACAAATTGGTAACCCGATACACTGGAAAGCGACTGTTTGACCAAAAGATCATTTGTCTTTTTGCTATATACATCGACCGATCCACTGATCCGGTCTTTCAAGATCGAGAAATCCAATCCTGCATTGAGTGAAGTGGTTTGCTCCCATTTGAGGTTTTCATTACCCATGCGCGAACCGATTACAACCGTATTGACTTCTGCCGGCGTGCCATTGGCATCAACTGTCTGATATTTGTTGACCGTCAACTGAGATAACGCGGCATAAGGATCTACAGTTCCATTATCTGGATTACGCAGATCGCGATTACCATTGATTCCATAGGAAAGCCGCAGTTTACCGTAGTTGAGCCAGGAGATATTTTTCATGAAAGATTCTTCTGTAAAGGTCCATGCTCCTGCCACTGCTGGGAATGTCGCTCTTTTACTGTTTACCCCAAATACCGAGTAGCCGTCTCTACGCACCGATAGCGTTAAATTATAGCGATCCATGAGGCTATAATTAACGCGAGCCATCAATGCATCGCCGGTATAGACCTTGTCTTCACTATTGACTGTCGGCAGATTTCCACTCGCCAAGTTATGGTACCCTAAATAGTCTCCCGGCACAAATCCTTGATTGGCAGCCTGTGTCCACCAGGTCTGGTATTTTTCCGAGTTTGCCAAAAGGGTTACATCTACTTTATGGATTTCAGCAAATTTGCGATTCCAGGTCAAGAGATTGTCGATCTGCCAATTGTAGCGTGTTTCCTGATCGCGACTTGCCGAACCACCCGCAATGGTCACATTCGGATTTGCGGAGGAGTTATGGTTGAAGGTGCGATACATATCTACCCCAGGACTAAAATTAAATTGATAGCTAATGCCAAAGGGCAGATTCACTTTTGCAAAGAGACTTGCAAACAGTGTATTCTGTTTATTCATCCGGTCATTATAGGTCATATTCAAGAAGGGATTGCGCGCATTCAAGCCACTATCATCGGTAGGTATTCTTCTCAATGTGCCGTCGGCGTTATATTTATCACCATAAGGAGACAGATTTGTCAACTGTGCCCAATCGGCTTCAATTGCCCCCTCGTCACGATCAGCATACTGTACATTGGCCCCCATGCGCAAAAAGTTCGTCACTTTTCCCTCCAGATTTAATCTAGCCCGGAATGTACTGAACTCACCGCCTTCAATCAGGTTCTGATTTTTATTATATCCGACGGACATGTAATAATTGACATCTTCTTTTCTCCCACTCATGCTAACGGTATGGTCTTGACGAATCCCGGTCCTAAAAATATCGTCGTACCAATCAACAGTTTTCCCCTCTTTATAATTAGCGATTTCATTTCCGACCAATCCCAATCTAGCTAACCAAAGATCCACAGGATCTGCGGTATTACTTCCTCCCGACAGCCATTGATCATAGGTTACATCAGCAGGAAGATTGCGCGGATCGTCATAAAAATAAGAAGGTTTAGTTCCTCCAGCACGACCAACATCTGCCCGCCATTTGAGAAAATCAGGTCCATTGTATACACGCTGATTCTGCGCCAGTGTTGCTAAACCCCAATTGGTATTGGCGGTTAGCACAGGCTTATCGCTCGTTCCTTTTTTGGTGGTGATAGCAACAACACCTGTCGCAGCTTTCGCTCCATAAACGGCCAATGAACTTGCATCCTTCAATACATCTATGGTCTGTATATCATTGGGATTAATATCAGAAAGCTGTCCGTTATAAATAATTCCATCCAATACGATCAAGGGAGACGTCGAAGCACTAAGTGTCGTTTTACCACGTACCAAAAGGTCTCCGCCGCCCTTTGCTGAGGTGTTTTGCGAAACACTTAAACCCGCAATATTACCTTTGAGTAGGTCGGAAACGCTCTGTGGATTTTCATTTTCCAGCTGCTCGGCTTTTACGCTGGCAATTGATCCAGTGACATCCTTTCGGGAGGCTGTTCCATAACCGATGACAACAACTTCGGTCAATTCGGTATTGCCCGAGTCCATGGTTATATTCAACGTTGTCTGTCCATCGACATCCTGCTCCTTATTCAGAAAGCCTACACTTGACAATACAATCGTAGACTTAGGGAAGACCGAAATTGAGAATCTCCCTTGGTCATCTGTTATCGTTCCACCAGAACGATTTTTTAATTTGATAGACACTTGTGGAATTGGCTTCCCTTGGCTATCCACCACAGTGCCGCTGACTGTCCGATTTTGTGCATTTGCCATATAAGTACAAGCAAGTACACTTGAAATCAAGAGCGTTAATTTTTTGGCCATAATTTATGGGAATTTAGCGTTGAAATAATTGTTAATTGGTTTATTATGGAGGCTAAATTAATTCGATCAAATCAAAAAAACAACTAAAATAACACATAAACAACTGTAAATTAATTAGTTGTAAAAAATTATAATACACTTAAATCTCAAGTACGCCAATAAGTAACTGACTGAATCACAAAGTTTATCCTATATAATGGTCTAAAGCTGTAATACGGTTAATAAGCAATAAACTTTTTAGCATTTTTTTCTCTTTGGAAAAAGAATCATAGTGCAAACTGGAGCCCGCTGGATCTTAACCAATCAATAGTTTGCCAAAACAGCAGTCCGAGAGACCATCCTGAAAGCGATCTATTTTTGCCCATACATGTATATGGCAAAATATATTCGACTTTTAAGTTAACGTTTGAAATACTATATTCGCCATTTAAAATAATTAACCAATGAAAAGAATATTTTTAATGGCACTTACCTGTTTAGGTATGCAAGCGTTATTTGCGCAAGAAACTCCCTCAGCAGTCTCAAAAGGAAAATGGATGGTCGAGACAAACCTTTCTCCACTGACAGGCCTCTCTACCTCTGGCTTTAGTTTTTACTCCAACAATGGCGCCCGAGTTTGGTCTGTAGGAGGTGAGGCAGGCTATTTTGTACAAGATAGACTTGCAATAAAAGCAGGACTAGGTTTTTCTGGCCAAAAGTATACATTCGATATCGATGGCCAAAATATCGAATTAAATGCTACACATTCGTTTATTTATAAAGGTGGGTTGAAATATTATATCATCAATCAGTTGCCGGTACAGGTAGATCTGGGCGGGATTAATAGCGGTGGCGAGAATGCTTTTATTTTTGGTGGACAATTGGGGTATGCATTATTTGTTAAAGAAAATATTGCCATAGAACCAGCAGTACGTTATGATCATGGCTTGAATGACAATGCGGATGGCATCAATGCTTTTAGTGCACGGATAGGTTTTTCATTGCATTTCTAAGTTTTCTGTATTACTAAGGCTAGTTAAAAAAACAAAAAAGGGGAAATGATTATTCTCATCATTTCCCCTTTTTTGTTTTAGTATCCTTTGGCTGTTAATGGATCCCTTTGAAAATCCTATTCCAACGTATTTTGGAAAGTCCATTGCCGTCCGCATTCCAGCTCATCCAGGTAAATAATGCTTTTCCGACGATATGGTCCTCAGGAACGAATCCCCAGTCCCTGGCATCGAGCGAATTGTGTCTATTATCTCCCATCATCCAATAATAATCCATTTTAAAGGTGTAAGAATCCGCTTTGCTGCCATTTAGATATAATCCGTCAGCTTTCTTCTCGAGGCTGTTATGCTCATAGACCTGAATCGCACGGCCATAAAGTGGTAAAGTCTGTGCGTTTAATGGCACAGTCATCCCCTTCTTTGGAATAACAAAGGGACCAAAATTATCATAATTCCATTTGTACTGGGGATCATTTGGAAAAGTATTTTCTTGGGCCACTCCCGGTTTTTCCAAATTCATTTGCATGGATTTGATATTAGACCAAGATTTCACCATTTCAAACTGTTTTTCCGTCAAAAAGATCTTATACAGTCCTGGCTGAATTGCGGAGACTTCTATCCCCATATCTTTCAGGCGTTGTTCGTCGAGACCAGTTTCATCTGTTATTACAGTATAATCCATCTGGCTTTCCGGAGCTACAAAACCTGGTTGATCATTCACAAACAATACCCCCGCATTCATACTGATTTTATCTCCGGGCATTCCCACACATCGCTTAATTAAATGTTCCCTCTTGTCCACTGGGCGTGTCTGGATCGTAAATTGTTGATGAACGGCTTCGCGGCCCATCATTCGGACCAGATCATAATAGGGCATATCTTGATTTTCCACAGCGACAGTATCCCCTGCCGGTGCATTAAAGACAATAACATCGTTTCTTTTAATCTCCTGAAAGCCCGGCAATCGTTTATAGGGAATTTTAATCAGTTCAGAAAATGCCTTTCCACCGATCAATGGCATCGTGTGGTGCGCAAAAGGAAATGCAATAGGTGTATTTGGGATACGTGGGCCGTAATTCAGTTTACTGACAAAAAGATAATCCCCAATGAGGAGAGACTGTTGCATAGACCCCGAAGGAATCATAAATGCCTCCAATAAAAAACCGCGAATCAGGGTCGCTGCAACAGTTGCAAAAACGATCGCATCGGCCCATTCACGTACCATCGATTTTTTATAGGGGTATTTAATTTTATATTCGGTGTAGGATTCTCTTAAAACCTTTAATTTCGTCTCTTCGTTCAGCTGAGTTTCCCCAGCCATAGCTGTTTTTAAATTTTTCGTATACAGCCCATTCAAAAATTTAACGTTTTTATCTTTACCCCAAAGTGGCAAAACAATAAACGGAACCAATACAGCAGCACAGTTCTCCCAGAATTCTTCTTTTTCCAAAACAATGAATAAAATCAAGATAAAGGTTATAAAAGACAAAAACATTGACAATCGGCACAATCAATAGAATGAGATGCCAGGTCTTCTTGCCCAATATTTTCGATTGAACCCATTGACTATAAATAGGGACAACTCCCTCCCAGCCTTTACGTCCTGCTTTTTCAAATAACATCCAGAAGCCGTAGGCGGCGACAATGGTCAATACAATAAAGATGATAAGTATCATAAATTCGTTTTAACTGCAGCTCAGTGGTTAAATTATTAATAAATAAACAATCGCTCTTTTGATTCCGGAGCGCTCTTCGCCTTTTGTAATTCGTTATATCGCATGATGTATCTAATAAAAAGATCATAATCATACTTTTTTTCATTTTCAAACTCAGCAAATAATTCCGGTTCGTCATTAATCAACTTACCAAACGTAATTGGTCTTTTCTTTTTCACATCGCTAAATAACCCGTTATGATTGCTATTTATTTCAATGACTTCTCCGGTCGTTTTTTTCAATGCATAGGCATGTTTATACTTATTGACCATAATGCTACCCATTGTACCTCCGCCACCACCGATAGCTATACCAGCCCCCCCACTGACTTTTGTTTCTGAAACATAATACGCAATAATCTCCCCATCAGCCAGCACTTCTGCAAAAGTGGGTTCCTCACTGAGCCCTTTCTGAATTCTATACATCTTTGGAGAAGTTCCTGGCACAACTTCTAATCCGTCTTCCACGTAAGAGGGTGCATACACCTTCTTTTTGGATTGCCAATATGCCCGATATACATCGCCGGGCTCAAAAATTACCTTTTCTTTCTGTTGATTCTCAAATTTCAGTTTGCGATCCTTAATAGAAGAGATCTTTCCATAAAGGGTATCTGCGTTCATAAGAACTACGTAATCCAATTTTTTTGCGACTTCCTGTGCTTTGGCTCTGATCGATATGCCTACGCAGGAAGAAAAAATTAGAACAGCTAAAATTGATATGGCTTTCATTTGAACATGTATTTGTCAATAACTTTCGTATGAACCTAAGTTGACTGTATTCATTATCTACTTGGCATTCCCCATCCAAGCTTCGTGTAAAACTACATAAAAATATGAAATTCAAACCGCAACCATCGAGTTTTAACGTTTGTTAGCATTTTGGCCTAAAAACGTGGTTTCTTACCATGTTTAGCACATCTACCTAAATTCCTCCTGATCCGCAAGCACCAGTAGCGCCCCATATAAAAGTAAAAAATAAAGCCACATCACCTAAAAGTGATGTGGCTTACCAGATTGCTCAAGCAATAACTTTAACTTTTATATTTACTTTCAAATGCTGACGATGCTTTATTGACACCATTGCTCATATTTTCAAATGCTTTGTTGATATTATCAAGCAGAGTCGATTCTGCCGCTGCATCAGGTGTTTTATTTTTACGGATCTCAATCAATTTCGGATAATCTTCCGTAACAATCTTTTTATACCCTTTCAGACCATCGAGCACTGCTTTTTGGAATGTCGCATCGCCTTTAAAATCACCCAGATCTTCTACTTTTTTAATATCCTCATCTAAGGACTTATCCCAAGCTGTCCGAACCTCTTCCGCTTTCGCATAATCGGAACTACTCATCGCCGCATTCATATCCGTAATATGTTGCTCACTTCCATTAATTACCGTAATAATCGAGTTGTTGTATGTTGCTGGATCTTTTTCTCCCGAACCACAACTTGAGATAGTCAGAACCGCTGCGGTCAACATACCTGTAATCATTTGTTTAATCATTGTTAATCTATTTTATCGTTATGTATTATTGTTTACCACTCATTTACACAAAGATAGCCTACAAAACAACGAGATTTCATCACGGAAATCAGGGATTTCCGTGACTTATTGTAACCTATGCGAAGTTTACTTGTTTACGGAAGTTACTGTTGCCATTGCGTAGATCAAAACGATCTGCAAGTTGATCCGCTAATTTCCCATAATGTACAGCCAGTTCACTTGCTGTATAGCTGTTTTTCCCTTGAAAAAGGTTATGCTGATTACCGAGTTCAAGCACAAAAGATTCATGCGGAGCAAAATTTTTCATCGCTTCACATATGTAGCATGCCAATTGAAACATGGACCTATTTTCGGGACCATCAGCCCAAGGTAAAAACCGTTCGATCCATTCTTTGGCCTTACCTAGATCGGTATAGGAGAAATAAGTCGCCAATTTAATAACCGATATTAGGATCGCAGAATCCTTTTCTTTTTTAAACACCTCCTTTTCTGCCAGCTCCGCCATGCTATTTGCCTGTTCAACATCGCCATGCTTGTAACCTTCATAAGCAAGATTTACGGCCGTACGCAAAGGCACATGTGCACAGGTGAATTGCCCTTCAATTAGCGGCAATGCTTTCTCAACTGCAGGGGCATATCCTTGCTTCAATAAAATTGCAGCAACTTCTGCGTCCATTTCACAGGCTTCACAGTCGCTCATATCATCTCTTTGCAAAGCATTTACATTTTTCAGTGCCTGCTCGATAGCCGCAAGATCTTTTTGTGCCAGGGCATCGCTTAGCTCCTCATTGTATATGGCCCGCTTACCGTAACCATTACGGATCAAGCGTTGTTCAAAATCACGCAAAGCGGCTTGGATCTGTTCACGGCTGACAGCAGGATTATCATATAATTCGGACATCATCCATTTGTATTGCCACAAGAAATCTTCTTCGTTAAAGAGCTCCGGGTTTTCGTCATAAGCCTGCAATATCCAAGCAAAAGCTGGTAAAGATTCCGTTGAAAAAGCGAGATCAATCTCTTCGCTGATTAAATCTAAACGAAGGTCATATCCCCATTCAATATCTTGATTTTCATCTGCAATCCGAATAGCCTGTGTCAATAGATTGACTTTCTCCAACGTATTGTCTACTCGCGCGACCTGATTGCGAAGTTTCTGAATTTTAAGTGTATACATCTATTTACTCTCTACTTTTAATGAATTATATTTCCTTTATAAATAAGCTCCTCCATCGACGGAGGAGAAAATCTTCAACGATCTTAAAGATTCACAAAATTATCCAGTCCCATTACAATAAGGTTTTTCAGGGCATCATTCATGACCTTCATTTCACGCTCCTGTATAGGGTATTTGCCCAAAATAAGCGCTTGCACATAAAGCACTTCCATGACTGAACGAAGCATGTAGGCATCTTTAATATCCATCAGCGTGATGATAAGTGCATTGTCTGCATTTAAGCATAAAGTATTCTGGATCTTATTCGGCCTAGCTGTCTTGAGTACCTGTGCAAAAGGATTTGCATTTTCCTTCAATTGGCTAATTGTATTCTGCACATTATTTTGATCCATTTTAGTAAAAATAGCCGGCGTATCGACTGGTTTAAACCGTCGGATTTCCAACTGGCAGTTGTAGTCGTCCAAAATGCGCTGCACATCTTGCTTAAAAGAAACAAATTGATCATGCTCGTTTTCATGTACAGGCTGAAATGTTCCCAGAAGCTGATTTGGCGACATCTCTGCAATGTTATATTCGGAATATCGCTGTTTGATCTTACGGAGCAATTCCGTATCAAAGGTATAGGAAGCATTAATAAGAAGCATGTCCTGCGTATCAGCCATGCGGTCAATCTGTTTGAAGTCCTCAAAATCCGCACAATAATAGAGCTGTTGTTGATGATCGATGATATTTTGAAAGCTGCGTTGTCCACGGTTGGTTTCAAAAGGGATATCTGCCAAAAAGATGTCCAGGAAGTCCGGATCTTCCAACGCGAAAGCTTTTAGATGCAGATAATGTGTCTGAATAATGCGCAAATAAATATCAAAATCAATCTTCTTCACTTGTTGCAGGTAAGTTTTCAGCACAGCTGCAATTTCTTTTCGCGCCAGTCGAAGTACATCATTTTTCATGAGAGACTCACGTGATGCTGTGGCACTAAGCTCCTCCGTATTAACAAGCATCCGCACAAAAAACGCCCAATTAGGTAAGATAGACTGATCTTCTTCAGCGAGGAACATCCGTTTCAGGTAAATGCGGTGACGCTGTTTATTGCTAAATTGCGTGCGGAAAGGTAAAATATACAACACGCCTTTTGCCTTACCCGCAGTAGTCTCAAATGGAATTGCATCCAAAAAGCTGACATGGAAAAGTTCTTTTCCTATAGCTAGCAGATCTGTTTTTGAAACTGATGACGAAAGCCATTTGGGCTCTTCTTTATGAACGATCTTTTCGGTATCTCCTACTACTATTGCAATGGACTCTCTCAGTGCGTCTCCATAAAATTTTATTTTTTTCTCAAAATAGTCCGCTTCAAAAATATAGTTATATTGTTTTTTGGGCGTAAGGATAACCCGTGTTCCGACAGGAATATCTTCGTTCAGGCGCTCAATTTTATAGTCCCCTTCAGCTCTTGCCGTCCAGCGCAAGGGTAGCTGTTCAAGTGCCGATTTTGTTTCCACGATAATCTCATCGCTTACCACAAAACAAGAGAGCAGCCCAATGCCGAACTTACCAATAAAGTCCTTCGCATCCTTAATATCCTTGCTTTTCGAACTCTCCCCAATAACCGACAGAAATTGGTGGATGTCGGCTTCCTTAAGTCCTATTCCATTATCTTTGAATATAAACTTCGACTGCTCAGCGCTTGGTAACTCTATCGTTATTTTGCCTTGATGCTGTTCATCCAGATGTTTTAAGGCTGTAATTGCATCCACCCCGTTTTGAAGAAGCTCGCGCACAAATGTATTGGGATCGCTATAAAGGTGCTCCGAGAGCAGTGCGATCATTCCTTTCAGATTTACCTGAAATGAATAAGATTTTTCTTCTTGCATGTTATTCTTACGTTCTCGTTTTCTTTGTCAATCGGATAGCTTCTTCATGTCCATTATCGGCCGCCCTTTCAAACCATTCCAGGGCCAGATCTTCATTTTCCTCTACCCCATCCCCCATGAGATAACAGTTGGCCAGCTTAAATTGTGCCTCAGCATGATCGGCATCAGCGGCCTTCATCATCCATTCTACACCGTCCTGAAGATCCATCGGTATACCTTCTCCGTCCAGCAATTGCACACCAACAAAGTAACAGGCATAAGGATTTCCTTGTTGTGCGATTTCAATAAAGTGCTCATAAGCAACCGTTTTATCGATCTCTGTTCCTATTCCAAAATAATAACATCTGCCCAATCGGTAGATTGCTTGCTGATTTCCTTGCGCTGCGGCTTGTTGATAATACCCGAATGCTTTGGCTGGCTGTACCTCCACTCCGATACCAAACTCATAACACATGCCCAAGCCCTCTGACAGCGATCCCAGTTTTTCGGCACGCGTGTAGTAATCAAAGCCTTTGTCATATTCTTCCCGCTGATCATAGTCGAAGAAAAAATAGTCTCCAAGCAGTAACAGCGCTTCACCAATGTTTTTTTCCGCTGCCTGCTCCAACAACTGGAGCCCCAGGGGCACATCCTTTTGCACCAGCCCGTTCAGATAATATCTCCCCAATACGCAAATCGCATAAGGAAAACCGAGGTCAGCGGCTTTTTTGATATAATCCTGTGCTTTAAAAGTATCGATGTTTAGTCCATAGCCATATTCATAACAGAGCGCAAGATCCGTCAAAGCCTGCACATGGTTTCGATCGGCAGCCTGCTGATATAAAGCCACCATTTTGTCCAGATTTATGTCCGTGCCGATTCCGCCACGATAACATCGCGCCAGTTCATACATACAATTTACCTCCTGCATTCCCGCCCCGGTTTCAAACGCCGTAAACGCGGCCAATGGTTCAGGAGTACCAGACTGGTGATAGTCATTTGCCAAATAAATACCTTTCAGATAATAGGCATAAGGATAGCCAAGATCTGCCGCACGCGAGAAATAATCGAACGCTGATTTATAATCCGGTTCAGCTTTTAATTCACTGGCCAAGCCCATTTCCGTAAGCGCAGTCGCATTGTTATAAGACGCCGCTTCTTCAAAATAGGGCAATGCAGCTGCCAGATCAGGTTCTTCACCATGGATTCCATATTTTAGGTATCGCCCAACTTGATATAAAGCTTGTGGCAATTTATCCTTTGCAGCATCTTGATAATAGGCAAATGCGGCTTTATAATCAGGACCTATTCCATCGTAGCCAGATTCAATCAGATTACCTAAACGCAATTTGGCGTACGCTATATTTTTTTCTGCCATTACCGTGAATCTCTGGAAGGCCGATTTTTCATCTCTTGGCACAAATCGGCCTTCCAGTAGGATTTCAGCAAGTTCAACCTGTGCTTCCACATAATCATATTTTTCGTCGAGCAAGTACAACAGCGACAGTCCCCGTTCGATATCCTGCAGCGTATCATGATAGAGATACAGACAGGCAAGACGATAGCCCGCATAATTGTTATTATAATCATAGGCTTTCTGGAAATACTTCAGGGGTTCCTCATAATCCTGTTTTTCCAGTTTATCGCTACCCAATGTCTGAAGTTTGATTAGTGCAATCTGCACCGCAGCGTCCATCATGCCATATTCAAATAATTCTTGATATTCCGGTATGAGCAGTTCCAGTTCGCCCAAGGAAGTTGCCTCCGCACGTTTTATTTCATTGAGGACAAATCTGCAATAGCGGGAGTCTGCCACAGCGATTCCCTCTTCCAGCATGTCCAGACGTTTGTCCTTATTATCTTTACGTGAATAGTAAAACTGCAGTGCTTCATAGTAATGGCGTAGTAATTTTCTATCCGACGAATGCTTAAGTACTTGAATACGGTCAAAGACTTCTTCAAACTTATCCGTCCAGACATCCAGATGGGCATCATAAGCGATTGCCCAGAGATCTCCGCCGAGGGCGAGCGCATCCAGCTCAGCTTTCGCCGTATCCCGGTCTATATCTGCCAATGCACCTAGATAGTTGTAATATAAATAAAGAGGTCTTGCCAATTTAACGCCTGCATCCGTTCCTTTCTTTAAGTAAAAGGACGTCTTTTCTTTATCGACAACATCTCGACGACATAAAATATGCTGCAAACCCAACTCCACCCATGCATCAGAATTTATAGTCGCATAGCGCTCCAGTATTGTTCGGACTTTATCAATAAAAAAAGTATAATCAACATCATTCAAGTATACATTTGCGGCAAAATCAGTTCCTTTTTCAAATAATGCATCGTAGAGCTCAGCCGCAGCCGGCTGATGCATATTGCATTCAAAATAAGCCAGAGCATCAAACCACACTTCGGGTGTAAGACGTTGAGAAAGATCAACTGTCAATTGATATTCAGCGGATTGCAATTCAGCAACTTTATTGGAATATTCTTCACTTAACTTCATATATAATCGTTTGTAATACTTGGTAAAATACGTTTTATATCGCCTTTAAGGCGCAAAAAAACAACAAAAACTCTGCCACTGTATGAGGTGATGCAAGTCAATTTCATTAAAACAAACGCAACCTTATTGCTTTTAAGATCTTTTTACCTATATTTGTTGCAACTAAATTGCAACAATAACATTAAACGAATCGAATCCGCAGCAGATGAATAGGTATATCATGTTTTCACTTATCGCAGCACAATACATGTTTTTCCCTTGTTTCGGCCAGGAAAAGAGCATCCAGCTCAAGGAAGTAAAAGTCGGCGGGAGACGCTATCAGCGCGCGGCGGAAGGAATTTTATCCATTGACATCTTAAATGCCGATTCCATACAAAAATATCAGGCCGGAAGTTTAATGCAGACCTTGAGTCGACTTCCTGGTGTAAATGCCATTGGCATCGGTCCCAATCAGTCCAAACCGCAGATCAGAGGTCTTGGATTTAACCGTGTAGCTACGGTAGAAAATGGCATTAAACATGAAGGCCAACAATGGGGATTGGATCATGGATTGGAAATCGATCAATTCAGCGTCAGCAGTGCCGAGGTACTCAAGGGCTCAAGTTCATTTCTGTATGGATCAGATGCGATAGGTGGTGTCATCCGCCTATTACCGCCTACTGAACTCCCGGGAGATGGCTTTAAAGGCAATCTTTATGTACTGACAAAATCCAACAATGCCACCTATGGCGGATCTTTTCACGCACAGGGCAGAAAAGGACACTGGGTCTTTGGCGGGGGCTTCACACATTTAGATTACGCAGATTACAAAGTACCCACAGACACTGTCTATGTTTACAATTATGCCGTACGTCTAAAAGATCGTCATGTACGCAATACCGCGGGACGAGAAACGCATTTTCAACTGCGGAGTGGCTATATTTCTGATCGTTTTTCTTCCATTCTATACCTGAGCAATTATCACACAAAACTTGGTTTTTTTGCCAATGCGCATGGTCTGGAACCTCGAGGTGTTGACACCGCTTTGTATGACAAATCTAGCCGCGACATCGGTTTTCCGAGCCAGACCGTCAATCATCTGAAGTTGATTAACCGCAGCTTTATCGACTGGGATAAACATAAGCTATGGATTGACCTCGGATATCAAAAAAACTACCGGCAAGAATATAACAATTACACCGCACATGGCTATATGCCCCCCGTCTATCCACAAGATATGACCGTGCCGATCTATTTGGAACGACTGTACAACAAGCAGATCTACAGTATGACCCTTAAAGACCAATTTTCATTAGCGAAACACCGCCTGACCATTGGTGCAAATGGGGATTACCAAGACAACCGGATTGACGGATGGAGCTTCCTGATCCCATCCTATAGACAAAAAGCAATGGGCCTATTCGCTTATGATCAATATTTACTAGATGATCGTACAACGCTATATGGCGCATTGCGGTACGATTACAGCCATATTCATACTTCATCGTATCAAGATTGGTTCGATTCGCAACTGGAAGGCAACCAGACAGCAAGAATTGTCAGGGCATCCGAGCTCAGCCGCAGTTTCAACAGCCTCGTCTGGTCTATCGGGGCAGGACGTCAATTTGGTTCTGTAGAAACAAAAATCAACCTAGGCAAGAGCTTCCGCGCTCCTATCGCACAGGAGCTTGGCGCCAATGGTGTTAATTATCATTATTTCAGTTATGAAAAAGGGAATGGATCATTATCACCCGAACAGTCCTATCAGCTGGATTTATCATTGACATGGAGTGCTAAAAAAGCCTCTGCGGCCTTGACGCCATTCTTTAATTACTTTTCCAACTATATCTATCTCAATCCCACATCGCGCTACGATCAGTACTATGGGGCCGGCAATCAAATATTTGAATATACAGAAAGCCGGGTACGCCGCTATGGGGCTGAACTCAAGGTAAGCTACCAGCCTTTGAAACAATGGAAAGTAGAGTTATTGGGTGAATATCTCCGTTCAGAGCAGCTCTCCGGCGCAAAGAAAGGCTACACACTTCCTTTTTCTCCGGCGCCATCCATTTTAATGGATCTCAGCTGGGCGGCAAAAAATAGCAAGCATTTTAAGGATACCTATCTGTCCATCGACTGTAAATGGACGGCAGCACAGTATCATGTCGTTCCTCCAGAGGAATTCACGCCTGCTTATCAAGTCTTTAACTTTCGAACCGGAACACAGGTCAACTTTGCGAAATCTGCCATTCAACTGCGCTTGCAGATTCAGAATCTCTTTGACAAGAAATATATGGATCATACCAGCTTTTATCGTCTGATCGCATTGCCTGAACAAGGGCGCAACTTTATCCTATCGATCGGCGTGCCTTTTGGCTAGAATAACCGAGCACGGCGAGCTCATGAATACCGATTAAACATACACAAATGAATAACTATTTAAAAATGAAACTATTTAATATGAAAGTACTTCAAAAATATACCCTCATTGCGGTGTTATTTGTCATGGCTGCCGCCTGTAAAAAAGATAAGGAAAGCATTGATACTGAAAAACCGACCATTGTCATCGATTCCGACACTGCTTTCCCCAAACAATGCAGCACAATTAAACGGGGCACAAGCTTTACCTTCCGCAGCACACTGGCCGACAATGTAGCCCTGGGAAGCTATAGCATCGATGTCCACCATAATTTTGACCATCATTCGCATAGTACGGAAATTGGCGAGTGCACGGTAGAGGCGATCAAAACACCCATCAAACCCTTTGTATTGGTTAAAACAGTCAATATCCCGGGGCAGCCGCAGCAATATAATGCCGAATTACAGATCGATGTACCGGCCGATATCGACCCGGGTAACTATCATTTTATGATCCAGGTAACCGATCTAGCTGGCTGGAGCACTCAAAAGGGAATCAGCATCCGTATACTCGAGTAATACCATACATATTTATCAACTAAATTTTTAAATCCATTTTACATGAAAACTAGAAACATTCGCTTCTTCTTCCTGTTAAGTACTATTCTTTTAGGTTTCCTATCCTCCTGTAAGAAAGACAACGAAGAAATTCCAGCACTTGCAAAACCCCAGATAGGCACACTTGAAATCGGCAGTGGGAACAATAAAACAGTCAAAGCGGGATCTGATCTTCATCTTGAAGGTGACCTTGTCGCCGAAGCACTGATTGCTAAAATAGAAATTGAGATTCATCAAGAAGGTGGTGGTCAGTACAAGTTTACAAAAGCCTATACCGAAGGGAAATATATCGGCGTAAAAAATGCGACATTCCATGAACACATTGATGTTCCTGCAGACGCACCAGCTGGAGCGTATCATTTTCATTTTACAGTCACCGACAAAGCAGGAAATGCAACGACCGTTGAATCACCATTGACCATAGAAGGTTCAGATGCCAAAGTTGCTTACAAACTTGTTTTTACGGAAGTAGCCGGAGAAGCTCATGGAGACCATTTCCATGATCTGGCTGATAAAGACAAGGTCGAACCCATCTCGATCAGCTTTGACGAAAAGGGAACGGCATTGGCCGGAGGACATGCCCATATCAACCCAGAAAGTATCTATAAAATTGAATTCAAACAATTTGATGCTTCTTCTAAAGAGATACAGGGCCAGTACATTAGCAATAAAGCAACGGCGGATTATTACAAAGCATTCCTTACCGGGGGTTCGTTTGTTTTAAATCCCAATAGCAGTACAGGAACTGGTGCCATCTTTCAAACGAAAGAAACTACCTACGGCGATGGTTCTGCAGTCAATGGAGCAATAGAGACAACAGGAATCATCACTTATTTTACTGCTGGAAAAGACAATGAGGGGGAGAAGAATGTCAGCTATATCCTTCGTAAATTTAATGATGCAACAACTAAGGCTAAAGTTACCCGTGCAGACTGGAATCTGTCGGATTACGCGACTAAGTTTGCTGGACAGGATCAGATTAAGCTATCTTTCGAACTCCACGCCGAAATGGGCGAAGACTAGTTAACGCACTTTGCTGGGTATATCGGCAAAAAAAACCTTCATGATTTCACCAGCTCCAGTAGCGATGAAATCATGAAGGTTTATCAATATTCAGGTATTTCAGTCTAATCCCTTACTTTCTCTAGAACATTTCCCTGCGAATCGACGACAAGCTTCCACTCCTCTTTTTGGCTTTTCACTTCAAACGCATAACTCACTTTTTGTTCGGTTGTAATCTTTTTTGCGTCTTCAATGCGATAGCCGGGAAAATCCTTTGTTGCCCGCTCCACTACCCGCTTTGGTAATTCCTTTTTACTGATATCCGTCTTATGTCGCAGTAATTTTCCGTTATGTTGAAACCAAGCTTCTTGGTCTGTACCAAACAAGCCCGTTTCAAACTCAGCCTCATACGTGTCACCCTTCACTTCCCACTCTACTTTTTTGGCTTTGGGAAATTTTTGCTGAAAACTATTCACCACGACTGCGGGAACTTGACTTTGTGGTATATCTTGAGCAACAGCTCCTGTTGTTGTGAGCGCTAGCATAAAAGCACTCCAGATCAATTTACAGTTCATGATTCTTTTCTTTAGTGTACTACAAAGTAACCAAGCGAATCTGTAAAGATTTGGGAATACTAGCCTGCTACTGGGAAGCATTTTTTAAGGATGCATATTTACCTGGAAACTATGCTGATTATTTTCGTAACGGTAGATGATCACAAAACCATAAAGATGACAGATGGCCTGCACAATGGCCAGTCCCAAGCCTGTACCTTTAGATGCTGTATCTGACTTATAAAAACGTGAGAATACCAGACCGGCATCCAACGCGGTATGCGCACTTGTATTGGAGACCGTCAGTATTTTGTCCGTGATACCGATATTCACTTCGCCACCTTCTCTATTATGAAATAAAGCATTCCGGAGAAGGTTCGACACGACGATGTTGGCCAAAGCACTATCCATGTGCACATGAAGCTGATCCTTCTGGACAACGTTCATTTTTATTTGTTTAAAGTTGGCAATATCCTCAAACTCCACCATCATATTCAGGACAAGCGCATTAAGAGAAAGATCTTCATTCTGTAAGAATTGTTTATTCTCGATTTTACTCAACAGCAACAAGGATTTATTGAGGCGCACAAGCCTTTCGGCAGTGTTTAAGACCTCAGCGATCGTTTCCGACTGTTCTTTTTTCAGTTCTTCAGACTCGGCCATCATTTCCAATTTGTTGATCATAATGGCTAAAGGTGTCTGCAATTCATGCGAAGCATTGCCAATAAACTGTTTTTGCTGCTCATAGGTTTCTTCATTATGGTGGATGAGCGTTGTTACAGCAAGCTGCAGATCTTTAAATTCCTGAATCTTCGTATCCATAGCAGGCTTCTCTTGGGTTTTCCCCAGACGGAATCGTGTCAGTTGATCAAGGAAAGAATATAAAGGTCGCCATAAACGTTCGATCACGATCTTATTGATGGAAACAATACTGACGACCAGTAGCACAAACAAGATGACAACAGAATAAAACAGATTCTTGATCAGATCGCTTTCTTCAATCATTGAATTAATAATGGCCAGTTCATAATAATGGCCCTGATGTTCAAATGCTGTCGTCAGCATTCGAACGGGTTCCAGTTCCGGTTCAGGATCATCATCGTCCTGCATATACAGCATGGTGTCCTTATACACATTTCGCATTTTAAGGGCCTGCTGTTCGGAAATCTCCCGCACTTTATAGTTATTGATTCCAAACTCCAGATCTGGAGCGACGGTGGGATGGGTAGACAGCTCCTGAATAATTAGCCGTTTTTGGTTTTCGAGTTCCTCGTCTATATTATCGTGGATCACCTCCAGCATAAATAAATAGAATACCGTTGACCATAGCGCGATTACGACCAGCACGGAGATGGAGAGGTACTTGAGCGTTTGATTGGCTAATCTCATTTTTCGACAAGTTTATAACCAATTCCATAGACCGCTTCAAAATCAACATCCGCATAGCTAGCCAGGAATTTTTTTCTTAAATTTTTAATCTGTGAATAGATAAAATCGAGGTTATCGGCCTGATCTGTATGATCACCCCATACATGTTCTGCCAATGCACTTTTGCTGACCAGTCTATTTTTGTTCAATAAAAAGTAATTGAGCATATCAAATTCCTTCCTATTTAGTAGCACAAGTTCTTGCGCAATAAACAAGCAGCGTTCGTTGAGGTCCAGGACAACGTTCCCCATCGTCAATGTATTCTTACCGTCGCGTTGTTTCCTGCGCAATACCGCTTTGATCCGAGCATTCAGCTCCGCTATATGAAAAGGTTTGGTCAAATAATCATCAGCTCCAAGTTCGAGTCCCTTTAGCTTATCGTCTAAAGAATCCTTTGCAGATATAATGATCACATTATCGGATTTGCCTTCACTCTTGAGCTGATCCAGGATCTGTAAACCGTTACCACCCGGCAGCATAATGTCCAGCAGGATACAATCATAATCATATAGCGATACTTTTTCTAGAGCCGCTCCATAATCACTAGCAGTCTCCACGGTATATTCTTCCTTAATCAAAGAGGCTTTTACGATTCCCCTTAAATCTTCCTCGTCTTCAATTACCAGTACTTTCATCTTAATTTCCTATTCATAAGAATTCATCCACATCCTTTGCGGTCAATTTTAAATGTAGACAATTCATACATACAATTGTTTATGACAAAGGTAATCTGAATTTAGGAAAGAATTAGGAATGCTTGTCGACATCCTATTTTAAGCTGACATCCAGATAGACGGAATGGCGTCCATAGGTATCATAAAAGGGTTTAAAGAGCACATCATCGATAGAAAATTCCAACGTCCCCGGGTTCCCCTTGATCGTTTTACCAATATCCTTTGCATCTAAAGTGACTTTACGCCAGTCTTTTCTTGCTGTATGCTCCTGGGCAGCCAATAAAATCGGTCCGTAAAATAGACTTGCAATATTAGGCTGGTCCATGACCGGATCCAGATGAAATTGGAAGGGCATTTTTAAATTGATCACGTCACCGTTTTTCCAGTCGCGGCTTAAAGTCAGGTAAGTTCCCGGCTTAGTCGTAATTTTTTGCGCTATGCCATTTATCGTCACAAAAAAACCTTTTGTTGCCCAGCTCGGTACCCGAACATGGAGATCAAACTTGCCATTCCCTTGTATTGTGAGCGATGTATGATCCGCTTTAGGAAAACTTGTTTTTTGCTCGACGCTGATTCCCCGCTCCGTCCAGTGCAAGGTTGAAGGAATATACAAATTGACATACAGCGACTGATCATCCTTACTTTTAAAGTAGATGGTATTCTGCAATTTCGTACTGCTTTCGATCGCCGTACCGTTACAGCAGGTAAAACCTTTCATATCCGCATTTCCAAACTGTTTCATGGACCCGGCGCGTAAAGGCACATGATAAGTGTTTGCTGGACTATTTTCTGCCACAGAAGCTAAGATATGATTGTATAATCCACGTTCATAGTAATCCATCAACTCCGCACGCTGATCGAACATAAATAAATCACTCGTCAATTTGAGCATGTTATAAGTCGCACAAGTTTCATTCTGTCCACCTGCAGAAAATCCATTTTCATATAAGGTCGCCGGCTGACTAATAAAACATTCGGCATTGGCGGGATTTCTCGCTCCGGCAACACCGCCAATGCTATACATGTAGTCGTTGGTGGCCTTATACCAAAAGTTGTCCGCTACTTTATAATATTGCGGTTCATTGGACACGCGATATAGCTCCATGCTTCCTACAATTTGAGGAATATGCTGATTGGCATGCAGTCCTCTAAAAGTATCCACATTTTTGGCCAGTCCATGTGCATGCGCGGCATTACCGTAGAACATATCAATATTGTCAAATAAACGAGCAGTTTTTAAATAGTTTTGATCAGCAGTCGTCCTGTATAACCTTGCCATCACTTCGTTCATCCCGCCAAATTCACCGGCGATATACGTATTCCACATTTTGATCCGTGTCTCTGTCGGAACTTTATTTAATCGTTCATATACCCAATTGCCCATTCCCTGTGCGATCTCCAATGCCTTTTTATTTCCGCTTACTTCATAAACATCCATAAGGCCAGCTAATATCTTGTGCAGGGTATAATAAGGGGCCCAGATCTGATTCTTCTGGCCGCCATATTTTGCCCCATTTTCAAGCATGATAAATTGATCCGGCGGGTAGGCACTGATAAATCCGGCCCCCCAGTTCCAATAATCTGTACGGATTCCTTCATCGCTCAGGTCAGAATCGTAGGCTGATTTTCCGGGACCAAAGGGTACGGCAGTAGGATCAGCGATAAACGCTTCCCCTGCATGTCTCGGACTGCCTGATAGCTTCGACAAGTCATAAAGTACGTTGACCATGGTATCCATTTTGCCTAAAAATTTTGCCTGAAGAGCTTTGTTATATCCTGTGCTGGCATAAGCCTGTGCGATGGCCGTCAAATAATGTCCCGTCGCATGCCCCCTAAGCTTGATATCCTGGCTATCCCACACGTCCAATGGCTGAGCCCCTTGCGGTTGCTTCTGTCCAAAAGCATGACGGAACATATAGAGAAATGAATTGGGATCCGATTTGGCCAATGTATCGATGAATTTATTGCGGTTTTCAATAAATTTGGTCTGCTGATGCTTTACGTCCGTATTCAGAGAAACTTGATCCAGGTGAAAGGGTTCCAGCTGCAGGCTAGGCATGTTAACGTTGGCCTTTCCTTTTACAGTAATGATTGCTTTGGGTTTCAGATCAGTCCCGGGAACACGTCCAGTAATGGTGTAGGCTGTTTGCTGCAGGACTGTACTATTGTCTGTAGGTGCAGGCCATAGCACACGTACTTTTGGGCCTACCATGCCATCTTTGTAAGTCCCGACGACATAACTGGGCAATCGTGGCAATTCTCCAACTTCCGTTTCTACGTTGACATCACTGACACTGGTCAGATACGCATTATAAAGCTGCGCTTTATTCATTGGAAATTTAGGCAGATCGCCCTCGGCTTTACCTTTGGCGCTAAGATCTTCGTGTACACCTTTCAGCGCATTTCCGTATATCGTACTGATCTGACTTCTATTCAGCGGCACACGGTAGATCCTAAAATCGTGGAGCAAGGCGTTTAGGCTCGAATTGTTCCCTACTAAGGATTTTCCAATATACAAAGTCCTTTTGCTTGCCGTCTGCCCGAAAACTGCACTCAGTTCTTGCGGAATACCCTTAGTTTCTCCAGCTGGCACCGCATCTAAATACGTCTGCATAGAACCCGCCGCTATATCAAGCACAATAGCCAGATGCACCCACCTATTTAAAGGCGCCGACGACGAAACTGCATTTTTCGTTTCGCCCTTTTTCTGGGAAATTATCCCCTGATATCCCTTTTTTAGATCCGTTCCTGTCGGTGTTACGGCAAAATGCCTGGCAACATCCTGTCCGAAATCGAAGAGATACTGCTCTGGCTGGGCTGCACGCAAACATAGCCAGCCCGTTATGCTGATAGATTCTAAATCGGAGAGCGCCTGTGGTGGCAATACGATAAAATCGTCCTTTCCGCCAGCAAGAGACAATACCTTGGTGAATTGCTTATCTACAACAAACGAAGCTTTTTGTCCCTGGGACTTGCCATGCAGTCCATTCCGTGACCAGTCCTTTAAATCACCATTAAAGATATAACGTGCCACCATACCTGTTTCACCAATGCCATCCAATATTTGGTCTCCCCCTTGTGCCACGGCCACATCTATCGTTTTGATAAAAAGTGTAAAAAATGCTGCAACATATATTTTGTATCTTTTCATATCACTATCTTTTATTCGCTCTGATTTTGTGTTCAGATCATCTCCTCTTTATTCTTGTTAAATTGACATTTATAAAATTAATGACATTAGCTCATTATACATAGGTTTATTTTAGCAGATACTCTCCAGATTTTAACTAACGGTCCTTTCTGCAACTTCAGGAGATCTAATCCTTCGTGTGGATAGACCTATGGGAATACCAGTGAACTTGGCTATAGATTACCGAATACTCAGGGGTATTTTGTATTTTAGATTTGATATGATCTACTATGGATAAACGAAATTCAAAAATTTGGGCACCAGTTATTGGTCTGGATGGATTCCGCAAAGAACAGACGGCTGGACGTGAAGAACTGCTATTTAACGAACTTCATGGGGAACGGCTCATCAAAAAACCACATAAGCATGATTTTTTTATCATTAATCTCTTTGATAAAGCCTCTGGTGTCCATACTATTGATTCAATTGACCATATCATCAAAGACCATCAGGTTCATGTCCTCTTTCCGGGCCAGATGCACAAATGGCATGTTTATGCAGGTACAATAGGCTACCAGCTTATGATCGAACGGTCTTTTTTTGAACATTTTGCGCCGTTTTTCCGTTTTTCCTTTACCAATTATCAAAACCACCCCGTCATTGACCTTACTGCTGATGCTTTCGCACAATTGCATTATGAATTTGAATCTGTCAAGCAAGAGTTAAAAAGAGAAAGTTCACTTATTCCATTGATAACCGCCCGAGCTGGTGTCATCGCTGCAATTGTAAGCCGCGAAGCGGAGTCTGCATTCACCGAATTCAAAGTCTATCAATCGGTTCCACGGCTTGCAAAGTTCAATATGCTCATTGATGAATTTTTTAGAGAGCAAAAACTAGTGGCCTTTTATGCTGAAAAGCTGCATATTTCGCCCAACTACCTCAATATTCTGTGCAAAAAACATCTAAAGATATCGGCTACACAACTTATTCACCAACGGATCAGCACGGAAGCCAAACGTCTTTTACAGAGTACCGAGCGATCCATCAAGGAAATAGCCTTTGAGCTGGGTTTCACAGATCAGGCTTATTTCTCGAATTTCTTCAAACTGCAAACCGGCACAAGTCCAAGTGACTTTAGAGAAGACCTTCATGTGGGAGAGACACCAAGTTCGGTAAAAGAATAAAAAAAGATAAATCACACAAAGAATGGCAGAAATCTCCCAGCAGGAATGGGGCAGCAGCTATGTAACTTTGTAAAAGACTGGTAGGCTTTTTATTCCGGTCACAAAATAACATAATTGGAAATCAAATGAAATCAACGGCCCTTTCCCGCAAGGAATTTATCAGGAACTCTGCTTTAGCACTTGCCGGAGCAACATTCCTCCCAGAAATGCTATTTGCAAAAAACCACCATGGAGCAGTTCATCAAGACCTTTTGAGTGGCTACCAAGGAAAGAAAAGCTACACGTTAAAAAATGTGTTACTAGAAACGGGTTTTGAGTACGATGGAGATGGCAATGTAACCGCAACAAAAACAGGCCTCTTTTCCATTCAGATCGCAAACGGAAAAATCAAAAATATCAATGCCAATACCAACAGTGCTGATGCGGTCGATGCAAAAGGACTTTTGATGCTACCTTCTTTTAGAGATATGCATATCCATTTGGATAAGACCTATTATGGCGACAAATGGCAGGCAGTAAGACGCGGCCCCGGAGGTGTAAAAGGTATGATTGCTCTTGAACAGAAAATTTTGCCGGAGTTGCTAAAAAATTCGACCTACAAGGCAGAAAAACTGATCGAACTTTTACAATCAAAAGGAACTGCTTTTGCGCGCAGTCATGTCAATATTGAACCGACATCCAAACTAGACTCTTTGCGTCATCTACAACTGGCATTGGAAAACAAGAAAAATGGATTTGGGGCTGAGTTGGTTGCTTTTCCGCAACATGGTGTCTTCTATACTGACTCTATTCCCTACCTCAAGGAAGCGGCTAAAACCAATATCGATTTTATTGGCGGAGTTGACCCCTTTTCCATTGACGGAGCCATTGAAAAAACAATGGATTTTACAGTTCAACTGGCGCTAGATCATAACAAGGGAATTGATATTCATTTACATGAATCGGGCGAATCAGGTTTGAAAACCGTAGAATACCTCATAAATAAGGTAAACGAGAACCCTGTTCTCAAAGGCAAGACCTACCTCAGCCATTGTTTTGTATTGGGTCGATTGGAAAAAGCCAAACAACAAGAAATGGCCGAGAAACTAGGCGCCGCACAAATCGGTATTGTTTCCACGATCCCATTTGGCGGATTGATTATGCCGATTCCGACCTTAATGGAAAACAATGTTAAAGTCATGACGGGAAATGACAGTATTGTGGACCATTGGAATACATTTGGAACAGGCAGCGTGCTGCAAAAAGCCAATCTCGCAGCCCAGGTATATGGCCAAGCCACCGAATATGCGCTATCCCGTATGCTTAGACTTGCCACTGCTGGTCCCATCCCATTGGATGACAAAGGAAATATGCAATGGCCTAAGATTGGAGATAGTGCAGATATTGCATTTATTGACGCTAGCTGTTCAGCGGAAGCTATTTCAAGAATATCGCCCGTAAAATCACTGATCTATCAAGGAAATCTTGTCTTCTAGCAGGAAGACAAAGCAATGGCCGACTGAAGCAAAAAACATCTCCTATGAAAACCAGAAAGGTTCGGAGTAATCATTACCTTCGGACCTTTTATTATTTAAAATGCTTCATGATGCGTGGTTCAATCCGATCGCTCAGGATGTAAGCTATTGCGAGCATAAAGATGATCACAGCAGAGAGAATCAGATATTTGTTCAGATACGGGTACAAATGATTAAAAATAATAAAACCTACATGCTGGTGAATCAAGTACAGTGGGTAGGTCAACATGCCAATTTTTACCAATCTGGGCGAATTGATTGCCTGGAGTTTTTTACAGGAAACCAGCAACATAAGCAAGTAAAATACAACGATGGCAGCTCCGATAATATAAGGAGAAAAGTCACTGTGAAAAGTACGCTCCAGCCAATGAATACGGCCGACTGCACCATCGATAGAAATGTACAGGCACCAAGGTAAGGCGACAAAATGCTGTATTTTCGGTCCATGCAAAAAAATCTGGCAAAATACAATTCCCGCAATAAAGTAGGCACTCCAATCGAGTAAGAAGAACTCGTGAAGTGCATCATAAATTTCCGATGGACCAACAAAAAAACGTAGACTGGACAATAGCAGCCAAAAATAAACGAGGTAATCCAAGCTTATTTTTTTAAAGCGGTTCAGAATCAAGAACAAAGCTATAATCAGGTAGAATTTCAGCTCCACATAGAGCGACCAATAGGCGCCGTCAACATCCCCTTGTCCCCATAGTTTTTGCACCATCGTCAGATTGGCCAATAGCTGTACAAATGTAACATGATAACGCGGTGCGCCCCAGAAATAGGTAACCACAAAAGTCAACAGCAAACAAATCCAATACATGGGATATAGACGCTTAAAGCGGGAATAGCAGAACTTGCGCAACGAAAGATGTTTGATGGAAAAAGCAATCACAAAACCACTGATGATAAAAAATAGATCAACACCTAGATAGCCGTATTTAACATATTCACCAACTCCATCAAAACGCAGAAGAGACATATTCCCAGCAGTATATCCCCGATACAGATAATGATATAATACGACTGCAGTTGCTGCGATAAAGCGAAACAGATCAATTTGATAGATTCTTTTGGACTCAGACATTTGGCTGTAAATATACGCTGTTTTTCGAAAATTCTCAGGAGCAATGCACTTGCTATATAACAGATGCCATATAACAGCTATTATTAAAAGACACCGACAAAAAGTGGCCGCTCTCATCCAACTTTATAACATCATTATGTGACTTGTTTACATTGCATTTAGCGCAGTTGCTGAGTAACTTTACTAGAGTTTAATCCCATAAAATAGAGGAAATTATGAAAAAGAACCTATTTATACCCCTCATTGCACTTGCAGCCATATGCTTTGGAAATCAAGCCAAAGCCCAAGTGAAGCCAGCCGCAACCTCCCAACCTGTCACAGTCAATATCAACTTGACAGATGCTATTTCGATTACATTGGGCGCAACCCCAACCGTTAATTTTACGTATACAACTGCGGCAGATTATACCGCATCAAAAACTGTTGAGAAAGCAGGCCACTTTACTGTGGTGAGTAACAAACCGTATAATCTTACTGTTGTGGCTACGGGAGCATTTACACCTTCTGGAGGTCCTGATCTAGATATTGTAACAGTTACGGTACCAGCGGCGAGCGCCAATGGAGGCACTCCTGTGGCCAATGTACCGCTGAGCACTACTGCGGCATCGCTGGTTACCGGCTCAACAGCATCTACAGGGGCAAGCTATACCGTGGATTATACGATAGCCAATCCTGCATCACTCTTAAATCTCGGAGCATCGGCTTATAGTACAACAGTAACTTACACAGCGACACAACTCTAACTAGAAAGATAATTTTATCTGTGAGATATTATTTAACACTATTAGTCCTTTATATCTGTAATACCCTGATCTATGGACAGGGTATTTCAATTTCTCCTTCCCGCATATTTTTTACTGGCGAGCCGGGACAGACGGTTTCTCAGGTGATTACATTTAGCAACACCTCGAACGCTGAGCTCCATTTTGTCGCCAATCTTAAAGATTGGGATCGCGATTCGATTGGGGTAAAAAAATATTATTCTCCGGGCCAAAAACAGCAATCAAATGCGGCTTGGCTTACACTCTCAGAAAACACGGTACGCTTGACTCCGGGAGAGACCAAATCGGTGAATCTTTCCATGACGATCCCAAAAAATCCAGCTCCGCAGCAGCTAAGCAACGCTATGCTTTTTTTCACCCAAGTGAAAGAACAAAAAGCCGCACTCCAAAATGGCCTTAATATGAACGTGCTTATTGAAGTAGGCATCCAGGTTTACCATACTCCTTCCGGATTAAATCCTGGAGATCTGGAATTCCTAGCTTTTGAGGACAGGCATAATATGCCAAATCAAACGGGTCAGTCGGTGCGCCGAATGGATGTACATGTAAAAAATACAGGGCAGATTAACAAAGACGCCTATGTACGTTTTGAACTAACCAATACAGAAACAGGAGAAGAAATCCCTATTAAGGCCGTCGCTATCGCGATGCTCCCTAGCGCGGATCAATGGGTGCAAATCGACCTTCCAGAGAAACTTGCTGCAGGACGCTATCTTGCTGTTGCAATATTAGATGCGGGCAGCCAATATGATTTAAAAATTGCAGAAAAAGAAATTACATATTAAGCGAAATTTTGCGGTTTATTTCCTAAGCTTATTGAGCTTCTATGGGCATCGTATTCATGCGCAAACGACGTCCATCACTTTACCGCAAGCAAATATCCAGGGCCAAACAGACTACACTACATCAATCAATGCAGGTACCTATTCCAGCGTGATTACCTTACTTCCTTCTTTTTCAGTAAAATCCAGTTCAGCAACTTTTACCAGCACAACAAGTGGAAGTTTTCCGTCAAGCGTAGTGCATATGAAACTTTCGAGTATTGGCAGCTTAATATTACTTGGCTTGGGCACGAATAATGAGGTCGCCCTATCCACTGGAGGCGGTTTACTCTATACGGCGGTGGCTAGTGTTGCTTCAGGCGCAGTCTCCGCCAATGCGCGCATTGCAACAGCAAGCCAGACCTGGACCGCGGGGGTATTTAGCGATGTTGTCAGCTTTTACACGCAGGGTTTATTGGCGGGATCTATCTCTCCAGCAAGCTTCACGCTATCCATCACCGTACCCGGATTTATCAGTCCGCCAAGCAGCATAGGAACAACGAATATAGCCGTAAACGATCTTAGTTTTTACCGTTCTGCCAATGGAATCAGTGCCAGTCAAATTATACCTGTGTCAAGTACCGTATCTTACATCCCAAGTATAAGAACCAGCAATGCTCAATTTAATTTTAGCACGAGCTCTCCCTACAACACGTTGCCTGTTTCACCTGTCTCCACAGTGAGCGCCTCACTCAGCGGAGTTGCAACGGCAATCGCGGCCAACCTATCCACAACTGACCAGGCCCTAACGAGTGCAACCGGAATACCTGTCCCCACAAACAACAATAGCTCAATTACACATACCTATACGATCGGATCGTCCTTACTTAAAAGCAATTTTATACAAGCTGGAACATACACTGTCCCCCTCACTTATACTTGGAACAAGTCGTCCTCGGCCACCTACCCTACAACACCAGTGCAGGCGCAGGCAAGCGGAACTTTGAATGTTGTAGTCAGCGCCCTAGGAGAAATCATCGCAAATCAGCAATCCGTTAACCTTCCTTTTACGACGACCAGTAATTATGTTAATGGTGTTAGTACGAATATGCCCGCACATTTAAAACTGAGTAATACCGCGCCATACAACTTGTATGTACGCGCGACTTCTTCTAGTTTTACCTCTGGGGTCAACAGTATTCCATTAAGTGTTTTGCGCATCGGTCCAATGAGTGGTCAGACTGGCGTGAATACGGTTACACTGTCCACAACAGCCCAACAGCTCATCCAAAATGCCGATCCCATCATCGATCGAACAATCGATATGCAGTATAGTATTCCTGCATCGCAGACCAGCAATCTTTTTGGGAAACCAGCTGGCACCTATTCCGCGAATATCATCTATAGCTTTGTGGCTCCCTAAAATCTTTTGATACCGACTTTACGCCTTTGATCTTGATAACGCAGGGTTGGTAGATTGATCATCCCTTCGGCTTTCACCTCAACTTCGCAATTCGAATTTTCAATGACAAAAGGCATCCCTTCAGAATCAACCGTCAACTTATAAAAGCCTACGGGCAAATAGAAGATATAGGCGCCATCCTCGTTGCTCAATGTATTGTATTTTTTTCCCTGACGGTCAATGGCGGTAATGCGGATACCACTCAAATCTGGCCTAGAATCCAGGTATTTAGTGGCAATTAACTGTATTTTGCCCTTGGCAGATTTAGTTTTGATAAGCGGTATATCCACAGACTTGTTCTTGGTCAGCACAACGGTCGACGGCCCCTGGTAGATCCAGCCCTGATTGTTCACCGCTTGAATTGAAAAAGACCCCGCTTCCATAGCGACAAATTTAACGCGTCCCTTCGCATCTGTGATGGCCGCTTCTTTTCCGATTCGAATCAACACAGATTCTACAAATGGCTCATCATCATCCCGGATTCCATTGTTGTTCTTATCGTCAAAACAAGTCAACGCTAAGCTAAAACCTTTGTAACTGCCTGTCCGTCCAAAACTCTTTTCTATCCCCACTCTGATCTGTCTGTTGTTAAACGAATAGCGATCTAGAGATTGCGGTTGCGGCGGATTTATTGGATCTGTTATAATCAGTAATTTCCCTTTGTTAAACATATAAAAAATATCTGCAGTAAGGCTCCAGTTGTCTTTCATTCGCCAACGCGCATTTCCATTGATGGACAAATTATTACTTCTCGAGAAGCCATAATAACTGTACATCGTTGCAAGCTGTACCTGTAAGCTGTGCGCAAATGCTTCAAAGTGCGTGTTGGGGCCCAGCGAATACATGCTATAGTTAGAACTTGTATAAGTAGCCAAAAGATCACTTAAATAATAGGGGTTGATCTGCACAAATGCGTTAAATCCAAAAAGTGAATGATCATAATTACCCGATACACGTAATGAATGAAAAGGAGCTATCGGCTTTTCAGCGGTATTTCTGTAGGTATAACCATAATCCGTCTGCAGCGAGAAGCGATGGTTCGAGGTAAAAAAATTAAGATCTGCAACCGTTCTTATTGAACTGGATTTCCAGTTTACAGCATTAGCGCCTAATCCCAGCCAGCTGTGGTAATCTGCACCCTGCTTCATCCAATAGGGTCTCAAATCAACATTCAATCGTCCAAACATTGTGCGGTACCCAAGCTCATAAATCTCGATACGATTGCTATTGTTAAAAAGATAGTTCCTATCTCCAATTTGATATTTAGGCTGGTTATCCATAAAACTCATCCTGACGGAAATACTCTTCGTTTCCTCGAGCGGAATGACAACACGTGAGTCCGACTGCAAGAGTCCTCTTCTGAGCCCCACATAATAAGGAGAACTGTAGTAATTGATGCTTGAAATCTGAAAGCCGTCGAAGATTCCATTATAATTTATGCCTGCCGCCAAACCAGCCTTATGGCCGCCAGCATCCAGCTGTTCGATACTTGTTCCGCCTTCCCAAGTGAGGTTTTGTTTTTCGCTCCAGTCTTTATAGCCCTTTCCGCTGAGCAGATGGCTCCGGACATTTCGGTAATTGTCTTTGCTGTGCAAATAAGCCAAGCTGCTTTCTTGATTTTTTTCTGATGTAAAAGCATACTTAAGTCCTAGAACTCCTCCTCCGGGCGAAAAAGTATTCATCTGATTCCAGAGGAAATAATTGTTTTGGACTGCATACGCATTGATCGAACGCGACTTATCAAATTTATAGCTTGCTCTCACTCCCCTGCCGTTAACATATTGGTCGAGATTTTCGTAAATATTACCAGCTTTCAGCCCCCATTTTTTAGTTTGATAATCGAGGAAACTATCGTACATCGTAAAAGCATGCTGATCATGAAAATAATCCATATTCATGCGATAGCTCAACGAAGTTCCCTTATTCGATTCAAGATTTCCATAGCCCTGAAGTTGATATACATTGATATCCTGCCCCATACTCAGATAACGTAAGGCAGCCATATTGCTATAGGGCTGATTCTGTAAGTTCATATCGGACCCAAAACGTTTGACACTCCCGACGGTCATAATCCTGACCCGATTGGCAGCCAGTTGCTTGCCCCCAGCTCCGATCGCAACCATCGACAGGTCGACATCTGTAGCGACCTTCTTGGTTCGCATATGCGCTGTAAATCGCAGTGCAGATTGTCCACCTGCCGCTAAGGTGGTTGGTAAAGTTTCCCCTACGACCTCCAGTTCGGAAGGCAGGTTCGCAAACTGCAACTGAAAAGTAAGCGGTATTAAACCCGTATTGACGATACGCACCAAAAACTGCGTCAGTCCAGTCGACTGATCAATAAAATATTCCGGTTGGTCGGACTGAATCAATAGTGATGCCTGAATATCCAGTTTTGTGCAGAAAACCTGGGGTGGCTGTATATTTACAGAAGCATCCTTCGAATTCAGCCCGATGCTGAATTTTTGTATTGCATCCGAGATTGTTCGTCGATCAGTCATGTATTTCAACGGAAGGGTTTTCGTTTCATGTGGTTTCAGCTGTATAATTGGCGGCAATTTGATCAATCCCTGCAAGGCCTTCGTATTATTCGCCTCTGGACTTAGTTCGATTGATCTATCTGTATTATTAACGATCGTTAATTTGTTGGAAAAGGTCTGTGATGCGGAAACCTGAATGGAATCATATTCGAAATGATAGGCAATATCGTATCGTTGCTGACTTTTCGCAATGGATAAGAAAAGAGCAGTATAGCAGAAAAGAAACACAAAAATTAAAAGGCTTCTTATTGGCATAGCATATCATTCAAATACCCATAAAAATCAGGCTAAATTTAAAGAGATCGAAATTTAAGTAGTCACATATTCATGTAACGAATTATTAAGCGGTCAATTGGGCGATCAGTTCACCTTTGCTATTGATCTGAAATTTTCTATAGATTCGCTTGATATAAATACGGACGGTATCCAAAGAAATCGCATATTTCTGGGCAATCATTTTATAACTAAGGCCCTCAATGATGCCATTGGCGATCTGCAACTCCCTTGCAGTCAGCAAATTTTCGGATCTCTTGGCGCTAAACGCCTGTTCAATCAAAGCACGATTGACAGAAGGACTAATAAAAGAACCATTTCCAAGCGTCATTGTTATCGCATTTTTTAAAGATTGCAAACAGGTCTTCTTAAGCATATAGCCTACAGCGCCTTGCCTAAAGCAGCTACGCACCACCCTTACATCACAGTTATTGGTGAGCACTAATATTTCAGCACGTGGAAACAGGCTTTTAACCCGTTCAACAATTAAGCTATCTTGATGATCAATATCGATAATCATCACATCAGGGATTTGGTTGTGACGGGAAGAAGCAAGTGTCTCCTGATCAAACAGTACATGTATCGGTATTGTTGATTCAGATTTATCATTTTTGGATATGTTTTCTTTTGTTTCTATCCGCTCCTTCTCATCTATGTCAATTATCCCAACTGTAATCATGATATTTCACATTTTATTAAATTGAAAACTATACACTTAACTGATCTTTCACGCAATGATCGCTCAATTTTATCAACCTCTCGTAGTATAGACAAACCTATCCTTAAAATTGTTTCTAAAGAAAAAAAACAGCCAAAATAAAATTTAAAACCAAGTAAAATTAACAACATTAAAAATGAATTTCACAATAATTTACTTGAGTCCGACAAATAGATTTAAAACAATTTATATAAATATAATTTTTATTATTTAGAAATTCAAGTTTCCTTGTTAGAAAATTTAAGACAATAACATTATCTACGGCTGACAACGCTATCGACAGCGATCTAGACTTTACTAAAAACTTAATTATATTTGGAAAAAAAACGCCGATGAGCCGCCTCCCTATCTTATTTATTTTTATTTCAACAATGTTGTTTAGCTTTTGTGCATACGGCCAAAATAGTGGCTGGGACAAGTTAGACAAGCAACTTGCGGAGGCAAGTAACGATTCTACCCGAGTATTGGCTTATTATAAAACCGCCTCAGAAATTTACCGCAGCAATCCCCAAGAAGCACAGGAAATTGTTTCAAAAGGCCTTAATATGGCTTCAGAAAAGAAGTTTGCAGCGTTGGAAATTGACCTGCTTAATCTACAAGGTGTTATTTATCTGAAGCTAAATAAGTTCGATGAAAGTGTAAAAACCCATTTCAACGTACTCAAAAAGCGGGAAGAACGTAACGATAAGAAGGGGGTGATGCTTTCTTACCTTAACATAGGAAATGTGTTTAATAAGAGTTATGATCCCGATCAGGCTT
Organism: Sphingobacterium sp. WOUb80; assembly: GCF_050058145.1. Taxonomy (NCBI): domain Bacteria; kingdom Pseudomonadati; phylum Bacteroidota; class Sphingobacteriia; order Sphingobacteriales; family Sphingobacteriaceae; genus Sphingobacterium; species Sphingobacterium sp. WOUb80. The sequence goes on along the minus strand of NZ_CP165617.1, from coordinate 5,298,599 downwards.
TAAAATACTACCAACGCGCACTAGATCTAGCAAAGGAACTGCATGATACAAGAAATCGGGCAAATATATCGACCAATATTGGAAATATATATGCCCAAAACGCATTAAACGGAGAGAAGAAACAGGATATAACCCATGCAATTGACTATTTGGTAAAAACGGTCGAGTTCTGTAAAGCCAATGCGCCAGAAGTTGATCTTTTTAATACCTACATTTTATTGAGCTACCTCTATCTCAAGGCAGATAAGCTCGAGTGGAGTACGTACTATACCGACCTTGCGATTGACATCACCACGACAAAAAAAGACCCCGTGGGCGAAAGTTATGCCCGTATTAATCGAGCTAATATTTACGTCAAAGAAAAGCGTTTTGATCTGGCAGCAAAAGAAGTAGCTCTTATCAAAAGTGTGATCGCTAAAAGCGGTTTCACAAATCTGACGGAAGATCTTCAAGGGGATTTTGACAAAATAGCAAAAGCAATCAAAGCGCAGGATGCAAATTTAATACTGAGCGATCAAGATAGTTCGGATCGGAAGTTTCACGAAGATGCCGAAGTCCTCCGCGTCCGTATCCGGGAAGAACTCCGCGAGAAGTATGAAAGCGACAAGAAAGAGCTTGAAAATAAAAATTTATTACTGAAAAACGCGAATGTAGAACGAGAAGCCCATTGGATAAAACTGATTTGGCTAGCCACCATTTTTGTCCTTTTAATTATCTCCGTTATGGTAATGTTACTGATCAAAAAGAACAGACTATTACGTGAAGAAAAACGGAAGGTGGATCATCAGGCTGCTGAGATCAAGCATCAGCATCAAGAACTGATCCAGGCAGATCGATTTCGTTCGAGCATCTTTTCCGTTGTCTCCCATGACCTCCGAAGTCCTTTATCAACTTTCCAAGCGCTGCTTGCTGTATCCAAAATTGTCGACCTTCCAGCAGACGAAATTAAAAGTATGCTAATCAATATAGGCAATCAAGTTACAACAGCTTCCAAAATGCTCGACAGCCTACTCGTATGGTCTTCACAACAAATGGCAAATGAAAAGCTTGAAACACAGGAAATCTCACCTTATCAAATTGTTAGGGAATGTGAGGCATTATTTATCGATCGGATTAATTTAAAAAATTTATCAATAGACATCCGTGTTTCTCCTCAATTGACCATCCAAAGTGATGTTAAACGATTTGAATTTATTATTCGCAATATCTTTAACAATGCTATTAAGTTTTCCTTTAGTGGTAAGACTATTATTTTCGACCAGTGGGAAACAGACAGTGAAGTACTTATTTCAATTACAGATCAGGGAATTGGAATGGACGAGCGAAAAATTGCTGCACTTAAAAATATGCAGAAACAGCAACACAGTCTAGAAGGCACTTTTGAAGAAAAGGGAGCTGGTATCGGCTTAATGCTTTGTCATGAATTTGCAAACCGTATGGGTTATTCGATTACGGTTGAAAGTAGTGAAGGTTTTGGAAGTACATTTATCGTTCATATACCAAAATAGCATTCTGTCCCAGAAAACAGAATGCTTATAATTATTAAAAGCTTTTTACAATTCGCTTTAAGTACTCTCCATACCCCGACTTACAGAGGGGTACGGAAAGTTTTAGCAACTGCTTTCCGTCAATGTAGCCCATTCTGTAAGCGACTTCTTCAATTGCTCCTATTTTCATTCCTTGCCGCTCCTCGATTACTTGCACAAATTGACCTGCCTGCATAAGCGACTGTATGGTCCCGGTATCCAACCAAGCTGTGCCACGATCAAAAATACCGACCTTTAATTTGCCCCGGCGAAGATACTCTTTATTGATATCGGTGATCTCGAGCTCACCACGAGGAGAAGGCTCTATATTCTTAGCAATCCTAACCACCTCGTTGTCATAAAAATAAACGCCAGGAACAGCATAATTCGACTTTGGAAATTGTGGCTTTTCTTCAATAGAAATAACGTTATTTTTTTCATCAAATTCAACAACACCATACCGTTCCGGATCCTGCACCGGATAGGCAAAGACTACCCCGCCATCAGGATCTGCCGATGATTGCAATAGTTTTGAAAGCCCCGAGCCATAAAAGATATTATCGCCTAAAATTAAGGCTACTTTATCCTCACCGATAAATTCTTCACCAAGCAAAAATGCTTGAGCCAGTCCATCTGGACTAGGCTGCTCTTTATATTCGAAGCGACAGCCTAATTGCGAACCATCCCCCAATAACTTTTCAAAATTTGGCAAGTCTTGCGGTGTCGATATAATCAAAATCTCCCGTATATCAGCCAGCATCAATGTCGACAAGGGGTAGTATATCATAGGTTTATCATATACAGGCATCAATTGCTTGCTTACGGCCAATGTAAGCGGGTGTAAGCGAGTCCCTGAGCCCCCAGCTAATATAATTCCTTTCATTTTACTGTTATTTAACGAAAAAGACTTTACAACTATATTGACAAAGTCTCCTTATTATTTCTAATTATCTTTAAATCCTTCAACGAGCATATTGCCCAGACTTATTTTCCAATCCGGCACTTCCACGCCAAATATTCTCTTAATCTTTGATTTATCAAGTAGCGAATACTTTGGCCTACGTGCAGGGGTAGGGTACGCACTTGTGGGGATCGGTTTTACCTGACAATCGAACGAACGGAAATCACGTATCGCTACAGCAAAGTCGTACCAAGAAATTTCACCTTCGTTGCTATAATGATAAATACCACCTTCCCATTTGGAAGAATCTGCAATCTTTAATAGAGCTACGGCAAGATCCTTCGCATAGGTAGGGCTTCCAATTTGATCGTTGATCACACTAACTTCATCACGTTCGGTCATTAAGCGGCACATGGTTTTCACAAAGTTTTTACCATAGGTAGAATACACCCAAGAAGTACGTATGATGATCGCGTCGGGGCACCATTTCTGGATCGCCTGTTCTCCCGCCAGTTTCGTTCGTCCATATACATTGATGGGAGCGGTTTGGGCAGTTTCTGTTAAAGCAGAAGCAGAAGATCCATCAAAAACATAATCTGTTGAAATAGCGATTAGGCGTGTGCCATGAAGATGACAGTATTGTGCAATCTCGTCACAAGCCAAATGATTGACCAAATCAGCATTTACCTGATCCTCCTCAGCCTTGTCAACAGCCGTATAAGCTCCCGCATGTATAATGAGATCCGGCTGATACATCCCCAAGATATCCTGAATAATCTGGATTTGATCCAATGGCAATTGTTTCCGATCCAAAAAGTAACACTCCTTTTCGGTATTATCCAGCAAAAGATGTTTTAGTTCTGAGCCAAGTTGTCCCGAAGTTCCTGTTATAACAATCCGCATAGCATCTTAAATTAATTTCAAACGTAATCCTTCAAAAGATTGCGCCTCTTGGTCCTTTTGGGAGAGAATCATTTGTTCTGCGGGAATTTGCCAGTCTATCGAAAGTTCCATATCCAAAGGATTTACGCCATCTTCCGACTCTTTATGATAATTGTTATCACATTTATAGAAAAAGACCGCATGTTCGGACAATACAGAAAAACCATGCAAAAAGCCTCTAGGCACAAATAATTGCTTTTTATTTTCAGCAGAGAGTTCTACGCCAATATGTTGTCCAAAGGTGGGTGATCCTGGACGCACATCGACAGCGACATCCAATACTTTACCTTCCAAAACACGGACCAATTTCGCCTGAGCATGCTCACCGCCCTGCAAGTGTAGACCTCGCACCACACCAAACTGTGATTTGGATTGATTGTCCTGCACAAAGTGTGGTGTGTAACCTAATATGGCGGTTAATTTCGTTTTATTAAATGATTCAAAAAAATAACCTCTTTCATCCTCAAAAACAGTCGGTTCAAGTATAAAACAGCCTTTTAATTTTGTTTCCGTATACGTCATTCTATGCGTCCTTATATTGGTTGTCGTAATATTTTTGATAATCACCAGAAGTCACGTGATCCAACCATTCGTGATTAGCCAAAAACCAGTCTATCGTCCGTGACAAACCTTCTTCAAAGGTTACTGAAGGCTTCCACCCCAATTCCTTATTGATCTTCGTCGCATCAATTGCATAGCGCAAATCATGCCCTGGTCGGTCCTTAACAAAACTAATCAATTGCGCCGAAGAGCCATTTGCACGCCCCAGTTTCTCATCCATTTGTTTGCAGAGCTCTTTGATCAGATCAATATTTTGCCACTCATTAAATCCACCGACATTATAGGAATCTCCATTTTTCCCTTCGTGAAAAACGAGATCAATGGCTTTAGCATGGTCAATGACATACAACCAATCACGGGTGTATTTTCCATCACCATATACAGGTAGAGATTTATTATTCAAAATATTATGAATGCACAGCGGAATCAATTTCTCCGGGAAATGATTCGGTCCATAATTGTTGGAACAGTTTGTCAAAACAATAGGCAAGCCGTAAGTATCATGATAAGCCCGCACAAAATGATCTGAACTAGCTTTGGACGCTGAATAGGGTGAGTGCGGATCATATTTTGTTTCTTCCGTAAAAAAACCCGTATCACCGAGCGCGCCAAACACTTCATCCGTTGACACATGATGAAAACGTTTTCCTTCGAAATTATCCTTCCAGATTTCTCGGGCCGCGTTCAGTAAATTGACCGTTCCAATTACGTTGGTCATCACAAAAGCCATGGGATCAACAATTGAGCGGTCGACATGCGACTCCGCCGCCAAATGAATAATACCATCTGGATGATACTCTTGGAAAATAGCCGAGACAGCCTGCTGATCGGTAATATCAGCCTTTACAAAGGTATAATTAGGCAGATGCTCTATATCTTTTAAATTTTCCAGATTACCCGCATAGGTCAAAGCATCCAAATTTATAATTTGATATTCAGGGTATTTCAACACAAACTCACGGACAACGTGTGAACCTATAAAGCCTGCTCCTCCAGTAATTAAAATTGTTTTATTCATATAATGATTCTCGAATGTTTAGACCATTGGTCTGCGAATGATGAGTTCAACAAATAGTTCGCTAAAATTAGGATGATTTTTGTTAATTGACAAGTTTTAATCCATGAGTAAATGGAATAAACAGAAAAAGCCTTCAATTAAGAGGGCTTTTCACTTCTTTATCGCGTTGTTATCTAAAACTTATCCGTCTTATAACGGTATTACAGCACATTCTTTACCAAAGAATATACCGGCACTTCTGCTGGTGATTCATTAACCATTTCGATATCTCTCTCCTCCACGGCTGTATCCAAAACTTCGTATTCCGAATTTTGAGACTTAAACTCCGGAACAATCTGCTTCATCCCGGCAACAAGTTCCATAAAATCTGGCAACTTAGTATCAGCATCCAAAATTTGTTGGCAGATTGCATTAATACGCTCCGCTTTAAGCGACAATTCATCGTGATTTACTTTCGCGATCATGATTTTTGGATGGTGTGTCTTTACCGTATTCTCATTATTCGCGAGCAATTCTTCATAAATTTTTTCACCAGGGCGCAGTCCAACAATTTTGATATCAATATCTTCCGGGTAACGATAACCTTTCAATTTGATCATGCGTTTTGCCAGATCAATGATTTTAACAGACTTACCCATATCGAACACAAAGATCTCGCCTCCCTTACCCATCACGCCAGCCTCTTGCACCAATTGACAGGCTTCTGGTATGGTCATAAAGAAACGCGTGATTTCAGGATGCGTCAGGGTCAGCGGGCCTCCTTCCGCCATTTGCTTCTCAAAGAGCGGAATAACCGAACCATTTGAACCCAGTACATTTCCAAAACGTGTAATGATAAAACTGGTCGTTGATTTACCACTGCAGCTACTGACATAAATCTCAGCCATACGCTTGGTCGCCCCCATCACATTGGTTGGATTCACCGCTTTATCGGTAGACACCATGACCATCTTTTTAGTACCATACTGCATACAGAGATCAGCCACATTTTTGCTGCCCAATACATTAGTCTGGATAGATTCGTAGGGATTCGCCTCCATTAATGGCACGTGTTTATAGGCCGCTGCATGAAAGACCAAATCGGGCTTGTATTGTGCAAATATCTTCTGCATAAAGGCATAGTTACGCACATCACCTACCACGCAGTGCATCTGCTCAGGTTGTGTTGTCTTAATCGATTGTTGAATATCATATAGCGCGGACTCGGCTTGATCCAATAGAATCAAGGTCTTATAGTGACGTCTGGCGATTTGTCGGGCCAACTCCGAACCGATAGATCCAGCAGCACCGGTAACCAGGATCACTTTCCCTTGCATCTCTTCTTCAATTTCCGGATGATCCAATTTAATCGGCTTACGTCCCAATAAATCCTCAATCTTTAGTGGCCTGATTTCACGTTTGGCGCCTGAATTAAGTAAAATTCGTGCCGGCGGCATGATCTTCAATTCGAGTCCAATATTTTGGAACCAGTCGGATACATACTCCAAACGCTCGGGGTCGTTATTTTCTACAGCAATAATAACCTGAGTAATTTGGCATTTTTCGACATATTCTTTTGTAATCTCGGTAATATCTTTAATTTTAATTCCTGCCAATCGCTTTCCTATCCGTGATATCTTATCTTCCACAAAAGCAACTACTTGATATTTCGTTCTCGGATCCTCCTTCAATAGGGAGAATGATACTAGGCCTGGTCTCGAAGCTCCAAATATCAACACATTTTCACCTTTCCTACCAGGCAAGAAGAGATATTCATAAATCGTCCGATAGATTACACGTGCGCCCACCATAATAACCAGCAAAATTGTGGCTTGCATAGTCAACACACCATAAGACAATCTAAGATAATCTCCCGCCAAAGTTCCTTTCTCAAAAATAGCTTTAATAATGAAGGTGAGCACCATTAAAATCACATAGGCAGACCCCACCGTTTTAAATATTTTAATAGTATCCCGAATCCCTGTCTGCCGTACAATACCCCTGAAAGTATCATAACATAAAAACATCAAGAGATATATTGGCAATATGACGACAACTTTCTTCAACATCAATGCAATATCAAATACACCCTTAAAGTTATTGACCACAAAATTAGAAAAGACGTAGCTTGCAAATACAAACCACATATCGATCATTAAAATGACCCATCTTGGATTGTCCTTTCTCAGGCGCCTTCTTAAATCTCCTAGAGAACCCATCATAGCTTTTTCTCTTATTTAATTAAAATGTTACTGACGTGTTTGCGACAAACGAACACTATCTGATATGGCTTTATTATAATATTTTATAATGGAGATGCAAGATAGTCAAATTTTCACACCTAAAATGCCTCTTTGATAAAATATCATTAAAAAAGAACCCTATCCATTCGATCAATTTATCAACGTGGATTAAGCAACTATTATACCGAAACTGTTACATAAAAAAAATAATAGCATTTATTCTTCATAACTAACATTACAAGCACATAAAATAACGATTGTCTTAACATCAGCGATCGAACTCCCTTGGTGCTGTATGTAGGCACACAGGAATTAACGCAATTATTGGCATATTGTTTGTGTTAAATAATAAGCAATAGTCATGGAAAGGAATTAAATTTTTACTTCTCCGCTTAATATAAACTGAAACGCCGCTCCTTAACTGAACTATTTTTCACAACATAATTAATGTACATCATGGGATTTTTTAGCAACCTGTTTGGGAAAAAGACTTCATCTATTCGCTCTTTGGCGCAGTTGGAATTTCTAGAAGTAGATATGCATAATCATCTGTTACCAGGCATCGACGATGGGAGTGATTCTGTCCAACAATCCTTACATTATATACAGGAACTTCAACGCTTAGGCCTTAAAAAGTTTATTTGTACGCCACATATCATGGCTGGAGTTCATCAAAACACCAAATTTAGTATTGAACATGCGAAAGATTCGCTTGTCGAGGGACTAAAAAACTCGGGCAATAATGTGGATATTTTTGGCGCTGCCGAGCATATGATTGACGAAAATCTTCCTTTACTGATTCGTGAAAATGAACTGTGTGTCATGCCCGGCGGTTATGTATTAATCGAGATGTCGTACCTCTCAGAGGCGAAAGCATTATTTCATACCATTAGAGATATTCAAAAATTAGGGTATAAGCCCATTCTTGCGCATCCCGAACGCTATAATTATTACCATAGCAATTTTAATATTTATAAGCAAATTAAAGATGCAGGTTGTCTGCTACAGTTAAATCTCCTTTCATTAAGCCGATATTATGGCGTCGATGTGAAAGCCATTGCTATGACCCTATTGAAATCAGGCATGTATGATTTTGTGGGAACGGACCTGCATCATCAGCGCCATCTGGACGCTTTAAAAAATATTGTTGAGAAATATCCAATTCGTGAGATGTTGAAAACTTCACCGATTTTAAATGAAACGCTTCTTGATCATATCACGCAGCATAAAGCCCAAGTTATTGCTGGATAAAGCAATAATATAACAGATTGGCGTTAATACTTTATAAACATGTTTTAAAATACGCTATTGTCTTGGACAGCCCTTCTTCCAGCTGAACTGTAGGATTCCAGTCCAGGCTTTTCTTCGCAAGTTCAATGTCTGGCTTTCGCTGTTGCGGGTCGTCTTGTGGTAAGGGCAAAAACTTAATCTTTGATTTCGATCCAGTTTGTAGAATCACCTGCTCTGCTAATTGTAATATCGTAAATTCATTTGGATTACCAATGTTTACCGGGCCAATAAACGACTTTTCAGTAGCCATCATGCGAATCATTCCTTCCACCAGATCATCTACATATTGAAAACTGCGTGTCTGATTTCCTTCTCCATAAATGGTAATATCCTTATGCTGTAAAGCTTGCATAATAAAGTTAGAGACTACCCTTCCATCCTGGGGATGCATACGTGGACCATAAGTATTAAATATACGAACAATCTTTATTGCAATATGATGTTGGCGATGATAATCCATAAAGAGCGTTTCTGCACATCGCTTTCCCTCATCATAGCAGGAGCGAATACCGACAGGATTTACATTTCCCCAATAGCTTTCTTGCTGTGGATGAACCTTCGGATCACCATATACTTCACTGGTAGAAGCTTGTAAAACGCGCGCGTTGACCCGTTTTGCAAGCCCAAGCATATTGATCGCTCCCATCACCGAAGTTTTAATGGTCTTAATTGGATTGTACTGATAATGAACAGGGCTTGCTGGACAGGCCAGATTATATATTTCATCAACCTCAGCCAAAAAAGGCTCCGTCACATCGTGCCGCACAAGCTCAAAATAGGGATTCTGTAGCAAATGAACAATATTAGATTTATCGCCAGTAAAAAAATTGTCCATACAGACCACTTCATTCCCATCCTTCAATAAACGTTCACAAAGATGGGACCCTATAAATCCAGCTCCACCCGAAACCAGAATTCTTTTTTTTAGGTTATACATAAATTATCAATTTATAATTTCGAGTTTTTACCGATTAGATGCTGCGTCCATTAGCGGAATACGAAAACCGAAACGGGAGCCGACATTTTCTTCCGACTCAAAAAAGAATGCTCCACCATTTTGATGGATAAAATGGTAAACTACCCATAGACCTAAACCTTTACCTTTCTCCCTCATAGGGGTTATCTTTCCCTCTTCCATTATCTGCTCTTGCAGTTGGCGTTGTGCTTCCACACTCATTCCTACCCCCGTATCGACAAATTCAACAACAACATCATCTCCATCTCGGTATAAATTGAGCTTAATCAGGGAATCTTCATGGCTAAACTTCACCGCATTAATCAAAAGATTCCTTAAGATACTTTTCATGATATCCGCATCAAAAAAGATTTGTAATCCGGATTGTAAGATTAATTGAATTTCAATATTTTTTAATTTAGCTGTAGGCTGAAGGGTCTCTACCACACCTTTGATCATTTCATCAAGCTCAATTTCTTGTGGCATATAGCTCAATACACCCAGGCTGTTTTTGGTCCATTTAAGTAGATTGTCCAAAACACTGAAAAGTTGTTCCGCAATATCATTGCCTGTATTGATCATATCTCCATACCCAGTATTACTTCCCTCAGGACTCATAGTCAAAATATTTAAGATCATTTTGAGTGAAGAAATCGGACTTCGGAGATCGTGTGCCAGAATAGCATACATTCTATCGCGGTTTAATATTGCTTCCTGAAGCTGTGCTGTCTGCTTGGCAATTGTATGGCTCGATTCAATAAGCTTGATTTGATGTTTGATGCGCTGAAGTAATTCCTTTTTATTGAAAGGCTTCGGAATATAATCTACACCGCCACTATCAAATCCACGCACAACATCATCCGGAGATTTTAAGTTCGTAATAAATAACACTGGAATATGCTTATATAATTCCATTGTTTTTAATTCCTTAGTGAGATCAAAGCCGTTCGTATTCCCCATCATGACGTCCATTAAAATAAGATCTATCCTTTGCTGTTGCAAATTTTCAAATGCCCCTTTAGCACCGGAAGCGGAGAATACGTTGAAGTGCTCACGCTCTAAAATCTCTTTTAGCACAAAAAGATTGAGTTCAGAATCCTCTAAGATCAGAATATTATACATTGAAAAATCGATTTCCATAGATCATTATTAGCTTGTTTAGACACTGTCTAAAAGGATGCTATCCTTTTTATAAAATTCATAAATCAATAATACACTAATAATTGTACCCATAATTTGTGTAGCAAAAATGTTATAAATATCAATTTACTTTAAAATCAACCAATACGGGAAGATGATCACTATAGTCTACATCTCCTGTTCTATAATTTACAGCCTGAAAAGTAGTTCCAGAAAAGAATACAAAGTCAATACGAAAGAGCTTCATTAAATTACTGTAAGTATATCCATACCCATTACCTGCTTCCCGAAATGCATCCTTTAAACCTCCTTTAATTTTATGATAACTATAGGAATTAGGACTATTATTAAAGTCACCACAAATAACCAAAGGAAAAGAAGATTGATCGATTAAATTTCTCAAATAATCAGCCTGTCCACCTCTCAACCTAAAATTTTCAGACATAGTTTTAATTGCATTCCACCATTTAAAGGCCGTATTTTCAGCAGGCAGTAAATCCCCTTTTAACTGGTTCCAATTTGTTGTCTGCAAATGGCAGTTTCCGATCCTGATCTTTTCTCCTCTGAGGGAAAGGTCGGCAAAAAGTGCACAATTGGGCCGCTCTTTAAAAGAAACAGCCTGTACAGAGTCCAGCGGAAATTTACTTAAGATAGCAAGTTGATTCTGCCCTGATTTACTCCCTGTCATTATGAAATATTGAAACTGGCCAAAAGACTGCTTGAGTTCCGACACGGAACAGTCGGCAGGAACTTCCTGTAAACATAAGGTATTTACTCGCTGCGAATCAATATAGGAAGCAATCTGTTGCATCGAAGATAGATTAAAAATCATTTTGAATTCACGAACGTTGTAAGATGCGAAGCGTATGTCTGTCATTTCTGTTTGCGCTATCCCGTTTATCTGAATTACTTTTATGAAATAATGAAAGTTGGCCAATAGTGCTATTAAAGGGCAAATACTGTACCAACTACGTTTATATACCCCGATAATAAAAAAAAGAAAATTACCACATATAAGCCCAGGTAACAACACACCAATCCATTGGAAAATAACAGTGGTCTGTGGGGAAATAAACAAAGCCAAAAACGATAAGGAGGAAAGTATAGCCACCATTAGGATGACAATCCGGATCATTAACCCGGAGATGCTCAATGGCCTAAATTCAATATCTTTACTCATTGTATGCTATTTTAATTTTGTTCGCTTAAGGGCAATCTTATGCTAAAAGTGGCTCCCTGTCCGAGCTCCGACTCGACATCCAACTGTCCATTCATCTGCTCAATTATACCTTTACAAATTGCTAGCCCCAATCCCGTACCCTTATCCATTGAATTAATTTTATAAAATCTATTAAAGATCAACTCTTGATTTTCCTTGGCTATGCCAATACCATTATCTTTAACATAAAATTCTACATGATCACTACTTAGTCTGTAACCAACGTGTATAACACCCTCAGGTGGTGTAAATTTCAAACTGTTATTGATTAAATTGACGAGAACCTGAATCACTCTTCCACGATCCAAACGTGTCACTAATTCCTTTTCAGGAATGTCAAAAATTATGGCTGGCTGTTCCTCATCTGACAAGAAACTCATTGATAGCTCATTTAATATTCCTTTAAGGGACACGTCTGAATTCTTTAACCTTACTTTACCTGAATCCATCTGCGACATTTCCAATACATCCGTTATCAGCCGTAGCAGCTGGCTGCTATTTGCATTGAGGAGCTCACCATATTCCTTTCGCAGCTCAGGATCTGGCGTATCGGCAATAATACTTCCAAAGCCCATAATGGCGCTAAGCGGCGTCCGGATTTCATGATTCATATTGGAGATAAATGCAGATTTTAACCGCTCAGATTCCTCAGCAGCTTCTTTTGAACGCAACAGCTGCTCCTCGTAACGAAGCTGATCCGAGATATCCCGCTTGATCGTCCAGATTATATCTTCACCATTACCATTTTTGATCATCAGGGAACTGCATTCAGACCCAATAATATCCAGTTCTGGATACACCGTATCACAACGATATTGATAATAACCCGAAGCAGAAATGATTTTTTGCACAGATAAGTCCCAAGCTTCTTCTGTTGTGAACTCCCGCAGGCATTCAAAAACTTTTAAGTCTGCGATGATCTCTTCTTCTTTCAGACCATTTTGCTGTCGGCAGGCCTTATTTGCAAAAGCCATAGTCCCATCTTTATGACATGCAAAAATACTATACGGCGCATTGTCAACGACGGAAAGCACCATTTCAAGTTCATTTCTGTTTTTAATGAAATCGCTTACATTTTGAGAAAAACCGTCTATAATATGAATATTGTTTTCCAGGCGCTTGGCATATTTTGTCGCCCGTACATACGTGATGGGTGTATCGGGTTGTTTTATCCGGTACTCAAATGTGCTATACTCAATGGCATCGTTATACAGAAAAGCCTCCATCTTCTTTCTATCATCCGGGTGAACTTGTGTGAGCAGATCCTGCAAAGCGATTTTCTCAGGCTCTTCAAGATTTTTCTTTCGAAGGTTCGAATAGCCATTATGCGTAAATTCCTGCTGCTGCAGATCATAAGTCCAATGCCCAATCATAGCGACCTTCCCCACCTCGAGTTGGGCAGTCAGTGCAGATTTAAGACGGTACTTCATGTTACTACGCTGTGTGATATCCCGATATTGGCAAATTAAATGTTCCTCGTCAAATTTGTGAATGACGAACTTAAAATAATACATCTGCTCTTCAGTAGGCAGGTCATAATTTAGATTGGAAGTCTCTCCTGTTTGGCGGCAAAAGTTAAATTCCTGTTCGATAAGAGCCGAAGTTGGCTGAGGTAAAATAGACAACAGATTTCTCCCTACTAGATCAATATCGGAATTTAAAACCGGATTATTTGTCTTCATTATCGCATCCACACATATATTATCCTTATTCACCAGCAACAATGTATCACAAGTCATATTCAAGACCTTCTCCAAGAATTTTAAATCATGTAATATTTTTTTATCCATAACATTCATTAGATTATTTTCTTTGAGATTTCTCCCATCCGCCAATAAAGCTTCTACTAAACAAATAATAAATTCCACGTATTACATTGATATTCATAAACAGAAAGTAATATGGAATATAAAACAACTTTGTACTATTGGGATTATTTCGCATCAAATAGCCAAAAGCCGCACAAAGATAAAAGACACACTGAAACACAAAAATGACAGAAAACACATTGAAAGATGACGAACACCGATATCCAAGAATTGCCGCCAAGGGGAAGAGTGCAAAAAGCGCAAAAGGTGTAACAGACCAACGCAGCACACGATGTGAAATATATTGGAAGCTCAACTTCCCAAATTTAAACCCATTTAGTAACGGCAGTAACCTTCCTATAGACTGCCATCCCCCAGCAGCAATACGTCGTTTCCTTTTTCCTTCCTCTTCCATATTCAACGAACCGTACTCTACAGCATAAGCATTTGGTGTATATGCAATTCGATATCCTTTTTGCGCAATGCGCATTGACAGCATAAAATCATCTAACAGGGTATCTTCTTCCATTGGTGCAAATAATTCAGTACGTAAAGCAAACAATTCTCCAGCGGCACCTACAGCAGAATAAAATTCGTAATCTAATTTTTTTAATAGCGACTCATATTTCCAATAGGCTCCCTCCCCTTTCGAGGAAACCGTATCACCATCATCAAAAGCCACTCTTTTTTCACCCGAGACGCAGCCAATTGTCGGATCTTCAAATTGGCGAGCAATAATCTTCAACGCCCCGGCATTCAGTAAACAATTTGCATCGCTAAAAACGACAATTGGAGTTTTCACATATTCCATACCATGATTCACAGCGGCAGTCTTACCTTTCCTATGGGCTGAACTGACAATCTTAACCATAGAATACTTTGTTAACAGCTCACAACTATCATCAGTACTTCCATCTATAACCCAAAGAATGTTTAATTTATCTTTAGGATAATCAAGCTCAAGGCAGTTCAGCATTTTTTCTGGAATTATTTCTGACTCATTGTAAGCTGTAATAAATAGGGCCAATGGGGGAAGATCATTCCCGTCGTTATTTTGAGGCCTCTCCTTTATAGCAATAGGGTATGGAAATAATCTTGCCAATACATAAATTAAGATAGCATAACCGATATAGGTATATAGCACTAAGGATATACAAGTCCAGAAAACAAATTGAAGCATAGGCCGGATAGAATTTAGACAAAAATAGACAATTATTTCTACTGAATCCTATTCGATTCCTCATCCTGGTAATGCTTTTTCCCCGAAAATAGCCCACCCATGGATGTTATCGCTTTTCGCAACCTGACAAAAAAGCTATTTGCAAGAGATCCGTCGGCAGCGATTGTATTCTGCCCTGTCATCGCCCGCGCCTTTTTACTTCGAATAAACTCAATCCTTCCATAGGCCTTAAGTCCCAAAGCCATTGACCCGTCTTCGCCACGTTTTATATCTGTCCTAAAATTAACCTTGCGCCCCAGCTCGGTTTTAAAGGAAAAGACCATCCCCCGCACGCACAATTCAGGCCTTTTTATAAATTGCAGGTTCAGGTAAATATCCCGAAGTTCTTCATAAAACCAAAGGAAAGTTCTGGACTGCCCAGCTCGGGGCAAGAAACTCCACAAACTACATGTGGCGGATATCCCTGGCCTATCTAATACTTTCATATGCGTTTCAGCATAGCCTGGGGGATACATGGTGTCTCCATCCACGCAAAGCATAAATTTACCCCGTGCTTGATCAAGACCACACTGTCTAGCAAAGCCAGGCCCTTGCTTTAGTTCATTGTGATAAGTCGCACCGAGTCGCTTTAAAAGCGATTCCGTTTGATCCGTCGAATTATTATTAACGACAATTAATTCCATGGGCAAATGACAACGCTGTTCTGCTAAAGACCAGAGACATGCCAAAAGCTTCTTTTCTTCATTATAGGCGATGACCACAATACTTATAATCGGGTCAGAACTTGAAGAAAGCCGGATCTGTGCCCGAATCTTCTCGATAACATCATTATCTACAGAACCCACTTCTTGGTCATAGACCTTCTCATATTGTGAATACCATTTAGCCATCCTAGCGTCGATTATTTTGTTAAAACATTAAATTGCTTGCAGCACTTTATTCATCTGTTCGGCCCATGATAAGTCCAAAATACTATTGCGAATACAGGCTGGAGAAAATTTTTCCTTCTTTAAAAATTCCAGTATTTTAGTGATATCAATAGCGGATTCATCAGGACTCGCTTTAAGCACATAAGGTTGCCCGTCAAAGTCAGCATCAGATTCCGAGTAGATAAACGGAATTCCACGCGCCGCATATTCTCTATTCTTTAAGGTTTTTATGACTTGTATACCACTGCGATGACGGCCTAAACTACCGATTGCAAAGTCGGCCAGATTAAATATGGCATCCAATTCCTCTCCCCAAAGCGGGCCATGTAAGACTACATGTTGCTGTAAATTGAATTGCGTTATCGGCTCCAAAATAGATGTCCGTTCAGGTTCACCGCTAAATTTCCCCACCAAGTGAAAAATAATTTGACAATCAGGATGACTTTGTTTATAAATACCAAGTCCGCGAACCAGTCGATCAAATCCGTGCCAATAATGTATCTCCGCAACGCCCAGCAAATGGATCGTGCGTTTTTCCGCTCCTTCCTGTGGTTTACGAACTGGGATGGCGCTGAAGTCTATTCCATTGGAGATACATATGGCTCGCTGCCCAAAAATTGTCCGGGCATCAGAAAAAGTGACAAAAGCATCCAATTGCTTTGCAAGCTTTTTACGATAAAGACGATCGATTGCCAATTCGAGGCGCATGCGCAAGGTGACATATTCCTGATCATAGGGATAAGTTGGAATCTCCATTAACACTTTTGCTCCCGAAAGCCGCATCATCTTCACCATGCTTAATGTGAAAGGATTGGCATTATGGTCGGACCGGATATAAATCAGTTGGAACTTATTTTTATGTACGTATTCTGAAATCGCCCGATAGTCTATACGTTTACGTATTTTGGCTATTGGACCTCTACCGAAATCCACAAGAATCTCGTCTTCGATCTTCCATACACGTGATCCATTCCTCTCCACCGTGTAATAACAAAGCTGCACATCGACGCCATTGGATTTCAAACCATTAATTTGACCCCATATTTTTTTACTAATACCATTATATTCACTAAAACCATGGAATACTAAAAAAAGTACCTTATACGATTTATCTTTCACTGGGACCTTCACGTTCGATTGTTGTTAAAGACTTTTACTGCTTGACTGGAAAATACAAAAAGATTATGAATACAAGAAAAAATGATCAAAATGCTTTAATGAAAAAGCTTGATAAGATAATTTAATCTTACTGAATTGATGACTTACGTAAAAATGCCAACAGCAGATTGCGATACCCTCCGAACCAAATCATTAAGATCAAAGATAAAATATAGATACCAGTTTTGAGTGCTAAGCGAAAAACCAAATTATGGGGCAAATGGTAACCTATGACCAAATGAAAAATGAGCCCAAGTAGGAGTGCAAAAAAGATCGGGCGCCATAGGCTATTAAAAAAACCAACCATACTCCGTTTGAAAACCACGCGATACATTAACCAGTAGGCCTGTACAAAATTGACACTAAATGTAACCAATAAGCACATGGCCACTGCGTCAATACTTTTAGCGTAAAATACACCAAATAGTATTCCCGCAACATTTAATACTGCCGAAAACAAACCGCATATAAACAGATTTTTGGTATCTCCTGCCGTTTGGAAAATGGACCCCGATGACGAGAGGATCAATTGGATACCTACTGTTAGACTCAATATTTTAAAGGAAGGAACTGCTAATCCCCACTGCGGTCCAAAAAATAATAAAATGAGTTCTTCAGCTGAATAAAACAAGAAAACTGATAATGGAAATCCGATAAGCGACAATAGGCTGGTTAATTTTAGATTTGCTTCATAAAGATATCCACTATCCTTTCCTTTCTGACTTAATATCGGATGGATCACTGGTGTAATCACCTGCGTAATGTTTTGGAGTGGCAATGACATTAGTCGATAAGATTTGTCATAGAAGCCCAGCGGTACCATGCCCAGGTATTTACCAATTAATAGGGTATCCGAATTTCTGCTGAAATAGTTGATAATATTAAATAAAAACTGAAAAATAGAATAAGAAAATAAAGGCCGAAGAGGTTGAAATGAAAAACGTGGGCTAAATTTTAATGGATACTTCAGGTATGAAATAATAAAAATCGATAGTGATGAGAATATCGGATTTAAAATAAGCGCGTACACCCCCATTCCTTTAAAGGCAGCAATTATAGATAATCCTCCGCCGATAATTTGTACAATCAAACTTCGTAAAGCAATCGATTTAAATAACCTATCGCGAAAAAATAAGGCATTTGGAACTACGGTAATTCCCGAAAAAAATAGACTTAGCGCCAGTAATTGGCAGATTGGTTTCAATTGAGGCTGTGCATACCATTTTTCGATAATTTCAGCAGACAAAAAGAATAGTACTGACAAAGTGATAGCAATATATACAGAAAGGGAAAATAAATAGCCTAATGCCTTTCGATCCAGCTCTTTATGCTGTATAACTGCAGGAGACAGTCCGAAATCAGCTATTAAATTTAGGAAAGCAATGGCCACCGTAGCTATGGCCACTACGCCAAATTGATCTGGTGCGAGCAATCGTGCTAAAACTGCGGTAACGACCAGCGAAATCACCAAATTCGTGTATTTGGCCAATGCTGTGAAAAATACTCCAGAAACGATTTCCTTTTTTATGTTATCCATGCAAAAAGCCTTTCTTAAACAGTAGAACTCCCATAGTTTTAAATGAAACATATCTTCGCCAATGCTTCAAAACCAAGAGAAATACTTTCCAGCGGTCAGCGATCGACAGCACATGTGCTTTCCATACCACTGCGTCCAACATACGATGCAGATATAACTCAATAATTTGTCTGCTATCCGAATGCTTTCGTCCATACTCCCTCAAACGCAGGGCAACTGTGAAGTAACATATTATATTAAAAAGTTTTAATCGACTTGTCATAATGGAATCCGGCCTCACACGCCTCTGAAAAAATTGCTCTGGTATAAAAGCAACTCGAGCTGCCGCTAGATACAATAAGACTGTAAATAACTCATCCTCATGCACAATACCGGGTTCAAATCCAAATCCATTACGATCAAGTATGTCTTTACGAATTAAATACATACAAGCTGAAGAAAAGAAGTCGTTTGCATTCAGTTGCTGTTGCAATGCGTCCGGCCCACTAAAAACAGTATAAGCCGGCATTTTTTGTCGGGAATAATTAAAATCCTTTAGTATTGAGCTATCCGAATTATCCGCAAAAACCGAAGCATCAAAATAAACAAAATCTAGGTCTTTCTTTTCACAATAATCCACACACGTGAATAGTGCATCTGCACGCAGCAGGTCATCGCTATCCATAAAATAAATATACTGGCCGTTCGCAAGAGAAAGGCCTCTATTTCTGGCTGCAGATAGACCTTGATTTTCCTGGGAAAATAATTTGACACGGTTATCGCATGAACTCCATTTTTCCAGTATGGAGAGACTTTGATCGGTCGAACCATCGTTGATTAGTATAAGTTCAACATCAGCATATTCCTGATGAATAATACTCTGGATAGCCTGATCAACATACATAGCTGTATTATAAACAGGCATTATAATGCTAATCAATGGTCTTTCATTCATGATTTGATCCAGGCATTAAGATTAAAATCGTACTTTTTCACAATTTTGGCCGGGTTTCCAACGACAACACTATATGGCGGAACATCTTTTGTAACCACGGAGCCCGCACCTATTACAGCATGTTCACCTATGCTAATACCGGCTAAAATAACGACATTCCCGCCTATCCAGACATCGTCAGCAATCGTCACTGCAGCGGTGCTGACTCCCTGGTCTGCAATAGCTTTGGTCACATCTTCATATGTGTGGTTTAATCCTGAAATAAGTACATTTTGACCGATATTCACTTTATTACCAATCGTCACTGGCCCAATGATCGTATTCGAAATTCCTATTCGGCTATTGTTGCCGATAAACAAGTCGCCGACAGCGTTATTCAATACCGCAAATGACTCGACCACGGATCGGGACCCTATAATACATGTACGAAAAGGAACAAGATCCCGTCGTACGCTACGATAAATGACTGAACCAGCCCCCCGTTTAACATAAAAGAACTGCAGCATGCGAACATACCAGCGCGGCCGTGTACGCACAGGATTCATGATAAACCAGTGCAGCAAGCGCTTAAATTTAGGATGATTATGAATGTACGCTTTCATATATTGCTAATGTATTTTTTCCTGTATACTCCCAACTGAAAGCTTTGCTTCGCTCCAAACCTTTACGAACAAGCGAGCTATATAACTGTGGTTCATCTTCCAATTTCAACATGCCTGCTGCAATGGATTTGATATTCATCGGGTCTGTATATACTACATTATCCCCGGCTACCTCAGGAATAGCAGATGTATTGGACGTAACTACGGGTGTGCCACAAGCCATAGCTTCAAGCAACGGAAGTCCAAAACTTTCCCGGACAGAAGGATACAAAAAAGCAAAAGCACCATTGTAAACCTCAACCAATTTGTCATGAGCTATATATTCTTCGACTACAATAAAATCTTTTATTGTCAACAGATCAAGTTCTTTTAATAGTTTTTCCAAATATGTGTTATCTAAATCGGCTAGGAGCAACCTTTTCTTGTAATTGCTTCTCTCCAAATAAAAAGCATAAGCCATCAAGGTATTCCTCAGGTTTTTTTTGGGATCGGTATTACCTAAAAGAAGCCAAAAAGTCCCCTTCTCAAGCTTTAAAAATGTGCTTTCCGAAGGTATATCCATCGATTTAAATCTTGAACTTACACCATTATAGACCGTGATAATTTTTTTCTGTAGATGTGGAAAGGCCGCTTCGATATTTCTTTTTTCAAAGTTAGAGACAGTGATCACGGTATGAACCTTTTTCAATACACGCGGCACAACCCAACGCCTATAGATACGTCCCAAATTTTGATACATGGACGAATTACTACCAATCTTTTTCTCCATAAAGATGATATCGTGTAACGTAAGTACCAGTGGAATAGATAACCCCAATGGGGCAGTATTGGAGGTACAGTGCAGGACATCCGCATTGCTGGTTTTAATAAGTTTAGGTAAGAGAAGTTGCTCCCAAATAAAATAATTAGAGCTTTCCAAAACTTTAATCTCAAAATTTGCTGAACCTTCCAAACAGCGGTCCTCTCCCGGTCCGACAGCAATAATATACCGGTTAAAGGTATCCAACTTTTGAAGCGCACGGATTACTTCCAAAGCCACAAAATCCATTCCGTGTTTATTAAGGCGAAAGATTCGTTGTGCCTCAATTACTATAGTCTTCTTTTTTTTCGCCATGCGGTGTATGCACAAAAGTATTACGTCCCGATTTGATTCCCATAAAGCTACGTAAGATTGCCATAAAAATAAATGGTAATTTTAAAAAGCAGAGCAGAGTCCTTCTCGTATAAAATTTATTTGGTATGGCCAGAGCAAGTGACACGATAAACAAGCCATAGAGTATAAGCCATTTATAGGCCAACGCTGGAGCTACCAAATAGACGATACAGCCCAAAATAGGAACCATTCCCAGCAAAATAATGCGGGGTGGAATCGACCATTGGATCAGTTTGTCGAGCATAGGCCAGTTACGGGTAAGAATTATTGTGCGAAATCGCTTCAAAGTAATCAAAAAAGTGTCAATTTGAGCAGCAATCCATCTTTTTCGCTGATTTGACAGATCGCGACGGTTCTGTACTTTCTCGTCTAATACATACACATCTTCCAAATACACCGTAAATATTTTATCTAAGAGCAAATAATACTCCAGCTCTTTATCCTCACCCATGGAGCTTATTTTAGCCATCGTATTTTTAAACCACTTAATTTCAAACAACATGCCTGAGCCCGTCAATGCGGCGGGTAACCCCAGGTTCACATGCCCCTGCCTAAAAATTGAATTATTTATTTCCTCACTGATCCCATCGAGATATGCGGTATCGGTATTGCTGTTTTTTGCTATGCGATGTGTTTGGATGGCAACCGCGCCAGATGCAAAGCAATCGTTCACAAGTGCTAGATAATTTGGAGAAACTAAATTATCAGCATCCAATATAACCACGCCATCAAAATCTTCTTCTTTGATAACGTTCATTGTCAGATTTAGAGCAGCGGCTTTGGATCTTTTTTCATACGTAGGAATAAGTATTCGAGCGCCTAAATCTTCAAGTTTCTGATTTGTCTCTCTCGTCATACTATCAGAAACAACGATAATTTCGAAAAGCTCTTGAGGATAGTCTTGTTTTAAAAACGAGCGTATGCTATCAACGATTACTGCATCCTCTTTATATGCAGGAAATATGATAAGAAATCGATGTTGAATATTCGATCGTTCAAAGAATAATTTCTTAGGAATGCGATAACCGACTGAAAAAACAAGGAAATACATGATCCAGACCAGGAAAGGAATAAAAATCAATGTTTCAATAATAAACAAAACCGTTCCCATCAGCATAGACTCTCTTTAGAAAATAATTTAATCCCAGACCATGTCCCTGAACATACTGCACCAACATGCCTCCACATACCCGAAAAAACAAATCTAATCAATCTTGTACTGTTCGCTATCCCAATA
This sequence comes from Sphingobacterium sp. WOUb80, assembly GCF_050058145.1. Lineage (NCBI taxonomy): Bacteria > Pseudomonadati > Bacteroidota > Sphingobacteriia > Sphingobacteriales > Sphingobacteriaceae > Sphingobacterium > Sphingobacterium sp. WOUb80. The sequence goes on along the minus strand of NZ_CP165617.1, from coordinate 5,276,287 downwards.
AGATAAAAAATAGCCAAAATCCGATTTATCCCCGACCTATTTCGATAGGCAAATAACAAGCGGTTACGTGTCAGATAAAATGTTTTTAATGGGGAGTCCTGGCCCGTGGAAGCGCTTTCTTTATGATAAATATGGGCAGCTGCAAAATACACTATTTTATACTTCTTATTGATCCGACAGCTCCAGTCCAACTCCTCATAGTAAAGAAAGAAAAGCTCCGACATCACACCAATTTCCTTGATAATCCTGCTGGGTACCAACATAGCTGCACCATGTAAATAGGGGATCTCAATGCTTGTATCATATTGGCCTCTATCCATTTCCCGATAACCGATCTGTTTATTACGTAGGGTAATTGATGTCAGCGGTGTACACCCGGCAAATTGGATCATTCCCTTGGGTTGATAATACATTATCTTAGGTGAAATCCCACCTACTTGTGAATCTAGCGCAAATACTTCTAACATGCCCAAAATTTCGCTATCGGCGTTTTCTGGAAGCAGTGTATCATTATTTAAGAAATAAACAAACTCGCCAGTAGCTATTTCCAGCCCCAAGTTATTTCCTCCTGCAAATCCCAGGTTCATGCTAGTATAATAGCCCTTTATAAAAGGAAATTGATTTTTTAGCAGGCAATATTCGTCTTTTAACGAACCATTATCAATGACAATAACCTCATATGCAAAAGATAATCTCGCATTCACAATACTTTCCAGCAGAGAAATCGTATCAGCCAATCCATTATAATTGACCGTTATGAAAGATATTTTATACGGTTCTAATGTCATCGCTCAGTTTTTTGTCCAAATAAGGCGAAAGCATAATAACCCCCATTAGAATGTATACGGTCTGCCCAGTAGGCATTTGATGGAGCACTTCATTCGCATACCCCGCGACCATAATTCCTGCAAGACCAGATGTAGCCGCCATCGCAATAGACTTGATCCGCCTATCTTTAAGTCGAAAAATCACGTAATATGTGCCATATCCCAATATCGTTAGACATAAAATAATATAGCCTATAAGACCGATGACCCCCGTTTCTACCCATATAAAAACGAAGGAAGAATCGGTTGCGATACCATGTATTGCATCTCCTTCATTCGCATGTTTAGACCCGCCCAATCCTATCCCAAAAGGATGGTCGCCCATAAAGGTTCGCATTTTTTTCTGGTTCTCCAAGCGAACGTTGAAAGAAGCATCCTTTGAAAAAGAGAAAGCCGTCCGCATACGACGAATATCGGAACTGCTATTGCCAATGGTCGTTAAATTAAAGAAAGCAAAAGCCATTATTAATAAAGAAAGACCAAAGATTACCCACTTCCACTCCTTCACAAGGATAATGAAGAAAGCAAAGCCTGCAAAAGGAACGGCAATAGCGGCCCTCGTTCCGGATATCATTAGCCCGTAAGCCGCAAAAGCGACAACAACAATATAAAGAAAACGCCTTTTTGCCTGCTTCTCATAAATAGCTAAGATCGTAAAAACAACCATAGCCAAACCCATATGGCAGCCAAAGTTTGCTGCATCACTGAAGAATGAAAAGTAACGGATCCCACTATAAATAACATGCGTATGAGCGCCGAATGTATATAGCCAAGCAGACTCGAATCGGTCTAAACCAATATATTTTTGGCCTATTGCCTTTAAAGCTCCCAATAGAACAAGTATACCCCAAACTTTAAAAAATAAGCGCAATTTGGGAATGTTATCCAGACTAATAAAAACCAATAATTGAAATAAGACAATATGCATTCCAATGCTACGAACTGTCGTGATCCAGTTCGCAAAAGTGGACATTGGATTTACAATCTCCAGCATGCAATAAAGCATCCAAAAGATGGAGATCAGGAGAAAAGAATTAAAGTAAACCTTGCCTAAAGGATTTCCCCGAATAAAGTGTAAAGCTAGCGAGAAAAAATTAAATAAAATCAAAAGATCAAGTATGACTCCTACCGGAAGCGGAAATGTGATATAGCGTCCAAAACCCATCACCAGGTAGGATACAATATACAATAGGAAGAAACAACTTATTGGCGAAGACAGCAGGACAATAATAACCAATAGAAATACAGGCAACATATAGAACACCATAGCCAATGACAAACCGGCAAAAATAAAAATGCAAGTTCCTGCCAATCCCCCGAGTATGAGGAACAGCAGGAGAAAATGCCGGCTGGTTATCATCGATTTTGTATGATCATACTGCATCATATCCCACTATTTTCCCAGCGATGTCAGACCAAAATTACCCAATTGATATTCCAGGCGTCTCAAAAAGGTAAACGGAGGCAACATTCCTGTAAACTCTTCCACAACATATTTTTCTGCATTCATTAAACAGATGACAATCGGTTTACCGGCCGAACGTTGCAATAGATCTGCAAACATCAACTCATCTTCTGTTTTCCATACCGAGTCAGCCCTTAATACCAATAATGTGGCCATCCCACGCTCTAAAAATAGAGAAGGGATAGGACGTAATGCCATAGAGCCATGCTTCACTAATGAAATATCATAATTACCCAGTTTTTCCGCCCACGCATCATCCACTAAATATTCCCTCGATTCTGCACTAAAATCTGTTCCTTCTTTATAAGCTAGTACATTGATACCCAATCCCTGCCAGTAGGCTGTTAAAATATCTGTCAGTGAGCCCAAATCTAGTGTAGAAGAGAACTTGACGATATTGATAAAGTTTATAGGATTCGAGTTGTTGTAAAAACCATATAATCTATTGGCCAAAACATGTATCGCTCTTTCTTCGATTTTAGTCTGTTTTGCGCCGCCTTTACCAAGTTTGGGCAATGCCGCAATTACTTTTCCCTTTGTAATCCGTTCAGTACGCGTTTTATCCCTTAGCGTGCGGTCAAAAAGTTCAATAATAAGCAAAATACCAAGTATAAATGCCACGGTCCCAAAAAAGACAGCAAATACAATCAATTTCCTGCTATGTGGAAGTGCATTTAACGGAAAGCTTGCCGGATTGATCACTTTTAGTGTCGCTGAATTCATTTCCAAACTCTTCAGTCGTAAGCGGGCCGCATTTAGACTAGACAAGATTGACAAATAAGACTGTTCTGTGAAAGATATGCCGCGTTCCTTACGTTTTAAGACAGAGCCAATAGGTGAATATTGGGTGTATTTGTGATCCAGTTCTTGTTTAAAATCACGGGCGACATTAAGTTCTGCCTCCGAACGCTTAAAACGTAATAGCTCTTCTACCCATTGCTTTACATAATTTGCATTTGGATAGCCGTTTTTAGTATATTTTTCTGCTGTATATTGATCCATAAACGAACGGAACCCTTTCTCCTTTTGATCCAGCTCATGCGACAGTACATCTAGATCAGCTCCGCCCTGCTTTTGCTTTAGGGAATCTACACTCAACGTCCGTATCTTTGAAATATTATAGTTGATGTCTGCAATCTGATTCATACGTGCCAAAAACTCCGTATTATTTTTGATCGCACGCATATTGGCATCCATTCCCGACTCCAATTGTTTTATAGCTGCTTGCGCACTGTTATACACAAACAACACATCCTGGTGCCTTAGTTCATACTCTTTATCCAATAACGCAATCGCCTCTGTCTGTTTATCATAATTGATCACCCGGTTTTCTACGTTATACATGGTCAGGGAATCTTCCTGTCCGCGAAGTTCCCGGCCTATACGTTCAAGCTCAGCCTCAAAATACCGGATGACGTTGTTTGTACTGCCAAATTGCAAATTGGTATATTCGATCGCAAAAACTTTACTCAAAATATCCAATGTCTGAAAAGCAACACCTGGATCGTTTGCCTGATAGTTGATCTGTAAAATATCGCTATTGTCTACCCTATTGATTTTAATATTTTCTCTAAGAGCATTATAGCTGAAATAAGGATGGTTCCAGTTGAAAAGACCATAGACAAAATTATTGCGGTCTGCTTTCTCATATTTTTCCAGATTCTTTACCGTATTCTCTTCCGAACTTTTGTCAATCAACTTCTGTACGTCTTTTGGGGTAATTGCGACGAGCTCCTTATAATGTTTTGCGGTAATATATACATTATCTTTAGTGGGATCACCGTGAATCATAAGCCGTGCATAAAGCTGCATGGAAAGCCTTTTGATCGTTTCCTTCGAATTAATGGTATTGATAATATTCTGGATCGAATTGTTTAATACGTTCCAGTCTTGCGAAGCATTGGATTCGCCCGGATCACTTCCATAACTTGAAATAACACCTGTATAGATTGTAATATCAGTCTTATACTGCCGGTCCATTTGACGAGTCAGGTAGATCGCCAACAAGGCAAAACCTAGCGGCAAAATCAACAGCCACCACTTAATTCTGAAAATGGCCCGAAAGATATAATGGAAAATATTCATGATGCTATTGGCTTATAATTTTTGTCTTACTCAGGATTTCTAAGGTAAGGATTTCATTGGTAATAATAGATTCGTTGGTTTTCAGAATTTCATAAGCCTCTGTCTCCAACTTCTTTGCTGTATTAAGATCGCTAATATTTGCATTGCCCGACTTAAACTCATTTTCAGTCATTTTGTAATTCGCTAAAGCGATATTGTAATCTTCAATTTTTTTCTTGAGTGTAGAAAGAGCTGTTTTTACTTTCGTATAGGAGTTGACGATACGGATCCGTTGCTCATCGAGCCATTTGTCCAATTCCAGCTGTGTAAACCGCTGTTCCATCTTCTGACGTTTGATTTTATTCCCGCGATCGAAGAGATCATCCAAAGGAATATTCACTCCGGCAGTTCCATAATAGGAACTTTGGGTTACGCCGGAAGACTGATAGAAAAGAGGAGTATATTCATTCGTGAAAGCAGAATTGATCGCAATATTGCCGTACTGCCAAGATCCACCTACTCTGAAATATTTTAACCAACTTCTCTTTTCTGTTATCAACTGATTAGCCTGAGCCTCCATTTTTGCCTCATACATTTCCACTCCGGGACTTTGTTTGGCATTTTGATAAAGGGTTTCCAAAGGCGGCAGTTTAAGCTTTGTAAAATCAACCATATCCGTTGGGTCCATTACAGATTGTGCTTTTAGCAATAGGCTTGCTGTAACTAAATTTAACAGCAAGAAAGCCCCTTTAAGCAATAAATTCATCGAAATAAATATTTATGTTATTAAACATCCGCCTTTTGGATGAATGCGGAAAAAGTCTTATACAATATTTTTAAATCCATCCAGATCGAATAATGCTGTGCATAGTCAATATCCAGTTTTATTCTTTCCTGATCAGACATACTTCCATTATCGCCCCGCTTTTCTACCTGCCATAGGCCGGTTATACCTGCCGGCGCCATAAATCGCTCGACACTATCGTCTGTCGTCAGCATCTCGGCTTCATAGAGTGGCAATGGTCTATTTCCCACAATAGACATATCACCTTTAAGTACATTAAACAACTGGGGCAGTTCGTCAATGCTATATTTACGGAGAATGCGACCTACCCTGGTTACACGAGGATCTTTTTCCAGCTTAAAGAAAGCTGCTTTTTTTTGTCTTCCAGCGGTATCAGAACTTTTTACAACACTTTCATCATCAATAAGCACATCACGTAGCTCATCTGCAGTAAAATGTTGTGCATCGGTATCGCTTATCATAGCGGCCACAGTACGATGATTAATACTTAATGATGCATCTGCATACTGATTAAGCGCCATATACTCTTTTAGACGCTTGTCAGCATCCGGGTACATCGATCTGAATTTATAAAAATCAAACATATAATAGCCAGATCCTATCCGTTTCGACTTATAGACTGCCGAACCTTTACTTTCCAATTTGATGGCAATATAAACGATTGCCAGTATCGGGGAAAGCAGGAGGATTAAAATCGAAGAAATTGCAATATCAAACAATCTTTTTCCCAACGGAATTCCTATTTGAGGAAAAGAGGTATTTGCTGTTTCAAATTTTTCAGTCTGCGTTGTCGCCTCAAAATATAGCCTTATGTATTTTCTAATCGATTCAAAAACATCCGCATGCGCACGTGGACTAATGGTATTTGTGATACCAGCCTCAAAATAAGATTGTTTCTCAAAACGTGAAAGATCATTTCCAATCAAGATCAGTAATGTATCTTTTCCATGTTGGACAAGCTTTTTCAACCGTGATAAGTCTTTACTTAGACTTTTGCTTTTTTCATAGAATATTACAGAAAAAAACTGCCCTTCTTGTTCTTGAAAATACATATCCATGGCTTCAAATGAATCAAAAAACCTCAAGTCAACACCCAAGATGTCTTGGACTTGTTGATGAAAATAATCAAAAGTTTCCAGATTATCGCCAAAGTATATATAATCGCTATATTGGGGCATTATTTTAATGCTTTTTTAATTCGTAATTTTAACTCAAGGGGATTAAATGGTTTTAAGATAAAATCATCAGCACCAGCTTCGAGCAGACTGATGCGTGTATTGGAATTATCCTCGCCAGACAAAAAGATAACCGGAATATTCTTTAGAAACTCGTTTTGCTTAATCATAATGAGCAAATCGTATCCATTCATCTCCGGCATGGTATAATCCGATAAAATTAAATCAACGCTGTTCCCTTCCTTCAGCCAATTATAGGCGTCCATCGCATTGCTAAAGAAACGAAAGTCATAATCTGCACTCAAATAAAGTGTAATCAATTGACCAATTGCTGGTTTGTCATCAATTATTAGAATCTTTTTTTTCATAGGGTCTTTAGAATATAATGATGCAGGCGTACGGATTGCATTATTTAAGTATACCTCCATATACCAGAGCATTCGTTCCTATTAGACTTACTACTTTGGTACATGGAGATATTGCTGTTTTTATTATTTCTTATGCAGATACCAATCTGTATTTTGGCTACCTCCGCTCGTCGCCCAAGACTCAAAGAGCGGATACGCAGCGGTAATAGCCTGTCCTTCGGATGGATACACAAAAGAAACAGGAACTAACAAACCAAACGGCTCATTCGCTTTTGTCTTAAATGGATCCGTAGGTGACAGCAGGTTACCTGTTTCCTTTAACACTAAACTTTTATTGATTTTATCAGTCGCTTTATAACCAACCAGGTGCACCTCATTTCGGCCAGCAAGGTTTTGGTTGAAGTTTACAATAAAGGCATTTAATGTGCCATAGGTAAAATTATCTATTGGTGTATTAAACTCAACAGTTACGATCACCTCTACTGGTGCATATTGGCCCGATTGAGTCGAGATAAAACGTGTATCGGACACACCAAAAGCTTTATGCGCATCGTCCCATAATGGAAGCACAGCATACGTTTGTCCGGATTCCGTACCATTTGCTCCGAGAGGCAAGGCAGTACCAACCAAATCTTTGCGAGAATACGTCACATTTTTGACATTTCCTGTTGCGATGCCATCAAGCTGTACTGCGGTTGAAAAACGGATCGAAGCACCTATCGAACGCAATTTCGCTTTCAGAGCCACTTTTGTCACCTTATTTGCGGTATTTTGATATTTGGTAATGTTCATATCCAACACACAGTCATTCATATCATAATCACCTTTACTCGGCCATTTATCCTCAAAGATATAAGAATAAGTTCCTAAATTAACTTCAGTTACGGTTTGGTCTGTTGGATTGCCACCTGAAGAGTTATTTCCGCCAGCGTTACAAGAAGTCCCTGCAATCACCACTGTCGATTTATCATAAGGAACTATTTTTGCTGGACTATTGATCACGTAATAGGTGCTCCATTGTGGATTAGCTGTATGATCCGAGCAGGCTATTTCTAGATTGCCACCATAGGTAATAGCCATCCATTGATTATTTACATCAACCTTTTTCAGACGGGCCAAAGCCTGACCTGAAGTGGGGCCAGTCATTGTGCTCGACTGGCTGTTAAATTTGGCCAGGGTGTTGACATCTAGAATTGCTGATGTTGCCAAATTAATTTTTGTACCACCCGCATCTAATTTATCTAAACTCAATAAAGCTCCTTGAGAAACCGAAATAGTTGCCCCATTAGTTGTTAATGAATTGATTACCGTATGACAAACAGCTTCCAAAGTTGCATTTGTCAAAGTCGCATTTTGCACAGTAAGTGTGCCCTCATTGCGCACGACTGTGCCGTTTGTCGTACTGCTCAAATTTTGGATTGTCGCCACACCATAGTTGGTAAAGTTACCATTAGTGATATCCGCTTTATCAGCAGTTAAGGTTCCATAGTTAACGTACAAAGTATTATTCTTTGTTTCCATTTTGGAAAGTGAGGCTGAGCCATAATTGACAAAACCGCCTACGGTATTCTGCGTTACATTCACTAGGTCAATCGAACCAGCCTGTGTGATATACAATCCATTATTGCTTCCAAGGTTTAGCTCATAGCTGGTATTTTTCCAAGACCCCTGAATGTAAATCTTCACATTACTTGTACCGTTGTTTGCATCGATCTTACCTGTAAAAGTGACGCCAGCTTTGACGACATAAGATTTATTGGACTCGACTGAAATTGTCGAGTTTCCCGATAGGGCGATCGCGTCCGAAGGGACCACTACTGGTGTAGCTTCAACCGCAGCCGCCTTTAAGCCACTACTAGCCAATACACTTGCCGTGTTCGCAGCACGCAAAACACTCGCTTTGCTGCTTGATACAGCTTTTGTACCGTCGACAGCGATTGTATTTTGTTGTCCAACTTCAATCATGCTGATAGCAGCAACACCCAGAGGACTAGTTTCTCTCAAATAGACATATTTTGCAATTGTCGGAATCATCAGCTTGCCAACAAAATCCTGACCTGATTTCGCCTGACCGGCAGCCAGCAGATTGGCTCCACTAGACAAAGTCGGATCATTATCAAAAATCTCAACCCGATAAAAGTATTTACCGCTAAATTGATCGTCTACAGCAACGCGCACATCTACAGCACGTGTTGAATTCCACATAAAATCGGCTGAAATATTGCCTCCACCAGGAAGTAGGGTGGATGAATCAGATCCTTTTTCGGTTTCGTTGTACAAATCTTTCACTTTTGAACAACTTGCCCCGAAGAGCGCAATCCCTGCAAGACCCACCAAGAAGAGATTTAAGCTTTTTCTGTTATACATAATTAAATAATAATAATAGATCAATATCAAACAGCCCCATCGTAGACGTCACAAGACTTTAATACTTGGCTTTGCGAATAGTATTAAGGTCGAACTGTTTAAAGCAAAGATATAACTAATTCAGCTGAGAATAAGGCAAAATACACAACTACAGTATAAATTACAAATCTTGTAGCGCTTCAACTACAACAGCACATCGTAAACTACAAAAAGAGTTTATAACTAACAAAAATTTATTTAACTATAAGGGTTATTTCTGCCACCTTTTTCGGTACTCGGTCGGCGTCAGGGTGGTCTCCTTTGAGAAGAAAGTACTGAAGTTATTGACATCAGCATAACCAAGTTCCCAAGCAATCTGTTTAATACTCAGAGAAGATTCAACGATAAGCTTTTTACTCACACGCAGCAATTCTTTGATGATAAGTTCTTTTGGCGTTGCTCCCAAAATTTCTTTAGTTAGATTGGTTAATTTTTTATTTCCGACATGGAGTTGTTCGGCGTAGAAGGCGACCTGTTTTTCTTGTTTTACATATTTTTTGATCAGCTCCTGAAAGAGTGTTATCAGCTTTGCATCAGCACCTTGACCCACTAATCCATTTGACGGCCTATCTTCAGCAGAAATTGCTGCAAGCAGCACAATCTGTTTGACGATATTATGCGCTAAATCACGATAAATTGCAAGATTATAATTCTGCTTAGAAAGCTTAAGCTGCATGCTTACAAATTCGTAATAGCTTGCATACTCTGCAGGAACACGCAGTACACGGTAGGTATATTCGTTCTTATTGAATGATTTAAAATTATGCAGAAAAGCGGTATCTATCTCCGTACGTGCAAAAAAACTTTCCGAAAAATAAATAATAAGAAACGGTCGCTGCTCATCTGGGTTGGCTTCAATTTTTATACCTCTTGGAATTAGCACCAAACAGAATTCTTCGATTTCTGTAATCTGATTATTGATTTCCACGCTACAGCCACCCTTTGACACAAAAAGAACAACATAATTTTCTTTTGCTGTTGCATCCGTAATTTCGGAAGGCTCCTGCGCTACACCAATGACTCGATGAACTCCAAATTCCATATTTTTATCTAATGCATATAAGGCCCGACAAGCATTTCATATTACTGAAATAGGGGCAATTTAGGAAATAAAAGCCAAACACAAAAAATTCATTTCCAAAGAATCTAAGCGTTTGCAATATGTTTTTTTTGAGAGCATCAGGAAAACCTGGATGATTGTTATAGAGAGCACTCTTCAACTAATTTTGAGGACAATCAAATCGACCAATCATTCTATAAGAGACACTAAATGAAATAGAATACAATTAGGTTGACGAAACAAATATTAGAGAAATAACCACGTACAGCCCTCAAAAAATCTTTTATTTTACAACAAAAAAATAATTTAGTTTAAACAACAGACATTTCCAAAATCTTCACTTCAAGATTAATAAGCCTGTTTTTTAACACTTCTTAACACAACAATTTAAGGCGACAAAAGTTTAGTTGCAACTGCAATTTTCCTAAAATGAAACAAAAGAAATAAACAAAATGAATTTAAAATTTAAAACAAAACAAACATCATATCTCCTTAAAATATAATGACACCATCAAAATATTGAAATTCAATAAAAAATAAAAATTTAAAAACAGACTATAAAGACATTTAATCACTAAAAAGAAATAAAAATAAACACTACACATATCACAACAAGAAATATATTTCCAAATAAATCGCAAAAAATCGAATAGTCAGCTTTTAAAAACAAACTGTTTAAACATATTAATTATAAAACAATAATTAGACAAAAAAATATTTTATAAAAAATGATAAACAAAATAAACGATGATTTGTTAATGAGAAAGATGGCAGGAAGAAGGCCAGCTTTTAAAGCGCTTAAATTCAGATTTGAGAGCAATAAAAGAGAATAACCGACACATCTTATAGAATAATAACAATGAAGAAAGTTGTTTTATTACAAAATCAATAATAGTTGAAAAAAAAGTTTACAATTTTTTTTTGCACAAGTTGATATTAAGTCGTAATATTACAATTCAATTCGGGAAAAGTATTACTAGCCGATAGCAAAAAAAGTATTAACAATTAAATCAAGAATCAACAAACAGACAAAAAAATTTAGGAGCACCTAAGTGATAACAGCAATATACTGCCTATACGCAAAGGCAAGCCTTTATATGCTTAAGTGTTTCTATCAAATAAACAAGGGTTAAATTGTCCATTAAATTTAAACCCCGCACTAGTGATAGTGCGGATTATCCAAATAATATTATCATGAATAAGAACGCAAAAAAAATGTACGAAGCTCCGTCCATCAAGGAGCACGTAGTTGAATTGGAACAAGGCATTGCCGCAGGATCTGCAACCCCAGCCCCTACCGACGGAGGTTTCGGTGAAGGCACTGGTGGCACAGGTACTGGCGAAGCATAACCAGCCTGAAAGGACTTAAAAAAGCATTTATTACACGATTTTAAGAAATTTATGAACTTTTCAACGATTAGAAAAGCTAATTGGATTGTTGCGACCGTCCTTTTAGCGACATCTGGAATGCTTGCTACAAGCTGTTCCAAAGAGCGCGGCGCTGCAGTAGAGCAAGCCGATAACCATGAGGGCACAAACATTGTGCTGTCCATCAAAGGTATTAATGAAGGATCAGATAATACCATAAAACAAGCTTCAAACAACAGTAAATCCTCAAAATTACAGGTAGAATCCTTTGGTGATGTGGACGTTGTATCAGCTGTTGACAACAATGTTCCATTCAAAGCCGTAGCATCAGATGTTGTACAAAGCAGAAATACAGATGGTACTATTGCTGCTGCAAGTACAGGCCTACGCGCTGCAGCATTAGAGAACGGCGTAACTTACCGAGTTTACCTTTACTCTGCCGATGGAACACAGTTAATCTCTTCAAAACAATACAGTGTTTCAGGACCAGATCTAACAATCTCTGTAACACCTGGCACCACGTACAAATGGGTAGCCTTATCCTATAACAATACGGATGCGATCCCAGACATTACTGTTGCAAACCCAACACTTCAATTACCGGAAAATAAGGATGTCCTTTACGCTTCTGGAAGTATCACTATTCCAAGCACCCCAGGGACAGATGTAACTTTACCGATTACCTTCGCACACAAATATTCACGTATCGCTATTGAACTGAATACCATGGGTGTATTTGGAAATATGGTATCTGGAAATCTTGCTGTATCTAATTTAGCTTTGCGGAGCGCAACGCTTAACGTAGCTACTGGAGCCCTTACACCTTCTGCTACAACATTTTCACCGACATTAAACTGGGCTAGTTTTACCAATATTGATCCAAGCTTTTCGGATGCGAAAATTGCTTACGTCTATACAGCCGGAACGACAGCTTTAAATAACGTTACTGTCTCTGTAACGAATTTAGCGATTAAACATGCCGACAACGTAGACCGCACTTTTGCGACCACAGCTCCGATCAATATTTCTTTTAATGTAACTCCGGTATTAGGAAATAGTCATCGTCTATTGGCAAATATCGTTGAATCACCACTGACTTCGACAGGATCTACGGTAAAATGGTCTCGTTCAAATCTATATTACACTGCTGGTCACAACCCGTATCGTTTCTTCGCGAATAACAGACAACGTTCTGAAGCGAATAGCTATTTCGCATATGGTGCTGCGCTTCCGGGCCAATTCCAATCCATGGCAGCATACGCTGACCCTTGTACACAAGTATATCCGCAAGGACTTTGGAGAAAACCAACTCATGCTGATTTTTCTACCACAGCTTATGTCAGTTCGAATGCTCTTTTAACAGATGTATTGCAAAATATCACGGATCTTTTGATCGGAACAAAAGCACCAAACTCTACACCTAGCCCTGCAACTGGATCCACTACAGGAAATTATATTCAATATAGCACTACTTCAGGTACAGGTAATTCAGCATTTGATGCAGCATCCAACAACCTTCGTTTTTATTACAATGGTCAATTGGCACGCGTAAATGTATTGGATCCCAATTTTCTTACTCTTGATCTAACAGCTATTCAAGCCCTATTAGGACTAAGCTATGGCCGTGAAGCGGCTTTATGGACTTCAGATCCACCGAACAGCATTTTAGGTTTGGTTAATTTAGGTACATGGGGATATCTGGCAGTAACTAAACAACCCTTATTAACTGGACGTATTGCCACAGCACAAGGTACAGCTGAGCTATTGTCTACGGTAAGCCTACTGGGTATTAACGTAGCAAGTTCATCACTTAAAAACGTTCGTTGTGTACGCACAAACTAGAAATATTAATAATTGACCTTTCGGCAACCAAACGAAGACGGCTAGAAATTCTAGCCGTCTTTTTTTATGAATGATGTAGCCCTTCAACTACCCCGTCGATTTTTACACGATTATGGTAAATTTTTACCGGAGAATTTCAATAATATTTTTTTACATTTGGGCCATCAAGTCATTTTTTTTGCGTTCGACTTGATAATATTAATGGATATAATGGGGCGAAGGCGTTCGCCCCATTTATTTTTAACCCCTTATAAACCTCATTAAAACACCTATTTCCTGATTTGCTTTGATCTCAAACTCCAAGCTTAATTCATTATAAATAAGATGATTGATTCACCCGATTCAGCTAATCTGCTTGATCAGCATGATGTATACGATAACTTGCACCAAAAAACAAAATAACCAAATGGTCAGAAACAGTAAATAACCATATTTGGCTCTTTCGCGGCTCGAGCAGCATTCAGACCAGGATTCTATACATCTAAAAAGAATGACAAAAGTCGTTATCACGAGCGTGGGAATTCCTACAATAATACAAGCATAAAATAATTTCTGCGGCCACAACTCGATAAATTCATTAGCTGAGATACACAAAGCAGCTATTAACATAGCCGAAAACGTGAGCACGAGTAAACAAAAAAATGCTATCCGCTCCCAAATTTGTCCTGCGCTATTAACAACAGTAGCCTTTCGATAGCCCCAGCAAATCAAATTATAGCTAAAAAAAGCCCCAAGCATAGCACAGGGTAAATACAGCAAAAAAGACAAAAAACCATTTCCTAACGACATAATGATTTTCTTAGGTCAGATAATCGGTTCAATAAATTTAGGAAAAATTCGCTTTAAGATTACCCAAATATTTCTAAATCCTCCGTATCTATTTTCTAACGTGAATTTCATCTATGGCAAAAAGCGGGTTACGATGCTTCGACCCTTCAAACCAATGTGGAAATTCTTGCGAAAAAGAAATTTTCACTTTTAAAAAACGTCCTTTTTGTTGTTTTAAGCCAAATGAAACTGGAAAACATATCGGGCCTTCAGGAATAAGACCAGTATCGATCTTATACGTCCCGATGTTAACGTACGAAATATTATCTTCTGAGGATTCTACCGCTATTCCATCCGGAAGAAATAGATAATGTGCCGGATCCAGAAGGAAGTTAAGCTGAATTTGCGAAGCCATTGTTTCATTCGGAAAAGGAAAAGTAATCTCGACATCCTTACTATCAAACAATAGCCAATTGTAACTGTAATCTGTTGTTCCCGATAAGCCATCATTCAGTGTTGTTTTTCCATTTGCGGGAAAATCCTCCAAAAACGAAGGTTTAAACTGAGGATGTATTCCTTGGAGCAATGACGGCAAATAGGGTTTATTTAATAGTGTTAGCCATTGCTGCCGGTATTGCTCAAGACTGCCACCAGTTTCAGCCAATTCGATGGCTCCGCCTCGAAGTGCATGGTCCAAAAATTCATCTATCCGCTTCATCCAATTGGGATTGACCATCCATTGACCATCAGCTTTCCTGTTCAAAAAGCCGAGCGGATGATCACCATAAGCCTTTGCCTGCTCCAAAGCTGCATACTCAAGACCTAAAGCAATCAATTTGACACGACTTAAAAATTCAGGATCTCCAGCTACAGTTTTTTGCGCGTTATTCAAAAGTTCCTTAAAAAGTTTCATCTTTTCAGAACTCAGATATCCATGCCGCGAAAGGATAGGGTTACCATAGATATCAAGCGTCGAGCGACTTGTTTTTCGAGCTTCAATAAGTTGTTTTAAATACTTTTTAATATCCTTTGATGCTGCACCATAATAACCGTCCAAAAAATCCGCTTCCACCTCAGCTTGATCTAGCTCAGGATTCCATAGACTCTTGGCCTGCATATAACTCGCATAAGCAGACATATCAGCCAGCGTATGTCCAGGCCCATGTTCAAAGATCCCTTTTACACCGTTTTGATACATATAGGCGATATTGCTCTGGTAGTGATCATACATTGGAAAAGGATTTAAATAGGATGTAAATTGCGTGGTATAATCCCACACAAAAATATGCGATGAGATCTTTGACCAGTCTTTGAGCTGGCGTCGCAAAGGAGCAGCTGTTGGATTAACCGCCAGGCCCTGCTCCCGCGTTGCATCTATCGTGCTTAGCAACACATATACATTAGCCGATGGCCGAGTTATTTTGGGAGCTTCTGCGGTGTAACCATAGGCTAAGGTCGTAAAATTCTGTTCTGGAAATTGAGCTGCCACACTGTTCACAAATCGGATCAGTGTACCCTGCGGTCCGCCTTCCTCCTGGTCAACCTTTGTACAGCGATCACATGTACAGTACCCTTTTCCATCCATTGGCGCTATAGACCAATAGACCGCATCAGAATTATCGGCAATGGCCTGACGAAAATAATTGATTGCAATTTTCTCGACGTCAGGATTTGTTAAACAGAGTTGTGTTGCGCTGCGCTTTCCGTTTGTTAAAGCGAAATATTCAGGATGCTGCTGAAAATAGTCTTCCGGTGGTATAATTTTAAAAAATGAATGCCCCCATAAGCCCCACAGATCTTCAAATCGATGCAAATGATGCCAATCCAGGTATTCACCATCCGCAGAAGCAGGGTAGTAAGACTCTCTATAACGTAATGGAGGTTCAAAGCGAAAATTGAAATCTTGAGGAAGTGACAGATTCGCACGCTTCGGGACCCATGCAGGCCCTTGATCATATTTCCGAGCACCAAATTGCTTCTCGATAAGTTCATATACGCCATACAGCAATCCTTTTCCTGAACCTCCAGTTAGATATACTTGTCCGTCCCGAACACTAATTTCAAAACCTTCGTTTCCAAGCTCAACCTTCTTTCCAATCCGCTGTTGATAAAAATTATTCCCGATATATACTACGTGTTTTTTCGTCCCAGAAGGGCTCGACAATATCGCTAATGGTACGCCAGTAATACGTTTGATATAATCTTGTAGTACCAGAGCCGCCTTTCGCTCCAAATTTGATGGATGTGAGGAAATAAGGATTTCAGTTTCGGCTTTCCTATCGCGTACGATGTCCACTTGCTGCGCCATACAGCTGCTAATGAACAGCAATCCAACAAGAACGAACAAGTTCAGTTTATAATTTGCATCTTTCATCATTGCATATTAAACTAGATCACCAAATCCACTTCTTGCTTATCCATGATCGCACAATCCACAAAAGAAGCTATCGTATCAAGTACCATGCGCAAGCGGCCCATATTTTCATAATAAGGTATACCAAAACGAAGTACGTGTCCAACCTTCGCTTCTACGCGACAATGCTTAATGCATTTAATATGGATATCTTTCTTTCTCAAAAACTCGTACAGCGGATAAGGATCATAATCTGACACCAGCAGACTTACGACCGGAGATACATCATCCCCCATAAAACAGTGCGCAATGCCAGCATGGCCCAAGATCCTATTAAGCTCTCTTTTCAGATAAGCTGCCAGATAGATACTGCGATCAAGGATAGCTTTCGGCCCAATTTCTCGATAGCGTTTTAGGCTTTGCCTCAACTTTTCATACAATAAAAAATCCTGCCCCCCCGGAATGCTAAACCCATGGGTTTGCGGATCTTCAAAAAGATGCTGCTTATTCCAATATAAGGCCCCGATCCAACTTGCAAAATCTTCTTTGAGCCAAGCTAAACCACCACCCAACGGCCCATGCAACCATTTATGTGTACTCCCGATCAATACATCAGCATCCCCAAAAGGAAGTTGCTGAATCCCTAGTGACTGTGCTACGTCAAGAATCAGAATTGCATTCGGAACAGCCTTTTTTATATTGCCCAGGCGCCACTTGTCTTGCATCAGTTTTCCTGTGGGATAATAGACATGGGATAAGAACACGATGTCTGGTTGCATTTCGCGCAAGCATCTGTTAAATTCCTCCGCGTCATTAAGGACAACATCAGGGAGATAAGTGAGCTTATATTCTGGCAAATGTTCAAAGGGGCCAATACCGCCCGGATGTTCATGCTCACTTGTCAGGACCTGAAAACACCCCTTCCCATCCTCCTGCAACTTCCGTAAAAGCACCAATGCCAATAAATTCATGGCCTGAGATGTGCTGGAAGTCACATTACAGCGATAACCGATAGCTGGCCACAATTTAGCACATTCCTCCTGTATGGAAGTAAATGCTTCCCTCCCTAAAGCATATAGTGAAAGAGGATTGCCGTTTATCTGATTTTTGATGGTTTCGAGTCTATCCTGTGGCAACGTAGCCAGGCAGCCCGGATTCAGATTCACCCGGGTCGAAGGAAATGTGTTGATCCTGACCTGATCCCAATACGCTTCATTTTCTATTTTTCGGACGGCATCTACTCTTTTAAGATCAAGATTTTTCCCATGAGAACATTCGTTCCAGGCGCTATGGGGTGAAAAATGATGCGATAGAAGTGTACTATATTGTTTTTGTAAAAGACTGATGGATTCTTTTATCACGATATGGAAATCGGTATGATACAAATGACTTCCCTGCAAACTTGTCTCAATGGTGTACATAAGTTTCTTGGCAGCACTTTCCCCCCTAAGATCGGAGGTAAAAGAAATCTTGGGATCCAACCCCGCGCCTCTGGCAATGTCAGCAATATCCGCCGCTAATTCATTGATGGAATAGTGTGTTTCTGTAACATGGTTCACCACACGATGTTCACCAACTGGTGGTATATCTTCAACAAATCGGGCCAGCGAATTGACCGCATCGTTCAACGCCATGAGTCCAGTACGCTGGTTTCCGCTACCATATATTGTCATCGGAGAACCAGAAACTACCTGCGCTATAAAACGGTTGGCTACCGTTCCAAATATCGGATCGTAATCAAAACGGGTAAAAAGGTCAGGCGAGGCATCCATTTCGGATGTTAGCAGACCAAAGACCGTTGCTTGCATCACTTCTGTGATGCGAAGCCCCCAGGTACGCGCCGCCATCGCTACATAATTCGAGTCATTTATTTTAGAAACATGGTAAATATCGTTTGCCGCCCTAGGGTAAGGTAAAGGCGTCGACGCCAACTGTCCTTTATAACCAGGCTTAAAATAGCCTTCTGCTATCGGCAATCCGCCCTTGGCATATTCACCAAATGATCCAAGCTTAATAATATGGGCTTTCGGAACATATTCGCGTACTGCCCAGAGCAGACGCATATTACCTTCTTCATTGTTACGGATGGTGTAAAGAGCCTGTTGTAATCCCAACATCGAATAACTCGCCGAACACTGCTGTGCGAGATGATAAATCGTATGCGGCCGTTCTCGACGAATCAGTTCCGCTAAATCGTCCGAACAAACCTCCGCGTGCACAGCGCACATATTAGCTAAACCATATTTTTGGCGAAATGCTTCGATACGACTTGAGAGATCTGGAATCTGTAGCCAGGGGCCAAATCCGAGATTGGCAACCGTGCTTTTGCGCCAGCCATTATCCAGCAATATAATTTTTTGGTCTGGATGATGCAGCGCTAACTTCATGGCCAGCGGCCAGCCCAAGTACCCTTCGGCACCTAAAATTAAAATTGTACGATTCATTGTTCAATTATTGGCTAGAGTTAAAATTTCACCTGTAAAGCGAGCAGTAGATCATATTGATTACGAAATGTTGCCGTACCAATTTTTTGACTCGTGTAAGTACCATTTAGACCTAACGATGTACGATAATTTATTGTGCGTCTGTATCCCGCGCCCACACTTCGACTCATAACACCCCCCAATTCAGGCAATAGAATAAGCCTGCTTCTATCGTCTGGTGAAGTTCCAAGTCCAAAATTTGCTTGCAATAAATCGGCTTCAGTAAGCTCATATTTTGCGCCTGCCTGAAAAGCGAAGTAGAAATCCTTTTCCTCCTTGATGGCAAAGATTCGTGCATTCAGCAGAAAAGGGTCAAAACTTTTGCTCGCACCAACAACCAATGATACCGCTTTGATCGCGACAACTTCCAGAAAACGCGCCCCAATCTCCCCTTCGAAACCTTTTCCGAGCTGCCGATAAAGCGAATAGGCCAATCTATATTTGGGAAGCAACACATTATTGGATATACCTATCGAAGCATTCCAGTAAAGCAATTTATTCGCCGTATACGTCAGGTCGCCTTCTCCCATAATGCCCGTACCTGATTGCCTTCCTGTGAATAACAGCTGTGCACCATAACTTATTTTTGGCGACAAACGGCGGGTGTAGTACAGTGTCGCAATACGGTATGCAGGCGGAGCTGGATTATCATCAACACCTGAAAAGGAGCTATTCAGCAAAGAAAGTCCAAAAGCGTGCTGCATGGTTTTACTTCGCAGAAGAGCCGCATATTCCCTGTGTTTCCGCAGATCGAAGCGCTTGGAGAGCGTATCAGCATATTGGGCCGCTTCAACAAATCGCCCCAAACTGTCGAGTACGATTACTTTTTTTAGGAGAAAAGGTTCGGCATACTCAAAATGCTGTAATGCCGTATCCACACTCTGCAAGGCATATACAAAGTCTCCTTTTGCCATCAGAAGGTTTATTTTATTACTATAGGCAA
This sequence comes from Sphingobacterium sp. WOUb80, assembly GCF_050058145.1. Lineage (NCBI taxonomy): Bacteria > Pseudomonadati > Bacteroidota > Sphingobacteriia > Sphingobacteriales > Sphingobacteriaceae > Sphingobacterium > Sphingobacterium sp. WOUb80. Next base: position 5,256,360 of record NZ_CP165617.1, on the reverse strand, counting down.
GCGAATCTGTTCGATTACCCTCGAGCACGCGATCAAAACAAAAGATTGCGCTATCGGCTACCCCCTTTTTTTGAAAAGCCAATCCAGCCGACATCCAGGCATCCTGTACCATAGTACGGTACTTTTGATTGTACGGATATTCTGTCCGCAACATGGTGGCAACTTGAGCAGCTGCCATATACTGTGCACTATTGTGAAGGATTGCAGCTTTCTTCTGAAGAAATTCGCGGTCACCCGGATAACTTTGCAGGGCCTGCTTAACAACGAGCAAAGCTTCCGGATAGCGTCTTCTAAGGTCAAGAATATTAGAAAGGTAGTGTAGGGCTTCTTTATTATCGTTGTCTTCAAGGAGTAATTGACGAAGATGCGTTTCCGCTTCACCGTACTCTTCGACCAAGATGCAAGCATTGGCTGCGGCAAGTTTCTGCTCCAAGTAAAGCGATTTAAGTTTCGGATTTCCCGGATAACTGGCGTAAAGTTTTTCGCTTAAAGCTACAGCTTGTTGTATTTTCCCAGATTGTGCCAGGAATCCCGCCTTTTTTAACTGCAAATCGATATCATTTGGATAATAACTAATGGCCTGATCCAGTTCCCGAAGAGCCGAGGATAAATTATTTTGCAATACAAGCGCCGAAATGCGCCCTTGCAGGGCTGGCATATTGCTGCGGTCTAGGTGAAGAGTACGATCGTAGTAAACGATGGCGCTGTCGGCTTGTTGCTGTTGCAAATAGTAATTGCCACAAGCATTGATCATTTGTAATGCTTCTGACCTGAACGCTTTATCTCCATTGCTCCCATAGAGCTTAACAGCAATATCTGCCGCTGTCTGATAACGGCGCAGTTGAAATTCAAAATCCATTTTTCGGCGCAGCAATACACGGTCGGCTGTATTTCGCTGTAAAGCACGGTCTACCCAATACAGTGCCTGCGTCGTCTCCCCCCGAGACGCAGCTATGCCTACCACCTTCTCCAGGGCTTCCCGATCGCCGGGATTCTGATCCAAAATCGACTGATAAAGTGCATAAGTATCCGTGTTCTGATAATACCCGGCTGCTTCTTTCCGTAAACTATTGTTTAGGTCAAGGGCTTTTTTATCTTTCGGATAATAGCGTAAGATCACACGTAACACTTCTAAAGCCTCTGCATAACGATGTGATTCCTGTAGCAGGCTGAGCTTTTGGAATAACGCATTGTAAGATTTACTATCGCTGTTCAATAGCGCATTTGCCTTGGCAATTCGGGCGTCATAATCACCGCCTTGCGATACGAGATTGTTCATTTTTTCGATGAGATCTGTATTTTTCGGTGCGAGTTCGAGCGCCTTTTCATAATAAGAATTGGCCAGATTATCCATTTTATTGCCTTTATACCAATCCGCTTTTGCTTCATAATGACCGGCCATCGCGAGCCTTACACTTCCATCGGTCGGAAAACGCCGGATTAGAACCTGTGCCCAGGAATCTCCATCCTGATAGCGTTTGAGCATATCCAGTATATTGAGCTTTTTGATTCCGAAATCTTTATTGGCAGCAAAACGTGCCAATCCCATTTCGACGTACCGCAAGGCTTCAGCAGGCCTATTTTTTGATAAATAAGAACCTATAATATAATAATACACATCTTCATATTCGGGCGAAGCACGCAGTACCAGTTGTGCAGTACGGATCGACTGATCATAGTGTTTCTGCGCCATATAGATTCGGGCAAGTTGCACCTGCGCATCGATATGGGCTGGATTCAGCTTGATGGCCTCCTCCAATGACTTCAAAGCTTTCTGCTGCTGAGCAGATTTAATTTCTACCACAGCCTGCTGGTACAATTTTTCGGCACGTACGGAATTCCAGGTCTGCGCTCGCAACACCTGTGTAGACAGTAGGAAGAGAATAAAAATAGTATAACGGAAATTCATAATAGCTTAAGCTTGATTTTTGACAGTAGACTTTTGGCTTGCAAAACCTTTACGCTGCATATTCCCCCATACTAGCTTTTGCCTGAACATGGACTGTATGTAGCCTTTGATACTAAAAAAAACAATGAGCGGATGATAAATAAACGGTTCAGCAAAGGCCGTGAGGCACAATCCTATCACCTCACTCGTTTTGCGGTAATGTCTTTCAATTAATTGATCCCACAGCACAGCTATGGAGCTTACCAGGACAGAGAACATATAAAGAAAAGCGAGTAATGTAAATGTATTTTCCCAATTGATAGCGCCTATTACAATAAGATAGATGTAAAACAGTAGCCCCAATACCTCGAAAATAGGCGCCAAAAACTCAAATAGGAAGTTATAAGGAAAGACAATAAGACCTAGCCTTTTAAACTTAAAATTAAATAAAACATGACGGTGTAGCAGCATGATCTGGATCAATCCCCTTGCCCAGCGTACACGCTGTCTACTGAATACCGGCAAGGTTTGTGGTCCTTCCGTCCAGCACAACGAAACAGGAATATACCGTATCGCATATTTGTGATTATTCTGGATCATGTAAACACTCATACGTGTCACCATATCAATATCTTCAGCAAATGAGCGTGGATCATAGCCCCCTACTTTCACCGCAATATGTTTATCAAAAAGGCCAAGTCCTCCAGATACATTTGGGACACAATTAATTGAGCTCCAAGCCATTTTTGAAAGCAAGTATGCGCGAATATACTCGAGTTCCTGAAAACGTGGGAGTACTTTATGTGGTGGTTTGAAGCGTGTTATTACACCATTATCCACTTCAGAAGAATTGATCATCCGCAGTGGCGCCCCTACCGCTATAACCCGACGTTGATTATTCTCCACGTGGATATAACCGGTATCGGGAATCACCTGAATGTCTTTTAAGCGGCTCCGGCTCTTTTCGTCTAAAATAGGGCGCATAAGCCTGGATAGGGTATCTTCATGCAGAATGCAGTCCACATCTGTACAGAGAAAATAATCAAATTTTGAGGCATTGATACCTGCATTCGAAGCGTCTGCTTTGCCTTTCCCGTTTTCTTTATCAATGACCAGCAACTTTTCATAAGCGCGATTAGTAGATCGAAAAAAGCGCTTTACAGCCTTCGTTTTGATCTTTTCATTGTAAGGGAGATCTACCTCCTTAAGTTCGAAATGCTCCACCAATTTTTCCAATGTATCATCCGTACTGCCGTCATTGACAATAATAACTTCGTATAATGGATAATTCAGATGCATTAATGCATACACATTATCAATAATGGTCAGGCCTTCGTTGTAAGCCGGAGCAATGACCGAGATGCCCGGTGAAAGTGGGCTCGAAATTACATTTTGTGTATAGTGCTCTCTATTTTTCCGTCTATATAACATAATTCCCTTATACGATAGCACCGCCATGATGACGTAGATCACCATGGTCAGGCTACTGTAAGAAAATATAAAAAGTTGGAAAACGTCAATTATATCTTGGATCATATTGTATGCGTTATTGTTCGTGCAGATAATAGTTTAAAATGCGTTGTTTTCGTGAAGGCAGATGTAAAGGATTCCACGCCAATTGTTTGTTGCGTACCAAGCGGGCGAGTATTGCCGCAACATGATTTTCGATTTCAAAATCAAAAGCTGACTGGAATTGTTCCGTCAGAAATTCCATGGCTCTTGTTGTTCGAAACATACCGAGCGAAAACAGAATTTCGCACTGGCAGTCGACAGGTTGGTTTGGATACATTTTAATCAGTGTTTCCTGAGTATGTACAGCCCTTAAATGCCCCAGCGCATTGATGGCGTGCGAACGCAAACTATGGTCGTTCACATTGAGCAATCCTTCGATACTGTCTATGGCCTCTAGGCTCTGCTCGTGTGCGGCAAGCTTCATGCAGCAAATAACAACTGTTTTGTTGCGCGAATAACGGATCCAGTTTGCAAAGTTTGATTTTACCGTATCGCGGGATTGTTCTAGAATCCGAAAAAAACCGATCAATTCCCATATACTCAATGGATCGCGCACCTCATCAAAAAAGCGGAAAGGCTCGTTCTTGCTGAAGCGCATAAAAGCGCTTCGGGCTGCAGAGCGCAGTTCAGATTCTTCACTGAGATTGAATCGGAGAATATCAATATCCGAAATCGCGTAGTCCATTAGCGTCAGTTCGTGCAATCCCTGAACATTGCGATACCATTTGCGCGATTTCATCTTTTGCAGCGAATCCAGATTTAGCCCGAGTAGCACATAAATTCGATGAAGAATCAGCGCGTTTGTTCCGGCCACATGCCATCGGAGACGGATTAAGGTATCAATTAAGGTCTGGCGGTTTCTTTTGTCCATCAACGCCAACTCATCCAGCACAGCCTGATCGATGGATACATGCGCACTTTCATTACCCATTTCCTGAATAAACTGCGGCAGTATACGATCTTCTATCAGCTGGTCAAGCTTATCTTGCCGACGCTTTGCTTTTGCCGTTCGGAAACGAAGCACCATGATCACAACATAAGCGACAAAAGTTCCAATAAAGGATGTTGCCACAATCGCCTGAATCACCGCTATAAACGTTTGATCTACCGTCATACCTTAGTTTTCAGCAAGGGCTACACGCGTTTGTATATTCCCAAGATCGATCCCCACCGGTAATTTGGACTGATCCTGAATGTAACGCATGGAATTTAGTAAGTAGCCTTTTACAGCGAGGGATTCAGGCTGGTCGACAATTTTAACACCGGCAATATCGCCAAACTCTTCGAGAATACAGTCGATGAGATCGCCATAGTGCGCCCCACCACCACAAAGAAAGATCCGGTTTGATTTAGCTAGATTTCTATCATTGACCACATCACCCAATGCTGGCGAGACAATTTCGGCATAATAGGTCTGTATCGCTTTCTTGCGCAATCCCTGAAGGTCAATTTTTTTACGGTTTATATAGAGGTAGCCGTTTCGAAAAGCCTCATCCAGCTGCTGCATGCTCTGAAATGACAGGTCATAGGTCTGCTGCAGCTGTTCGCGGAGAATATTGACAGCATAATGCATACCGGGAGCACTCCCCATCGCATTTTCTACTACGCCTTCATCGGTACTCAGCCCAGTTTCCAATGTACCAAACCCAAAACTAAAAACAAAGAAAGCCCCCCTCTCACAACTTTCTCCCCTGCGCAACGCCACCATACAACTCACCACCTCCGGCAACACGTCAATATGCGCAACCTCAATTGGCAATATACCAGATCCGTCCTCTCCATAAACAGCGGGATCCGACTGGATGATATGTTTTCCACGGAGCGTTTGTTCGGCAGTTTCCCGATACAAGCGGTAGGTACTATTGGGCAAGCCGATAGTTACCATCAGTGGAGTGTCGGCGCCGACACCGCTCGTCAAAATTGCGGCCTTAAACAGCAACTGGCATTCCAATGATTCCGGAGATGCATTCAGCGGTCTTCTAGGGCTATTTCCTTCATTTAGTGCTAATTTACCACAGATATACCACTGCTGCCCCATTTGTATTTTCAAGCCCGTCAATAATGAATTAGCGGTGTTTACCAAGGGAGAATTTGTTGCCTGCATCAGGCTTGAGAATGATTGTATTATATACATAAAATTTTTCGTGTGTATTAATTATTTACCACCATCGTTTACCTGACATGACCGGAGATTTCTGTGTAGCCGCTACTAAAACGGGTTGTTCAGGTACGATATCTATTGCCAAAATTTCTTCTCTTGCTACATATTCAGCTACAAAAAGCTCGTTCATGGCATCTTCTTGCGCACGTACCACCGCCTGCATATCTATCTTTTCATGTACCTCTTCTATCTCACGCACATCTATCAGCTCCTCCAGAGCTACTAGATCCTCCACAGCTACTAAATCTTGCATATGGACTATTCCCTGAGGTTGTTCTGAATGTGTTATTTTTGAGTTCTCCAGGAAAGAATCCTGCTGCATTTGATGCGGCTCAGCTTCGTTGCACTGGCTCTCAGGCATATTTATGACCTTAGACCCAACTTCTGGAAGTAACTGTCTAGCAGCCTCCGGATCACCTTCCATGATTAGCTTCACTCTTTCCAATAGTTTTCCCACGACCAGCGGTTTTTTAAAACAGTCTTCACGCACAATTTCCAGTCCCTCACGAATATGGAGATAACTCATGTTAGATGTGATAAGCGTCCGTGTACGCGGCGATTCCTTCATCACCTTATTGATAATTTCATACCCATTTGCATACTGCATATGCATTTCGGTAATGACGATATCGTACTGATAGCCCCTTGATTCCAAAAGGGCAAAGGCTTCTTTTCCATTGGCGGCGGAATCCAGCTGAAATGCTTCATTGGAGAAAACATTCGAAATTATTTTTCGCATGAGCAGATCGCTGTCTGCATGCAATACCGAAAACACCCTAAATTGCTTAGGTGAGAGATCATAACTTTGCATACTTTTAATTAAATAGATTAAGTTGCTTTAAAATGGCATCACAAATTTAAAAATACAAGCAAAGTGATTACCTGCCCATAAGGGTGGTTTTTACAAAAAAAATTAACTTAAAATAGGTATTTGTCGGTAAGATAGAATCTTCTTAAGATGTTCTTAAGAAGATCTCAAAAACAGATAGTGCATGCATCGCATAGTTAATCCATCAATTGAAATGAGTTTCCTGTTTTCTTTAGGTATCGTTTTTCGCGAAAAGAAGTTCTGTCAAATCGGTTTATTATATTTCAGCATAAGCTCCGAGCGGCTGTTAACCTGTAATTTTCCATAGATATTCCTAATGTGGAATTTAACGGTATCAACACTAATAAACGCGGTTTCAGCAACTTTTTTATAGGTATACCCCTGTTGCAAAAGGGAAACAATTTCTATCTCGCGAGGGGTAAGCTGCTCGCGATGCCGATAATCGACTTTATGATCAAGTGCAGGATTAAAGTGAGATATCACCAAACGAGCTACCTGCGGACTCATCACCGAACCTCCCTTCATGACCTCCACGAGCAACTGCTCCATCTCCGGTAACGGCGTACTTTTAAGCAAATAACCAGCGGCACCCGCACAAAGTGCCTGAAATATATGTTCTTTATCATCAAACACCGTAAACATAACAACTTGTATATGCGGGAATTTACGTTTTATAAACCAAGTTATTTCAATGCCGTTTTTATTTGGCAGTCCAATATCGCAGAGCAGCAAATCTAAACATTCAGGACTCCAGGCACCTTCAAGCAGCTCATCAAGTTCACGTGCTGCAACGACCAGGTCAAACTGAGCGTTATCCTCAAAGTAAGACTTTAACGATTCGAGAACAGGCATACGGTCTTCTATAATTGCAAGTCTAAATTTTGCGTTTGGCATAAAAATATAAGATAAGTGTGTGTTATTTTAAGTCGTATAATTTTGATTTTTTATTTCCATCCAGCATAAACCACAGGCTAAACAAAAGAAAGCAAAAGCTTACCCAGACCAGCTTATCCAGACTTTTAAGAATATAGGCCTCCTGACTGCTGTTAAGGATAATAGCTAACACGATACTACACTGCAACAATAGATAGGTGCTGTAAACGCTGTTAAAAATCAGTACTTCCCTTTTCGTAACTTTCGCATCTATATCTGCATTATAATATATCCGCCATTGCCCAATGGCATAGGCAATAGCGAGCCCAAATCGCAGCATATAATGTAATTGCTGATCCACGAAACCATAATGGTGCTTAAATCCAAGCGGAATGTCTTCTACCAGCATTCTGAGCAGTTTTTTCTGTTCTTCTATAGGGGCTATCGCATAGGGAATGACATCAATCAATCCAAAGCAAAAGGGTAATAAATGTAGTATCCAATATTTAGGCAGTGTCGCATTGGGATTAAATTTGAGCCAAACATAAAAATAAAAACAGGGCCCCACAAGATAATAAAAGGGTATTCCTTTGTTATAAATATGCGGATAATACTGAATTTCTCCCGTATAGATCATGCAATAGATCATGACATGCCAAATCAAGGCCATCACCCCCGCACTGATCAGTAGCTGCCCTATATCTTTGTATTTAAAAAAACGATAAAAGCGGGATAAAAGACCTGATATGCAAAAAACTCCCCCCAGTATAGCGAAGCTTAAACTTATCCAAAATTGGGGGTTATGCTGCATCATATCAATTAAAAAAGTCAAGAAAAAGTTTATTCACTTTAAACTTAGCTACTAATTGAATGCAATAACGGTCCTCGAACCTTGCTGCTTCGAATTTAGCCCCTATAGCCTCTGCCCGGCGTTTCATATTAATCGTACCTTGACCACGACGTCTAGGATACGTTGTATATGAAGCCGTTCCTTCAATTTGCTTTAAGGAATTTGACAGCTTTAAAATAAGCTGATGATGATCTATTTTTAAAAATATATCAACTTTCGCATTGGGGCTGTGTTTACAGACATTATGCAATGCTTCTTTAAAGATAAGGTATACATTCTGACGTACATATTGAGGCAGCTGGCCAGCGCTCTGCAGATTTATATCAAATTTGACATCGACATCCTGCATCGGCAGAATCTGTGAAACCAAAAACCTCATCCGGTCTTCTAAACTTCCCTGGCTATTATTGCGCGAGTCTATTGCCCAGATGACATCATCCATCGTTTGTACCGCTTCCCGGCTATAGGCTGCAATTTTTTCTAGCGACCGATGCCGCCCCGCAGACTGCTGACCTATAGCCATAAGATCAGACTGCATGGCAATTCCCGTAAGCAGGCCACCAACTTCGTCATGCAGATCGCGTGCGAGTTCAAGCCGGAGCTTTTTATCCCGCTTGAGCTGTGAAGATCGCATAATAGCGATGATATAAAGAACAATACCCAGCCCCAGCGTAACCAGCACATAAAAAAGCTGTGTCTCATAAAATTTCGGCTTTTTATAAAACAGCCATCGCTTGGTTTTCACACTTAGACCATTGTCGCTTACCGTCTTCACTTCAAGTTCGTACTCTCCTGTTTTCAGATCGGAAAGGCTAATTTCTCCCGATGCAGGCACTTCCTGAAATGATTTTATCAGGGGCCGGAGGCGAAAGTAGATTTTGTAATTTTGCTTATAGGCATCTATTTTTGCTATTCTAAGATTTGCAAATTCGATTTTTTTGTCGAAAATCAGCGTATCTTGGCCATCTTTTGGTGTGAAGGAAGTTATGATATTCCCGGAGCCGGTACCCATAGAAATTGTTGCCAATACCGGCGGCGGCACTGTTTCCTGCTTCAGATTATACAAAAACTGCTCCGGCTGAATAGCAATACAGCCGAGTACACCACCGATCAGCAATTGCCCTTGAAGCTTATCTTTGAGTATAGAAGCCTGATTAAATTCTTCAAATGGCAGCCCATGCATCGCATAAGCATTATAAAAATTTTTACCATCCCAAATCGACAGTCCCCGGAAGGTCCCCAAAAACAGCAGATTATCCACCCAAGCCATGTTAAAAACCACATTATGCGCTAGCCCGCAATTTGTGTTATAGGTATCAACATGTCCTGTGCTGGCGTCGATGGCTATCAGCCCCTTTCCTTTTGTTGCCAGGAAAACCTTATTATGCCGAAATGAATGGCTGTACACCTGGAGTTTTTCGCTTTGTTGCGGATAAATTTTCCGTAGCTGGCCCGCCAAGTATTCAAAATAACCATTTTCGGTGGTGTAGGAGATGACCTGTTGTCGTACTTGAATAGAATTGACTCGCTCGCCCATTCCAACAAGTTTTCCCATTCTATCCCTTAACGGACTAACTAATCCCGTATCGCGATTGTAGAGCCATAGTCCACAGGACGTGCCAACTAGATAGGTATTTTTCCAATAATGACAGAGGCTGTACACCATAGTGGACAAATCCTCGAGGGTGCCCTTAGCCTTTTTATAAGATAAAGATCTAAATTTTCCATTGACCAATAAACCCAAAAAATTACCCTCCAACCCGACAAGCGCAGTATCTTTGTCGATTGGCAGAAAAGCATAATAATTATTGAGTGGGGCCGATTCTTTTATGGCAAGGTTATTTGACGTAAAATATTTTAACGGAGCATAGCCCCCCACATAATACTTATCCTGCTGTTTTACGATTGCCCTGGCCGTACCCGTGTTCCAGTAATTCAGCTCAAAGGCTCTTCTGGCGAGACTATACAAGCCATTCTCTGTTGCACAGAGACCTTCGTGCCCATTAAAATCAAGCTGGTTGAGCCTTGATTTGAACAAACTTCTACGGATATCGTGTTTATTCTGACGTAAGAGCGTCATTTCAAGGTTATTTCTAAATTCAAAATAGCGGCCATCACCGAAAAGGAAAATGATCTTTCCCTTTTCCGCAAAGGACCAATGGGCCCAATCGCGCATATCACCTGTATTGAGCCCCTTCAGATGTAATTGGTGAAATTCCCTTCCGTCAAAGGTTATATAACCCAAGCCGTAATTTCGCAGCAGAAGACCATTTTCCACTAAAAATAGATCATCTAGCTCCTGATAAACCCTTTTTGGCATCTGCACTTGTTGCGTTTTCCCCGATTTTAAATCTATAAAAAAGAGTAAGCTGTTGTAAGCAAACCAAAGTCTGCTTTCATCCGCAATGAGACTTTTACCTACCGGCCGCCGCATTTCGGATAAAGCGGGCTGAAAATCCATCAGCCTTTTCTTCCGAAAACCAGTGATCTGCCAGAGAATACCCGATCGGGTTGCCACAAAAAGATTTTTCCCTTGATTAAATAGTGCAATGACATCCTCGCCCACGAGCCCCTTTGAAAACCTATCTTTTTCAATAAATCGCCATAGCTGTGTATCAAAAATGAACAGCCCATTTCTTGTCTCCAACCATAGCCGTCCCAAATCATCGGCGGTCAGTTTATTCACTTCCGTAAAACCCAAAGGTTCTGTATAAAGCTCATTAAATGCTTTTATTGCAATGCCATCATAACGGTAAAGAAGGCTTCCAGCAACAAACCAGATAAAACCTTGTTTATCGCGGGCCGCGGATTCTATATTACGGTGAAAGGGATCGATTCCCGAAAGAATTTCGATTTCATAATAGCCTGAAGCCACTACTCTGTTAAAAACAGGCATAGCAAAACAAGTGCTTAATAGCAATAGAATTTTTAGCGCTTTTTCAAACACAATCGACTAAGTTCAATAATATGGACAGATCAAATATAGTTATTTGAAAATAATTATATATTAATAATCGATATAAAATTTTCCTCCGAAGAGATTTTAAAACCTGGAGAAATAACTGCTTTAAGTTAAATAGGTGGCAGCTGGCAATATTTTACTGTCGGAAAATCCAGTTCCGCTAAAGCTGATAAATAATGCGCAAAAAGGAACTTAGCCTACTTTCCGCCCCTCCTATTGGTAGTCCGAGGGCCATACCGATGGCCAATTTTTTGCTAAGGCCGAGTTTGATTTGGGGATGCAAAACAGTTTGTATGCCTTCGGATGAAATCTCCTGATTGATCTCAACGCCGAAAAAATGATCGGTATTCGGCATAGTATAATGAAATGACGTGTTGATCTGCCAATTCATAGCCATTTTGGATGTGCCGTATTGATAAGCAATCTCCGGCCCGGTATAAATTAACGTATGCCAATGACGCTGCCAGTTTTTGGCGGCTATAAAAAAAGGATTAAAGGCGGTACCACCGTTGACAAAATTAAAAATCTGTGTATACCCGACAGCCAAGGTTGTCGCTTTCTTTTTTGAGACATAGAATGAATATTGCGACGACAATCGCAATCTTTCCAATTGATTTGTTGAAGGTACATTGGCAATACGGCTTTTAGCATAGGCAAAATCCGTTTCTACCTCGAGTCCTAAGCGATCAATTGGTGCAAATTCATACTCCATGAGATATCCAAAATCATCCTTCAGACTTGTTCGTTTGATATCCGCCCCCAGATTAAATTCTTTTTCCCCTTTTCTTGCTCCAAGATCGCGTACAAGGTCATTATAAAGGGGCTCAGCATGGTGCACCTTGTCCGGTAAATTTCTATTCTCCTGAGCAAGGAGAGCACAGGAAAAGAACAGACCGCAGGACAAAAATATAGATTTCCACAGCTTGGTATTTTGAAAATTTCTTGTCATATCACAAACCTCTCGTTGAACTTTGGAAAGAAATGGGAATTTGCACATGATAATCCCTATTTCTTACACGGTACAGTTCATTTTATTCGTCTATATTTGACGATCAGTTTCTTAAAACAAGCAACGGTAGACCCTCATGTACCTAGTGGAACTTATGGATTAAAAAGTGTTGCAAGACGCTCGCATGATAAAATTGCAGAGAAGAAAAGATTAAGTATGGGAAAAATATCAGATCAGCAAATAGCAGAATTAATTTCAAGAAGAATACTGGAAATCATCGATTTAACAGGATTAACCTTAGAGAGCCTGGCCAGTTTTGTAGGAGTATCCACATCCACTATTCGGAGCGCTTACCGTAAAACCGGTTCATTATCTGTGGATAGCCTTTCAAAAATCTGTCGGCCATTTGCCATTCGACTAGCAGATTTCTTTGATTCGGCCTTAGCTTTAAAGATCGACGAGGAACATCTAACCGATTTAAAGGACTTTAAGAAGAGCTACTTTGCGGATCAAGAATTAACGAGTCAGGTATCTTCATTTGATGAAAGTAGCAGCCAAAGCGAGCACCATCGCCAACAACGCGAGCTCATCGCTTATATAATCTACCGATCCGACTATTTCAACAGTCCAAAGACACTCGAAGCGATGGTCGCCGACTTTAGGAAAGATTATCAGGCGGCATTCACGTCGGAAAGATTATATGCCTTGCTGTTAAAATACTTAGGCAGTGGAATCCTCGACAAAAAAGCCTTGCCGAGAACTGCCCGCCGGATGCCGGCCAATAAGCGTCCCTATCTATACTTCAAAAAAGAATCTAAAAAAGCATAAACGAGCTCTCAAAGTTAAATTTGACGATAGAAAAGCGGATTGCTACCTGTCTGCCTTTTAAAAAAATTGCGAAAATTAGATTCATCCGAGAAGCCCATCTCATAGGAAATCTGGGATATTGAAAGGTCAGTGTGCTTTATATAGCGCAAAGCCTGCTGGGCCACAACACTGGATATCACACATTTAGCCGATTTACCAGCAACGGCAGAACACAGTTCGGTCAATTTCCGTGGAGAGAGGTGCAGACGGTCCGCATAATACTGCACACTAGTATGTTCGCGATAGTGCTTATGCAATAAGACCGAAAATCTGTTAAATAACTGAACGGCAGCGATGTCTGAAGATCCATGTGTTGTTTCTAGCGATAGCATAGTTTGATACCCTTCGAGCAACAAAGACTCAAAGCAGTGGTGGGCAACCAACATATCAATGGTACGGTACTCAATGCAGCCTTTCAAACGTTCTACAAATAGCTTGTTGAACACCAGATCTGTTCTATAGTCCCGCATAGAAAGAAAGGGATAACTTCCAAAAAACAATTCTGAATTGAGTATTTCGATATCGAGTTTAGATCGTTGATAAAAATCTGCTGTAAACCAGCATAAATATCCTTCGGCAGCGATAGGTTGTGCTATCTCGATGTCATCACGTGGCCCAATAAAGATAAGTTCGTCAGTTGCAAAATCATAAAAGGTTGGGCCAATTTTTATACTGACAGGAGAACAGGTTCGAACGATGAAAAAAAAAGATGTATGGTTTAGCTTTTTACTTAGCTGGTTATCATAATCAGCTAGTTTTAGCGCTCCAAATTGCATCCTGTCATTTGCTACAGCTGGTTTACAAAATTCCATTTCCTTAATAAATTCTTTTCAAAATCAATAATGTCCAGATTTTCACAGAGCCTTGTATAATGATAAATAGATTTCAACATCTTTCGGGGAGATTGTTTTGAGAAAACGATCTTCACACCACTATCAAGAAAACTTTTTTTTTCATCTGCACTTTCGCTGGCCGAATAACCAAATAATCGAATCATGGGATAGCGGCGTCTCAGTACACGGGCAGTCTCCATCCCGTCCATTTCCGGCATATGCAGATCTAGAATGCACACGTCTGGCTGTTCAATATTGGTTTCAAGCAGATGCACAAGTTCCTTTCCGTTGTGGCAGGAGTATAGCATCTCATAGTTCCCCATTTCCCTGGCCAAATGCTCAATTACTTTCAGGTGCAATACGTTATCATCTGCAAATGCAAGTTTTAATTTCTTGTCCATTAAGGCAACTGTTAAATTATAAATTTGATCCCTTGGATTTTTCAAGCTGGCTATACCTGGCCTCATTGCACGCGCGCGTGTTGATCCAATTGTCAAAGCAATTCTCCAATACAATTAAAAGCATTTCAATTTTCGGCGCGACATATCTCTGTTTACTCTTCATATTTCGGTCTATTATATTTTTTCAACAAGCTTGTACTAGCTATTTTAATTGTAAATTATTAGTCTAATTCAGACTAGAAAAAAAACATTACAATCTGATTACAAATAAGTTAAGTAGAAAAGTTTTTGATTTCTAACTTGTCTTTTATACAATTAAAAACATTTACTAACCGAATGATTATTTTAAAGGCATATCTTGTAAGTAATTAAAAAAAAATAGTTATATTTGAATAGGTAGGATTGTAGTCTGAATTAGACTAATCTGTATAATCTAGTATCTTTATGCTCAGACAATAGCAAAAAGTTTACCTCATGATTTTTAATTTTACCTTATTGAATCCTACTTCAATATCCTTTATCTACCTTTCATTTGTTGACGATCAACAACAGCAGCTTCTTATTAAAACTCCTTTAAAAATTATTCCGGCTCAATGGGATGGAGAGAAACAGCGCCCCTGTAACATTTATCTGAAAAAGTTTAAAAAGCTAAATACCAAGCTGGATGCTTTGAAGATTTCAATAGCGACTTATCTTTCTGAATTAAAGTCGAATAAAAAGGAGTTTTCACTCCGCGCAGTCAACCGCTTAGTCAAAAAATGCTGCTCAGAAGCAACGCCTTCGCTTCCAGCAGGCGGACTGCTACAAAGCGTAGACAATTTTATCAAAAGCCGAATTCACCTCATTACTTCGACCACACACAAACGCTACCTCGTCTTCTTCCGCTTATTAAAACGCTATGAGGGCCATCAGCAAAAACACCTGATGCTGGATCAGGTGAATAGCCTTTTTGTACAACAATTTATTGCCTATGGTGAAGCCGAAAACTACAGTATAAGCACCATACACCGCACGATACATTTTGTGCGCACAGTACTTAATTTTTTGGAAAAAAGAGGGGTGCGAACTTTTGTTTATGAGTTAGAACTGCCCAAGGTCAAAAAAATAAATCGTGCTATAAGCCTCAGTGAAGATGAAATTAGCACAATAAAAAATATAGAGGTGCCAGTCCATCTGAAGGCCGCAAAAGATTGGCTCGTGATCAGCTGCTACACCGGGCAACGCGTGTCTGATTTCATGAATTTCAATCTGGACATGATGGAGATTCTGGACGGTAAGCCCTGTTTATCCTTCACTCAACAGAAAACACAGAAAAGCATTTTACTTCCACTTCATCCTACGGCATTAATTATTATGTCGAATAACGGGCATCGCTTCCCACATAAAATGACTGCTCAAAAATATAATGAGCAAATCAAGGAAGTGACACGTCTTGCAGGTATTACCTCGCTGGTAAAAGTCAGGAAGCGAAACGGATTCCGTTCCTCAGACCAGCTTATTCCAAAATGTGAAGCGATTACCAGCCATATCGGCCGTAGGAGTTTTGCCACAAATTTTTATGGTAAAATTCCTACAGCATTGTTGATGGATGCGACTGGACATAGTACAGAACAGATGTTTCAGCGGTATATCAGCAATGTGGATACCGAACGTACCCGATCACTAGGGACTTACCTGGAAAACATGTATCAAAATCGGAGAAGACCGCAACAGCAACCACTGAGCAGCTAGTTTTACAATTTGTTTCTCAAAGATGGTTCAAGAGCATCTTTGTGAAGCATCAAGGCTGTGCTTTTATAGCGTACATATTCTTTCGTGAGGTAGACAAAGCCCTGGAAGGCATTGCCCCTGCCCCAAGAATTCTTGGCTACATAGTATTCTTTTCCGTTTTGATCTTTTACTAAGCCAATAATATGTAACGCATGATCATCTGTTGTTTGCCATGCATCAAATGCGTTTTGGCGCTCCATAGCATTAACTTTACGTTCAGGTTGTGGCCTGACGAATTGCGTTTTCTTTTCTTCCGCTGTCATGTCTGATACCGACTTTTGGGGAACATACGCGATGCCATAAAGCCAGGAAAAACCAGGTTCCGAAATGTCAACTGTACACGCTACTGTAAAGCCTTTTATTAAAGCCCGATCAATAACAGCTGTTAGTTCTTCCATTGGTAAGTTATAAAACTGATTGAAAGACCAGTTGTCGGGAATCAAAAAAACAAATGGTTTGTAGTAGGGCGCAGTGGTTACAGAAGCGATATGAATATATTGATCTGGATCGATGCCTATCACCTGATCAGCAAAACTAAGTGCTGTATACGATTTACCCTGATAATCAAAATTAACGGGAACTTTGCCCAGATAGTCATCCATTAGCACCTCCACATCTTGTTCCCAGCTCTTTTTCAGCTCCCTACTTTTTAACATACTGGATAATGTACTGTTCAATACAGCGCGCAGCCCCTTGAAATTGCTCGAGCTTTTACCCGCTTTAATTCCCGTATAGGCAGCTCTAGGCATCGCCCCATGAAGACGCAGTATCTGCATGACATCGTGAAGCTGTCCGCCCTCATTTAATTTTAGGCCACCGTGCAGGCGCAGGTAGTTTCTGGCCCGTTCAAGATAAGCCTTCCTGACGGTATATAGCGGCGAAATCGCTACAGGATCTCTACCCATTCGGATCATTTCTGATTCGAGAAAGGAATTCCCAGTATAAGACCAACAGGTATTGGAAGCTCCCTGATTCTTAACTGTTGTACTTTTCAATCGGATCAACTCCGTAAAAACAAACTCCGACTCGAGCAACTTTATATTTTTCGGATAATAAAATCTATAAAGTATGGCTACGGCTGCAGATATAGCAACTATGATTGCTAAAATGATCCAATTCTTTTTTTTCATGATAATCTACCCCCGCAAATAACTGCCGTAAAGCTGGGCAACAGTTTCTTAATAGCCCAATAAAACAATAGTCCCAACAGTATAATAATAGCTGGGCAGAGAAAATACAAAAACAGCAGTGTAGCATCCGTTTGCGGTCTAATCTGGTTAAATAAGAATTTGATAATAAAAACCAATGGCAAACGGTGGTAAGCAAATATAAAAAAGCTGGCACTGGCCAAAAAGTAATTGGGCCCCCAGTGTCCCTTTTCGATAAAGTAGGCTGTCACTGCAACCACGCTTATCAACCCGACCAATACATTTGCACAATAGCTATAGCTCCACCAGCCTTCGCCCAAACTATAAAATGCCGATACGAGCAGCAGGATATAACATGGAATTGGCCAGGGCAATAAAGACTTCATGATGAGCACAAAATTCTTTTTATGCAAACTAAAGTAAGCCCCTGCCGAAAAGAAAAAGAAAGAAACCGTACTCCATCCGGGCAGGTAAAAATAAGGATTGCAGACCCAGATAACCCCTATTACCAACACCGCAAATAGATGTAACTTTTTAATTAAAATATAAACGATGGGCGACAGGACCACAAGCACCATGAGATCACGGATAAACCAAAAAGGTGAATTGATTGGTAAATTTTTTGTAGCCTGGACATGGATATGTGAAGTGTCCCAAAAAGACCAAAGCCAATCTGATATACTGTACTGAACAATTGGCTTATTGGCACCTGATAAAAGTCCACCGAAAAAAGTCTGTGCCAGAAAGAAAAAAAACAGTACCGCTAGGTTCCAAAAAATATAAGGAATAAACAGACTGTGCAGCCTGCTCTTTAATTTTTTGAGATAGACCTCAAACGTGAAGGACTCCGTACGATAAAAAAAAAGAAAGCCTGAAATAAAAAAGAAAAGCGGCACACAGACTTCGAAGACGATCTTCGAAAATAAGAAAAAGACGTGTGCGAAAACAGGAAAATGGAGCATATTAACCTGTTTTGAACCCTGAATGATGATATTCGAAAAATCAGTATGAATAAATACGACCCCTACGATCAGGGGGAAGCGGAGAAAATCGATAGTTTTCGACAAGAGCGTTGCCGAAGTTAACGAAGAAGAATGATCTCTTACCATGGATTGGATTCGGTTTATCTTGCTTAGTGTCGTTAAATTAAGCATTTCAAACAAATTTCTTCCCTTTTTTCATTAAAAAGAAAGACAATCCGGAATTTAACTTCCTTATTCCCCTTCCGGAATTCGATTTTCGCTTTCTTCCTCTTTACCCTCAGCAATCATCTCATTGACATCCGACATATCGCCAGCTTCCAAATGTTCGATATCTTCCGCCTGCTCTTCGGAATAACGATCGATAAAAAATGTACAGCCCATGGGAAAATGGTCAGACCCAACAGAAGGATAAATAAACAACTTGTCAATAAATACGGTCGGACTATGAAACAACAGATCCAAGGGTACTCTAAAAAACCAATAATTGGCATGAAAGGTTGATAAAATGCCTCTACCGATGCGTGCATCGATCAATTTGCTGGCTTTTTTGAACAAGAGGGAAGATTTGGCCCAGGCGACATTGTTAAAATCCCCTGTTACAACCACCGGCATTTTATAATCGCGAACCTGCTTGGCCACACTGAGCAGATCGCCATCCCTTTCTTTGGAAGTCTCCTCTTCGGTCGGACTCGGCGGTGGCGGATGAACGGCAAAAAAGATAAAACGATGTCCATCGGTGGTTTCCAGTTCCGCTTCAATACTCGGGATATCATCCGCTACAAAATAGTGTACCTGACATTTGTTGATCTTGAGGTTCGTATAAAAATGCATCCCGTAGGTGTTGTCCAAAGTTACCTTCTCAAAATTAGGATAATCGCTCTCCAACTCACGCAAGGCTTTTTCCCATGCCGCATCACTTTCCATGGTCAAAAAGATATGCGGCTTTTCTTTCTGAATCAGCTCAATAAATCGATCATAAGCCGTATTAAATTGCAGCACATTACAGGAGATTACTTTAATGCTATCGGATGCATCCTTGCCCTTTTCATATTTTTCGCGACGCCAAAATTTGGTATAACGTATCAATATATAGGTATGGTAAACAATCAAAGCCATCTGCAGCCCTTGCAACCACCATAACCAGGGGTCTTCAGTCACAAGATAAAAGCCTAAAGCCAATACTGGCACCTGAAATACCAGCAGCTGCAGCTTGACAAATTCGGCTACCCGAAATACCCAATGCTGGCTTTGAATAAAGGGTAATACACTCAGTAAAATCAATATACTGGAGAAGATAATATAGAAAATCAGCATATCGCTCGCGCTAAAATTTTAGACAAACTTAAACAAATTACGTTTATTTTCAACAGACCATCATTTATCAAGCGCTCCTTAGCTATTATATATCCTTTTGAAAGCCTTCTTGATAATCCACCCTTGTCCTGGCTAGTGCATTTGGGAAGTTTGTGTGGATATACGATATCATTTCCTCGCGTATAAAACAGCGCAGGTCAAAAGCCTGCCCCGAATTGCGGCAGCTCATCAGGCAGCGGATCTCCATGGTACGCTCTTTTAAATCTGTAACCTGAAGCACATTGACTTTCCCGTCCCAAAGCGGATGCCCAGTAAGTAGGGAAGTCAATTTTTCACGCAATAGCTGGACAGGTACCGTAAAATCTGTATAGATAAATACGGTTCCTAATATCTCAGAAGTTGTGCGCGTCCAATTTTGGAATGGCTTTTCAATAAAATAGGTAATGGGTAAAACCAAGCGGCGTTTGTCCCAGATATTGACCACTACGTAAGTTAAATTGATTTCCTCCACGCGCCCCCATTCCCCTTCTACTACTAATACGTCATCCATACGTATAGGTTGTGTAAAAGCAATCTGAAAGCCAGCGAGGAGATTTCCCAAGGACTTCTGTGCAGCAAAACCGATGATAATACCACCAACCCCCACACCTGTGAGCAAGCCGGCTCCGATCTTTTGCATACTATCAAAGCTTAATAGAATAATCGCCAAAGAGATTACGATGATAAGGGTAACCACCACTTTTCGGATAAAGACGATTTGCGTCCTAATCTTTCGTTCGCGCAGGTTATTCTCCTTGTTAATATCAAAACGATGATAGAGATAATCTTCAAAAACCTTGATCCCCTGTATCAGGACGATGGCAAAGAAACTAACCAATAAAAGTTCATTGGTTTTGCTCACCACACGGAGCGTCCTTTCGTTAAATTGGGTAAAGGGCAGTAAACTATTGAAAACAATTAAGGGGATAAATACACTCAACACACTGTTAAAACGTCTTACAAAGGAACGAAATAAACTATAAGATTCCTGCTGAATCGCTTGTCTGCGCAAAAGCGGTATAAAAATCAGTTTGATCAGAAAACCTATTAAAAATGAAAAGAGGATTAATGCAATATTCCAGAGCCAGGCGGGCAACTTCTGTGAAAGTTGAATTAATGTTTCGTTCATCATATTGTTCTTTCTTTGTGTTTACGATCTATAGCTTATTAAAGTATAACTGCTAAGAAGGCCTAACGTTTGTTTTATTTTGAGAAAAATCAGTTAAGAGGATAGCTAAGAATATTTTTGCGCATGATACTAATCACAGATAAGCATTTACAAACAAAAAAAAATATTTAAGACAAAAAAAACAACACATTAAGCGCAACAAAAACCACACACATACAACACAAATAAATAAATCACAGAAAAAGACCAAATAAAATGCTTAATTATAATAAAAAAACATAAAATCAAATAAAATAAACAAAAAAAAGACAAAAAAATGAATTAAAATACCAACAAAAACAGTTTTTAATTAAAAAATCAGGTAAAAAAACAGATTAAAATTGAAAACAAAACAAAAAAATCATATATTTACATCACCTTGATAGGTTTATAATTGGTTATTTGAAGGTTTTCATTCTCCCCGAGTGAAAACCTTTTTTTATTTTTATATTTAATCCTCAATAAATGACCTCTTTGAAATTCTCCACAGCGAAATTCAATCAAGCTATAGCAGATTAGCAGAAATATATCCAACAACTTCATGCTCTTAACTTAAATTCTCAGTATCTACATATCCTACTCCTGATGATAGCCTTTTGGTATGTTTTTTGAGCCTAAAGAGCCAATTACAAACAGATAACTGGCTTTATATAGCATGCTTCACTTAAACATACTATAAAAAAGGTATTTACCGTTTATAATAAAGTTTAAAGCGTAGGAATTTCAAACTTTCCAAGAAAATTAAACCAAACACTGATAAAAAAAATGAGCAAGAAAAAAGACAATTCTAGATGGCTGAATGTGGCCATATCCTGGGGAGCGAGTATCGTAATCATCGGGGTACTATTTAAGATTCTCCATATTGGCGGCACCACAGCCAACTATATGATCGGAATCGGTTTAGGTGTAGAAGCCTTCCTTTTCTTTTTAATGGGTTTCAACCCACCCGCACCAGAACCGGACTGGACACGTGTCTATCCCGAATTGGACGACAATTTTAATGGCGAGCTTCCACAAAGAGGAAAAACTGTGGTTGCCCAACCGGCAGGCCCATCGGCAACTGCCGCGTTAGATAAAATGTTCGCCGATGCCAACATTGAACCGGCAAGCATTGAAAATCTAGGTCGTGGCCTACGCGATTTCAGTGAGAAAGTATCTGCCATAAACAAGTTATCCGATGTTTCATTAGCAACAGAGGAGTTTACCAATAAGCTGCGAACAGCAACTTCAAAATTTGACAACCTGAGTCTCGCTTTTGAAAAAGCATCGGAAAACCTGGTCGCGATGTCAAACACTTCGGGCGATACGTCAAACTACCACGAACAGGTAAAAAGTTTGACAACCAATCTAAGTCAGTTAAATGCGATGTATGAACGGGAATTGCGCGATTCAGCATCACATTTACAATCGATGAACAAGTTTTATGAGAACCTAAGTTTTACCATGCAAAACTTCAACGAATCGCTGGATGATTCCAAAGCATTCAAAGATGAAGTGGGCAAGCTAGCGAAAAACCTCAATGCCTTGAATGCCATTTATGGCAATATGTTGAGCGCGATGAATCAACCGCGTGTGTAATTAATTCTTGTATTACTTAAATCAAAAACAATGGCATTAGGAAGAGAAACTCCAAGGCAAAGGATGATTGGCATCCTCTATCTGGTCTTGCTCGCCTTATTGGCGCTCAACGTACCGGATTCCATCTTGGATGCATTCAAAAATATCAATAACAGTCTCGAAACATCCAAATCGAATGTCAGCACAGCCGTTCAACAGCTGTTTACCGCATTCGAAAACACCAAATTAAAAGAAGAACCCGCACGTGCAAAGCCGATTTATGACAAGGCCAAAAAAGCGCAGGCTATCATTGGCGAGCTCAATCAATATATCGCTTCCTTAAAAGAGGAGTTCGTCAAACAAGGCGGTGGATACGATGAAGAAAAAGGCGATCTTGCACAACGTGAAAACGAGGACATTTCCCCAAATCTGATGATCAATGAGAAAAAGGGAACGCTCTTAAAAGACAAAATAAATTCGACACGTACGAAATTATTGGCTCTACTCACGCCGGAAGAACAAAAGATGGTATCATTCTCACTGGAAGCAAAAGATCCAGAGAAAGCTGTCAATGGCAAAAAATCCTGGGAAGAAATCAATTTTGGCAGTGGTACACCTTTGACAGCAGCAATGACTATTTTGACCAAAATACAGACCGACGCACAAAACGCAGAATCTGATGTGGTTAAGCTTATTTTAGGTAAAATGGATCAAGCCGTGGTGAACCTGGACAAATTTGCAGCGGTTGCTGTTGCACCGACCTCCTATTTAGTCCAAGGACAGCCTTACAAAGCAGAGGTATTTCTGACAGCGTCCGATTCCAAATCTGAACCGGCCATTTCGGTGAATGGATCATCGCTTCAGGTGGTGGATGGAAAAGGTGTTTATTCAGTCAACACAAGCCGTGAAGGTATCTATACCTGGAGTGGTGTGATCAAGGTGAAACAGACCGATGGATCCTATAAAGAATATCGTACCCCTGTACAGACCTATCAAGTAGCGCGTCCTTCAGCAGTCGTTTCACCAGACAAGATGAACGTGCTTTATATTGGTGTTAACAACCCGATATCGGTATCAGCTCCGGGTACATCTACCGATAAAATCCGTGTCAGCATGAGTGGCGGTAGTATTTCCAGTGCGGGAGGCGGTAAGTATAATGTGAAAGTGAGTTCTCCGGGAACAGCACATATTTCAGTATCCGCTGAGGTAGCACCGGGAAAAACGCAGACCTTGAGTTCGACAGAATTCCGTGTGAAACGCATTCCAGATCCTATTGCCAAGTTTGCTGGCAAAACAGGTGGATCAATGGCTACTGTAGCACTTAAGGCACAAAATGCATTGTTTGCGAAACTGGATAACTTTGACTTTGATGCAACTTTTAGGGTTACCAAATTTACGATGATCATTGCGAAGCCACGTGCGGATGCAATCGTATTGTCGACTTCGGGTGGCCAGTTAAGCTCAAGCATGTCTTCAGCCCTCAATGGCATTGTACCGGGCACACGCGTCATCTTCGACAATATCGTTGCCGTAGGTCCAGACGGAACCTCCAGACAGCTCAATGCAGTTGCTTTGACAGCAAATTAATATAACAGAACTACATCTGCTACATAACAAGCCCTGCTCCCAAAAAGAAGCAGGGCTTCTTTGAACTACTTTCTCCACCGCCACCAGATCCAACATCCTAGCACAGCTAGTAAAACGCCCCCTATCGCAAAGATCTCAGTTGATACGACTTTATTTTCCCGCTTCACACGCGAATCCGAAGTACTTGCCTCCTTTCTATTGGTCTGCTGAAGCCGCAAATTCTCTTCCCATCGCTTTATGTTCGACTGGTGAGCGAAAATTTTCCCGCCCTTGGCCCATAACCCACAATCCGGGTGAAACCACATTGGACTATCCGTACTAAAATACCAATAGGAAGACAAACTATCCTGCTGCTGCTGATGAAATTGCAAATTCTGCTGCTCATGTTGATTATAAGTCCTACTGGATTTCTCTTCCAACTGTTTTTTTCCCCGGAAGACGCTACAGCCGGTGACCACAGCAACGCTTATCACCAAGAGGCAAAACACTAGACTCTCAGAGTCTGAAATTGTGTATTTATTCATGACCGTGCTCTCCTCAATCGATCCAATTTGCAATAGCATAAATGGTTGTAAGGGGCCGCCGCCGTGATTCTACCCGGTCGTGGCTATTTCCTTCTACCGAGATCAACATTTGGCCATGAACTGCTTTGACTAGCCCTACATGATGGATCCGTTTCAATTGGCTGCTATAGATCGCGAACAAATCGGCTTGTCGTACATTTCCTTCCAATAACTGCGCTTTGATATAGCGACGCGCTTTCGGAAAGAGCGCAGGACTCCAGGCACTGCGCGGCTTTGAACGACCAGCCTGCCCATAACACCAGCTAGCAAATGCTGCACACCATTCATAGCCATCACCTAGGCCTACATAGGCAAGGTACTTCGAAATCTCTGCACCCTTATTATCGCCTCCGCGCTCCCTTACCCCAATTTCATTCGCTGCAATTTCATAGATTTGCCGTCTTAGCAGATCGGTATTTCGTACACTAGCGTTGCTATACGTTCCCTCTAAAACAGCATTTCCAGTAGCAGGAGAAATGCAAAGAGCAATAGAAAGAAAACAGAGAAATAAAGAATGGATTGTTGCCATGAGCTTAATTGATTAAAATGATAATAAATATCCTGTCTATAATATTTAAAAGGTCTCCATAGGTACTCCAGCAACCAAGTGCAGCAACAGATAAAAACCAGTCCGGCCATCAGCCCAAAATACAACAGGGATAGCACCCCCATATCAAGCGCAGCTGATGCTGGGTCGAAAAATTGCAAAATACTTCCAACAAATAGGAAAATAATGACCAATAATATACTTGCCATACCGAGCATGTATTTGGGCTCGATCGGCAGTTTTTGTGTTAGACCATACCATGGTCCTTTCATTTCTACACTATTCATAGTGATATAATTTAATGATATAAAATAGTTATATGTTGCCCGCATATTGACTCCGCGAATAGCGGTTTCGACTCCGATCGCGTACCAAGATAAAGACATCAAGCCGGACATTTTTCATATAATCAGGCAGTTCGAGTCTTAGGCCTGAACTCGAGCGCGTAACCAGGGTCTCGTTACGGATAGCAACTCCGGCTATCGGATCATAAACCACCAACAACAGCTCGTCATCGTGATTCATGGCCGTGATCTTACCACCATCAAAGTCCAGCCACAAAGCATTATTATTCAGCGTCATATTCTCTATGTTTATCCCCCTTACGGAACCATCAGAGAGCAGAATCAGAGCAGGATCAATGTATAGCTCCGGGTATTCACCTTTGACAGCATATTTGACCGCATGCGCCATTGCCAGATTGCGTGCGGACACATGCTTTGCTTTTTCCCGGCTCACATACTGCGCAAATCCCTCCTTAAGAACCGATGCCAATGGCAAAAGATATTGGCTAGCTAGATAAAACTTTTGCTGCGTCAGCAGCATACCTATTGTCTTATTTCTTTTTCTTTTTTTCATCTGAAATTGTATTAATTGAATGGTTTCCTTATTTGATATCAAAATGTACCAAGGGCAGGCATGCCCTTGGTACATTTTCTGCAGCTTAGGCGAGCATTATTTCACCGAGATAACTGCTTCTGCTGATTTTGGTCTTTGTCCGGTCTGACATGAAATACCAGATATGTACGGCATCACCCAACAGATGCTCAGGCACTCCAAATGTGATCACCCCATCTTGCCTTTTCGGCACAGTTGGCGTAGTCATGAATTCATCCTTTGCAGGATGGTAACAGATCACATAAAAGAGATCGTCTCCTTTTGTTTCGTAGACATCGTTATTGCCCGTCGACCAGGCCACTGTGATCTCATCCGCATCAAAACCAGCTTCTACTGTTCCGCCACCACCATAGATCCCGTCCGCAATTCTGATCTTGCTATAGTCCAAACTCAGATCAGGATAGACACCCTGAATGGCCAGATCCTGATTTAGCTGAAAAGCATAGTTGAGCGGTGTAAGACGATCTGCCTTTTTCTGGCCAAAACCGATTTTTAGAAAATTATTTATCGGCAGCAGAAAACGCATTAACGTCTTAAATCGCGTCTGTACGATCAGTTGTGCTTCCGTATACGGCTTATTGCTCTTTTTAGCAAGTCCTCTGATGTAGTTGATGCTCTTCCAGCTGGCACCGATCACTGAGCCGGCCTTACCACTGAAGCCTCCATTTGCTCCATTTACAATTGTTCCCATTTTTAAAAATTTTAAGGATTAAAAAATAAATCGCCAAGATTTTCATACCGGTATTTTCGCTTGACAGAACAAACATAAAACATTCATTAACAGAAAAATACACCTAAAACAGATTGTCCGACGCTTGTCCGACAGGAATCTATCAATTGTCCGACGGCCGCCAATAGACAAGTAGAAACCCCTACAATGATCTGCTACCGGATTGCTTATGGCCTCCGGTGGGGATTGACTTATCAAATACCGATGAATCCCCTAGTTGAGACCTAGTTTGATAGGTAAACACTAGGTCTCAACTAGGAGTCAACTAGGCATACTGGCGAGCGAAGGGCATGACAGGGACGAACAAAGCCTATGGCATAAGGAAACAAAAGCAGCAGCGAAGCCCGGCCGATGGCCAAGAACTTCGCCGCAGTTTAAATATCAACCATTCAGGTAACGTTTGAGCCGTAAAACATCGTCAAGTTTAAAATACTTCTTCCCCCCTTTATCGCGCTGATGTACCCGAATGAGGCCTAAGTTTTGATACCGCAACAACGTGCGGTCCGATACCCCTACGGTGTCTTTGACATATGCTGTATCACGAAGTTCAATATTGGTATCATCAACCTGAATGCTATGCAGCACTGCTGTTTTCAGTTTTTGTATTTCTGTAAAAAGTATATGCAAGGCCTGCAAGAGATGAGCATCTGTCTTACGGCCGATATTGTTGAATGAATCTTTTCTCATATTTTTAATTGTATATAATGGCAAATGGAATTATCCTCCAAGCGTATTGGAATTAATAAAGCTAAAGAAGTCTGCATACAGTTTTTTATCACCCACAGGAAGCGTTTTTTTCGTCCCTTCGGTCATCAATACGCCACCAACCCCATAGCTGTAAAAAAAATTGATATTAATTACAATGCTCTGATGGCATTGCTTAAACCATCTGACCGGCAATCGCCCCAACACTTCCCGCATGGTACTGCTGCAGCTGAGTATTTTACCCCCGATCATGTGAAATTTAACCTGGCCATTGGCACTTTCCACATAAACAAGTTCTTTCATACGAACCTCCGTCCGCTGATAACGCACCGGCCCTTTGATCATAAAATAATAGGTATAATTTTCCAGTGAATCGTGATCAGATAGTGGAATCAATTTAGCTAGCGCGTCATCCACCCGGCGCAGTGCCGCATAGAAACGACTCATAGACACCTCTTTGAGCAGTACATCAACGACACCGAAATCATATCCCGGATCCTCGTATTGGCGGTGTGCGGTATAAAGTATCGTTTTTAGATTTGAGCTGGGTAAGGTTCTTAAAAAATCAAAAGCGTTCATTCTTCCAAGCTCCACATCGAGGATCATAAAATCCACTTTGTTGGCACGCAGAAAAATCCGGGCGTCTTGCGGATCATTAAAAGTTTTGGCAATCTGCACATAGCCGATCTCTTCGACCATCTCAAGCAGATGGTCGATATGCGGCTTTTGGTCATCGATGATGATTCCAATCCATATTCTATTCATATTTCCATCATTTTTTTGTTCCTTTAATTATCTGTAGTGCTGCACACATAGCGTAAGTTCATAATGATCAGCGTCCTGCTTTTCTTCCATCGAAAAGTCCGTTCCAAAGAGGTATTCCATGCGAGTTCGTACATTCCGAAGTCCTACATCGTGACTTGGTAGGATTTGAGGTCCGCTTCGCTTTCTATTTTCAACCGTGATCCGATAACCAGCATGGTCGACAAGAATGTCGATTTTGGCGGGGTGATCTTTATCCCACAAGTCCGCATGCTTAAATAAGTTACCAGCGAGCGTCTGCAATAGTGTAGGTGCAGTACTAAATCGCATCAGGTTACCCGAGCAGGAAAGATTTATGTAAAAAGGATTTGGTTCGACTTTCTCCTGTATAGACAGGTACTGCTCCAGTGCTGTCACTTCATCCGCTAATAAAATATGGGTTGCCCCCTCCACGTGATGGGCCTCCATATAGAATTTCATTAAGCGATAAATTTCCGTAAGCTGCAAGCCCAATTCAACATCAAATGGGTCCACCTTATTCTTTAAATGGCTAAAGATATTCGCCATCATATGCGGATGCACCTGTGCAGATAAGGTTGTATACTGAAAAGATTTCATGCTAGATTCTGCATCCAGACGTGCTTTCACTGCCACAAGTTTATCATTCGATTCACGAAGCTTACTCTTATAGTAATAATAGCCCACTGCCATGACCGTATAATTACTATGCATGACGAGAAAGGTCTGAGAATACTTTGCCCAACTAAAGGCATGATGAACGATAACGTACTTATTATTTATAATCTCTAGTCCAAACTTGCCATACAATTCATGGTACACCATTAGTGCGGAGAGTAAATAAAAGCCTATCATCAACACTATAGTTCCCAGTATATGCCCCCGATCGTAAACATACTTAAAGATCAGATACACCGTATAGAAGATGATCGCACAATAAAATACGGTGATGAAGGAAGCTCCCAGATTCAGTCTGGAATTGCCAAGTGCGTTTACGACAAAAAAATAAATGCTATATAAAATCCAGAAACAGCAGTGCAACAACCACTTTCTTTTAAAGAACCTATTCATATTATTGGTTTATAATTGATAATCTAAAGATAATTACAACATCATGTTTAAACAAGTATTCTGATCGATTTCTTATCAAATCGTTACAGGAAGGGGATAACTCAGGTAAGTAAACTTATCAAACAGCAATTGTTTCTCTTTCATGCTAAATGAAATTATACGATTAGTTACCGACCAGGTTGCTTCATCCGAGCTTGGCGACATGGTCTTGTGTAGGTAAAGCCACGGCTCCCAGGCCTCCGGATATTCCAACAGGACCTCTTCAAAATCCTCATAGATGATTCTGCTGTAGTATTCCGTAAAATGATTTCGATTCGGATACCAGTTCACATCACAATGGTCCAATGTACGAATAGTAATATTTTCATTTTCCAAGGGCATTTCGGCAATCAGTACTGTCAGTTTTTTTCCAAGCAGGTGCACCATATCCAGAAGACCATACTGTACCGAAATCTGTCCATTTAAAAATGGTATCTTCTTCAATTTGCTCCGCTGCGCTTCTTTGGCTGCGCTTACTCCACCATCAAGGTAGCAGAATATGTGATAGCCAAGATCCATCTGCTGCCGTAACTTAAAGAAAAGATAAGGATCCTCGGCTTCCAGAAATACAACTTGTTTTTGCCAGCGGTCACCGAGCAGAGCTGCGTAATGCTGTGACTGCTGCGACATAACCTCTTTAGCCACAGGAATACAAAGTTTATAGCCGCGCTGAACCAGAAAGGCAGGAACAGCCCGATAGTAGCCAAAATGAAAACTCAGGATAAATTGAGCGCGTTCCGGAGAAAGCCAATAGGTTTCGTCATTGAACTGAAATTTAATGGCGTCCGTTTCTGCCTGCCGCCTTGAAAAATTGATCGTCGCACGGTGTAGATTTTGCTGGATATCGAGCTGATGGATACCCAAAAGATGCTGCACATTGGCTGAGAAAAAAACGAAGTCCCGCCAATCCTTTTCGGTGTACCCCTGCATGGCGGCTTTCCAAATAAATTGCATATAAAAATATTTTAGGGTTAATATTGGGAATATGCTATGCCCAAGGATAAGGCACAGCATATTCAGTTATCATCATGTTCTTAAGGGAAAACGATATTGCATTTCCCTCCATCTTCCTCTTCATCAACACCTAACATCAGTTCAGTGATGGTCAGAGGTTGCGGATTGTAAAGACCAAATTGGGCCAATAGTGTTGTTATTTCCACGTTGTTTCTCGTAAAAAATAAAACCATAGGCTGTTCTCGCAACAGCTTGACGGCTTCAGGCACTGAAGACTGTGGATCGATCGGGAGTAAAAATTCAACTAATAATTGGAGAGCTAAAGGACATCGCCTTCATCTGCCACTTGATTCCTAAACTTTCCATTTTGCAAGTGATTTAGGTGGCAAATGAGGTTTTTCTAGAGGCAAAAGGCTTTATAGGGGTAGTTTCGTCATTGATTTTCAATCATCGTAGCTTTACTAAATAACCATATATCACTGAAAGTAAACCAAATAAACAAAAATTACAGATGACAGCAGATTCGCGCAGCCCCAAGGCTGGACTAAAACTATTGTTTGATTTTTGGGGAAAATATCATGCAATAGACAGCTTCCACTATCAGTGGGCAAAGGACAACCTCAAGATTAAGATTGTCAAACGAGGCGAGCAGCTCAGTCGAGCTGACCATCATTCGGAAATGACCTATTTTGTCGCTAAAGGCCTCCTGGCTCGGATTGAAGAAAACGCCGAAACCGGCAAGCGCAGGATTATGAGCCTGGCTATTCCGAACATGGCTTTAATGACGACCAATCACCTATATACACATCATCTAAACAGCGGGCATATTGTGGCACTTCGTTCGGGAATTATTATTGCGATTCCACACCATGTGCTACGACAGTTTCAGGAACAGGAAAAATCCATCGATACATTGATTGACGTATTGGGCAATAAAAAGAAAAGGCAACTGGTTCTGCTTAGGCAGGCCACCTTGGGCTACTCACCTTTTGACCGCTACCTCAACTTTGCCAGGTTGTTGCCCGAAATCAAAGCTGCGACCACTCAAATTGAGCAGGCAGATCTGCTCGGCATTTCCCGTCACACGGTGCAGCAGGCGCAGTATTTTCTGCTCACGGGCAAATATGCTCAAAAATAGCTCCTATGGTACAGGCCTATATCGGACTTGTTTTGCGTGCAACTTTGTATCAGGAGCCAGCGAAAGATGCTGGCTATGATAAACATTTTATAAACTAAACTTTAAGCTTATGCTTACAAAAAGAAACAGCTGGCTACGTGCCGGCGCATTAAGCGTATTAGGATTGGGGCTCGCTTATGGAGCCCAAAGTTTCACTGACAAGGAAGAAGTGAAAGTAGATCGGAAAGCGGATTTTGTTGAATGGAAGTACGAAGGTACGTCCAACAACCTATCACAGGCTCTTGATGCCGACAATTATTCTCCGGCCGGATCGACTTCTTGTGGGGGTACCCCACAGACAATCTGTCGTATTTCAGCGCCAGAAGACCTCTCAAATCCCGGGCACCCAGATATGAGTGCAGCCGTGGGATCGTCAACAGTAGGAGCAGATATTCAGAACTCCGTATCGAATCCTACACCTACTATTAACAGTACCGTAAAAAGCCTACGTTCATTTTAGGCTGCTTCCTACTACGATTAACAAGGGGATACTCCAATGGAGTTCCCCTTGTTGACTAACGTATATTTTGCTGCATACCAGTCTGCCTGACCACTTCATCAGGTATTAGGTAGTAATAACGGCTATCATTGGGTGGTATTTCTGCGATGACATTTCCAGCGTCGTCCCTTCTTTGCAAAACAATTTCCCGTCCTTGCTCACGATTTAAACGTTTTATATCGCTCCACCTCAGCCCACGAAAAATCAATTCCTTACGCCGTTCGTTTAAGATTTGGCCAATAGCCGCCTCCTTATCAGAAAATGTAATTGGACTATAGGTTCCTAACCTCCATTTATAGGTTAACAAGTTATTTAGTTGCTCCGCTGCTTTATTCAGATCCCCTTTTCGTGCGGCACATTCTGCTGAGATCAACAGCACTTCGTCCGTTGTCAATCCAAAGAATAAAGTTGAAAATGTACCCGGATAGTTCCCTTTCAAGCCAATGTGCCCATTTCCTTTGTCATAGAAATAAGCACTTTTACGAAGATCATTATCGGCATATTGTTCATACAGTTCGCGATTTACATTGGCACTGTTCTGTAAAAGCAGATTTCCTGTTACACCATAAACCGCATAGATAATCTCATTATGGTTGATCGGAAAGGGACTCATGCTTTCTAGATCAAGGGTACTCAGATCCGTTACTTTACGATAAAGTTTTAGGGATGCATCAGCGTATTTTTCAGCCAGCTCATATTGATTGAACGACAGATAAATACGGGACAAAAGTGCATAGGCTGCAGCCTTCGTCGGTTTTACTTTTGATACAGCGGTTTCAGGGAGAAGATCTAGCGCTTCGTTGAGATCCTTTAATATGGCGGAAACATTTTCAGCAACAGTACCACGTTGTGAGACGACGCTGTAATCTGAGGTGAGACGAATTGGTATTCCCGGTTTTGCATCTGCCCCCACCTGACCAATTTCCGTATACACCTGTGCTTCACAGTAATGAACGAGTGCTCTGGTAAATAGCGCTTCACCTCGCATTGTCTTTTTCTCTGGTTCATCACCCGTTTTTATACGATCGAGCGCCTCTAAGGCTACATTTACCGTCATCACAGCCCGATAGCCGTTGTACCAATCTCCTGATAGATCAATTGCAGGATAGTTCTTCTTCCATAGGTACATTCCCTGATCGGTTTCACTCATATTTCTAAGGGTATTATCCTCAAGGTAATAGTCGTCGGTGCCATTTTCCAATAACGAAGAGGCGAACACATTCAGATTACTGACATCATTTAGCAAGCCCCTGATATCCTCCATCGTTTCGGGGACTGCAATTGAAGCATCCGGTTTTAGATCAAGATACTTCTTACAGGACACTAACGTGAACGCGCAGCCTATAATTAATAAAATACAGTTTTTCATTATTTAATATTTTACGTTGATATTTAAACCATAAGTACGTATAGCGGGAATACCATAACTATCCGGATCAAGCCCATATTTGTTCTTCCTCCAGATAATCCCCACATTGTTTACATAGCCATTCACAGCTATTGCTATCGGTTTATTTGCTGTCTTGGCAGCAAACGAATAACCCAGGCGAATATCCGAGATCCGTATATGGTCACCTTTTAGCACATTCATCGACGAATTGGCATAAAAATCATCCCTACTGACGTTAGCTGGATAAATCATTGAAGGCACCGAAGTCCTGGCCTCGTCGCCAGGCTGCTGCCATCTATCCGCAAAGTCTGCATTTCCTTTCCATGATTTGAAGAGCGTAGCGTAATTGATCGTCTCCTTTTGGAAGAAGTAACCAAATTTATACACCAGATTGAGTGAAGCTTGGAATCCCTTCCATTGAACACTTGGCCTCAAGCTTCCCTGATACGTCGGCAGCCCTCTTCCATGATAGTTCAGGTTCTGGACGGAATCATACAGCATGCCCGAATAATTCTTGCTGACTTCACCACGATACCAGCCCAGCGGATCTCCCGTATTGGGATCAAGCCCTTTAAAAGGATACGAAAAGACAGGATAGAGACCTCTTCCCTCATAGGGCATTAAGGCTCTTCCGCCAGCAGAAGCATAGAACAAGGCGTTGGATACTGTACCCTTATATTTTGTCACTTTATCCGTGTTGTAGGCAAACAAGGCCTCTAGCCCTACCTTCAGCGATTTATTTAATGCCTGTCGATAGCCGATATTGAGATCGAAGCCCCTCCCCTTTAATTCTCCCACATTACGACGCATATTATAGAGCCCCAATGTCGGATCAATTGTTTCTGTCGCCAATAGATCGGTAGACTTTTTAAGGTAATAGTCAAAACTTCCCGACAGCCTATTATTCAGAAAAGCAAAATCTAGGGCAAAGTTATTCATCCGCACATCCTCCCATTTCAGGTTGGGATTTGGAAGTTCTCCCACACTGGCCTTTCGCTCCGTTTCCAGGTCATTTCTCGGATTGTCATAATAGATAATCGGCAGTGTAGTTGATACCCCGCCTAAGTTACCCGAATGCCCGACTGTGGTTCTAAATTTCAATAGATCTATCCAGTTCAACTTATCCATAAACTTCTCATTTGTGATGACCCAGGCTAGACCTGCAGACCAGAGCGGGTTCCATTTATCATTGGTTTTTACACCAAATAAGTTCGATGCATCACGGCGAGCAGAAAAATTGGCTATATACCGATTTTTATAGGTCACCGCAGCATTTCCAAATAAGGATACAAAGCGATTACTGGTCTGTCCAAATCCATTATAAAATGGAATGCGCAAATTGCCTGAAAGGTTACTATAGATGGGATAAGTGTTAATGGGATCAACGTTTATACTGGTCATTGTATTTTTATCGTAACCATAGGCAGTATTCAATCTGGTATCCGTACTTGCGTGACTAATTTCTGCACCGCCAAATAGGTTAAACTTCCAGTCCTCCTGTAAGCTGAAGTCCGAGCTCGCCTGAAAACGTGCCTTATGTGACAGCATCCGGCTGGTATTATTCTGCATAATATCCCCCAGTGGTACAATCCGTGTAATGGCGCCATTTTTAACCTGACTGAACCGATTAATTAGATCACGCGTGTAGAAGGAGTTCACACCATTGCGCTTTTCTGTATCGACAGACTGGTTCTCATAATTGTACAGACCACTCAGCGTCAAAAACGGAAACGGTTTGTAGGTCAAGGTTGCATTCAGTACAATATCCTTTGTATTGCTGTTTGTCTGACTTTCCTTATAGTCTTCCAGAGGCTTATACGTCCAGTCGAGCAACTGCGGCTCAGGGATATCCTGCACAAAAGAGAGGTTATAGTTGTACGGGATAGCCAGCGAACTTCCATCATCACTTTTCAATTGTGCATAAGGATACAGCGCAGCCTTACCTCCTAATGGATTGATCGGAAAAGAAGGAAAAGTAGGACTTGACGTCGACTTTTGGTTGGACCAAGCCATGCCTACCTGTAACTGCAGCTGATCCGAAAAATCGTATCGATTCGAAGTCTGCAATGTCAGATGCTGGCTATTGCTCGCCTGCTGCTGTTCGCTGTTGCGATCATACCCAAGGGCAATACGATTCGTAAATTTATCCCTTGCCAAATCATTAGATAGATGGTACTGCTGCCGCATCGGATTGCGGTATAGGTTGTCCATTACCTCCTTCCTGTAATCGTGGTTTCTGAACGAGTTGATCTGCTGATCTGCCTCTTCCATGGAAATCAACCCCTTAGATTGTTGATAGAGCAGCTGCACCACCGGCGAGAATACAAGAAGTCTGCTATTGACACTATTCAATGATGCCTTGTAAAAGCCTTTGTCAAATAACATACGCTCGACATCGATAAAATCCGTTGAAGAAATATTCCGCAGGTAAAAGAGATCCTGTTTTTCGCCGAAAGTCAGATTATGGGTAAACTCCATTTTATTATACCCTTTGCTATTCTTTTTCAGATTAATCACAATTACGCCATTTCCCGCACGCGCACCCCAGATAGACGCAGCGGAGGCATCTTTTAATAAGGTTACAGACTCCACATCATTGGGATTGATATTGGCAATATCTCCCGAATAAGGAAAATTATCAACAATAATCAGTGGCTGCATCAGGTTATCGGATAACGTATTAATACCACGAATATTAATGACCGATTTACCAGTGCGATTGTCAAACTGCAGCCCAGGAGCCAAATATTCCAGTTTCTGCAGAATATTGTTGGATATCCGTGTGGTCAATTTTGTACTGTCGATCTGTGAAAAACTTGCTGTAGACCGCTCCTTCGCGAATGACTGATACCCTGTGTTAACTTCCACAACATCCAATACCTGTTCTTTTTGGTTTAGGACTACTTCGAGCTTATCGGCATAATCATTCCAAGTTAAGCGCTTCGATTCAAAGCCCAGAATCGACACAGCAACTTCCAAGGGTTTAGGCACATCGACTATGACAAAGGCTCCATTTTGATCAGTCTTAAAACTCAACCTTGTTTTCTCTAATCGAATATTAACATTGGCGATGGGTTTACCATGTTGGTCCATCACCTTACCACTATATCTACCCTGGGCAGATACTGTTAGGCTATAGCAAAGTATAACCAGCAGACTAATTAGGCATCTCATATTTCAGACTATAATCGATAAAGGCCTTAACTTTTTGTTCGTCTACAAACTCCGCGCTTGTGATCGCTGATATCCGACCGATTGGTGTAATCCAGACATAGTAGGGCACGCCTCTGTGTGGAAACAAGGCATTCAAATACTGATCACCATACACTGTCGGAAGTATATTATCCCGGAGAAAATCATTTCGCATACGATGAATCTGATCATTCTCTTCGCTGTTGACCAGTAACACATTAAAATCTCGCTGAAACTTCAGTTGCAAAACATGGAGTTTTGGGAATTTGGTGATGCAGGAGGCGCAAGAGGTACTCCAAAAGTCAAGTATCAATGGCTTTCCCCTGAATTGTGCCATGGATACTACGGCGGTCTTACCGTTGCTATAAACATTCAACTGCTGATTCCAAAAATCTTCGGGGACATAATAGTCTACCCCAATTGGAGTGACAAGAGAAAGCCCATCCGCCCCGCTGTCCTTGCGGGGCGTCTGAGCAGATAAACTAAACATAGAAACCAAACACAGCAGTATCGCTCGTGCTCGTTTGCTCTTAAAGACCTTGTGTAAATTATATAGTATTGTTTTCATCATCTTAAGGTTTTGGTTGGTTAATGGATTGAAAAAAATCGTTGATTTTTTTGGTCAGTCTGATTTCCTCCATATTCAGGTCCAGTGTCGACAGTTTTACTTGGGTTGTATCTATCTGACGGCTATGCGTCAGGAAATACGCCATCAGAGCACGCAGGATATCGGCTAAGAAGAGCGTTTGCTGTACAGCTTCTAATTTGCTTTCGGTAGCTGTCCCAAGTGTTTTACATTTCAAATCAAATGCGTAGAGGTACTCTCGAATCGTTACGAGCGGATAGTGATCCCAAAAGTTTACAATCGCTTTTAGCGGATCGTAGCCTTCCTCATGGACTTCGTAAAATGGCTTGTCTAGCTGCAAGAGTTTTGCATAAATGGCTTTCATTTGTTTAGTTTTTAGCTGTAAACTAAGCACATAGATTTCCCAGCCCGACCGAAATCAGGTTTTTGTAGGAACCCTGAGCATGCTTAGGTCAGGTAAACAATAATTTAATTGGGGAGCTAGATCGCATTTGAATGGTTATTCACAATGGTTATATATTGGCGTGATGCAATCCATAGCAGTGTAGGGTCAAATTCTATTTGACGAAGCTATCCGAGCTACTCGGGAGCCGTAATCAGATTTTTTGTTGTCTGTTTTTTAAGGTTCATACTCACGTTTATAATTGTGAGTCTTCTTCGGGAGGAAAGGGCTATAGCAGGCCCTATCACCGCACAGCAAGGTTCCGACGCCTTTTAGAAACGGTTACGATAGGGCCCATGACGCTATAGCTGTACAAATGTACAATAAAGCTATCATAGGCATTATCCTATCGTCTCGTTCTAAATCAAATTGTCGGAATTTGCTGTCGAGACTCTTTAGTTTAATACCTTTTAATCTTGAATACTAGATCAAAGATAAATATCAAAATTTAAAAAAGCAAAATTATTATTTACGAATAATAAATAAAAAGATTCATTTAATGAATAAAAAGTAACATTTAATAAATAAACACTTTTAAAATGAATGCTTCAACTAAATCTAACAACACTGATCCTGATTTTCTTGCGATAAAATCCTTGTTTGAATCGGGCATCATCAAATCCATGAAATTATTAGAAAAACAAGGACCTACGAAGATGGCCAAGGCTTTAGGTCTTCAATATAATTCCTACCTTGATAAACTAGGAAATCCTCAAAAATTTACTTTTGCCCATATATTTAAGATGGCAGATCTATGTGATCTAGATCCTGATTTAATTTACAAAGTCATAAAGAATCAAGCTGATGTTTAAATTATGACGATTTGGAAAGCTAAATTTGAAATCAATATTAAACTAAACGGGGTTAAAAAATTATATTGGGTCATCCTTAAAATCAAAAAGCCGCTCCCTTCCGGAAATGGCTCAAAATAAATATCTATAAACTTTAAAAGTACTTGATTACAGTTTTTCGATTTCTTCGATAGAAAGTCCGGTTCCTTTAGCAATATCAGCAATAGGTAAACCCATTTTCTTAAACTCCAATGCAATGGCAACAGCTTCCTCGCGCTTACCTTTTTCAATGCCTTTCTGAATTCCCTTTTTTTCAGCTTTATCTAATAAATATTCTTGAGTGCCCATAGTATCGCTCCTTCCTATTTTTGTTTTAATTTCTTCCTCAAATATACTCAAAACTTCCTCATTATCAAAACTTACGTAATAAGTTAGAAAATCATAGAGCCCTTGACGTGTACCCTTATCCATTTCTCTTTTCATCATCTCATCATAGAGATCATGTTTTATTTCTTTCAGTCCCTCATCGGTCACTTTCTTGTTTACTATAGCCAAAAGTGCGGTAAGGACAATCACAGAAAATGGGTTTCTATTTGATCGTAATTCCGATTCTTCCTGATCCAGGATCTTGTAACTGTTAAAATCGTAGCGCAATGAAGTTCCCATAAACTCCTGGCTATATACCACTGGTCGATAACCTTTGCTTTCATCTGCCAAAATTGCAATAGCAGTAATTGGAACTTTGTAACGATCCCATATTCTATAAAAATAGCGAAACATACGCTCGGCCAAATCGCCCCTGCCTTTATTGCTCTGGATCTCTACATGGCAGAGTACAAACTGTTCGCGGCCATCCTTTAAAAATACCTTCACAAGCTTGTCGACGTAACGCACTCCCCTGCCGGTGCTTTCCGGAGGAAACAAAGTCTCAAACTCTTTATCGAGATAATCAAAGGGTTTGTTCAAATCAAAAACAGCATCTGCATCCTGAAAAATAAATCGTAGAAAATGCGAAAATGTTTGCTCCAAAATAGATTTCCACAAGGGATCATCTATACGCCTTCTTCTTGGACCCATAATTATTTATCAACTGGTTAACAGTACAAAGATACGAATTATCAATACAAAATACTAATATAATTAGTATCTATAGGGAAGGGTTAGCGCTCCCTTGATGGTCGCATCTTTAGTATCCTTTTTTCTCAAAGGGCACTTATATTGATTATAAGCAGTGGACAAAAAATAAATATCCGTGCACATAATAACTTTAAGTTATTATAACTACCTTTAAAATTACATTAAGCTTAATAATCACACAGCTTCTTTACTCAAATAGCAAAAAATATGCAATTTAAAACGACTCTACGATCACTGCTTTTTGTCTGCACCATAGGCCTGTTTTTTAGCTCTTGCCAAAAGGACGACCATTCTGAACCGAAGGATCGTATCGATATTGAAACGAAAGATGCTAACTGGACGAAATTGAGTATCCCGGGGCAGCTGAGAGGTACATCGGCTATTTACGGTAATATTGACGATACCTTGGTCGTAGCCACCATGTACAAGATTTACATTACCACAGATAAAGGAGCTTCATGGCAAATGGTCAACGATGCTGGATTTGGCATACCAAGCTTCAGTATGTATCAGGGAGAATTGATGGCTTTAAGCAATTTCCAGGACCATTCGACAAGTCCGACTTTATTCTCGTTGGACAAGGGCAAAAATTGGAGCAAAAAAGGTAAATATGGCTACGAAGTCTACGATAAAGTAAAGGTCAATCGAAAAGAAACAAAGATCAGTGAAACTGAATCCTACAAAATCGTCCCGCAGCCGAAAGAAATTATCGACAAAGAATATGGACGCCCGTTAATGCAGCCCGATAAATTAGTAAGGGTTACTGATAAAGACGAACAGCTACTTGATTTTCCTTTCCGTCGACAACTGAACTATATTTACCATGATAAGAAAAATCGACTTTATATTGGCGCCGAGGGAACTCGTTTTGAGTGGTCTGTTAAAGGGAATGAGCGTACTTATCCGACGTCCACAGATACAGCGATCATTTACATCAGCAAACAGCCTATTAACAAACAATAACGAAACAGCGCCTAATTATTCGGAAAGAACAAGCGAATGATCGTTCCCTTACCCAGCTTACTGGAGAGATTAACGTTACCGTCCAGACGTTCCATTAACTCTTTGACTAAGGAGAGTCCTATCCCCGAGCCCTGTGCTTCAAGCGCGTTACCTGCGCGCTCATGGGCTTTAAATACAACATCTAGGTCTTCATCTGGAATGCCGATCCCATTGTCTTCCAAATAATATACAATCCCTTTGCTCGTCTTTTCACTATTTATAGCAAGATAATCCTCATCTGTTTGTTTTGCATATTTCAATGCGTTGGATATCAGATTATAAAAAATCTGATAAGCTACCCCACAGTCTGCGTCGAGCTTGTAGAGATTTCCTAATCTAAACTCCAACTGTGATGCTGGATAAATAAGCTTTACCTCATCTATCCATTCCACGATCTTTTTATCCATATCCAAACATTCACTGACCGGATTGACAGCTCTAATTTTATTTAGCTGCAGGGTTTGGTTGATAATAGACTGAATATTCTCTATGGCGCCACGCATATTTTCAAGCCATTTTTGCTGAACATCTTCGGGTATACTTGTATTTCGACGCAGCATATCATTTCCCATCTTCAGAATGGATAATGGGTTTTTTAAATCATGTGAAAGGGTATTGGATAATTGATCCAGCTTTCTATTAAAAGATATTTGCTCTTTTTGGCTTTCAGCTTTATCATAGGCAAGTTTTCGTTCCGTCACATCCCATGAGGAATGTAAAATAGCATAAGTATTTCCCTTTTCGTCCAATAATGCTTTGTACTCGAAATCAAAGTACCGTTTGATAATATTTCTTCCGGATACGATATCTGCCGGAGTATCCTTAGCACGATAGGTAATCCCTGTCTTCCACACATTTTTCAAAATAGATGAAAACCCTTCCTTTTCAAAGCTGGGAAAACAGACACACAAAGTATGCCCTAAAATTGAGCTGCTTGCATGCCATGTATCCAGCATTGCTTGGTTGGCAAAAGCAATATTGAGGTCTGCACTGTCATAAATAGCCGTAGCTAAAGGAGACCGTTCCAGAACTGACAGCAAAAAGTGCTCATCAAAAGGCATACAGAAAGAAATTTAGCAATCGTGAATGTATAGATATAGGGAACTCTAAGAAATTAATGCAACAGAAATGATGCCATTCTTTGTAACCTGTTTTTATCTTAACCTTTAAGAAAGTTTTATATGAACAAAGTAGGAAAAAAAATCAGGTTAATTCTACAGCAAAAAAGCTGGAGCCAACAGGATGTAGCAAAAAAATTGGGGATTTCCATTCCCGCATTTTAAAAAATAGAAACAGGCATTACAGATCTTAATCTCTCTCGAATACACCAAATCGCAAAGTCATTTAATTTTACAGCGGTGCAGCTTTTATCTTTTTCTGAAACAGATCCCGTAAATGATTTTGTTGACGGTATAACTTTAATTCATCAAAAGCTGAAAGAACGGAAGAGGAAATAATCCAACGCTTGGGATTAAGAGGTATAGACGAATTTTAATAAGAAATAGTAATCGGAATAGACTTAAAAGTACTCATATTAAACGTGGTATTTTTATATAATATAACGAGATTGTACTGACCAGATTGCCATTGTCTCTCACCGGAAATCTCACTGCCCAAACCATCTTTCTCGGAACCGATTAGAATGTCATCGCCACTTATCACACCATTGACCAACTTGTAAGTATTCACTTTTGATGCTGGCCCCAGATCTTTATGCTCCACTTTAGAGATAATGATAGCCTTTGTCAAGTCAAGTTTATCAACCGTTTCAGGAAAATGATTCAGGGCTCGCCTGATCAATGCTGTATATAAAATGCCATCCCCCTGTATTTGCTTGATCTGCGCACGTGCCGTAAACTTATCCCCTTTTTTGAAAACCAATGGAGTCTCAACATAGGTATTCATATAGTATATCATATCATCGTTTCGGGAGAAGATGTCACGGTCCACGATGGGATCCACTGGCATATTAGCCGCATCGAAGATCTGAAAGTCCTCCTTTAATTCCAGCTTAGATCCATTGACATCATTTACGATAAAGAAAAAATCAAATTTACCCTCAGGCGCTTCCACTGGAATGGTAAAATGTTTATGCACATTGGCATTTTTTAATCCCTTAAACTCTTCCCAAGCAATTTCCATTTTCCACGGCGATGAATTCGTCAGTCCAGCCTTCGGTAAAATTTTGACTTGAACAGACTCTATTTTATCTCCGGCCAGAATATCCGCATTAAAATGGAAATCCCGCCCTCGGATTGCTTGCTTATTATTGGCATAGCCAATTTCAACGTTTTCTGCTTTTGGTAAGACGACCTCAGGTGCCTCCACGTCCTTTTTACAAGACTCAAAAAGCCAGGATACCAGCATAAATGCCAGGATAATTTTTATTGGTTTGATCATTTGGTATAGTATTTTTATTGCAATATTGTTGCAAATATAGCAAAATCAAAACAAAAGCAATACAGTTGCGTTAAATAAAATGTATAATATCTTTGCTGCTTTCTTTAGATTAAAAACCTCATACCATTTGCTGATATCAGCAGTCAAATTGTCTCAAAATATCCTCATATTGTCTCAAGTGATCCCGCCTATAAGGCTAATGCCGTACATTTAGTGTTCATATCACACCAATTATATGCAGTATCTTGAATTTGAACATATCCATTTTTTCTGGGGCCGAAAGCTGACATCGACCATTCCACAAAGGGCCTGTCAAGACCTTTTATCGTAAACAACCAATATTTTTTAATAAACATTAGCACATGAATTTTAAAATCAACAGTTTTAAAGTGGCTACTAAATTATTGCTATTCAGCAGCAGTTTTTTTGCTGGAGCCGCTCAGGCCCTACCGCATGCACCCTATGTGCAGCAGGCACAAACTACAGTCAAGGGCAGTGTAAAAGACGAGCAAGGCAATCCCCTAGCCGGAGCCACGGTGTCTGTAAAGGGAAGCAATAGCAGCACCTCCACCGACGCCACTGGTACATTCACACTGACCAACCTGGAGAGAAATGCTGTCCTAGTCGTTCGAATGATCGGCTTTAGCGCTAGGGAAATCACGTATACAAGTGGCTCCAGTTTGAATATACAACTGGTCTCTGACACGCAGCAGCTCGAGGAGGCTGTTGTTGTCGGTTATGGTTCCCTTGACAAAAAGGAGTTGACCAGTGCCGTTTCGAGCATCAAGCAGAAAGACATGGTCGCGGGTGCTGTCTCTCCCCTTTTGGCCATCCAAGGAAAGGTTCCGGGCCTCAGTGTCATCTCCACCAATGGAACCGACCCTAATGCCGGTATCTCCTTGCAATTGCGCGGTGTCAA
The DNA here is from genome assembly GCF_050058145.1 of Sphingobacterium sp. WOUb80. Lineage (NCBI taxonomy): Bacteria > Pseudomonadati > Bacteroidota > Sphingobacteriia > Sphingobacteriales > Sphingobacteriaceae > Sphingobacterium > Sphingobacterium sp. WOUb80. The sequence goes on along the minus strand of NZ_CP165617.1, from coordinate 5,212,848 downwards.
TTCGGTCAACGCCTCACAAGGCCCCCTCGTGGTTATTGACGGCGTTCCCGGCGGCGATATCAACTCCGTTGCGAAAGAAGATATCGAATCTATTAACGTACTACGGGATGCCTCCGCTGCCGCGATTTACGGAACACGGGCCTCCGGCGGCGTGATTCTAATCACGACAAAAAGACCACAGGTTGGAAAGGCACAAGTAAATTTTACTTCGGAATATTTTGTCGAATCCATCCGCAAACGTCCCAAAGTCCTATCGGCAGAGAAATTTGTCGAATATGGTTTGGGTGAAGACTTGGGCCATCGCACCGACTGGTATGATGAGGTTACCAACAATAATCCATTCAGCCATCGGCAAGTCGCAAACATCAGTGGCGGTTCCGAAAATGCCAATGTCTATACCACCTTTACCAAACGCGACGCCAAAGGAATGGCGATCACCTCCAAGCGGGATGAAATCGGTGGACGTATCAATAGTGCCTTTAAATTTTTCGACGGCTTTGCGGAGTTGAATACCAATGTAAGCTACAACCAGGTAAAGGCGTTTGGCTCCAATGGTGACATCTTTAACAACAATGACATTTTTAATATGGCCCTGGTGATGAATCCTACGGAAACGCCTTATGATGCCAATGATGTCAGTGGGTATAACGTTTTGGAAGGTGGATATGATACCTGGAACCCTGTGGCCGAAGCACGCCTCCGCAGCGATGAAAAGCAATTCAAATACTTGTTGGCCAATGCAACATTAAAGTTAAACCTTACAGAACATCTGACCACAAGTGCAACCATCGGGATAAAGAACAACAGCGAACATGGTAATTATTACCGATCGGCACAACATCGCATTTCGCGAGAGAACAATGTAGACGGATTTGCCAAGCAGTATTATAGCCGGTTCAATGACCGCGTGTTTGAATGGACCGCCAACTATACAAACCGCTGGTCTGAACATTCTTTGAATGCTGTAGCGGGCTATAGCTACCAGGATTTTAACGGCCAGGGTTTTTCGGCTGAAAACTCTAATTTCCCCGTCGATGGTATTGGCGAAAACGATATGGGCACAGGGACCTATTTACCTGACGGACGAGCGGGAATAGGATCCTGGAAAAATCCCTGGGTCAAACTTGCCGCCTTTTTCGGACGTGTCAACTACTCGTATTTGGATCGCTATATCCTGACCGCAACGGCACGTTACGAAGGATCCAGCAAATTTGCGCCTAAAAACAGATGGGGATTCTTTCCGGGGCTTTCCGCAGGCTGGCGGGTTTCCCAAGAACCTTTCCTACGGGATGTAAAATTTATCAATGACCTCAAACTACGTGCGGGCTACGGAGAAACCGGCAATGAAGGCTTTGATGCCAAAGTTGCCTCGCGGATGTACAGCGCCGACACCTGGTTTTTGCAGGATGGAAAATGGTTCAGAACCTACGGTGTAATGCACAACCAAAATCCAAATATCAAGTGGGAGGTCAAAAAAGAATACAACCTTGGGTTGGATTTCACTGTACTGAACAACCGTTTAAGCGGCCGTTTTGATATCTACAAACGCAAGATCGATGATCTGATTTATGACATCAGCGTTTCCCAGCCGCCAGCAATCCATGATAAAACCACCATGAATGTGGGCAGCATGCAAAATACGGGGTATGAGTTTGAACTGAATTTCAAAGCAGTAGACAATGACAATTTTAGTTATACCACCAGCATTGTCGCCTCGCATAACAAAAGTAGGCTCAATACCTTATGGGGAAGTCAGACCTTTACTGACCGGAAAGACTTCCCGGCTCCCGGCTCGCCAGGTTCAGCTGTCAGGTTATATCCCGGCGAGGATATTGGCCAGTTCTTCCTTTGGAAATTTGCCGGCTTTACAGATGATGGCTATTGGAAGCTTTATGACAAGGACGGAAATGCCTTTGATGTGCGGGACCGCAACAAGACCGTAGGCGACAAATCCTTTGTCGGCAATGCGATCCCGACCTTACAACTTTCCTGGAACAACCAATTTACCTATAAAAACTGGGATGCAAGTATCTATATGCGTAGCTGGATCGGCCACGATGTGTTCAATATGATCAATATGTACTACAGCCTACCCAATGTAAAAGGACAGAATGTACTGGAAGATGCTTACGACAAACATAAAAATATCAAAGGAGAAAAAGAGCTAAGCGATTACTGGTTAGAGAAAGGTACTTTTCTCAAGGTTGACGCCCTGAATATCGGTTATCGTTTTAATCAAAACTGGATCAAACCATTGAAGTCAATGCGTGTTTATGCCACTGCACGCGATCTTTTTGTATTTACAAACTACAGTGGCCTAGATCCGGAAGTCAATATCAATGGTCTTGAACCGGGCTTTGAAGAGCGCAATGTCTATCCGAAGACAAGGACTTTTATGATGGGGTTACAAGTAAATTTTTAAACTGAACAAACATGAAAAAATACATTTCCATAGCAACATTATCCGTAGCATTATTGCTATCAGGATGCACCAAATTGGATCAGGAATTTTATAGTTCGGTCACGCCGGACACCTTTTTCAAAAGCGAGAAAGACATCAAGGCGGCCTTGTTCAGGCCATTTACCCATGCTAAATGGTATATGGGCGAAGACCGTTGGCGCCTGCAGGAATATACGGCAGACAATTTTGCCATCACCACCAAGGGACGCCACTGGTATAATGGTGGCGAGAATGAACGCTATCATTACCACCGTTGGACGGCGGATGACAATTGGATTTGGGGAAGCTGGCGCGGTACCCTGATGGGGGTTGCCCTCGCACTGGATACAAAGAGCGACCTCAGCAAATTGGACTACGGCAAATTTGCCCTGAGCGACGAGCGGAAAGCAGCAGATCTCGCTCAATTGGATGCCTTGATCGCCTACTTTTATTTACGTGGATTAGATTATTTTGGCGGTATGCCAATTTTCGAATCCCTAGACCAAGAGTCCCTACCGCGCAATAGCGATCAGGAACTTTTTGCGCATATCGAAAAGCTGCTTAAAGCTGCTATTGAAAATCTACCGGCAAAGAAGGCCGGCGACAAAGAAGAAGGCGCGATCCGAAAAGCTGCCGCTGCAGCCATGCTGGCACAGCTCTACTTCAATGCAGAGGCCTATATCGGTAAAGCGATGTATGCTGAGAGCCAAAAATTGGGACAGGACATTGTCAATAAGGTTTATGGAGACTATGCCCTAGACACCAAATGGAACGGTGTACATGGATTTAAAAACAATGAATCGCCTGAGATTATCTGGTCTATGCCTTCGGAATTCAAGATGCTGGAGTATAATTGGTTTTACGCAGACTTCTACCATTACAACACAAAGCAGTTCTTTGCGCAGGACATGGGCGGGAATAATGGAGCTCACCTGACACCATCGAAGAAACCCAACGGCTCACTTTATACTGCAGACTTCAAATTAGGTTCACCTTTTGAAACCTTTGACCAAGGCGATCTACGCAAAGCACCCTATGTTTATCACAGCACGGATCAATACGAGGGCATGTTTATCGTAGGACCCCACAAGACACCTAGTGGTGAGACGATTCTTGGCGGTGAGGAATATAAGGACAAGCCCCTGAACTTTGTCGATCAGGTCGGTCGCTTTTCAGAAGTTGGGCCAGGAAAAAAATATAGCTCCATCGACCAACTACCCTCTAAAATGTCTGAAGGAGAGGAAAACACAGGTATACGCCTTGTAAAGGTACCGATCCCAAATCTCGCCAACAATACCTTACGCTGGGGAGCCGATATGCCGATTATCCGACTAGCGGAAGTTTACTATATGCTTGCCGAATGTGATTTCAGATTAGGGAACAAAGAAAAGGCAACAGAACTGTTCAATGCTGTCCGAAAGCGAAACTTTGCCAATGCTGCTGATCCTAATCCCGTGACCAGCGCCAATATTGACAAGTACCGTATTTTGGATGAATGGAGTATTGAGTTTTTAGGAGAAGGTCGAAGACGTACCGATCTGATCCGATGGAAAGCTTTCACGACAGAAAAGTGGTGGGATCATAATCCAAGTACTTCCACGCATCTGAATCGTTTCCCCGTACCCAATCAGGCTATTGCTGGTAACAGCAGCCTGGCACAGAATCCGGGGTATTAAAATTGACGTTATAAAAACAGCCAGCCTACGATTGCTTATGCAGGTTGGCTGTTTTTGTGATAGACTTACTTGTCCAGTGATGTAAAAACAGAGTTTTGGGACCGGAATTCCGGTACGATATCTTTAACCAGTTGTACTAGTTTCATTTTATCCTCATTCGGATCGGCCGTTTTCGCCAGGCCACATAATTCTTCAATTCTTGTCTTTTGCAACGCTAAATCTGGGGTATTGACCTTTGCAATCATAATCTTTTCATGATAGGTCTTTTCAGTATTCTCCCCATTCGCCAGAAGCTCTTCAAAAATCTTTTCACCCGGTCGGAGACCTACGACCTTAATATCAATATCTTCGGGGTAATTGTAGCCTTTTAAGCGGATCATCTGTTTGGCGAGATCCATAATCTTAACGGGTTCGCCCATGTCAAAGACAAATATTTCACCGCCTTTACCCATTACTGCAGCTTCCTGTACAAGTTGGCAGGCTTCGGGTATGGTCATAAAATAACGGGTGATATTCGGATCGGTAATTGTCAGCGGTCCACCTTTGAGCATCTGCTTTTCAAACAATGGGATCACTGAACCATTGGATCCTAATACATTGCCAAAACGCGTGACGATAAAATTGGTTTTGGAGTTTATATTCACTGTCGATATAGCAATTTCCGCTACACGTTTGGTAGCCCCCATGACATTGGTCGGATTCACCGCCTTATCGGTGGAGACCATGACAAATTTAGATACACCGTACTTATCTGCCAGCTTCGCTACATTATAGGAGCCCCACACGTTTGTTAAAATAGATTCGTAGGGGTTTGCCTCCATCAAAGGTACATGTTTATAAGCAGCCGCATGAAAGACGTATGTCGGTCTGTAGAACTGAAACAATGTATCCATAAATAGGGCATCCCGAACATTGCCGACCATAAATACACAACGTCCAAAACTTGCGGAGGAGCTCAGCTCCTGTTGAATATCATACAAGGAAGATTCTGCTTGATCTACCACAATAAGCTGTTTTAAATCGGTATGAGCGAGCTGACGAACCAGTTCTCCACCAATAGAGCCTGCTCCTCCCGTTACCAATACGATCTGTCCCTTCATCTCTGCTGCAATAGCAGGATTGTCCAAGTCGATTGCTTTACGTCCCAGCAAATCCTCTATCCGCAAACTGCGTATTTGTCTTGTTGCAACCTCTCCGGCCATTAAACGCGCCGTATCAGGGATAATTTTGACGATTAATGGAATCGGTTCCGCCAACTTAAAGACCTTGCTTAGTCGTTCGGGAGCTCTATTGTCGACTGCTACTATTAGCTCTGCGGCATTTCCGTGCCTATCGACAAACTCTTTATTCAATTTATTAATATCATGGATTCTAAAGCCTTGAATTCGATTACCAATACGATGCGGATTATCGTCCATGATCGCTACAATCCGGTATTTGTTACGCGAAGTCGTATGGATAAAGTGGAAGGTTGTATTGCCCATATTTCCTGCACCAAACAAAATCACAGGAATACGGTTGTCTTTGTTGCCCCACATAATTTCATGATACATGGCCCTGTACAGGACACGGCTAAAAGTCATTCCAAAACCCACAATTAATGCATGAAAAAGAAGCTGTGTGTCAGAGAAAGGAAAAGCGGGATACAAGAACGAAGGTTGTGTCCACTCTAATATTTTACATACAATGACCGACAAAAAATAGGCCATTACAATTGCAAAAGCCATACGTTGCAATTCACGAATTCCGGTTTTATGAATAACACCTTTAAATGTTCCCAGCGATATAAAACAGATAAGATAAACAGCAGACACCAATATAAGCTGTATGCCCAAGGCATCAAGCTCAACCCCGCCCCTGTGCTTAAAAATGAGTATATAACTTATCAAAAAAGCTAAAATAACTATGATCATATCCAATAACAGAATGATCCACCGAGGTTTGTTGATGGACAAACCTTCCCTCCATAAATTACTCATTTAAAATTTATTAAAATTCCCTTCCAACGTTTAAGTCAATGCAAATGTACCAATTAAAAACTATGTTTCAGGAAAAGAATTTGTCAATCTAGGCGATTATAAATAGGTGTGAATATTCTTAATTATCTTTATTTATTATAGCTAACTCGTAAAGCAAAGTTTATAAATTATTATATTTGATGAACGTGTATTTCTAAAATCAAATGAACAATCAATTAAGGAATATTTTTTTTCAGTTATTGCGTGTCGGCCTTTGGGGAGAAGGTAAACCTGCTCTCATCAAACCTTTATCCATTGACGATTGGAATAGTATCCTAAAATATGCTAGCAATCACACGGTAGAAGGTGTGATTTATGACAGTTTCCCCTTTTTAACCGAAGATCAATTGCCTCCAGCTTCTTTACGTTTAAAATGGGCTGTTCGGATGGATAAGATCGAACGACATAATGCAAAAATGGATGCTATAATTGCCGAGCAGTTTTTAACCTTTGAAAAAGAGGGTATCCGTCCCATTCTCCAAAAGGGACGAGGTGTCGCATCCTATTACAGGATTCCAGATCATCGTATAAGTGGTGACATTGATTGGTGTTTTGAAGAAGATGATTATAGCAAGGCAAGGAATTTTCTAAAAAAACGAGATGTAAACTTTAAAGACACACCAGACTTCAGCTTAGACTACAATTGGAATGGAATACATGTCGAGCATCATAAACGTAAATTTGATTTTCGTAATCCTTTTAAGAAAAAATATTTAAACAAACTTTTGGAGGATTATAGAGGTGTACAAGGGCGGCTAGTAATCAATGATGTGTCCATTCGCTTGTTGGCCCAAGAGCTACAACTTCTACAAGTCAATATACACATATTGAAACATTTAATTACTTACGGTATCAGCTTGCGCCAGTTTTGCGATTCGGCGAGATTGTATTATAGTGTACTACCTAATATTGATGGTCAGGTATTACATGAGATTTATAAAAAAACGGGTATTCTCAAATGGAGTCACCTACTTCATAAATTGCTTGTTGATTATATAGGACTGCCAGAATCTGCGATTCCGTTTCCCTATCCAAAAGAGATCCACATAGACTGGATGCTTGATGAAGTTTGGCATTCTGGAAACTTTGGCTTCAATGACGAAAGATTTGGACAGAATAAAGAAGCAGAGTTCTTCCATCGGCCAGACTCTGCTAAACGTCTGTGGGGAAATTTTAAAAGGTATCTTAAGTATGCTCCACAGGAAGCGATAGCATTCCCCTTCGTTCAAGCTTATTCCAAGTTCTTAGGAAAAGATAGTGATTGAAAATGTGTCTCTCTTTCAAAATAGAAAAAGAGACACCACAAACTTTTGTGTTAAAAATCTAAATAAATACTTTCATCGAAGACCTTTTTCTCAGGCCATAATCGTCTAGGATAGTCACCTCGCTCAATTAATTGATGGATACTTTGTTGTACCTGATCCTTATCTTCTTTATAAGTCACACCAAACCATTTCGCATCGGTAGGTAATACCGAAAAGTTCGCAATACCTTGCTTCACCATGTAATCTGGCAAATCAGGAATAAAGAATTCCGCTTTGGGGTTCTCATGATTTTGCTCCACGAAATCAGGAAATAACCCACGTGCAATTTCAAATAGTTTAGGCGTAAATCCCCAAAAATTCATTGAAACCCTTGTATTGTCTGGTAATACCGTCGTTATCTCCTGCTGTTCAAAGACAATATCGCCTTCTTTTCGGTAGATATTGGTTCTTTCCGTAACACTCTGCAAGTGATTAGCCTCATTCACTTCACATATACCACGGGACACATAACCAAAATCAGAAAGCGTATTACCTACTTCAAACCCCACTAATGCCATCTGTTGATCAGTAGCCTGTCCCCTAAGAAAAGAGGCCATTTTTTGGAATGCATCGTAACCATAAAAATCATCAGCATTAATCACACAAAATGGACCATCTACTGCTGACTCTGCACTCATCACAGCATGACCTGTACCCCATGGCTTCTGACGTTCGACAATACGATTTACGCCAAACTTACTGAGATCAAAATCCTGATAAACATAGGTTACCTCAATAGTGTCCGGTAATTTATCGCCCACATTACTTCGCATTATGTCCAGAAATTCCTCCCGGATCACAAAAACTACCTTCCCAAACCCCGCCCGAATCGCATCGTAGATAGAGTAATCTATTATCTTTTCACCAAACGGCCCAAAACTCTCGACTTGTTTTGCTGAACCATAACGGCTTGCCATCCCTGCAGCCAAAATAACTAGAATTGGCTTTTGCGTGTTATCTTTCATTTTGCTTAATTGTAAGTGATATCTCTGATTGGTATTAAATCAATTGTCATCAATATTAATACCAGCCTCTGCATTTTTCATATTAATAAATCATGAATTTTAAAAACAAAAGCGAGTGTTTCTATTGAAATAGAGACACTCGCTTTACAAACGCAGGGTACACTATAATTTCTCTTCTGTCGTTTTTTTATTTTCCGATTGAACTTTTTGCAAAGTATCTATGTTGGATTGATTACCCTCCAATTCTTCAGCCTTAACCCCTTTTGGATTACTCCATAGTTTTTTCTTATAGGCATCCAATTTCTCCTCTACTTTCTTTCCGTCTAATTGTTGTCCGCCATTTTCAGTTTCTTTGAGATTTTGCAACATTCCTGGAGATGACTCACGTACGATGGTACTAGCAAACTTATTCTGAACAAAGAAGTCATCCATTGTCATGTCGTAAAGTCCTTTGTCGGGGTCAGAAATATCTACTTGTATCAAACTATAGCGCAACTGAGGAAAATAAAGCCAAAATGCAGGAGTAGCACCTACCGATTCTGCTAGTTCCGCTGAAGTCGTTATATTCATCAAAGGAGCTACACCAATAATGCGTGTCTCCAAACGGCTTCGTTGTTTATCAAAAAAGATATCCTCTTTAATTCTAAATTTAGTCACACGTGCAGGATCGAACTCATTCAATGCCATTTTGGAATCAATTTGATTTCCCTCCCCATCAAAAATTGGCACAAGCACGCTATCGGCAAAACGGGCCATTCCCTCTTGGGCGCTCAATCTACCTTTAAAAGAATCATCATCCGGACTGTAGAGCGACAGCTTTCCCTTTTCAATCGCTTTCATGACAACCTCTATCAAGGAATTCCCGGGAATCGCGAGAATATTATTTTTTTCGTCTTTGAGATCGATATCACGCCAAACGCGTTTATAAAAACGGATATTCTTTTTATTTACTTCAGGATAAGCAAAAGGAACAGCGTCTTCCATATTATTCGCCTGATAGAATCCATCGGTCAGTGGAATTGTGTCCTGGATGACTTCTCCTGACGTTACAGGAGTAGTTGAATTGACATTATTTAAAATGTTCTGATTTTTGGGCACCGTATCTATCGTTGTCTCTTGTTGAGCAAACAATGACCCAACTCCAAAAGTCATCGCTGCTATCAATACTATTTTTGTTTTCATTGTTATCGATTTTTGGGTTCTAAAACAGCGGGTTAATACTTACGTGTTTTGCTCTGTACTGTAGGCATTTCAAAAGCCGACATGACACAACGGAAACCGATATAAGAATGCGGTTCGTAGTCTACAGAATAATTACGTGTTTCACTATTTAACTGCTCTCCATTATCTTTCCAAGATCCACCGCGTACCACTTTCCGCTTCAATGCATCCCCATCTCTAGCATCCGCATCATATAAAAGAGCTGGATTTAAGTCGTTGACAAATACAACGGCGGAGGGACTATAAGCATCCAAGGTCCATTCCGACACATTACCGGCCATATTATATACACCAAAAGCGTTCGGCATATAGGATTTCACAGGAAGAGTAAAGGTAGCTCCATCACGCGAGTATGTTCCCTCACCTTGTTTAAAATTGACGGCTAGCTTCTTTTTACCTTCTATTCCATCAATAGTCATTCTTGACCCTGCGATGGTATCCTGCGGATCCAACTTGCCAGAAGCCGCATATTGCCATTGCGCTTCTGTTGGCAAACTCAAGCTGAGCTGATAACCGTTGAGATAAGAATTTTTTAATACTGTTGCCGCCATCTCGTTGGCCCGCCAGTCAGTAAATGCGCGCGCTTGTCTCCAAGTGACGCCTACGACGGGATAGTAATCGAAAGAAGGATGTGTAAAATAATTAGCATCTAGGGATGCTAACTGCGCATTCGGAAAATCTTTTGTCCAGATATCTTCCACAGGCATGACAGCCACGGTATCCGTTACATATTTCTTTTTCACATTACCTTTGGACTGTAAGTAGGAGAAGCGATATCTAATCACCTCGGGATTGAGTGCACGTCTATTTCCATGCATTTCAAGCATAGGGGCAATTCGCTCTTGAATGCTTGGATCATTGCTTTTCCATATCGGAGATATTTTTTTGACCTTTGCCCAATTGATACGCTTTTGGCCAACCTGTTCACCTGCAATCTCCAAGAAATACTGATCATCATTGAGGTAATCCGTTACAGCCACAGAATCTGCTACCCAATTTACGAACTCACGGTATTGTTTATTAGTTACTTCCGCCTCATCGATAAAAAATGCACTCACACTCACATTTTTCCCCACATTGCCGCTATCTAACGATCCTTTGAAAAGAATTGTACCGGAGGGTACATAAACCATACCTGGAGGCGCTGGGAGTTTCCCACTTTTAAAAGCATTTACTTTGGGAGCCTTATATATTGCGGAATTAGATTTACAAGCTACAAAACCAATCAGGATAGCTAAAGAAATTAATCCTAGCAGCCGATTGCTATAGGCCCATTTAGATAGGTTTTTCATTTGTTTATTTTTGATTAGCATATTTGATTGACTTATTTGCGGTTAAACAGAGCATATTTCACACCTAGGGATACGAAACCGTATTGATCGTTATTTTTATTTTTAATACCATCCAGATTATCGTTAAATGTCAAGGTATGTTGATAGTTTACATTGATAGCCCATTGAGGTCCATATAATGTACGGCCAAAAGGAATATCAACACCGACATTGAGTGGCACTACGAAATGAATTTCTCCCAACTTGTCAGCAAGCTCTCCACCATTGGAAGCTAAGTAATTTGCATAGAATTCTGATATGTGCCTATTAATACGGTTTTTTACAAGCCCTGCTCCTGCACCAACGTAAATGTTAGAAAGAATACGTGACAGTGTATTTGCTTCTAGGGTATAGTAACTATAGTTATCAGTATTATCTAGAAATTGTCCCAAACGTAATTTACCATTAATATTCCCAGCGAAATAACGGTTTTTAAAATCACTATCGTAACCATTTCCAGCTAATGTTCCCTTCTCACCATGTAAGCCCACCGAGATATATGGTGTAATCAAATAATCCAGTTCTCCGTAAAAAGCAAATTTAGATTCTACATTTCCCAAATCAGTTAAGTTGATCGTCGCCCCCGCGCCAGCCCCAACACTGATCGGACGTGAAAATTGGGCTGAAACGGATCCTATTGATAATAGAAATAGACCCACAAATGTGTATAAAAGTTGTTTTTTCATTGATATAGTTTATTTATAAGAGCGTATGTTCAATGTAAGTGTATTCGTTTTTAATGTATTAAAACTCACGGTAGTTCTATTTTTTTGATTAGAATCTCTATTATAATTCAGAAACGTCTTATCAAAATAATTATTATAAAAAACCCCAAGTCGACTCTCCGACTTGGGGTTCTACAACAATAAGGCCAAAATTTAGATTAAAGTGGCATTATTTTATATTTAAACGATCTTTGATGTCTTGCCATACTTTTGCCATTCCGGTTTTCTTTTTACCCTTATCACCATAGCCATAGCCATAGCCATAACCATAACCGTAGCCCCGTGCAAAATCCACGTCATTAACCACCGCTGCAAGGTTCTTCAATTTACCATCGACATAAAGTTCGCGCGGTACCTGAAGCAAGCGTTTGTCTAAATAATTAACACGTGATACATATAAAGTCAAGTCAGCATTATGTGCAATTAACAAGGTATCTGTTACTAAACTTACTGGAGCTGTATCGACTAAGATATAATCATAATGTTCCCGTGCATATTTGATCACATCATCGAAATGTCCGTTCATCAATAGCTCAGCAGGATTTGGCGCAATATAACCTGAGTAAACCACATCAAAATCATAATTCCCTGGCTTTTTGATAATAATATTATCAACATCCATCTCTGGGTTAATCAAGAACTGTGTAATTCCCACATTGGTATGTTGCAAATGGGATAATCCCAGATAATCCAATACTTTAGGACTCCGAATATCTGCACCAATCAAAAGCACTTTTTTTCCAGACATCGATAAAATCTGAGCAAGATTTGTCGTTACGAAAGACTTTCCTTCCCCAGATATTGTTGATGTTACAAACACAACTTTTGAAGCATCCTTGTTATCTGCGCCGAACATAAAATTCATATTGGTGCGAAGAATACGAAATGCTTCTGCTAGTGAGGAACGATCGTTTAAATGGACAATTGTATCTTCAGCAGTCGGGATTTCACCAAGTACCGGTATTTTGACAATATCTTCAATATCTTTACGCGAATGGATTTTATTATCCAATAAAAATCTCAAATATAGAAATCCAAATGGTATTAGAAATCCAGCAATTAATGCTCCAAATAATACCACTGCTTTCCTTGGTGTGATAGGTAACCCACTCCCATATGCCGCATCAATTATTTTTAAGTTGTCTGGTGTAGCCGCTGCTTTAACTTCGCTTTCTTCTCTCTTCTGTAAAAGAAGAAGATATAATGACTCTACGATTTGTTGTTGACGCGAAATTTTCTTAAAACCTTGTTCTTGATTAGGAATGGAATTAATTCTACCTCTAATTTCACTAGATTTATTTTCGATGCTTGATAAAGCCAATCGGGTCACCTTTTGATAATTCTGAAGCGACTGTTTGATATTATTAATACTCTCAGAAATATTTTCATTAAGTGCAACTACTGTTGGATTTTTATCCGACGCCGACTTTAGTAAGTCATCCCTCTCTAATACCAATTTATTGTACGCGACAATTGATTCTGTGATCGATTCATCTTGTAAACCAATATTTGAAGGTAAAAGCTTTCCTACATCCTGATTTTTTAGATAATCATTCATATGCTCTACCAACTTTAATTGAGTTCTATACTCCAAAACCTTCTTATCATTTTCTGAAGCATTATTAAGAAATACTCCAGCTTCTGCTGTCATATCAACCATAGAGTTAGCTGACTTAAAATCTGCCACCTGCTCATCTGCACCTGAAAGATCCTTTGAGATCAATACCAATCTCTTGTTAATAAAATCAGATGTAGCCCGAGTCGTACGCAGTTTATCATTGGTTAAATCAGCGTTATAAATATCTATTAATGAGTTCAAAATCAGTTCCGATTTTTTGCCCAATGTGGATACCATTCCAAAATTGACAATATAAGACTGCAACTCTTTACTAGGGCTAATACTAATTGAAGCTAGGTTCTGATCTATTGCCCAATCTTTTGGAACTATAGATAAAAGATAATCAGCATCGTTGTCTAATAGAGACATTTTGTTTCTTCTAAAAATCAAATTTGCATTTCCAATTTTTATATTTTTATCAAAAGTTGTCTCTATTTTATCATTAGAAACCAAGTCAGTAATACGCAACTTTTTCCCTTCAGCTACTCGAATTTGAAGGTTCATCAATACAGTATCTTGATTACCTTGTAATTCGATAATAAACGGCATATTAGATTCCAAAACCTCTGAAGAGCGAATCTTTCCTTTAATAGCATATGTAATGTGCAGGTGATTCAGATCTACAACCTTTCTCATCAGGCGACGGGAATACAGGACTTCTATTTGATCAGTCACGTAAGCAGAACGGCTTCCACCGAATCCCATACTATTAGTCAACTCTGCTATCCCTGCTAATTCTCCAGCTGAGGCGCTTCGTTCATCCTTTAGTAAAATTTTGGCCGTCGTATTATAAGTCCTTTGGGCATATCTTAGATAAACTACCGCTACTGCTAGCGAAATTATTATCCCTAAAGCAAACCATTTCCAATAAAATGCATATTGTTCGAAAAGTTGGCGTAAATTGATGTCCTCTTCTTGGTTGTCTTTGAAGTGAATTGGCTGTTGTTCCATATCTTGCATTAGCGAGTCAGTACTGAAATTACTGTTATTAATAAACTGGCAATTGAAATAATTATATTTGTATTCGCCCCCAATTTAGAACTATTAATCTGTGCCTTATTAGGCTCGACATAAATTACATCGTTCTGCGCTAAATAATAATAGGGGGAATTCAAAGTATTTTGTTGAGTTAAATCTAAACGATGCATTGTCTTCTGTCCATTTACTTCACGAATTAATAATACATTTTGTCTAACTCCACGAATTGTTAGATCTCCTGCCATCCCTAAAGCTTCAAGAACTGTGGCACGTTCAGTAGGGAGAATAAATGAACCCGGACGAGCTACTTCGCCTAATACAGATACACGAAAATTGTTGAAGTTCATATTTACACCCGGATCCTTTATATATTGACTTAGTTCTAATCTAATTTTCTCAATAGCCTCGACTCTTGTTAAGCCAGCAACATGAACCTTACCAAGCAAAGGTAAAGTGATATATCCTTGCCCATCTACTGTATAAGTTGGCCTTAAAGCTAGATCAACTTGTTGAGATAAATTACTGCTCGTCATAGTACTCACTGGATTAAATGGAGCTGTTACTTTTGGATCAGCCGCAGTTACCACAATAGTTAAGATGTCATTAATCTGTATTTTAGGAACATACTGCTCATAGAGAGAAGAGATTTGAGTGGAGTCTTGTTGTAGATACACCATATTTCTTCGTGAACCGCATGAACTGAATATAATTAAAACTGCAACAAACAATGTTAATGTAACACTATATTTTGAAATTGATCGCATTTGCTATTTGATTTTATGATTGATACTTCGCAAAAATATATTTTTTATTTGAATTCTACTTTTAAAAATGCTAATCAGATTATTCATTCTTAAAACAGCCTCTCGCAAGCAAAATGTGTGCCTAAATAATAAAAATTAATTAAAATTTCCGTTTTTAAAGTATGACAATGGCCATGTATAGTCATCCAAAGTGGCATGCGCAATTGGGTAATCCGCATAAACCAATAATTCACTATTAATATCCAAGGCGCGAAAGGCTGTACAAAAACCTGAAGGAACATGGAGAATCTGCATTTCCGATGATTTGAGGACTATTCTTTCAATATTCGACTCAGAATCTGGAGATTCCCAATTATCTATCTTGATAAGATTGACACTAAACGATCCTGAAAGGACATAAAACCATCTTTGCTCAATCTTATGTCCCCTCCAGCCTCTTATCAACTCCGTGTCAATATTTTTAATAAGATAAAAGCGCTTTACCAGCCCCATATCAAAATCATTGACAAATCGGATCTGACCACGTTCGTCATTAGCAGATCCCCCACGAATAATTGAAATTTTATTCATAATTAAGCTTTAACATATTTTTTAATAATGTAAGTCTTTAAAACCAGATATACAGCGCTCAACACCACTAATAATAAAACAGAAAAAATAAGTTGTGTCGAAAAATCGGAGGAATCAAAATTTAATACAACACAACCTATCACAAATTGTATTGTACCATAGAAAAATGATATAAGGAGTTTATTAACCCCAGCCTCATTTCCCAAGAATTGATATAAATGAGAACGATGCGCTTCGAAAATATTTTCTCTGCGAGCCAAGCGCCGTATAATTGTCCATACAGCGTCAATACCATAGACTGCTAGGAATAAAATATAAATTAGATTCCCTGTCTTTAAAATTAGTTGCCCTAATGAGAATAGAAGAATATATGCTATCGCAACAGATCCGACATCCCCAGCAAAACACTTTGCTTTAGTTCGGAAATTGAAAAAGGTAAATACCAAGACTCC
Organism: Sphingobacterium sp. WOUb80; assembly: GCF_050058145.1. Classification (NCBI taxonomy): domain Bacteria; kingdom Pseudomonadati; phylum Bacteroidota; class Sphingobacteriia; order Sphingobacteriales; family Sphingobacteriaceae; genus Sphingobacterium; species Sphingobacterium sp. WOUb80. Next base: position 5,196,786 of record NZ_CP165617.1, on the reverse strand, counting down.
TAACAACGAAAAGTTTAATAAATCATGCGCTACAAAGTCTAATTTCTGATTAACGATAATTAATAATCCACCAACAGCCAAGCTGTAACACGCTGTAATGCCATTTATTCCGTCCATGAAGTTATATGCATTAATAACACCTACAACTACAATAAAACTGATTAATAGATAATACCATGGCATATCAAATAAATCAAGTTGATAGGCCATTAATAGTACAGATGTAAAATGTACTATTAACCTAATTTTATTTGACAGCGTAAATACATCATCCAAAAAGGAAATTAATGTCATCAGCGTCAAGCCTAAGAAAAACCAAGGATACTCGAAACCTGATAAAATAAAAAAGATAAATGCCCCAAAATAGAACACAACACCTCCTCCTCTCAGAGTCACGGAAGAGTGTGAAGATCGTTCGTTAGGTTTGTCTATAATATTAAAACGATCAGCTACTTTGAAATAAAGAATTTCAACAATTAATAAAGAGAAAAAAACAACCAAATAGATCATAGTTTATACTAAAAAATAAAACGAAAATTTTGCGACTTAAAAAGAACGAATAGTATTTTTAAGTCCTTCCTTAGATGTTATAGGTAGATTAGACAAGCCCAGTGCCTTCTTGATTTTCTTATTGGAAACAACATACGATTCGGTAAGTTTTTTTAGGCGTTCCGAATTTAATGGTAATGGCAACACATCCCCTATCTTTACAATAAAGGTAATTAATGGACATGGGATATACCATAATCGCTCTTTTCTACCCAGAGCATTTGCAATCAACGAAACCAGCTCATTGGTTGATAAGGGATCATCGTCAGAAAAATTATATACGCCAGATTCCAAACCCTCATTTTGAATCATAGTATTAATTAAGAAGGAAAGGTTATCTATACTCAAAAAAGAACGATTATTATGAAAAGATGCTAATGGCCAGGGTATATTTTTTTTCACAACTTTATATAAAAGATTTAAGTTGCCTTTATTTCCAGGGCCATGGATCATACATGGTCTTATAATAAATAAGCGCTTATTAGCAGGTAATTTTTGTTGGAGTAGATATTGCTCAGCTTCAAGTTTTGACTTTCCATAAGGTGTGAGAGGTGCGCCTACTACATCTTCGGTCAATATATCATCGACTGTATCAGCAACAGCTTTTACGGAACTAAAATAGAAAAAGTCTCTAATATTTGAGCTGATAAACTGTTTAAACAATGAAACCGTCAAATCACGATTTATTTGAAAATACTCGTCGGGGACCGAGGTATTGGATGTATCATGTGCTTTACCCGCTAAATGGATTATAGCAGTAGCATCCACATCTATTTTTTCTTCCCAAGTTTTATCCCTTAAAGATAAGCCTAGTATGTCTATTCCTCGCTCAAACAAATAAAGGGAAAGATTCTTTCCTACAAAACCTGTAGATCCGGTGATTATAATTTTCATATATATTTTAGCATTGAAGAAGCCATTTTTTTATTAATAACCGTTCGCTTAAATGTATCAATAAAAAGTTCTCTTCTACTTCTGGTATAACTATAGTTCTGCAGCTGTTTCACAAATCCTTCTACATCACAGGGATTAAATAAAATTTTATTTTCTATGTTTTCTGCTATAAATCTGTTTGCATAACCACCTACACCAGCAATCATCGGTTGCGGGAAACACGCAAGTTCGAAAACTTTAGAAGGCAACACTTTTTTAAAAGCCTCATAGTCATTAAGATGAACAAACGTAAAATCGCATTCTTCATACATCTTTATGAGCTCATCCCTTTTTACAGGAGACATAAATTTTACGTTAAAAAGGTTATAAGTTTGAACTTTTTCTATCAATTTATTCTTTATTCCTCCATCTCCAACTATAATAAATTCATATTCGTTCCCTAATAATTTAGCCGCATCAGGAACAATTTTATCCAAACCCTGACCTTCTCCAAGATTTCCTGCATACAGAATTTTTTTAGGCATAGCAATCGCAGTCTCTACTTTTGCATTATTTGTTATAAAAATATCATCAATCCCATTTGTGAAATAACTATATTCTGCGCACCTATACGTTTCAAAATAGGGTTTAAAACCCTCTGAAATTAGATTGATATGTGCTGCGTAGGCGAACACTTTCCTTTCAATCTGCTTTATAACAGGTAGTACAAAAGTTTTTACTAGTTTATTTTTCAATATGTCCTGCAATGTATCGTAGAAAATATCACGAATATCCAAATACAAAGGGACCTTCAATTTTTTAGCAATAGTATACCCTAAATAGGCGGTAAACAATCGTGATGAAGAAGCTATTACCAGATCATATTTTTTTCCATATACAAGTTTCTTTACTTGTTGATAATACGCCTTGAAAGATAGCACTTGATCTTTCATACCACTTTGATGCTTAGGAATGGCAACACGTGTAACTGTATAATTATCTTTTTGTTCAAACTGTGGAGCTTCCGCCGCAAACGAGCTATATCGATTTGGAAGTGTAGTAATTACATCTACTGTAGCTCCGCCCTTAGCCTGTTCCGCTAGTTCTCTTACCAAAGGACTATTCCGAAAAGAACCTGCACATAGATCAGGTTCAAAGTAGAAACTAAGATATAGTATTTTTTTCATCTTGAATGTTTGAAGAATATTGTAGTTGATAGTTCCCTTTCAAAAGAAATAACAAATCTTATTGCCGGGCGATATTGATTATATGAATCCGCATATTCGTAATTATCAGAAACGATTGTCTCTGCCCCATCAAAATCAATTGTAACCATATCATCGATAATAAACCGCTTATCATTTATCTTCGATAATCGTCTATCAGGATGCAAATGTACATATGCTTTTGCATTACCGTTCTGACTCAGAGTATCTGTAATTTGAATTTTAGCCTCCTCAAAAATAAAACTTCGTGTGTGTATAATCCCTAAATTCTTATAACCATTGTGGCTTCCAGTATATCCATTTTGTCCCTCATAATGGATTGTAGTTTTAGCTCTTTTTCCTACTCGGAATCCTCCCCAAACCTCTGACTGATCTCTGCCATTTAAAACAATCGTGTTATGTGCTTCTGTCGACCTTTCTAAATTCCTTCTTTTACCAATTTGATAGGTAGATGTTCCCTGCTCTACAATTAAAGGCAACTCTTGACTATAAAGAATAAAACTCAAAGCATCTGCGTGAGCATGTCCTGGTTGATAAGAAGCACCTATTTGGGCTAAATCAATTTTAATCTCATAGTTACTATTAAGAAAGCTTCTATATCCCGATTGCCCCAAAGGAAGATTTTTAGATTCTATACCTAGAATATTCGCATAATCATTTAATGTGACAATATCGTAGGCTATTCCTTTTGCTGAATCATTAAATAATGGTATATCCCCATTAGCAAATTGAATATTACCTGCCCAAGATCTCATTTTTGAAGCAATGTCTCTAAAAAAAGAAAGAAAATTAGCATCTTTATCACCATAATTTTGATACCAATCGATCAATTCTAAAACTCTAAAAAGGATGATCTGATGATACATGGGACTAAGCTCAAAATGAGCACCATCTTCTAAAATTTGCTCTTTTAACTCTTTATACAAAATCCTTATACCCTTATTTAACCAATCCTCTCTCTTGAAAAATGCACCTCCTAAAGATAAAGCAAATGCGTTCTCCAACAAATGATTACCGAGAATTTGAAATTCATAATTTTTATCAAGAAATGAAAGCTCCTGATAAACAAAATTTAAAATTCGCTTATCCAATATACCATCACGAATAGAAAATTTTATAATATTTATTGATCTAAGAGAAACTGGATATGGCTCTAGCGTCCTTTTATTAAGCAATGAATAATTATAGAAGTCATTTATTAGTTTGATTCTCTCCTCAATGGAAATATCTTGTTGATGGAGATAGTCAAAATATTCTAAATTATAATTCCAAAGTTTACCATATTCAGAAAAATTCCAATTTATTTTTTCAACAAATTTTTTCTCTAGATTGAGGAATTTAAAAATCAGTGGTTCTATTAAGAGATTCTTTTTATAAAGAATCTCTGTATTTACGAAACTTAAAGACTCAAATTCATCATATAAATTATTGAAATATTTATTTTTTAAGAATTGCTTCGCTCTAATCTTGTATCTAAGCTGCCAAAAAAGCTGAGATAATTTTAAATGACGAATTGTATCAAAGTAAATTTTCAAGGTAAATATCATTATTCAGACAAGTTTGAACTATTAGTTTTTTCCCAAAGCATATAGAAGGGCATTATCGAAGGTTTCTACCATGGAATCAAAGCTTCTTTCCTTTGAATAGTAATCAAAAGCGTTGTCTCCTAATTGTTTCATAACACCGGGTTCGTTGTTACACTTTATCATTAATCGGATGATTTCTTCATCTTCCGTGAAAGTAAAGCCATTATAATCATTGACTACATTTAAATGTTCACCGCCAGAAATAGCATTCTCTCTAGTCATATAAGGCAATCCAAAACTAAATGATTCCAGTACAGATAATCCTGCTTGATTTGGTGAAATATTAATAATCGATTTTGCAAAGTATTTCTTTTTCATTTCGAAATCGTTTATCTCCCCCAATAGAATGACATTATTTCTTAAAAAATTTGAATCAATATAATCGTTAATATCTTTTACAACCTCCCCTTTTCCAATAATATATAGATATTTTATACGAGCGTTAACAGTTTGAGTTAGGTAAGATTTAAAAGCTTTAAGCAACACATCTATTCCTTTTCTTTTATTTAAAGAACCGATGAATAGAAATCCATCTTTAAATGATCCAGATAGATTCTCCGGACATGGATTATACACGGTATTATTTGCAATAAATATCTTCTGTTGATTTGTTATTGAATACTTATTTATTGCAAAATCGGTATATAAGATTATTGCAGATGAATAATTACTCAAAAAATTTCTACATTTATCTAAGAAACTGATACTTTTATTAAGCCCTTTGCTGGTAGAGGTACCTATTGTCCAATCAATTAATTTATAACTTCGCGTAAAATTAAAGACTAAAAACCAAGTATTAATATACCTGATATTCTGCATCTGAACAATTACATCAAATTGCCGTAGTCTTGGAAGACTTTTAAAATAGAATGGGCCAATTTTCTTTTCGCTGACAATTATTTGTTTGAAGCTTGTGCCCATAATTTCCTTCCCAGCATGAATAACTGTTACATCATATCCCCTAGACATTAAAAATTGAAATAATGGAACTCTGTAATGCATCAGATTATGATCTAGGATAAAAGCAATTCGTTTTGCTACTGAATTTTCCATGATACTCCTGTTTTATCCATACTCATTTTCATCACCTTACTATCTAAGCTGCTCGCTCTATTTCCATTGGCTTTCATTCCATTTATTCTATTATTGTCAGTAACTAACCAAGTTTGTTTGTCAAAAGTGTTGTTATCTACTGTAATATTAGTCGGCATAAGATTCCTATTTTTTCCTCCAGTTCTACCCATAACAACAGATTCCTTAAAGTTCGATACGAAATTTCCTTCAATAGAAATATTATCGGATCGAAAGTATGATGCTAATCTTTGATTACTGCCTTGTTCAGAATCCCCTCCTGGTAATTGAATTCCAATTACTCCCCCATTCATAGTGTTACCAATTATTTTATGCCCAGCTCCATATACCCTCACAGGATATGCTGTATTAAAAAAAGTATTTTTTGAAATAATAGAATTGTTACCTAGTCGCAAGCTTATGCCACCTTTACTATTCTCAAAATAATTACCTAAAACACTATTTTTATTCGATTTCAAACTAATGATTTCTGTTGCATCCCCTATAACATTTTTAAAATAATTATTTCTAATTATAGTATTACTATTCCATTTCCACTGTTTTCCCGATCCAACCATAATACATTCTAGTCCGTTTCCGCCCGAAGAACGATAAATATCTGTCGCTCGTGGTATATCCAAAAACGAATTAAATGAAATTTCATTATTAAAATTGTTGAAATCATTAATTCTCACCCCCATCGTTCGATTTTTGTTGAAGGTATTTCTAGTAATAATATTATTTGATGAGCCATCTTTAATCATTATTATTGAATTATATTCGCCATTCCCACATTGGTCAAAATAATTATCAGAGACTGTAACCCTATTCGAATTCTGTAATGTAATGCTAATTAAAGCATTGGTTTTATCAAAAAGGAAGCCAGATATCAAAACATCGTTAGAGTTTCTTATTGTAATAAATGAATTACCTGAAAATCTCACTTTGCCATTTTGTTGAGCTTTTATCGAAATTCTATTCTTACTGGTAATTTGTATTTGAAGATCTTTATACTCTCCATTTGGGAGATAAAAAGTTTCACCAGAAGGGAGATTATTAATGATTCTATTTATCTCCTGATTATTTTTCAACTGACCAACACATAGGAATGGTATGATGAACAAAAATAGGCCAAACATAGATAACTTTTTCATAATCAATTCTATAAATTATAAATATTCTTGTATAACTCAGCTATATTATCCCACTTATAATTTTCAGCAAAATTTATAGCCTCAATTTTCATCTTGTTTAATAAATCCCGGTTTTTCGAGATATGTTCTAGAATTTCTTCAATTTGCAATTGACCATCTTTATCCACTAAAAATCCTTGTACACTATCTACGATTAAACCATCTATTCCCGTATTTTTACAGGCTAAAACCGGAAGCCCCGATGCCATTGCCTCAAAGTAAACGCGGCCTAATGTCTCAGGATAACTTACCATAGCAAAAATATCATAGCTAGGGAGTAAACGTATTATCTCTTCGTGATTTAGCCTCCCTAATAATTTAATACGGTGGTTCAACTTGAGATTACCTATCTGATCTCTAATATTATTTTCTTCCGGACCATCTCCAATAATGTCGAAATGCACATTATCCAAATCTTTAATAGCGGAGATTATGATATTTATATTTTTCAATTTCAATAATCTGCCTACAAAGATCAGACGAAGATTATTTGATACATTTTCTTTATGGCTCTGGAAGAATTTAGCATCAATCCCATGGGGAATAGTTATTGAGTCAAGATCAAAATATTTCAACCCATCATTCTTCTGGGTTTTGGATACTGATAAAAGAGCCCTGGCACCAAGTAAATTTTGATGAATTAAATGATCATGGATAAAATTGATTCCCCTTAAAGTGACAATATAGGGTATATCATATTTTTCTTTAATATATCTCGCTATATATGCGCTAACATCTGCATCTTGAGCATGGATCACTGTGGGTTTAAACTCCTGAATAATATTGTCCAACCTCCTTTTGTATTTTAATAAGCTTAACTTAAATAAAAGTCCTCTTTTTTCTACTTTATAAGGCAATTGTATAATGGGGAGAATATCTATTTTAACATCGTCCTTAGATCGAAAGTAATTATATTTTCTCAAGGTACTCAACTCCTTCCACTTTTTTGAAAATAGACCTAGGAAATCGTTAGAATAGATAAGAGGATATATATTTCTAAATGTTATTCCATTATAATAGAAACCAATCTTATTTTGGGTTTCAAGTACAATGTCATTTTCATTCTTCTTATGTGATAATTCACTGATTGGAAATATCGCAGAAATAACTAATACTCTAGAAGGCATATTTTGGTCTATCTTCATTTGGTATTCTTCTTATGTTTGTTATATTATTTAAATTGATAAATGAAACATATAATACTATAAAAAATATTGTATTTTGATTCATCAGCAAATCAATGTTTAAAGAAGTAAGCATAATGACCACTAGAACAAGTGGAAAAAATAGTTTTAACTTGTACAGCCTCTTTAATAGTATCAGATATAAAATAAGGGGAACAATGCCAAATCTTAAAAGAATATTGATAAAACTTATATCTGTTTTAGATGCTTCATATATCCCATCAATCCTTTGTATTTCAAAAATCTTAGTTTTAAAATCAAGCCCAGCTATCCAATAGCTCTCCGACAATCTCCGAAAAACTCCATCGTAAATTACTTGACGACTATCTTGAACCGCATTTTCGGAGATAGATTGTTCTTGTGTAAGAATCGGCAAAATTCTCCTATCTATCTGTTTTCGAATCGTTTCATTTGAATTATACAATAAAAAAGCAACTATTATACCAACAACGCCAACGAAAATAGCACTTATAGCTTTTTTTACATTAAAGCTCTTAAACGTCAAAATAATCACCTCTACGAAAATTGCTGCTAAAAACGTCCTATTAAAAGTCATGACTAGGATTATAATGCTTAAAATATATACGGCCTTATATATCTTCTTATCGTAAAAAAAAGAATTACATTTTTTTAGTAAAAGATAAACACCTATTAATCCAAAACTAGCATTTCCATTAATCAATCTACCGGAAAAAGCAGATAGAACATCTTCTGAGTTATCCAAGTTATAATAAATTGGTAAAGGATAAACTAACGAAATTAGCGACAATAAATATGACGTAAGAATTGTAATTATAAATACATAATACAGTTGTTTAATATTTGTATTTATTCCCCGAAAGAGTAAAAATAAAGATACTAGTAAAGGAAGTGCATATCTTAATGACTTTACACCATCACTAATGGACTGGGAATAGACAATAGATTTTAATACCAGTTCATTAAATAAAATTAGCATTAGTAAAGATAGACTCAATAATCTAAGCTTCTTACTACGTAAACGAAATGAATATTTTGACTTGCACAATTCATTTACTACAGGCAGCCCTAGCAGGGCTAGTTCATTGAATTTCAGCAAAACACCGGGAAGTGGAATGTAAAATGTATTATTTGTCGGCAAGAAGAAACCAACAAATATAAGTAGATAAAACAAATAATTAAAAACAAAGTATTTACTCATCTTATTTAAATTTGAAAGAAACTAGAAATGCAGCTTTAAAGTATTCCTTAAAACTTATTATAGTCATCTTATTTATTAAATACCTCCAGCTTGGGTAAAATAATATCATCATAGAGATTGTAAGTGATAAAGCAACAAATTCAATCCCCCATCTACTTCCAGTAAAAACTGCTAATGGTATAACGGCCAATGTTAATAAATTCCACTTAAAATCTAGATCAGTCCGCCCCGTTGCAACAACGAGACTTCCTACAGGATTGCCAATTGCTCTAAAAATCATATATACACTCAAAATCCGTACTAATATTGAAACGTTCAAATAATCCTTTCCGTATAGAATTTCTATAGCTTGATCGGAAAACAAAATTAGCAAAACATAAATAAGAATATTTAAAGATGAGACAGAATTAAGAAGTTTTAAGTAATTGATTTTTAATGACTCCGGATCATTTTGGCTTTTCGCCAGAACAGGAGATGCTACCTTGATAATTACCGGGTTTATTAATTGAAATGGTCTAAAAACTAATTGTTTGGCTAAGCTATAACCACCAAGGATTTGAGCATTAAATAACTTACCAATAATTAGAATATCCAGATCTCTATTAAAATAATTAGCGATTTGCCCGCCGACCTGAAACATTCCAATTCTAAAAAAGTCCTTTATTAATGCTAAATTACAATACAAAGATATTTTATGCTTTGAAAACCCTAATATAACAAAAGTACAGTTACTTAAAAACATCTGTAAAATGGTGGAATATACTAACGAAAAAACTCCGAACCCCTTAATGGCTAAATATACCGCAAGACAAAGGGAAATTAGAGCAGAAGAAATATCAGCAACTGCCAATAGTCTGAAGTTTAATTCTTTCTGCAAAATAACTTTGAATTGTCGGCCAATTCCTGTAAACAACAAATTCAAGGCCAACAAGGGCGTTATGACAGACAATTGTGGCTGATTATAAAAGTTAACTATAAGAGGTGTTGCAAGAAAAATTACAAAATACAAGAAAATACTCAATCCTAAATTGGACCAATACAAACTCGAATACTCTTTTTTACTAATATTTTGCTTGTGTAATATTGCTGTAGAAATTCCCATATCATTAAAAAGATCCATAAAATTTAAAATGAATGTAATCATAGCAATTAATCCAAAATCAGACTTATTAAGATAACGAGTTAAGATAGAAATTTTAGCAATTGCAACAATAGCTAATACAATAGTACTAAATGAGGTCCATTTAACCCCTTTTATAACACTTTTTTTAAAATCCATTATATACTTTCAACTAACTTTCCTAAATGGTATACTACTATCTCCTTCGAAAAATTTTTCCTCAAAATTTCTCTGTTCTCGTCCGCTAAAACTTCCTCTAAAACTGCCGTGCCGTAAAGAATATAGTCGTTATCAAAATCGAATACATTAAGCCCAATTCTTTTGCAATATCTATAAGCAGGATTATTATTAGATAGATAGACCCGCATTCCCATATAGAGTAAAGCTATAATATTACCCATCGCTTGTTGACGAAAGTGATAAAATATAGCAATACTACACCCAGAAATTAAATTTAAGTAATCCGATATAGCCATAAAGTCTGTTAAAGCAACTACTTTTTCTCCATATTTTTCTTTACCATATTGGATTACAAAATTTCGATATTCTAAGTCATTTCCATAGCTCAAAGGAATATAAATCTTTGCTCCCCCTTCTCTCCCCTTAAGTTTTTCCAAAACATCCACATGATTATTCTCTATCGAGTTTGAATTACCCAGCAATATATTCGATGCTGCTGACGACATTCTTCTATCTTGGTTCCCTCCAAGATACTGATCTATAGTACAAAAAGGTGCGTAGAAGAATGCTGAGGAATGATTGTAGAATTTATCAAAAAACAAGAAGTCATCCTCGATATATGAACAAAAATATTTTATTCTTTTATATGCAATATTTATATTATTTTGATAATCTTGAGTACCGAGGATTTTATAGTATAGCTTTTTGATAAAAGGAATATTTTTTATAGTTCGCTTCAATCCTCCTTTTCTGAACTTTCCTCTCAATTTCTGTGTTTCAGTAGCGTACAAGGTATTTCGGACACGATCTTGATTGTAAATATCAAACCCCCATACGAACCAAGCAATTGAGACATTATGTGGAATTTTGTTTATTAAAGCAGCAAATTCCGGAAATAGACCATGAATTATCAATTTTGAAATTCCAAAATCTTTAATTATATGAGATATTTCTAGATTTTCAACCTTCTGTTGGTCAACTCCATCACCTATTGTCACTAGATCATTATTGAATATTAGAAATAAATTCCTAATATTCAATAATGAAAAGTTCTCAATAATATTTGAGCTTATCTTTTCCGATCTTAACAGGTGTAACACGCAATCCGTTTGCATTACTGACTAAATTATATTTGAAATGATTTTAGCCAAGTCTTCCTGATTCAACTCATAATACATAGGAAGTCTCACAAGATTTTCTGAATAGAAATCAGATAATGGCAGCTCCCTGCCATCGTGTTTTTCATGATAAAAAGGGCTCTTGTGTAAACTTAAATAATGAAAAACAGCAGAAATATCATTGGCTTTTAACCTTTCAATAATAGCTGAACGTTGTTCTATCGATTCACAGACTAAATAAAACATATGTGCGTTATTAGTCGCTGAATTCGGTATTTTTGGTAAACGTACATTATTCTTTCCTGCCCATTCTTTCAATCCCTCAAAATACGTATTCCAATGTTGCTTACGTTTAATTTGTATATCATCTAAATTTTCCAGTTGTGCCCACAAAAACGCAGCTATTGTTTCAGATGGTAAAAATGAAGATCCTATATCAACCCAACCATATTTATCTACTTCTCCTCTAAAAAATGCAGACCTATTTGTTCCTTTTTCCCAAATAATCTCCGCTCTTTTTGAGAATCTCTCATCATTAATTGCCAACAACCCTCCTTCGCCAGAAATAATATTTTTAGTTTCATGAAACGAAAAAGCAGCTAAATGACCTATTGCCCCTAAGGCTTTTACCGTTCCGTCACTAAATGTAAAGTAACTATCAATGGCCTGAGCAGCATCTTCAATTACCAATAAATTATATTTCGCTGCGAGCGCCATAATCTTTTCCATATCACAAGCAACACCTGCATAATGCACAGGGACAATAGCCTTAGTTTTGGCTGTAATTAGGGTCTCTATACTATCTTCATCAATACCTGGATGATCTTTTCTACTGTCTGCAAAACGAATATGCGCTCCTCTTAATACAAAAGCATTTGAGGTAGATACAAACGTATAAGAAGGCATAATAACCTCATCACCGGGTTGAATATCGGCAAGAATAGCTGCCATTTCTAGTGCATCCGTACAAGAAGTTGTCAAAAGGCATTTTTTGAATCCATATTTGGATTCAAAAAAATGTTGACATTTCTTAGTAAATTTTCCGTTGCCGGACAACTTTCCCGTGTACACAGCATCATACATATAGTGGGCTTCTTTGCCTGTCAAGTAAGGCTTATTAAATGGTATCATAATTCCAAATGTGGTAAATGTATGTTAATTCCTTTAATTCGAATCCAACAGATTCATATAATTTTGTTGCAGGTATATTATCAATTTGTGTCACAACCTGCATCTTCGTAAAGCCAATATTACTGGCATAACCTTTTACATGTTCAATTAATGAAGACGCAACTTTTCTTCCCCTAGCTTCAGGACTAACCGCCAATAGTCCAATATCCGCCAAGTCTTCAGCTTTTTTTGTCAATGTAATAAATCCCAAAAGTTCCTTATTCTCCAATGCAACAAAGACTTCAATAGCCGACGTCTTATTTACAGAGTTTTCAATCCACTTCGTATATAACCTCGAAAACTCTTCATTAACAAACTCCTTATCAACAAAAAAACGTGAAAAAACACCGCTCTCTAACGTAAGGCTTTTTAAGGTCTCATAGGAGTGTTTCCGTGCATCAAAAGATTCTATTAATAGAGAATTATTCGAAATCTCATTATTAACCAAAATAGTCTCCATATGAAAACAAGCCTTTTTATCCATCAATTTAGATTCAAGACTAGCAATAGGCTGTCGACTGAATACGTATACTAATCGGAAACGTCGATCCAACAAAACAGAATTGTCTATCGAATCGCTTACTTCTATCTTAGCAACATTGTAGCCAAAAAACTCACTATCCCAGTCCAAAGGTATTAATTGCATGCTATTCACTTTCTATAAGACTTTTTTCTTAATATAATCGAAATAATCACCCTTCATAGACCTAACTTGCTTTTCTAGGAACTCTTTATCTATCCAATTATAACGAGCTGAAATTTCTTCAATACAAGCGATTTTTAGACCTGTCCTTTTTTCAACAGCTTTAACAAATTCGGTTGCTTCTGTTAAAGATTCATGAGTCCCCGTATCTAGCCAAGCAAAACCTCTACTCATTGTCTTTAACTTCAATTGTTCTTGAGTTAAATAATACTGATTAACGGAAGTTATTTCTAATTCACCGCGATTCGAAGGTTTAACATTCTTCGCAACATCAATAACTGAATTCGGATAAAAATATAACCCTACTACCGCATAGTTCGATTTCGGAGATTGTGGTTTCTCTTCGATACTTAATACTCTTCCCTCCGAATCAAACTCTGCAACTCCATATCGTTCAGGATCTTCCACATAGTATCCAAACACAACAGCATTCTTATCTCCTTCAACATCCCTTACGGACTCCGCGAGCAATTTTTGAAAGCCAGCTCCATAAAAGATATTATCTCCCAAAATAAGACATACATCATCATTCCCTATAAACTCTTCTCCGATGATAAATGCTTGAGCTAAACCATCTGGACTTGGTTGTTCTGCGTAACTTAAAGATATACCTAATTGCGATCCATCCCCCAGTAATTTTTGAAAGTTAGGAAGATCGTGCGGGGTTGAAATAATTAATATCTCTCTTATTCCTGCTAACATGAGAACAGAAAGGGGGTAATAAATCATTGGTTTATCATACACCGGCAACAATTGCTTTGAAACAGCAATTGTCAATGGATGTAATCGCGTGCCGGATCCACCAGCTAATATAATTCCTTTCATAACCCTGCTCCTCTATTATTGGTATTGTTTTTCGTAGTAATTTTGATATTCTCCAGATGTCACCTGATCCAACCAATCCTGATTTTCTAAGTACCAGTCTATTGTTCTTGATAACCCCTCTTCAAATGTAACTGATGGTTGATACCCAAGCTCCTGATTAATCTTCGTCGCATCGATAGCATAACGAAGATCATGGCCGGGACGGTCTTTAACATAAGTGATCAGTTGAGTGGCTTTACCTTCTTCTCGTCCCAACTTCTCATCCATTTGTTTACACAACTCCTTGACCAAATCTATATTCTGCCATTCATTAAAACCTCCGACATTATAAGATTCGCCTAATTTTCCTCTATGAAAAACCAAATCAATGGCACGCGCGTGGTCAATCACATAAAGCCAATCTCGCGTAAACTTCCCGTCACCATAGATAGGTAATGGTTTATTATTTAAAATATTATGTATACAAAGTGGAATCAGCTTCTCTGGGAAATGATTTGGTCCATAATTGTTAGAGCAATTTGTCATAACAATAGGTAAGCCATAAGTATCGTGATATGCCCTGACGAAATGATCTGAAGACGCCTTCGACGCCGAATAAGGCGAATGCGGATCGTAAGCAGTTTGTTCCGTAAATAGTCCTGTATCACTTAACGTACCATAAACCTCGTCTGTAGAAACGTGATGAAAAAGCTTCCCGGAAAAATCTTTCCCCCAGATCTCTTTTGCTGCATTCAGTAGATTTACTGTACCAATCACATTTGTCATCACAAATGCTAAAGGATCAGAAATTGATCGATCAACATGGGACTCGGCTGCAAGATGAATAATTCCATCTGGCAAATACTGTTTGAATATATCCAAAATATGCCCCGCATCCGTAATATCTGCTTTAACGAACGTGTAATTTGAACACCCTTCAATATCTTTTAAGTTTGCCAAATTACCTGCATAGGTTAAAGCATCCAAATTTATAATTTGATAATCTGGGTATTTTAAAACAAATTCACGAACCACGTGTGAACCAATAAATCCAGCCCCTCCAGTTATAACGATAGACTTCATACCAATAACCTATTTATTTGTCACTCCACAGAAATCAAGAACAACTTTTCCTTCTGCAATTTCTAAAGTCTTAAATTCGTTATGTGCGACCAAGAAAACTATAATATCAGCTTTAGCAATGGCATCCTTGTAATCCGTCAGTTTGAAAACCTTATGTTCGTGCACATTGGGCTCTACAATATACATATCAGCGTCTCCTGAATCCTGTAACACACGCTCGGCAATATGAATAGCTGGCGATTCTCTTAAATCATCAATATTTGGTTTAAAGGCTAATCCCATAATTGCAATCGAAGGTTGACGACCGTTCTTGATTTCGAACTCCAATCTTGCTGTTTTCACTTTTTCGGCACACCAAAAAGATTTATAATTATTTGTTTCTCTAGCCTGTGCAATCATACGTGACTCCATAGGAAAATCTGCAGTCAAGAAGTAAGGATCAACTGCAATACAGTGCCCGCCAACACCACATCCAGGTTGCAAGATATTAACACGCGGGTGTTTATTGGCCAAGCGGATCAAATCCCAAACATTAATATCGGCTTTATCGCAGATCAAAGAAAGCTCATTTGCAAACGCTATTTGTGAATCTCTAGATGCATTTTCAGTTAACTTACACATCTCAGCAGTACGCGCATTGGTTGGATGCAGTTCTCCTTTTACAAACTGACCATAAAATGCCAGTGCTTTTTGCGTAGAAGCCTCATTTACTCCACCGATAACACGATCATTATGCACCAATTCGTACATTACATTCCCAGGGAGAACACGTTCTGGACAGTATGCCAACGAAATTTTCCCCTCCAATTCAGGACGTTTTGAGAAAATCAAGGCCATCATCTTCTCTGTCGTTCCAACTGGAGACGTTGACTCAATCACATATAAATCCCCCTCTTTCAATAATGGAATAATACCTTCTGTAGCCGCCTGAACATAGGAAATATCAGGTTGGTGATCACCCTTAAAAGGCGTAGGAACAACCACTAAGTACGTGTCAGCCTCAACAGGCTTTGTATCCGCCTTTAAAAAACCTTCCGCCACAGCTTTCGCTACAGCCTTATCCAAATCGGGTTCAACAATATGAATTTTACCTGCATTGATCGTATCCACAACATGTTGTGAGATATCTACACCATGCACAGCGATGCCACTATTTGCGATTAATGCTGAGGTAGGCAATCCAATATATCCTAAACCAACGGTTACTACTTTTGCTTGCATTGATATGATTATTTTAAGTTTTTAATAAAGTTAACAATTCTTTCACATGCCTTACCATCACCGTAAGGATTATGCAATCCACTCATTTGTTGATACCGACCAACGTTGCTCAAAAGGTCTTGCGCTTCTTTAACGATTTTTTCTGTATCAGTACCAACAAGGATAACTGTACCTGCATCAACTGCCTCTGGTCTCTCTGTTGTGTCGCGCATCACCAAAACCGGCTTACCAAGACTAGGAGCCTCTTCTTGGACACCACCTGAGTCTGTAATAATCAGGTAAGACTCATTCATTAACCAGACAAATGCTGGATAGGCCAAAGGTTCGATCAAATGAATATTATTCACCTCAGATAAGATCTCATAGACTGGCTTCTTCACATTTGGATTCAAATGAACAGGATAAATTATCTGTACATCAGTATTTGACAATGCGATTTCCTTTAAAGCCTGGCAAATATTGATAAAACCCTGACCGTGGTTTTCACGTCTGTGCCCTGTCACTAAAATCAATTTTCTCGTAGGATCAACCAGCTCTTTTAAACGATTAATTTCGTTATTATCCAAATCCTTTACACGGTTAGAGCTTTCAAATAAAGCATCAATAACAGTATTACCAGTAACTAAAATATCTGAATCCTGAATATTTTCACGTAGCAAGTTCTGCCTTGACGCCTCAGTAGGAGCGAAGTGAAAATCGCAAATACGCCCAGCAACCTGCCTGTTGATTTCTTCAGGGAACGGAGAACGCTTGTTATGTGTACGAAGTCCAGCCTCAACATGACAAACCTGTGCCCCAGCATAGAAAGCTGCAATGCTCGATGCCATAGTCGTCGTTGTATCTCCATGCACATAAACATAATCTGGTTTAAAATCTTCCAACACCACTTTCATTTCAGTGATAATGTCAGCTGTTAATGAATAGAGATTCTGATTTGGTTTCATTAAATTCAAATCATAATCAGGCTTAATATCAAAAAACTCTAATACCTGATCCAACATCTCACGATGTTGCGCAGTAACACATACTTTTGTTTCAAAAGAGTTGTCTTTTTGGAATTCTTTTACCAAAGGAGCCATTTTAATAGCCTCAGGCCTAGTACCAAATACAATTAAATTCTTAATTTTCATAAATATAAATATTACAATCTAGCATCAACAAGTGACCTATCCAAACAGGCTTTCAGATCAAATACAACCGAATTATCTTTCTTTAGAGATTTTAGATCTAACGTCAAAAATTCGTTATGAGAAACTGCTACGACTATGGCATCGTATTGATTTTCAGCACTAATCTCATTTAAAATATCGACACCATACTCGTGTGCTACCTCTGTGGCCTCAGCCCAAGGATCATATATGTCAACATCTACTCCATACTCATGCAACTCCCTATAAACGTCCACGACCTTCGTATTACGGACATCAGGACAATTTTCCTTAAAGGTTACGCCCAATATTAATGCTTTGGCACCACTCACAGAAATCCCCTTCTTGATCATAAGTTTGACCACTTTCGAAGCTATAAATTCAGCCACGGAATCATTTACGCGACGTCCCGATAAAATCACATCCGGGTGATAACCTAATTGAGTGGCTTTATGTGCCAAATAGTACGGATCTACTGATATACAATGCCCTCCAACTAAGCCCGGCTTATATTTTAAAAAATTAAACTTAGTACCAGCAGCTTCCAGTACATCATTTGTATCAATGCCAATACGATCAAATATCAATGCAAGTTCGTTAACAAAGGATATATTTACATCTCGTTGCGCATTTTCAATGGCCTTGGATGCTTCTGCCACTTTAATGTTCGCTGCTTTATGCGTACCTGCTTTGATAATCGTTTTATATAGCTGATCAACTTCTTCTGCAATCTCCGGAGTAGATCCCGAGGTAACTTTTTTTATTGTTGTCAAGGTGTTTACTTTGTCTCCTGGAACAATGCGCTCTGGAGAGTATCCAACATAAAATCCTTTATTAAAAATGAGACCGGAATATTTTTCCAAAATTGGCACGCAATCTTCTTCTGTACAACCAGGATAAACAGTAGATTCATAAATAACAATATCTCCTTGTTTTAACACCTTACCCAGCATTTCAGACGCTTTAAGCAATGGCGTTAAATCGGGAGCATTATAACGATCGATCGGGGTTGGGACGGTAACAATATAAATTTGAGCTCCTGCAAGTTCCTCAAGGCTATTTGAAGCCTTGTATCCAACTGAAAAATCACTTTCCGCTGCCTGCTTTAATCCATGATTTAACTTCTCCAAATCAGCTTCTAAGGTCCTATCTTTTCCGGAATTTAATTCCTCAACGCGTTCCTGATTGATATCAAAACCAAGTACTGGAAAATATTGAGCGAACTCGATTGCCAAAGGCAAACCAACATAACCCTGGCCAATAACTGCTATTTTTTTCATTTATTTCTTTTTTATATAACGAGCTTTATTTTACAGAATATAGAATGATACGATGTTTTTCGGACATATCTGTCAAATGTAATACAATTGCTTTCTGCAATTTTTTTTCAACCTTGTCCGCTAACAGCAATAAATATGCCTGATTTATATTTTCACCCAAAACTAATACGTCAATTTTTCCTGAATCTACGCCTTCAGCATAATCTCCAACCAAACTAACTTCTTGAATATCTCCCGCTTGCTGTAGTATATTATCTACAATTTCATCAATTCCCAAATAGGTATGAATTAATTTTTGAAGAGGTGCAAATAAAGAATGCTTTGTGTTGGCTCGGTATAGGATTTTGTTTTTGTCTGTACTCTTTTCTAAATAACCTGCTTCGGACAATTGGTTCAGTTCTTTTCGTATGGCATTGGTTGATTCTTGAAACTCATCCGCAAGGCCTCTTAAATGTGATTGGTTACTTGCCGATACAAAAAACTTGATCAGTAGCTTCAGTCGAGTCTTGGATGTAATTAAAGAGTCTAGCATGGTATAGTTCAGATTGAGTAACAAAAGTACTCAATCTGATTATATTTATCAAATTAAATTATTGTTAAACAATGATCAAATTGTTTATTCGCCAATTGCATAATAGTCAAAGCCTAGTTTTTTCAGACTAGCGCTATCTAATAATTTCCGCCCATCAAATACAAAGGAGGGCTTCTTCATCTGTTTCTTGATCAGCGCCCAATCATACCCCTTAAACTCATCCCATTCTGTTAATATCGTAGCAGCATGCGCCTCCTGTAAAGCTTCATAAGGATCATTAACGACCGTTACCAAACGGCGATTTTCCTCAGCTGACCGAGTTTTTAAATAATCCAGATCCTTATAAATTTGATCTGCAGAAACTTTTGGATCGTAAACCACAAGATGTGCCTCCTCATCTAACAGATGATCGGCCACATAAATAGCAGCAGATTCCCGCGTATCGTTTGTGTCTTTTTTAAAAGCCCAGCCCAAAAAGGCAATTTTCTTCCCGTTTACTGTATTATACATGGTCTGGATAATCCGTTCTGCGAATCGCGATTTTTGATGATCGTTTAAAATAATTACCTGTTCCCAGTAATCAGCGACAGCAGTCAGGTTGTAACTTCGTGCGATGTAAACAAGATTGAGAATATCTTTCTGGAAACAAGAACCTCCAAAACCCACCGAAGCCTTCAGAAATTTAGATCCAATGCGGCTATCATGACCAATCGCTCGAGACACTTCATCCACATTGGCACCCGTCACCTCACACAACTCCGAAATCGCATTGATAGACGAAACACGTTGGGCCAAAAAAGCATTTGCAACCAATTTAGATAGTTCCGATGACCATAAATTGGTCGTAAGTATACGTTCTTGTGGAACCCAGGCAGCATAAATCTGCACCAATGCCTGAATAGCTTCTTCATCTTCACCACCGATAAGCACTCTGTCTGGATGGTGTAAATCCGCAACGGCTGTTCCTTCAGCCAAAAATTCCGGATTGGAAAGAATGGCAAAGTTGACGCCGTTCCCTGTATCGTCCAATATACTTTTTAATGCTGCAGCCGTACGGACCGGCAATGTCGACTTCTCGACAATTATTTTATCACCCTGAGCAACCCGGGCAATCTGTCGCGCACAAAGTTCGATATATTTTAAATCTGCAGCCTGCCCCTTCCCTTTACCATAAGTTTTTGTCGGCGTATTGACAGATATAAAGATCATGTCCGCCTCATCGATAGCCGTTTCAACATCTGTCGAAAAAAACAAATTCCGCCCACGAGCTTCTCCTACCACCCCATCAAGTCCAGGCTCATAAATTGGAAGCTGGCTAAGATCTTCATCGTTCCAGGCGTCAATACGTTGTTGATTGAGATCAACTACAGTAACTTGGATACCGGGATTTTTCTGTGCAATCACAGACATCGTCGGCCCCCCAACATATCCAGCTCCGATACATGCTATTTTCTTTATTTCTTTCATCTTTATGTGCCTAATTTTTAATGAGTCATTATTCTACAATGCGCAAGTCATTATTCCGCTAAAGATAGGAATATGCCCTGAATTTGTGATCAAAAGAAAATGACAATAAATAAGCTGAAAGCAAACTCCACGTGGAACATCGCCATGAATAAGAATAAAGAAACCCCGGCAAGCAGGGTTCCTTTGAGTTAAATAGGTATCTAATATGGAATAAAAACACGTAAATTATTTATTGACCAAACCATCCGATTTTTCGGAATGATTATGATATACGCCCATCATGGGAAGAACAGTACTAAAAGCTTTCTTTTCCCCATTTTGATAATTAATTACAGCTTGTATTCTGACTTTATAATTAGTCAGATCAATTTCTTTCGTTTTATCCGATCCAATCCGAAATCGTACAGACACTTCAAAAGAAGTATTTTCACTTTCTTTAAAAGGCAGAACCAATATCTGCTGGAGCTTTATTTCTACTTTGGAGTCTGTTGATCGGACGTCCTTCACGACAATATTATTGACATCGTCCCGAAATCGCTCGCCCCGAAATACCAGCGCCCCGTGGGTTGCTCGGAAACTGCCGCTATACTGTCCAGGATGTTCCTGAAAACGGTAGTAAACATTCATCGAGACATCAGTAGGTTTTTTCTTGCTAGAAGAAAAAAACCAAAATAAAGCATACACTAGTGCAATAAATAGAAATATATATAAATACATCATAATCAACTTATCATTCTATCTGAATGTCAATACCCTTGCGTTCGTAGATATTCCTTTAAATGCGTATAACAAAAGTAACAAGTAATTGTAGACCGAAACAGAGACCCTAGGGTCTTATTTACAATTAGGAAAATAAAAGCTTATTAGGTTTAATGAAAATAATGCATTTTTGTTTGCCTTATGAAGCCAAATATTATTGTTACCATTCTGTTGCTGCTCAGTATAGCCATAATCCATTTCGGGAGAGATGCAATTATGTCCAATAACCAAGCTACAGTGAACACGTGTCTGGCCAATAACTCTCCGATTCTCATTACAAAGGAAAATACGGCGTATAACAATCCCAACTATTATTATGATCATCCTAGCATATTTGTCCCCATCAGCCAGGTCAAAAGGGATATCGATCAAGAAAAGGGCATCTTCTGGCTGAAAAAAGAAATAACCCCATCAGATAGATTATCAACAGACAATTATGTACTTTCCTTTGACAATTTAACCTATGTCAATCTCACCTTGATCAATGCAAAAGGAGAAATTGAATTCAGTAGGAAATCCGGCTTATTTCGAAAACGAAAAGAATTGGCTCGGGATGACAATCGTGATTATTTTGTTTTACATCTGGAAGCCCAAAAACCTTATACGATATTGCTCCGTGTGAAACATAGCAAAGGGTACACTCCTGTATATAACTTCCGCTTGCAGACAGAACTGGATTTTGTCAAGAAGAAACAGCGCGGACGTATTGTACATGCCTTTATGGAAGGTGCTATTATCGTACTCCTGCTGTATATGGCATTGGCCTGGATGGTGTCACGTTACCGCCCATATATCTGGATCTTTTTATTCCTGCTATCCATTGGCTTATATAGCGTTGCACTGCAAAACTTCTTTATAGACTTTTTCTTTTATAATAGACCTCAACTGGGCTGGAGTACGGTATCGCTCTTTAGCCGATTGGCGGCCATCAGCTTCTACCTACTGACTATAGATTTTCTTCAACTGAGGAAACTACACACGCGTTATTACAAAGTCGCTTGTTATATCATTGCCACAATTGGTCTCACAGCACTGCTTACATTTATAAATAACTTCTATTTTGCCAACTACAAACAAAGTAACTGGATAAATATTACGCTCGGCATTATTCATATGCTCTATTTTTCCAACCTTTTTATTTCCCTATGGAAGAAGATCGATCTGATGCAACGTTTCTTGGCGTATGGCAGTGTGTTTTTTGTGACCGGCATTACGACTATGGTCTACTGCGCACTCACTTTACAAGAGCAGGCCATACAATATGTTTCCATGCTGACGCAGTTTTTTGCCCTGTGCATTACCATGTTGCTATTGATCGGTATACGCTTAAAATTGCGTAAAAATGAACTGGACTATCATCAATCGACCGAGTCAATTGTGCAGGAAAGGACAAACGAACTCAAAAAAGCAAATAATGCACTTTATGAACAGCAGATCCAGCTACTTCAAAAGAATTGCTATATTGAGACATTGATTGATGAAGTCAATCATCGGGTCAAAAACAACCTGCAACTTCTATATAGCCTCAGCAGCCTGTATAAAACCGGAGAAAATCATGGTGTTCAATATAATCAGGCCATCCAGTCGATGCAGGACCGCATCCACGCCATGATGCTGGTCAACCAGCTGCTGGTATATAATCAGAACAGCCAGCTGAAATTAAAAACACTGGTTGTTGAAACAATAAACTATCTCAGACAGATGCATGATCCGGAAAAAACGGTCTGCGTTAACGTCAATATTGAACAAGACTGGTTGATATCCACAAACACGTCGATCCCGCTAGCGTTGATCATCACAGAGCTATTGACAAATAGTTATAAATATGCTTTTCCAGAAGGAAGCACAAGTACCCCAGCCATTAGCCTAAAAATCATTAAGAAAAAACTTGAGACAATCATGCATTTTGAAGATAATGGCGTTGGCGCAGCTCAAACTGTTTTATCAACTTCCTTCGGAATTGGCCTGGTTAAAGACCTGACCAGGCAGATCAAAGGAACCGTTACGATTCAGCAAGAGCGAGGATTTCAGTATATATTTGAATTTAACAACATGATATGAGCCTAAAAGTTTTAATTGTAGAAGATGAAATGATTATCGCCCGATTTATTGAATATCAGCTTCATTCCCTTTATAACGGATTGGAATTGCATATTGCACTCACCGTTGACGAGGCAGATCAATACATGGCGCAAAACTCACCGGATCTAATACTCTGTGATATCCAGCTCAATGATCGATTAGATGGCATTGAGTTAATGGAAAAATATGCCGCAACCAAGCTTTTTAGCCTTATTTTTATTACTTCGTATCAATCGAAAAGCAGCATTGACCGGGCTGCCGCACTAAATCCTGAAAATTACATTATTAAACCGCTGGGAGAAAACCGACTCTATGCAGGTACGCATATGGTTATCCAGCGCCTGCAACAGCAAAGGGATAAAAATCAAGCGGTGGAAAAATTAAAAACATTGACTCCGGCAGAGTTAAATATCCTTAAGCTAATAGCCCTTCGGCATACGACAAAATATATTGCAGATAGCCTGTTCCTCAGTCCTTATACCATCAAAAACACAAGGCATCGCATCTGCAGGAAGCTTGATCTCCAAGAAGAAAACAATGCACTCTTGTCCTGGGCTATCGAACATCAGCATTTGCTGAAATTCTAGTTCAAAAAAATAAGGGTTTGTCCATTACAAACCCTTTCCCATAAAATAAGAATTAATGCAAATTATTTCGTCTGATTGGAGTACTCGCTCGATTGATAAAGCTCACCTATCTTCATTACTGTACTAAAATTTTTCGGTTTTCTGTTGGTATAATTCAATACACCAGCAATGCGTATCCTTTTTCCTTCCAATGCTGTTATTTCGCCTTTTTTTCGCTGTAATTTAAATCGCACCGATACATCTGAATCGCCTTTTTTGCTTTCGAAGGGTACCACCACAATCTGTTCTAAATTGACGACCAAAGCGGGATGGTCGGGCTTGACCTGTTTTATTACCATATTTTTAAGCTCTTCGTCTTTGGATTTTGTCCGAAATACAAAAACACCACTTTTTGTCCGATAGTCGCCACTGTATTGCCCTGGCCTATCCTGAAACAGGTAGTTGACCTGCATCGAAACAGCTTCGTTAAATAGCTTTTCCCGTTGCTTTGATTGCAGAATAAAATAAATAATAAATAAAACGATAACTGAAACTGCTAAAATAAGTACCATAATAAAATAGATAATAGGACTAGGTGTTATACAATCTTATGATTGCATTTAACTATATCTCAAAATTACGGTAATTGGCAATTGATGACTAAAATTGACAGGGGACAAATTGGGGACAATCACATATTCAGCTAAAAATCAACAATATAATGTATTTTACATGGAATTTATTGAATAGTTTAGAGTTCTACTTTACCCTCTGAGAGCGGGAATCAGCTACACGCTCAATAAAACCGTGAAGCTGATTAGCGTAATCTACGCATACAAGGAAATAGTTTAACTTGTAGCTAGATTGAAATTAGTCGATCAGTTTGGACTGATGACGTTCCAATGTATTATATATTTTCTTGACATCCTGCGATTTCTCTTTTTGTAACACCAGTATCGCGTCTTTTGTATGCACAAGAATACTATCACGCATCCCCACAAATGCCGTGTAAATATCGGTACCGATAACCATATTGCCATTCTCATCAACCGGATGACCCGTCTGTTTTAAATAATCGTACATGGATTCAAAGGAGCCAAGATCGGACCATTGGAAACTCGTCGCAACAACGCGAATTTTCTTGGAGCGTTCCATCACAGCATAATCAATGGAGATTGATGGAATCTCCTTAGATAAGGCCAAATCAAGCTCACCATCATTGCGATGCTGCCATGCGTTGAATGCTGTTGCATACACTTTAGGCTCAAAAGTCTGTAACTCGGCCAGAAACGTATCGGCTCTAAAACAGAACATCCCAGAATTCCATAAGAAATTGCCGCGTTCAATAAAATCTTCAGCAGTATCCTGATTGGGTTTCTCGCGGAAGGATAAAACTTTATCATCCTTATACTCGATATAACCATATCCCGTTTCAGGACGTGTCGGCTGAATACCAAAAGTAACAATATAACCTTTATTAGCCTTTTCTATCCCAGCTTTGATTGCTTCCGCATACGCCTCCTCACCCACAATCACATGATCGGAAGGTGTGACGATCAAAATATCATCCGGCTGTGCGGCAAAGGCAGCAAATGCAATCGCTGCGGCAGTATTACGGGGTGTAGCCTCGACAATGTCAATATAGTCTATCTTATTGTTTTCCATGACTTCACGGCTCAAACTATGGTTATCACAGTTGCCCACAACAATCACTTGTCCGCAAAGGGATTGATTACGTTTAACGGTCATTTCAAACAATGAGCCATCCTTAAATAAATCAAGGTATTGCTTGGGATAACTTTTACGTGAAAGAGGCCATAAACGGCTACCTACTCCACCTGTTAAAACAACATGAATTATTTTGCTCATAATCTTTATTTTTGCTCTTCCTCTTTTGCAGCGACAACACGACGTAAACCCGCGCTCGAAAAGCGATGTGTTCGCTTATTATAATAGATTTCAATATTCTCTTCTACGCAATACATACGACCCGAAAAATCTTTATCCCGATACTCCTCTCCAATAATACGGATATGAATAGGAAGTGCTTTGATCATATCAATCAAATCTTGCTCCGTCTCATAGGGGATAATTTCATCGACATAACGACAACCTTCCAATTGTACATAGCGCTCGACAATCGTTTGCGTCGGTTTAGCTTTCTCAGGAAATACTTCTGAGGGATCTGTATTTAAACCAACAATCAAGTAATCACAATTTCTCTTTGCTTCTTCAAGCATCATAATATGGCCAGCGTGTAATAAATCGAACACACCAAAGGTAATTCCAATTTTCATCTTATAATCTGTTCTTTAAAGGATGAGGTGAGCATTCAAGCTTGATCTTAAAAATTATTAGACAGTTTTCAATACAGTTTCTTCTTCTGAATTGGCATCAGCAACAATTCTTCGCAAGCCTGAACTCGAAAAGCGGTGATCCCTGCTATTGAAATAAAGCTCAATGCCTTTTTCCTCACAATAGGTTCTTCCAGTAAAGCTTTTCTCGCGGTATTCATCGCCAACAATTCTCACGTCAATATTGAATGAACGTAAGATATCTTCTAGATCTTGCTCAGTCGCATAAGGAACAATCTGATCGACATATTTACAGCCCTTGAGCTGTATATAACGTTCTACAACGGTCTGAACAGGTTTGTTTTTTTCAGGACGGTCAATAGTTGGATCTGTCTGTAGGCCACAGATCAAATAGTCACATTGCCTTTTTGCATCTTCCAACATTTTAATATGCCCGGCATGCAGCAGGTCGAATGCACTGAAAGTAATACCAATTCGCATTCCTTTTTCTGGAATTTTTATCATAGTCGCATTGATTTTAATAGAATAGAAATTTTATTGTATTCATATACCAAAGATAAGATATATCTAATAACAACCGGAGGTAATATTTGGTTCGATAAAAATGGGATGACTATATAGTCAAACCTACATCGTGATGTCGAATAAATAATTCCGCACAAGCACGTGCATCCGAAAGGGCTTCATGATGATTCAATTCAATACCCAATACTTCACAACATGCATTAAGTCTTGCCGGTTTAAATCCCTTGCCTTGGTAAATCTTAAATGTACACTCCCATTTGTCCATTAATCCCAGGTGATCATAGGGCAAATTATAGTAACTCATCGTTTTGCGAAGCACACCACGATCAAATAATTCATTATGAGCCACCATAATCCGATTATTAATAAGAGGATAAATTCGCGGAAACAACTCCTTGAATGTGGGGGCCTGCGCAGTATCTTTAGGCCGAATGCCATGTACGCGTGTCGTCTGCCACATATATTGGTTGTTGGGCGGCTGTATCAATGAATAGAATTCCTCAACAATAATTCCCTGCTCTACGACGACCAAACCCACCGCGCAGGCTGAATTTTGATTAGCCGTAGCTGTTTCAAAATCTATTGCTGTAAAACTTAATTCTGATTGCATTAACCCTCCTCCTTAAACTTTAGCAAAAATAACAACTTATTACTTATTTTGAGAATTGATTTTCCTGAGAATATCTTTATTGATTAAACGTCTTTTCCAATCAAAAAACCAGCCCCATTTATTAAAGTAGTAAATCGCAGACTGCATTCCTATTTTGGTCAACCGCCACGATTTGTGTGATCCTTTTTCAAAATGATGATAGATATGAACTTTCGGGTAGAAAACAGTGCGATACGCCGCATCTATTAAACGTCTACATAAATCGGTCTCTTCTCCATACATAAATATACCTTCATCAAAAAGGCCAATTTCCTTCAGTGCGGAGATTCGCAAATACATAAAACATCCGGATAAATAGGGTACATCCATAATATGGTCATACCCAGTAAATCTGAGTTCAAAAAGATCGTTTCTCCGCTCGACCATTTTTTTAAAAGGATTAAATCTTCTGCCGATCCAATCGTAGGGTGTCGGCAGCAGCTTACAAAGCCGCTGGATCTCATTATTCGGATAGAGTACCTTGGGCATAATATTGCCAATATCCGCATTCTTCTCCAGATAATCAGTCAATTCTTCCAACACACCTTCAGCGTAATAAACATCAGGATTTAAAATAAGATGGTATGTTGCCCCTTGTTGAATAGCCAATTTCAACGCAATATTATGCCCAGCACCAAATCCAGGGTTTGATGGATTGTGTATATATTCAATTCTCGCATCGGCAGCAATATCTTTCAGCTCATCTGTAGGTGAATTATCAATGAGGTATAACTTTGTTACTAAACCTGATAGAAGAAAACTTCCAATAGCCTCTAGGAGAATATTTCTTTCGTTCCGGTATAAAACGATTGAACCTGTTACAATAACCATTTATTTTAAAATTTGGATTTTACCTCTTGATAAACACGATTAATACCTTCTCGCAGAGAAATTTTAGCTCGCCATCCTATTCCATTGATTTTGGAGACATCCATTAATTTACGAGGCGTTCCATCTGGCTTGGAACTATCCAGTACTATTTCCCCTTCAAACCCAACAATCTCCTTAATTAATAGAGCTAAATTATAGATCGAAATATCCTCGCCCACGCCAATATTGACTAAACCTGCTTCATTATAATTTTCCATAAGGAAAACACAGGCATTTGCTAAATCATCAGCATGCAAAAATTCACGAAGGGGGGTTCCGCTTCCCCAGATCACAACTTGATCATATCCCTCTCTTTTTGCCGTAACAAATTTACGTATCATTGCGGGAAGCACATGAGAATTATTCAGGTCGTAATTGTCATTTGGTCCATATAGATTTGTTGGCATGACCGAAATAAAATTACAGCCATATTGCGACCGATAGGCATCACACATTTTGATACCAGCAATCTTTGCAATCGCATAAGGCTCATTGGTAGGTTCCAATTCCCCTGTCAATAAATATTCTTCTTTCAAAGGTTGGGGCGCCAACTTAGGATAAATACAGGATGAACCCAAAAACATAAGCTTATTTACACCGTTCAAATAAGATTGATGAATGACGTTATTCTGAATCATCAAATTTTCATAAATAAAATCTGCTCGATATGTATTATTGGCAATGATCCCGCCTACTTTTGCCGCAGCAAGAAAAACGTAATCTGGTTTTTCTTGCTCAAAAAAATGGGCAACGAGATTTGAATCGCGTAAATCCAGTTCTGCGGATGTTCTTAACACAAAATTATGATAACCTTGCTTTTCCAATTCTCTTAATATCGCAGAGCCCACCATTCCCCGATGCCCAGCGATATATATTTTACCACTTTTATTCATAAGCTCTTTTTCCTCTTCTTATTTTTTCAGTCTATCCAGATCAGCTTCCATCATCTCTTTTACTAAACCAGCTAGATCGTATTTGGGTTGCCAACCGAGTTTAGTCTTTGATTTCGTAGGATCACCAATCAAAAGATCTACCTCAGTTGGTCTAAAATAGGTCGGATCAATCGCAACTACTTGTTTCCCAATTTCGAGATTAAAATCAGGGTTACTGCATGTTTTGATAAACGCTTTTTCCCCAATACCTTCTCCACAAAAATCGAGCTCTACCCCTACCTGCGCAAAAGACATACGAATAAAATCTCGGACTGTCGTCGTTACACCAGTAGCAATTACATAATCTTCTGGTTTATCCTGTTGCAATATCAGCCACATCGCTTCCACATAATCTTTGGCATGCCCCCAATCCCTTTGCGCATCTAAATTGCCTAAATACAGACAATCTTGTTTCCCTAAAGCAATCGCCGCTGTTGCCATTGTGATTTTCCGGGTGACAAATGTTTCGCCACGACGGGGAGATTCATGATTAAACAAAATGCCATTGCATGCGAAAAGATCATAGGCTTCGCGGTAATTTTTTGTAATCCAAAAACCGTAAATTTTAGCCACGCCATAGGGTGAGCGAGGATAAAATGGTGAGTTTTCATCATAAAATCCTTTTTCATTTTTATTCTCGGCCAAGCCTCCATATAATTCAGAAGTGGAAGCCTGATAAATACGTGTCTTTTTTTCTAATCCCAAAATACGAACTGCCTCAAGAATACGCAGTGTACCTATACCATCAACATTCGCTACATATTCAGGAGAGTCAAATGAAACTTTGACATGCGACATAGCACCTAAATTGTAAATCTCATCTGGCTGTACTTCTTGTATAATACGAATTAGGTTGGTAGAGTCTGTAAGATCTCCATAATGTAATTTAAATCGTACATGTTGTTCATGTTGATCAATATAAAGATGGTCAATCCGCTGTGTATTAAAAGATGATGCCCTTCTTTTTATTCCATGAACCATATATCCCTTCTCCAATAAAAACTCTGCTAAATATGATCCATCCTGTCCTGTAATACCGGTAATTAATGCTATTTTCATTTCCCTTTCTTATTTTTCTTTATCAAACTTTCGATTATATATATTTAAGACCCGCCCTAGATTAGATCTTTGAATGCGACTTGTGTAGTTTAAAAAACTATTGCCAGCAACCTCCCAAACAAAACCATTCGCCCCTATATCAAGTATGAAACCCGTTAACCCCACATTATTTATGATGCCCGCATGTCCCTCACCGATCTCTATCAAATAATAGGCTGAACTAGAGTCCGAAGTCGCAACATTGTTTTGAATCTGAACATTTTTTGCTCCGTTCAATTGTATGAGATGCCGAAAGCTATTTTCAAAATAGTTTCCATCAATCACAAATCCATAAGTTGCCTGATTTAATGATAAACCAGTACCCTTTTCTATAGCTATGACCGCCTCACACCTGTTTCGAAGAAACGAATTTCCTAAAGCTGTTTTTCCGCGCTTACCTAAGCTTAGATAACCTTCTTTCATATTTTCGAACCCAGTTGACTCAATCGTATTAATATTATATGTGCCCTCACAAAAGATGCCTAAGCGCGAAGCCTTAAAGTAACTGTCGCGAATTATATTTGCATACATTCCTTCTAAAATCCCTCCATCAACCTCAATACAGATATCATGATCCTGAAAAACACAATTGTAGATCTTCACTTTAGTAAAAGCTCCACCGTTTGCCACATTCAGGTAAATCCCAGATTTACTTCCCAAGGTTCTGATATTTTCGAGTATAACATCTTCTAAAAGATTTCCCTTCGCCGTAAAAATCGCCGATAGATCTTTACCCACGCCGGAGCTAATGACCATACCTCCGGCCCCGCCAACATCTCCTTCACCAAGAAGCTTGATGGAATTGGGCAAAATTAATGGCCTTGTGACACGATAATTTCCCCTTGGAAAGAAAATTGTTTTCCCTACCCCCGCATTAATGGCCTGTTGTATAGACTCTGTATCATCTGCAGCTCCGTCTCCCTTTGCTCCAAAATCGCGAACATTTAATGTAAAATTGCTGCATACCTGCTCCTCAGATTTCTGTTTTGCCCTTCCGTGGCAAGAAATGTTGAGTACACAAAAAATAAACGATAGGATTGGAACAATTTTATTCATTGATAATTCTATTAATAAAATTCGGTTTCTTAACAAAAAGTCGATAATCACCTTCCACTAAAGAAGAATCTTTTTGAACAGGTAAAAGCTGCAACTTGCCCTCTTCATTAATTATCCCAATATCATATCCCAATGATAAAATGATTTGCGACAATTTGGCTTCACCAAAACGAATAATTGAAAGCTTATAATTCTCATTTTCGCCGGGAAATACTCCTCCATTAGCCGCAGTTATTTCACGCAAAATATCGGTAGTAGTTAATAAAAAAAAACTCTGCACATGTGGTGTGTAGTTGTCTCTGATCAACGACTGGTACACCTTTGAACTGTAAGAAATCCCCAACAAGCCCAAATTGCTCTGTGCACGAAATATGTTGATATACTCATCAATAAATACGTCGGAATCAGCATTGACAGAAGTATTGGTCAGAAAAATATACTTATTATCACCAGCTATTAGGTTTTTAACAACGAAACCATATCCCCCAAAATCCATTCCCCGATTAGGCACTCCATATACTTCAACACTTTTATCGAAGAACTTTTCACACGTTAATCTTTCGCTATAATTATCATCCAGATCCGATACAGTCAATATGTTTCTTATTTGTCGATGCCCTTGATAGTCCCGGAGCCTCTCAAAATGAAATCGCAATCCGCATAAAAACTTATTCCCGGTATACTTAATAACCTTGTGACGTTCAAAAGGATATCCTGACCACTCATGCGCATGAACAATTACCTCGTTACTTAAAATAGGATTACGTTGCTTTTTCCTAACTTTTACCGGCATATTTTTATTCAAGTGCAGGATGTTTAGGATATACTCAAAGACAACAAATAAATAAAATCTAATCATAAATTTTTATATACTGCTTTCTCACCAACTCCATTGAAAAATGATTTTGGATAAATTCCTTGTTAATCTTCTGCCTTTCTCGATATAAAGCGGAGGACCCAACTTCAAATATCTTTTTAAGATCATTTAAATTATTCATGATTAAATTTTCCTTTGGAACAATTTCTCTTACAGCAGGAATATCCCATGCAATGATGGGTAATCCAGCATTCATGGCTTCCAAATAAACCATTCCAAAAGTCTCACCCCGAGACAATAAGACAAAATAATCAGACCTTTCTAGTAACTGGTCAATATCCGATCGGTAGCCCATAAACTCAACTTTATCGGAAATACCTAAAGCTAAGACTCTCTGCTTAAGAAACGTTATATAATTTTCCTCTCCCCCACCAACAATTTTCAATGACCATTCAAATTCCTTAATCAAGCCAAAGGCCTCAAGCATCCGATCTGTCCCTTTTTGAAAGCTAATACTTCCGACGCTAATAAATTTTAACGGCTGATTTACATTCTCTTTTACCTGGATTTTGCAAACATCTACCCAGTTGGGAATACAAAATGCTTTCTTTTTAAAAAAGGATCTTTTTAAGGTAAACAAAGTCAGATATATAATTTTATGGGACAACAACTCAGCGAGAAAAAGTACTATCGTATGAAACATAAATACCAATTGCCTTTTAAACAAATTAGTATATGAATCTTTGTTATTTTCTGGTAGTGAATGAACGGTAATAATGGATTTCAATCCAAGGAGCCTTCCTAAAATTGCTGTCCAAAGAATAGCTTTGGGTTGATGTCCATGAATAAAATCAAAATCACTCGCTTTAATATAGTTAAAGAGCTTATTTACACCCGTCTTTGGAAACCAGCCCGTCTTTATAACGCATACAACAACATCTTTCGGAATTTTTTCCAACAATGGTCCTTCATCAAACGCTATGAGGTGAATTTCATATTCTCCTTTCAGCATTTCGATCAATTTTAATACATGAAGTTCACTTCCGTACAAATTCGGCTTATCAATTAAAAAGGCTATTCTCTTCATTCTCATAAACAAAAAACATAATTAAAAAGGGAATAGAAAAATTTAAAGTCTGAAAAGACATTGAAAATAGTAGTAAATAAAAGTACCAATACCTAATAAAAGAACACGATGTCTTTTTTAAAATTAAACCGCATGCAGCAAAATATGCCATGAAAAGAATCAGACCTAGTTCTACAGCCATTTGCAGAACGAAATTAAATGATGCGGGGCTTGCACCCCTTGGATAATATAAGACATTCATGTAGGAAGGCAAATAATCCTTAATATAATATTGGAAATTGTACATCCCCACTCCCAAAAAGAGAGACTTATCTTTTAACAAGTTAAAAAGAGCTTCTGAACTTCCATATCTTTCAATAGTCGAAAGATCGGCCTCAACCTCAAAAGTACTGATAAAGCGTGCTCCAATATTAAACCCCCCGATAGATAGCGTACTTATCAGATAAATCAAAGCTAAAACAACGGGTAATATAAATAGCGATTTTAATGCCCCCTTTAAACTAAAAATATGAATATATCGGCCAAACTCTATAGCATAGAAAATAAAAAAAAGCAACTGTCCCAACCTAGAAATGGAGAGGATAACACAGACTAAAAATAAAACCGCTATAGCTAAAAACAATTTTAGGCTAAGCAAACGTTTTCTAAATGCGTAAAATAAGGCAAGATTAGAAAAAAATAACTGATAGACAAAAAAAGAAGCCTCATTTGTTAGTCCTGCAGGTCTGGCGCCTAAATAGTCTTCGATTCTAAATGTCTCTGAAAATGAAGGGTTATTATGAATTAATATAAAACCAATACCCGAGAACTGGATAAGCACAGCCAAGGAGGGCAATATTCCCCCTAATATCATTGCATATAAAAAGTTACTATTTATTTTCTCAATACTAAAGTGATCAATAAGATAGTTACGAACAATAATAAAAACAGGAAGAAAAACAAAAAGCTTATTCAAAGACATTATTCCTCTAATGAATGGGCTAGGGCTCATATATTGTTCTGGAGATAAATTTCCTAAAGCTACTCTCGTCAGCCCAAAAAATATTGAAATGAGAGAAACACCAAGAAAAGCTATCCAAATAAAATCCGGCAAGAATAGTCGTACACTCGTTAAATACGTCTTCAATTTTTGTTTTTGGAACAATAGAATCAAAGCTAATAACAAAAAAAGATTCAATTCAAAAAAGGAAACTGTTATTCCAATCTTTACGATGGAAGTTACATTAAACTGTGAAGTTATAATCAAAGGATAAATTACACCTATTGATTTTTTTAAAAAAAAATATACAGTGGAAATTATGATTAAAAAATATAATAAATAAAAGAGTACACCTAGCATATCCTTTTTTTGAGATTTACAACATGGAATAATACCTTCCGATATTCTCTATAAAGATACGCTTTCCAAGAAGAAACTTTCAGGTTCTTCATAGAGGCTTTACAAACTTCATCAAATCCCTTAGTCGCATTAACATTGCTAATACCTTCTGTATTCATATGCGCTACGGTTTTATCTAAAAAATAAAATGCCCCTTTGTCCGCATAGATACGCGAGAAAAGATCATAATCCATTGCAATCTTATAATCCAAATCGTACTGCATTTTAATATATACTTCGCGAGAGACAAAACACGTCGGATGCCAAATAGGCATCTGAAAAGTAAAAGTATCCAGGCCCTTAGGCAAATAAGTTTTACTGGTTTGGCTATTGAACAGTGTGAGCTTTCCATGGATTACTCTAAATGGGATATTTGGATCGCTCTTAAGAAATAAATGAGCAATTTCAGAAAGTATATTAGGCTCGTAATAATCTCCGGAATTAATTAAGCCTACTAAATCACCAGAAGCCTGCTTCGTTCCTTTATTAAACGCATCACTTATTCCTTGATCTTTCTCGCTAATAACTGCACTTATTTTATCTCGATATTTGTTTACAATTTCCAAAGTTCCGTCTGTAGATCCACCATCTATTATAATATATTCTTTATTGGAATATTCCTGCTCGAATAATACATTTTTTATTGTTTTCTCTATATTTTTGACGTCATTATAAACAATCGTAATGATCGATATCTTTGGTAATACTTCCATTTTATAAGTTTATTTTATTTAAAAAATATTTAGCACGCTGGATTAAATTCCGGGGTAACCAATGAAATATAGATGATTTATAAAAATTGCCATCCGTCCCAGATTGACCGACTATCCATGGTAAATACTTAAATGGCATAAAACGCTTTCCTGAAGCCATTGCTAGTAATGTTGCTTTTGATAGACAATGCTCAAAATATATCCCCTTGCTATCGTTTAAGCTACCTAAAAATTGAAACAGAAAATCAGAGAAAAAAGACTTCTGTACTATAAATATTCTAGAATCTACAAATTGAAAGTTAAACTTCTGTAATCCATATATATCACTTTTCTCAAGGTTATATGAGCTTAGCAGATTATTTATATTCTTTATTATATATCTCCCTGTAATCTTACATATAAATTCAGCGTCTTTAATAAATTTTGATTGTTCAATTGCTTTCATTAAAATTAACATCTCCCCATAACCCTTTCCCAAATTTCTATCGTAATCGTTGCTCGAGAAAGTAATAAATTCCAAACGTTTTTTTTCGACGTCATTAAATTCAGTAGAAATATCTGTTCCTGAATTTTCTACGAAAACAATCGGAAGGTTAGTTTTTTGTATATAATATCTAATCGCCAGAATATATTGCGACTTTCTATCTTCATAATTCTGTAGGGCAGTTAATACCATTCCCTTTGGATCAATGCAGCCCGTCAATAATAGTACTCCCATATAAATCTATTTTTTCCAAATTCCGCGCGCAGTCCCTGCGACAATCTTTTGATACTGCACAAATTCGATCACCGCAGATATTATACTTAAAATCAAGGTCGCTAAAACAACACCTGCAAGACCAATCCAATGCCCGAAGAAAATGCCAAGAGGTATATTCAATATACCTACCACTACAACTAAAATAACTTGCAAACTAATGATCCCAAGACCATTTAAATAATAGATATAAATAGTTCTAAATGCATTCAAAACGGTATACAATGCTAATACCCAAGAGAGTAAAATAGGCGAATCTATTTCCATCCCCAGCCATAATTTATAGGCAAAACGAGATGAAACTGCCATAATACAAGCTAAAATTCCTAACCCCAAAACAAGCATTTGCATTTTCTTTATCGTGCTTTTTATCCATGTATGATCCTCTATTCTATAGGCTTCTCCAAACGCAGTCCATAAGGGTGCCATCACAATACCAGATAACATGGTAATAATGCTAAAATAGCGATATGATATATTGTAAGTAGTCACTGCATCAGGACCGAATAGCTGGGTTATGATTAAATTATCGATATTATAAACTAAAATTAAGCCCAATTGAATAATAAAGAACTTCCAGCCTAGCTGAAAAATATCCTTTAATAAGGTGGAATCGAAAAATGAATAATTTGGAGCTATAACCTTATATCTGCCTTTAAACAAAAAATAGTTTGCACTAAACAAAATTAATACTGGACTTAAAGCCATGGGAATGGCTAGCATTTCTAACGTACCTGTTTTTACATACACCGTTAATAGGAAAATCACAACAAGAGACAGGCAATTGATGAGAAGATTGACTATAGATCCAATGATGGTATTTTGGTTGGCAGCAGCGACTGTAACAATTGTATTCAGTACAAATTGAAATGTGAAAGAGAAAAAAATAAGGAAAGCAACCCTTTTCAATTCACTTTCTGTCATAAAATGTGCATTTAAAATGTCTTGCCAACTAACAAAGAACTGACCAATTATAAATAATAAAAATAGCCCTAAAGAAATGCATAGTAGAAGTAAATATGTTGTACTGACATATTTCTTTGCCTTTACAACATCCCCATCAGTAAGTGATTCTGTCAGCTTAGTCTTCAATCCATTTCCGAGACCGATATCAAAAAAATTAAACCAACCAATTATACTGCTTAACACCAGCCATAAACCATATTGATCTTTATTCACAAATTTCAATGTGATTGGTACCAATGCCAATGTAGCAAGTACACTTAACCCTTTAAATAATAGTGAGTATGAAATGTTATTCTTTAACCTACTGGTGCGATGGGACATTTTGCTATTTTTTAAATGCAAATGAAATTGTTAAAAAAAAGAGGGATATAAATATTCCCAGCACTCCTCCTAAAATAATCCCTTTGATTACTCCTATTGATTTTTTACTTAAAGGTAAAACAGGCTCATCAATAACTTGAATTAACGGTGTTTCACGCATAAGAGATAATTTGGCCATTTCTAAATTTTGGATTAACTGGCTCAATATAGCTTTATTAGTCTCCGCAGAAAATTGAGAACGCTGAGTTGGTATGATTCGCTGTGCTTGTTTTGTTGGGTTGAGATTTGGAGTATTGTCTATAACAATTGCCGCCGAGGTTATTGCTCCATTCAAAACTCCTCTAACGGAATCTGTTTTATGCTGTAAAATTTTTATATTATCTTCAGATTTCTTGGTTTTTGTTTTGACATAAAATTCATTCACTTTTTTTACCAAGGCTGAATTAAAATCTTTCGCAAATACTTCGTTAGTTGATTTTAACTCAACTTTAATGATAGACAGCTTTTTATCTAATTTATCTACAACCAAGTCTTTGTCACTTATATTAGCGACAATACTATTCATAACGCTGTCTTTTGCTCTTTGCAACTCTGATGACTTCTGTTTTGCTTCTTTAAAAGAGATCTTCAATAAAGTTGGTTTCTTTTTCTCCCACATTTTTTTCAACCCACTTATCTCCAGATATTTATCAACCATTAAAACTGAAGAATCGCCAGGAATGGGATCATATAATGCAGCCTCTATCATCTTTCTAGATTTATATAGCTCCAATAGATTGTCTCCTTGAAAAATTCCCCCGCTGGAAGATCCGAAATCTAATCCTGCTAATGCCGCTAGCCCAGCTACCTGTCCGAGCCCCCCGGGATTATTATCTCCAGACTCCAAAACAAATGTAGTTGTAGCCATATAAATTGGTTTATTAGCTTTAGCGTAAAATAACCCGCCAGCTATCCCAATTCCTAAAAGAATGAGAATGATATACCATTTTGACAAAAGGTAACTTATCCATCTTTTTATCTTAATCGCTAATTCACCTAAAGATAATTCCCCGGATACAATTTGCGTATTTCTATTTTCCAAAACCAACTATTTAAATAAACTAATAATAATCGCCAAAGTAGAAGCAATACCAGTTCCAATACCTATCCAAGCTTGTGAGCTTAGCTTTTCTCTAGGAGCGCGTTTAGGAACCACAATCTCTGCTCCGGGTTTCACATCAGGATACCCACCATCTTTTCCCTTAACAGCACCATTAGCATATTGTACAAAGACACGTTTCTTCAAGGCATTATCGGTAAATCCTCCCGCCTGGTTTACATAATATTTTAAGCTCTTGCCTTTGACATAGACTACGTTGTTTGGATTCAAGACTTCACCCACAACCTTCACTGTCTCCAATTCTTTTGGCACATTGATAATATCGCCGTCTAAAACCAGAAGGTCTCCCTTTTCATAAGGCTTCTCTAAGATTTTATTCAATTCAATACCTACAAGGTCACTCGGCTCAATCTCAGCAGCTGACATCCCTTGTTGCGACACTTTTGCCAAAGCGACACTTTTTGCTTTGGAACCATCATTATTCTTGTCAGCGTCTTTATCAGCATCTTTATCTAGGCTAGAATCTTTTTTATTACCATCTTCATCGAAGTCATCTTTTTCTAATTCTTTCTTCAATCTCTCCTTTTCCTTTTTCTCTTCGGCTTTCAATTTAGACATACCCGTACGTTTCAGGGATGCTCCTTCGGTATACGCATAAGGTGTCAGGCCACCTGCGCGTTTAATAATATCCGAAATACGTTCATCTTCACGTGCAATGGTATAAAAACCAGGATAAAGGACCTCTCCCTCAATTTTTACCTGACGCTGGGTACGGAAACCAGCGTCGCCCAAGATAGAAATGACATCATAAGGTTCCAGCGTTATGCTAGGATCCATAAGCACCCCATCTTTAATATCCACCAAAATAGTTTTCGACGATCGATGATCGGTTACATCTAAGTTTTGTAAACGTCGAGCAATTTCTACACGTGCATTCTTAGCCGCTTCGGTAAATCCACCGGCCTTCTGAATAAGGTCTCCCAAAGTCGCATTGCTCGCAAATGGGAAATCTCCAGGAAAACGTACCTCGCCCTGAACAGTGAATTTATACTCGTCTCTTAAATCAAAAATAGAAGCAATCTCTATCTTATCTTCTCGTTTTAAGGGAATATCTGCCGCAGTGCCGGCTAGTATGTCGCGTACATTGAAATTGATCAGCTCCGCAGTATTATCTGCTTTCAACCGATTAATGATACCACGTTCCATAAAAGCATCTTCCCGTACACCATCAGCCATTTCCAATACCTGTTTTAGGGTCATACCCGGTTCTAAACCAAAAATACCCGGACGAAATACAGCCCCCAAAACACTGATACGATTGGCAAAACGTTCCAATATAGGTTCTACAATATACTGATCTCCACCTTTGGGTGTATAGTTTGCAAACTGATCTGCATAAATATCCTGTACACTTCTTTCCCGGCCTGTTGTCTGAAGCACTTTAACTTTGGCACTATAGGCATTCTCTGTAAAATCTCCAGCATAACGTAAGATATCCGATAGCGATTCTCCTGGCACCGTTTCAAAAATTGCCGGGCGCTTGACTTCACCTTCAAACTGCACCCGGGCACCATATACAGGTATATGAATAATATCCTGATCCTGTAGACGGATATTACCCTGTTGTATACCATTGGCCAAAAAATCATAGACATCGATCGTGCTTATAACACGATTGCCACGAATCACCTGAATTTTACGATAAGTTCCGTTTTTATTCGGTCCGCCAGAGGCATATAATGCATTGAATACCGTCGCTAAAGAGGGTAAGCTATAGGTACCTGGTTTCGTCACGGCGCCAGTCAAAGTCACACGGATGGTGCGGATATTGCCAATATTGACGCTTACCTGGGTTCTTCCTGAACGCAGCGCTGGGTAAGTCCCGCTCAAACGTTGCTCAATCTTGCTTTTCGCCGCAGCTATGGATAAACCCGCGACATTGATCTGTCCCACATATTCCACCTTAATAGTTCCATCTGGACTTACCGGAAGCTGATAGGAGGCTTCATTGTCTCCTGTGATATCTAACAAGATTTCATCGTCTGGACCAATAATATAGGAACTTGGTGTCGCCATACGCAAATTAGGCTCAAAAGTAATCGCGTTATTTTTAAAAAGATCTGAGCCGAAGATTTTTAGTTTTCCTTCTTCATTTTCGATGGAGTCGCGTTTATTTAATTGTTGACGCTGTAACGAATCTGTATTGGAATAACCTTCTACTTGGCGCCCCTTATTCCGGTTATTAGCCGTGTTATTTACCTTTCCTTTTAGTTGTTCGGGTTGTTGTTTCTTACGTTTGATTTTCGCCAGACGATCTTTTAATTTCTGAACTTCTACAGCTGAAACACCCTGTGCACGTGCGAAACCGTCTAACTGACTTTCGTCATAACCCATTAAAGCGGCTTGTTTCACATACTGTTCAATCTGTGCATCACTTAGATTGTCTACTTTTATATTGGCAGGATTGGTCTGTGCATATACTGTACCCACAAATCCTGCAAGGCATAACCATAATATTATTCTTTTCATCGACACCGCGGTATTTGCCGCAAAATTAGTAAAACTATTTAATTAAATGATTGAAATATTTCTTGAATCGGCTTTTCAACTATAATTCATTTGTTATTAAAGACACTTTGCCAAAATACACTATAACGAACGTAAAAATGAGTAATGTTGCTACACTACAGGATAGCGGCTTATTCATTGATCATTTTTTTATTTAACGAAATAGTTAATCCAACAAGAAGGCCTATATTTGCGCATGCGCCAAATTATTTACACAAAAGCTATTCTTATTACGCTAGGATGTGGGCTATTGTCTTCTTGCCTAAAAAAAGATCTTTACTCGGGCAGCAAGCGCGAAGATGGAAAAGAAGTATCACCGCCCGATAACGGCGGAAATACAAATCGATATAGCTATCCATTTGGTGAGGAAAAGACAGGACAAGAAGCGGAACTCATCATCGAATTTCATTCCGAACAAGGAATAATCCACACTCCGACAGTAAGTATTCCGCCGCTGAAATATAATAAGAGCTTATTGTTTATGCTAACTCAGGACGATTGTAAGCAGTCGGCATTCAGCATGACCTGGGCTGCCATTAATGGTAAACCAGTTGATCGCTCTGATATTAAACGAAAATATTACTACGATATTGAACACCTGGAAGCAGATGACCTCCCTCCAAACAGTTACTTGCTGGGAAAAACGCTGGGTAGTACCGATGGTTTTGGGAATGAAGTGCGGTTCCACTTTACAACTACCCTAGCACCGGAATGGGATTTTATGGACGCCCCGACAGCAGTAAAGAAGAACTTCACAGAAAACTTTTTCCGCTTTTATATGAAATCTGGCCTACGCTGGAATAATGTAGTCGAAATGGTGAACGATGGCAATGCGATTGCATTCCACGACTTGAATACCGCCGCTATTAATAATGTGGACTCGCTAATCAAGCATTTTGATCGGGCTCAACAAATCACAAATAAAAGATTAAATGGCCGGAACATCAAGTTTTTGGCCGAGCCCAATGGAAATAAATCGTATCCCCAGGCCGCTCTTGGTTTTCCAGCAATTCAGACTATGACGGCGCAGACCGGTGCCGATGAGCTTATACCATATCAGGTCAATTCGTCCCTAAACCAAAAGTCCTTGGCCCGTGTGTTTGTTAATCATGCTGCTGAGGTGGAAAAGCTGGTCAACGATGCTGCTGCTCAAGATGTGGCTAACCGTGAGGCCGTTCATATTGGTGTACACGAAACAGATCATGACTGGGCTCAGCTCCTGCTCTGGCTGAACAATACATACGGAAAGGATGGAAAGGACATCCTGTGGTTTCCTTCGCAAGAAGAATATTATGAATATAATTATAATAGGCAAAACAGTGTAATCAGTAGCCGTATCGAAGGGAATAAATTAATCGTGAAAGTCAAATTCCCCAGTCAGCCGGATTTCTACTACCCTGCATTCACACTCAATATCAACGGATTGCACATGAATAGCATTAAATCAATTTCGTCGAATGAAACTGTAACTGGTTTGACATACGGCAATTTCGAAAAGGGAATCAGCTTCAATATAGACTGCCGTGGATTTATAAAGGAGCATGCAACGCAGTATGTGAATAGGTATCTATCGAAAAAATCCGCCGCAAACCTACTAGACGCAATGTATCATATTAACGCACTAAAAGATTCGCACGAGAAGAAAAACCTGCTTAACACCCTCGGTATAGAGTAAAGAGCTTTTAAAAATGTATCGCCCTGAAAATTTATGATTATATTGTATGTCACTCGTTCCGATTGAAAAAAATAAAGTGAAAGGATTAACTTTACGAGTGCTCTAAACTGATAAAAAATTATAGATAAATTAAAAAATGAAAATTATTTCGATTGTTCTACTGATACCTATTAGCGCGCTCTCCCTTTTGTTTTGGTCTTGTACCAGCACCACGAAAGAAAAGCAAAAGAAAGAAGCAATGGCCCAAAATACGAGGCCTATCAGTTCGGCAGACAGCACGTTATTCAATTTCTGGGATAAATTTGATATGCGGGATACAGCACAGGTGAAAAATCCGGAAAAAGGAGAACAACAGCTTGCTGATTTTCTTCAGCTCTTGTTGCAGCATCCAGATTCTGCAACAAGAGATAAAGCGGTCGATCTCATGCTCGACAAAGCAAAAGTCAATCGGACAAACTTTGACTATTTCATCAAAAAATATGAGCATTATCTATATGATGGCAATTCGCCCATGCGCAACGATATTGTCTATGAATCCGTATTACGCTATCTGATCAAAACAGATCTGCTTTCCGATCTTGAAAAAGAAGCT
Organism: Sphingobacterium sp. WOUb80; assembly: GCF_050058145.1. Taxonomy (NCBI): domain Bacteria; kingdom Pseudomonadati; phylum Bacteroidota; class Sphingobacteriia; order Sphingobacteriales; family Sphingobacteriaceae; genus Sphingobacterium; species Sphingobacterium sp. WOUb80. The sequence goes on along the minus strand of NZ_CP165617.1, from coordinate 5,153,273 downwards.
TATAGACCAATTTATAAACTAGTACGCCAAAATAAAGTTGGGCAAAAAGCAGAAGACTTCATTTTTGAACTGGCCAATGGACAAAAACAAAAGCTGTCCGAAATTGATGCGAAATATAGCCTTTTAATTTTCTACGATCCGGACTGTTCTCATTGTAAAGAAACCATTCATCAACTTCGTGATACCCCGCAGCTCGTTCAGCTCTTTAATCAACTGCAGATACAGGTAGTGGCCATCGATCCATGGGGCGACCGCAGCAAATGGAAAAATTTCCAATCCGAGTTATCGTATGAATGGATCAATGGTTTTGACAGCGAAAATAAACTTTTAACGTTCAATTTGTATGATCTCAAAGCTTCGCCAACGATTTACCTTTTGGACGAAAACAAAAAAGTACTATTGAAAGATACCTATTTACAGCAGGTCATTGCGTATTTTGTTAAAACCAATTCCTAACTGATGGCTGAAAATACGAGTAAAAACGAAACACGGGTTATATCAAACGAAGACTATTTCGCCGAGGTACAACGCATCCTTCGTGAAGGCAAAGAGGTCCGCATACGCGTGAAGGGTAATAGCATGCGTCCATTTATTCAAGATGGAGATACCGTCCTACTCCGTGCATACAGCGGTAACCCCCTGCCCTTAGGCAGCAATATACTCGCTAAAGAAAATGATAAATTTGTCTTCCACCGCTTTGTAGGGAAGAAAAATGGCCAATATATTTTGGCCGGTGATGGTAATCTTGTACTCCGTGAATACGTGAACTCAACAGATATTATCGCTATTGCCATCATGCATTATCCCAAAGATAAAGACAAAGTTATAGCTGTAAACGGTACATGGGCAAGATTACGTGGGCTGTGCTGGTATCGCTTCCGATTGTTACGTCGCGTGCTTACCAAATTAAAATTGATTAATTCTGCTGCAGATAGATTAATCAAGTAAGTAATTATTTACTCAAGCGCTAAGTAAGAATGTTTAAGAGAATAGATAGATATTATCAAACAGTTGAATAAAAATTTTCATTTAAAAGCATAGATTTTTGAATGAAATACACCTTTCCTAATTTTTGCTATTGTAGGAAAATGCTAAACTTTAAAAAAAATTAACATTAAACTGTAGCAATTAAGATAGAATTAACGTTGGGTAAATTAAAATAAGTAAATATATGTATATTTGCATTAATTATTTTAGCTCGAATTATGAAGAAAGTTTTTTACAATGTTAAATATCCTTCAAACTATCGCTTTTAATTATCCATATTAAAACTTTTAACAAACTATTTAATAATGCATTAAAAGATTCAGAATTCTATAATAATTAAACATATTTATTTAGCTATATAAATATCGAAGAGAAAGCGTAAGGGTAATAAGATGAAAGTATTAGTTTTAGGGGGAAGTAGCGGATTCCTAGGGAGTCATTTAAAGAGGAAGCTCAAGGATCCAATTCAATGTGAATTTGTTTCCATGAGAAATCTGAATTGGTCAAAAGACAATTATCCAACAGATTGCATCATCAATTTAGTAGGTAAAGCCCACGATTTTACGGGTAAGGCAACAGAAGAAGATTTCTTTTTTGCCAACTTTGAGTTAGCAAAAAAGGCATTTAACATATTCGTTGCCTCTCAAGCAAAGTTATTTATTCATATTAGCTCCCTTGCGGCTATTGAAGAAATAGAGTCTTTAAAATCTCTCTCTGAAAATGCTACATATAACTCTGTTTCTGCTTATGGTAGATCTAAACAAGCGGCCGAAGAATGGCTGATGAGTCAACAACTACCTGCAGATAAGAAACTAATTATCTTACGTCCTCCTATGGTGCATGGTGCCGGTGACAAAGGTAATTTAAAACAATTGTATTCCATCGTAAGCAAAGGAATTCCCTATCCATTGGTTCGATTTAAGAATAAACGATCGTTTCTTTCCGTTGACAATTTTTGTTTCTTTGTTGAACAGATTCTTTTACAAAATGAAAAGATAAATTCAGGAATCTATCACCTATCCGACGATGAAACTTTATCGTCCAATGAAATCGTAAATATCATGAAACAGGAAACAGGCTTAAAAATTCCTTGTTTTCCACTGCCGAAGCGTATAGTTTCCTTTCTATCGAAAATCGGCGACCATAGTAGAGCGTTCCCTCTGAATACATGGCGCTTGAAAAAATTAACAAGCAACCTTGTTGTTTCAAACAAAAAAATAAAACTTGCATTGGCAATTGAGCGTTTGCCTAAAACAGCTAAGGAGGGTCTGCGTGACACCATTAGATCATTAAGGCAACAGTAAAATCTGTTTGAGCCTCAAAGCAGAGCAATAGACAACCGCTGAAATAAAAATTAAAATTGTGCCTTAAATACGAGTCTTTTATATTGTATTTAAGGCACAATTTATTTATGTTTGATATCATAGCCTGTAGCAAGCTATCTCTTATTATTATATTTTAAACCTTATGAAGTTAAGATCGGATTTAATTTTGAGAACCATTGGTTCAGATCATTTGATTGTAGACCCCAGCCAAGATATGGTCGACCTATCAACAGTTTATACGCTCAACAGCTCGGCGGCCTGGCTTTGGGAAGAACTCAAGGGAAAAGAGTTCAATACGGATACCATTGTGGAGTTACTCGTTGAAAATTATGAGGTCAGTAAAGAACAGGCACAATCCGATACAGCCATTTTACTCGAAGATTTCCAAAAACAGGGATTGCTGGAAGAATGAAAACTTCCTGGACAGTAAACCTACGCATGGATGAGGCAATCACTTGGATGACATGAATAGCAGCAGTTTGAAACAACACCTGTACTGGGCTTGGTCGATCAGCAAAGGATACCGAAGCAAACTGTTCTTTTATTTCATATTAGAACTGATTTGTATTGTCCTCTCTTTAGTTTTTGTTTACCTATCCAAGAAAGCTGTTGACACGGCAACATCTCCAGGTGAACTTCCGCTGAAATGGTTGTTAATAGGTATCATTAGCGCTATTGCGCTGAATGTCGGTATTAAAGGCTACTCCGGACGTTTGATGGAACGGATTAAGATGATGCTTACGCTCGAGTTGCAACGAACTATGCTCGACGCACAGATGCTGTCCATCTGGAAGCTGATCAAAAACTGGCATACAGGAGATATTCAGATCCGTATTCAGACGGATTGCGAGGAAGTAGCCAATATAATCGCCAATACATTCCTGTCTTTTATATTGACCGCAATCCAATTACTGGCCTCGGTCGGCTTCCTATGGTATATGGACCCCATGCTAGCCCTGATGATCCTGGCGATATCACCGCTCTTTGTTTTTTCGAAACTCTATTTCCGCAAAATGCGCAAGCTCAGCAAGGAAGTGAAAGAGGAAGAAAGTAATTTCTCCAAAGTCCTGCAGGAGAACCTGCGCTTTCGCCTGCTCATCCGTGCTATGGGTGCTTTTCCTAAAAGAAGAGCAAAATTGACCGAAAGCCAAGAACAACTTTTTAGGCTAAAAATACGGCAGCTCAACTTCTCTACCTACACGCAAGGTGCCATGAAAGTAGCGATGAACGCCGGTTACCTCGTAGCCTTCATCTGGGGGATCTATCGATTGCAATCCGGTCAGATTTCATTCGGAACGATGACTGCCTTTTTGCAGCTCGTCGCCCGGATACAATCGCCCATCCTTGCACTGATTTCCTATATTCCCGGTTTTGTTCGTTTCCGTGTCTCTGCGGATCGCCTATTGGAACTACAGGCCGGCGAGATCGAACCTCAGGTGACACCGCAACGCCTCCACGAGACTCAGGAGCTCCGCATTAACGATCTCTCTTTTAGGTATGAAGATAAATGGGTTTTACAAAATTTAAATCTCTCTTTGAAAGCAGGTGAACCTACCGCTATCATAGGGCCTAGTGGAAAGGGGAAAACAACATTGATACGTTTGCTCCTGGCACTGCTTAAGGCCGAAAAGGGACAGATATCGCTCGTCGACAAGAATGGAGAAAGGCCGCTGGCCGCTAGCCATCGCGTCAACTTTGCTTATATACCGCAAGGTAATTCACTCTTCAGCGGCACAATACGGGAAAATATGTTGCTGCATGTTAAAGAAAGTGGCCCATTGGATATACAGCAAGCACTGCGCATCGCCTGTGCCGAATTTGTATTTGACCTTCCTGACGGTATAGACACTCAAATCGGTGAGTCTGGCATCGGCCTATCGGAAGGACAGGCGCAACGAATTGCCATAGCCCGAGGCTTGATGCATAATGGTGACATATGGCTCTTCGATGAAGTCACATCGGCATTGGACCGCACAACAGCTGATACATTGATACAGCGCCTATTGGAATATGGCAAACATAAACTGTGTTTATTTGTGACACACGACCTTCATTTGGCAGACAGATGCCAAAAACGTATTTACCTGGATTAAAACAGATTGACTATCTAGCTTTTTTTCTTCTGACATTCATAATATCGATCTTATGTGTTGTTTCTGCATAGTGGATCAATACCTCAAGGTCGTTAATTTTATTGGTCAGTATCCTTTGAAAATGTAATAGCTCTAAATTTCGCTTTTTGGCACCCTCCAGCTCGGATTCCAGTTTGCTGATTTTTTCTTCATTCGAATGAACAGTTAAATCTTCCTGATAGCGATGATTTTCGAGAGTTAGCTCGATAACCTTGCCCGGTTTATTTTCTTTTATCGCTCGCTTCAGCCAGCTCACAATAGTACGTTTATCTTTGACATGGCTACGTTGCATGGCCTCTTGGACTGAAATCCTCCCAGTGAGCACCTCCCGCGCAACCTGTAACATAAAGGCTTTTCTATCTTTCATTATAATTGATTCTTACCGTACAACGCTTTAAAAAGCCGCGACCAACCAGGTGGTCCGGTCGCGGCTGCATGATCCAAATATGACATCAAATAATCAAAACCTATTCCTTCGCTGTGTCAATATTTGAAAGAACGCTTACAATAGTCCATCATCTTGTAAGACATTCGAATAGAACGCAAAAGGACAGTGAACAAATTTTGAGAGAATTTTTCTGGTTTCAAATTGCCATTAACTGAAACTTTCTGTTTCCGAACATTACGAAAAAAGAAAACACACTTTAAATTCAGCATAAGGAATTTATTTCGCCGAGACGACCTCAACTTTTTCTCCAATCAAAAAAATATTTTCATAAACTACATAAAAACAGTACCCTTCCATTAATGCTTGATTTTACGGGTAAAGATAGCTCGAATAGACCGAGCTATTTTTCTCCAGCTATTTTGTCCTTCTTCACGACCATAACCATAGCCATAGCCATAACCATACCCGGACTGCCCTAATTTGAGCCCATTCAGAATAATTGCCAAATTGGAAAGGCGCTTTTCCACATAGATTTTTTGGATTTCTGGCAGCTGCCGTTTGTCCATCTTACCGGCGCGGATCACAAATAAAGTGAGGTCAGACACACGGTCTACCACAGTGGCATCGGCCACAATACCTGTTGGTACACCATCGATAATAATGTAATCATATCGGTTACGCAAATCGCTGATTAACTGGTCCAATCTTTTGCTCAGCAGTAGCTCGACCGGATTGGGAGCCTCCATACCAATGGAGATATAATCTACATTTTTTCCATGCAAGTTGTAATGAATGATCTCTTCTAGTTCGAGGTTTAGATCGGATAAATAATGGCTCAGGCCCTTGCCGTGTATAATGCCCATGCGCTCACTTAATGTTCCTTTGCGTAGATCCATATCGACAACAATAACTTTTTTATTTAAAAAAGATAGGGTGCTCGATAGATTCAGTGAAGTGAATGTTTTTCCAACGCCAGGAATAAAAGAGGTCAGGGTAATGGTTTGGGGATGTTTACCCTCCCTCGCCATAAAACTCATATTGGTGCGCAGGATGCGAAATGCTTCCGTGAGCGGATCTCTGCCCATGGCACTCACCAAAATATTGTTCTGGGAAGTACGCTTGTTATTGGCCAAGGGAATTTCACCCAAAAGGGGCACATCAATGGCTTCCTCAATATCTTGCCGACGCCGTACGCCGGTATCCAGAATGGAAAGGGTCATAATCACAATAGCTGGCAGTATAAAACCAATTGCCATACCTAAGCCCAGCTTGCGCATTTTGCTCGGGGCAACAGGATCAAAGGAAACGATGGCCGGATCAATAACGCGGATATTATCTTCGGTCATGGCCTGGTTAATGGCATTCTCCTCACGCTTATTCAACAAATACAGATAAAGTTCTTCCTTGACCTTTTGCTGTCGCTCCACAGATAGCATGACCCGTTGCTTTTGCGGTACCTGCATCGCTTTGCCCCGGGCGACATTCTCTTCTTTCTTCATGTTGCCGGCTTTGATCTTTAATCCACCGATTGCGTTATCCACTGCCCGCCCGATATTACCGCGCATGGCCTGGAGTGCCCGATCTAAATCCTGAACCACCGGATTGGCATCACTGCTACCTTCGATAAGGCGATTGCGCCGAAGCAACGTCGTATTGTAGTCGTTGATCTGTGTTTCGACACTGGCATCTACCAGTCCTGTATTATTGGGAATAAGATCATTCTTCTTACTACCATCAGCCAGATATCCACGCATCATCTGCGCAAGATTGATATCGGTCTCGACCTTGTTGCGCTCGGATTGATACAATCTGCTGTCCTCAAAATAGGCTGTGCCGACCGTGGAAGCATCCATCCCCTGGTTTTGCGTCCGCAAATCTTCAATACTCGATTCTACAGATCCCAGCTCCTGCTCAATAATGGCCAGTCTTTCGCGAATAAAGTTTGCGGTATTTACCCCAATCTGGTTTTTGTCCTGCAAAGCAACTTCGTTGTACACTTTGATCATCTCAGCAATCAGGGCTGTCGCGCGTAGCGGGTTGGTATCTTCGGCTACAATCTGCAGTAATGAAGCATCTTCTTCCATCTGGGTGATGGAAATAGTCGAAATAAAGTAATTGACCATACCCTCTAAAGCAAACTTCTCCACTTTAATTTCTTGCTGCGGGAGCGCTTTATTGGACTTCAGAGCCGACTGTACAATGACCTGCCCAAAGGGTGTATTAACAGGTTTGTCTAAGGTAGCATCGACCTCCAGTGTGGCATCACCTTCACTCCAGTTACTCAAAACAAGTTCCTTGCCACCAACGGGAGTGACTGTAAAGGAAAAGGAATCTTCGGGTTTCCTTTGTGGAACAATCACCTGAATCGGACTCGCTGAATAGAGTTCCTTGCGCCGCAACCCCGCACCCACTGTATAGCTCATCTCGGCACCAATACGGGTAACGGTCTGCCGCATCAGCTCCTTGGATTTGAGCTGTAGGATCTCACTTGCCACACTAATGGAGTTGTAGGCTTCATTCGTGCGGGAAATCCGAGCAGTCCGCGGTGTATTCATCGGTGTTTTAATGATTATGGTCTCCGCACTGCGGTAGATAAAGGGTGATTTTGCGTACTGATAATAATAATATGATCCAAATAAGAGAATGGACAGTGCAAACCATTTCCAATGGTAAAGCAGATGTGCCAAAACATCCAGCACATTGATCGATTTGTCCTTCTGTAGCTGATTATAGTGTGTTGTTTTCATTTCTCAATCCGTTATTTTAGCAGGTTTATGGCCGTCAATATGACTGTAACCACACCTGTAGCAATGGTGGTGAACCGCCAGCTTCGATCTTCACGCGGCGTATTTTCGGCCGCTATAGGCTCCACATATACAATATCATTTTGTTGCAGATAATAGGCCGGGGAGTCAAAGATGTCCTGCGACCCGACGTTGGTCAGCATCTTTTTTCGGACGCCATTTTCTTCCCGTATCACCGTCACGCGGTCTGATGCAGCGTTTCGGGTTAGTCCACCGGCTTTGGAAATCGCTTCCAGCAAATTAATACGGGCGTCAGGCACATCAATAATGCCGACACGGTTGACTTCGCCCATGACGTTGACCCTGAGGTTCAGCAGTTCTACTTTGACGATGGCATCTTTGATATACCCGCCATCGGACAAACGCTTTGCCAACAAATCGCGTACTTGCTCCAGTGTCAGGCCTTCGAGCTGGAAATTGCCCAGAATTGGAAAGGTAATATTACCCTGCTGGTCAATAAGGTAACTTGGGCTGCTGGCACCAGTGGTATTTGAACTGAGACTATTCTCCTTCTCCACGACAGCGTAGCTACCTCCCATTACATTGAAAGGAGCCGCGAGTTCGGGATTTTTCGCGCTAATCGTTATACTGAGCCGGTCACTCTTCTGTAGTTTTAACATCGGTACATCCACTGCCTGATAGGCAATATTGGGAACCATGTCGTTGACATAGACCACTTTCTTGGGGGCCATACACGAACTTAACAGGCTTATACCAAGTAAAATCATTCCTAAAATCTGTCTTTTCATATCGTAATAATCGTTTGTTTTTAAATGTTTGGACTGCATGAGCGCTTCTAAATTTATAGGCCCCGCTGGTAAAAAAAATGAATAATAGGGAACCAAAAAGCCTCCTTAGGAGCATAAGGGAAATAGCGTACAATACGCCTCAGCAATGCTTCGGTCCGATTCTTACGTGCAACAGAAACTCCGTCAACACGTTGCACATAAGCTTCATCATAAAAGCCAAAGTTGCCGCTGTCCCAGACATCCTGGAGGATATCCATTCTAGATGCGGTAGGAGGGGAAAGAAAAGGTAGCTTCTCTGTCGCTAAGCCAAGTTCATGCACCAGAAACTGATGTACCGGAGCAATCCAGCGCAATAGGCCAATCCGGCGGTAAAGCTTTTCTAAACGCGCCCCATCCAACAGGTGCCTGTAACTGTGATAAAGTGCCGCCAGGTCGCAGAACTGACGAAGGCCGACCCCAAAAGCAAGTGAATGCTTGAGGATATGTGCAGTCACCTGAATAATCTGAACCTGTGGTGCCAATATAGCGACCTGCTGACCAGCAATCGTAAGTGTGGTATCCGGAAAATCGACCCTATACCGTTTCAATACCGCCTTGCTAAAAGGATTGTAGAAATCAAAAAGACGGTCATGCAGATCCATTTCAGTATCAGCCCAACGATAAACCTGCCCCCCAGCATCAATCCGGGGTATGCTATTTTTGATCAGGTGAAGACCGGCAAGTGTACACTGACGCCTTGATTCAAAATACCAATCGATATCGCCACAGACACGATGCTGTGGTAGCCGATAGCTAGCCGCTACACCCTGCCCTTTTAAAAGCAAAGGCCGGAGCTGCCGCTTTGTAAAAAAAGCATGCTGCTGGGCAATCATGCTATTGTTGCGGTGATAGCTGCGTTCGATCCGGTCGATCTGTACCGACCATTTTAGCTGCAGCTGCCGTGGTGGCAGATTGTTTTTTTCTAGGCAGAGCAGTCCATCATAAACAATCCCTTGAACAGTCTGCTCGTTCGCCCGGCGATAAAGCACATCCCATTCCGCCTCGGATAAGGGAAAAAGCTCCTTTTCATACGCACTCTGTTTCTTTCCCCAAAGTCCACAACGTAAAAGAAAAAAGAAGGCTCCCTGAATTCTAGTACTTTCCATATACCCTCCTGCACTCTGCGATCATTTTATCTCGCGTAAAATGATCATGATATCTTTTTCGACTTCCTTTGGCACACGTTTGATAAAAGCTGGAATCGGATCCGATCTGCTGGATGGCCTGAGCCAAAGCTGTTGCATTCTCCGGCGCAACGACCAAACCCGATACCTGATCTTGGTTGACCCAGCTCACGCCAGAACCCGGTATATCCGTAGAAACGACGGGTATGCCACATGACATGGCCTCGATCTGTACTATAGCAAATGCCTCGGTTTTCCAGATAGAGCTCAGGCAAAAAATATCGGCAGCGCCAAAATAGGTAGGAATTTCATCATCGGCCACAAACCCCACCATACTGATCCGCTCCTGCAGATTCAGCTCCGCGATAAGCTGGACGAGTTGCTGCTCCAGCGGGCCCTTCCCGCCAATAATGAGGTGATAATGCGCGTCTAGCTGTTGCATCGCCTGGATTAGATAGGCGTAACCTTTGTATTCCACAAGCCGGCCCAGCGAAAAGATAATTTTCTTGTTGGGATAACGTTTTTTTAGCGCCGAAACAGCCGTCGTATCATATTCCATCGGATTTACGCCGATCGGTATATAGTCAATTTTAGCCCCCACATCTTGTAAGAAAGGCGATTGCTCAACATATACCGGTGTGGTACCGACAATCTGATCGGCCCTTTTGATCAGCCAGCTTTGCAGTGGCTTATATAATTTAAGCAGGTTTTTCTGCTTTAAAATATCCGAATGCCAATGTAAAATAACACGCCCCCGATAGCCCGATAGGTATAGCGCCAGACTGGCCATGGGATCGGGATGATGAATGTGAATAATATCATATTGAGCAGCAATCTTCTTTAGTTTGCCAATCATCGCAGGAGCTAACATGGTACCGGCAATTTTGACCGAGGTACGGACGACAAATATTTTGGCACAGGGGTTTAGCTGTATTTCAGCCGCGGGATGATCTTCGGTCGATGCACAGAGCATGTCACAATAGACCCCGGCCTCGGATAGTCCCAGCATCAAATCGTACATCACTTTTTCCACGCCACCGCGTATCGGATAAAATTTTCCCAGTTGTAATATCTTCATCAAATTATTGCGTTTAACAGTTTATTAATAGCGCTATTGTAAGAGCTTATGAAATAGATCGGTCCAGTTTAAGACAAAGGGTTCAATCAGTTTTCCCTTTGCCACTGCATGCAAGAAAGACGCGTCTCCGCCTATAAGTGCGCCCATTTGTGTAGCTAAAGCTTTCGGATCGTCGGGGTCAAAAAAAGACACAGACGAACTCCCCGCAGCAGTGTCATGCGCATAGGGCAAATCGGCTAGTAACATAGGCTTGCCATAAGCGGAAAACTCCGTAATGGGCAATCCCCAGGACTCCGTTTTTGAAGGAAAAATAAGACAGTCGCTACTGGCATAGTAATCTTCAAGCTGTTTACGGGTGACGAAGCCCATAAAATGAAGCGATTGCAGATGCCCCCATTTGCGATGAAGCCACTGTGCATATTTATTTTCATCGCCCTTCACGGTTAGATGTACTTTAAAGGGCACAAGGCCCTGCTGTTCGAGCAGTGCTGCCGCCTGGCAGATCACTTCAAAGTTCTTGTGACTATTTGGTGATCCAGCAAACACAAAGGAATAAAATCCCGGCTTTTCCTCTTTTTCTAGAACCGACACAGCTTTGGCGGTAACTCTGGCTGGAGCAACAATAATTTTAGCCGTGGGAATAGCAAATAGCCGAAGAAATGCCTCCCGCAACCACTGCTGCTGTACAACCAAATAATTGTTGTGCTGGATATTGGGCCGGTAAATATATTTGCTAAAAAGCGCAAACAGTACAATCTTCGGGGCAAAGAGCAGATCGTGCAGCTTCCAGCGATAAAAAGGGAACGCATTATGGCAATATACGGCCCGCCGTTCGGCGACGACCGACGGACTGGTATCGTGGAGCGAAAACCAGAGGTAAACGGGCCCGATCTGTCTGGATATGGACCGCATCGACACATATTCGTACCATAGGCGGTTGACCCAGCGTTTTTTTGGCCACTGCGTTTCGATATATTCAATATTTGGAAAATCGGCCAGTGATTGCTTATATACTAAAGCAATCACCCGATAATTACCTGTTACTGCCATGACGGACAGGCAGGCCAAGCATTCCCTGAGTATGGCCAATGGTCCGGCTTCCACGAGATTTACCGCTGAGATAACAATCGTCTTTCTCATCGTTTCTCTCCTTTCATTAAGCGCTCAAATAACAAAATCCACTGCCGCATAATCCGTTCTTCATCAAAACTTTCGGCCATTTCCCATGCCGCCTGTCCCATCTGCTGCCTCCGTTGCTGATTTTCCATCAGCCGGCATGCCTTATCGGCAAAATCCTCCTGATCACCTTCGGCAATCAAAAATCCATTCTTGCCCGGTTTGATAATATCACGTGGTCCACACTTACAGGCATAGGAGATCATGGGCAGACCGCAGGCCTGCGCCTCAAGTAAGGCCATCGGCAAGCCTTCGTAGCGGGAGCTCATCAAAGCCAGCGAGCTTCGCATATAGGCATCCATAATATTCTTGACCGGTGCGTGAAGCAAAATCTGCTGTTCCAATCCCAACTCATGAATCTGGGCTTCCATTGCTTCTTTCAAAGGGCCCTGTCCGTAGATGTCGAGCTTCCAGTCGGGGCATCTCGCATGGATAACATTCCAGATCGAAATAAGCTGGTCAAATCCTTTCTGATAATCAAACCGCCCGACAGCAATAGCGCGCCTTTCAATAAGAGCAGCCCGCTGTGGCGGTGAAAAGGTCTGTGCATTGGGAATAACAACACTATTTTTTAAGCCTTTCCAATAAGTCAGGTCTTCATGGGTAAGTACCACAAAGTGGTCATATTTCCTCGCCAATGCCAGATCCTGTGCTGTCCGCCATGTATTCACTATTTTCCAGAGCCCCTTCCGATCGTACTGCAAGCGTTTAAACCTTGAAAAGTGAATTTCCAGAACTTTCTTGCTCCCATCCTTCTTGAGTTCGTGCATAAAACTGACGTCGTGGTCAAACATAGAGATCACAATATCGGCCTTTACCTGCATAAGGAATGCTTCAAGCCGCTCCCGGTGAATACGTTGTCGACGCTTATAGGAGAGCATTTTGCGAAAAATCCCCAGACCATCATCATCGGTATAATTGATACCAAGATCGACCTGCCGTATTTGCGGATGCAGCTCAAAATTAGGCTCGCGCACTTTCTGATCTGTCGTTACAATCGTTAGTTCGTGCCCCAGTTTAGCCAGATAATTGGCCTTATTGGCCAGTACGCGTTCCATGCCCCCGGCATTATACGTTCCCAAGATTGAGTAGACTATTTTCATTTTCGACACTAGATTTGGAAGTGAACAAAGAGCCCTGCACGCCTTCAACACAATAAAACAGGGCATAAATCAGAAATATATCGGTGGAGACCTTAAACCAGATGACAAAAGAGAAAGCCAATAACGAAATAAACAAAAGTTTATAACGTTTATATCTGGACAGGAATGATAAAGCATTGAAGATAAAAAAACTGGCAAAGACACCGAATCCGGCAATGCCACAATAGAGTACAAAACGACAATAGCCAATGTCGGTATTAAAGATCCAGCCATCAAAAAGGCCTGTGCCAATCAGCCAGGTGCGGGTATCTTTGGGCCAAACCCACATGTTAGTGCTCAATTTGTCCGTCGAATCGGTACGAAACTCCCCGGTCTCGTAATAATTGAAAAAACCTTCGAAAGCAAAGCGCATATAACCCCGGAAAAGCTCATTATGTGTATAAAAGTACATGGCCACAAGAATGGAAACCAGCATAAGGATAGAAAGAACAGTAAAAAACCGGACAAACTCCACACGGATAATGCGATGGAAGAGTCCTGTGGTGAAAAATATGGACAGCAGTCCCATCACGCCGCCAATGGAAGTGGTCCGCGCAATGATGTTGCCCAGAATTAAGATGGCAAAGAAGAGAATCAACAAGATGACCGTCAGCAACATGGTCCTTTTTTGAAAGAGGTCTCGTGTAAACAATGCGGAAAGCATGATCAACACCAGTGAGAACCGCACGCCGGCATTGTCTAAGGAGGCACCGATGCCATAAAGGCGGTCGACCTCCTGAGCGAAGGCCTGCCCCTGCTCGATGTAGCGATCCACCAGCGATTGCACGGCCGGTGAGCTATCGATCCATATCGCCAGAATACACTGCGCGAGACAAACAGCGGCGAGATAGTAAGTGAGGATATGAAAGTTAATATACCCATGTACCTGACGGATCACAAAAACTACCGTATAACCGGCAAGAAGCCATATTGCAAAACTCAGGTAATAGGTGGCATATGCAAAATCGTCTGTGCGGTTGAGGTCAGTTGCAATATAACAAACCAGCGAAAAAACAATAGCTACCACGGTCGCGGTAAAAAGCTGTCGGCTTATTTCGACCCGTTGCGAGCGAAAAAGCTGTATAAACAGCAGTGGAGCACCGATACCAGCCAAAATAATTTTGGTATTGACAGCCGGCGGCAAAAATGTAAAGCCGAAAGAGAAAAAATAGCAACTCACCAACAGGCCAACAAAACAGATCATAAGTACCTTTATCATAGCGTTATTTATAGATGACACCATAGATGACACGAAGTACAAGCAGGTAATAAACCCGCACCGCCCAGTATTGCCTTTTGGAAGCGAGCCATTGCAACAGGCGCGTATGCAGCGAGGCTGCGCGATTTTGGAGAATATAGCGGTCGGAATTGCTAAACCAATTGGTCCAGCGGATATAGTCAGCTTTTTGCCCCGTGACGAGCAATGGCAATTTGATCGTCAATTTTAGAAAGTCGATCCCAAGACCTATTTCTAGTGCATATTTACTCTCCCGAAGATAGCGCTCGACCTCCAAGATATTAGTTTCAACCTCCCGCATATGCTGCATCGAGAAAGTTTTGCTAATTGACCCAGCATTATCCTGCCGGTAATGGTACAATATGCGGTCCAGCAAACTAATGCGCGCAGCATGGACAAATAGTTTTAGCGTCACTAAGAGATCTTCACCCATATTGGCTCCCGGTATAAAACGGATAGCATGATCTTCATACAGCGATCGCCGCACCATGAATAACCAAAGATTCCAGCGCATACGTCCGGCCAACATGGCTTGTATAGCTTCCAAAGGACTTGCACAATAAGGCTGCAGCATCGTACGCTCACTTTTTTCAAAAACAAGGCACCACTGAAAGTACACGATGTCTGCCTGACTACGCTGTGCTTCCTGCACACAGCTTTCCACCGCATCGGGTTCCAGACTGTCATCTGCATCGACATAGAGAATAAACTCGCCTGAAGCATATTTGAGCCCCGTATTACGGGCTTCAGAAACCCCCTTATTTTTAGTATGGGAAATAATTTTGGCCGAAAAACCATCTTGTGCGCCCACCGCATCGGCAAATACCTGTAGCATCGCTAAGCTGAGATCTGCACTGGCATCGTTGACACAGATAAATTCAATATGTCCATAGGTCTGCCGACGGAGTGACACTAAAGTCCGTTCGAGGGTCTCCTGTGCGTTGTAGACCGGGGTGATAATGCTGACTAAGGGTAAACTCTTCATTTCGCTTTTGATGGATTAAGGTGTAAAAATTCGGCTTACAATCTCCTGCTCATACTGTTGATCTGCCCGATCCTCTTGCCGGTCGCCCCCCTTCACCTCATTGACATATTTGCCAGGGATGGCCACTTTTTTGGATGCTTTCTGCAGAAACCACTCGTACTCGATATCCACATGCCCAATATCCAGGGCACGCAGCCCTAACTGGGAAAGATCATAAGCGAGTACTGTCGCCGTAGGGCCAAGCGCCAGGAGCACAAGGTCGTAGGCTTCTGCCAGACGACTTGTCTCCGAAAGCAAGGCATCATAACAAGTAAAGGCATGCTGAGCCAAGGTAATTATACGGCCTATCGACGCTGCCCCTGAAAACAGATCGTTCCCCACGCCAAGGCGGCTCCTTTCACCTTCCACAATTAAGATATTCTTCTCTTGCCAGAGTCCCTTGAGCCTGGAAAAAAAGCTGCCGCTATGGGTCTTATCCAGCCAATCGATATAAGGACGGGTCACACAGGCATCGTAATAGGGTCTGGAATAATTCAGATAGGGAATATATTTTCGGTAATGAAACACCACAAATTGCCGCCAGAAAAAACTGCCCTGCGCATTAAGATGCTTCACCGAGCGTAAGCCAAAGGGGATACAGATCATACAACCCGCACTGCTGCTGCTCAGAATAGCACGGAGTCGCTGGGATAGCCTGTCATCGATATCCTGAAAACCCAGGTGTTCGGTCTGATTGATCATATGGAATTCGCCATCGCCAAATCGGGCCATCGAAAGATTGGAATGGAGCAGCTTATCCAGCGTCTCTTCATTGGTATGAATTTTTGGAAAGGGCAATAACAACCTGAAGAGCCTGTATCTAATTGTTAAGTAGCAGCGTCGTAGTATATTCATAAGGTTAATTTGAAGTGGAAACCTGTTTATCACGCACCTGTTCAACTATCCGTTCGACAAGTTCCATATCCCTCCTGCTGAACTTGCGGGCAAACAATAGATCTGAAGCAATCAGGCGATTAAAATCAGCGCTGGTCCATTCGATCAATTGGCCCTTGTGCCAGCCGATCATACGCTGGCAATCGTGATATTCGCTATCCGTATGATGCCGCTTCAACCGAAAACTAGAATTCCAGCAGAGTGTCTGTATAAAGATTTCGTCGCTGCAGAAGGTGTTTTGATACATCTTGAGCACCGCACTTTTGTGGGCCAATACATAGCGGACGAATGCGTCGGTCAGGCTGACCCATTGGGTTCCTTTCTTGAAGTCTACATATCGATTGCGACGGAGGCCAAACAGGCATTGAAAGCGTAAACTAAGGGCACGTACAGCACGATACCAATAGGCAAAAATTCCCTTACCTGCTCTAAATCTGCTGGGGTACAGATGTAGCCGCCGTACTTTTCGGTCGATCTCCTTTTCACAATCCCCTTGCTGGAAACCGATAAATTCCTGTCCTTGATGTGCAGCAAAAAAAGCATGAATCTCGTCCTGACTTTTAAGTGGAAGATCGACACCTGACAATAAATGGTAGTAGGCGTATTTCTGCTGCTTTGCAGCGGCTTCAAAAAGCTGATATTCTGCCGCCACCACAGAAACGTCCCCCCAACGCACGTCGACACGTTCTTTCAGGAGGTATAGCGTCGCATGGTTCGTTGCCAGCTTGGGCAACTGTGCTACTTTTTTATCAAAATGGATGTATATGTCGTTACGTTTATCATCCAGAAACAACAGAAGCTTATGGAGAACCTCAAACTCGGTATGCGCCATAATGAGGTAAGCATGTTTTAAGCTGTCCATATTATATACCCGTATCCTTTCCAGCGGGAGTTTCCGCTTTAGTCTGGCTCAGGATCTCCTTGAGATGAGCGATGGTAGCATCGGGAAAATAAGTCAACTTGTGGATGCTGGTTCGCAAAAAAATATCAGTGTAAGCGACTGGGTAATTGCCTCCGGACAGCTTATTCTGTAAAAGATGGGGTTCAACATCACTGATACGAAGGCACTGCTCCGAAGATTTTTCAACGGGCAGCAGCTGCTCGTGCAAGATCTGAAAAAAGAAGTAGTCGAGCGCGCCATCTGCCGCTTTCCAGTAATTGAAAAGCAGATGACACAGCTGGCCGAGCAGGGCATAGCCTTTCTTTGCGAAAATAATACTGTTGAGCATTTTTACTTTATAGTCTTCATGCCAGCCCCAGTAGTAGGCATAGCTATTTTTCCAATAGTCGGCATAGGGTTCCTGCACATCTCTCTGGTAGACGAAATAGTCCTGTTCACACAATTGATCGGGCAACTGATCGGTCAACAAAATTGTGGCGTCGAGCCACACACCGCCATAGACATACAATAGCGCCAGCCGGATAATGTCCGAAAAAAAAGTCCGACTGATAATATCCGCCTTTCTTTTTGACCATATAAAATCGGGTATATCGAGATAGTCTGCCAAAGTATGATCATCTAGACGGATGACGGTATAATCAGCCCGGTAGGTATCGACCGACTGAAAGCAGATTTTGACTACATCCGGCAGTCGATCCGGCTGTATACCTTGCCCCCAATATTGCCAGATGACTTTATTTACAGGCAGATCTTTTTTTGGCTGAAGTGGAAAATATTCGAGCTGACCTGCCTGCTCCCGCGCGATCATCTGATCCCAAAAAGCGGCAACCTTACGGTGTCTTCGCAATATCTTCTGTTCACGGAGCATACTCCAGGCTGTTTTTACGATCGACTTCATCATCATTTAGGTCGCTATTATTTGTAACTTGATATTTTTTTCCATGCACTGTTGAGTACGCCGCTAAAAAATCGGAATTCCTCGAGTTGAATAAGCCAGCATATCGTCGCAAATCCTACGATATATGTGGACAAAACCAGCAGCGCTTCCATCACATCCGTAAGCTCATACGGAAGCAGCGAAGTACCCCACCATACGGCGAATCCAAGTGCACAGGATATGAAAATACTAGGGAGCAGATCATACAGCTGTTGGCGCATTGAATAATCGAGAAATCTGGCTGTATAATGGGTATTGATACATAGGGAAGCAACAGAAACGGCAACCTGCCCCCATATTAAACCGTACACCCCATACCTTAAGCCCAGTACAACAGCAATCACGATACATATTTTTTTAATGATTTCGAGCTTTAGATAAAGGTCTGAACGGCCTTTGACCTGCAATACGTTTAGATTATAGTTATGAATAGGCTGAAAAAGTGCACCCAATGCCATCAGCTGAAAATAAGGGACAGCCGGCAACCATTTCGCACCAAGCAAGAGCCGGATAATAGGTTCGGCCGCAATAACCATCAGCGAGATCGTAGGCGCAATAATAAAAATCACCAACTTGAGAACACGCCTGTAGGCATGGCGTAATTGCTGATTATCTGTGCTAAACTTGGCAAATAAGGGATAGGTAACTTTGTTCAATGCTGTCGAAATATTATTGATAGGTAGGTTTTTCAGCGACTCTGCCCGGTTATAATAGCCCAACGTTGTTTCCGAAAATCGCTTTCCGATCACAATGGAATACACATTATTGAAAATCACATTGAGCAACGCAGAAAGCGTAAGCCTAAATCCGAAAGCAAAATGATAGTTAAATTTTTCCCGGTCAAATGTAAACGTAGGCCGCCAGTCACTGTAAAACCAGTATTGAAGGGTATATAGGAGATTTTGAAGCAAGGCGGAATAAACCAATGCCCAGACCCCCATTCCTGCCAGCGCAAAGCAAATACCGGCAATTCCTCCGGCAATAACTGAAGGCAGACGAACTTTGAAGGTGGTCTTAAAATCCAATTTTTTATCAAAAAGAACGGCTTGCACATGCACAAAGCTATCGATGATCAGCACAATACTATAGACACGAATGATAGGCGCCAGGATGGGTAGCTTATAGAACTCCCCAATCCAGGGAGCGGCTATAAATACAATCAGGTACAATAAAGCTGTCGTAGCCATGTTGAACCAGAAAACGGTGGATAAATCGCGTTCATCTACCGATTGTGTACGTACCAAGCTGCTACTCATTCCCCCGTTGATCAAGACGGATGAAATATTAATGACCACATTGAATAAAGCAATCGTCCCGAAATCTGCCGGCATAAGCAGGCGCGCCAATACCAGGTTGACCACAAATGAGACTAGCTGTACTCCAAATTGGTCCATAAATACCCAGATTGCTCCTTTCGCGACTTGTTTTTTTAACTCCATCTGAAATCGGTAATTAAGCCAATTGCTTGGTTAGTGCCTGATACTTTGGTTGTAAAGGAAGAGGGAAAGCAGCTAAAAGCCGGCGCTGCAGATCCTCAAGATCTGCTTGGCAGTTCGCCTTGTCCCAATGGGACGCAAACAAGCTCATCCACCCCTCTTCATTGACCAAAATGTCATCCAGCTGCTCAAATCCCTGATAGGAAGGGATACCAACAGAGCTAAAGTAATCGTCAAACTTAAATCCGTCGGTATCGATATAGCCCATTTTGATCCACAATGCCGGTATCCCATAGGCATGGGCTACAATAAGGCCGTGCAAGGAAGATGAAAGAATATACGCGCAGTCTGTAATCTCGTGGACAATACGCTCAACATCGACCGTGCGGAAGTCAATCAGATTAGTATCCGGTCCAAACTTTTCCCGAAAAGCATCCACCTCTTTCCAATGCGGAATAACACCGAGCTGCTTCGTTTTTCTTTCCTTGCCACGAATCCAAAGGGGAAGCAACAAGGCTGGATCACCGAAGGTTGTACAAGGAGGAAAGCCCATGGCCTCCAGCTTTTGACTGGTATATTTTCCGCGAACGGCATAAATGTGTCCCCCTCCAAAAGGATCGTCGGCATTCATAAACCCCGCGCCCCAAACCGATGATTTACTATTCCCCCACCGAATGACTGATCCTACCGCAATCAAGGATGATTGAGAAGGCCAAAGAATGCTGCGAACGCCCGAAAAACGAAAACGGAGAAACTTCCTACATAAGTTCTTTAAACGGTCAATTGCGGAAGGATCCCAGCTTTTGTACTGCACGGGAAGACCTGTCAACTCTTCGATCAATCGGGGGCTCAGCGCATCCCCAAAATTTTTCCCGTCCCAATAGATCAGGTTAACTGTTTTCATAACTCGCAATTTGGCTGTTGATTTTTATGTAAGCTGAAAAATCGCTTTCAAGAGTACGACGGAGTCCCTCCTGCAAAAGAAATGGTGGCTGAAATCCACTCGCCATAGCTTTGGAAGAATCATACTGCGTGACAGCACAAAATTTGCGGACACGAACGGAGCTAATCGCAAACTTGCGGCGAAGAATAAAAGCCAGCGCATCAAAAACGTAGCCGCCCATGAGGCCAAGTGAATAAGGTATACGTAGTGTAGGAATATTTTTACCTAACACTTTACCTGTATAATACACCAAATCATTGGTGGTCAAATCGGGTTTATCGCCATAATTATACAGATTGAACCCAATGGATTCTTCCGCAATTAGATAGGCAATGAAAGCAACAATATTGCCGATGTAAGACATGGACTTTTGATTGTTCCCTTTACCGATCATCATAAATCGGCCGAAGGCGATCTGCTGCAACAGGTTATATACATTGCCACGATTGCCCTCGCCAAAAATTACCGTAGGCCGGATCACCTGGATGTTCCAATCAGCATGGGTTCCGTACCAATTTTCCAGAACTTTTTCGGCCTGTAGCTTGCTCTCGCCATAGGCATTGAAAGGAGCTACCGCCGTAGCCTCATTCGGATTTTCTTTGCCTAATCCATACACGGCAACAGAACTTGTAAATACAATGCGCGTAATGGCATTGGCTTCCATGGCGTACAGGGTATTTTCCATCCCCTTGACGTTGACCTCATAATATTTTGATAGTGGGGTAACGTCATCCCGGTGCTCTGCCGCGAGTAGTACCACCTGGTGTACCCCCTGAAGAAGACCACACAAAGCATCCCGATCCAGCACATTTCCGATTCGGGTAAGCTTGGGGTATTTTTCACTTATTACTTTATCTATAATCACGACTTCGTGATCTGTCGAATGAAGCAGTAGTTCGGTCAGTCTCGTTCCCAAGAAACCTGACCCTCCAATTAGGGCTATTTTCATCTTTAATGTTTACTTGCTATAGATTGATAAATAATTGCAGTCTGGCGATGAGCTGCCTTTTTTCCAGTAAATTGAACAGGTAATGAAAGCCTCCCCAAAAGAGCAGATCGATCAGCACAACCAGGTTGTTACTGACGTACTGTACTGCCACTGTGTTAAATAGACAGAAAAGCAGCGTCATCAGGAGGATAAAAATGAGAGCACTATGGCGACTCAATCCCGCCCGTAGCAACTTGTGGTGGAGGTGATTGCGATCGGGTTTAAAGATCGGCTTACCAGTACGCCAACGTACAAACATCACCCGAGCCACATCCAGTACCGGCACGATCAAGGTCGAAAAAGCGACCACAATGGCTCCCTCCGAAAAAGGTTTGATAAAATGATTGTTCATAGCGAAACTGACCACCAGAAAAGCAATGGAAAACCCCAGCGTCATACTTCCGGTATCCCCCATAAATATGCGCCGCCTGCGCCTTACCGTCCCAAAAACATTGAAATAGAAGAAAGGAAGTAGCACGGCAACGGTGATAAACGCAAAAATTGCATGAAGCCAAGCGCCATAATAGGAGAAAAGAATTCCCAAAACAGCCACCCCTATCGTCACCACACCGGAACATAGACCATCTATCCCATCAATCAGATTAATGGCATTGATAATCAGTACTACAACAAATACCGTAAATGGCATCCCTATCCAGGCCGGAATACTAATAATAAAGCCCAACCCATATAGGTCGTTAATCCATACACCACTTAGTGGCAGGAGGCAGCCTACCATAATCTGGGCGACAAATTTCCATTTGTAACTGACCCCGATCAGGTCGTCGCCGATACCGATCATAAATAGGATAACAAGACCACAGACTAATAAAGCCATACTTGGCAGGATGATCCAAGAAGCTACCTGTAGATCGACATTGCCGATATTGAGCTTATACAGACTGACAAAAGTGATGACAAGTATACAGCACTGAATAGGCGCAAAAGCTACCCCCCCAAGCCTGGGGATGATATGCTGGTGCAATTTTCGCGAATCTACGGGATCGAACAAACGTTTTCTGTAAGAAATCAGCAAGATATAGGGGAGCATCCCCCAGCTCAATAGCATGGCACAAAGAAAAGGCAAAAGCACAGCCCCATACTTCATCAACTCCAAACTGTTCATGTTTATCTAAATCTATTGGTATAAAAATTCTAGGTCAATGCCCGTTTATATCTACTTTTCTTTATATATCTACTTTTCAAGGAGAGCAATCAGCGAATCATGACTCACCGCCATTTTAACCAGCTCGTTCTTATCATCCAATAAGACCAGCCGAGGAAAGGAATTGATCCCAAAATAGGATTTCATACGAGTTTCCCCTTTGATATCGAATCCATTGATCCACCGAGATGGAATATGCTTCTGATATGTACTCCAAAAACTTAGATCGCCAGAGGCACAGATAGCCAGCACATTTACCTTGCCCGATGCCATTAAATGTGCCAAAGGCACAGATTGCTTCATGGCAACAATTTCCTGCTGACTTTCCACAGCAGCAGGATCATAAAATAACAGTAGCTTGTACTTTCCCCTAATATCTTTCAGCAGGTGCCTTGTACCTTCAATGTCTATAAATTCATACGCCGACGGTGAAGCTTTCAATTTTCCCTGCTGCGCATCAGGATAACGGCCATTGCCCTGACAGGCGAACAAGGAAATTGAAAGCATACAAGCGAGATATAAATAGATTGACTTCATTTGAATAGATAAAGGCTACTTTGGAAACAGATTATTTGGCTATGGTAATGACTGCGCGGCTTAGACGTGGATCATCATAGTACATATTCTCGACACCTCCTTCATGCCCCAGCTCAAGCTGCTGCGGTGACACATGAAACTCTTGCACCAATACATCATAAATAGCCTTGGCGCGCTCACGGCTCAAACGATCGTTGATAGCTTTGGTACCTGTCCCTTTATCGGCATATCCCGTCACTTTATACGTAATATTTTTATTCCCTGCCTGAATCACTTTCGCAAAAAAGCCTAAGTTGACACGGGCTTCATTGCTCACAACACTTTGATTGATCGGGAAGGTCACGAGTATAGGTGCTGCCAATATTTTTTCCTCCACCCGGATATCGGTAATGGTTTTGCCCTGCGATGATGCCAATTGTGCTTTTAACGATTCGTTGTCTTCAGAAAGCTTGCGTACCCTTTCGCGCAGACTATTTAAAAGTTCATCACTATAAGTGATCACAACAGCGCTCGGTTTTTCCCAGCCCCGCTTTTTGAATTTGTACGTAAGTCCAAGTGCAGCACTCAAATTTCCGTCTTGGCTACGGTTACCGGTTTCACCATCAAATCGATCGTTCACCATGGCTCCGCGGACGTCAAATGTTAGATCAAGGGCATCACTGAGCCTAAAACTGTTGTATATACCAATGTTGGCGCTTACTTCTTTTTGAGAAGGGGCATCGTTTGTAACCATCCAGCCCAGTCCTAGGTAAGGACTGATATTATAAAAACGATCTTCTTTGTAGCCTGAGAAGATATTGGATAAATTGAATAATACATCTCCATGGATGTGGAAATAATTAAATTCCTGATTGTATAGCCAATATCCGTCCCAAGGTTTTCCTGTATACTGAACACCGGTGGAATGGCTTCCATTTTGTGTCAGTCCCTTCACTTTAAAGCCCGTAACACCTGCCCTCACTCCAATTCCTGGGCTGAACCATTTGCCAAGGTTGAATTCAAAACTAGGTGTCAGCCGTTCGGAAAATTTCATTTGCTTATCGTGATCACCAAAATAAATTTGCGCACCAGCCCCGGCATTCATATACCAGTTGTCCCAGAAGCGGTTTGTTTCGATCTGATAGCGATCTTTAGATACGGAAACTACCGTATCTGGCTTTACATCAATTTGCTGGGACAGGGCGACCTTGGCACCTGCGACAGCTAAAAGCATTAAGAGTGTCTTTTTCAAAATCATCTTCGGTCAAAATAGTTGTTTAATAATAGTTGATAATATTGCTTTGTTATCAGCAACAAAATTGGCCAAAACAAATTTTTAATACGCTATGGTGCCTAATGTCTTTGGCTTTCCATTTTCAGAAAAAAATAAAGAGAACAAGGTTTAATTTAAAGGAAATCACGCTTTAAACATCGAATTGAAGAAATTTAAAACATATATTTACCTATTAGCAAAGACATTTTTTCCTTTAATGGAAATCAAATTTCGGCCAGTGGTAAGCCTTTAAAACAGCTATAAATCATAACACACTCACAATGTAGCGTTTAAGCCACAAAACAGAAACAAGCTCCTTGCGGAATAATTTTTTAGTTTACCAGACTGGACTAGATTAGCGAACGGATTTCCGCTCACTATAACGTATGGTTAAATAAGAGAAACTATATCATCGTTTTATCCCGTTGGTAAAATAGAATAACGACATATATTGTGATATCTGATAGTTCGGATTCCGTTTAATTGAGTCTATTAATAGGGATAATAAAAAGAATATAGTACTTAAATTGATTTCTATTTTTCACTCTTGAAAAAATAGAAATAATATGTGCTAGAGGGAATAAAACTTTAAAAGTTACAGTAAAGAAGAGAGAAGTCTTTAAATGTGCAGTGAGCCACTATAATGACATGCGCAAACGTTGAAAATATTCCGAGGGCGGAATACCCTTTACCGCTTTGAATACAGAAGAGAATTTGCTAATGCTTGAAAACCCAGCCTTTTCGGCCAAAACCGAAAATTTGACGTTAAGCAGGTCCGGATCACGCTCGACACAATGAATCAAATATTCAATGCGGGCCTGCTGTATATAATTGTTAAAATCCTGTCCAACATAACGATTTAATATATAAGATACATATCGCTGGTTGGTCCCCAACAAATCAGCCAAGTCTTGCAAACTGACGCCCTTTTTTAGGAAAAACCTGGCGGCCTGCGCTTTCTCAAACTGCTCAACCAAGCGATCTTCCGTCACCTTACTCATGAGAACTTCTGTGCGCTTGAGCTCGTCTCTCACACATGTTATCTCTGGTTCTTTGCTGTTGTCCGTAACATTTTCGTCAACCAGTGGAATAGAACTCGTATTAAGGTTTTGCCGAGATTGCTTATAGCGTAGTACAAAAAATATCAACAACATAAAGTTCACCACTGAAAGAATACAGTTAATCAGCGTAAATAAGTCGTTATAATCCATTTTCAAGTCCATTTTCTATCTTCAATTTGGGTTGTGATTAGCTTAATAGTTCGCTCTATTTGTGGCAACTTAGGGTTCCCATAATAATATAGACGATACTAATTTGCATTAAAATGGTATTACCAGTATGGTTTATTTCATTTACAAGTAGTTTTGTAGTAATCGCACGACTACTTCGTAGCCGAACAGCTACAAAAAGAAGATCCACTCCAACTTTCGACACAAGCTCAATGAATAATTTTTATTTAAACATTTTTTTCTTGTGTCTCATGCAAATAGTTTAATAAATAAAATTAATTAGACCGTCGATGTTTAATTGACCATCTCGCTAGCCTAAAGCGCCAAATTCTAATTAACTCTATCCATATTGAGGTTAACGATAATTAAATTCAAAGACGTAATTATAGTTAAAGTTGCTTATTGAACGAACAAAACACCCCCATTTCGCTGTAGCTATTTAGCTACAACTTGTAGCCGATCGATTATTTAAATAATTAAAAACATTGATTATCAACTATCCATAAAAACATATTAATACTTTCGTAAGAAATAACGGCCATTTTACTACAGAGCGATAAGCTAACGATCATTTTAAATTTTTAATAATGAAAAGAAAATTAACACGTAAACCTTACTGTGCTCCGAACCTGTCTATTTTGGCTATTGACATGGAGCAGGGTATTGCGGCAACTTCCGTAGGGACAATTAATCCTGGAAGCTCTTCCACACCTAACAACCCTAAAGTCGAGGATTGGACCGATAAAGGAAACAATAGCAAAGATTTTGATATATAATATGTTATATCGGCAAAACGATATAACATATTATCGCATCAACGATCGCGTTAAACCATATCTATTCAAACGAAAAATAACACTTATGTCATTACAGAAAATATTTAAAACATGTAAACCGCTGCTCATGCTTGGCATAGCGGTGGCATTTGTTTCCTGCTCTTCAAAGGAAGAGCAGACCCCATCAGTTAAAGGAGCCATATTAAATGTAGGCGTCAAAGGTATTGAAGAGGTTGTTTCGAGCAACCTGGCTGTGGCTGCGACAAAAGCTGCTGCGAATGGCAATGCAGGCAAGTCTGCACAGTCCATTGTCTCGCTGGGTGACGTGGACGCACTGATCGATACAGAAGAGGGAAGCGTATCCGCACAGCAAGCATCAACTGCGATTCAGGCGGTAGGAAATGCGGCCAGCAAGGCTGCTACAAGTGGATTAAAGGCTGCAGCTTCTACTATGGATACAGGCGTAAAATTTCGCTTAGTAATATACGACAATACAAATACAATAGTCTATAATCAGGAAGTTACTTCTGGCGTAAATCCGCAGATCGAGCTGGTCGCATACAAGCCCTACACCTGGTATGCCGTATCCTTGAATCAAAAAAATAGCAGTATGCCTAATGTTCCGAGCTCGGGTATCATCGCACGTTCGAGTCTTGAAAATAAAGATGTTTTGTATGCATCAGGCAGTTTCAACGCACTCGATGGCGCAAACTACCTTGACATCATATTCAAACGGATGACTTCACGTATTCAAGCAAAATTGAACGTCCGTGGACTTTTTGGCACGATTGAGAACAGCACAAGTATGTCATTGGTAAAAGGAAGCAGCAATACGACAGTCTTGCAAATGGGCGACTTTAATATATTAACAGGACAATTTACAAATGTGGTTGACGTTAATAGTGCAGTCTTGGCTTCAGCGATGGTCGAAGATATAGGCAACCCCACGGGAACTGTAAAAATTGCCAATTTTTTCACCTTAAATACCAATGCAATCGCAGCTAATACCTTAAAGATTAAATTTAACACCTTAAAAGTCACCTTAGACGATGCTCGCATACGTACATTCAATGCAAATACTTACACTTTCCCAAATGCCTATACCCCAACGATTGGATCCACTTACTCGGTAAATATCCGACTGATCGAATCGCCTGTTAAAGTAAAGGGCGTATTATGGGCCCGATCAAACTTGATCTATGATGCATCGCACACAGACAGCTACCGGTTAAAATCGAACCCCGGTGGATCAACCGCTGCTACGAAAGATACAGAATTTTGGAACTGGAAATCTTCTACCCCGACAGGTGCTTCCGGAAGCACAGATCCTTGTCTTTCTGTCTATCCAGCTGGCACCTGGCGAATGTCTACGAAACAAGAATGGGAATCCATCGGTCAACCTGATGATAAAAAAGAAATTTTGGGGCTTCTTTGGGGTGCACAATATGCATATTTATGGAACCGTGACAGTGATAATCCAGCAAATGCAGCATATGACGACAACAATCTCACGCTGTCCTTCGGAGGGTACCGTACCAAAGCATCCTCTCTAGGTGGTAGCTCTGTATCTGGAAGCCCTGCTGGTATTTTACTGGGTGCGTTGGCTGCTGGTGAATGCCATTATTGGACTTCAAATAATTACGATACAAACACAGCCTATGCCGTTAAATCTTCCTTTACTCGACTGGCTTGGCTTTTCTCCTGGGGAAATGTAACTTATCCTAACTTGGATAAAATGGAGGGAAGAAATATTCGCTGTGTAAGACAAGTTGTCAATAATTAAAAACGAAATCAAAAGACTGGGTAGCCAAAAGCTTAGTGGCTATCCAGTCTATTATATCCAAATTAATATTCCTCTCATCAAGAAGTCATAACAATCTAAACGTAACAATACAAATTCACTCGAACTATTTTTTTGTTGCCATATTTTCTTTAAAAGAAACTTTAAGACTTTTTAAAAAAAATAATAAAACATAAGATACATGTTATCCTAAAATTATCAATATGCAGAGTAAACGCAAAAAAGAAGATCATAACGCTGCGAAGCCCCCTTTCAAAGAAAGGCTTCAAATGGCAGTGGCCAGTATATTAGAAGGTAGGTTATTTATTGAAGAAGCTGTAGAAAAATACGAAATACTCCCTTCTAGTATCATTCAAGAATTAAGAAGAATACAGAAGCTCAAAAAAAGCACCACTTTATCTGATAAGAAAAGTAAATGATTCCATTAGTTTAGAAAATCTGTCACAATCTATGGCGGAACAAATTGATCAGACGATCTTTTTATGAAACTTTTGATTTTGTTTTGTAATTTGCCCGTAGGCTGAATTTGTTGTGCCTTCATACAGCCGATTTTATCAATATACTTAACGAGGAATTTCATTTTTACATTGCATTTATGGAGATACCAGAATTATTAACATTATCCCAGACACGCTACCGCATCGCGGAATTGGTATTGGAATTTAATCATCCCACAGGCTATCCCCTGGCACAGCTTCTGCCTTCATTCCGGGACTTCCAATGGCTAGACCCCGCAGAGAAAACGGACATCAGCATCACGATCAGTTTAGCAAAAGCACCGATACCTGAGGAGATGGGGATACTTCGCACAGACGAATCTATTGCATGGGGAGACCGGTTTCGCTTTTATGAAAAAGAGGATACTTTTATCACGACAATTATCAACGAGCAGGGCAATGCGGCCTGGTATCTCCAAAGTGACCGAAACTTTGAACAGTCTGTACTGTATGTTCCGGAAAGCACAGCGGATGAACAGAGCGGTGTCATTACCTGGATGGCGATGATGATCTTTGGACAGGCCAGTCTACTACACCAAACCATCATGATCCATGCTTCTGTCGCAAACCATAACGGCAAAGCTGTCGCCTTTTTAGGCAAGAGCGGTACGGGTAAAAGCACACATAGCCGCCTTTGGTTAAAGCATATTCCAAATACCGTCCTACTTAATGACGATAATCCCGCCATTCGAATAAGCGATAAAGGGGTGTTAATTTATGGAACTCCATGGAGCGGTAAGACCCCATGTTATAAAAACGAACAGCTGCCCTTACAGGGATTTGTTCGCCTACAGCAGGCTCCAATGAACGAGTTCGAATGGCAGACTGGTCTCAAAGGCTTCATCGCAGTATTGCCTAGCTGTACCTCCATACGATGGAACAAGGAGTTATTCTCAACTATGAATACCATCCTGGAAAAAATCGTCGTTCAGGTTCCTGTAGGTTATCTAAAATGCTTACCGGATGCTGCTGCAGCAGAACTGTCCCATTCATTTCTATTTCCAAACGAATAAAAGGGATCAGCTTCGTACTTTGTTCGTACCTGCTTCGAATACGGACAGACGTTGACCCAATATGCAACAGACCTTGACCAGACCCCGAACAGGAATTATCTGGTCAGTATATGTACAACGTTTCTAAACGCACCGACCAGCCCCGAACGTTGTCCGAAGCAAGTACGAACACAAGGCGAAAAAGGGATAAAAAAATGCCCCAAGTTCTCCGTAGATGACTTGGGGCATTTGCGTTGAGCTTGCTTGTTTAGCGTCTCTTAAACATGCCACGCTCGGGGCGGGTGTTGACCTGCCCTTGGCTAATACTTCGACGGCTTTTGCTGCTCACGGTACTTAAAGCGGCCTTCGCTGTGATACCGGGTAAAGCATCATTCAATGCCGTAGCCAGCATCGTCTCCTTCTTATCACCGAAGTCAACAAAAACATAATCATCGACATTGCTTTTATCTGGAGTAAGCCCATCCCAATACTCAGATACCCCTTTGGAATTACGCAGCATAAAGGATACCGGCCAAAAGGAGACTTTATTTCGAATCACTTCTTCAAAGAAACCAACGGGCTTACCATACGTTCGGGTGCCCGAAGCGATCACCTGTACGGTCAGATGTGGTTTGAGCACATTGATCAGCATCTCTGCTGCCGAGGCGGTACCTTCGCTCACTAGAAAGTAAACTTTAGTCAGATTGAGACCACTGCTCCCGCTGAAGTAAGTATTTGCAAATTCTTTGCTGAGCTTTGCATCATTTTTAATATAATCGTTTACGTCATAGGTCAACATCAATCGCTTATCCGCGCCGATGGTGCCTGCGATTTTATCGGCAACATAGGCGGAAGATTCGACGTAGCCACCACCATTGTAACGCAGGTCGACAATCAGGCTTTTGATATTCGAATTTTGGAACTTCGTAAAGGCATCGTCCATATTTTTTTTGTTGGTCGCACTGCTGCTAATCTCTTCAAACGAAGACAGGGCCAAATAGCCTACACTACTGCCATTGTAGGTGTAGACCTCATCTTTATAAATTGGGTTAATGGTGTAACCATTAGCGTATGTAAGATCTTCAGTCGCCGTTGTTCCGTCCTGATGTTTAACTTGCAGCTTGAGCGTGCCTGCGTCTAGCGCTGTATTCAGTTTGTTCATCATTTTATCCCGTGCACTTGCATCATTGATGGTACAACCGGTATTTGTACAAGTGACAGCGATCGAGTAATCGGAATCCCCGTTGACAGCTGTAATAAAATCAGACCGTTTGAGACCAGCCTTTTGAGCAGGAGAACCGCCTTCTACAAAATAAATAATGGGCTGTGCCGTTTTTCCATCTTCTGTACCCAGTTGCACATAGATGCCATAACCATCATTGCTGTCCATCTTAAGCCTACCAGAAGCCGTTGCTCCGGTGTTATAGCCATCGAGCCCCAACATATAGGAAAACCGATCCAATACACCACTTGAATAGACAGCATGTGCTGGTGTCATCTTCTTCAGCGCATCGAGCACCAAATCGGCTGAACCATATTTATCGGTAAATTGAGCAGGATCACTGGTATAATCAGGGATGGATTTGTCCCAGAGTGAATATAGTTTATAATACTTGTAGATATCATCCTTGATCAGCTGCGCTTCGGTACGCTCCACTGGTTCGGGTTCGGGCTCTGGTTTAGGGGTATCCTTTTTACAAGAGAAGACAAAAAGTCCGGTCAGTGCTATAGTAGCCAAACGTCCTGTTTGTTTTAAAGGCTTTAAGTTCATAGTTGAAACATTTGTAAAACAAACATAAATAATTTAAGCCGATCTACAATAAAAAAAACACGCTGGCCTTGGGGAAGTGCCAGCGTATTTACTACTTATTGAAAAACATGAATAAAACAGCAAAAAGAACAAAAAGGTTTTAAGAAAATAACATTTTTTAACAAATGATTTGTCAGGGAAAAGATTATTCTTACATTTGCACTGTTTATAATTAATCTAAATAAACATTTAACAAGCATATAAACGATCATCTGATCAATCTATCATGAAAAACATAAAGTTCAATAGTATTTTATTTCTCCTCTTTATTCATTGTACAGTAAACGCACAGCAGTTCACGGCATCGCTTACAGGATTTGTAAAAACCCAGACCCAACAGGGTATCGCAGGATCAACCGTACGCATAGGGAAAGTCAACCTATCAACTGATGAAAATGGATATTATGAAATCAAAAATATCAAAGAGAGAAGCATTACGATCAGCGCTTCGGCGGTAGGCTTCCAAAGCTTATCAAAAACCATTGTTCTTAAAACGGGCGAGAACACCTTAAATCTTGAATTGATATCGGATCAAAAAGAGATTGATCAGGTAGAGGTATTTGGCCGCACGAAAGCGCAGGAAGTCAACCGACAAGCCTTCAATGTAACCGCCATTGATGCGACCAAGCTCTACAATACAACATTAAACATCTCAAGCGCGCTCGACCAAGTTGCAGGTGTACGGGTACGTGAATCGGGGGGCGTGGGATCAAACTTTAATCTAATGCTAAATGGTTTCAATGGAAGTCAAGTACGTTATTTTATCGATGGTATCCCCATGGAGAATTTTGGATCTGCATTTCAAATCAACAATATTCCGATAAATATCGCCGAACGTATCGAAGTTTATAAAGGTGTAGTGCCTGTATGGCTGGGTTCCGACGCACTGGGCGGGGCTGTCAACATCGTCACTGGCGATCGCTTTAAAAGCTATGTAGATGCGTCTTACTCCTACGGATCATTCAATACGCATCGCACAGTAATCAATGCAGCACATACCACTAAAAATGGGCTGTTTTTCCAGTTGAATGCATTCCAAAACTATTCGGACAATAATTATAAGATCACTGTCGATGTCGCTGACATTAATACCGGGGCTTATAAAGAGGGAGTAAGATTAAAACGGTTTCATGACACCTACCATAATGAGTCGTTAATTGCCAACATCGGCGTGGTCAATAAATCTTATGCGGATAAATTACTTTTTGGAATCATATTGGGCAAAAGCTACAAAGAAATCCAGACAGGCGCACGTATGGAGACTCGATTCGGTGGATGGCACAATAGAGGTAACACTGTTATGCCAACGCTGAAATACAAAAAGTCAAGCTTATTTATTAAAGGATTGGATGTAACCTTGAACGGAAATATCAACCTAGGCACAGAACAAAATATCGATACCGTACATGCACGATTTGACTGGTATGGTAATCGGAAGGACATACCGGGTGTCGGCGGAGAAAGTTCTTATTCCATGTATAAGTACAAGAATAATCTGGCCGTGGCCAATGCCATTTTAAACTATAGAATCTCTGAGCATCATAGTATATCTATAACGGATGTCTTCAATTCTTTCAAACGGAAGGGAAGCGATGAAGTAAATCCGCAAAATGCTTCATTAGAAAGAGCAAAATTGAGTCAAAAAAATGTATTGACTTTTGGCTATCAATATGATGTAAAAGATCGCTATAGTCTAAATGCATTCTTAAAAAATTATCACCAACATAATGTTCAGGGAGCCAGCGAGATCACAAAGGATCTCTCAAAATGGGGCTATGGCACAGCATTAGCTTACTATTTTACACCCTCATTGCAAATAAAGGGATCCTATGAATTGACTGTCCGGATGCCTACGCCAGAGGAGCTCTTTGGCGATGTGACAACATATGAAGGGAATTTCAATCTAACACCCGAATATAGTAACAATTTTAATCTTGGTCTGAATTATGACTTGGCTTTAAATAGCTTGAATAGGTTTGCTATAATGGCAAATGGATTTTATCGAAATGCCGATAATTTTATTTACCAAAGGCTAAACAATAACCAAACCAAATATATCTCCGACAATAGAGATGGTGTGCGCTCCATCGGTGGCGATTTGGATATCCACTATTCGCATAGCAATTGGTTCACTGCCGGTGTGAATATGACGTATCAATCGGTCGTTAATACGCAAATGTACGAGCCTGATTATACAGGTGTAAGTCCTCTTTACAAAAAAGCAATGCCTAACATCCCGTACTTTTTCGGGAACCTCAATGCAGCAGTAACCTTGTATGACTTTGGCGGCAAAGACAACAAGTTAACTTTCGGAAGCAGCCTACAATATGTACATCGCTTTTGGCTCTACTGGCCTCTTTTGGGAGGTACGGATGAGGACTCCGCAAAACGTCAGATTCCAATGCAACTGGCACTGGACGGAAATGTGGTCTACTCTATTGCAAACGGACGCTATAATATTGCCTTCGAAGGCAAAAATCTCACAGACAATCTTCTTGTGGATAATTTCAGCTTACAGAAACCAAGCCGTGGATTCTATTTGAACCTACGTTATTTTTTCAATAAATAATAATTTTTAATATTCAAAACATGAAAACAAAATCGTTATTATCAATCCTAGCAGCAGCTATCTTAATAACATCTTGCTCTAAAAGTGAGTCTAATGTCGCTCCAGAGCCCGAACCTACACCTGGTGAAAATACAACAGGAAAATATATTGTAGCGGTAACACCTATTGCCAGCACGGGGGTAGCCGATTACCTCGTAACATCTAGCTCGCTCGACGAAGGTAAAGTTTCTATTATTGGGAATGGTGTGGAACAAGACGGAACTTACCGCTATTATTTGACAACTAACAACAAATTCTTCAGCTTCTTATACGGACAAGGTAATCCAGGAGCAGTGACAGCCTATAATTTAACCGAAGGCAAGTTAAAAAAATTGACAAATTTTCAGTCGGAGACTGTAGCCGCATTCGCAGCGGTCAATGACGATGTATTGATGGCCAAAATGTCTAGAAACCTAGCGACACCAACGCATACTTGGTATCGTGTGAATACCAATAGTCTTACGATAGTGGGTGAAAGTTCCATGAATGCCCTAGAATTAGCTAACAATGGTGAAATTGGATATTTTAGCTGGTTGACACAAGTAGGCAATAAAGTATATGCGCCATTCTTTTGTATTGAGAACTCTTCTTTTACAACAAAATATCCAAACAAAGCTTGGGTTGCCGTATTCTCTTATCCGGACATGAAGCTTGAAAAAGTTTTTACAGATGAGCGTACAAGCTATGTAGGTCAATACTTTACCAACGGCCTAGGTACAGTGGAAAATGGTGATATCTACGCGTTTTCAGCTGCTAATGCTAAAAAATTAATAAGTTCAACACCTACAGTTGTAACGGAAATCTCTACAACTAATCCCTCTGCAATCTTACGTATACCTTCAGGCGCCACCGAATTTGACAAAAACTATTTCTTCAATGTCGCTGAGATTTCTGGCGGCTACAACATCGTTAACTGGACCTATGTTGGCGGAAACAATTTCATCGTCAGTTCAAAGAAAAAACAATCCGACGGCACTTATAGCGCAGCGACAACAATTGCAGCTGTAAATGTCGTAGACAAAACATTTAAAATTGTGTCGGGTTTACCAAAAGCAGATGAAGTAAAATCATTTACGCAGCGAAATAATTATACAACAAAAGATGGCAAAACAGGCTACATTGGCGTAAACCTAACTTCTGGCGAAAGCTATGTGTATAAGATCGACGCTTCGGCTGCAACGGCGACCAAAGGCTTAAAAGTTGAAGGTGGTGCGATTACCGCAATTGAACATTTGGACTAGTCTTTTTTATACTGATAGATAATTACATACCCAATATGCGAATACACAGCATATTGGGTATATGTATAAATCAACAGACCTCATTATGTACACATTTTTATTGCTGCTTATTTTCGCCGGTAGCTTTTTCTGGTACTGTTCATCAGAGAAGGTCAAAATAGCTCAAGGCCCCAACCTCTTGTTGAATCTTGCAAAAGATAAAAACCGATCAAGGATACTAGCTATAGTCCTGCTCGGCCTTTCCTGGATATGGACCATGTACTTACAGGGTATTCTTTCCGGCACATTGGCTTTTGGCGCCTATACCATGGGATTCTTCAGCCTAATTGTACTTTTATGGCCCTATCGGTATTTTCAGTGGAAACAACTGACGGTTATCTTTTTGATCGCTCTTTTTTTTGAATTTTTTATTTTTTAAAATATGCCGGCAAATAAAAAATATCTAAGCAGCCCATTCCAGCGTTTTCTCAAATTGACCGCCGGATTCTTTGGTGGTTATTTCGTGATGTTATACCTCCACCTTTGCCTAACCAAAGTATTTGATAAAACAGACATTTTGATCACAGCCTATGTAACGGGTTTTATCGCTTGGGGAATATTATTGCTTGTCGCCTTTCTTTCAAGAAACGGTTGGCTGATATGGGGTATCTATTTAATCTTGATTGCTGTATTCTACAGCATCTTTATGTACCTATAACTACCTAAACCATGAATCTAAGACGTTATAACATCTATTTCAATACCCATACGATCTCAGGTATAATCATCTGCGCCATCTTGTATGTGATTTTCTTTGCTGGATCCTTTTCATTTTTTAAAAATGAAATCAATGCCTGGCAAAAAAATGAGTCTGACAAAGGCGGAACCTACCGAAATGTTGTTTTTGATCACCTTTTGGACTCTATTGGCCAGATCAAAGAACTCAAAGGCCGGGATATTGCGTTCTATATGCAACACAATGGCCACGCAAGCTATGTCAATATAGGAACCTCACAGGATACCATTGTCGTC
Source organism: Sphingobacterium sp. WOUb80 (assembly GCF_050058145.1). NCBI lineage: Bacteria > Pseudomonadati > Bacteroidota > Sphingobacteriia > Sphingobacteriales > Sphingobacteriaceae > Sphingobacterium > Sphingobacterium sp. WOUb80. Next base: position 5,117,050 of record NZ_CP165617.1, on the reverse strand, counting down.
AACAAAGCGAAAGAATTAGCAGCAAAAAAAGAACTGGAGGCAAAAAAGAACAAGAAGGCCAACGTAGAGGAAGGAAAAAAGAAAAAAAGAGGCCGTGGCAGACGTGGGGCTGAGGATTCAATGTATTTCACCTACGACCTGACGACAAAAAAACCTTCGGACTACAGCGATGGCTATACCATGGGAGAGTTTCTCTATCGTCTCCATTTCCTTGCTCCGCTCAACCAGATCGGAATAAATATCGGAAGACCTTTTGGTTATACCTTGGCTGGACTAGTCTCGTTTATCTTCCTATTCGCATTGATCTCCGGTCTAATGCTTCACTGGGATAAAATCAAATCCAACTTCTTTGTATTTAGACCCGGAAACAAATGGAAAACGGTATGGACTGATATGCACACCGCTCTTGGTGTAATCGGATTCCCTTACCAGTTTATGTATGCGCTAACGGGGATCGTACTGATTGTGAACTCGGTACTGATTATTCCCTTTAGCAAGTACCTGTACGACGGCAAGGAGGATGAGGTCTATGCTGCGCTCGGTTACAACGACAATACAAAATATACTTATTTGTATGAACCGCTCACCATAACCTTCAACATGGGCGATTTTTTGGATAAGCTGGAAAAAAAATGGCCAAACAGCCATATGAACCGCATCTTTATCAAAAACTATGGTGACAAAAGCATGCATGTCGTAGCACTATATGATGCCAATATCGATAAAAACTTTGCCGGTTCCGGAAGACTGATCTATCGCGTAACCGATGATAAGATTCTCTTTGAAAAATCTGCCGCAGAAAACGGTTCCTATCTAGATTATATGAAGGGTTTCATTTACCGTTTGCATCTTGCGGATTTTGGCGGCTACCCTGTCAAAATCATTTATTTTGTGCTGGGTATCATGGGTTGTTTTGTCATCATCTCGGGCATACTGATCTGGCTGGTCGCACGGGATAAAAATAATATCCCAAAGCGCAAACGTATCTTTAATTTCTGGGCTGCCAATGTATTTATGGCCAGCTGCCTAACGATGTTCCCAGTCACCGCAATGACCTTTATCGCGGTCAAGCTGGCGACGAAAGTGGACCAGCCTTTTATATTTCATGTTTATTTCTATAGCTGGCTGGCATTAGGTGTTTTTTACATCATCCGACGTAACATAGGGAAAACAAACTTAGAAACACTCCTGCTTGGCTCGATATTGTCCCTAGCAGTACCTATTGTGAATGGAATAAAAACGAGGAACTGGATATGGGAAACGTATCGTTCAGGAGCAAAAGACATTTTATTGGTAGACCTACTCTGGCTATGCCTGGGTATAATCGGACTGTTAATCTTTAAAAAAATGCTACATGCCGCTAAAAAAGAAAGTAAAAAAAATAAAAAAGTAGCGCGGGGAGACGCTAAAGATAGCATAGATGCTGAAACTGAGAAGCGGGAAAATGCCCCTGAGAGATCCTTACCTCCTAAGCGTGCGTTTTCCCTAAAAAACAAACCTGCGACAGAGATCTAAAATTCGTTGTTCATATCTGCACTGGGCGAGCATTAGCGCTCGCCTTTTGCTATACACACATTAATATTTATATTTTTCCTTCCATTTGTCCCTTAAACTTTGCCTCAATTTTTCCTCCTGCGAATTCTGTCCAGGCTCATACAATTTGACGCCGCTGATTTCTTTGGGAAGAAATTCTTGGACGACAAAGTTCCCCGGATAGGCATGTGCATACTTGTATTCAGCACCATAATTTAAGTCCTTCATCAATTTGGTCGGTGCATTACGGATATGCAACGGGACGGATAGATCTCCGGTTTGCTTCACCAAGGCCTGTGCCTTATTGATTGCCTCGTAGGAAGCATTGCTTTTGACTGAGGTAGCCAAGTAGATCACCGTTTGCGAAAGAATAATACGTGATTCGGGCCATCCAATAACATTCACCGCCTGAAAACAATTGTTTGCCAACAACAAGGCATTCGGATTGGCATTGCCAATGTCTTCGGAAGCCAAAATCAAAAGCCGCCGTGCAATAAAGGATGGATCCTCTCCCCCTTCGATCATCCGCGCGAGCCAATATACTGCTGCGTTCGGATCAGACCCGCGAATCGATTTAATAAAAGCGGATATAATATCATAATGCTGCTCCCCTGTCTTGTCATAAATGGCCATATTTTGCTGCACCTGTTTCAGAACAAAGGCATTGGTAATCGGCTCTTTATGTAAAACAGACGCGTTGATAACCAGCTCGAGCACATTCAATAGCTTACGCGCATCGCCACCCGACAACCGCAACAGAGCCTCATATTCTTCTACAACAATAGCCTGTTTCTGCAGGTATTCATCCTCATGTAATGCTTTTTGAATCAATCCAATAAGATCTTCTTCCGAAAGATGTTCCAATACATACACTTGGCAACGCGAGAGCAATGCCGAGATGACCTCAAACGACGGGTTTTCCGTTGTCGCGCCAATAAGAGTCACCAGCCCCCGCTCGACTGCCCCTAAAAGCGAATCTTGCTGTGACTTGGAAAAACGGTGAATCTCATCAATAAATAAAATAGGCTGATCCTGATTGAAGTTCATCAGCCGTTCGGCTTTTTCGATGACCTCACGAATATCTTTCACACCCGCTTGAATCGCACTCAATGAAAAGAAAGGCCGATCGAGTTCTCGAGCTATCAACAAAGCTAAACTTGTTTTCCCAACCCCTGGAGGGCCCCACAGAATCATGGAAGGAATATTCTTTTGCTGGATTGCATGATAAAGTACTGCGTCTGGCCCAACAATATGCTGCTGTCCCACATAATCGCTCAATTGTCGAGGTCTAAGTCGTTCTGCTAATGGAATTCGTGTCGCCATAACACAAAGTTAAACATTAAAACAGCACGACGACTAAATATTTTAGCTTTAATCAGCAAAACTCTCCCATTTAATTTTCGCAAAGCGATAAACCGCATGCTTTCACTAACTCAGTTTCAAGGCCCATCATTCGTCGTCCGATATTACTTTAACATTTTTTCACACAATTTTTCGTCATATTTGCTCTTTGATATATGTAAATTGCTTTTGGTAGAGCATAACCGAGCGCGCAAGTTTATCGGAGAAAGCAGTACATTGCTCGAATATGCCACATAGCTAAGTTTATGTAGACGTTAATTCTAACGTAATCTTTTATGAGAATGACAAAATACTGGATCTCTATATTTACCATCCTGACAATGTACATGAATATACCTGGTCGGGTTATGGCACAAAGCGCAGACAAAGATTACACTGGCGCGATAAAACAATACGATGCTTCGTTTAAGGGTATCGGTCCCGAGGTCTATTTTTTACCACCGCCGAAAACAGCCAATGAAATACTGGCAGAAAATTATGCGGACAAAAAACCTTTCAGCAAAGAAATCGCAAGACAGCTCCTGCTCCAGCGATTGCTATTGCAACTCCGGAGCACCAATAACTTGGGACATTTTCAATATTTGATGAATCCCATGCCACCGACAGCGAATGCTTGGAATGATGCAATTGAAGCCCAGAAAAAGACTCAAAATTGGATGGCGGCTTATGCCTTATCGAATGAAGCGGCCTTATTTTCCATTAAAAATAACGACAGTAGCAATACATCAAAATTTCTATATCAAGCACTTTCCTTAGCAAATCGTACCGATAACAGGGATGATATAGCCACCATAAATATGAACATCAGCAACTTCCAGCTGTATAGTGGAGATTTTGTACGTGCCGAGGAGAGCGCACAAAATTATCATACCTATGCAATGACAAGCAAAAGTTATGCGGAGCAAGCCAATGCTTGGCTTTTAATTGCCATGGCCCGAGCTGGTCAGGGAAATTATAAAACTGCCGAAAATAATATTATCCGCAGTGCGATCCCACTATTCAATAAGGCAAAAGCGTATGAAGGGAAAATATTTGCCTGGGAAATGCTTGCCGAAATTTATTTTAAACAGAATAAATTTACCGAGGCCCAGTGGTTTCTGCTACAAGCCCGCGACTTGGCCAATGCAAAAAAATTAAGTAGTGAGCTCGCCGAAATTGAATACTTGCTGGCTTCCTCCAAACAAAAAGACGGCAATTATAAAGTGGCGATCAAAGAGTTTGTGCAGGCGGCAGAATTGGCCTCCGATGAAAATAATAAACAGCTGTCGCTCGCGATATTGGACAAACTTGGCGAGGTATACCTTGTTTTAAAAGACTACCCATCGGCTGATCAGACCTATAAAGCCTATACACAGTTAAAGAATGAACTGTACAATTGAAACAGTTAAAACAATCTGCCTCTTCTATTGGTCTGTTGAAAGAGCAGTTCACAAAGAGATTTTAAGCTTTTTGTAAATATTGAAGGATAAATCAAATAAATTTTTAGATTCTGCGATAATGTGCTATGAATTTCACTAAATTTAGCACGCTTATCAATAAGAGCTGAATATTTTTTAAAAAGAATGATTATTAAAACCGTCGAAAATATGTTTAGGAAACTCATATTTGCACTTTTTGTTGTATCCATTGTTTCTTGTGGTTCAAAACCACGGGTAGCGCTTCCTGATGATGGAGGGCTTAAACCAAGCACACAACATCAAATCATCGCTAAGGAAGTCTCTGGATTATTGGAAAATGCGAGCTACAAAAAGGTCAAAATGAATGATTCGATATCGGGCATCATATACGATAATCTAATCAAAAGTCTGGATCAAGGTAAAAATTACTTGCTTCAATCGGATATTGATGAATTTCAAGCGTACAGAAACAACCTTGCGCAAGACATCAAAAATGGAGATCTTTCTGCGGCATTCCATATTTTTAATGTCTATTCAAAGAGATACCTGGACAGAATGCAATATGCACTTTCAGAAATCGATAAAAAACAGGATTATACAAAGGATGAGTATTACCAACCTAACCGTGAAAAATTAGGCTGGTTCAAAACAGCTGATGAGGCCAACGACCAATGGCGTAAACGTGTAAAATACGATCTGCTTAACTTGGAAACTGCGAGTGGTAAATCGACCGACAGTGCGAGGACCAAACAGGTGGAAACATTGAAAAAACGCTATGTTAATTTGATCTCGCAGGCGAAAAAAACCAATGCGAACGATGCTTTTCAGGTGGTCATGCAAGCGCTGACAGATGCTGTTGACCCACATACATCCTACTTTAACCCTTCTTTTGCTCAGGCCTTCAATGAGGGAATGGCCAATACGTTTGAAGGAATCGGAGCAAGACTTGTCGTCGACAACGAGGCCGTAAGCATCTTTGAAATTATTCCGGGCGGACCAATATTCAAAGACAAGAGCATTCACGTCAATGACAAGATCATTGCGGTTGCCCAAGGAAAAGATGGTGAATTTGAAGACATAATTGGCTGGAGACTTGATGCTGCTGTAGCAAAAATCAAAGGGCCAAAAGGAACGATCGTTCGCCTTAAAATTATACCTGCTGGTCAGCCAATGAACTCCCATCCGCGCATTGTCTCTTTGGTACGTGAGAAAATCGTCGTTGAAGAAGAGTCTGCGAAAAAAGAGATTATGAACGTCAAAGGTGCCGACGGAAAAATGTACAAAGTGGGTATCATCAATATTCCGAAGTTCTACATGGATTTTGACGCTTACAGAAGACGTGATCCAAACTATAAGAGCACAACGAGAGACGTTAGGTTAATCCTAGATACGTTGAAACAACAAAAAGTAGATGCTGTGGTTATCGACTTGCGATTCAATGGTGGTGGCTCCTTACCGGAAGCAATTGATTTAACAGGTTTATTTATCGATAAAGGTCCTGTTGTACAAGTAAGAGACACGAAAAATAACATCGATGTTGAAGAAGATAAAAACGCAGGCGTATCTTGGGATGGTCCATTGGGCATCATGATCAACCGCTTCTCGGCTTCGGCTTCTGAAATCTTTGCCGGAGCTATTCAGGATTACGGAAGAGGTATTATCTTAGGATCTCAAAGTTATGGTAAAGGGACGGTGCAATCGGCAATTGACATGTCGCGCGTCATCAGCCCGACTAGCCGATTATTGTTGAAAGCATCAGGAGAAAAAGACCCAGATACCCCGGAAGGCGCACCTCAATATGGACAGATCAATATCACATTGGGTAAATTCTATCGTGTAAACGGTAGCAGTACACAACATAAGGGGGTTACACCAGATATCGTGTTCCCTTCTCAATTCTCGGCAGAGAAATTTGGCGAGAGCTCAGAAAAATCAGCACTCCCTTGGGATCAAATCCAATCGAGCAACTTCAAAAAAGTAGCTGATCTAAGTGCTGTTGACAAAAAATTAGAAGCGATGCACGAGGCACGCATTAAAAACTCATTGGAATACAAGTATCTGAAAGAGGATATCGAAGAAGCTCAAAAAGATGAGGATGTTAAAATTCCATTGGAATTCAACAAATTCAAAAAAGAGAAAGATGACAATCTCAAGAAAAATAGAGAACGCATCAACGCTTTATTGAAATTGCAGGGCAAACCAGCTTGGGAAGAAGGAAAATCCCAGCCTAAAATTGACCTGGACTTTGTGAAAGATGAAAGCGCCAAAGTGATGACCGATTATATCATCAACTTTGGAACAAAAAAACCTTTATAATTTCACAAGTAACAAAAGCTATCACTGAACTGAGGAAAAGGCAACCGTAATCACGGTTGCCTTTTTTTTTCTGAAAGTGTCTGATCTTATTGGCCAGAAAGAACCTTCAGTTCGCTTTTATCGCTGTTCGTGTCTTACGAAGACATGAAGGTTTTATGATACTCATCACAATACGAAGGGTTTAACATTAAATTCACGTTTTCTTTGTAACTTATCGCTACATTAATTGTTTTAGTCTTAGAGCTCCTCAGCGCAAGGTTTTCATCGTTCGTGTGGATCATATCTATTTTGGACGATGCCGCGAGGCAGATGATAGAAATTAACATATAAAAAAGAACATCATGAAACGTATTCTCCTATTAACCGACTTTTCAGAAAATGCTCTTCTTGCAGCAAAACAAGTTGCCCTCTGTACGGAGGCCTGGAAGACTGAAAAAGTTATTGTCTACCATACTTACAATAGCGTTACCATTGTCAATAACGAACCGATTGTCATTGTTAATGATGAGGTGAAAGAAGCCAAAGAAAAGGAACTTACACAATGGTTTGATCAAATTAGATTGTTGTTCCCGCCACAAGTAGAATTATCCCATCAGATGGAAGATATTGACTTGCCTATGGGGGTCAATGACATGTGCAAATCGCACAATATTGATCTTGTCGCATTGGGTATTACCGGACAAACAGGTTTTGCAAAAATCCTGGTAGGAAGTAATGCCATTACCTTGATGGATATCTGCGATAAGCCGATGCTAATCGTTTCCCACAAGGTAGATCCTGCTGTTCCCAAAAATGTATTGGCGACAACCGATCTGAAAGAGGTCGACCGAAAATTGGATTTATTCAACTTGGATCAGGTTTTAGATACCTTCAATGCACAATTGTATGTTTTGAATGTCGCTAAAAAAGAAGGTTCTGCCGCAGATCTGGCACAGGAATTAAAGCATCTACACGAGCGCTTAGACAAATATCAGCCCATTTACGACTATATAAGCCATGATGATATTGCCACAGGTATCGAGGAATATGCCAAAGAGAAACATATTGATCTCATCCTTTCATTCCATAAAAAGCAGGGGCTATTGGCGAGTCTCTTCAAAGCCAGCATATCGAAAAAAATAGCCTGGAATGGCGCGGCCAACTTACTGGTTATCCCGATGGACAGATCATAAAAACTGTATGATTTCGCAGACGCGCATCTATCGCTGTTGGTGAAAGAAAGATCAAAATAGCAAAGCCGCAATCTATGATAGATTGCGGCTTTTGTCCTATAGTTCGTCCACGGGGAACTGTCTTATTTTTTATCAACAGAGTGTTTACCCGGTCCAATAAGGATAAGTCCTAAAAACACAAAGCAGAGCTCAATCGCATGCGATGCTCCGGAGATTCCATCCCCTTTGGAGAGATGCATTAATCCAGCGATGACCATCGTAAAGGCAAGCAACAATGCTGCTGGTCTGAAAAAGAGCCCCAGCAATAAAAATAGACCACCGACAGTTTCGGTTGCCGCAGCCATAAACCCCCAAAAAGTAGGCATAAAATGAATACCGATATTTCCCATTGATTTACCTACACCAGCCCACAGTTCGGGACCGCCCTGTAATTTAGGCAAACCGTGCATGATCATCATTACCCCCAGTCCAACACGCAAGATCAACAGTCCTGTATCCCTATATTTACCCAATGAATTCCAAATTGCCATAAAAAACGTTTAAATTATTAGATCTTATTTACCAATCTCTCTAAATTAATGAAATTATTTAAATTGAGCCCCCTACAGCACCTGTCATATTCATAAAACTATTGGATTTATAATACTTAATGTGTAATTTAATGGCTATAGACCCGATTATAAAAAGATGAATTAGGCATCACAAATACCATCTAAGGCTGTGTACAACACCTTAGTCACGGATTATAGACAAACAAATAACGAATAAGGATGAAAAACCTACTCTTGCTAACAGACTTTTCGGACAACGCCTATGCGGCCGCTCGATATGCCGCACAATTAGCTCCACTCTGGGGTATTGAAAAGGTCGTCTTATACCATACATATGAAGTAATCCCTACTGTGGGTACTGAACCTGTTGTCATAAGCAACTCAGAAATACTGGAAGAAAAACAAAAAGATCTGAATACCTGGCAGCAGGAGCTGATGCTGCTTTTCCCTGAAGGGGTCGCCTGGAAATCCGTACTCGAAGAATATGAGCTTAGCTACGGCGTAAACCGGACCTGTGCCGAAGAGGATATTGACATTGTCATCGTCGGAACAGCAGGTAAGAGTGGCTTAAAGAAGCTGCTCCTTGGAAGCAATACCCTCAAGCTGATTGAAAATTGTCACACCCCCTTACTGGTTGTCCCAGCACGAGCAGAATTTAGGGTTCCCAAAAAGATGTTGATCGCAACCAACCTCAAAGAGGTAAAGCTAAAATTAAACCGTCTTTTGGTTAATGCGTCAGAAGTATTACGCAAAAGTGAGGTCTATGTCGTCCATGTGACCAAAGAAGATCCCGCCAATAAAGCTGTAAATGCCGAAATAACAACCATGCAGGATTTACTGGCTCCTTATCATCCCATATATAGCTATATTCTCAATGCGGATATTGCTTCGGGGATCAACCAATACATCAACGAAAATCATATCGACATGATGGTCACCTTCCATCGGGACAAAGGCTTATTAAGCCGAATTTTCAATACGAGTATAGCGCAGAAAATGGCCTGGAAGAGTCATGCTGCCATGATGGTCATCCCCGTACATTCGGGTTAACCAACATTCGGGTTAATCAAGATATATCATCTGGAAAATTCTGTTCAGCTAGACTTACAAATAGGTTAACTGAACAGAATTTTCTGTCGTCTCCAATGTTACTTTTCGCCCAAATATCAGCGCGTGATTATCATCAATATGCCCTGCAGGATAGGCAAATGCTACCGGAAAATCGTATTCTTTCACTTTATCCCACACAATTTCCTCTACACTTTGTCCAAAAGCAGGATCGTTGTCTTTCATGGCAGAAAAGCCCCCTACAATTAGCCCATTTAATTTTTTGAGTTTCCCAGCACGCTTCAATGCCCACAGCATTCTGTCGATGGAGTAATAGGCTTCACCAACATCCTCTATAAATAAAATTTTATTCTTGTAATTGACATCCGAATCGGACGCAAGAACAGACAGTAAGATAGCCAGATTTCCACCCACCAGTTTTCCTTCCCCCTTGCCTGCACGGTTGGGAAATAAGGTCTGCTCATAGGAAAAATCCATATTGTGGCCAAACAATGCATTTTTTAAGGTTTCCAAAGAAGCTTTTGTTCCCGTTTCAAAAGACTTGGGCATCTGTCCATGTATTGTCGCAATTTTATAGTTCCGTTGAATATGGCTATGCAATACGGTAATATCGCTAAAACCCACCAACCACTTGGGATTCTTTTCAAAGCTTGAAAAATCTATTTCATCGACGATACGAACACAACCGTAACCTCCGCGCGCGGCAAAAACCGCTTTAATCGACGGATCGTCCAGCGCCCATTGCAGATCCGCTGCGCGCAAATTGTCATCCCCGGCAAATTGATGAAACGATGTCCCGACGGTCTTTCCTACCAAAACTTCTAGCCCCCAGCTCTCTAATGTTTTTATGCCAACATCAATAGATCCACGTATAAAACTAGCAGGACAAACGATAGCGACTTTATCGCCTTCTTTCAGAAAATCAGGTATTTTGGACATATTTTTTATCGCTAATAATCAAACAAAACATTCATGACTCCGTAGCCACCAACAGCTATGCAAGCGAACTGAAGGTTGTTTCTGGACTTTTTCACTGCAGCGTCCGAGTATAAATTTACTTGATATATGATGCTTATATGTACAAATAAACGTAAATTTATCTAAGTTTTCTACCACTATTTTGAATAATATTTCGACAACAACAAGCAAGTAAATAGCAGCGCATTTTGGTCAGGCTGAAACAATCAAAGGGAGCTGTCAGAACAAGAATTCAAGAATAAATTGTTAGATATGGCACGCATTTATATTGCATATAAACAGCAATTTATCTAAGTTTGCCAAAGGAAACAAGTACACACTTTAATATACTTTCAAGCATTGAGTATTCTAGATAAAAAACGTTATACCATCACATCGGCATTACCTTATGCCAATGGTCCTTTACATATTGGACACCTTGCCGGAGCCTATATCCCGGGAGACATCTTTGTTCGTTATCTGCGTCTAAATCAAAAAGATGTAGTCTATGTATGTGGTTCAGATGAGCATGGTGCGGCGATTACAATCCGTGCAAAAAAAGAGGGCATTACCCCACAACAAATCATTGATAAATACAACAAACAAATCAAAGAAAGCTTTGAAGAGTTTGGCATTTCTTTCGATATCTATCACCGTACATCGGAACCTATCCATCACCAGCTATCGCAGGACTTCTTCTTGAACCTTTATAACAAAGGTGAATTTGTCGAGAAATTTTCCGAACAATACTATGATGAAGAATACCACCAGTTTTTGGCTGACCGCTACATTACAGGAACTTGTCCAAATTGTAAGTCTGAAGGCGCTTATGGTGACCAATGTGAAAAATGCGGTACATCCCTTAGTCCGACAGATCTGATTAATCCGATTTCCACATTAAGCGGAAAGACGCCAGTGTTGAAAGAAACAAAACATTGGTATCTTCCTCTGGATAAATACCAGCCCTGGCTTGAAAAATGGTTAATCGAAGGAAAGAAAAATATTCTGAAATCCAACGTTTTTGGCCAATGTCAATCTTGGCTTAAATCTGGCTTACAACCGCGTTCAATGACAAGGGATCTGGACTGGGGTGTTGACGTACCCTTGGCTGAAGCAGAGGGCAAGAAACTATATGTCTGGTTAGATGCGCCTATCGGTTATATCTCAGCAACGAAACAATGGGCTTTGGATCATGGTAAAAACTGGGAAGACTATTGGAAAACCCATGAAAACCCAGCAGACGATTCTACGCTGATCCATTTTATCGGAAAAGATAATATTGTCTTTCACTGCATTATCTTTCCGGCAATTCTTCATGCACACGGAGACTATATTTTACCAGAAAACATTCCAGCCAACGAATTCCTTAACCTGGAAGGCGACAAGCTGTCTACTTCTAGAAACCATGCAGTTTGGTTACATGAGTACCTACAGGAATTCCCCGAAAAACAGGATGAATTGCGTTATGTCTTAACGTCAATACTACCGGAGACATCGGATGCGGAGTTTACCTGGAAAGATTTCCAGGCTCGGATCAACAATGAACTTGTTGCTATCTTCGGAAACTTTGTCAACCGGGTAATGGTACTTTCCCACAAATATTTTGATGGCCAAGTATTGAATGGCTCTCCGCTAACAGCTGTAGATCAAGCGGTATTGAATGAACTAAAATCATACCCTGCTTCAATCAAATCATCTTTGGAGCAATTCCGTTTCCGTGAGGCTTTGGCAGAATTTATGAATGTAGCTCGCCTCGGCAACAAATATCTTGCAGATGAAGAACCATGGAAAATCATCAAAACAGATGAGGAACGCGTCAAAACAATCCTAAATGTAGCTGCTCAAATCGTTGCCAATCTGGCTGTCCTTGCTCAGCCGTTTTTGCCAAAAACAGCGATCAAATTATTTGAAATGCTCAATTTCCCACAAGGAAACTGGAACGACGCCGGATCGGATGCTTTGATCCAAGCTGGACACCAATTGGGTGAAGTGCAGTTGTTATTTGACAAAATAACCGATGAACAAGTCGACTTCCAGCTAAACAAACTTGCTGAAGCAAAAGCAAAAAACCTAGCCGATAATGCCAAGGTTGCTCCTGCAAAAGAAAACATCAGCTTCGATGATTTTGTTAAAATGGATATCCGTGTCGGAACCATTGCAGCCGCTGAAAAAGTTGCCAAAACCAAGAAATTGTTAAAATTGACGATAGACACCGGCTTAGATACACGCACTGTCGTTTCGGGTATCGCAGAGTTCTTCAGTCCTGAGGAAATCGTAGGTCGTCAAGTATCCATTTTGGTCAATCTTGAGCCTCGTGAAATCAAAGGAATTATGTCACAGGGAATGATCCTCATGGCAGAAGACGCTGACGGTCGATTGGATTTTGTCAAACCGGACACAGCAATTAAAGTAGGAAGTACAGTACGTTAATATAAATCGTACATTCCTTTTATACAAAAAGCCTGTTCATACGAACAGGCTTTTTTTCGCTTTCATTACTGTTGGTGTCTGCGAAGTCATGAAAGTTTTATTACCCCTTAAAAGAGTATACTCTGCAGTCGCTTTTTAAATTCCTTCTCATCCAGATAGTCATAAACAGTATCTTTCAGCTTTTTAATAATCTCTATTCTGGATTCCGCAACAACTTTTTTCTTTTTGGTCAGCACATTGGAAAATGCTGTATTGGTAATCTCCACCTTTGTTGCAAACATATTGACATTCATACTTGGGATGGATATCCCCATTACTAGCCCCGGGAGCCCATGAATAAGCTCTGGACCGCCCGAGATAGGAATTTGTCCTGCAAAAAAGGCCACAACATAGACCGAATCCTGAATAATACCATTGGCTCTCCGGCAATCGTACCCAGCAATATTACGGTATTCATCGGTATACTTCCATTTAACCACAGGCAAAGAATCTTTGAGCAACAATTGGTCATCTCCAAAAGGGAGCAACTTTAAAAACTCCTGATTCTGGAAATTAATGTATGTTTTTGAATCGGGAAGAATAGAATTATATCTGGTCACATTACGATAATTCGCAGGATAATCTTCCTGCACTGTTTCAAACAGGGTTTCATTATCGTAGAATTTCAGAATATGGTGGGTCACAACCTCCGTCGGACCATTTTTCACCGCATTGTCGACCATCAGCTTATCCCAGGTATCTAAATCCGGCTTGCTGAGATAATTACGTTTTAAAAAATTCTGCACATGGAACTTCCGTTCATACGTCACCGTTCCGCTGCTCGGAAAATAAGCATGTTGTGCATGGGCTGTACCCGTGCAGAGCAAAAGCATCCAAACCATCAACTTGATATACTTTATCATTTGGCATCTCCTTTCATTGTTGTAAAATTGTAGATCACTTTTAGCATTCCATAACGACGCAATACGTTGTCGCTGGTCTGGATAAATGAAGTTCCGTTCTGGTAACGGTACACCCCATTATTTCTATTTAAAATATCATTGACAAATACCTGAACTTCCAGGGACTTATCTTTCAATAATTTTTTGGAAACATACCCATTCATATTAATAATATTAATGGATTCAAGCGTTTTCGTCGCGGCCTGATAATTTTGGTTTGTCGACAGGGATATTTTAAAGTCTTTTGGCAGATAATAAGTAAACTGCGAATAAGAACGGAATTTAAAGGTTGTGCGGTTCAATTCGGGCTGTAAAAAAGAGCTCATTTGTTCGACCCCCGGCATCAACGAAATATAAAAGTCCATCTTATTTGCCTTATATCTATTAAAGCCTATTTCAGGTGTTATACTCTTTGTCTGATTTCTATTGAGCTTTGGCTCTTCATTATACGATGATAAATAACTAAATTGGCTATTGTACTGACCGTTGATACCAATATTCATCTTCAATCCCCATTTCTTTTGTAGCACAAAACTGTAAGACCCGCTACCATAAATACGCCAATTATCCTTATCAATATTGACGTAGGAAATTTGTTGCGTACCCTCATCCAGGTTATAGCGCACATTGGTATTAATATTCTTCTTACCCTGATCTGCACTCGCATAAAAATAGAATCCCTGGTCTTTCAACTGCTTATAACTATTGTAATTAATCGAATAAGAATTGTTAAAACCTGCTTTTAAGTTTGGATTGTCCAAATATTCTACGAGCGGTTGTGAATTTTGCTTTAATGGTTCGATCTGTGTCAACGAAGGTTGTGCCGTACGTCCTCTATAACCGAAACCCAGATTTTTGCTTTTCGAGATTTTGTAGTTGACGGAAAGAACCGGAGCAACCGACGTCTGATTCCGCTGCAACGTCGTATTCAAGTTGTTGTAGGTTCTTTTGACCTGCTCAAAATCAACTCTATTGCTCACATTTACGGTTAATGTGTTCGACTTGTAATTCAAAGAGGCATTAACACCATTTTTCAAGCTGGAGAAATCGAAATCATTTAATAGATTTTGATCCAAGACAGTGTATTTACCTGTAACAGGATCTTTATCGAATGACTGATTAAGGGTCTCCGATGTATTGCTATTGAATGAGTAGCCAACTGCGGCAGTCAGTCGTTTCGACAGAGGCTCTGAATAAGTTACTGAAGCCCCGTACGCATTGTTTCCCAGCTTATCATTTTTATATTGATCGATCAGGGTTGTGTTACCCGAACTTTGGAAAAAGTTCTCAGAAAAATATTGGGTTTTGGACCTATTCTGATCGGTATTTGCATTGACATTAAATGTAACAGAGCGACGTTCTTTTTTGAAACGACGTGTTAACATCGCATTGACATTAAATCGATCCTGATCGCCATTCAAATCGGTTTTCGAGGTCGTCTTTGTGATCAGGGTTCCGTCCAACGTGCGTTGATCAGCATCAGAATTGGAGGAGTTATCACGACTTGACTTGGTGAAGCCCATATTAACGGTCAAATCGGAAAATGAATCTAACTTCAGATCATACCTCAAATTTGCAACATTGGATTTGTTTTCGTTCTCGGATTTAGTCACATTATTATCTACCTGTGCGCGTTCAGGAAGGTTATTCTGCGCGTTGTATGTACTTGTATTGTTGACATTGATCTGATTCCGCTTGAAGTTGACATTGATCTTATGCTTATCATCTTTGGATTTATCCGAATAACTTGCTCCCATGTTGACAGCCTTAGGCACGCCGCCACCATAGTATTTACCATCCCATCCCCCATCAGAACCATCACCACCAGAAATCATAATACCACCGCCGTCCATCATCTGTACATTGCTACTTCCGCCCACACCATATTTTTGGCTGTCTTCAAACCCTAGTCCTACCATTCCATCATTGGCCAGAATGCCATAAGCAGCAATTTTCTGCGAACCCTTAAACTTATTGAGCATGACTTTTCCGCCATAATATTTATCGGTACCAGCTCCCGCAACAGCCTGCCCAAACAGCCCCTTTTTCTTATCTTCTTTGAGTTTGATATCAATCGTCTGCGTGCGCTCTCCGTCATCCACGCCGGTACGTACGGCAAGATCAGATTTCTTTTCATAAACCTGTACTTTGCTGACCATATCTGAACGGATGTTTTTGGTGATCAAGGTTGGATCGTCGCCAAAAAACTCCTCGCCGTCAAGCAATACCTTTTTCACTTCCCTTCCCTGCGCGATAATCTTACCTGATCCATCCATTGTAATACCCGGCAATACCTTCAACAGGTCTTCCACTTTAGCATCTTTCTCTACTTTAAAACTACCCGCATCATATTCTATCGTATCGCCTTTGATCACTACAGGAATTTTACCATTCACTTGAACCTCTTCCAAGAGCAACGCTGCTTTAGACAGTTTTATCATGCCAAGATCCAAGTCCTGGGTAGTCATATGAATATCCTTGACCAAGTCTGCATATTGGGGATAGGAAACAACTATTTTATAGGTACCGGTATCGAGATTGGCAATCTGGAATGATCCATTTTCCTTTGTTCGACCAAATTTGACCAAAATCGAGTCTTTGGGACTGAGCAGCGCGACTGAAGCTTGATGTAGTTTTGCAAGATCTTTGACATCGACCACCGAGCCCACCAACTTATGCTGTGCATAGGACTTGGAACTCAGGACAGACAGTAAAAGAAACAAAACTAGGGAATAGGTTAGTTTCATAAATTTTCGTTTATATATTGTCGAAGTAAATATATAAATGTTGCTACGGAAAATTCGTAAAATAATGTTAAATAATTGTGTGATTAATAAAGAAAATTAAAACCGACTAAACAGAAAACACTAACCCACTTTATAACAATGACTTCTTTATAAAAAAAAGAGGCGTAACTTATTTGTTACGCCTCCAATCTAAATAGAAAAATATATTTTATTTCCTTTAATCTACATTTAAGTTCAATTCTTTTTCCTTATTGATTAAATGGGCAATACTTGTATCGTTCAAAATCTGCAGCATGGCATTTCTCACCTCTACAAAAGTATCGCGTATGCCACAGGCGTGTTCCTGTGTACACTCTTCACATGAGCGGTAGAAGTTTAAACTCACGCAGGGTAGCAAGGCTATTGGCCCATCGATTAGGCGCATCACCTGAGATAAAAACACATCTTCAGGAGCCTTATTGAGGCTATAACCACCACCAGCACCTTTCTTGCTATAGAGAATTCCCGCATTTCGCATCTCCAGCAGAATTTGTTCCAAGAACTTTTTTGGAATATTCTCCTCCTGTGCAATCTTCACGATTTGCATAGGCTCATTCCCGTAGTTACGACCAAGCACCATCAGTGCCTTTATTGCATATTTTGTCTTTTTGGAAAGCATAATTGTTAACCCCCTGTTGAATTGCAAATTTACGTTTTTTATTCAATAGAATAAAACACGCAAAGTCCGCTGATAAAAAAGAGCCCTTAGCACAACTTCATCCAATCGGATAATATTATGCTAAGGGCGAATCGTATTAAGAATTTAATTGTTATTGACCCAGTACCGCCGTGATCGGTTTCCCGATGCTACCATTGGGCTCAGTGATGTGCAATAGCGAAGAAATTGTCGGCGCAATATCCACAATATGCACCTCTGTATTAGATACACCCGGTTTAATTCCCCAACCCATAAATACTAAAGGAATATGGGAATCATAGCCAGACCAGGTACCGTGTGTCGTACCGGTTGAACGTGGCGTACCATCGTACCATTGCGGTTCACAAACAATCTGAATAGCACCGCTACGTTTAAAGTTGTAACCATTGATCATTTTTTCGCGAATAGGCGCCGGAATCATTAGGCTTTCTCCCTTCTCCATATCAGCGACATAAGCGACACCTTCTGTGTGGCGAAGTTCCCGAATAATCGTCTCTTTTATTTTATCACGATCCAGATTCAAAGAATCGATCAATTGATTGTTTAAATGAACCTGATAATTCATCATGCTTTTCACCAGTTTTTCTTGTCCAAATTTCTCTTTAAGGGTTTTGTTAAGTCCTGTGATAATCTGACGGGAATAGAAATAACCACCATTTCCTTTCATATCCATAAAGAACCGAGAGTTATAAGAAGCACCATGATCTGCTGTCAGGAAGAACGTATAGTTCCCTTTGCCGACTGTGTTATCCAGATACTTGAAAAAATCAGCAAGCTGTTTATCGAGTTGCAGATAGATATCTTCGATCTCTACAGCAGTCAATGAGTAACGGTGTCCAACATAATCTGTTGCGGAAAGACTCACACAAAGGAAATCGGTGTTTTTAGTTGGGTTATTTCCCATCTGCTCATTTTTGATTGCTTCCATAGCAAGATCCAGGGTAAACTGATTTCCCATCGGGGTAGTTTTGATCAGTTCATAACCCTCATCTTTCATCAGCTTAGAAGTCGCGCGTGGCAATGTCGGTTTTTCTTCACCCGGATACTTGCCCTCATAGATGTTATCATCTGCAATACTGTTGGCAGCATACGTGCTGATATCGTACATCGGTTTCCAGTCTCCTTTTAGATACTTTTCAGCTAATTTACGCTTATTGAAGTCCACCACCCATTTTGGCAATTTATCCATGTAGAAATTAGATGTGATCCAATCACCGGATTTTGCTTCGAACCAATACGCCGCATCAGCAAAATGTCCTGCCGGCAAAATACCCCCGCGATCTTTGATCGCGATACCGATTACTTTAGACTTAAAGTTAGAAGCAAGCTTCAATTGGTCCGTTACAGTAGATGCCAGCAAATTGCGTGGAGACTGCTGTCCTTCCTTAGCGGTAGTACCTACACCGACAACATTGTCGTCCTGCGTACAATACATGTTCTTACCAGTCTGTTCTTCAATCCAGTCATTCCCTGCGATACCATGTATGGAGGGAACCGAACCTGTATATACCGAACTGTGTCCAATGGCCGTATACGTCGGAATATAATTAATCAATGTGTTTTCACAGGAGAACCCTTCTTTCAAAAGTCGTTTGAAACCATCATTTCCATAGCGATCCGCAAAGCGATATAGATAATCCCAGCGCATCTGGTCCACCATCAGGCCGACAACCAATTTTGGTCTTTCCGGTTGCTGCGCCATGGACGAAAGCGCTGCCATTCCAAGGACGACACTTAAAAAAAATCTTTTAATCATAATCGTATTAAGTATTGAAATATTAGTTTTTATTTACAGTATATTGATTCTTCAACCATTTTAACAAAGGATAGAAAGACCTCCTTAATTCACAAGCTTACACAGCTGATATGAGGTCGTTTCTCATTGCTAAAGTAGGATTTAATCTTTTAAATGTGCTTTTAAAAATTGGCCTGTATAAGAATCTTTACAATGAATGAGTTCTTCGGGAAGACCTGCAAAGACTAGTTTCCCCCCTTTATTTCCACCTTCAGGACCAATATCAATCACCCAGTCCGCCGATTTGATCATATCCATATTATGCTCTATAACCAATATGCTATTACCCAAGGCAATGAGCGCGTCAAATGACTTCAGAAGCTTTTTAATATCTTGGAAGTGCAAACCTGTTGTAGGTTCATCAAAGATAAATAGCGTCTTCTTGCTGTTATTTCCCTTAATCAGGAAAGAGGCCAATTTAATGCGCTGTGCTTCACCGCCAGACAAAGTACTTGAAGATTGTCCAAGCTTTACATAGCCCAACCCAACGTCCTGTAAAGGCTGTAACTTAGCCAATATCTTCGGCTGGTCTGCAAAAAATGTAATCGCTTCATCCACACTCAGCTCAAGAACATCCGCAACCGACTTATTTTTGTAATGTACATCAAGTACAAATTGCTTAAATCTTTTTCCACCACAAGCCTCACATGGCAAGATAATATCGGCCATAAATTGCATTTCAATCTTAACCTCACCTTCACCCTGACAGACATCACAACGTCCACCTTCCACATTAAATGAAAAGGCTGCCGGTTTCAATCCCGCTGCTTTGGCCGGTGTCTGGTTGGCATATAAAGCCCTGATCTCATCCCAAGCTTTCACGTAAGTCACCGGATTTGACCGTGAAGAACGACCGATTGGATTTTGATCGACCATTTCAACTTGTTCTACCTGTGCAATATCCCCTTCAATCGCATCATAAACACCTGTTTGTTCACCCGAATAATTACCGATTGATTTTTGTAAAGCCGGATAAAGAATACGTTTGACCAAAGAAGTCTTTCCGGATCCTGAAACCCCAGTGACCACGGTAAACGTATTTAAGGGAAACTGAACGTCAATCCCTTTCAGATTATTCTCGTGGGCGCCTTTAATGGTCACACTATTGGACCATGAACGGCGCTTCTTAGGTACTTCTATCCGGCTTTCACCACTTAGGTAGTGGCCAGTCAAGCTTTTAGCATCTTTCAGGATCTCCTTGTAAGTCCCCGCGAAGACCATCTCACCACCATTGATCCCCGCTTCAGGACCGATATCGATCAAATAATCCGCTGCCTCCATCATCTCCTGTTCATGTTCGACCACAACCACTGTATTCCCAACATCGCGCAGGGATTTCAGCACGGAGATCAAACGCTGTGTATCACGGGGATGGAGTCCAATACTTGGTTCGTCCAGTACGTAAATAGAACCTACGAGCGAACTCCCCAATGAAGTAGCCAGGTTGATCCGCTGTGACTCTCCTCCCGAAAGTGTATTTGATAAGCGATTCAGTGTCAGATAGCTTAACCCTACATCACATAGAAACTGTAACCTATTATTGATTTCAGCCAGCAGCCGCTTTGCAATGACCCACTCATTACCGACCAGCGGTAAATTTTTAAAGAATTCCAGGGCCTCTTCCAAGGGCATCAACACGATGTCGGTAATAGATTTTCCACCCACCTTCACATAAGTGGCATCCTTACGCAATCTGGTTCCACGGCAGTCTGGGCAGTCGGTTTTCCCGCGATAGCGGGACAACATCACACGATATTGAATTTTATAAGTCTGAGCTTCGAGCTCTTCAAAGAACTGCGTAAGGCCCGCAAAATATTTATTTCCGGTCCACAACAGCTCTTTCTGTTCTGTAGTCAGATCCATATAAGCACGATGTATCGGGAAATCAAATTTCAGTGAGTTTTTTACAAGCACCTGCAGCCACTCGCCCATTTTCTCTCCACGCCAAGGTGCAATTGCTCCATCGTAGACCGAACGGCTCTTGTCCGGAATAACAAGGTCAGGGTCAATACCAATGATTTTTCCATAACCTTCACATCGGCG
Source organism: Sphingobacterium sp. WOUb80 (assembly GCF_050058145.1). Lineage (NCBI taxonomy): Bacteria > Pseudomonadati > Bacteroidota > Sphingobacteriia > Sphingobacteriales > Sphingobacteriaceae > Sphingobacterium > Sphingobacterium sp. WOUb80. Next base: position 5,096,041 of record NZ_CP165617.1, on the reverse strand, counting down.
ACAGGCACCATAGGGGTTATTGAAACTGAAGAAGTTTGGTGTAGGTTCCTCAAAGGTTATCCCATCAAGCTCAAATTTATGGGAGAAATGATGCCGCTGACCATTTTCCTCCATATAGAGCTCACCTTTGCCCTCGAAAAAACCTGTCTGGACAGAATCAGAAAGTCGATTAATGGTATCATCATCCTGTTCAATGCGAACCCGGTCGACGACAATAAGCACTTCACCATCCTGGAGGTCTTTATTGGCGATCGCCTTATCGTCAACAATAGCTTCTATTTTCTGCATGTTATCCTGATAGACAACGCGCACAAAACCTTTCTGCAGCAATAGTGACAATTCTTCCTTGAGTTTTCGCCCATGAGAAGGCACCAGCGGGGCTAGAAGTGTCAGCGTTGTCCCTTCTTCCAATTTTAGGGCAAAATCGACCACAGAACTCACACTGTCTTTGGTCACTTCGCGACCCGATATAGGAGAAATTGTCTTTCCGATACGGGCATATAACAATTTCAGATAGTCATAGATCTCGGTCGATGTCCCTACTGTCGAACGGGGATTGGAAGTAATGACACGTTGCTCTATCGCAATTGCCGGAGCGATACCTTTAATGTAATCCACCTCAGGCTTGTTCATACGTCCCATAAATTGCCTCGCATAGGACGATAAACTCTCCACATAACGGCGTTGACCTTCTGCATAAAGTGTATCGAAAGCTAAGGATGATTTTCCTGAGCCCGACATTCCAGTGATAACAACTAATTTATTTTTAGGGATATCAACGTCAATATTCTTTAAGTTATTAACTCTTGCTCCCTTTATCTGAATATATTCTTTTGGAGTATGCTCCACTTGTTTACTCATAATAATCCTTATCTCACACAAAGTTACGTATTCTTGGCTGATTATATTCCTGCGAATTAAAAAGCAATTCGGCTTTCTATCACCTGAATTTCAAAAAACTTGCATGATTTCACAAACACCAACAGCTATGATCGCAGATGGAGGAGCCGAACGCCCACATCCTGAAATCAAATGCCACAGAGTTTACCTTTTAGTTTCCCAAACAATTATTTTTCATTTTTTTTGTTTTACAATTAATCCTTCCGAAAACAATACAGTCCTATAAATGTTAATTATCTATAAGAATGTAGCATTTTTTGTAGAAATAGCGTTTAAAGAACAAATTACTAAAGGCATATTTGGCATTTTTGCTGAAAAAACAATTAACAGTTGAAAAGCAAATAGGTCTTTAAAAATCAAATAATAGCAATATGAGAAAAAATGTATTTAACGTAATGATGCTTTTAATGATTGCATTAGTATCCTCAACAACTATAAGCAAAGCGCAAATGGTTATCGACAAAATGGACTTAAGCATTTTTCCTACCCCGGAAAAAGGTTATAAAAAGATGGTAATTGAAGTCCCCTACTCCGAAAGTGACAAGAACAAAAAAATTGAATTTTCAGTCGGTAAATGGATGGAAGTAGATGGATGTAATTCCTTTAACCTATCGGGCACGCTGGAGAAAAAGGATCTTCAAGGCTGGGGTTATGATTACTACGTCTTCAAAACAAATGGCAATGTGGCGAGCACGTTGATGGCTTGTCCAAACAAAGAGAAAAGAAACCTTTTTGTTTCGGCACAACCGGAGACTGTACGTTACAATGGAAGAATGCCGATTGTGATTTATGTGCCGGAAGCTTATGATGTACAATTCAAAATTTACACCACTGATGGCGATACCTACCGCGCTGCAGAGGTAAGAACAAAGAAGTAACACCTAACATAAGCGGTTGCTAAGGCAACGCTTTAAATTATCAATAAAGAAAAAAGCCATCGAATCAGATTCGATGGCTTTTTTATATCGTATTCAACTATTGACTATTGGAATTTTTTCGCGTTAACTTTACGCTCATTTTCAGTCAAATAGATTTTACGTAGACGCATAGATTGTGGTGTTACCTCAATGTACTCGTCAGCTTGAATATATTCCATACATTCTTCCAATGAGAATTTGATTGCAGGTGCAATACGTGTATTATCATCAGAACCAGAAGCACGCATATTTGTCAGCTGTTTTCCTTTTGTCACGTTGATTGTTAAATCGTTGTCACGGATATGCTCACCTAAGATCTGTCCTTCATATACATCCACACCTGGATCTACGAAGAAACGACCACGGTCTTGTAATTTATCAATTGAGTATGCAGTTGTTGAACCTGTATCCAAAGAGATCAATACACCTGCCAAACGACCAGGGATTGTACCTTTCCAAGGCTCGTAACCTTTCAGACGGTGTGCCATTACAGCTTCACCGGCTGTTGCTGTCAATACGTTGTTACGTAAACCGATAATACCACGAGAAGGGATAGAGAACTCAAGATGTTGCATATCTCCTCTAGCTTCCATAATCAACAACTCACCTTTACGTTGTGTAACCAACTCAATTACTTTTCCTGATACATCAGAAGGTACGTCAACAACAAGTTCTTCAATTGGTTCACATTTTTGACCATCGATTTCTTTGATGATAACTTGTGGCTGGCCTACTTGCAACTCATAACCCTCACGACGCATTGTTTCGATCAATACGGATAAGTGAAGGATACCACGTCCGTATACCAACCAAGCATCTGGAGATTCAGTAGGAACTACGCGTAGTGCTAAGTTTTTCTCCAACTCTTTTTGTAAGCGATCGTAGATGTTACGTGATGTTACCAATTTACCTTCTTTACCGAAGAAAGGAGAGTTATTGATGGTGAACAACATGTTCATTGTTGGTTCATCAATGCTGATAACTTCCAATTGCTCTGGATTTTCGAAATCTGCGATTGTATCACCGATATCGAAACCTTCGATACCTACTACAGCACAGATATCACCTGCATGTACTTCAGATACTTTGATACGGCCAAGACCCTCGAATACCTGAAGTTCTTTCACTCTTGATTTCACAACTTTTCCATCGCGTTTTACCAAAGAAACCGGTTGGTTTTCTTTGATCGTACCACGGGCAACACGACCGATAGCGATACGTCCTACGAAAGTTGAGTAATCCAACGATGTTACCTGCATTTGCAAAGTACCTTCAGATACTTCTGGTGCAGGGATATATTTGATGATAGCTTCCAATAAGTCAGTGAAGTCTTCAGTACGGTTTTTCCAATCTGTAGACATCCATCCTTGTTTTGAAGAACCGTACAATACTGGGAAGTCCAATTGTTCTTCTGTAGCGCCTAAGTTGAAGAATAAGTCAAAAACATGTTCGTAAACCTCGTCTGGACGACAGTTTTCTTTATCGACTTTATTGACAACAACAATCGGTTTGATACCTAATCCTAAAGCTTTACCTGTAACGAAACGTGTTTGAGGCATTGGACCTTCAAAGGCATCTACCAATAGCACTACACCATCAGCCATCTTCAATACACGCTCTACTTCACCACCGAAATCGGCGTGACCTGGGGTATCGATGATATTGATTTTAACACCTTTATATGTTACTGAAACGTTCTTAGATACAATAGTGATCCCGCGCTCACGCTCTAAATCATTATTGTCTAGGATTAATTCACCAGCATTTTCATTTTCTCTGAATTGATTGGTAAAATATAAAATTTTGTCTACAAGCGTAGTTTTACCGTGGTCGACGTGAGCGATGATCGCAATGTTTCTAATGTTTTGCATTGAGCAAGAATATTTTTATAAAATTTTAGGGTGCAAAGATAAACATTTTGCACCACAAAATTTATAACTATGTGTATTTTATTTAATTACACCTAATTCTTTACCAACTTTGGTAAAGGCGGCGATTGCTTTATCCAAGTGAGCAACTTCGTGTCCGGCCGAAATCTGAACGCGAATACGAGCTTTTCCCTGAGGTACAACAGGATAGTAAAAACCGATGACATAGATTCCCTCGTCCAGCATCTTGGCTGCAAACTCTTGTGCCAATTTCGCATCATACAGCATCACAGGCACGATTGGATGGAAACCTGGTTTGATATCAAATCCAGCAGCTGTCATTTTTTCACGGAAGTATTTTGTGTTTGCTTCCAGTTTGTCGCGCAATTCAGTTGTCTCACTGAGCATATCCAATACCGCAACAGAAGCCCCTGCGATTGCCGGTGCTAAGGTATTCGAAAATAAATAGGGGCGTGAACGCTGACGTAACAAATCGATAATTTCTTTTTTACCGGAAGTAAAACCTCCAGAAGCACCGCCTAAGGCTTTACCTAAAGTCCCTGTAATGATGTCAACGCGATCGATTACATTAAACAGTTCGTGTGTACCACGACCTGTTGCACCAATAAATCCAGTACAGTGCGACTCATCGATCATTACCAAGGCTTGGTATTTATCCGCAAGATCGCAGATCTGATCCAATGGCGCCACAGAGCCGTCCATCGAAAATGCACCATCTGTAACAATGATTTTATGTCTAGCTCCAGATGCGGCCTGCAATTGTGCTTCCAAATCAGCCATATCTGCATTTTTATAACGGAAACGTTGTGCTTTACACAAACGAACACCGTCGATAATTGATGCATGATTCAACTCGTCTGAAATGATGGCGTCTTCTGCACCAAATAATGGTTCAAATACACCACCGTTAGCGTCAAATGCTGCCGCATATAAAATAGTATCTTCAGTTCCCAGGAACTTAGAAATTTTTGCTTCTAATTCTTTATGCACATCTTGGGTACCACAGATAAAACGTACCGAAGACATTCCATAACCGTGTGTATCAATCGCTTTCTTAGCAGCCTCGATTACTTTTGGGTGGGAAGACAGGCCCAAATAATTGTTCGCACAAAAATTGACAACTTCCTGTCCTGTACTTACTTTGATGTCTGCTCCCTGAGGAGTAACGATCACTCGCTCTTGTTTATACAATCCCGCTTCTTTGATTGCTTCCAATTCCTTTTCTAAAACTGGTTGTAATGTATTGTACATAATTCGAATTTATTTTTTTATACAATATTACAGTTTTTTCATTGGAATAAGTTGTTTTGCCTTTCGAGAAAAGGGCTATTCACGGAGAATTCACCCCAAATCAATGATTTGGTAACATTAAAACGATTGCATAAAATTCCTTTTTTCCGGCTGTTTTGATTTTCTGCTACCATCGCTCTATAGCCATGTCCCGACGCTGGCCCGCAGCATCACAGATTAAAAACGCACGAATTTACGCGGGCGAATATTAGCCTGAAACTAGATCGTTTAAAGCTATTGTCGTAAGAAAAGGTATTAACTTCAATAAGAAGCGTTTAGAAAGCAGAAATATACGGAAGGCTTACTCGTAACGAAGTGCATCCACTGGATCCAGTTTAGAGGCTTTTGAGGCAGGATAATAGCCCGATAGCATGCCAACGAGCCCACATACCGCAAAACCCAAGATAATCGCACCCCAAGGTATGATAAAAGAGGTCCCCAGCTGCAGCGCCAGGAGATTACCGATCAGGATACCAATAAAGATTCCTGCGACACCGCCGATCATACAAATCACAATTGCTTCCATCAAAAATTGCTTACGTATCACGCTCGGGGTCGCACCGATAGCCTTACGTATGCCGATCTCTCGTGTACGTTCAGTAACCGATACCAGCATAATGTTCATCAATCCGATTGAAGCGCCCACAAGGGTTATAAAAGCGATGACCACGGCGCCCAAAGTAACCATCGCCATATTTTGCATGAGCATCTGCGCAACAGCATCAGATTTGGTGATTTCGAAATCATTTGATTGCCTGGATGACAGGCCGCGGATATTTCTAAATACGATTGTTGCTTCGCCTATTGCTGCTTCCAATCGCATTGGATCATTGGAAGAGACGGTAATCACATAAGAGGGCTCGGTACCCTGCATCACTGCCCGGGCCTTAATCAGCGGAATAAAGCATGCTCTATCACCGCCCATACCTGAAGAAGACCCTTTGCTTTTTAGCACTCCAATGACCAAATAGCGGATATTGTTGACAGTAATAAACTGCCCTATCGGATCAATAATTTCGTTGAACAGCATTTTACTCACTTCACTGCCAATGATAATGACACCACTGCCTGTTTCAACCTCCCGAGTGGAAAAATTGCGGCCTTCGCTGACAACGTAACCCGATGTCTGAAGATAATTTTCATCAGTTCCGATCAAGCCTATATTGGGGTTTGTCTTCTTAGATTGAAATTTTGCGGTTGTATTCCAGCTGACATTGGCACTAATGGATGTCAATGCATTAAAGTGAAAATCCTGTCTAAATCTCGCTGATTGCGCATACGTAATATTGGCATAGACTTTTGAGCGTGTCCCCTCATTACCGATCCGAACATTCAGTCCCCGGTTACGAATATTGAAAGAATTTGAGCCCATCGATGAGAAGGAATCTGTCAATGAATTTTTCATGGCATCGATGGAGGTCAATACGCCGATCAATGCCATCATTCCTATGGCGATAATCAGCGCTGTTAAAAATGTCCTGAGCTTGTTCCCGACAATGGACTGCAGCGCAAGCTTAACATTTTCAACATAAGACATTTTTACGGCCATAAAGCTGGGTATTTATAATTTGTAGGGATGAAAATACTGTAAATCCTGCACAAAACCAAAAGGCAATTTATTTCCATGAAATAAACTGCCTTTTTGATGTAAACGGATCTATCCATGCAAATGGGTGATCTTAGTTTCGAACCGTTTTCTGTCTTAATTAATTCTTTTCCATGTCTCCGTACGTCCAAGCAGGCTCACACCGACATAGCCCCTGATATCAAGCTTATCTCCTTTTAAGGTCATCTTGCAGCTATACGTTTTGCCCGACTTTGGATCATAAATCTTTCCGTCCACATAGGTATTGCCATCTTTTTCAAAATTGGTCAAGATTTCGAGCCCCTGTACATTTCTGCTCTGTTGAGCTTTATCTGGATTTTTTATATCTTTCTTTGGCTGACCGGCTTCATTATTTGGAAATTTCAGCCAAAAGAGCTTACCAAAAAACCTGTCTCCTTTTTTGTAAATTTCAACACGGCCCTCACCGCTTGGGTTTTCCCACTTTCCGATGATGGGATCTGTTTGCGCAAATAATGCTGCTGTCGTAAGCAACATTATGAATGACATCATAATTTTCTTCATGGTCTATTTTTTTATGAACTTAATTCTTTCAATTGCTGCAACATGGCCAATTCGGATTACTCGCTCAAACTGCCCTGGTACCTTCTCCTATTTCCTCTCCAGCGCTAGCCGCAACATGCCTACTGAACAAGCCTAGTAGCTGACGACCAAAAGCTTGCATGCATCGACTATGAAATAAATATACAAAATATTTACTATGCTTGCATATATTTATTTCATAGACGCTTAATTTTCGACCGAACATAGAATCCGTTGGCGAACAACTTCACCCCTTGTTCGCTCTTTGTTCGCCCCAGCTTCGGAAATCCTCTTATGTTTCTTGACAGATTCCCTACCGGTTGTCTACCGATCAGTAGAGAGCCGCTAGAAAATGGATAGGGAATTTCCGAACAGGGTCCGCAGCAGGTCCGAATGAGCTTCAGGTCCGAACGAGCTTAGAAAAACAGACGAAGAGCCGTAAAGTTTGGCATCGGGTTTGCACGAAACTCATTATATTATTACTTTATTTACTCTTTATAAATTAGCACATATTATGAAATTTATTATTAGTCTTTTACTTACTGGAGTTGTCGTCGCGATTGCGTGCTGGATTGTACCCGGTGCTCATGTTGCTGGATTCGGCTGGGCTATTGTTACCGGACTTGTCATTGGTTTTGTCAATGCGACTGTGGGATCGATTTTAAGGTTATTTACTTTCCCGTTGAATTGGCTGACGCTTGGCTTGGTTTCCTTTATTATTACGGTATTGATGGTTTTATTGTCAGATTCGCTACTCGGCTCCAAATTTGATGTAGACGGTTTTTGGACCGCTGCGCTATTTGCCATTGTCGTCGCCATATTGGAAATGATTATTGGTAGCACTTCAAAAGATTAAGAATAAATTTACTGTAGCTATTACACATGAAAAGGCTGTTTCACACTGGAGTGAAACAGCCTTTTTGCTTGAACGCTTCTATTGCATCCTTTAAGGCGCTTTCCTAATTTCGAATCCGTTGGCAGCGATTTATTACCTTCCTATAAAACTGGTTTTACGATGGATTTTATCGCCACTTCCCTCTTTTTTTACGCCTGAATTCGCTAAATTTAATTATTCAAAAGAACCCTGATATATGTGCGAACACAACCACGAGCATAGCCATACAGCACAAGAACATAGTCACACGATGCAGGAACATCCCTGGTGGATCTCCCAGTGCAAGCTTCTTATTGCTCTTTTCATTCTGCTTACTTTACTGCTATTGAAATATGCTTTTAAGATCAACCTCCCCTTTGGACTCCTGTTAGTCTTAAATGGCATCGCGTATCTTCTTGCAGGAATACCTGTTATCCAGATGGCATTCCGTAAGGCAAGCCGTGGCGATTTTTTTAATGAATTCTTTTTGATGACTGTAGCGACTTTGGGGGCATTTGCGATCGGAGAATTTGAAGAAGGTGTTGCCGTCATGGTATTCTACCAAATCGGAGAATGGTTTCAGGACACTGCTGTTGACAATGCAAAAAAATCAATCAAATCACTCCTGGATATCCGTCCCGATAAAGTCACGGTGCTGCGAGGGGGGCAACAACAACAGGTAAACCCTAAAACTGTTGCAATTGGCGAGACTATCCTTGTAAAAGCGGGAGAGAAAGTCGCGCTTGATGGTAAATTGGCAACAGAGAAGGCAGCATTTAATACGGCTGCATTGACGGGGGAGAGCAAACCAGATACAAAATATGCAGGTGACGCTGTTTTTGCGGGTATGATTAACTTGGAAACGGTTGTTGAAATCGATGTATCAAGCGCCTTTGAAGACAGCAAATTGAGCAAAATACTCGAAATGGTACAGGATGCCACTGCACGCAAATCGAAAACTCAGTTGTTTATTTCTCGATTTGCTAAAATATATGTCCCCATTATCTTTGGTCTTGCACTCTTGGTTCTTATTACCCCCTTGTTATTTGTCGACGACTATAATTTTAAGGACTGGTTCTACCGTAGTTTGGTCTTCTTGGTGATCAGCTGTCCCTGTGCCTTGGTTGTCTCTATTCCGCTGGGTTATTTTGGAGGCATTGGTTTGGCATCCCGAAATGGCATCTTATTTAAAGGCGGAAACTTCCTTGATGCCATCACCACAGTAGATACCATTGTCATGGATAAAACAGGCACATTGACGGCTGGTGTATTTGAAGTCAGAGAAGTTTTTGCTGTCAATGGAAACCAAGAGGAATTGCTGAATTATGCCAAAGCTATTGAGGCACACTCCACACATCCCATTGCGAAGGCAATCGTCGGCTACCACCAAGGCAAGCCAGCCTTACAGGCCGAGGAAATTCAGGAAATAGCAGGGCATGGCCTCCGGGCTACTGTCAATGGAAAACTCATGCTTGCAGGTAACAGCAAGTTATTGGACAAATTCAATATTAGCTATCCGGCAGATCTAAAGCAAATGGTATACTCCATTGTACTGTTTGCCATCGAAGGTCAGTATGCGGGTTATATTACTGTGGCGGACCGGAATAAACCAGACGCCCAGGAAGTTATCAGCGCGATGCATGCCCAAGGGCTCTATACCGTCATGTTATCCGGAGACAAAACAGCTGTTGTCAACGAAGTGTCCAAAGAACTTGGGCTCGACAAAGCCTATGGTGATCTCCTTCCGGAGGATAAGGTCAGTCATGTACAGCAACTGATTGATCAAGGACGCCGTGTTGCCTTTGCCGGCGATGGTGTCAATGATGCACCGGTGGTTGCCTTGGCACAGGTTGGCATTGCAATGGGCGGACTCGGGGCAGATGCAACCATCGAAACTGCCGATGTTGTGATTCAGAACGATGAGCCCCGTAAAATCTTGTCGGCTATCAAAATCGGCAAAATCACCCGGAGCATTGTCTGGCAGAACGTCATTCTCGCGATGGGGATCAAAATCATTGTGCTGATTCTCGGCGCAGGCGGTATTGCAACACTTTGGGAAGCAGTGATTGCGGATGTAGGGGTGGCTCTTCTAGCTATTTTAAATGCCATTCGTATCCAGCATAAAACGGTATAAAACCTTAATGACTTCGCAGACACCAATAGCAATGAAAGCGCACTGAAGGTCCTTCCTGACCGGAATAACATCAGATACTTTCAGAAAAAAGACCGATTATTCCTATTAATCGGTCTTTTCTTACTATTACAGTCAGGATCTAATTCGTATCCTTTTTAGAATCTTAGTTGCGCCAAGCTTTATACGTATTGATCAATCCGTTTGTTGAAGAATCATGGCTTGTAACAGCCTCCTCACCGCTTAGTTCCGGAAGAATTTGATTAGCCAATTGTTTACCCAGCTCAACACCCCATTGGTCAAAACTATAGATATTCCAAATCACCCCCTGTACAAAGATCTTATGCTCATAGCATGCAATAAGACGTCCCAGCGTACGTGGAGTCATTTTTTTCAATAAGATGGAGTTCGTTGGGCGATTGCCTTCAAAGACTTTATAGGCTTTCAGTGCTTCAATTTCCTGATCCGACTTTCCGGCTTTCTTAAATTCAGCAACCACTTCTGCCTCCGTTTTGCCATTCATCAAAGCCTCTGTCTGCGCGAAAAAGTTGGACAATAGCAACTGGTGATGGTTTCCGATAGGATTAAGACTATTGGCCGGTGCAATGAAATCACATGGGATCAACTTGGTCCCCTGATGGATCAACTGATAAAAGGCATGCTGTCCGTTCGTACCGGGTTCGCCCCAGATGATAGGTCCGGTCTGATATTGTACCTGTTCACCATTACGGTCAACATATTTGCCGTTACTTTCCATATCCCCTTGCTGGAAATACGCTGCAAAGCGGTGCAGATATTGATCATATGGAAGGATTGCATGACTTTCAGCCTGGAAGAAGTTATTATACCATACCCCAAGCAAAGCCAATATCACCGGAATATTGGATTCAAAAGAAGTTTCTTTAAAATGAAGATCCGCATCGTAAGCGCCTTTTAAAAGTTCCTCGAAATTATCAAACCCAATTGCAAGACTGATCGAAAGACCTATTGCGGACCAAAGTGAATAACGCCCGCCAACCCAATCCCAAAACTCAAACATATTTTGGGTATCTATTCCAAAAGCACGTACTGCTTCTGTATTGGTGCTCAGTGCAGCAAAATGCTTGGCAACGTCTGCCTGAAGAGCACCGCTTGCCAGAAACCAGTCTTTCGCTGTATGTGCATTGGCCATGGTCTCCTGCGTTGTAAATGTTTTTGAAGCGATCAAAAACAAGGTCGTTTCAGGGTCCACAGCTTTCAATGTTTCAGCAATATGCGTCCCGTCTACATTAGACACAAAATGTACATTTAAGCGTGTTTTATATGCTTTCAATGCTTCTGTCACCATAACTGGACCAAGATCAGAACCACCGATGCCGATATTAACTACATCCGTAATTTCTTTGCCCGTATATCCTTTCCATTCGCCAGATATGATCTTTTCCGTAAAGGCTTTCATCTGTGCCAGCACACGTTTAACATCAGGCATGACATCCTTGCCATCGACATAAACAGGTTGATCAGATTGATTTCTCAACGCAGTATGTAAAACCGGTCTATTTTCTGTCACATTGATCCGTTCGCCCGAGAACATCGCCTCTATAGCTTCAGCAAGACCACATTCTTTGGCCAGCTGTACCAAAAGTGCTTTTGTCTCTTCGGTAATCCGATTCTTGGAGTAATCCAAAAGTATATCTTCGAAAGCGATCGAAAATTTTTCAAAACGTGCGGGATCTGCGGCAAAAAGTTGACGTAAATCCTTCAAGTTATTGCTATATGGGCCAAATAACGATCCAAAATGCTGGTTTAGATCTCTATAAGCCTGTGTCTTTGTAAAATTAATTTTTGGAAACATACTGTTTTTACTGAAATTATTTGTTTTATCTGTCACTAAGAATCTTCCGTATTTTGTTATTACACATCATGTAGATCCTTATATGAAGGTTTATTCCGTTGACAATACCAAAACTAAAAAAAAAAGGTCACATATCCGGTATTTGGTAATTGATATTGAGCGCTAAGTTATTCGGCATAAACAGGGATTTATTAATTAAAATTTCTACTTTAGCGGATATGACAAAAGAACAAATTCAAGACTTGAGGGATCGTGTTACTTCCCTGAGGAGGCATCTTTGACATCGATGCACGCAAAGAAGAAATAGAAAGAGACCAGGCAATTACGCTTGAAGCAAGCTTTTGGGATGATTCCAAAGCTGCGGAGAAAATACTCTTGGCCATAAAAAACCAAAAGGTGTGGACAGACCATTTCGACGAAGTCGCCGCGGCGGTTGAAGACGCCTATGTGATGTATGAATTCTTCCAGTCTGGCGACGCCAGTGAAAAGGAAGTAGACGACCAATATAAACTCGCTCTCGCTAAAGTCGAGGAACTCGAATTCAAAAATATGCTTAGCGCTGAGGAAGATCAATTGGATGCGATCTTACAGATTACAGCAGGTGCCGGCGGAACTGAAAGCTGTGACTGGGCTGCCATGCTGATGCGTATGTATATCATGTGGGGTGAGAAAAATGGATATCGAGTAACCGAACAGGATTCACAGGAAGGTGATGTCGCTGGTATCAAGAGCGTCACTTTACAGATATCGGGTGATTTTGCTTATGGCTACCTTAAGGGAGAGAACGGTGTACACAGGCTCGTTCGGATTTCTCCTTTCGATTCCAATGCAAAGCGCCACACCTCTTTCGCTTCTGTCTACGTATATCCGTTGATCGATGATAATATAGAGATTGACGTTAAGGATTCTGAAATCGAATGGGATACTTTCCGCTCAGGCGGTGCCGGAGGCCAAAACGTGAATAAGGTGGAAACAGCCGTTCGATTACACCACAAACCAACAGGCATTATTATTAAAAACCAGGAATCCAGATCGCAGTTACAAAATAAAGAAAATGCGATGCGCCTATTGAAATCTCAATTGTATGAGATCGAGATGCGTAAGCGCCAGGAAGCTACCGCCGCTATTGAAGGTAATAAAAAGAAAATTGAATGGGGGTCCCAAATTCGAAACTATGTCCTACATCCGTATAAGCTTATTAAGGATTTAAGGACCAATTACGAAACCTCCAATACCCAAGCTGTATTGGATGGCGATCTAAATGATTTCCTTAAAAACTATCTGATGGAATTTGGCGGATAAATGTGATCCAGAATCTTCATAACATAGAAGACGCTCTCTTTTGGGAGCGTCTTTTTTCTTGCCCTATGCATGGATTTCCTGACCAGTCTAAACTTATTTTCTTCCACCGACCTATTGCCCCCTTTCCTAAACAGTTTGTCACACAAACTGTCAATTTCTCTTAAGAATAAGGTATCAAATGTTAAAAAATCTTAAAAGTCAATTGAACATATCGTTGATATATTTTAACCAATTTCAGTCGAAACAGAATAACAAACGACTGACATACAACCACTTACAATACTACACAATGTATCAAGAACGTTACAATTTAAGCAAACTGATCATTTTTGGCACAAAATAAAGGCATGTCTTTTGCGTTTATGGAATCGTAATATTTTCATTACAAATGATTCGATTCAACGATCGAACTAAATATTGAATGAACGAAATGTATATCTAAAATAGAACGGTTATGAATTACATGAAAGAAAACTCGATCGTATCCAAGCAGATGACCAAACAATGGCAGCCTGCTGTATACGATGTAAATGCAGCGGAAAAGCGATCTGAGAATACAGTTAGCAAAAAGGAAGAAAGCAACTTTGGCCCGAAGGAATACGTTATTTTTGGAGCAACTTTTTTCATCCTATTTGCGTCAGTTTTTGGCGTATATATGCTTCAACCCGATTTTGATGCTTTACGTTTCCAACGTTTGGACAGTATCGGTGGGACATTCTTAATTGTCTTGGGTATATTTTTAGCCGTTGTCGCTATCAGCTTTTTGATTTTTTTGATTGTACTGCATCGCAGATATAAACCCATAGCATCTGTATCGGATGAAGAGTTACCAACGTGTACGATTATTGTCCCAGCTTACAATGAAGGACAGCTTGTTTATGATACCTTATATAGTTTGGCAAGCAGCGATTATCCGGAGAAAAAGCTTCAGATCATTGCAATAGATGATGGTAGCAAGGACAACACTTTTGCCTGGATACAACGTGCCAAAATGGAATTAGGCGATCGTGTTGAGATTTATCAGCAGCCCAAGAATATGGGTAAAAGACATGCCTTGTATCGTGGATTTAAGTTAGGTACGGGAGAGATCTTTATCACAGTTGATAGTGATTCAATTGTTAAAAAAGATACCATACGCAACATGGCCAGTCCTTTTGTAACAAACAAGGAATGTGGGGCTGTGGCGGGAAATGTTCGCGTGTTAAACAACAAAAAGGCGATTATACCACGTATGTTGAATGTCAGCTTTGTATTTAGTTTTGAATTTGTACGTTCAGCGCAAAGTATGTTGGGTACTGTCATGTGTACTCCAGGAGCTCTATCGGGTTACCGTAAAGAGGCTGTCATGAACTGTTTAGAGGATTGGATCAATCAGACATTTATGGGACAGCCATCTGACATCGGTGAAGATCGTGCGATGACGAATATGATCCTAAAACAAGGTTATCATGTGCTATTTCAATCAAATGCATATGTGTATACTGACACACCTGTACGTTATAAAAACCTGTACAAGATGTTTATCCGTTGGGAACGAAGCAATGTACGTGAAAACATTGCGATGAGTCAATTTGCTTTTAAGAATTTTCGCCAAGGACCTAAATGGGGCGCACGTATCTTATTGCTCATGCAATGGAAAAAAGTATTGTTATCGTATCCAATGATGCTGTTGATGTTGTGGACCGTATTTCATTACCCATTGATGTTTTTAAGTTCTACATTGGTAGGTATCTTAATATTCTCAAGTATTCAGGCTTATTTCTTTGCCTCCAAAAACTCAGATGCCAAAGAAGCTTTCTGGGCCTATAGTTACAGTATATTCTATGCCTTCAGTTTATTCTGGATTACCCCCTATGCCATAGCAACAGCTGGACGCAGAGGTTGGTTGACAAGAGGTTAAATTATAGACTACGAAGCGGTTTTTCTGTTATTTCATATCGTTAATAACAGAAAAACCTCTTCCTTTTAAATAAAAGAAGCCAGTGCAATCGTTTGATTGAAAAAAACATTATCATATTTTTTGTTTTTAATACTAACTTAACACCACAATTATAAATTTGGCCTAATTAAACTAAGGGAGTTACACAAATTTCGGTAATTATGGAACAGTTAGATGACACCGAACTATTCGCTGGGATTCAAGCAAATGACCGTCATGCTTTTTCGGAATTAGTCAATCGCTATTCGGCTATACTTTTTCGATTTATACAGCGTCGTGTTTCCTGTATCGAAGACAGTGAAGACATCCTACAGGAAGTATTTGTGTCCCTCTGGAACAACAGGCACAAAATCAACATTGAATACTCCCTTTACCCATATCTTTTTAAAGCAGCCAAGTACAAAATAATTGACTGGACCATCCAAGAGCAGCGGAAGGTAGCCCGTGCTGAAGCCCTCTTACAAACCTATCAGACACAGTCTACAACAGCAACATCTGAAGAAGAACTCTTGGCTAAGGAACTCTCGGCACTTATCGAACAGGAGATAGACAAGATGCCTACCACAATGAAATCCGCATTCTCGCTCAGTCGAAAGGAATCCATGTCCATTAAAGATATTGCAACTGAACTTGCATTATCCGAACAAACCGTAAAAAATAATATCTCCCTGGCTCTGGGCTGGCTTAAACTTCGCTTTAAATAGCTACACTCTGCTGATATTTTCCTGAACACTTAGCAATCCTTAAAATTTATACAGCTAAAAATCAGCCCATTGTATTTTATTTCATATTTCTTCGGTACTTTCTATCCCCTAGAGAGATTATAGATCTGTATGAAGGAACAAGAATCATCAGATCAAGCGAAAGCGTTGCTCAAAAAATATTTGGCTGGCCAGTGTACAGCGGCGGAAGAACAACAAGTGCTCCGCTGGTTTTATACATTGGATCAATCCGATAAAGAGCAATCTCAGGAAGAGCTAACGAACGAAACTCCGCCCCACCTGGCGTCGCGTATCAATGCAAGATTGGATGCCCAGCTATTTGATGAGCCAACCCCTATCAAACGGCTGACTTGGATGCGGTCCAAATGGATGGTGGCCGCCCTGATGATGGCAGTCTCGGGATTTAGTTTTTGGCTTTATCAAAGAATGTCTTTGACTGCCCCCACAACCATGACACTGGCGGCCGAGATTCCTTCTCAAAGCAAGACATTTCACAACGACATCCTTCCGGGAGGACATTATGCAAAAATTATAACCCCAACAGGAAAAGAGCAGCAGCTCGCAGATCCATTTGTTCAGCAACATAATCCAGCAACAGAAATAGCGGGGAAAAATTTCCGTGTTGATGTACCAAAGGCCGGTACATATATGGTCATTTTAGAAGATGGTACAAAGGTATGGCTCAATTCGCTTACGCAGCTTTCTTACCCAACACATTTTGAAGCAGATCAACGACAGGTTACCTTAACCGGAGAAGCTTATTTTAAGGTTGCCAAGGATGCCAGTCGACCTTTCCGAATCAATGCCAATGGGACAACGATTGAAGTCCTGGGAACCACATTCAACGTAAATGCCTACGAAAAGGAGGTGTCAACATCTCTTGTCGAAGGAAGTGTAAAAATTGTTAAAGAGGGGAAACAGACAATTATTAAACCCGGTGAGCAAGCAACAACACTGGCTAACGATATTCAGGTCAAACTTAGTGACCTTACTAAAAATACAGCATGGCAACGCGAAGAGTTTTATTTTGATGGCAATAATTTCAACGATATCACACAGCAAATTGCAAGGTGGTATAATGTTGAATTTGAAAATATCGAGGCCATGAATAACAGTTCGACATATAAAGGCTCTATAAGCAGAAATAGCAAACTTTCGGAAGTATTACAAATCCTCGCTTTAGCAACAGGACGAAAATTTGACATCAACGGAAGGAAAGTCCTCGTGCAATGAAATTGATTATCTACCTTAAAAATACATCTATGGCATAAACACCGACTTATCGCCTGGATATAACAAAAAAGGGGATGTTGACGCATCCCCGGTTAAATCCAAGGCTTATTTTACTGATTACCAACAGAAATTTAAAACCTCAAAAATCATTCTAATTTATGAATTTTTTTTCTCCAATGAAAAGGCAGGAGAAAACACGGGAATTTCGGGTCCCTCCAGCCTTTAAAACTTTATGTATGATAAAGTTAAGCACTATTTCTTTGCTTTCCCTTGCTTTGGGAGCACATGCCTCGGGAACTGCGCAAACAGTCAATCTCTCCCTAAAAAAGGTAAAGGTTGAGAAAGTCTTGCAAGAAATTTCCAAACAGACAGCTTTACGATTTTTTTATGATGAAAAACTGCTGGATAATCTGCAGCCCATCAGTGTGGATGCAAACCATGCGTCTATTTCACAAGTACTGTCAAAAGCACTAAAAGGGCAGAATCTAAGCTATCAGATTCTCAACAACACCATCGTCATTTCCGAAAAACAACGTACTGATATCGAAATAACAGGTACTGTTCGCGATTCGCAATCAGCACTTGCCGGTGTGACGGTATCTGTCGAGGGAAATTCCTCCATATCTACAAGGACTGATGCCAAAGGACAGTTCACTCTTAGAGTACCGGAGAAAGCAGTATTGGTATTTCAATATATGGGGTATACGACCGAACGTATACAAGTAGGGAATCAGCATTCCTTCAATGTAACATTACAAACAAGCAACTCTCAGTTGGATGAGGTGGTTGTTGTCGGTTATGGTACACAACGAAAAATCAATTTAACGGGAGCTGTTGACCAAATTTCTGCCAAGGAAATTGAAAATAGACCGGTTACCAATCTAGGTGCAGCCCTACAAGGTTTGATTCCAAATTTAAACATTACCAATGCCAGTGGAAATCCGTCGGAAAGTGCCAAATTCAATATCCGGGGTATCACTTCAATCAATGGCGGTGAACCACTTATTTTGGTGGATAACATTCCTGTTACTGGCGATGAATTAGCGAGACTCAATCCAAATGACTTTGAAAATGTATCGGTCTTAAAAGATGCGGCCTCAGCGGCAATCTATGGAGCACGTGGTGCTTTCGGCGTTGTTCTGATAACAACTAAATCTGCCAAATCCGAAAAACTTCAAGTAAATGTAGGAATGAGCACCCAATGGCGCACCACAGGTAAATTGCCTGATATTGTCACAGACCCGCTTACCGTGATGCAATATAAGCACGATGCTGCTTACCCATTATATGATTTATATCCAGATGCAGTACGTGAATATGCGAAAAAGCTTCAGCAGGATCCTAGTTTACCCAACACGATCTTAGACCCAACAAACCCAGAAAAATGGGCTTATTATGGGCAAACAGACTGGATGAATGAAGCCTATAAAAAAATGGCTCCAACCAATACGCTCAATTTGAGCTTGGGAAAAAAAACAGACAAATTAAATTACTTGTTCTCAGGAGAATATTATCAATTAGACGGTGCACTAAAATATGGTAATGACAAGCTAAATCGTTACAATGTTCGTAATAAAGTAGATTTTCAAGTCACTCCATGGTTGAACTTCGGAAATAATACAGTATTGACCAGCCGGCAATATGAAGCACCGGTGTTCATGGGTGGTGATTTCTTCTGGAATGTTAACCGGACCGCATCGTTAGATGTTCCAAAAAATCCGGATGGGAGCTGGACCCAAGCAGGTGCTAGTCTTTTAGGACTATTACAAGAAGGAGGACGAAAAAAAGAAAACATCAACGAGTTCCAAACGACATTCAATGCCAAAGCAGATTTGATCAAAAACGTATGGACAGCTAATGCAGACGTGACTTTCCGTCGTTCTTTTGATGTAATAGATGGTTTTAATCGGCCCGTACAGTATAAGACCGGCCCCAATGCTACGCCTCAATATGCAGGAGGAACTGTACCTTCCGCTTACAAACAGCAGGAAAATACGCGATATGATGTAATCAACGTGTATACGCAATATACACAACAATTTAATGACCACCATGTCAGCGCCTTAGTCGGTTATAACCAAGAATATAGGAATACCGAAAGGAATTACGCGCTTAAAAATGGTCTTTATTCGGCTGATATACCATCCATCGGCTTAGGTAGCGGAGCAACAACTGTTACCCATAATATCGATGATTATGCACTACAAGGTGTATTTTATCGATTGAACTATGATTATAAAGGGCGTTACCTAGTGGAGTCTAACGGCCGTCTGGATGGTTCTTCACGCTTTCCAAAGGGAGACCGTTGGGGATTTTTCCCATCGGTATCTGCGGGATGGGTACTTTCTGAAGAACAATTCTTTAGTCCGCTCAAATCTGCAATCAACTTTTTGAAACTTAGGGGCTCTTATGGACAATTGGGCAACCAAACCGT
Source organism: Sphingobacterium sp. WOUb80 (assembly GCF_050058145.1). Classification (NCBI taxonomy): domain Bacteria; kingdom Pseudomonadati; phylum Bacteroidota; class Sphingobacteriia; order Sphingobacteriales; family Sphingobacteriaceae; genus Sphingobacterium; species Sphingobacterium sp. WOUb80. Next base: position 5,076,430 of record NZ_CP165617.1, on the reverse strand, counting down.
CTATGACCAGAATATGAATCCACTAAGTTATCCTTACTTGCCGTCTATGGCAGTAGATAATGGCATTCCTAGAGTTATTGAAGGTAATCGTCCAATATCCCTGTATCCACCACTAGTGGTGGCCAAATCCCTAACATGGGAGCGTATTTCAACCATCAACGGAGGTATTGACTTTAATCTACTCAACAACCGCTTAAATACAACATTTGATATTTACAAACGTACCAATGAGGGTATGCTTATCCCAGGAAGAACTCTTCCCGGGGCTTTTGGTGCTGACGCGCCGAACTTCAATGCTGCCGATATGAAAACGAATGGTTGGGACCTACGCATTAGCTGGAAAGATCAATTCGAGCTGAATGGGTCTCCATTCCACTATAATGCGACATTTACATTAGCAAACAGCAAAGCTACAATCACCAAATTTGACAACCCAACGGGCGATATTAGACAACATTACGCCGGACAGCGCATCGGTGAAATATGGGGCCTTCAAGCAGATGGCTTCTTCCAAAATGAAGATGAGCTAGCCAAATTGGATCAAACCGACGTGGGAACGGACGATCAGCAATACAAATTCTATGTTGGCGACATCAAGTTCAAGGATATCGCGGGAGGGCCAGATGGAGGACCTGATGGTAAGATCACCAAAGGAAAACAAACGCTTGCTGACCATGGCGACCTCAAGATTCTAGGTAATTCCGAAATTCAATATCCATATAGTTTAGACCTTTCAGGTTCATGGAAAGGTTTTGACCTACGTGTATTTCTTCAAGGTGTTGGAAAAAGAGACTGGTATCCACCGGGAAGCCAAATCTATTTCTGGGGAATTTATGCACAACCCTGGACTAACGTGACCAAACAAAACTTAGACCATTGGTCTCCTGATAACAGAGATGGGTATTTTCCACGGATAAAATCGTACAGTGCAGAAGATACCGGCCAAGAACTCGGGTTGCCTAATACACGTTACCTGCAGAATGCAGCTTATTTAAGGGTAAAAAACATCACTTTCGGCTATAGTCTTTCTCAGAATTTCACAAAACGAATTGGCTTACAGGCCGTACGCTTTTATGTAAGTGGCGAAAATCTGTTTGAACGTTCAGGGCTCAAAGTAAGCATAGATCCAGAAGCCTTAGGCAGTACAAAAGTATACCCTTTCCAACGCACTTATGCCTTTGGATTAAATGTTAAGTTTTAATACGCATATTCATGAAAATATTTCATTATACTACTCTAGCATTGTCTTTATCACTATTGACAATAAGCTGTAATAAAGACTTTTTGGACCGCAGCAACAAAACTGCTGTCACAGATCAAAATTTCTTTAAAACTCCGGAAGATCTCAAAACCTATACCAATGGCTTTTATCGATTTATTGGCGCATCATATGACGATATCTTCACAGATAATATCGGTGGATTCACAGGAAGCAGCTCAACCAACAATATGCTCCGTGGTACACTAACACCAGGCAACGCATCTGGTTGGTCTGATGAATGGAAAAATTTACGCCGCATCAATTATATGATGGATCACCTTGGTACTGTAACCGGCGATCAAGCACAAATAGACCATTATGTCGGAATTGCCCGTTTCTTTCGTGCCTACATCTACTTCAATTTAGTGCGCGATTATAACAATGTCCCGTGGTATGACACAGCTTTAGGTGCCGAGGACGAAGCAATGTACAAAGCCCAGGACTCGCGCGAGGTGGTTGTTAAACATATTATGGAGGATCTAGAATTTGCTGCAGCCCATATCAGAGAAGATAAAGTGGCTGGTAATTTCAAAGAACGTGTAACGCAAGGAGCAGCATTAACACTGTTAGCCCGCGTTGCCTTACACGAAGGAACATTCCGTAAATACCACGAGGAGTTAAATTTACAAGCTACAGCAGATGAGTTCTTAAAAAGAGCCACTTCAGCATCCCAAGAAGTTATAAATTCTGGAAAATACAAAATTCATAACACCGGTGCCAAAGAAGTTGACTTTAGAACATTGTTCAGCAGCAACAATCTATCTTCGAATACAGAAGCGATTTTCATCCAAAAGAATGACCGTTCGCTGGGTATTGCAAACAATTCACACACGGTATTGGACTGGCAATGGGCATTAAGTGGAGAATTGATGGAAGAATTCCTAACAGCTGACGGGAAATCTTTTACATCGACTCCGAATTACAAGACGAAGACTTTTACACAAATATTTGAAAACAGGGACCCTCGCTTGGCTGAAACCATTATGCCTGCCGGGTTTAAAACTGATCCGAATAACCCTACGGCTTATTTAATAAAACCTAGTTTCGGTGGATATTTACAGATCAAATTCTACCCAAGAGATCCTGCTCTTCGTGGAGGTTGGGATGCAAACTACACCGATCTTCCTATTATGCGTTATGCCGAAGTATTGCTTATCAATGCCGAAGCTAAAGCCGAATTGGGTACGCTTACTCAAGCGGATTTGGATGCAACCGTGAATGTCTTACGTGGACGCGTAGGTGTGCCAGCACTGCAGTTAGCAACAGCTAATACACAGATAGATCCTGTTCTTGCGGCACGCTATCCAAACACACAAGGAACCAATAAAGGAGCCTTGTTAGAGATTCGTCGTGAGCGTCGTGTTGAGCTTGCCTGTGAAGGTTTCCGTTTCAACGATGTATTACGTTGGAAAACAGGTGACTTATTGGCCGTTGCTCCGCATGGAATCTACGTACCAGCATTAGGTGCTATGGACGTTACAGGTGACGGAAGTCCGGATATTGCCATTCTTGAAAATGAGAAAGCAACAGCTCCGATTGACCAGTTACCCGACGCTGTAAAAACCAAGCTCGTAAAATATTACCTCGATGGCGGAGCATTTTATCTCAGCAACGGTACTTCTGGATATATTATGATGACTGTTGATCAAAAAAATAAGCGGTCATTTGTCTCCCCAAAATACTATTACAAACCAATCCCATTGGGGCAAATAACATTGAACCCCAATCTAAAACAAGTCTTTGGATGGGATAAATAGTTAATAATCTTATTCACTTTTTGCTAGCTCTGAAACCGGAGCTAGCTTTTTTATTTAAACAACATGAAATTACTCAATTTACTTGCCTGCTGTCTCCTTCCGATTCCCTCCCTTTTTGCACAACAGCGCATCGGTCGGGTTTTTGAAGATCAGAATGCAAATAACCTGTTCGAGCAGAACGAAAACCTACTCGGTGGAATCACTGTATCCGATGGCTATGATGTGGTAAAAACCAATAAAGACGGAACGTATACACTGCCCTATAACCCCAATGCCCGCTTTTTGTCTGTCACTGTACCCAGTGGCTACAAGGCTACCAAAACACATTACATTCCATTGCGTGCAGATGTCAAAAATCTAGACTTCGCTTTAGTTAAAGATGGGGTCCAGCAAAACGATTTTCTACGCTTTATCCAAATCACCGACACAGAAACACCTTTATACGGACCTTGGATTGATAATGTCAGAAACTACGCCAAACAACAGCGTGCAAGTCTGATCATGCATACCGGAGATATCTGCTATGAACCAGGCATGCTTTTTCATGCCAAGCAGGTTAACACTGAACTCATGGGCAGACCGACTTATTATACCGTCGGAAATCATGACCTTGTCAAAGGTGAATATGGTGAGAAACTATTTGAAGATCTTTTTGGGCCCACTTATTACTCGTTCGATGCCGGGCCGGCTCACTTTGTCGTTACACCAATGCCAAATGGAGATTATAAACCCAGCTATACCGCTGATCAGATCATAGCCTGGCTCAAAAAAGATCTAGCTGCCATGGATAAATCCAAGCCATTGATCTTTATTAACCATGACTTCTTTGTAGGGCCCGACTTTGTACTTAAAGGCGAAAAAGAGCAGATTGATTTAAAACAATACAACCTTAAGGCTTGGTTCTACGGACATTGGCACAACAATTTTGTCTTCAAACAAAATGATGTCTACGTGGTTTGTTCGAACGCGCCTAATAAAGGTGGTATCGATAACTCCGCCGCACAGTTTGTTGTTGTCGATATTGACAAACAAGGTATCAAGAATATCAAACCTGTCTACACAAATCTACGTGACCACATCCAATTGGTGCGGCCTGTGCTCGGTCAGTCACTAAATACGGATCAAACACTTCCAATATTGATCAATGCCTACGATAGTGAGCGACAAATACAGGGCGTAGACCTCACGGTATACTCGCATGAGACCGGAAATCGCATCACCTCAACTTCGCTGACTCCTGCTGGCGACTGGGCATGGCAGGCCAACATCCCTTTCAAGAAACAAAGCCAAAAGGGGCAATATGATGCCCTTATTACGATTCATTATGAGAATGGAGAGCAGACATTAAAGAAAGAGACTTTTAATCTCACCGCCGCAGAAAATAGCACGATTAAACTACAATGGTCCACTTCGGCAAGCGGGAATATCTGGAAGACAAGTCCACTGGTTGCTGGCGATAAGCTTTTCGTAGCAACAATAGATGATGGCTTGGGAACCAATCACGCGATCAAGGCGCTGGATAAACGTAGCGGTAAAGTACTATGGTCGCTGCCAACGATCAATTCCATCAAGCATAAATTACGTTTCAGCGATGGTATATTGCTGGCCACTGATGTTGAAACCAATGTCTATGCGATAGATGCAAATTCAGGTAAAGTTCTGTGGACAAAGAAACCTTCGGCCCCAAGCCTCCCAACCTTTGTTTCTGGTGCCGCTCTTGACAATGGCATTTATTATACCGGGCTAGGAAAACGTATGTCAGCGATTGATATGCATACGGGCAAGCCTCTTTGGGAGGGTGTTGAACCGTCAGGAGGAGAAGCTACACCTGCAGAGCTATCGGTTGTCGGCCAAGTTCTTTTAGCTGGATACAACTGGAATGCGCTCTGTGCTTATGACATCCATACCGGGAAACTTCTTTGGAAACGTCAGGAAGATGGTTTACGTTTTAGAAGTGGCGGGGTTACAGCTCAAAATGATTACATCTATACGACCGGCCTCAATGGCATCTTTAAGATTGATTTAAAAACAGGAGAAATCTTACAGAAGAGCATTAAAACTGACGATTTTAAGGTAATGACAGCTCCGAAAATCGCTGGCGATCTTTTGGTCATGCCAACTTCCACCAATGGAATCAAAGCCTATGATCTACAGACACTGGAAGAGAAATGGCATTTTTCTACAGGAGAAGCGCTTGTTTATTCTTCTGCATATAGTAGTCCCGATAACCACAAACTGGTCGGTACGGTTGAGTCGGCAGTCATCGAAGTCAAAGACAAGTTAGTTTTTGGTGCTTCAGACGGCTATGTCTACGTCCTTAATAAAATGGGTAAATTAATAACAAAATTCAACCTAGGTTCGCCTATATTTTCGGACATCACTGTCGATGGCGATTTGATTTATGTTGCTGATTTCGCAGGAAATGTTTCTTGCTTTAAACTGTAGCATGTATACGTAGAATCCAAAAAAGGGAGTTGCTAACTCGTTCTAAAGTTAGCAACTCCCTTTTTCTTTTTATTCTTAAAAAGTGTACACGACCTTTCGGCTTATGATAAACGAATCTTTGGATACCTGATCTTACCTAAAGTCAGATATGATTGTCCATCCTTTTATTGCAGACAAAACCTGTGCGCCAGTTTTAGCAACTTACATCCAACTTACGCTACCAGTTTCAACGTCATAGTTTGCGCCCACAATCTTAATTTTACCCTCTTCTTCCAGTTTACGGAGCGTTGAGCTTTGTCTGCGGATGTCACGGATCGCATGTTTAATGTTCTGTTGATTTAGTTTTTCAAGCAGCACACTATTTTTTGACGAACGTTCTTCCCCCTGGTCGATCACCTCATTAATGATCGGATCGAAATGATTAATCAAATGATTTAGGTTATCCATTCCCATACCCTCGATCTGCGCAGCATCCAATCCCCCTTTTAATGCTCCACATTTGGTATGCCCCAGAACGACGACAAGTTTAGAACCGGCCACATTGCAACCAAACTCCATCGATCCTAAAATATCCTGATTGACAAAATTTCCGGCAATCCGGATACTGAAGATATCGCCCAACCCCTGATCAAATATAAGTTCAGCTGAAGTACGGCTATCTATACAGCTTAGCACCACGGCAAATGGCCACTGTCCCTCACGGGTAGCGTTCACCTGTTCGAGCAGATCGCGGTTAGCTTTCAGATTATTAACAAAGCGCTGGTTTCCTTCTTTCAGGAAGTCCAATGCCTTTTGTGGGGTAATCGTTGATTGTGTTTCGTACGTATGTGCCTTCATAAAATTTTATTATTTGGAATATTAAAGGTAAAATTAATATGTTACATTTAAATTACCAACAGGACAAAATACGTGTAATTTTTCCTGTTCACTTAACCTACTATTGTACTAAAAGTACGGTGGCATACGGTCATGGGTTCAGAAAGATTGTTTATGGAGAAAATAGCAAAATAATGAAAATATTCTTTACTTGGCTAATGTATATAGCGGCATTATTTTCTGCACTTGTCATATTATTATTCATTTATTTTAGGGTTGACCCATTTCGTAAACAAAGGCAAAGGAAATTGTATTACCAAAGAAGCGAGGAAATAAAAAGGATTAGGAAATCGTATGCTAAAGATACTACGATAATTACTTTAGGTAAATGATGTGCCGTAAATCGTTACTCGTATGAGAATCTATCATCGGACGAAACAGATTAGTTAGCGAGCGATATTTATTAAATATTTTGATTATTTTGAATACACTGAAATCACATTAAGATATTAATTTATATTCTAATGAAAAAACTAGTTTTATTAATTTTATTTCCAATACTTATTATCTCTGTTTGTAGTGCGCGAGTTGACTCCATTCTTTCAAAAAAACTTATTGAGATGGCTACATTGGATCAAGAAATCATGCAAAATCCTCCGAAAAGCATTAAGCCCGCAAGCGAAGAGCATATGCGACTTATCGATAGCATAGCAGCGGTAAACTATCAAGAAGCTAAAATAATTTTTGAGAAGTATGGTTTTCCCGGCTTTGATTTAGTAGGTGAGGAAGGAAGCAAGAGCTTTTGGCTTATTGTTCAGCATTGCGATAAATGGCCAGACTTTCAACGACAAGTTTTAGAAAAGATGGAAATTTAAGTCAAAAATAAAAATGCGCATTCTAAATATTATGTATATCTAGTCGACAGAATAAGAATCCGTTCGGGAAAAAAGCAGCTCTATGGTACACAGGTATCCTATCACACAGATATATGTCAGGCTTTTGTTGCAGATGTTGAAGATCTGGATAATCTTAATAAGAGAAGAAGTGCTGTTGGTTTGGAGACCATTGAAGAATATCTCAATATAGTAAGTGAACATCACTTTCTGAGAAATGAAAAGAGTTTCAGAGAGAAAGGGATCACTCGTGCGACTCTTTATCCTATTGAATAATTTGCCTAAGCCCATATCAGAACTATGCAAAAAGGGCAAGCAGAGGATTGGGCGAATGCCGACTTTTTTTACTATTCGTTAGGGCTGGGCTTGAAAAAACTAAAAAAGCTTGCAATATGAATTGCAAGCTTTTTTAATTTTTAATCTTTCGATCTGTAGCCCGTAGGGGAATCGAACCCCTGTTTCAAGAATGAAAATCTTGCGTCCTAACCCCTAGACGAACGGGCCGTTTTCTGTTTCGGTGTGCAAATATAGAAATATTTATAAATGTGTCAAAATTTTTATATTTTTTTTATTCATTTTTTTTGAAATAGATCATAAAACCCTCTAGAATAGCTATATTTAAAGTCATTGAAAAAGTAACCAACATGACTAATTTAAAAAAAATCAAAAAACCATTACTCTACGCCGGACTGGGCTTGGCTTTATTAAGTCAGGAAGCCTATGCCCAAAAGTCGAGTGCAATCGCAGATCAACTGCAACTCACCTGGAAGGTTAAGGACGGACAGAATATCCGCAAAAATCCGGTATCGACCATTATTTTAAAGAACAAAGGTAAAAGTGCCATCAAGCTAAACGATTGGAGCCTCTGGTTTAATTTTATCCGGTCTATTGATCCCGAGAAGGTAGATAATCGTTTTGCTATTGACCATAGAAACGGTGATCTTTTTCAGGTAAGCTTTAAGAAGAATAACTTTTTACTGAATGCGCAAGATACCGTCCATATCGATTTCATCACAACTGGGCTGGTCAACTATACCGATGGCCCCATTGGCCTCTATCTAAAAAATAACCAAACTGGACTTGCGACAAATATTTCAGATTATTCAGCTATTAAAACTGCACCTCAATCGGAAACTGAAAAGACGGACTACTTTGCTTATAAATACACGCAAAACAAACTTAGCGAAGGTATAGAAGCACAGTCCATTATTCCTTTGCCGAGTAGCATCAGCATCAACAATCAAGAAAAATTCAATGTATCTACAGGAACAAAGCTTTTTGTGGACAATGAATTTGCGAAGGAGGCAACTTTTCTGACAGATTTCCTGAGCACCTATTCAGGCATTAAGCTATCGGCTTCTTCCGGCCAGGGAGGGAGCATTGAAATTGTCAAAACCAACAACCTAAAGCCCGAATCCTATCGCTTGACGATCGGCGCTAAGGGTGTACGAATAGAAGCTTCAGATAAAGCGGGTGCATTTTATGCCATACAATCGCTAAAATCACTGATCAATCATCGCCAATGGAATAAAACGGCAAAATCGATCAACTTACCTTATGGCAATATTGAAGATAGCCCACGCTATGGCTACCGTGGATTTATGCTGGATGCTGCCCGTAATTTCCATAGCAAGGCTGAGGTTTTAAGGCTATTGGATCTTATGGCTGCTTATAAGCTGAACAAGTTCCATTTCCACTTCATTGACGACGAAGGCTGGCGATTGGAAATCCCATCTTTACCTGAATTAACGGCTGTCGGGGCCAACCGTTCGGCTAATTTTGAAGATGGAAAAGCAATACAAGCTGCTTACGGATCTGGAGCGGCGGCCAAATCGCATCAATTCTACAGTGTTGCTGACTATATCGAAATTTTAAAATATGCACAGGCAAGACATATAGATATCATACCAGAGGTAGAAACACCGGGGCATGCTCGTGCAGCAATCAAAGCAATGCGTACCCGTTTTGCCCATTACTCAAAACTTGGCGATAAGCAAAAAGCAGAAGAATTCTTGCTGGACGATGCAGAGGACAAGTCCGTTTACAACTCTGCACAAAACTGGAATGACAATGTTATGAACCCTGCCCTGCCTTCAACGTATCACTTCCTGAGCAAGGTGATCGATGAAATCAAAGCAATTCATGAGCAAGCTGAAGTTCCGTTGAAAATTATCGATCTGGGAGGTGACGAGACACCAAGTGGTGTTTGGGAGAAATCGCCGAAGGTATTGGCTTTCATGAAGGAGAATAATATCGCCAATGTACTCGATGTATGGCCGCTGTATATTACCAAGATTAATGCCCTTGTTCAAGAAAAAGGATTGACGATGTCCGGATGGGAAGAGATGGGCATGCGCAATAAGGGAAAAGGCATGGTTGTAAATGCCGATCTGGGAAAATCAGGCATTCACTTGAATGTGTGGAACAATCTGCCTGGTCAAGGACAGGAAGACCTCGCCTATCGATTGGCCAATGCAGGGTATAAAGTTGTTTATACGAGTGCAGCCAATAACTACCTGGATATGTCTTGGGACCGTGACTTTGCCGATCCGGGACACAGTTGGGTAGGTACGGTTAATCTGAATAGAACCTATTCGTTCTCCCCTGAAAATTTCTTCATCAACTTACGGAAGGATGACACTGGAAAAGATCTTAAACCAGAGGCATATACCAATAAGGAACAGCTTACAGCTGAAGGGAAGAAAAATCTTCTCGGTATCAAAGGTGCTTTATGGGCAGAAAAGGTCTCTACTGACCAACGTCTCGAAGAAATGATATTTCCACGTTTAATTGCGATTGCTGACCGCGCGTGGGCACCCGAACAGACTTGGGAAAAAGGGGATTCTTTTGACGAAGCTACTTATCGTAAATCGTATACCTCCTTTATCAAGAAATTGGGTGAAGACGAATTGAGAAAACTGGACAGGATAAATGGAGGCTATACGTATCGACTTCCAAAAATTGGAATTAAGAAAGAGGGCAACCAACTCCTTATCAATACCGATTATCCTGGTTTCAAAGTATATTATAGCGACAATGGTAGTACGCCAACATTGAAATCTAAAACTGTGAACGGCCCGATACCATTCCAGACTGGCAAGAAATACTTATTTAAAGTATTTGATGCTAACGGACGATCAGGTGATGTGATCAGCTATTAATTCATCGGGATTCAAAATAATGAACGCTATTGGTGTTGATTACGCCAAAAAAAAGCAGCCTAAAATAACATCCATCTCTTCAAGAGCCGGCTATTTGAGATGGCAATTAAGCGGATAAAGGCAAAATAGAATAAAAATAGGGCTGTCCAAAGGTGGACAGCCCTTCTGTTTATATAGACTTTGTATCTTTAAAATTTATAACTCAATGCAACGGCTGCATTTCTTGGATCAATCTGATTAATAAAACCACCGCGGAAATATGAATTCAATCCAATCTCATTGGTGATATTATTTACAAAGACTTTCGCATCAAATTTGCGCCATTTGTATCCTACCTGCGCATTTAATGTGGTATACGCGGGCATATTGAACGGTTCTGTACCATAATATTCGCCGTGTCCATTTGGGGTTAAGCTATATTCATTGACAGGTCGGTCTCCAACATAATAGATTCCCGCACTTAAACTCAGGTTCCTAAGAGCACCTTGATTAAATACATATTGTACCCATGCATTTGCCGTATGTTTTGGAGCATTCATCGGTGCTGATCCATCCATATAGGAAGGTGAATTTTTATATCGCGCATCTAAATAAGCATAGCCCAACATCACCGTCAAATTTTCCAATACACGACCATTCAATTCAGCCTCAATACCGTCACGTACCAGATCTCCGGCCTTAAAGTATAATCCTGTAGGGTCATTAGTCCCAGCCTTATACTCTGCGTTCGTCAAGTTAGAGGTGTAAATATGGAAATAGGTTAAATTGAAACGCAATCGGTTATTTAGCCAATCGGATTTAATTCCCCCCTCAAATTGCTCCGTTTTAGAAGCTCCTGCTGCTGTACCATCTGTTAATGGATTAGCGGCATTCCTTAAGTTCGTTGAGTTTGTATAAGATCCAAATACATTGAAATTCTCAAATGGCGTAACAATCACACCTGCCATTGGATTCCAGGCCGACTCTCGTTTATTACCGTTGGAGGTGAAATCTTTTGTTGTGATTTCAGAATAACGTAAACCTAATACAGCCTTAATGTATTTATTAAATTCGATCACATCCTGCGCCATAAATCCGATAGAAGAGTAATAACTCCGTACAGGAGTTCCGGCGGTATAGCTAATTTGCTTTCCTTTTCGCTGGTTGCCTAAAGAATCGACATAGACAACTTCCGACAGTTCATTGACCCAATCACCGTGGATATCAATAATGTCTATAACAGAACTATTTTGATCAGCCTTTTTCAAAAGGACATTTTTCTCCAGCGGGCTTAATTTTCCTGCAAAAGAAGTTGTTGTCGCATCTGCGATACGATAATCTACCCCTGCCTGAACCAAATGTTTTACTTTACCCGTATAAAGGTCTTTTCCGATCAGGTCAAACTGGAACGTTTTATTTTTATCATCGCGCAGGTTCTTGCTCATTGAGCGCGAGAATGTATTATATTGTTTTGCATCATCTTTAATCAATGAAGATGATGATGACTGGTTATCAACCTGATAAGATGAGGTAGCAATAGATGCTCTGATGCTCCAGCGATCGGTCAATTCATGATTGATCTGCGCCATAAAGCTCTTCATCTCCGTATTATTATTGTCTGAATTGAAACCCAAAAACTTATTGTTTGGAATAACATATAAAGCATTCACCCCTTGCGAAGGATTTAAATTGACAGCGGAATTAACCGGTGTACGATTATCGTTAAAATAATCCCCCTCCAGTGTAATTGTTGTCTTATCTGTCGGTTTCCAGGCCAAAGATGGGTTTAGATAAACACGGTTCGAGGATACACTTTTGCGATAGCTATCGCTGCGTTCATACGCTCCATCCATCCGAAAAGCGACAGTCTGTTTCTTATCCAATACGGTTTGGAAATCAAAGGTCGGGCGGAATTGTCCCCAGCTTCCGGCACGTACACCAATCTCTCCAGAATTCGTGAAATTGGGCGTTTTGGTAACCACATTGATCACTCCCCCTGCATTACCGATATCGGTAATAACACCCTGTGTAACGGCTGCAGAGCCTTTAATCATCTGAATAGATTCCACACCCTGCATATCAACTACGCCGGACGCCGTCTGAAATTGGGAATCCATCCGCACGCCATTCTTCAATACAGGTACACCCCTGAAACCACGTGTTGACAAGGATTCTTTAACTCCACCATAAGAACCAAACAAGGTTACTCCCGGAATATTTCTTACCGCATCAGTCAACGTAAGAATACCCTGATCTTGAATTACCTTATTGGAGATAACAGAAATACTCTGAATCTGATCCGAAGGCTTCAATGGCATACGTGTAATCATTTCCAAGCCTTTTGGCTTTTTATTGCGTTCACCAAACACTTCTACTTCATCAATAGCTTGCTCATTGCTAATCAGGGTAATTGGGTCAATAACCACTTCACGGCTTGCTGAACTAAAAACATAATCAATAGTCGTTGTCTGATACCCCATATAAGAGAATTTGATCACCGTATTTTGGTCTACGCCATGTAGCCTAAAATGACCTCTGTGGTCTGTCCGCACTTTTTTATCTCCTATTGAAACGGTTACTGAACCTAGTGGATTATTTTGACCATCAACAACTTTTCCTTTGACGATTCCCGAAGTCTGACCATATACTGCACCTCCGATTAAAAATGTAGAAGCAAGAGCTAGTAAGTGTTTGTCCATGTTAATAATTTTGGGTAATTATTTTTAATTATTCTAAATAATACCGCAAAGCTATAAAAAACAAGCTATTTAGAATGATTAAAAATAAAAAAGTCCTGAACCACCTAAGGCTCAGGACTTTTTATTTATCTAGACAATTATTTTAGTCAAATTTCCATCTTACAAATGCTTCAATCGCTTCATAGTTTGCTAGACCTAATTGGTCATATAAAGCTGCTGTTTCGCTTGTACGATCTTCAGCACGTACCCAGAATTCGCGTGGATCATCACCAGGGAATACAGGTAAATCCTTTTGAGATTGATGTTTAAAGATGGCTAAACGTTTGCGATAAACTTCTTGTGGAGATAGAGGAACAGCCATTTGGATCTCGTGAATTGGATATTCATGCCAAGCACCTCTATATAACCATAACCAACAATCTTTGGTCCATTCGTCTGTCTTGCTCAATCTGCTCAATGCCTCAAACAGGATATCGAAACATACTTTGTGTGTACCGTGCGGGTCAGCAAAGTCACCTGCAGCAAATACCTGATGTGGTTTTACATGACGCAGTAATTCCATCGTTTGTTGAATATCATCTTCAAAAGATACATTTTTTGAAAATTTCTGTCTATCGTAGAATGGTAGATCCTGAAAATGGATATTTTCATCTGGCAAACCAACCAAACGTGCTCCTGCAATTGCCTCACCTTTACGGATCAATGCTTTGATTTTACGGACAAGTTCAGTATCGATCTGATTTGGTTTTTTTGTTGCAAAAATTGCCCTTTCCTCATCATAAATCCGAGAGATCTGAGCAGCTTCAGCATCTGCCCCTATTTGTTTCGCTAAATCTTCAGCAAACTCGAGATAACGGACGACATCATCATCCCAAACCGCTGTATTACCACAAGTTTGATAAGCAACATGGACATTGTGTCCCTGGTCAGCTAGACGGATAAATGTACCGCCCATCGAGATCACATCATCATCTGGGTGCGGAGAAAATACAATCACATTTTTCTTCGCTGGATTGGCGCGCTCAGGACGTTGTGAATCGTCTACATTGGGTTTACCTCCCGGCCAGCCAGTAATTGTATGTTGAAGTTCATTGAATATACGGATGTTGATATTATATGCTGGACCGGTCTCTGTCACCAGCTTGGCCATACCATGCGCATTATAATCTTCGTCTGTCAGTTTCAAGATTGGTTTTTTAATCTCCAAAGCCAACCAAACAACTGCCTTCTTAATTAGTTCAGGTGTCCAGGTAACGTCTTCTGCCAACCAAGGAAGATCAAAACGTGTCAACAAGGAAGCCGCAGCTTCATCAAGAATAAATTCAACGTTATCTGATAACTGAAGATAAGTTGCAGGAATCTCTGAGGAGATTTCACCCTCAACTGCTTTTTTAATGATCTCAGCCTTTGTCTCGGTCCAAGCCATTAAAATAATCTCTCTTGCTTTGAAGATTGTACCTACTCCCATCGTAATCGCTTTTGTTGGTACATTTTCTTTTCCACCAAAAGCACGGGAAGCATCGCGACGGGTCAAATCGTCTAACGTTACTACACGTGTACCTGAGTTAGGTGCAGAACCCGGCTCATTGAAACCGATATGGCCTGTACGACCAATACCTAATAATTGAATATCTAAACCTCCTGCAGCTGTAATTTTCTGCTCGTAAGCCTCACAGAATGCATTTACTTGATCAGGAGCTAAGGTACCATCTGGAATATTTACATTTGCCGCATCGATATCGACATGATCGAACAAGTTTTTGTTCATAAATGTCACATAGCTCTGATCGGCATCAGGTTGCATAGGATAGTATTCGTCAAGATTGAAGGTAATCACGTTCTTAAAGCTTAAACCTTCTTCTTTGTGCAAGCGAATCAATTCTTGATAGACTTTTACTGGTGTGGCACCAGTCGCAAGGCCCAGCACAGCTTTCTCACCTTTCTCTTGCTTTGCACGAATAATTTCAGCAATACGATTTGCAACGTTTTTCGAAGCTGAATTTTGATCTGGATAGACGCTCACAGGGACTTTTTCGAAGCGTGTTTCTTCCAATAAATTTAATCTAGCCATTTTATGGGTATGTTGATAAACGTGAATTACAAATTTATAAAATTAGTACCTCAAGTTGAAGTAAAATTTTAATAAAGTAGTTCATTCTTAACAATATTTTAAATAAAACCTTTTAGCTATAATTTTAGCCGATAAATAGCCCTAAATCTTTTTCAGAATCTCAACTGCTTTCCATAACGTTTCGTCCTTTTTAGCGAAACAAACGCGTAAAACCTGCTGATTTGTAACCTCTTTATAGAACGCTGACAGTGGAATTGTCGCAATTTTGTGCTGCTCTGTTAGCAGACAGGCAAACTCAAATTCCTTTTCCTCGCTAATAGCACTATAATCTATATTAAGGAAATAAGTCCCTTCGCAGGGAAGAATCTTAAACCGCGATTCCTCTAATCCGTCTTTCAGTAAATTTCTCTTCTGCTCAAAAAAGACCGGAAGTCCCTTTACATAACTTAAATCACTCAAATATTCAGCTATAGCAAACTGCATAGGGGTATTGACACTAAAGACATTAAATTGATGTACTTTTCTAAATTCTTGTGTCAACAGGGCTGGTGCAATACAGTAACCTATTTTCCAGCCGGTTGTATGCAATAGTTTTCCGAAGGAGGCAATGACAAAGCTCCGCTTGCGCAAAGTAGGAATTCCAATAACGGATTGCGGCAGGACCCCATCAAAAACGATATGTTCGTACACTTCATCACTCAGCAACAGCGTGCTGGTACCTTCCAATAAGGTCCCTAACTTAATCAGCTCTTCTCTATCTAATACTTTTCCCGTTGGATTATTCGGATTATTGATGATTATCAATCGGGTTTTAGCATTAATTAATGTGGCCACATAATCCCAGTCAATCTGAAAATCGGGCGCCAATAATCGTACAGGTACAACTTTGCCTCCAAACAGCTCAATAGTCGGCGCATAACAATCATATGCAGGCTCAAATATAATAACCTCATCCTGCGGTCTAACAACGGTCGCAATAGCTGTAAAAATGGCCTGTGTACCTCCTGCGGTGATGGTCAGTTCTTCCGTTGCGTCAACCTCAACGTTATAAATCTCCTTGTATTTTTTGACTATCGCATCCCTTAGGGGCTGTGCGCCGATCATTGGTGCATATTGGTTATATCCCTTTTCCATAGCCTTAGCAACCAATTCGACCAACTTCGGATCGGTCTCAAAATCGGGAAAACCTTGGGAGAGATTTAATGCCTGTTGCGCATTGGCCAGCATGGTCATTTTGGTAAAGATCGTCGTGCCGACATGTGGAAGTTTAGAAGTTAGGTTGAAGTTCATTTTTTGACATTTTATTAATCTACTAAATTAGTGGATTTTCTTATATTTGTAAATATATATAAGAATAGTAACATGATAAAATACATCACACTACTTTTTTTGGTTCTGCCATTTTCCGGATCCGCACAGAAAAAGGAACTTACTAAAGAGGAGTACATCGCCCGTGTCAAGGCTGCTCCAGATTCGATCTCCACATTGGTTGACTTACGCCGCGTTGGAGGTTATGATCCAGTCTATCCCGAGCTCCAGGCGCTCTATAATACATTGAGTAAAAATGTAAAGAACTCCAATGAGGGAAAAGAGTTTCAAGACTATTTAAATACCTTAGAAACAGTTCAGATTGGGAAAATTGCCCCTGCATTTACGCAAAATGACACCAGTGGAAATCCCGTCAAACTTTCAGATTTTAAAGGAAAATATGTGCTGCTTGATTTTTGGGCATCTTGGTGTCCGGATTGTCGTGTTGAAAGTCCAGATCTTGTAAAAACATACCAACAGTTCAAAGGTGAAAACTTTGAGATATTGGGTATTTCCTTTGATAAGGACCGCAACTCATGGATTAAGGCCATTCATGCAGATAAACTACACTGGAGACATGTTTCGGATCTAAAACGTTGGCAGAATGATGTCGGAACATTATATGCCGTAAAATCTATTCCACAGAATGTCCTGATTGATCCCTCTGGGAAAATTGTTGCGAAGAACTTACATGGTGATGCCTTGCGCGCAAAATTGAAAGAAGTATTGAAAAAGTAATATATAGACGGTCAAGACCACTAAAAAGACCATGCCCTTATAAAAGCATGGTCTTTTTAGTTTAACAATGAATGTGTTCCTCAACGGGAAGACAGAGAAAGATTATCCAAACAAATAAGGCTATTCAACTATACCGTGTATTTCCATAGCATAGCCGTATTTCCTAACCAAATAAGGCACCGAATATATCTTCTAACTTGGCGACAGGGCGAATAGCAATATTATATTTTTTCGCGTCCAGACCTTTGGTGTTAAATTTAGAAATAAAAATACCGTCAAATCCCAGCTTTTCGGCCTCCTGTATCCGCTGTTCGATCCGATTTACGGCTCTTATCTCGCCCGATAAGCCAACCTCGCCTGCGAAAGTCAGATTGGAGCGAATTGGTATATCTTGCTGTGAAGAAATAATCGCCACAACAACGGCCAGATCAATTGCAGGATCTTCTACGCGCAAACCGCCGGCGATATTCAAAAATACATCTTGTGCACTCAGCCTGAAACCAAAACGTTTCTCCAAAACGGCCAAAAGCATATTTAACCGTTTCGTATCGTAACCCGTAGAAGAACGCTGTGCAGTACCAAATGCCGAATTACTGACCAGTGCCTGTACTTCAATCATCATCGGTCGCATTCCTTCCAGCATTGCTGCAATGGAAACTCCACTAACAGGCTCGTCACGTTGCGAAATCATAATCTCAGAAGGGTTTGACACTTCTCTCAGTCCCGATCCCTGCATTTCATAAATCCCGAGTTCTGAAGCCGATCCAAAGCGATTTTTTACTGCCCGTAGAATCCGGTAGACATGATGGCGATCGCCTTCAAATTGGAGCACCGTATCCACCATGTGCTCTAAAACCTTGGGGCCAGCAATCGATCCGTCTTTGGTAATATGCCCTACGATAAAAACCGGTGTGCTCGTTTCCTTCGCAAACCGCAGCAGTTCAGCGGTACATTCGCGTACCTGAGAAACCGACCCCGGAGCGGATTCAATCTGTGAAGAATGCAAAGTCTGTATGGAATCGATGACAATGACATTGGGCTGTACCGTCTCGATCTGCTTGAAAATATTTTGAGTAGATGTTTCCGTCAGGATATAGCAATTGGCCTTGGATGATTGCGACAGGCGTTCGGCCCGCATCTTAATCTGCTGTTCACTTTCCTCTCCGGAAATATAAAGTGTCTTGACCTGTGGAATAGACAAGGCAAGCTGCAACATCAAAGTCGACTTGCCAATCCCGGGCTCTCCACCGATAAGCACCAATGATCCCGGAACAATACCGCCACCAAGAACCCGATTGAACTCTTGATCAGGCGTGGATATACGTGACTCATCTTGGTAAACAATTTCGTGAATAATCGCAGCTTTATTCGCCCTTTTCGTATTGCTTCCTGTTGTAGAACTACGCCATTCAGGGACTTTTGAGCTCGCTTTTTCGACGACTTCTTCAACAAAACTATTCCATTGCTTGCAAGAAGGACATTGTCCCATCCATTTGGGAGATTCATAGCCACAGTTTTGACAGAAGTATGCTGATTTTGATTTTGCCATGCTACGAATTTACAAATTTATAGCTGTTAAAAGCCTAATGACATGGCCAAAAAACCGAAGAGTTTATCGTTCATTTTCTTTTAAAATCCGCAAGAAATTTTGTCCCATGATCTTCGCAACATCCGTCTTTGTATATCCTCTCTCCAACAGCGCTTTGGTCAATAGCGGAAATTTAGAAACATCTTCCAGACTTTGAGGGGAGGATTCTATGCCATCGAAGTCCGAGCCTACAGCAACATGATCAATACCCACTTTTTTGACCAGATAGTCAATATGATCCAATAATTTCGATAGCGGAGCATCAGCTTGCTGTTGAAGTTCTTTGGGCAACTTTTCATACATAGACCAAGTACTCAATTTTGTCTCCCCCTGATCACCAAATTTACTTATATACAAACCCTTGAGCCTTGTTTCATACGCTGGATCCAAAAAACCTGAATAAAAATTCACTCCAACGACACCACCATTTTTTTTCAGCGCCTCCAATTGTGCATCTTTCAGATTGCGGAAATGTGGACATAATTCATAGGCATTGCTATGGGAAACTAAGATAGGTTTGGTCGTTATTTCCAGCACGTCATAAAAAGTCTGTTCGCCACCGTGGGACAGATCAACCATCATGCCTAGTTCGTTCATCTTCCGGATAATTGCCCGCCCTTGGTCTGTTAACCCCTTATCCTTAGTGTTCATACCGGCCGATTCCATCGCGGCACAACTCGCCCAGGACAAATTGTAGTTCCAGGTCAACGTCAGGTATCTGGCACCACGCTCATAGAGCCGCACGAGATTATCAATACTTCCTTCGATCATATTCCCCCCTTCCACACCGATCAAAGCGACTATTTTTCCTGTTTTCAATATCGAATCGATATCTCCTGAAGACTTTGCCAAACTTATTTTATCGGTATTCGCAGTAATCATTTTCTCCAAGGCATCTATTTGGTCATTTGCGTGCTTGAATGCATCAGATTTCCATTTAGTATCATCTGACCATACGGCAAATACCTGGACATCTACACCTCCCTCCCGAAGCCGCGGCAAATCAGTCGCTCCTGTCTTTAATCGCTGACCGATATTCTTCCCCTGAAAAATTGATTCATAAATCACATCATTGTGTCCATCGACGACAACCAAATCCTGATGTATCTGCTCATAGTCTTGGCCGTACACAGCACTATTGAGCACCGTCATTCCTAGTCCGATTAATAAGAGGTCCTTGATCATTTTTGACTTTCGTTTATCGATTCATAAATAGCATCCTGAATCCTGCTTCTGATATTCAGATCCAATAACCTGGTACTCACCTGAGGATGCACGCGATTAGACAAAAAGATATAGATTAATTGATTTTGCGGATCAATCCAGATACATGTCCCCGTATATCCAGTATGCCCAAATACGGAGCTATTCGCCAGCTTAGATGGGTATTCATTTTTTGGATTTGGATCCCAGCGATCAAATCCCAAACCTCTACGGCTTGTGGCAGATTGCTTGGAGGTAAATAGATCTATTGTCTCAGTTTTAAAATATCGCTCCCCCCCATACTCGCCTCTATTCAGTAAAAGCTGACCATAGATTGCCAAATCGTTTGCGGTAGCAAATAATCCGGCATGCCCGGCAATTCCACCAGCCATTGCCGCCCCCTGATCGTGTACATAGCCTTCTAACAATGTTTTTCGAAAGGAGGAATCTTGCTCGGTAGGAACAATCTCATCTTTTGCAAAACGTTCTCTGGGAAGATAACCAGCACGCGTCATCCCCAAAGGTTTATAAAAATTTTCTTGCACATAATCTTGTAGAGGCCCAGCAGTCTGATGTTCAGCAACTTCCTTCATCACATACATGCTGATATCACTATACACGTAGTTTCCTGTGGGTTTGACTGGTGATTTTAGCATCTCAGGCCACATGACATCACGGTAATAATGATTGAGGATATAGCTATTGTCTGCCATTTTCACCTGATGGTTATCATCGCGTACCGACACAACATCTCCTGCTTTCAAATATTTATAAAAAGGAATAAAGGGCGTAAATCCCGCTTCATGCAGCATGACGGAACGAAGCTTAATATCTTTTTTATTGCTATATTTTGCCTGCCATAGGTAGTGCCCCATGGTGCTGTCCAGATTAATGACATTCCTTTCGGTAAGACGCATAATCACGGGCGTAGTACCTGCAATCTTACTAACAGACGCTAGATCAAAGATATCGTTGGTTTTTGTGGAGACTTCTTTGGAGTAAGTGTGAAATCCGTAAGATTTCTCCAAGATTACTTGTCCATCTTTCACGATCATGACCACAGCTCCCGGTGTAGCTTGCTCATCAATGGCTTCTTGTGCTATGGCATCAATTTTCTTGGTCAGCTTTGTCAGATTTAGATTAGAACTTGATGCAGCACCATACTGTAACCTTGTCTGTGCTGTTTTGACATGACCGGCAGTGATCGGGGCTCCGCCAAAAATTGACATCGCCAGATGGCGCTGCCCTATTTCTGAATCAGGGGCGAGCAATTCAACCAAGTCAGACTGCAGGTGTTCAGATAAACTCTTTTTGCGTTTTTCATTTTCAAAAAAATGGCAAAGGATTACTTTTTTATTGTTTAATACAGCCTGTTTTAACTGGGCTAAGCAATCGGCCTCCAAATCATCTTCCTTTCCGGCCACAATAATCGTATTGTAATATTTGATATCCTCATCAAATTTGCTAAAATCAAAAATTTTGATGTTTGCATAGCGAGCCAATTGCTCCGTAAATACACTATATTTTGCAGCATTGGGAACAACGACTGCTATATGATGCTGATCCAGATTTTTCAGAGGCAATAGCTGATCCAGGTTATTGAAAAGAATCGTTTCGTTTTTAATCGTAGATTTATACTGAGCAAACAAGGGGGAAATACAGAACAAACCTGCAAATAATACCCCGAAAAATCGTTTTTTCATTCTGTTTTTATCGTTTTTTAGGTTCTATCAAATAAAAATACGAATAAAATTATGAAGCAATAGGACTCCCAGCAAAAAAATCAATTTTGTTACTCTTGCAACCTTTGTGGATGTATACATTCAGCAGTAAACATAGCCCGTCAACATTTTGAGCAAATTTCCATTGGGCTTGATTTAGTTGGCTCCGATTGCATCATGAAGGTTTTTTCTGTAAGTTTGACTAATGCCAGAATTGATTCAAGATAAAACAATATTTTCCTTGCTGGAAGTCAGCCGCAGTATCCAAAAGACACTTGCAGAGCGGTATAAGAGTTTATACTGGATCAAAGCCGAGATGAACAAGCTCAATCATTATACGCATTCTGGCCACTGCTATCCAGAACTGGTTGAAAAACAGGATGGTAAAATTGTCGCCGAGATTCGGTCCATCTTGTGGAAAGCTGATTACAATCGTATCAACAACAATTTTCTTAAAGTCGCGCAAGAACCTTTACGAGAAGGGATCACGATGTTATTTCAGGCAAGTATTTCCTATGACCCCATGTACGGGTTAAGCTTACGCATTGTTGATATTGATCCGACTTTTACCTTAGGTGAACTTGAAAAGGAGAAGTTAGACAGTATTCGAAAGCTAAAGGCCGAGGGCATCTATGAGTCGAATAAATCACTGGCCTTTCCAGTTGTTCCCAAAAGGCTTGCAATTATTTCAGTGGAAACGAGTAAAGGGCTTTCAGATTTCTACAAGATTATCAACCAAAACCCATGGGGCTACCGGATAGAATGCACGCTCTTTCCGGCCTTATTACAAGGGGACAAGTCGGTGCCTTCTATTATCAAGCAGCTTGCTGTTATTGCTGAAAAAATCAGTATGTATGATGTTGTCGCTATTATTCGTGGCGGCGGTGGGGAGGTCGGACTTTCCAGTTACAACAACTATCTATTAGCACGGGCTATTGCTATATTTCCTATTCCTGTATTGACGGGAATTGGGCATTCGACCAACTATACCGTTAGTGAAATGGTCGCGTATAAGAATGCGATTACCCCCAGTGAACTTGCCGATTTTCTGATTCAGAAGTTTCATAATTTTGCCATCCCGATCGATCGGGCTGCAGAACGTATACAGCAGCTGATTCTTACCCGATTTAAAGAAGAACGTAATATACTCGCTCAATTGGCAACACATATTCAATGGGTTGGAAAAAGAGAAATTCAGACTTCAAGCACGGCTATACAACAAATTCAAAATGAGCTTCACTCATTAATAAAATTACGGTTTTATGAGTGCAAAACAGCGCTGGCACATACCGAGCGGATTATTCAGCTCTCTGATCCAATTCGCCTTTTAAAACAAGGTTTCTCAATTACGAAGGTCAATGGTAAACTGATTCAATCCGTTACACAAGTATCTCCAGGAGATGTC
Organism: Sphingobacterium sp. WOUb80; assembly: GCF_050058145.1. Taxonomy (NCBI): domain Bacteria; kingdom Pseudomonadati; phylum Bacteroidota; class Sphingobacteriia; order Sphingobacteriales; family Sphingobacteriaceae; genus Sphingobacterium; species Sphingobacterium sp. WOUb80. The sequence continues at coordinate 5,053,385 of NZ_CP165617.1, read as the reverse complement.
ATACAGACGATACTTGAACATGGGGAACTAATCAGTACCGTAACAGATACATCTTCCAAGGAAACCCAAGACGATACCAAAAATTAAGTGAGCTATATAAGACACAAAAATTTTAAGCAAGAATAAAAGAATGGAACAAAATTACACCTATACAGATGCCTTCAATGAGTTACAGATCATTGTAAGGGAGATTGAAAATGGCACAACTAATATTGATGAGCTGGCCGGAAAAATCAAGAGAGCATCCGATCTCATTCAAGTCTGTAAAGCCAAATTAACAGCAACAGAAGAAGAAGTAAACAGCTTATTGCAAAAGCTATCCCCGAATCAGGATACTCATGATGAGCAATAGCTAAACTAAACGACAAGGCACATCGAGGTCCTCAGTAAAATAATAGCTGGCACATAAACGGTGATAGCCATCTGCAATAATCAATTTGCCATTTGTCCGAACCAACAAAATTGGAGACAGTTTTTCTTTCTTCTTGATCTTTCTCAGATTTTCCTTCACATGGCGATTGGTTTCAGGGAGCAACGGGAGTGCACTTGCCCGTAAAATATCTTTTGATTTCTTTTTGATTGTACTGGTGCCCCTAAGTTTGTCAACAAAGACCTTACATTCTGCCGGAACAAATAAAAGTTCCAAATAATCGTAAGCTGCAGGGAAGTCATGTTCCTGGGGATCAGCTAGCCAAAACACTGGCGTTTTTTCAATTTTAACGGTACCCATATGCTGAATTCTATAATACTTTCCAGAGAAATATCGCCTTTTTTAATATTGATAAGCGACGACCTGCCTATCACGTCGCACTGTTTCAACAAACGCTCTATGTTTAGTGACATTCCCCGTCAATCGCCATACGGTATTCAAACTTTCTTTGTTATAGCGCTGACTTACAATAACTGCCTTAAATCCCATCCGCCGGATTAGCTGCTCCGTATGTTCAAAGTCTGCTTCAGAAGATGTTTGCAGTTCATAGTCTTTTATTTTGTGATAATTATCAATATAGGTCTGTAAATAAGTTAACAGTGCCAAAATGATTAAAACCAGCCCAACGCCAATAAACGCTAAAAATATGTATCCGGCACCGACACACATTCCCAAAGAAGCGGCTGCCCAGATCGTTGTAGCCGTGGTTATACCGCTTACTTTATTGTCTTCCTTGAAAATCACTCCAGCTCCCAGGAAACCAATACCCGTAATAATATTTGCCGCCAAACGATCTGGATTTGCTAGTCCAATTTTCAACGAAAGAATAGTAAAAAGACAAGATCCGAAGCTCACCAATATAAAGGTTCTTAAACCAGCTGATTTATTCCGATACTCACGTTCAATACCGATCAGCAGACCTATTAGGACTGACAACAAAATAAGCACAACATCTTGTGTTTCGAAAGGCCGTAAAAGGTTATCCATGGGTTTATTTCTTCTTCATCCAATTTAAGAAAAATAGGGAGATCTATCAAATGATCTCCCTATTAAAGAATAACTTTTCATTGGCCAATACAAGGGAACTCCCATCAGCAGTAATGATGTATCATAGTAAGCTTGATTTTCATCGAGCTAATACATCGGCACCTCAATGAGCAGCAACGATGTATCATAGTAAGCTTCAATGCTTATTTTTTTTGCTTCATACAGACCAATAGCATCCCTTCTTGAAAGCGTTTCATTTTCGACAAGGACCTTTCCTTCCAAAACAAAAACATAAAGTCCATTTTTCTCCGAATGAACAGTATATTCTATTTTTTTGCCCAGGTCTATATCTGCCAGATTAAAATAGGCATCCTGATGGATTTGAACGGCATTGTGATCCGCTTTATCTGGTGACACAATGGTCACAAACTTATTGTGCTTATCCAGCTGAAGATAAGATTTCTGATCATATTGCGGTTCTAAATCCCTTTCATTCGGTATCACCCAGATCTGAAGAAATTTAACAGGATCTTTCTGATCACCGTTAAACTCAGCATGCTGTACTCCCTTGCCTGCCGACATAATCTGCACATCACCGGTTTCAATTGTCCGTCCATTGCCCATACTATCCTGATGTGCCAATGTCCCCTCCAGTGGTATGCTAACAATTTCCATATTGTTGTGATCATGTCGGTCAAAACCCTGCCCTCCTTCTACTTGATCATCATTAAGCACCCGTAATGCTCCAAAACTCATTCTGTCCGGATCGAAGTATTGCCCAAAACTAAATGAATGAGCACTTTTCAGCCAGCCGAAATCAACATGGCCCCGATCATTTTCACGGTATATCATCTTTTGCATCTTGTCCTCCTTACTGCATAAGCTTCTACTTACCAAGAGGCAAAACCCATACCAACAGGAATTTACGTTGACAATATGACAATTTGTCAAAAGAGATCACTACAATGGTTTTAACTTATCTGGAGCAACCGCATGAACGAGCGCACGCGCAAGGATCCGATTTGGATCTATGATAATCATACCATTGTAATCCCTTTCCGGAATAGCCAAAGGCAACTCCGCACAACCCAAAATAATGACCTGTGCACCCTTTTTTTTCAGGTCATCCATGACCAGCAATAAATCCTCCCTTGCTTTATTAGCTATTGGTACCGGTTGTGCCTTTATTCCATAATCTTCATCATAGATCGCATTATTTACCTTTTCTTGTTGCGGTCCTTCTGGCTCGACAACAATGAAGCCTTTACGGATAAAAGCCTCCCGATATAAACTGCAAATCTGTTCCCCCGCTGTAGATAGTATTCCTACTGTCGTTTCGGGATAGTTTCCGTCCACAAAACGGACGGTCTCATGAACGATATTTAATAGTTTCAATGCACTTCCGGTGCGAGCCATTTCATCCTGCACAACAGAAAAAATAGGTTCTGCATGTGCTGTATTGGATGGAACAGCCGCTATGGTCGCTCCTGCCATTTCCAGTTTTCTTAAAATCTCTGTAATAGCTTTTCCAGGATTATCATTTGATTTATCCAATAAATATGCCGTTCGATCAGGGATCACATTTGGACATGAGAATAACAATAGCGGCAAGTGTTCCTGATCGGATCTTGCCGCCGTTTCATCTATAATTTTCTTTGCAATATCTAGACCTCCATAGGGGCCCAGTCCACCTACTATTCCAATCATAAAAACTATTTTTTTATATCTAGATATAACCAATAGTCTTACAAATGGTTTGTAGAAATTACCATTCGATAGATTGATCTTCGTCAGGGATCTGTGTGTTTAACTGCCGCTCTAAGATCAGTGATCCCGAAACCTTGAATTTAATTGCTGTCGTAGAAACCAGTGTATAATCTGTGAATTCATAATCCACATTATTTATCGTAATATAACGATGTAGTAAATAAGGCCGTACAGCATCCATTTGTTCCGAGACGGTATAACTTGCATCTTTTTTAACAGCAAACTTCATATTTGGATTTTCGGCTCGAAATGTAACTCCGCCTGTCTCATTAAACGTTGCAAAGACTTTATAATTTTTCCTGTCTTTACGATCTTCATCAATATTCCCCGCATAAAAGAAAATTGTGTTTTCATCAACCACATAACTTCTAATTTGACTCTTTACAATCGGTGTTTCACTTTCATGTCCATCCATCACAACTTTTAAAGCTGTACCACTGTAAGTTCCTGAATAACTATTGAAAGGATTGACACGTAGCAATGCTTTTTTATAATATTTGCGAGGATTTATCTTGTACTTAGCTGCAGGATCCTCTAAAATCGTCAGTGGAAGAACCCATTTTTCGGCCATATCAATTCCTTTCAGCGAAAAATCAATCGCCATTAATGCCGTGTTTTCTCCTGACTTTATATTCACCGTTTGGGGAATAGAAAAATAACTGTCATTCAGCTGTTTGTAATAAAAGTCCTCTCTGGTTTGAAAACGCTCATAATTCAATATGCCCAATGTGTCCGGATCTACCGCAACACGTACTGAAAGATCACTATTATTTGTTGTCGATCCGCTCACTTCCAACGGCTGTAGAAATGTTGTTTTTTGCGCGTCTTTATAGCGGACATAGATATTTGCGACTCCTTCACTTTCCAAAGGGGCCTTAAATGAAACGTAGTGTTCGAATTGTTCCTCTTTCCATTCATCGTTGCAAGCATTGCAAACGAATAATACCACCAGGAACAAAAGCTGTATAGATGACTTTTTCATAATTTGCATAGTTGATTAATCATTATAGGTCCAACCAGGGTTTTGTGTTAAATTTTTGTTGCGTTTAAGCTCCGTATGGCTAATTGGCCAAAACCACATTTTATCAGCAAAGGTGGTTTTCAATGTCCAGATCGCAACTGGCTGGTAAAAAAGATCCCGTTCTTTTTCATTCATTAGGACATTACAGCCGTATACAGGCAACGCTTCCTCAACAGGCGCATCCATCCAGCGACGCAAATCATAATAGCGTTGTCCTTCTCCCATCAGCTCAATAAAACGTTCACGTTTTATTGACTTGCGCAATTCATTCTTACTCCCATATACACTCGCCGAATAATCAGGAACTCCACCTCTGATGCGAACAGGTTGAATACCCTTTTTAATTTCAGCAACATCACGACTTATCGTATAACTTCCTCCACGCCAAGATGGAATCGTATAAGAACCACTTAGCTCATTTAACGCTTCTGCATACATAAGTAAAATATCGGCGTAACGGATTGCAGGTTCTGCTTTGGGGACGACACGTGATGCAACACCACCTTCATAGGTATCACTTGGATGAACAAATTTTTTAACCCCAAATCCAGTCCGCAACCAATATCCATTAGCAGAGTTAAAGCCATTGCCTTTCGGATCTGCACTATAATAAAAAATTTGCTTATTTCTGTTTTCCGGTTTTGTTTCATTTAATAAGGTCCAGAAGCTTCCACTATACGCTACTGAAGCATAGAAGCGAGGCTCACGATTTGCATATTGCAAAGACGCGCCAGGGCGCAATGGTCTATATCTTTTTGCGTCATAATCTTCCTGAGTAACGTAACCGACTACCCTACTTGAACCATTCCCTCGTCCAATCTCCTTATCCTTACCCGGTGCATCTGTCCCATCATTCATATAGTAAGCGTCAACTAGCTTCTGCGTGAGCCCATGCGTATTCCACCCTGTAGCGGAGCGCGGTAATTGATGGATAACCATTTGGTCAATCCCCTCATTAGGTTGATTATTTCCGCGTGTAAAGATTAATTCAGGGTTACTTGAGGCAGACAAAGTACCGTCAAAGATCTGTGCATATGATTTCGTTGGATCAATATTTGCCCATCCTTCAGGCCAGCTTTTCTCTGAGAAATTATGATCTTCAGGCGGCTTGATTGTCGCGTCATCCCCCGTTTCCTGAAAGGAAGCAGTATAAAGTTTGTACACACCAAGTTCGATCACATCTCGGGCAGCAGCAGCAGCTTTCGCCCATTTCTCCTCTTTAAATTCGGCAGACAATAATCGTTTTCCTTGTTTATCCACTAATAGTGCTGCATAGCCCGAATTATTACCGTTTGCCAATGGGCTGGCAGCATAGAGCAGAACTTTAGCTCGCGCAGCCAACGCTGCACCTACGGAAGGCCGTGCAGAAGCATCTTGTCCACGTTTCATTCCCAAAGCTTCCATTTCTTTAGCTGCTTGCAATAGCTCACTGCTAATGAAATCCACGCATTCTTCATATGTATTGCGTGGTATTGCAAGATCATCATAACTATCGGTATAATCCAGTCCTTCATCCGGTAAAAGTGGAATTGGACCATATTTACGGAGCAACAGCCAATAAAGGTAAGCGCGTGCAAATCGCGCCTGTCCTCGATAATCTAAGATTTCAGCAGCCGACATTTCACCATTCATGTATATGTTCTGAATGAAGGTAGACGCATTACGAATACCCCGATAGGATTGTGTCCATGTCCCCTGTTTATCACTTTCAGTATATTGTCCCATTTTGAACATATTGTATGAAAGTTCATTTTTTGAGGGGTCATAATCTTTATCCCGATCACCATAATACATGTCGTCTGCAAAACAATGAGGAGTTAAGCCTTTACTGGCGACATCAGCATTCTCTCCTTTAAACTCCTCGAATACATGTGCCAGCCATTCCTCTGAATAGACCTTACTTTTAAAGGTCTTCTCTATGTTTAGTCGGTCCTTAAAATACTGGTCGGACTTCAAATAATCCTTTTTGCAGGATGAGGCAAAACTTGCTCCCAACACAAGCAGTATTGCAATGCATATTTTATTTCTTTGCATCTTTTTAAATTTATAGGTTGACATTGATACCAAATGTAAACGACTTAGGCAACGGATAGTCTTCGCCCCTTGGAGTCGCTAGTTCCGGATCCCAAAGCTTGAATTTTGACCAGGTCAGCAAATTTGAACCAACTAAAAACAAACGAATGCTATTGATCTTTATCTGATTGGTTAAGTGTTTTGGCAGGGTATACCCAATATCTAAGGTCTTCAAACGAAGGTATTGACCATTTTTCAACCAAAATGTAGACTCCCTAAAGTTATTCGGATTGGCGCCATAACTCAATCTTGGATAAGAAGCATTAGGATTTTCAGTCGTCGGGTCACCGGATATGTCTGCAGAAATCCAACGGTTATCTCCCATTACCCCCTTCAATACTTGTCCCCATTCCCCTTCACTAAAAGCATAAACAGTTTTCCCGTAGGTAAAAAACGTCGATTTACCAGACCCCTGAAAGTGAACACTGATATCAAGGTTCTTCCAGCTCGCCGACGCCCCCACACCATAAACCAGGTTAGGACGTCTCGTAGCTCCAATAGCTACCCGATCACCATCGTCTATGATACCATCTCCATTAACATCCTTATATTTAATGTCTCCCGGCTGATAAGTCCCAAATGTCTGCTTGGGGCTATTACGTATATCATCATAATCTTTAAATAAGCCCAAAGCAATGAGTCCTTTCGCCTGATCGACACGATATCCTTTTTGATTTTGATAACCATACACGTTATATTCCTCATCGATTTCCGTAATTTCATTTTTGCTATAGGTAATATTACTTCTGGCAGTTAAATTCACTTCCCCTAATTTCTGGTTATATAATAGACGACCATCAAAACCACTGGATTTCACAGCACCCACATTAGCGCTTGGTACAGATTCCAATCCGACCAAAGCAGGCAAATAATTTCGAGCCATATAAATGCCAGTACGTTTTTCATTAAAGAAATCCAAATTGGCAACAATCTTATCTTTAAAGAGCGCTAGATCAAAACCCAAATTCTTCTTGGTTGCCATTTCCCAGGTTACATTAGAGGAAGAGACTTGACTATATTTCATTCCGCCATAATACCGGTTGAAACCATAGTCGGCCCATTGATAGCCGCCTTCAGGAACCCAAACACTCTCATTGTTAAAATGTCCAATTTCACTAATCGTTGATAAATAAGGGAATCGTGCTCCACCGGATAATTGATCATTACCGACCCTTCCCCAGGAATACCGGATCTTGAACATATTCATCCAGGAAATATTTTCCTTCACAAAAGGCTCTTCACCAATATTCCAGGCTGCTGAAACCGCAGGGAAAAAGCCATATTGTCGTCCCGGGGCAAAGTTTTCCGAACCATTATAGCCAAAATTAAAATCGGCGATATAACGTGATTTCCAATTATAAGTTAGGCGGCCGGCTAAGGCCTGATTTCTTTTTGCGATACCATTTTTTATGTCATCGCCAAGATTGACTGTCCGAATAAGTGCATCACGCGTAAAACGAGCCACTGCTCCAAAATTATGATCACCGATACTCCGATCATAATTAAACATCATATCATAAAACTCGCGCCTTTCGCCACTGGCACTACTTGCCTGATACAATTCCTGTGGATTAGAAATATGTGTAAAAATCAAATTTCCATTCTCATCTCTAGCTCGCTCAGCCCGCCATTGTTCAGGCCATTTACGACGGTAAATACTATTATCATTATTGGTATCGTAACCAATAATTCCTCTAAACCGTAATCCCTTGGTTATAAAATCAAAATTTTGTTCAATAGAAATATTAGTCTGTATCTTGTTTTGCCAATTTTCATTATACCCCGTCTGTGTAGCAACTACCCAAGGATTGGTCTGATTACCTGTTCCAATAGCAGGAACATAACCATTTGAATACAGTACCGGTGTGCGAATTGGGGAGTACCCAAATAATACACCCCAAAAATCATTATCTCCCAAACCAGGACTGTTCCTTTTATTAAGGGAACCGGCAACACCAATTTTTAAGACCGTACTTTTGGTTACGTTAATGTCTGTATTCAGGCGGTAATTATACCTTTTGTAATTTGCATTGGTATTGTAGTCGTTCCGTAACGTTTCGTCCGTTTTGTACATGCCACCTTCATCGATATAACTTCCGGACAAAAAATAACGCGCTGTGGACCCACCGCCCGTCATATTTAAATTGGCACGATAAGTCATCGCCCCGTCTTTGAGCAATAAATCTTTCCAGTTGACATTGGGATAAAGATCCGGATCCAATCCTAATCGTAATATTTCCAGTTCTTCAGGTTGATAAATCGGCGCAAAATTCCGTGTAATACGCGCCTCATTCAATAAGTTGGCATAGGTAACTCCATCTTCAAATTCAGGCGTAATGGTACGGCTATTATAGATATTCTCATCTTTGAAATTAATACTAATCTTACCGTCCTTACCGCGCTTGGTTGTAATTAAAACGACACCATTTGCACCTCTCGAGCCATAGATTGCGGTTACTGCGGCATCTTTAAGAATATTAATGGTTTCAATATCTTCAATATTAATGTCATTAATATCGCGTTCAATATTATCGACCAAAACAAGTGCGGATGCCCCTCCGCCAAAAGTAGAAATACCGCGGATCCAGAACTCGGTAATATTCTTTCCTGGTTGGCCCGACTGCATCATCCCCAAAACTCCGGGTGCATTTCCAATCAATGCATTACTTATACTCGACGTTGGATTTCCTTTCATCGTGCCGACATCAACACTACTGGTCGCAGCAGTCGATGTCAGTGTTCTTTGGGTACCTGTACCCGTTACGACAACTTCCTCGAGCACGCTAGTCTCCGATTCTTTCAGTGTCACATTGATCATGTGATTATCTTTCACAAGTATCTCCTGCCTTTTATAACCTACGGAAGAGAACACGAGCGTCTTGTAACGTTCTACTTTTATCCTATAACTACCTTTATTATCAGTTGTGGTTCCCAAACCCGGCGCATCCTTAACAAAGATGCTTACACCAACAATTGGTGTTTTTTGTGCGTCAACAACAACACCCGTTACTTCCAAAATATCCTGTGCCAACGCACCAAAAGTGCCACAGAGGAGTAACATACACGTAAGTAATATTTTATTCATCATCTTATCACAGGTTAATCTTGGTTATTTTCATCCATTTCTTCCAAAGCGATCTTACGGATTCTACGGTTTGCCTGATCACCAATATAAAAAGCCCCTTCTTTCTCATCGTACGCAATACCCGATGGCCTATCAAAACGGGCCTCTTCTCTCAGATCTCCGTTTACATATCCATAAGGATTGTTATTGAGGCTTGAGCTACCTCGACCAGCAAAGGTCGTCACTGCACCTTCCGGCGTTAGTATACGAATAGTGTGATTCATCATGTCTGTGAAATAAAAATCATACAGATCAGGTTTACCAGCTTCTACATACTTCTGATTTTTGACAAAAACACCTTGATAAGGGTGATCGACACGAGCAGAAGAACCTACGCCGTCTCTATAACCGGTCTCGCTCACTTTACCACAAACAAGATAGGGTTGATTAAATACCTTTTTCTCCCAGTTGTAATCAGCTCGCATAATATAACCCCGATTAATGATAACGATATAGGCATAATTACCAGTGGGATGAATTAGAATTTTATATTCCCACTCTGGGTCTTGAATCAGAAATGGATTTGTGTATTCTTTAGGCTTGAGGCCTTCACTGAAATATTTATTTAAGTCAAAACGATAGAATTCCCCTTTTGCATAGCTATTAAAATACATCTCTCCATTAACCGGATGGACGGATGCACCATTACATTGTTTGCTCTGTGTCAAGGTTTCGCTATCTAAAAATCGCTTCGCACGCGATAATAATAAGGTTGATTTATCATCTTCCCCACCCCGGTCTTGCGCAATAATCATATAGTTGCCATCTAAAGTGAAGTCAACACTTCGAGGACGTTCCAAGCCAGCGCGCCTTGTCGTAATCGTACTATCCTCAAAATTGATTAAATAAAGGCCGCCGTTATTGTCAAAGGTCATCCACAAGTGTTTTGGATTAAGGGGATCGAATTTCATAAAAGAAGGTTCCCAAAAACCACTGGCCATTTTATTTTGGTCATTATCTTTAAACTTTCCATCTTTCCAAGGCTCATCACCACGTGAATTTCTATAACCAGCTAAGGTTGAAACAACCAGTTTGCGCTGATAGTCAAAAGGTGCTTGCGCCTTACCGATAACAGGGTTTTCCTCTCCTCCGACACGCACCTCAATATCACCTTTGAAAGCTTGTTTTGGTACAAGACAGTAGAGTGATTCCCCCAATGCATTAATGACTACAGCCTTTTTCCCTCCGATAAAGACTGCTACATTTTTTGGATCGTTTCCGAAGTTTTTTCCATAGATCACAAGTCGTTGTCCCATACCTCCTGATTTGGGAACGAAGTCAGAAACGATCACAGGTTGCGACGGATCAAAGGGCACACCTTCTGGAATACTGCTAAGACTGTCATTCTTACAGCTCCCAACGCCCAAAATAAGCACCATAATGGCCCAAATCATCCGATTTAGAGACCAGCTATTAGCCGCCATTTGTTTAGTTCTCATAAGGTTTTTTTTATTGGTTAGAATTTATTCTATAAACTTTACTATATCACCGTCGTCGAATCCAGATTCCATGACTTTGCGATATATTCCTTAAAATTTCATTAACATCACTGATATCTATAGGATAATTTTAGGACGAACGGATCGACACCCGCCCTGTTATCAGGCGAACGCATTGTTTTAATTTCCACATAATTGGTTACTTTTATATAAAGCTAAATGGTATTAGCTATCTTAAGCTAAAAAAAGACTTCATGACAATTGCTTCAAAGTCTTCCGGTTTTTAAAATTACTTTTCTAAATTATTTCTATTTTATACACACAATAGATATTGACCTTAACCCTTTCCATTTCGACGGTTTGCCTGCTCTTTTTTTACGGAAGAAATAAATGGATAAATTCTATCTTGACTTTCTAAATGCTTCTCTAAGGTTTTCTTTCTATAATTGATTACTCAAATTTAGGGATTGTAAAGATTCTGATACTATAGAATTTTCTCAATAATGTGCTTATTTGTATCAACACAAGTGCTGATACTAAACTGTAGATTTTCCAAATACTCAGCGAATCATTCCAATTCCTCATTCATTTCGTAGTTTCCATTTATTTTGACCATTTTCGATTTATAAACTATAAATGATGAAAAGGCTGCTCTTAATATTTTTATTAATTCAAATTTTCAGCGCTTCAGCACAAGACTCTCAAGGCAATGACTATTATTTTGGAGAAAATTTTCATTTTCATGGCTATTCTACAGATAAACGGATGATGGTAAGAAGCGATATCGGCTTTGTAATATCTGATAAATATATATCGCACATCTTCGAGGATTTTGACAACAACAAAACATTGCCGGGCAAAGGCTTAAAGCAAATACCCAATTCACCGATTCTTTTAGGTATTAAACTAAATCCGAAGCTCAAAAATTTTATCTCGCCCAAGGTTCAAAATCTATCTAAGACTTATCATAGCTATTTTATACCAGACAGCTCTGATGCTATAATCATAGCGATGGGTATCAATAAAGATAATTATAAGGATTTTCTTTATCGAGTTGTAGAAAATGATAGCATCGAACTCACACCCTGGACTCCTATCCCCACACTTTCTATAAAATATGGCGCCAAAGTGCCCTATGGTTCAATTGGCACCTTCAATTACCCTGAAAAGCTAATTTTAGTTGAAGTCAGACACAGGAAAATTTATGGCATTAGAGACGGTTACATCTTGGATTGGCGGAAAAACAAACACCCTATACTCGAACAAATTATCGCCCGAGGGCCGAGTGAATATGGTTATTTCAATCTACTTGACCGATCATTTAATAAAGGTTATGTACATCAATACGACGAATATACCGGCGCACCGTTAGATCTTACTTTCAATAAAGACAGCATCACTTCGCTTAATCTCGAATTTGAGAACCATGATACAACTCCTTATTCTGTCCAATTGATCAAAAAAACAGAAAACAGCGCTGACACCATTCAGCTTGAATGGTGGACACAAGCTAAAAAATTTGAAGTTTCCAATAAATATCTGAATGAAATAGGGGAATACGAATTGCTGATCCATAAAACGGGAGATATTAATACTTACAATGCCAATGAAATTCTGAGAATACCTTATCATATTGTACAAGCTCCACAACAATTTTCAGCCACACTCTGGCCCATATTATGGCCAACAACTCTCATTAGCCTAACAATCATTGTGATTACTTTTTTTACACTTCGCTATAGAACGCGCAAACGTCTCGTAAAGGTTGAGCAAAAACGGCAAACGCTTACTCTTCAAATCAAAAATATACAATCTCAACTAAATCCTCATTTTATGTTTAATGCCATTAACTCTATACAGAACTTAATCCAAAAGAATGACTTCAAAGGTACCAATCATTACCTGACTAAATTCTCTTCATTAACCAGAGCCACTTTAGAGAATGCAGAAAAAGAAATGAATACCCTCAGCGAAGAACTCCAATTATTAGATGACTACTTACAAATGGAACAATTGAGATTTGGGTTCCAGTATGACATATTGAATAATTTAAAAATTCATAACGATTTGATTGACATTCCAAACTTATTACTTCAGCCAATTGTAGAAAATGCTGTAAAACACGGCATTTCAACGCTAGGTTCTAGGGGAAGAATTGTGGTCACCATCGACCAACAAGGACAAGACCTCGTACTCGGTGTAGCTGACAACGGAGCGAAATTGAATACAGAGACCATCAAGGCCGCAGGTGGATATGGCCTAAGATTAACCAAGGAACGCTTGGCTCTTTTGGAACAGCTTTATCCTGAAAACTCCTTCAAAATACAAATCACAGCAAGTTCAGACATTACAGAAATCTGTATAGTCATTTCCCATTGGATAGCTAACATATAATAAGATGATCGACTATATAATTGTAGATGATGAGATCAACAACATCGAAATATTAAAAAGATACTTAGATAAATTTGAGGGTATTTTACGTTTGGTAGGTACCGCTATACACGCTGAAGAGGCAACTGTTTTGATTAATGATCAAAAACCTGAATTGGTTTTTCTTGATATCCAAATGCCAGATAAAAATGGTTTTGATTTATTACAAGCACTCGAGAACAGAGATTTCGAAGTTATTTTCGTCACAGCTTATGACAGATTTGGTATTCAGGCAATTAAATTCTCAGCATTAGATTACCTTTTAAAACCACTTAATTTTGCAGAGTTAGAAACTGCGCTAGAGAAAGCCATATCGAAAATTAAATTAAAAAAATACAATTTAAATCTAGAAAACCTGATTCAAAATCTTACGAACAAACAACGCAGTACTCACAAAATAGCCCTGCCAGCAGGAAGAGAAACGCTATATGTTTCTATTTCGAATATCATCCGCTGTCAGGCAGACAATAATTACACAGAAATATATCTTACTGGTCGTAGACCGATCATTATCAGTAAAACATTGAAAGAATATGATGATATACTGCATGCATACGGTTTTATCCGTACACATCAAAGCCATCTTATTAATTCAGAACATATTTTATCGATTAAAAAGGGACAATCAGCCTATATTTTAATGAAAGATAATTCAATAGTGCCTATCGCAAGACAAAAGAAGGAATCCGTATTTCGAATTTTAAGTACATCAAAAACAAATTATGAAAACTAATCTATTTTATCTCCTCATTTTTATTATCCCTTTAAAGACCTTAGGGCAAACCAAATCAGATGATTTTCCAATAACGGCCCCTAATTATAGTCAGCACTCTTTGAAAAAGTCATATCCCCAAATTAAGGGACATGTAGTCAATTGGTCTGCTAATGAGCTAAAGGATATAATGATAAAATACAGTCTTGTAAACATCGGAAATCCAATGCAATCTTCTTACAACATCAAGCTAGATCAAGATGGATCTTTTCTTATTACATTACCTGATAAACTTCCAAATCGTCAGATCTGGTTTACATTTGGAGATTATGTATATACCTGCCTCTATAGTGATGAATACCTTGAAATCACTTTTGATCTAGATAAATTAAAGAAAAAATCTGTCTATATGACAGGTGATGGGGTAAAATTTGGTGGAAAAGATGGTGATAAAAACCGGATTATGAATGAGTATATCCTTTTCAATAAAAGATATAATGAAAATTTTTCCGACAAAATAAGTTCACTCGCTATTGGAGATAATAATTATATAGCAAAATTAGACAGCATTTTTGCCATTCAACAACAAATCAATAAGAAATTTTATGCGAAATTTAACAACGCTTATCAAACATTGATTGACGGGGAAACACAATCAAGCTATTACGCGAAGAAGCTTAAATATTTATTTCGAAATTCAATACAAGTAGACACAATCAGTGAATTGCTCACTCCCGTATATTCCATATCAAATGATTCGCATGAATACTTCCAGTTTCTGAATTATTACATGCAAGTTGTAGGTTTTAAAAAAACAAAGAAAAAATTTAGTTTCATAAATCTAGCGCTGTATTACGACGAAGTGCTTCCGTCCTTTTATGCAGATCTCCTAAAATTACAATTTGAAGATAGAGATATCAAAGAACAATGTAAGCTCTATGAGCAATTAAGACCTACACTACATACTGATTGGTCCAGAGATTATTTAGATTCACAAGTTAAGACATTAACAAAAACAATCGCTCAAATTGATTCTATTAGTGCTGCATCTGCAATTATTCAACCTGAAAATTCTACTTTGGGAAAATTAATCATAAAGACGAACTCTGGCAGCAGTCTTTATATTGACCAGCATAAGTCTGGGGAGGACCTTCTTAAGACATTAAAGGTCGTCTTTGCAAACAAACTGGTTATCATTGATCTATGGGCGACTTGGTGTATTCCGTGCATCCAAGCTATGCCCTATAGTAAAAAATTACATGCTGAATCACAAACTGCCGAATTACCAATTGAATTTGTATACCTATGTACTTCTTCGGAATCAAACGAACAAAAATGGCAGAATAAAGTATTGGAATTAGATCAGCCCGGCACACATATTTTTGTTGATTCAAAAGTTTTGACTGAAATAATGAACACCTTTAACAAAGGCGGGTTCCCCTCATATATCCTACTTACACCCAGTGGTCAATATGACTACAAGTCGCTTTCGAGCATGCAGGGATTGACCTTGGATATGCTAAAGCAAAAGCTCTTATAGGTTAACCGTAAGCATTCATTACAAACAAAAAAACCTGCAAATATTAATTTGCAGGTTTTTTTGTTTGTAGCCCGTAGGGGAATCGAACCCCTGTTTCAAGAATGAAAATCTTGCGTCCTAACCCCTAGACGAACGGGCCTTTTTATGCAACTCCAATAACATTGCTGTTTTTGGAGTTGCAAATATAGATCTTAAAATCAGTATTCCAAAAATAATTTTAAATATTTTTTAAATAAGGTCGAAACCGATATCTCTTCTGAAGTATTTACCTTCAAAATATATCCTTCCGGCATCTGCTGTTGCCTGTTGAAGGGCATCGAACAACGTATCTTGCAGTGTCGTCACAGCAATTACGCGTCCTCCTGCAGTCACAATCTTACCATCAACCTCCTTCGTCCCCGCTTGAAATACGATGGATTCTTTGACGTTTTCAATATTGGCGATCTCTTTTCCAGATTCATAATCTCCAGGATAACCTCCGGCAACCAACATGACAGTAACAGCTGTCTTGGAAGATACCGTATAGGAACGTTGATCCAAATTACCCTGAGCCACACCCTCCAGTAAATCCAATAAATCCGATTCAATTCGTGGCAATACAGATTCGGTCTCAGGATCCCCCATACGCACATTATACTCGATGACATAAGGCTCACCCGCTACATTCATCAATCCTATAAAAATAAATCCTTTGTAGGGGATGCCATCCTTTTTCAGTCCTTCAACAGTTGGTCGGATAATGCGCTCTTCTACTTTATGCAAAAATGTCTCGTCAGCAAAAGGCACTGGAGATATCGATCCCATACCGCCCGTATTGAGCCCTGTATCGCCTTCTCCGATGCGTTTATAATCTTTGGCAGAAGGAAGTACTTTATATGAATTGCCGTCTGTCAAAACAAAAACAGATAATTCAATTCCTTTTAGAAATTCTTCAACAACCACAACCCGACTTGCTTCTCCAAATTTAGAATCCGCGATCATCGCCTTTAGCTCTGCCTTGGCATCCGCTAGCGTCTCGCAGATCAATACCCCTTTACCTGCTGCTAAACCATCCGCTTTAAGCACAATCGGCAATTTTTGGGTTTCAAGGTAAGCCAATCCTTCTTCCAGGGAGGTCACATCAAACGATCTCGATGCAGCTGTAGGCACGCCATGGCGGTCCATAAATTGCTTTGAAAAATCTTTTGAACCCTCCAATTGAGCGCCCTCTTGTTGTGGCCCTATTACTGGGATATGCTTCAAATCTTCCCGATTTAAGAAGTAATCATGAATACCTTTTACCAAAGGTTCCTCTGGACCTACCAGCACCATTTGTACGTTATTTTCCAAAACGAAGGTGGCAATAGCAGCAAAGTCAGTCACTTTAATATTGACATTCTGACCATATACACCCGTTCCAGCATTCCCTGGAGCAATAAACAATTGATCTAAACGTGGGCTTTTCGACAACTTATAGGCGAAGGCTGATTCACGGCCTCCGGAACCGATTATTAGGATATTCATAACACAAAGATATTTTTTTTATGCTAATTTTAAGGTAAAAGATCGTTTAAAATGAGACTAATATTTTGATTTATAAATTGATTAAAGGAAAAATATTTTCTAATTTTCATAAAACATTAGTCATATGTACGCTAAAATACTGCTGTTAATAAACTGCCTCCTATTCTCCTTTTTGGCGTCAGCCCAGATTGATCAAACGCTGCAGAAGCTAGAAACCTACCATGAACAACACGTAAAGGAAAAAATCTATCTTCATTTAGATAAAAACGATTATTCAGCCGGAGAAACGGTCTGGTTTAAATTATACTGCACCACGGCTCCCTTTAATTATTTGAGCAATATCAGCAAGATTGCCAATGTAGAATTGATTTCATCTACAAATAAAATCATTAAAAGCATCAAAATTCCCATCACAATCGGACTCGGCATAGGGGATCTAAGCTTACCGGATACGCTGGAAGAAGGCACCTACCGGATTAGATCATTTACCAGATGGATGCAAAATGACTCTATATCCAATTTCTATGAGCGTGTGATTCCCGTCACAAATGGTAGATCGGATAACGTAATGACGAAAAGCAGTCTTATTAAAAGCGGAACTGAAAATATCTTCCAGATCAATTTAAAAACCATTCAAGGAGCGCCGCTAATCAATAGCAGTATAAGTTATACTTTACAACAGGATAATAATAAAGAAAAATCGGGACGATTAAAATCAAATGAAAACGGAACAGTATCCCTTGAACTAAAAGATGACTTCAAGGGGGGAATCCTGTCTTTACAATTTCTTTCCCTCGACAAAAGACGTATCTTAAAAAATTTTATTATCCCCAATCCAAACAACCAAAATAGCATTCAAATCTTTCCGGAAAGCGGGGAACTGGTCAATAACATTTTATGCAAAACAGGCTTCAAGATACTCACGCCAGCCGGCTTGGGCAAAAAGGCAAAAATAACCATCGTGGAGGAAAACCAAACGCCCATTGCTGAATTTGAAACAAATTCATTGGGAATGGGAAGCATTCCCCTCCTTCTGCAGACTGGAAAAAAATATATAGCCACGGCCTTTTTTGAAGACGGTTCTTCAACAAGCACTTCCTTGCCCGCCGTGTTGAACTCGGGGTATGTGCTAACGGTCAATTCAGCTTTAAAGGATAAAATTGCCGCACAGATTTCCGCAACTGATGATTTGGTCAATGGCAAAGAAATCTATTTAGTCGCCCAATATAACGGTCTTGTCCTGCATGCCGCCAAACAGAAGTTGAACGGGACCGATGTCTTATTCAATATTCCGAAAAAAAATCTTCCTTCTGGCGTTTTACAATTGTCCATCTTAACAGAGCAAATGTTACCCATTGCAGAAAGGCTTGTATTTAACTACAATGCGAAATCAACTTTACTCCCCGTTTCAATCGCGCTCAATAAACCCAGCTTCACAACACGCAATAAAGTGATAGCAAACCTTACCGTCAGCTATGATGATCGTGATACCTCAAAAGTTGCCGCCCTCTCCGCATCAGTTGTCAATCTAAGCAAAGTTGATACGACGACAGACCGCTATTATTCTTCTATTGTCTCAGAACTTCTGTTAAAATCTGATCTTCGCGGTTTTATTGAACGACCCAATTACTACTTTGAGGATTTAACCAATATCAAAGTTAACGATTTGGATAATCTCATGTTGATCCAAGGCTGGCGCAAACTGGACTGGAAGAGCTATACAAATGCCCCAACCGCAGCGTTTCTTCCAGAAAAGGGACTTACTGTCTCTGGGACCGTAAAAAAAACGGCCCGAAAAGCGGTTGTACCAAAGGCCAAAGTAACGCTAATACCAACAAGCAATATGTTGCTGAGTATAGATACACTGACAGATAATGATGGTCGATTTGCATTTGACGAACTATTTTTTGCCGACAGCGTCAAGTTTATTGTTACAGGTGATGGTCCAAAAGAGAAAAAAAGAGTTGATATTATTATAGACAATCCTTCAGCTCCAGCGGTTAACAAAAGTAAAGATCAACCTTTATTAACTAACGATATCAACACCCAGCTATTGACACAGCTGAAAAACAGCCAGCTATTTCTTGGTGAACTGGAAGCCGCGGGCATTATCCAGAAGAGCATTCGGCTGGAAGAGGTACAGGTCAATAGAGTACGAACAACTAAAGCCGACAAGAACTCCAGAAACCTCAATGGCCCAGGAAATGCCGATCAAGTCATCTCTGCCGAGGACCTCTCAACCTGCACAACTTTAGAACAGTGCCTTGCTGGCAGGTTGGTGGGCGTCATGTTTCGGAACGGGGTGCCCTATAGTACAAGGTCCGTCGGATTGAACGGCGGCAGTCCGATGCAAGTTGTCCTTGACGGAATGTATATTGAACCCGAACAAATAGATATGATTAATGTTGCGGATATTTCCAGTATTGAAGTTCTCCGTAGCGCAGGCAATACAGCTATATATGGCATGTATGGTGGCAATGGTGTAATCGTCATTACCAGCAAATCGGGAGACGCACTTTCATCATCTTACACGCCTACCGGAATCGTCACAATTGTACCTAAGGGCTTACACGTCAACCGGACTTTTTTCAAACCACAATACGATGCCACAAACGAAAAAGGACTTCGACGTGACCTCAGAACAACAATCGCATGGGAACCGAATCTGATCACGTCCAAAGATGGAAAAACAACGTTTGAATTCTTTACGTCGGACGAACCCGGTAATTATAAAGTAATTGTTGAAGGAATAAGCATGGATGGCAAAATTGCCCATGTTGAGTATATAATAGAGGTAAAACCACAATAGCAGCATAAACAAATCGTTATACTTAAATACAATATCATGGAGCATATAAACACCAAAATAGAAGATCATATTTTAAGTATTTTCCTCGACAGAGGAAAGTCAAACGCTATCGATACTCAATTATTGAAAGAGCTTATCAGTATCTTGGAATCGTCCCAGCTAAATGAGGCTATCCATGGGGCCATCTTAATTGGCAAGGAGAACTTCTTCAGTGCGGGACTTGATCTTATTACGCTGTTCCAATATGATGAAGAACAAATTCGGGAATTCTGGAACTTATTCTTAGAGGCAACCTCATTGCTGGCGGCTTTCCCCAAACCATTAATTGCAGCCATATCTGGCCATAGTCCCGCAGGAGGCTGTGTATTAGCCCTCTGCTGTGATTATCGAATTATGGCTGAAGGGAATTTTGTGATTGGCCTCAATGAAATTCCCGTCGGGCTTATTGTGCCCGAAAGTATATTTCAGCTTTATGCTTTCTGGATAGGTAAGAGAAATGCTTATCAGAATTTGCTTGAAGGAAAACTGCTGTCTCCAATAGAAGCGAAAACACAGGGTCTTGTCGATGAAATTGTGCCCGCAAATATACTTTTCAACACCGCAACAAAAAAACTAAAACAGATCACCCAGTTTAATCAAAAAACTTGGCAAACGTCGAAATTGAACTTCCGAAAGGAAATAATCCTTAAATTGCGGGAGAATAGAGAAGAGACAATCCAACGCATCCTCGAACAATGGTGGCTTCCGTCAACACGCTCTATTTTAAAATCAATCATTGAGAATTTGACCTCAAAGAAGTAATATAAAACAAATGTATCATGAGAAATCTCTTTTTCTATATTCTTATTTGTCTCACGGTAAGCACTATCTCCTGCAGAAATAACAAAAAAGAAGATAAAGCCGTAAAGATTCTTCAGGATTCCATTTCCGCAGACACTGTAAGCAAACGTGACACCATTGAAAAGACTGTAAAGAAAGAAGACAGCGAAACGCTGGAAGAGGTTCTGGAAAAACTTGCTAAGGCCTATTCGGATCAGGATAGTAAAACAGTCAATACTTATATACATCCCAAATTAGGAATCTATATTATCTATCGTCCCGGAGCACTGGACTCTTATGTACACCAAAATAGTTTTAATTTTTCTAAACCTATACCTGAATATCACTCTTATGAAAAGCTCACGTACAAGGGACCGTTGAAATCGGGCAAACTGCCCATTTTTGATTGCGGAACAATGAAATGGGATAAACTCGGATTTTATTATGATAAAAAATCCAGACCAAATGAACTTTCGCAAACGGCCAAGTTTATGAATGAAATTCTTGATGCCAAAATCAGTAATACAGAGCTGCAGCAGCTAAAGAATATAGAAGCCAGAAGCTACAGAGCCATTATGACCTCCAATGAGAGTGAAGAACCATTTGTGTTTCATGTCACAAAAGAAGGAGAAAAATGGTATATTACAGTCATAGATCGTGCCTATGGCGGTTGTGACGCATAATTTTTACATTTTAGCCAAACTTAGATAATGGAAAATTTAGATAAAGACATACAAAAGAAAATCGAAGATTGGTTAACACCAAGTTATGATGAAGGAACCCGGAAAGCGGTTCAAGACTTAATCGATAATAATGAGGTGACAGAACTTACAGACTCTTTTTACAGAGATCTTGAATTTGGAACCGGAGGCTTAAGAGGCATTATGGGGGTGGGCTCCAATCGTATGAATAAATATACGATCGGTAAAGCAACCCAAGGTTTATCGAACTATCTAAAGAAACAATTTCCGGATCAGGAAATTAAAGTTGCGGTCTCTTATGATAGTCGCAATAACTCACAGGCTTTTGGTCAGCTCGTTGCCAAAGTCTTTGCCGCCAA
Source organism: Sphingobacterium sp. WOUb80 (assembly GCF_050058145.1). NCBI lineage: Bacteria > Pseudomonadati > Bacteroidota > Sphingobacteriia > Sphingobacteriales > Sphingobacteriaceae > Sphingobacterium > Sphingobacterium sp. WOUb80. The sequence goes on along the minus strand of NZ_CP165617.1, from coordinate 5,031,668 downwards.
TGGAATTAAAGTTCATCTCTTCAATGAATTGCGGCCTACGCCTGTGCTATCGTTTGCCATTCGCCATTTTGGTTGCCAAAGTGGCGTTATGTTGACGGCCTCACATAATCCAAAAGAATACAATGGTTATAAAGCTTATTGGAACGATGGCTGCCAGCTAACTGCTCCACATGATAAAAATGTCATCGATGAAGTGAACGCAATCACGTCGGTTAGTGACATTAAATTTGAGGGAAATACACACAATATCCTTCCTGTAGGAAATGAAATCGATCAGATCTACATCGATGCCAATAAAACGTTGAGTATTCACCCGGAAGCTGTATTGGCGCAAAAAGATTTAAAGATCGTTTTTTCTCCGATACATGGTACCGGAATTACAATCGTCCCTAAAATGCTGGCTGCTTGGGGATTCGAAAATGTATCAGTTGTAGCTGAACAGGCTACGCCAGATGGTAACTTTCCAACAGTAATCTATCCAAATCCCGAAGAGGAAGACGCTATGGCCCTCGCCAAGAAAAAAGGAGAAGAAATCGATGCAGATCTTGTATTAGCGACAGATCCAGATGCCGATCGTGTAGGGATTGCTGTAAAAAATAATAAGGGACAGTTTCAGCTACTCAATGGTAATCAGATCGGTAGTTTATTGGTATACTACGTCCTCAGTGCAAAAAGTGACCTAAAACAGCTGGGAGCAAACCCTTATATTGTAAAGACTATCGTAACGAGCAACTTGCAAGCTGATATCGCAGACCACTATGGCGTAAAACACTATGAAACGCTTACTGGATTCAAATATATTGGTGAATTGATTACAAATTTAGGCGATTCTGCACAATATCTGGTTGGCGGTGAGGAAAGCTATGGTTTCTTGGTCGGTGATCTCGTACGGGACAAAGATGCACCGAACTCCTGTGCTTTCCTGGCCGAAATGACAGCATACTTCAAATCGAAAGGCAAAACTGTCTACGAAGTCCTATTGGATATCTATAAAGAATTCGGCTGCTACCAGGAAAAACTGATCTCTTTGACAAAAAAAGGAAAGGCAGGAGCCGAAGAAATTCAGGCGATGATGGCTGGCTTACGTCATCATTTACCGACTTCCCTTGGTGGAATAAAAGTTCGCGAGATACGGGATTATCAGCTTTCACAGACAACAGATATGAGTACAGGAGAGCGAAAAGCAATCTCTCTGCCTAAATCCGATGTTTTACAATTTATAACAGTCGATGGCGACGTGATTTCTGCCCGTCCTTCGGGAACAGAACCCAAGATCAAATTTTACTGTTCAGTCAAAGAAAGCTTGCAAGATACTGCCGATTACCTCAATTTGCAAAATGTTCTGGAAGCGAAGGTAGATCGTATGATGAAAGATATTGTAGGCTAATGGAAAAGTGGAAAATCTTATCCTCAACATATATCTGTAAAGAGCCTTGGGCTACACTGCGCAGAGATACTTGTGAACTTCCAGATGGACGGATCAATGACCATTATTACGTGCTCGAGTACCCAGACTGGGTAAATATGGTCGGAATTACCGAACAGAACGAGCTTTTGGTCATTAAACAATACCGCCATGGAGCGGGCATAATTTCAGTGGAAATTCCTGCAGGGACAACAGAACCCGGAGAAGATCCTAAACAGGCCGCCGTGCGTGAAATGCTCGAAGAAACAGGCTATCAATTTGAACAGATTGAAGAGATTGCCACGCTTTATGCTAATCCGGCAACAAGTGGTAATATCACTTATACCTATCTCATGACGGGAGGTACAAAAGTTCAGGAACAGTCATTGGATGAACACGAAGAAATCGATGTTTATCTGATCCCACTTGAAGAGGCAAAAAGCATGTTGCTGGACAACAAATTCAGTCAAGCATTACATGCCAGTGCACTCTTCTATGCTTTCAACAAATTAGGCTTGTTATAAAACAAGCCTAATTTTATTCTGTTTTTTTCATTCATACTTTTAATTTTCACTAGCCTTTTGATTTTTGTACCTTTGCATCATGGCAAGAGAAATTTTTGAAACCAAGCGAAAGGCCCTGAAAATAAATCTAAACCCAGAGATTTATGGAACCTTTGCAGAGATCGGTGCAGGACAGGAAGTCGCACGTAACTTTTTCAACGCAGGCGCCGCATCCGGCACAATTGCTAAAACAATGTCCGCTTACGACATGGCTTTCAGTGATGCAATTTATGGCGAAGAAGCAGATGGCCGTTATGTCAGTAGAACACGCCTAAAGAAAATGCTCTCCCATGAATTCGATCTCCTTACCCAACGACTTCATGGTGACAAATATTGCAACAAAAAATTCTTTGCCTTTGCAGATACGGTAACAACTCTTAATTTCACCAAGACAAATGAACCGCACGGCTGGATTGGACTTCGCTTCCAACATGAAGTCGGAGGCCCTACAAATGATATTATCGTTCACATAAGACTGCTAGACAGTGACAATCAATTGCAGCAAAAGGTCTTGGGTATCATTGGTGTAAATTTATTGTTTGCCGCTTACTATTATGCGGACAATGTACAGACGATGATCGAATCCTTGGTCGACAACCTTTCCGTTGGATCTGTAGAAATTGACCTGATTAAGCTAAACGGTCCTTTGTTTGAAAACGTCAACCAACGCCTGATCAATTTATACCTGATTGCAAAAGGATTTGCTAAAGCGGCACTATTCCAACCTGATGGCAAAGCGGTCCAAATCAAGGATTATTTATACAAAAAGAACATCATTCTGCTACGTACCAAATACCGTCAGAAATCCCTTCCAAACTTTGACCTATTCAATCTTGCCGTTGAACAATTCAAGAAAAATACGGGAGCAACAGATGCTGATACCATTGTATTGATTGAGGTCTTGATGGGAAATGTTTTGGAGGACACCCATGAAATTACCGCGGAGGATCTTCAGGAGTTTGCCTCTAGAGCAGACGAACTCTGCGCCACAGGCAATAATATTATCGTCAGCAACTTTAGAAGAAACAATCATTTAGCGGAATTTATCAGCAATTTTAAACCGAAAAATATCGGTATTGCAACGAACGTTTACAATTTAAAGAACATTTTCAATTCGGATAATTATAATAAGGAACTATACACCAATGAGCTCCTTTCCTATATCTCGGGAATGTTCAATAAAAATGTGAAGCTCTACGCCTATCCGTATCTATTGAAAAAAGAAAATAAGATTATTACAACCCATAATATGCCTGTTTCTGAAGAAGCCAAACCACTTTTTGAATTCTTAATTAAAAATGGCTATATCATAGATATTGAAAATTACGACGAGAAATTTGTAAAAACCGTATAGGCATATTGTCTTTAAAATTTTAATTCGTTATATAGCCCAATTTCGTTAAATTGGGCTATATTTATTTTTAGGCCTTATGAAGCAAGAAGATGTAATACTGGTGGACGACAACGATACAATGATCGGTAGCATGGAGAAATATGAAGCCCATGAAAAGGGTCTATTGCATCGTGCTTTTAGTGTATTTTTGTTCAATGACCGAGATGAATTACTCCTACAGCAAAGAGCATGGGATAAATACCACTGTGGAGGGCTTTGGACCAATAGCTGCTGCTCCCATCAACGATTAGGAGAAAGTAATGTAGAAGCCGCCAAAAGGCGCTTAATGGAAGAGTTGGGGATTGTATCAGCTGATCTCGAGGAAGCCTTCTCATTTGTTTATAAAGCCTCATTTGACAACGGACTTACAGAACATGAGTTCGATTATGTCTTAATTGGAAAATTTAATGGAACTCCAGAAATTAATCCAGAAGAGGTTGCTGCAACAATATACAAGGGTCAACAGGAAATTCAAGATGAAATAAAACGTTCACCTGAGCAATTCACCCCTTGGTTCAAAATGATCTATCAGCGCGCTTTTGCCACATACTTTAGTGACTATAAAGACAAATTATAATGATCATAACCGATAAAAAAGGAGCCTGCTTTTCAAAAAGCAGGCTCCTTTTTTATGCCCTTCTGCTTAGCTGGCCATTATAAGAATTTCTTATAGATGGAATATAAAACCTTGAGGTCATTTTCCCCCAGGAATGCCGTATTGACATCCTGTTGAATATAGTGAATCTTAAACGCTTTTATTGCCGCATCTAGATTATTTACATCATAGCCTATAATACGTAATGCCATTTTTGGATTAAAGTCTGCTGGCGGGGTTTCTAAATAGTCATCATACCAAAAACCAAATCCTTGATCAGCTAATTTCTTCCAAGGAAAACGCGATGGATCATTTTTTCGGGTTGGCGCCAGATCCATATGGCCGATGAAATTTGCCTGAGGAATTTTATAGGTATTTTTTAAATAAGTCAGCAGTTGCACTAAGGCATTTATCTGCGCATCCGTCCATGGATCGGTGGTGCCATTATTGTCCAATTCAATACCAATAGAAGAAGAATTCAGATCCGTATCATTACCCCATTTTCCCAAACCTGCATGATGGGCACGATAGAGGTCATTGACCATCTGGACTACTTTTCCATCCCTACCTACCACGTAATGGGAACTTACACCCGCTTTTGCAGAATGAAAAGTGCGAATTGTCTGACCCAGAGAATCTTGTGCTGTATGATGAATAACGACAAAATTGGGCTTACGTATTCCAAAATTAATGGACGCAATCCATTGTTGATCTTTGACATTCACTTTTTCCAATTGTCCTGTAACGGGCGATTGTTTATACAACTTTGAAAACTCTTTTGCTTGCTTCTTATATACTTTCTCGGTCTTCGCATATTTTCCACCTGCACAGGACGCAAGCAATGCTGTCGCGACAAAAAGATTGATTGATAATTTTACTATTTTCATAACGAAATGTTTCAACGCAAACTAAGGCAAATTTGCCAACAAAAGCAAATTTAATCGGTTCCGCCTCTTTCCTCAAGCACCATCCGAGGGCGAATATGGACTTACAGCTCACATTTTATACAAAGAAGCCCAAACATGTGCTTGGGCTTTTATTCTATTATAAGTAAGCTTTCTGTGTAAATGCTGTAAATTATCTTTATATTATTTTAATGCACTGACATTCAATTTACCCAAAAATCCTTTCAATTCATCCAAACTATATCCATTCCCTCTTACGGTAATCAGATAGCGGTCTTTTTCCAGATAACTGATTTCGGAACTTTTTGACACAGAACCTTCTACTCCTTTCGTGTCGGTTGTTTTTGCTCGTTTTCCTTCGAACTCACCCGTTTTCTCGGTTTCGTTATCTGTAATCTTCTCCGAATCCATCATAAATCCCATTTGCGCTAAACCTACAATGGCAGAAGCCGTTTCTCCGGCACCATCAAGGACACTGACTTTGATATCCTTTTGGGGATCGGCCGTATACGTTGCTTCCCCGGATATTACGCCTGCACCATATACCGATCCAGCAGAATACGATGTTCTTTTCAAGCCATCTAAACTTTCAGGCAAAAAAGCTTTTAATTCATCCGAGCTCAGTGGTTTTTCGGACTTCAATTTGGCTTGCAGTTCCTCCAATTTTTTAGCACCATCATTTAGATTATCTAAATTGGATACGCTCTTCACCACGTCGGAGATTCCAGTACCCTGTTCTTTATCACTTTCCGTCCCATCACCGGATTTACTATTACCACAACTCGCGACCAAAATACCCACACCTAATAGAATAGGCAACACTTTGAATTGTCTTTTCATAATTATCATTTTTAGATAAAACGTTAGAATGATAAAAATAATATAAACGATGCAAGTTTTAAAATAAATGGATAACCTATTATTCACATAAGTCCATCGCGGAATCGATGCCAATGAGACTAAATATTTGTAAAAAATCCATAGGATTAAACTGACCTAGACAGAAAACTCCATAAAAAAGCCCCTACTATTCATAGGGGCTTTTCAGTTATATCATACCGAGATTATGCTTCGGCGTATTCTTCAATTGAAGGACACGAACAAATCAATGTACGGTCACCTTGAGAATCGTTCACACGCCCAACTGAAGGCCAGAATTTACGATCTCTTACGTATTCTAATGGATATGCAGCTGTTTGGCGGCTATATGGTCTATCCCACTCATCAGCAGTAACCACAGACGCTGTATGTGGGGCATGTTTCAATACATTGTTTGCTTGATCCACATCTCCTGCTTCAACTGCAGCAATCTCTTCACGGATAGCCACTAACGCATCACAGAAACGATCAAGCTCGGCTTTAGACTCAGATTCAGTCGGTTCAACCATTAATGTTCCTGCAACAGGGAAAGAAACTGTTGGCGCGTGGAAACCATAGTCCATTAGGCGTTTTGCAATATCCGCAACCTCGATACCGAAGTTTTTGAATCCACGGCAATCCAAGATCATTTCGTGTGCACAACGTCCGTTTGTACCCGAATATAGTACCGGATAGGCATTTTCCAAACGTGCTTTAATATAGTTTGCATTTAATATCGCTGTTCTCGTCGCATTTGTCAGACCTTCTCCGCCCATCATGGAAATGTAAGCATGAGAAATAAGCAAGATCGATGCTGAACCAAATGGAGCTGCAGAAACAGCAGAGATACCCTCTTCACCAGAAGTCGAAACCACTTCGTGGTTAGGTAAGAAAGGAACTAAGTGTTTTGCAACACCGATAGGTCCCATACCAGGGCCCCCTCCACCGTGAGGAATACAGAATGTTTTATGTAAATTCAAGTGACATACGTCAGCACCAATATGACCTGGGCTCGTCAATCCGACCTGTGCATTCATGTTAGCTCCGTCCATATACACCTGACCACCATTTGCATGGATAATTTCACAAACCTCAATGATAGACTCTTCAAAAACACCGTGTGTAGATGGGTAAGTCACCATGAGGGAATTTAAGTTTGCAGCATGTTCTTCCGCTTTTGCTCTTAAATCTGGAATATCGATGTTTCCTAATTCATCACATTTTACAACAACAACCTTTAGCCCAGCCATCGAAGCTGAAGCAGGGTTCGTTCCGTGTGCAGAAGCAGGGATCAAACAAATGTTACGTCCATGATCGCCACGGCTTTCATGATAAGCACGGATAACCATCAAACCTGCATACTCACCTTGAGCGCCTGAATTTGGCTGGAAGCTCATCTTCGCAAAGCCTGTAATCTCAGATAACCAATCGTTCAGCTCACCAATCATTTGCATATATCCTGAAGTTTGATCTGCAGGAGCAAATGGGTGCAAACCACCGAATCTCGCCCAAGTAACTGGCACCATCTCGGCTGTAGCATTCAATTTCATTGTACATGAACCCAATGGAATCATAGAATGACAAAGTGATAGGTCTTTTGCTTCCAAAGATTTGATATAACGCAACATCTCGTGTTCAGAGTGATAGCTATTAAAGTTTGGATGTGTTAAGTAGGCAGAAGTACGTGCTAAATCAGCTGGAATTGAAGAACCTAAATTCTCTTCCAATGCATCAAAATCCACATCATTCAATGTTTTACCCTGAATTTTAGCAAATACCTTAACGATCGTCTTGATGTCCTCGTATGTTGTTGTTTCGTCGATAGCGATTGAAACTTGCGAACCGTTATAATAGAAATTCAATTCGTTGTTTAATGCCTCAGACTTTAAAGCACCTGCATGCGTTCCTAAATCTACACGCAAAGTGTCAAAATAAGCCACATTTAACTGCGTATAACCCAATGACTGTAATGCTTGATCTAACAGGCTAGCCAAGGCATTTATACGTGATGCAATATTTTTGATCCCTTCCGGTCCATGATACACGGCATAGAAAGAAGCCATAATAGCTAAAAGAGCTTGTGCAGTACAAATATTTGAAGAGGCTTTATCACGGCGGATATGTTGTTCACGAGTCTGCAAAGCCATACGTAACGCGTATTTGCCATTTGAATCGGAAGTAACACCAATGATACGACCTGGGATATTACGCTTAAAGCTATCACGTGTAGCAAAATATGCTGCGTGAGGACCGCCAAAGCCCATAGGTACACCAAAACGTTGCGAGTTACCGACAACAACATCTGCTCCCCATTCTCCCGGAGGCGTCAATAACGCCAAACTCATCAAATCTGCCGCTGCACACACGGTAATATTCTTACTGTGAGCTGTAGCTGTAAATGATTTATAATCGACAATAGAACCATCAGCCGCCGGATATTGGACAAATGCCGCAAATACATCATCTGTCAATTCTGATTCAGCAATAGCTGTAATTTTTAATTCGATACCGAAAGACAAGGCACGGGTCTTCAAGACGTCGATCGTCTGCTTATAGGCATTTTCCGACACCAAGAATACATTCGCATCTTTATTTTTTCGAGCTGAATAAAGCATAAACATCGCCTCAGCAGCAGCTGTAGCCTCATCCAACAACGAAGCATTTGCAATTTCTAAACCAGTGAAGTCACAAATTACAGTCTGGAAGTTCAATAAAGCTTGTAACCTACCCTGTGCGATCTCCGCCTGATAAGGCGTATACTGTGTATACCATCCTGGGTTTTCAAATACATTGCGTTGAATTACACCCGGAAGGATTACATCGTAGTAACCTTGACCAATAAAAGATTTAAAAACTTTATTTTTCTCAGCGATCTCTGCAATACGCTTTAAATAGGCAACCTCAGACAATGCTTTAGGAAGATTTAAAGGTTTTGGAGCACGAATTTGAGAAGGGACCGTTTGGTCAATAAGTTGGTCAATTGACGAAACGCCTAATTTAGCCAACATTTCATTCGCTTCAACTGGACTTGGGCCATTGTGGCGACTTTCGAATTTTTCTTGGAAGTGTATATTGCTCATGTGTGCAAAAAGTTAACGCTTATAGATAGTTAGCGACATAATAATTAGGCAATTAACTCTCTTATAAACAGTCGTTTTTTGGATGAGCAAAGATAGCAAAATAAATGACTGAAAACGAAGCAAAAAAGTGTATAAAAAGTCAGTTTTACTGAGCAATCGAAATGCAATCGATTGTCTTTGCTAAATCAATTTTAGAATAAATACAAACATAGCACCTGTTCATTATCAATATAACAAACAATAAAACATTTGACTGCTACTATTTAAAAAAAACACCCTGTTAACTGCTATTTACCTCACTCATTTCTTTCTTTATATCCTTATTCTTTTTTGTAATGACCATGATTTTTCAATAAATTAGTATATGTACCAATTGTAAAGCGACTTCGAGCGAAATATGTACACTTTTTGATAAAGATTCCTGATATCCCGGAAATATTCCGTTATCACAAATCTGGAGGAGGAAAAGGTTATCCAGCTAAGGAAGCGTCTATTTTGACAAATGTAAATTATCGCAACAAACGAATATCATTTCTTTTTAACTAATATAAAACAGCGAAGTAACGATTATAAATCATGAGAAAACAGGTAACAGACAGCGTTCTTTTAGTAAGACCCTCTGTCTTCCGTAAAAATGAACAGACAGCGGTCAACAACTTCTTCCAGAAGGATATCGCAAATCTCAGTGTTGAAGAAGTCAATAAAGAAGCGCAAGGAGAGTTCGACGCGCTAGTAAATGAGCTGAAGTCACATGGAATTTTGGTGACCGTCATTCAAGACGACGAGAAATCAGAAAGCCCCGACAGTATTTTCCCAAATAATATTGTTTCCTTTCATCAGGATGGAAAAATAATTTTCTATCCCATGTTTGCTCCCAATCGCCGAAAGGAACATTTATTGGATTTTGAAGGTCCATTAAAACAGAACGGTTATTATGTAAAACTAACCAAAGATTTAAGTGAGGCCGAAAACAACAAACAATATCTGGAAGGAACCGGCGCATTGGTCCTCGACCGTGCCCACCGCATCGCCTATTGCGCCTTATCTGAAAGGGCAGACCAGGATATGCTTGATGAGTATTGCCGGACCGAAAACTATACACCGGTTGTGTTTCATGCCTTCCAAACGGTCAATGGAGAACGAAGACCTATCTACCACACTAACGTAGTTCTAGCGGTAGGTGAAGATTTTGCCATCCTATGCCCGCAGGCAATCGACAATCAGCAGGAACTTGAAGCCCTGCTAAAGAGCCTAAAAGATACCGGCAAAGAGATCATTGAAATCAATGAAAACCAGCTCGAATCTTTCGCGGCAAACTGCTTACAGGTAAGAAATAAATATGGAAATCGGTTTATCGTACTGAGCAATCAGGCCTTATCCTCCCTCACCTTATACCAAACGGCTCAATTAGAAAAGCATGGCAAAATCATTCATCAGGATCTCCATGTCATTGAGACCTGTGGCGGCGGAAGTGTACGTCATATGATGGCTGAAGTCTTTCTTCCGAAAGAAAAAGTTCTTGTATAGCGCTCAATAGATCTGCCTATAAGCAACTATTGTATGCAGGCCTTCATCAGCTTAATTCTAAAGACTACAAAAAACGAAGCCCTCAAAAGTGTATTGCTTTTGGGGGCTTCGCTGTATCCGAAGGAATCTTCTCTATCGTTTTATGCGATTAGAACGAATATCTTAATCCCAATTGAAATTGGTATGGGTTACCTGAAGGTGATACGATACCAGAGTTGTTCAATCGATAATTAAACTGCTGTTTAACCGGGTCAAATGCCGGGATTTCCGGATTTCCATTTGCTGCTGCTGTTTTTGATACGGCATATAATGATTGATTACCCAAAGATTCATTGACTCCCCAAGTTTTCTTAAAGAGATTGGCCACATTGAAGACGTCTGCAGAAAGCTCCAAAGCATGTGTTTTATACAGGTTAAATTTCTTTGCTATTCTTAAATCAATCAAACCGTAAAAACTGTTGATCCCGCCATTACGTTCCGCCATCTTACCTTCATACTTTTTGATATAATCTTTCAGACTTTGGCTAGCTTCACCATTCGCCAGCAAGGTATTCATCGCATCTGCCAGGGCTTTCGGTGTGCTGGCACTATTGGGATCAAAAATAAAGGCTAAATCGTTCGAATTAGACACAAAATCTCCATTAATATTACCCCCCGCTAGCAAGCTATAACGTGTGCCACCAATTCCTGAATAGCGAACACCTACACTGACACCATAAAATGTGGGTAGTGTACCATAAATAACGATTTTATTGCGGAACTGGTTATTCGAATAACTCATCTTGCTCAAATCTCTTGGATCATCCTTCACAGCAAGTGATAAAGTTGCTGTATTGGCCACATTCCCATTGTAGGATGTGTTATCCTTCGCATCGTTCCACGTGTAACTTACAGAAATTGAACCATCTTTGTAGTATTGATAGCTCGCATCCAGCACAACTGCAAATTGATTCACTTTACCCTCAGAGTTTAATTCTAAGACACGGCCAAACTTATTGGAAATCCTTCCCTGTTTCCAATCTGGAACACCATTGACAATAGCCGTCGCCGGTACGAATACCCCGCGGTTATCTTCATTCGCCAATCTAAAGAACGGATCTTGAACCATATTGCGATCAACATACATGTAGTTGTTGCGTCCTAGATTCATATACCCTGAAAGACTCGCTTTTAACTTTTCTGTAAAGAAATGCGTGTAAGATACATTGGCCTTGTACACCACAGGTATTTTCGCGTCAGCGCCATAGGTATTGATCGTAGGCACTTGAAACTGTGCCAAGGTCGGTGTTGTAGACGGATCTTTTCTGTATCCCACAAAATTAGGTGTAGGTACATCATTGCCACGAACATCTACCGTTGCGAAATGTTTCCCATCAAAAGTCAGGTTATTGATGGTCATATAGTTATTGATATCAGATGCAAAGATACCTGCTCCCACGCGGAAAAAATCTTTTCGTTCTTCATTCACATCCCAAGTCATCTGGAAACGAGGCTGTACAACGAAGGATTTCAACTTGTGATCTGTACGTACACCCACTTCTTTCAGCAATTCTTCATTCAGTGGAGAGGTTGGATAATGACCATAATCCAATCGTAGTCCCGCAACCAAATCCAATCCTTTTGCCAATTTGGTCTGCAACTGTCCATATGCACCAGCATTAAATATCTTCCCGATAACAGTTGGATCTGCCACTAATGGGACTTCCCGATAAAATGCATAAGGTTTTAAGTTTGCAAAATTCTGCAATGCTGTATTGGTCGCATCGTCCCTAAAATGAAAACGTCCGTTAACTTCACTACCATAAATTGAATTTGCATGTGTATACATCAAATCCACACCAAAAGTATAATTGATATTATCGGTGCTATAATACAGGTTGTTGACCAGCTGTACGACATTATTTTTAAAGGACTCCTGTGCAAACCGGTGACCGCCTAATTGAATATTGGTTGATAAGTTACTTCCATCAATGGTAGACACCACATTCTCTACAATGGCACGGGGAATATTTTGACTAGGCAACATGTCTCCAGGACTACTTTTTTGAAAAGTATAGAGGTGCTGCAATTTCAGTTCATTGGTTAGTTTTGGGGAAATGGAAGTCCGTAAAGTTGCTAAAAAACTGTTATCAATATTCTTGTCATTTCCGTATGATTCATATAAATTGATGGCAGTATTGTCCTCTAAACCAAGCTTATTAAGGTCACTGGTAAAGTTGTCACGGATCGTCAATAAGTTCTTCTCGTTAATTTGCCAGTCTATACGGCCAAATACAGCATCAGAATTCCGCTTCTTATCGAAAGAACCATACTGTCTATCATTGCTCAATCCATATTTTTCACGCCCTATACGAATATACTCATCCAAAGTCGACTGTGTTACATTGAAACGCTTTTCATCTGCCGCCGAATTAATATCCGCAATAATCAGCGGACGTGCATCGCGTTGATGATCCCAGGCCACAAAATAATGTAATTTGTCCTTGATAATCGGACCACCTAATGTAAATCCATATTGATAAGTAGAGAAATCATTGCTTCGTTTATTTCCTCTGATATCGTATGGACTGGACAACCAATCTGCCCTTGAATAAAGCCATGCGCTTCCGTGTGTTTGATTTGTTCCTTGTTTGGTTACCGCACTGACTGTTCCGCCGCCTGCTCTTCCATAAGTCACATCATATTGATTGGTAACTACTTTAAATTCTCGGACTGCTTCTATCGAGATGGAGAAAGGTGCACCACTACGGCTGGTTGTCGAACCTGCTGAAGTCGGATTTTTGGCATTCATCCCGTCGATGGTAAAATTGGTAGAAGAGCCCAACTGGCCACCAATATTATCTCCTTTACTTAAAGGGGAGAGATCCATTAACGACGTAAAATTCCGACCGTTTACAGGCAACTTCGCGATATCCTTTGCGGTAACGGCTGTTGCAGCACCTAGATTTTCAATTTTATTCTTTAGCGTACTTACTCCGATCAATTCAACGGTTTCCAAAACATTTGACGTATTTTGAATAGGGATGGTTAAGCGCACAATATCGCCCTGATTTAAATTAAATCCCGAACGAACTTGTTCGCCATAGCCTATATAAGTTACTTTGACGGTATATGGACCGCCTAAAGGCAACTCCTTAAAGTTGAAATCACCATTTGCATTGGTTGAGGTTTTCGTTGTGAATCCGGTCGATTCATTACGGACTTCGATTGAAGCTCCATGAACTCCTTTGTTATTCTCATCCGTCACCTTTCCGGAAAAACCCGCTTGGGTTGTTTGGGCGTACAAACCTGTCCCAAGTGCAATGGCACACGTCGTAAGTAGAATTTCTTTCATTTAGTTGTTGGTTGTGATAATGAAAGCAAAACTACATCCAAACTGTTAACAGAAGCTAAACGAAATATTATGAAATTATAAACAAAGCATTTCAACGTATATATAAATAAAATGAAACCTATTCCCGAAAAAATAAGGCGATATCAGAACGTGCAACATGAGAATTTTAATGTAGGAATAGAAATATACCGATATCTGCAATAAAATCATGATATAGCAGAAAGCAATAGAAATGAAAACGAAAGAGGGTTCTTTCGGACCAATAACATCAGACACTTTCACAAAAAAGTCAGCCGAAGCTGACTTTCTAATATAAAATCGTAAACTTAAAATCCAATGGATTAAAGTACTTGTAAAGATCTCTAAAGAGGCTATCACCATATTTGACATAAAGTAAAGCGAAATTTTCAGAGCGCTCCTGCAGCCCTCCACCAGGAAAGAGCTTTTCCTTTACATTATCAATATCCGTTAGAGCATGTTGATGGTTGCGCTTTTCAGCTTTCATTAGTTTTTTCTCCAAATTATTGATCGCTTTCTTTAACCGTGCTTTTACAGCTTCAGTGCTAGGCCCCAAACTTGGATCAATCTTATGTGTTCGCAACTTTATTTTACCAAAAATAGCATTCAGTTCCATCCATTCGTCATTGAGATTTAGACGCTCTTTCGTATGGCGACGAACATATTCTTTTTTTAGTACCTCTGCCGGCCGGAAGATACTCTTAAATGTAAGGTCAACACGAAACAACTTCGCTGCAACGTTGTCCTCGGTTATCATAGCAGAATTGCGTGGTATCAAAATCGGAAAATCGATGTGATATTGGTCAAAGTTGGACTTCAACTGCATCCAATAGACCATCTCAGCTCCACCTCCAATGTACGCAAGATTCGGAAGTATAATCTCCTGATACATCGGCCGCATCACCACATTAGGACTGAAACGCTCCGGATAACGCTCGATCTCCTGTTCCAGCTCCGCTCGGGTAAAATATATATTTTGATGCAATACTTCGTATCGGCCGTCAGCAGCCAGCACCAGACGCTCTCTAAATTCGTCCGTCAAATAAAAAAAATTAATCTCCCGAGCATGCACCTGCGTAGAGAAACCGTTGGCTTCCAGCTCCTCCGACCTCGCTTCTATTGCTTTAAAGCTTTTTTCAGTTAAGATATCTTCTTTAATAATTGGTTTGAAAAGATTTTTCAACTCTCTGTCATCCGCATCGATGATCACAAGACCATAGGATTTAAACAGTTCATTGACCATATACCGTGTTGCATCCGACAGTCGATCATGCTTTAAATAGGCTTCTTCCACAACACGGGTAAGTTTAGCAGAATTTTCGGAAAGCCCTAAAATATTCGTATACTGTTTTACGGCATCAACAATTGTCGCCGTATCCATTCGCCCTGTAGCAGATACCGCAGGTGTATCCCAGCCGATTTTCTTGCCAAAAACTTTTGTATGGTTGATTTCCTCAAAATCATGATCCTCGGTTGCCATCCAATACACGGGAATAAAATTTTTATCCGGGTGTTTGGCCTGTAAATCTTCAGACAGCCGTATAGCGGTCATGATCTTGAAAATAAAATATAAAGGCCCCGTAAAAATATTAAGCTGATGCCCCGTAGTTATCGTATAGGAATTCTGGTCCAATAACAGCTCTATATTGGCAACAACTGCCGGAGAATCTTTTAATAGTTCGGCATATTGCTTTTTAAGCCGCTCCACAAGAATTTTTCGGTGAGCAAAAGGCTTCTTTTCAATCACCTGCTTTTCAAAGCCAGCCCAAGTGGGCCAGTTTCCAACAAAAGGTTTTAAGGCTTCATCATGCGCCAGGTAGGCCAATAAAGTCTTAGAGAAGCTATTTGTTTCACTATATTCTATATAAGTTGCTTTCATCTGCAAGTATCATTAATCATTTTCTATTCTTAATTGCATAACTAAAATCTCTCTGGCAACAAACACGATATGACAAACCATCCAGGATTAGCCGCCCTGTAAGTCATTAATCAAAAAGATGGAACCACAATGAAACGAACTGGGTTCACTAATCTGATGTTAACGGAGCCATGGTTATTAAAGAGCATGTAAGTTTACAAATTTGTTTTTTGCCTT
Source organism: Sphingobacterium sp. WOUb80 (assembly GCF_050058145.1). Lineage (NCBI taxonomy): Bacteria > Pseudomonadati > Bacteroidota > Sphingobacteriia > Sphingobacteriales > Sphingobacteriaceae > Sphingobacterium > Sphingobacterium sp. WOUb80. Next base: position 5,015,895 of record NZ_CP165617.1, on the reverse strand, counting down.
GGCAAAATAGTGAATTTTCACAAAAAGCTGGTCCTGCTTTTAAATTATATCATTTTACTGACAATTGCGTAAAAACCTTCATGACTTCGCAGCCCCCAACAGCAATGAAAGCGAAAAAAGGCTCCTTTTGGCCAATAAAATCAGATGCTTTCAGAAAAAAAAACGGGGTTCCCTGTATAAGAAGCCCCGTCTCTTTTCGTATCATTTATAAATGCAACGTTTATTTTCTTACAATCTCGCCATATAAATCGAAATCTTCAGCGCGGTCGATTTTCACCTGAACAAAATCACCGATACGTGCATAAGAGTCTGCAGCCGGAATCAATACCTCATTGTCGACTTCGGGAGAATCGTATTCTGTACGGCCTATAAAATAGTCACCGTCAACGCGATCAACCAATACTTTATACGTGTTACCCACTTTTGACTGATTGATTTCATAAGAAATGCCTTGCTGCACCTCCATAATCGCTTCTACACGCTCTTCTTTTATTTCTTGCGGCACATCATCTTCCAATGAATGCGCATGCGTTTTTTCTTCGTGAGAATAGGTAAAGCATCCCAATCGGTCAAAACGCGTTTCTTCCACCCATTCCAACATTTCCTGGAAGTCTTGCTCCGTCTCTCCTGGGTATCCACAGATAAGGGTTGTACGCAATGCGATATCCGGAACTTTATCACGTATCGCTTTGACAAGATCGATCTGTTTCTGTTTCGTTGTACCTCTTCGCATAGACTTCAGCATAGGATCAGAAATATGTTGCAATGGCATATCCAAGTAATTACAGATATTCGAACGTTCGTTCATTGCATCCAAAATATCCATTGGGAAGCCCGAAGGATAGGCATACTGCAGTCTGATCCATTCGATACCATCAACATCTGACAAATGACGCATCAGATCAGAAAGATTGCGTTTTCCATAGATATCTAAGCCATAATAGGTTAGGTCTTGTGCAATCAGAATCAATTCTTTCGTACCGTTCGACGCGAGAAATTTTGCTTCTTTCACAAGATCGTCTATGGATTTAGAAACGTGTTTACCACGCATCAAAGGAATTGCACAAAAAGAACAAGGGCGGTTACAACCTTCAGCGATCTTAAAATAAGAAAAATGCGAAGGTGTTGTCAATAAGCGCTCACCCAGCAACTCGTGTCGATAATCAGCTCCAATGGATGACAACAGATCCGGCAAATCATTCGTACCGAAAAAGGCATCAACATTGGGGATTTCAGACTGTAACTCTGGCTTATATCGTTCAGAAAGACAGCCTGTAACGATCACTTTATTGATTTTACCCTGCTCTTTCAGATCCGAATATTGTAAGATCGCATCAATTGATTCCTGTTTGGCATTATCAATAAAACCGCAAGTATTGATTACGACAATATCATTTGCCTGTATATTGGATGCTTCATGTACAACTTCCATCTGATTGCCCTTTAACTGGCCCATCAGCACTTCACTATCGTGAATATTTTTCGAACAGCCCAATGTTACCACATTGACACGTGGTTTATTAATCAAAGGGGCTGGTTTCGCGTATTTTGTCTTCATATGATTAGACGGTAGACTCTATTTGAAAAGGGAGTCGACAAATTCCTTTTTGTTAAACAACTGAAGATCACCAATTTTCTCTCCTACACCAATATATTTCACCGGGATCTTAAATTGATCAGATATACCAATAACCACCCCACCCTTAGCCGTTCCATCGAGTTTAGTCAATGCTAAAGCGTTCACATCGGTTGCCTGTGTAAATTGAGTACATTGCTCAATGGCGTTTTGCCCTGTCGATGCATCCAAGACCAACAAGATTTCATGTGGTGCACCAGGAACAACCTTCTGCATCACATTTTTGATCTTAGTGAGCTCATTCATTAGCCCAACCTTATTGTGCAAACGGCCTGCGGTATCAATGATACACACGTCTTCTCCATTTGCCACCGCCGATTTTACAGTATCATAGGCTACTGAAGCAGGATCCGAGCCCATTGCCTGAGCAACGACACGTACCCCCACACGCTCTCCCCATAATTTAAGCTGATCAACCGCCGCTGCGCGAAAGGTATCTGCCGCGCCCAGCACCACTTTACTTCCAGCTTGTTTAAGCTGATGAGCGAGCTTGCCAATGGTGGTCGTTTTACCGACTCCGTTAACACCAACAACCATAATGACATATGGTTTATGATCGCCGTAATTGAAATTCTCGAAATCAGCACTGTTATTTTCTGCCAATAAGGTTTGAATCTCCTCTTTCAGCAGGCCGTTTAATTCGGAAGTAGAGACATATTTATCGCGGGCTACGCGAGCTTGTATGCGATCAATGATCTTTAAAGTAGTTGTAACCCCTACATCAGAAGTAACCAAAACCTCTTCCAAATTATCCAATACATCATCATCGACTGTTGATTTACCGACGACTGCTTTTGTTATTTTGGAAAGAAATCCTTCTTTTGTTTTTTCCAAACCTTTATCTAAGGCCTGTTCTTCTTCTTGTGTTTGTGGTTTTTTCTTAAAAAAATCAAATAATCCCATGGAGTGTAGTAGTGAAAATTGATGTTCAAATATAAACAAATGTCCTCAACAAAAAAAGCCCTTTCGGTAGGATACCAAAACGGCTATTTTTATCGAATTCTTTTTAAAGAAAAACTTTAAAAAAGGAAAATGCTACTAGTTATTTTTGAGCTGCTGCAACGACGTCTTTCACTTTATCGTTGTGAACCATACCTTCTTTGAAAGTATACGCGCCAGTTTTTGCAGATTTAGTAGTAATAATAACCTTTGTAAATTCTTTACCGCCACCTTTTTGTAACGATGCAACTGCTTTCTTTGCCATGGTATATTAATATTTTACTTAGCCCCTCTTTCGAGCGCCAAGATGTGTGACTTACTTAATTTCTTTATGAACAGTAACTTTTCTCAATACTGGGTTGAATTTTTTCAATTCCAAACGCTCAGTTGTGTTCTTTTTGTTTTTAGTAGTGATGTAACGAGACATTCCCGGAAGACCACTTTCTTTGTGTTCAGTACATTCTAAGATAACTTGTACTCTATTTCCTTTTTTAGCCATTGTTTTACTTTATTTTGAATCCTATTATAGGATTGAAATTCATGAATAATCTTAATGTAACAGGCGCGACAATCAATTAGATTGACCCTTTAACGATAAATTTATTGATCGCTGCTGTAATCCCGTTCTTGTTGATAGTCTTGATAGCAGAAGTAGATACTTTCAACGTAATCCAACGATCTTCTTCTGGAATGTAAAAACGTTTAGTTTGTAAATTTGGATAGAATTTACGTTTAGTTTTAACGTTTGAGTGAGAAACGTTATTTCCTGTTAACGCCGCTTTGCCTGTTAAATCACAAATTCTTGACATGATATTATTTTTTTGTTGTCTTTATTACAATATGTTAATCCTTTGCACTCTCTGCAAAGAGTTTGCAAATATCTATATTTTTTTTGGGATAAGCAACAAGATAATGGGAATTATTTTTAAAAATAGTTCTGCACAGGAATGGTAATGGCAAAAATAAAGGATTTTATTGTATTATATTTGCTTTGTAAAGAAAAATAGTTTTCAACAATTCACATTTATGAACAAATATCTTCGCAAGGGTCTAAGGGAAATAATCATCGGTGTTTTGCTGGTCATCTTGGGATATTACCTTATGGAACAGCGTTCTAATTGGTATAAACTCGCTATGCTGGTCGGAGTTATCACATTTAGTATCGGTGTCCTGACTTTAATCTATCGCATGATTCGTAAAGTTGACCGAAATGCCATTATTGAGATGCGTGAAGAAGCTCATAAAAAAGAAAAAGAAGGAGATGCTCAATAAAACTAGAGGTATAGTCTTAAAAACAACCAACTATTCGGAAAGCAGTCTTGTTGCACAGATATACACAGAAGTATTTGGTATGCAATCCTATCTTATTACTGGAGCAAGGAAGCCTAAAGCGAAGATCAAGGCCAATATTCTCCAACCCTTACATTTACTTGAAATTGTCGCCACTCACAAAGACAATGGTTCGCTGCAACGGATTTCCGAAGCTCGTCAAGTTCCTGCTTTACAAGAAATCCCTTATGATATTGTCAAAAGCTCGCTCGCACTTTTTCTGAATGAAATACTCTATAAAATTCTGAAGGAACAGGAAAACGACAGCTACCTTTTTGAATTTATCCATCACTCTATCTGCTGGTTGGATGAAACTCATTTAAATCTAGCCAATTTTCATCTCGTCTTCTTAATCAAACTGACACGTTTTCTCGGATTCTATCCTGCCGAATCAAAACAGGCCCTCCCCTATTTCAATCTGCATGAAGCGACATTCTCCAACAGTCTTCCTGAACATCCGCTGGTATTGCAGGAACCGCACACTTCAATTTTCAGAAATTTAATCGAATCAGAGTATTCAAATTGTGACAAGATCAAAATGACTAGCTCGGACCGGCAGTTCTTATTGGAAAAGGTATTGGACTTCTATCGACTCCATCGCACAAATTTTAAAGAAATAAAATCGCTCTATATACTCGAAGAGATTTTCAGGTAAGACACCAACAACTTTTACCGTTCAAAAGCTAATTCCATTCGACCGTCATATACAAAAAGGCGAATGAGCGAAGCACAAATGAATATATATCCCGCCGCTCAAACCAGCAACTGTAGCTCCGCCAAACACTTATCCTATTATAATAATTGTTCTCTTGGATAAATTCTTGGTACATTTATTGTAACAAAATTGAAATAACATTTGATTTACTAACATCATTTTCACCTAAAAAAGTATTAAAAGATATGGAACTTAAAGAAGCCTTTTTAAAAGTTGTCCGAGACAACTACGCAAATTTTGAGGGGAGAGCCCGCCGAAAAGAATATTGGATGTTTTTTCTCGCAAATCTTATCATTAGTGCGGTATTTGCAATACTAGGGCAAATTGCGAGCTTATTTACTTACGTCTCCGGTCTAGTAAGCTTAGCCCTACTGATCCCGGGCCTAGCCGTTACAGTAAGAAGATTACACGATACCAATAAATCGGGCTGGTTTATATTAGTTGTATTGATTCCGTTTATTGGATGGATTTATCTGCTCTACTTATTGGTTTTAGAAGGCGACAAGGCTTCGAATCAATATGGCCCAGATCCTAAAGCAATAGAAAATGGCACGAATCATCCATTTAACCAAAGCCAAGATCCTTTTGGCTCTTCTCGTCCACAAGATCCTTTTGGAAGTTCGCAACCATCAAATCCAATACCGCCGGCTCCTGATAAAGATCCATTTGCTTAGATTTGACCCCATAAAAAAAGCTTTCACAAGATTTGTGAAAGCTTTTTTTATGCTATTTTTGCTACCTCTTTATACCAGTCGATGACAGTCAAAAAGAAATTTTCCATGGACTGCAATCATACACCGCTACGCCGAATGGAACCTTAAAAGAATTAATATCTATTTTTTTTCTTCTGCTGTCCTGGAGCGAAATCACGGGCAGATTGCTCTCCGTAATACTTTTTAGCCTGTCCAGGGGGCATCTTTTTTGAACCCTGCCCATGGCTATGATATGTCGAATAACATGCCGACATGGAAATAGCAACAACAATGGACAGTCCCAATACTAAAATACGTTTCATCTTCACTGAATATTTTTAAATAAGCTATTACAATTATCAGTCCAAATTATTTTAGCAAGTGAATCCACACAGGCGCCCTCCTCTCGTTTTAAAATAAAAAAGCCCATGCTGTTCGCATAGGCTTTTTCACAATAAATATATCTTCAATCTAATTAGATAACTCTTACATTTACCGCATTAAGACCTTTACGGCCTTGTTCAACTTCGTAAGATACATTGTCATTCTCACGAACTTTGTCTACTAATCCAGAAACGTGAACAAAAATTTCGCTCTCGCCTGAGTTAGGGATGATGAAACCGAAACCTTTGGTCTCATTAAAGAATTTTACTTTACCTTCTTGCATGGCACTATATTATTAATTTCCCTAAAGGTATAGAAATAAAATCAAAAATCTTAACCTTTTTATTTTTTTTATCCGTTAAACTTTTTCGTAAACTTTGGCTCCAATCTTGTAGCAAAGCGATAATGGCAATCGTATTATTATAAAACTTTAAGACAAAAAATATGAAAAAAATATTATTAGGACTAGCCTTTTTAGGTTTGATGACTCAAGTAAACGCGCAACAAATGGTTAATAAAGAATTTGTATCCACGGTAGGCCGTGCAGAAGAAGAAGTAACACCAGATATCATATATATCGATGTTACCCTAAAAGAGTTTTATGAGAATGGCAATACCAAGAAAAAAGCAGCTATTGACAAACTAGAAAAAGATCTGTTTGACTCGGCCATGAAGGCCGGTGTAAAAAAAGAAGATTTTACGATCCAAAATATCTGGAGTTACAATGTACCCGACAAAAAGAAAAAAGACACCGATATCTTGCTGTCTAGACAATACCGCATCAAGGTGACTAACTTGAATAATTTAGATCAGCTGCTAGATGGTGTTGACAAAGCAGGTATCCAAAGTACTTACATCAGCGAATATGATTATTCGAAGAAAAAGGAACTGGAAAAAAATCTAAAGACGAAAGCTGTACTGGATGCCAAAGCCAATGCGCAGATTCTAGCAGAAGCAGCAGGTCAAAAAATTGGTAAAGCGATCGTATTATCGGAAACTCCACAGCAAATTATCTTTGGCGCTCAACCGATGATGCGCAATGCAATGTATAAAGGCGCTATGGCTGAAGCGGCAGACAGTGCTGGCGGCAATGGACTTGACTTGAATATCAGACCGATGAAAGTGACGAGTGAAATCAGCGCTTCGTTCGAGTTACTATAAACATGCGCAGAGAACTATCTCCTGAAAATAAATTAAAAAAAATTGACCAGGATTTCGGTTGGATTGACCGAATATCCTGGTTGATGGATAATCAATTCAAGATTGGTAACTTCCGCTTCGGATTAGATCCAGTCTTGAATCTTATTCCCTTAGGCGGTGCAATAGCAGGTTTTGGAACATCTCTCGTACTTGTCATAGCCATGTGGCGTAATGGAGCCAGTCCAAAATTAGTGATCCGCATGCTGCTCAATATCTCCTTTGATGCTGTTTTAGGCAGCATCCCTTTCTTAGGGAACCTTTTCGACTTTTTTAGCAAGGCCAACGAAAAGAACATCAAATTACTGCGACAGCACTATTACGAAGGAAAACATACAGGTTCCGGCATAGGGATTATAATCAGTATACTCGCTGTCCTTTTTATATTGATCGGTGTTACATTTTACCTGATCTGGACTTTATTTAGCTGGGCATTCTCCTTATTGAACGGCATCTAAAGGTACAGTTAGCGACTTTCCCATAGATAAAGCCCTTATCCTGGGCTTTTCCCACAAAACAATTCCACATATCTGATATCTATTTAATAATTTTGATCACTATAGGTGTATGATATCATCTAAAACTAGAATTGAAAAAAATGAGTAAAAAAAGAATATTCGCACTGCTATTGATCCTGATCATGCTAGCTGCAATCTTGACGAACCCAAGTAAAGAGGACCATGAGAAAATTGTACGCGCAAAAGCCGAACAGCTCCTAAAAAGTCAACTTCACGCAAAGGATCAGGAATTTTTCGGATTGGGTATGCAGCTCTTCGGTAAGGACATTGTTGATAGGTTTATCCAAAGCTCGGTTGTAGTAGACAACTACTATTTATTCTCCTTGACGAAAATCAAATGGCAGGGTACCGAACAGATTATAGGCGGAGGGGCATTTAAGCATATCTGGCTAAGTCCTAAAATTGACGAAAAAGCAGACGAAATTATTGCTGCATTGAAAAAGATCTAATATGCCCTTAGAAATACTATACGAAGACGATTCCATTGTCGCAATCAATAAACCCCATGGACTATTGGTCCACCGCTCTTCCATAGCACGCGATGCTTCGGAGTTTGCGCTCCAATTATTAAGGGACCAATTGGGAAAAACTGTCTATCCTGCCCATCGCCTGGATAGAAAAACTGGTGGGATATTATTATTTTCATTGAACAAAGAGACTGATCAGTACTTACAAAAGAGCTTTCAGGAGCGTCAGATTGACAAAAAATACCTGGCCTTGCTGAGAGGTTTCGCTCCTACGGAAGGCCTGATAGATTATCCTTTAAAAAGGGATGATGGTACAACACAGGAGGCACAAACCTCCTTTCGCCTACTTGCTCAAAGCGAACTCGATATTCCGTTCGGAAAATTTCCGACTTCGCGTTACAGCCTTGTCGAAGCGACCCCTATTACGGGCCGTATGCATCAGCTGCGGCGGCACTTTGCCCATATCTTTCATCCTATAATTGGAGACCGTCCTCACGGCTGCAATAAACAAAATAAGTTCTGGAAAGAAACATACCAAATGGACACCATGTTGCTACATGCGTCAGAGCTGACCTTTAAACACCCGCTATCGGGAGAATATGTACACCTAAAAGCAGCTTTACAACCTGATTTCATCCGCGTACTGGAACTATTAAATCTCAACGAAGTATGTTAAAACTAATTCTCGAAGCCTTTATCAGCATCTCTGGGATTACCGCAGCTTCAGGTATTGTTTATCACGATAATCAGCTCCATATCGTATCGGACAACAGCAATTATATCTATAGTTATCACTTAACAGATCAAAAATTGTCCAAAACGGTACTGCAGCAGTCCCATTCAATGGAAAACATTGCCAAAGCAGATAAAATGGACTTAGAGTCCATTACTTTCGACGGAAATCGCTATTATCTCTACGGCTCAGGTTCAACCCCCAAAAGGAAAAGTCGTTTTACCTGGGATGGCAAAACTGTCACTCAGGAAGACTATAGTCAAGTCTATTCTTTTTTAATGGACGAATTCAACATTTCCGGAGAGGACTTCAACATTGAAGGGGTCGTTCATTTGCACGATAAGATCTTATTTTTTAATCGGGGAAATGGTCCCAAAGGCATTAATGCCATTCTGGAATATCATCCTCTGGCCAGGGATAAATCGAGATGCATCCCGATGGAACTGCCCAAACTCAATGGTATTCCGACAGGTTTTTCAGATGCCATATTGGTCGGAAGCGAAATCTATTTTATCGCTACAGCAGAAGATGCGAAATCCACCTATCTGGATGGAGAAATAGGGGGGTCGATCCTTGGGAAACTGCCTTCAGACTTAACGGCTAAACCAGAGACGTTTGAAATCCCCGAAAAACACAAATTTGAAGGGATCACCTTAAAAGAAAAAACGGCGCAAGGCTTAGTTTTCCTGCTTTGTGAAGATACCGACAGCGAGGATAATGACCTCACGATTTATTCACTGAAAATAAGCAATTAAATCGATTGCTCTAAAATAGATTCACAGCTAGGAATCACGTATATTTTATTAAATTTGTAGCTGATTAAAACTTAATTTTTATGTTAAAAAATACTGCCCTTTCGGAGACGCACATTGCTTTAGGAGCAAAAATGGTTCCCTTTGCAGGCTTCAACATGCCAGTACAATACACAGGCATAAACGATGAGCACGAAACAGTTCGTACAGGTGTAGGAGTTTTTGATGTAAGTCACATGGGTGAATTCATCCTGAAAGGTGAAAAAGCCTTGGATCTACTTCAAAAAATCTCTTCCAATGATGTGTCAAAATTATACGACGGCAAAGTTCAATATGCTTATATCCCAAATGAAACTGGTGGTGTAGTTGATGACTTCCTAACATACCGTATAGACGATAAGACATATTTTTTGGTTGTGAACGCATCAAATATTGAGAAAGACTGGAACTGGATTTCAAAGTACAATACAGATGGTGTAGAGATGAAGAATATCTCAGATCAAACCTCTTTATTTGCGGTGCAAGGACCAAAAGCTGCAGATGCACTCCAATCGCTTACAGATATTGAATTGGCTCCGATGGAATATTACACCTTTGCAAAAGGTACATTTGCAGGTGTGGAAAATGTTTTGGTCTCTGCGACCGGATATACAGGCGCTGGAGGTTTTGAAATCTATGTAGCCAATGAAGATGCTCAAAAAGTTTGGGATGCTATTTTCGAAGCTGGAAAAGCTTACGACATCAAACCGATTGGTTTGGGTGCACGTGACACTTTACGCTTAGAAATGGGCTTCTGCCTTTATGGAAATGATATCGACGACAATACATCTCCTTTGGAGGCTGGACTAGGCTGGGTAACTAAATTTACAAAAGACTTCGTTAACGCTGCGGCATTAAAAGCGGAGAAAGAGGCTGGACTAAAGAAAAAACTTGTAGGACTAGAAATGATCGACCGAGGAATTCCTCGTCATGATTATGAAATTGTTGATGCAGACGGAAATGTAATCGGACGTGTTACTTCTGGTACGCAATCACCAACATTGAAAAAATCAGTTGGCTTAGGTTATGTTGACACAGCCTTTTCCAAAGACGGAACCGATATTTTCATTCTGATCCGCAATCAAAAAGTAAAAGCAAGAGTAACAAAACCCCCGTTTGTTAAGTAAATAAAAAAGCCTGCTTAATGCAGGCTTTTTTATTTACTTTCTCTTTTGTTTGACAGTTGGTTGCTGCTTTTTGCCACTCTCCTTTTCCTGGATAAGCGCCCGCACTCTTTTACTCAAAACCACACGGAGATATATCAAAACGACCAAAAATGCAATGGACAATCCTGTTACCAGCATATTCCCGGCCTTATATCCTTCAAAACCACTGTAGACTAAAAACACAATGGCCAAACTCAAAACTATATTTAGTATAAAATACTTTAGCATATTATTTTTTCATTAATCCCAACACCTGTTTTCTCCAGCCAAAAAAGAAATAAAATACACCACCAACAACATTTAGTAAAACTATTGCTAGGGCCATAAACATCCTTTCTGTGTTAGAAACTGTTCTTGAAAGCATGATCTCCCTTAGCGCCAAAATCACCCATAAAAGAGATAATAGAATGGAAAGACTGCCTAATATGGGGAAAACACCTAGGTTAAACAATCGTGCTAAAATAGCTACGATATAAAAAGCAAGACTAAACAAGAAAGCTTGTTTAGTCTGATGCTCCAAATTCTTCATATTAATAAACGTCTAACTCTGGATCGATTTCCTCTTTCCAAGCCAGGATACCGCCTTTTAAATTTGCGAGGTTATCAAAACCCTGTTGTTCCAATAACATAATCGCCTGCGCAGAACGTTTTCCTGAACGACATTGGACAATAACAGGTTTGTCTTTTGCAATCTTATCCGCCTCAATCAGTATACCCGAAAGAGGGATGTTCAATCCATCTAAATTTGATACTTCATATTCAAAAGGCTCACGAACATCAATCAATTGAAAATCTTCGTTATTATCGATTTTATTCTTTAATTCTTGTACAGATACTTCTTTCATTTTCAAACAATTTAATATTCAAATATACTACATTTTTTCCGCCCTTAATCCACTTGTAGAATTTTCCTTATCTTCATCCAGACTTTACTAAGCTTTATATGAATTCAATACCTAAAATTATTTTGTCATTGTCTCTATTTGCCATCTCGGCAATTACCTATGGACAACAGGTCATTTCCGATCAAGAACGTCAGGATGTAGGCCGTATTCTCAATACTTTAGCTTCAGATGATATGCGCGGCAGGTCCGCCTTGACAAAAGATATTGAACCAGCAGCAGATTTTATAGCAGGCGAAATGAAACGAATAGGATTAAAACCTTATGCTGAACAGAATTTTAGACAAACATTTCAACTGGATCAAATTTCTCCACTAAGCAAATCCGCAACGGTCAATAACAAGAGTATTCCAGCTGATCACATCATTTCCCTCGGCAATCAGGTGAATCTGCAATGGGATAATAACAGCAAGATCAAAGTAGCAGAAATAAAATCAAACGATGATTTTGCGAAGGTATTCAGGGAACATTCTTTATCCAAAGAAAATACACTTGTCTTGGTAGACCCTTCTTTCGAAAACTATTTTCTACGTTTTGGTAAAATGCTCAATTCGCCCAAGTTTGTGGAGGAATCCTCGCAACAGAAGCCCTCGATTGTTTATCTCCTGACAAAGGAAATGCCAACAACATACCAGGTTCAGATTAAAAAAGAACTTAAAAAAGTTCCCCTATTTAACGTGGCGGGAATAATACCCGGAAAAAGCAAACCAAACGAATATGTGATCTTTTCAGGGCATTATGATCATATCGGTATCCTTCCGGCTGTAGGACAAGATTCTATTGCCAACGGTGCTGATGACGATGCTTCAGGTGTTACGGCGATGTTAACCTTAGCGGATTACTATAAAAAACAAAACAAGAATGAAAGGACACTTATTTTTGTTGCCTTTACTGCAGAAGAACTCGGCATGTACGGTTCAAAATATTTTTCCAACCATATTGATGCAGACCAAGTGATTGCCATGATCAACATGGAAATGATCGGAAAAGATTCAAAATTCGGCCCTAATACGGTGTATATTACAGGATATGACCATTCTAACTTAGGGGAATTAATGCAGGAAAATCTAAAAAACACAACCTTCCGATTCTATCCAGATCCATATACCAAACAAAATCTCTTCTATCGAAGCGATAATGCTGTATTAGCGGCTAAAGGAGTGCCTGCGCATTCATTCTCAACATCGCAAATGGATAAGGATGAATATTATCATACGGTAAAAGACGAAGTATCCACTTTAAATGTACAAAATATCATTTCCAGCATTGAAGCAATCGCTATAGGTACCTCAGGAATTGTAGAGGGAAAACAAACTCCCTCCCGTGTCGAAAAACTAAAAGATTAAGATACAGCCGAAGATTTGACCTTCTTCTGCATCACATAGTCATTTAAGACATAATCATAATAAGGAATATCAACTGCTTCGATCACCTCAAAGCCCTGCTTCAAATAAAAATGGTAAGCAGGGTTATTTCTATTTACATTGAGTTCAACAATATCTTTCCCTTTTAATACTGCTTTTTCAGTAGCGAAGTCTATCAGAACTTTCCCGAACCCTTTGCCCTGTACATCAGGCATCAAGTAGAGTTTTTCTATCCGTATTTTATCTTCAAGAGTTCGCAAGGCAACGAATCCCTGAGCAATGCCATCTTCTTTTAAAAGATAAAAAAACTGCCCATTGACCATACTTTCTGCAAGCCCTTCTATCGAATAGCTTTTTTCCAGCATAAAGTCTATTTGATCCTGCGAAAGGATATCGCCATAAGCATTCGGCCAAATAATATGGGCCATATTAGAAACACTTCTGATATCACTTTGTTCTGCCAATTCTATTTTTATCATGCAATCTTCTCTCCTATTAAAATATATTTTTCTTGGGAAAATTGAAGAACAAATAAGCCATCATTTTCCACCTCGTACTCGTTTTCGTTTATCTTGATCAATCCTGTATGCACGATTTGTTCGTTAACAGGAGCGCTCGCAATTTGGATCCTTTCTCCGGCCGGTTTCCACTTTGTAAAACCAGTAGTCACATAATAATAACGAATACCTTTGGAAAAAAGGACTATATTAATCTGCTCAAGGTAAGGGCTATAGTAATCGATATCAAGCTGTTCTGTTACAATATTCACGGCCTTATAGTGATGCGCGATAAGGTATTCAATCGCCACCTTTAGAAAGTCATTGCCGTAGGAAATCACTTTCAGATTTTCCTGTGATCCGCTAATATAATTTTTTGTAAAAACAATATCGAACTTATAGCCGCGCACATCCAATAGATCAATTGTTTCTTCTTCGATGACAATCGTTGGGCTCCACTCGAGCAGCTGTCCCAAATCTTCTTCATCAATGAGGGAAAGATCTTCAATCAGAAGAGCAGGTTCTTGATTTTCTCTAACAATATGATGAGATGACATAACGTCTATTTAATATCCGAGCCTGCGCAGTGTAATATAAGCCATCAATCCTGTACTGATCTCTAAAGAAGCCTCATCCACGTCAAAAGTCGGTGTATGTACAGCAGAGGAAATACCCCGTGCAACGTTACCTGTACCCAAACGATAAAAGCAAGCATTGATTTCCTGTGAATAATACGAAAAATCTTCGGCTGCTGGCCAAAGATCCAGGTCCACAACATTTTCCTTTCCAAGGTATTCTTCGGCAAATGCCCGTGCATTTTTAGTCAGTTCAGGCTCGTTGATTAGAAAAGGATAGCCTTTACGGACCTCAAATTCGCATGTTGCCCCCATACTTTCAGCAATACCCACCGCTATTTTAACCATTCTTTCATGGGCTTCAGCACGCCATTTCTCATCAAATGTGCGAAATGTACCTTCCAGATAAACCTGATCAGGAATAATATTTGTCGCTCCATTGGCGAGAATCTTTCCAAACGACAGTACAGTCGGTGTACGAGGATCCGCAAAGCGACTAGCTACTTGTTGTAAAGCTGTGATAATCTGCGCCGTAATAACGATGGGATCGATATTTTGATGCGGATGTGCACCATGTCCCCCTCTTCCTTTTACAGTCATGAACAGTTCGTCGCATGATGCCATATATTTACCTTCGCGGAAACCGACTTTCCCTACTTCTATAAAAGGCATCACATGCTGTCCAATGATTGCAGAAGGAGCAGGATTCTGCAAGGCACCTTCTTTGATCATCAAAGATGCTCCCCCTGGTAAACGTTCCTCTCCCGGTTGGAAGATCAATTTGATCGTACCTCCGAATTCGGCTTTCAGGCTATGCAATATTTTAGCTGTCCCCAAAAGAGAAGAGGTATGTACATCATGACCACAGGCATGCATTACTCCTGGGTTCTTGGAACCATATGAGCGCCCCTCCACTTCTTGAATCGGTAAAGCGTCCATATCTGCGCGTAACGCAATAACTTCATCTGAGGGTAGGTCACCTTTGATTAAAGCGACAATGCCCGTATCAGCTTTAGCCTCATAAGGAATTCCCAATTCATCCAATTGCGTTTTTACAAATGCCGAGGTATTGTATTCTTCGAAGGAAAGTTCAGGATTCTGGTGAAGATGTCTACGATTGGAAACCGTATCTTCAAAATATTGATGAGCTAAGGCCAGGACTTTTTCTTTCGTACTTGCCATAAGGTTGATTGATTTATTGATACACAAAAACGTTCTCTGAAAAAACAAAGACGTTGCTAAAATACTGACGCAGTTCGCGCATAAAAGCATTTGCCTCCGAGCGACTTCTAAAATCACCTACTTTGACACGGTAATTGGGTTCGTCATAGGTAATATAGGTATCAATATCTTTATACATGCTTCGGAAACGTGTCTGCTCCGAAAATGCCTGATTCCGGTTTGATCCAGCGAAGATCTGTACGCGAAATCCTCTTACTTTAACCCGTGTTGCCGCTGAGCGGACGACGGGCTTAGAAGGAACCACTGTCTCTTTGCTTTCGACAGGATTGATCCCCATAGCCGCCCTAAAATTTTGAAGCTGTGTAATCAACGAATCCTTGGTTACAATGACTCCTCCTTTTTCCTGTGCATTCACATTTACAATCGTAAACAGCACAAGTGCATGTATGAAAATCAATCCTCTCTTCAGCATAGTTTAACCTTTCTTAGCGATTAGTTATTTGCGCCGTGGCAATTTTTATATTTTTTTCCTGAACCACAAGGACATTCGTCATTGCGTCCAATAGTACTTTCATTACGAACTGGTTCTTTTGGCCCGTCATTCACGTCTTCTTCACTCACCCCTGTAGGCGAAGCCAATTCAGCTTTAGTTTCAATCGTTTTCACGGGTGCCTGCTGTACTTGTCTCGCTTGCATTGAAGTCGGTTCCTGACCAGGAATCTCTCCTTTAAAGATAAAGCTTACAACATCCTTATTCATCGAGGCCAACATCGATTTAAACAAATCAAATGCTTCCATTTTATAAATGATGATTGGATCTTTTTGTTCATAAACAGCATTTTGAACGGATTGTTTTAAATCATCCATTTCACGCAAGTGCTCTTTCCAAGCCTCATCGATCAAAGCCAATACAATTCCTTTTTCGAACGATTTGAAAACTTCTTTACCGTTGCTTTCGATCGCTTTTTTCAAATTTGCCGAAACCTGAATGCCGCGGATACCATCAGTAAATGGAATAACTACATTTTCAACGATTTGACCTCTTTCTGCATATACATTATTCAATACAGGGACTGTCAAAGCGCCAACGGCTTCAATTTTATGATGGTAAGCATTAATTGCATGTTCGAAAAGACGATCAGTCAAGCCTTCGATTTTACCTTGAGCAAATTCTTCTGCTGTTATTTCCGGTGTGATCGCAAAAATACGGATTACTTCAATTTGGAAATCTTCATAATTACCTTGTTCTTTGGCCTCAACGACAATTTCTTCTGCAACATCAAAAATCATGTTATTCAAATCCACGTCCAAACGCTCTCCAAACAAAGCATTTTTACGCTTCGAATAGATTACTGTACGTTGTGAGTTCATCACATCATCGTATTCCAATAGACGTTTACGGATACCGAAGTTATTCTCCTCCACTTTACGTTGTGCACGTTCGATGGATTTAGTTAACATACTATGTTGCATCACTTCGCCCTCTTCAACACCCATTTTCACCATGATGTTAGAGATTCGCTCTGAAGCAAACAAACGCATCAAGTTATCTTCCAAAGAAACGAAGAATTGCGAAGAACCTGGATCTCCTTGACGACCTGCACGACCGCGTAACTGACGGTCAACACGACGAGATTCGTGTCTTTCAGTACCGATAATTGCAAGACCACCTGCATTTTTAACTTCCTCGGTCAATTTAATATCCGTACCACGACCTGCCATATTCGTCGCGATAGTCACCTGACCTGGACGTCCAGCTTCAGCGACGATATCAGCCTCTTTTTGGTGTAACTTCGCATTCAATACGTTATGTTTAATCTTACGCAATTGAAGCATACGGCTCAATAACTCCGAAATTTCGACAGATGTCGTACCGACCAATACTGGACGTCCAGCATCTGTCAATCGTTGAATTTCCTCAGCTACTGCATTGTATTTTTCACGTGCTGTACGATAGATCAAATCTTGACGGTCATCGCGTTGGGCAACACGATTAGTTGGAATTTCTACTACATCTAATTTGTAAATTTCCCAAAGCTCACCTGCCTCTGTTGACGCAGTACCGGTCATACCCGAAAGTTTGTGGTACATACGGAAGTAGTTTTGCAATGTAATCGTTGCATAAGTTTGTGTCGCGTCTTCTACTTTCACATTCTCCTTCGCTTCGATCGCCTGGTGCAAACCATCCGAGTAACGACGACCATCCATGATACGGCCTGTTTGCTCGTCAACAATTTTCACTTTACCTTCATCAACGATATATTCAACATCATTTTCAAACAAAGTATAGGCTTTTAACAGCTGATTGATCGAGTGAATACGCTCTGCTTTAATCGAATAATCGCGTAACATATCTTCTTTCTGAGCGGCCTTTTCTTCCAAAGTCAACGAAGACTTTTCAATTTCAGCAATCTCAGTACCAACATCCGGTAGAATAAAGAATGAAGGATCCTCACCTGTTGCTGTGATCAATTCAATTCCTTTTTCTGTCAATTCTACTTGATTGTTCTTTTCATCAATCACAAAATAAAGTTCTGCATCTACCTTAGGCATATTTTTATTTTGCTCTTGCATATAGTAATTTTCTACCTTTTGCAAGATAGAACGATTAGCCCCTTCACTTAAAAACTTGATTAATGCTTTATTTTTAGGTAAACCTCTATAAGCTCTTAACAAGGCCAAACCACCACCTTCAACATCAGAATCTCCTGCCGCCAAAGCTTTTTTAGCGTCATTCAAAACAGTATTGATGTAAGCTTTCTGTACATGTACCAAACGTTCGATACGTGGTTTCAATTGGTAAAATTCATGTTGATCGCCACGAGGAATCGGACCTGAGATAATTAATGGTGTACGTGCATCATCAATCAATACAGAGTCAACCTCATCGACCATGGCAAAGTGTAATTTTCCTTGTACCAGTGCGTCTGGTGTCTGAACCATATTATCACGCAGATAATCGAAACCAAACTCGTTATTCGTACCATATACGATATCCGATTGGTAAGCTTTACGGCGTTGTGGCGAATTTGGCTGATGTTTATCAATACAGTCAACAGATAATCCATGGAATTCAAATAATGGTGCATTCCATTCAGAGTCACGACGGGCAAGGTAATCATTTACCGTTACAATGTGTACACCTTGTCCAGATAGCGCGTTTAGATAAGTCGGTAGTGTTCCTACCAACGTTTTACCCTCACCTGTTGCCATCTCGGCAATTTTACCACTGTGCAATACAATACCACCAATTAATTGGACATCATAGTGTACCATGTTCCAAGTTACCTCGGTACCGGCTGCCATCCATTTGTTTTTCCAAATGGCTTTATCTCCATTGATGATAACGTTTTGTTTGTATACGGCCAGTTCTCTGTCAAAGTCATTGGCTGTAACTTCTAGTTCTTCGTTTTCAGTCAAACGTCTTGAAGTTTCTTTTACCACAGCGAATGCTTCTGGTAAAATATCCTTCAATACCTCTTCCAACTTCTTGTCACGATCTTTGGACAATTTGTCCACCTGCTCGTAAATTGAAGTCTTCTTTGCCATATCGTCCTCGTCTTGATCTGCCTCTTTTTTAAGCGTATCAATCTCTTGGTCAATATCTGCTAGGTAATTCTTAATTCTTTCTTTGAAATCAACGGTCTTGGCACGTAACTCGTCATTGGTTAGATTTGAAAGCTTCTCATATTCAGCTTTGATTTGATCCACCACAGGCTGAATTCCCTTGATATCTCTCTCGGATTTACTTCCAAATAATTTACTTAAAAACTTTAACATAATTTTTTTTCTATCTCAACTTAAGATTTTGTACAATAATGACTCCAAAGTAAAATTGCAGACAATTTGACACTAATCGGGCAAATTTAGTTATTAGATATGATATCTAACAGCTTACATCCATTTTTTTTACGTTATTTTTTATTGAAAATGTCAGTTCCACACAACCGATAGGAATCTCTCCTATACTTAGCCCTATTTGACTGGATTGCCCTCCTGATTTTCCAGCTAAAATATTTCTTTATTAACGATAAATGAGCTATGATAAAAACAGCTTTTTAGCTGAATACGGAATGAAACCTAGCTCCTGAGCCTTTTCAAACATCTTCTTAATTGCATTACGTCCTTCAAGGCCCAATTCTACTGAATATTTATTGACATAAAGTTCAATATGCTTATACATCACCTCTTCACTCATTTCCTGTGCATGCGCACGAATAAACTCAAGCCCAGATTTCGGATTGGCAAATGCAAATTCTACACTTTCTTTTAAAACTGTGTTCAATGTATCTTTCACCTCTTGCGGCAGACTACGTTTTACGACAATTCCGCCAAGAGGAATCGGAAATTTTGTCGTCTTCTCCCAATACTCCCCTAAATCAACGACTTTATGCAATCCCTTTTCAGCATAAGTGAATCTATTTTCGTGAATAATTAGGCCCAGATCAATCGATCCATCCAATAAAGCGCCTTCAATATCCGAAAAAACCAGCTCAACTTTATTTTTTAATTCGGGGAATGCCAGACTCAATAAAAAATTTGCAGTTGTATATTTCCCAGGATAGCCCACTTTCAACTGATCGAATCCTTCTAAGCCTTCAGCTCTGTCCAATTTTTGTTGCAGCAATTTGGCTAATTTCGGATCCTTGGTAATCAGCATAGGCCCCACACCGAAGCCTAATGCGCTTCCAGCATCAAGTAACTCATAATCCTCAACAGCGTAGGCAAAAGCATGATAGCTCAGCTTGGTAATATCAAGATCGCCTTTGAAAGCCTTCAAATTTAAGGTTTCCACATCTTGATATTCAACCTCAAAATCCAGTCCTTTCGTATCTATTTTATGATGAATTAAGGCATCAAAAATAAATGTATCATTTGGGCATGGTGAAAATCCTAATGTCAATTTCATTTTTTTTCAATTTTTCCCACTAAACGCATGGGATTTCACAAATTTAATCAAACAGTAACTTTATGTGTAATCAGATAGAGTACCATGGCCAAAAAAGTGCTTACCATAATTCCTTTTCCGGTATGATCATTTCCCGCGCGATAAACAAAGCGCAACAGGACTAAATTAACCAGTACAGCTATGGTATAGATAGCCATAGGCTTCTCAGGCAAAAAATGAAGCTCAAGATCCGTAAAACGCACCAAAACATGAGCCAAAGCCGGAAAAATGGCTCCAATGCCCAACCCTATCCAAAAATTATTTTTCACGTTTGCTATATCTAACCGTTTATCCAAGATGATCAAAGCTCCATGAATTTAACTCTGGAATGGCATGATGCGCTGTCATATCAAACTGTGTCGGAACAACAGACACATAACCATTGGCCAGGGCAAAACAATCGGTATCCTCACCTCTGTCCTGCAAAACAAATTTGCCTGTTGTCCAATAATAATCGCGGTTATGCGGATCAATACGTTCATCAAATTCTTCGACCCAATGTCCTCCTGCCTGCCGACAGATTTTAATACCTTTAAACCCGGGAGTTTGTGGAAAATTAACATTCAGCAATGTATTTTTAGGAAGACCATTGGCCAGCACTTGCTCGGCAATAGAAATCACATAGGGCCTACAATAGCTAAAATCTGCATCATGGGAAAAATTATCAAGCGAAAATCCCACGGAAGGAATACCTTCAATAGCCCCTTCTACCGCAGCAGACATGGTACCTGAATAAAGAACATTGATTGAATTATTGAGCCCATGATTGATACCCGAAACACAGATATCTGGTTTTTGCCCCTTAAAAACTTTATTTACGGCGAGCTTCACGCAATCTACCGGTGTTCCCGAACACTGATACATTTCTACCCCTTCATATAGATTGATTTTGTCTAAACGCAACGGTCTGCCGAGTGTAATAGCATGCCCCATTCCAGATTGCGCCGAATCGGGAGCAACAACGACAACATTTCCAATTTTCTGCATTTCCTCCAGCAACACCTTAATCCCCGGAGCTGTTATACCGTCATCGTTAACAACTAAAATATTAGGTTTCATATGTAATTTATTTCTCTTTTATGGTCATCTGGAATCCCCAATTGTCTCCATCCATGATTGTGCTTTTAGCATATGGGGATTTCTTCTTTACCATATACGAAGTTAGTAAATCTGAAACCGAGATGTAAATAATATTGACAAAAGAGGAAAAAAATACGAACTCCCTATAAATATAATACCAATACTAATATTAAACCCGATCTCACACTAGGTTTACAGCCTATTAGCAGGGGGTTAACAGGGGTATACCCCTGTTAACCCCCTGCTAACCCCTTGTTAACCCCCTGTTAACCCCCTGTTATATCGATGTTAGTATAGGAATTGATAGTAAGTTGTTGTTAAATTATCCATTAGCGAAGTAACATCATTTAAAAAAGCAGGAGAACCTATAGATACTACGACATCGTTTGCGTAAGATTGTATGGTTATTGACAAATATTAGCCCTAAATTTAGCATTCAAATAAAAAATAATTCAGTTATGAGCATTAATTTTGAATCCCGCTATGCAATAGGGCCAAAGGAATACAAAACTTTAGATACACAAGGATTAAGAGACAATTTTCTAATTGAAAAAGTTTTTGAAGCCGATAAAATTAACTTTGTCTATACCCACTACGATCGCTATATGGCTGGTGGCGCAATGCCTGTAAGTTCAAAAATAAAATTGGATACTATTCCGGAATTACTAAAAGAACCGTATTTCCTTTCCCGAAGAGAACTGGGTATTATCAATGTTGGTGGAAATGGTCAGGTTGAGGTTGATGGTACTGTCTACGATCTCAATACCAAAGAAGCACTTTATATTGGCCAGGGCGCCCAAGAGGTCTATTTTTCCAGTAAGGATACTGATAATCCGGCGAAATTCTATTTAAACTCGACTCCGGCTCATTGCAGCTACCCAACTAAAAAGGTAACGAAAGAAGATGCCAATAAAATTGAATTAGGCTCATTAGAAACAGCTAATCATCGCACGATCAACCAGATGTTATTGAATAAAGTTGTACAAACCTGCCAATTACAGATGGGTATGACAGAGTTAAAACCCGGGTCTGTATGGAATACAATGCCATCACACACCCACGACCGTCGTATGGAAGTCTATTTCTACTTTGAATTACCTGAAGGTCAGGCTGTATCACATTTTATGGGACCTATTGATGAGACCCGCCATATTTGGATGCACAACGATCAGGCTGTCATCTCACCCCCATGGTCAATTCACTCAGGCGCTGGAACTTCCAATTATACCTTCATCTGGGGAATGGCCGGTGAAAATTTAGATTATGATGATATGGACAAATGTGCAATCACTGAATTAAAGTAACCCTTTATCAAATGAAAAAAACAGTCGTATTGAGCTTAGCGCTAGGGCTTTCAACAGTTGCTTCTGCGCAAAACAACAAAACCATTACCGTAAGCAATCCTTCTGCGAGCACAAGAACGGAGTTGATCAGCATCCCTTATACAGTATTCGAAAAACACTTCGAATTAAAAAACAATGTATTTACAATTGTGGATAAGGACAAAAAGGAATTGGCTTATCAGCTTGAAAAACTAGGAAAGCCCACTGCCCAAAATGTATTGATCCAAATAAGCATCGCTCCTAAAGGTTCATTGACATTTGGAGTGAATGAAAATATTCCTACCGCAGTTGCGCCCAAAACCTACGCACGGTACATCCCTGAACGCAAAGATGACTTTGCCTGGGAAAATGACATTGCAGCTTTTAGAGCGTACGGAAAGGCCTTAGAAGGAACTTCTGAGGACGCACAGGGTTTTGACTTTTGGGCAAAGCGCAGCAACGACCTTGTCGTTGACGAATGGTACAAAACCGGTGATTATCACGCGGATCATGGCAAAGGCTTAGATTACTATTCCGTTGGACAAACCCTAGGAGTTGGCGATGCGACTCCATTTATTGACCAGCAGGTCGTATACCATAAGCATTATCGCCAATACGAAGTATTGGACAACGGTCCTTTACGCTCTTCATTTAAACTCATCTATGAGCCCGAGAACGTAAAAGGTCAACAGCTGCAAGTTGAAAAAACAGTCTCTTTAGATGCTGGCAGCCAATTAAACAAAATAAGCTATTCGGTCAAAAATACGAGTTCAGAAGCGACTCCAATTGTCGTGGGAATCGCCAAAAGGAAAGAGGAAAAACCTCAAATTCTAAATGATGTAAAAAATGGAATTTTGGCTTACTGGGAGCCTGCCGAAGGAGATAAAATTACCGGCACTGCCGTCATCCTGCCTAAAGTAAAATATGTTTTCAAAGATAGTCCACAACAATTTTTACTAGCGACAACGGTCAAAAATAATAAACCGCTAGTCTATTTTGCGGGGGCTGCTTTCAACAAAGCTGGTAAAATAGGCAGTTTTGACCAATGGCAATCCTATGTCAAAACATTCAAAAATAATTTAGATCAACCATTAACAATAAAATATTCAAAATAATGTCCATATTGGAATCTTTTGACTTAAGTGGAAAAGTAGCTTTGGTAACAGGCTGCAAAAGAGGAATCGGTAAGGCAATTGCCGAAGCATTGGCTGAAGCTGGAGCCGATATTATTGGCGTTTCAGCGTCATTGGAAACTGAAGGCTCTGCCGTAGAAAAATCCATAAAAGCATTGGGTAGAAACTTCTACGCCTATCAATGTGATTTTTCTAAACGGACAGAACTCTACAAGTTCATAGAAAATGTAAAATCAGCACACCCTACAATTGATATCCTTTTTAACAATGCGGGAAATATACTCCGCAAACCTGCTGCTGAGCACCCCGATGAATATTGGGATGAAATCATTGAGATCAATCAAAATGCGCAATTCATACTGACGCGTGAAATCGGAAAGGACATGATTTCACGTGGAACTGGAAAGATTGTATTTACAGCTTCTTTACTGACCTTTCAGGGCGGTATCAATGTTCCGGGATACGCCGCTTCGAAAGGAGCTGTAGGGTCTCTGGTAAAAGCTTTTGCCAATGAGTGGGCATCGAAAGGTGTTAATGTCAATGGATTTGCACCAGGTTACATCGCTACGGATAATACAGAAGCGCTGAGAGATGATCCCGAACGCTCCAAGTCCATTTTGGACCGTATACCTGCAGGACGCTGGGGAACTCCAGAAGATTTTAAGGGTCCAGCTGTATTCCTCGCCTCAAAAGCATCAGATTATGTACATGGAACCATCCTTACAGTCGATGGCGGCTGGATGGGAAGATAAAATTCCATCTTTACGATGAGTTTGTTTTAAAAGTCTTTATCCGAAGGGATAAAGGCTTTTTTTCTGAAAGTGTCAGTTTTCAAAGGCCATCAAGAACTTTCATGCGCGTTGTTGATCCAAAGGAATCATGAAAGTTTTTTACGGTTCTAAATCCCAAATTGCTAAAAGATGCATTGGGGCTTACCGAACCGATATACACTGTGTTGAAAGCTGCGCAGCTATTTTTGCTGCACCACCAGGAGCCCCCACGGGCATGTGCAATAGAACGATCGCCATCCCTTTTGAGGCTACCTGCACAGAATTCAAACACATTGCCAAAGATATCGTAAAGTCCCCATGGGTTTGGTTTGAATTTTCCCACTGGAGCGGTATAAAGATATCCATCTGAAACATCGGCTTTCAAATGATCTCTTCCATGCCATATATTTGCATAGTCGCCGATATTCTCTTTATCGACACCGTCAAAATAATAACCTTCACTGCCTGCTCTTGCCGCGACCTCCCATTCATCAAAAGATGGCAACCTGCATGCAGCCCATTCGCAATATGCTAATACATCCCTGAAGGAAATACAGGTAACCGGATGGTTCATTTTTGTCTCAATACCACCCCGGCTTATGCCATTTGGAAAGCGCCAATAGGCTGTACTATCTTGCAACCAACGAAATTCCTCCAGTCCGGGTTCAAAGACCATAGCGTTGTGATAGCGCTCCGCTAATGTTTTATAGCCTGTTGCCCGAACAAATTTTTCAAAATCAGCATTGGTCAGCTCATATTTGGAAATCCAGAATGATTCGATATATACAGTTCTTTTGGGATTGTCTAGACTTACGGTATCACCTAAATGGTAATTACCCGCTGGAATTTGAACATAATTGTTTTCCTGTGCATCACATGGAAAGTATAGGAGAATCCATCCCACCAAATAGAGTAACTTTCTCATTTTCCTTGCTGTATCTTATAATATGCTGCCGCGGTTTCAAGAATATACCGCTCATTTGCCTCAGAAAAGTTTATCCAGCTGTCATAGCTCACATCCGAACCATATAGTTTGCTGTATATTTTCGATCGTTCGAAATCAGAAATTTTCGCTTTTTTTAAGAGCAGCAAAAGTGTTGTCAATATATCTTTGTCCCTTGGGTTTGACCGGTAAAAGTCAATCAAAAAGGGAATGCTTTCCAAGGCATCTATCTCCAAAATTGCCGACTTGTAATTTAAACCCATCTCATGGTTCTTTACAGCTAGATTCTGTATTAATCCTAACACCCTTTCTTTATTCTTTTTCATAAAAGAGATCTGCCGATCACTCCAAAAGACACCTCCATAAACGAAAAGCAACTGGCCGAATATTTTATTCTGAGGGTCATATAAAAACATGCGTTCCGCACAAGCTTGACTAAATATCTCTGGATAAATCATCGTGTATGTGAATTTCTCCTCAAAACTTAAGGTATTAAAATCACGGATAGATATTCCGGCATCATAGTCAGTCAATGCTTCATCAGGAAGAGCACTTAAACGTTTATCTATTAGATTTTGAACCTTTTTTCTATTAAAAGGAGGAATACTATTTTTTTCACGAAAGGCATAATACGAGGAATCCTGAGGACGGGGATCACTCCAGGCAACATCTTTGTATTCCTGTGCCTTAACGAAGTTAAAACACAATCCTCCCAAAAAGAGGATCAAAAGCCCAAATATTCTACTTGCTTTTTTTCTCATTGTAATAATTCAGCGCCCTACTAAAGATCAAAGCTTCATTTTCTTTGTTGTAATTTAAATAAGAATAATAATTACTTTGTTCTCCATACAACTTTTTAAACGAAGCAGATTTAATAAATTCATTATATTCACCACGTTTCATAAGCAACAGCAACAGGGTCAATGCATCCTTGTCTTTCGGTGTTCTCTTAGCATAATCAATGATAAAAGGAATCATTTGCCAAGCGTTTAATTCCACTAGGGCATGCTTATAGTTTACCCCCATACGTTTGCTTCTCGCGACAGATTCTTGAATAAGTTTCAGAATAGAATCTCTATTTTCCTGCAGAAAATCGGTCTGTCTCTGTGACCAGGAAGATTCATTGAAACCGTCTAATAATGTCCCAAAGATTTTTTTGTCTATCTGTGTTTGGTACTCAGGTATAGCACAGTTCTGTGCATATAACTCCGCGTGAATCATGGTATAGGTAAATTTTTCACGTAGAGATAGCTTTTTAAAATCAACAGCCGAAATCGCATTTGTTCCTGCATCCGTCATTTCTTTATCTTCTTCAGGGATTATTTTTGCAATTAGTGCTTTTACCTTGTCCAAGCCATAAGGAGGTATGGTCATTTTGCTTCGCATTTCGATAGCAGCAGGATCCATGAAGAGATTATTTTCATCGGTCTGATCTGTTTGTCCGAAAACATTCCCAAAACAAGCTAAAGAGATAATAAATAAAACTATCCTTTTCATATCGTATGATTTAATTAATTTTAAAAATAAAGAAATTATGCCTACAAAAATTATTCCTCTTTATTTTCTAAAATCTTTTCGGCACTATCTAAGCAAATTAGCCTTTTACTGGCTATCTCATACAAAACAAAAATCCCTAGATTTATTCAGTCTAGGGATTTTTGCTTTGTGTATTGTTACTTAAATTAGGAATAAAGACCTTTTTTATCGATAAAATCAATTACCTTTTGCGGTGTAAAAAACTGAATATTTTTATTTTCCTTAATTGCCTTCCGCAGAAAAGTAGAAGATAATTCCATCAAAGGTGTATCTGTCATGATAATTGAAGGATGATCTTTAAATTTTTCATTTTCGTATCCCGGCCGCGGATAAACATAAATTTGGTAATCACGTAAAATAATATCAGCATTCTTCCATTTTTCCAGCGATTCCAAATTGTCCTGCCCCATTAGAAGCACAAATTCACGATTAGGGTATTTCTCCTTTAGATGAGTCAAGGTATCGATGGTATACGATGGTATAGGCAAGTGGAATTCAATATCACTGACCCGCAAATGTTCACAATATTCCAATGCTAGATTCAACATTTCCAAACGGTCATAGGGATCTGCCAGTGTAGATTTCTTTTTAAACGGATTCTGTGGAGAAACCACAAACCAAACTTCATCCAGTCCAGTAAAGCTGGCCATATAATTAGCAATGATCAGATGCCCAATATGCACCGGATTAAAAGAGCCAAAAAATAAACCAATCTTACGCATGAACCTATTTATTAATAAATCCCATGACGATTTCTTCCGCATCGGCACATGCGGTAGCTAAATCAAAATTCTTCAATATAACATCAAACTTATTGGCATACGTAAGTTCCAATTCAGCCTTAGCAAACCGCTCCTGTAGTTTTTCCTCGGAGTCCGTTCCACGTCCTGTTAATCGTTCCTTAAGAACCTCCAAAGAAGGCGGCTGAACGAATATCGAGATTGCCTGTTCTGGAAATTTAGATTTCAAACGTAATCCGCCGACAACATCGATATCAAAAATAACATGTTTACCTTCTTTCCAAATACGTTCAATTTCAGAACGCAGCGTCCCATAAAATGTACCTGAATAAACTTCTTCGAACTCGATAAACTCTTGTTTGGCTACCTTATGTAAAAACTCTTCTTTCGACATAAAGTAGTAGTCTTTTCCATTCACTTCCTGTCCTCTGGGATCGCGTGTACTCGCTGAAATGGAAAACTCTATTTTATCGCCATGTTTACTTAAAAGATCCCTTACGATTGTTGTTTTTCCCGCTCCCGATGGTGCCGAGAATATAATTAATTTACCGCTCATTCTTATAATACGTTGAGCAATTGCTCTTTTATTTTTTCTAATTCTTCTTTCATTCGGACCACAATCTGTTGAATGCCCGCATGATTGGCTTTAGAGCCTAGGGTATTGATCTCCCTTCCCATTTCCTGTGAAATAAAACCCAATTTTTTTCCGTTTGAATCCGCAGATTCAAATGCTTTTAAAAAGTAATTACAGTGGGAACGCAATCGGACTTTTTCTTCAGTCACATCCAATTTATCAATGTAATAAACGAGTTCTTGTTCAAATCGATTTTGATCTACATTCTCCTTACCCACGGTATCATTTAAAAATTGCTCGATACGCTGTCTGATCAATGGAATACGTTCTACCTCTAGATCTTCCACTTGTCCAAGATAGGTCAATATCAGCTCGGCTCTCTTCTTTAAGTCTTCTGCAAGTACATTGCCTTCATCTTCACGAAATGTATTAAAACGTTTGACCGCATCATAAAAAGCATCCATTAATACTTTAGACTCTTCGTCATCAACCGAATCATCATTATTGGTGATTACCTCAGGCATATTTAATGCAAGCTCAAACAAGTTGACATTTGTGTCGTTGAGCTCGGATGCAATCTGCTGCAATTGACTGTAATATTTTTTAAGTAAATCGGAATTGATGGAAGACGCTTTTGCTGTTTGATCCGTGTATTCGACAGTTACATTCATGTTAACTTTACCACGCTCAATAAGTTTGCTGCTTTCAGTCCGCAGGGTTAATTCTTTGTCCGAAACAACTTTGGGCAAACGGAGATTTAATTCAAGGAATTTTGAATTTAAGGACTTTATTTCGACACTATATTTAACTTTACCGTTATCAGCGGAAGCCGTGCCATATCCTGTCATGGATTTTATCATATGCAAAGGTATGACTTTTCAGTAAAAATTGAATACTCTGCATTGATTAATTGCTGATACTCCTCAAATTAACTTCCTTTTAGTTCCAGTCGTGCTTGGCGATGATAACAACAAGATAACTTTCATAAGGCCTGGCACCTTTACATTCCACATAGCCAATTCCGATATCATACAAGGAAGCATTCCACTGATCCATACCCAATAAATGCGTACGATGATGGTATCCAGGTGCCTCCTTTCCGATAATAAGGGCTTTAATGGCCTCTGTAGCACTGGCTCGATTGGCAGCAATGGATTCAAAATTGTTAGAATTTCGTTTTTTCAGCCATTCAGGATTAAGCTGATAACCGGCCTCTTCAATGAAATAGTTAGGCCCATATCCTTCGGGAGAAACATGGTCAAAATAAGAGCGTTTAGCCATGTCTTTCGCGCGGTAAACAGCAACCTCAGCCAGCTGATTGTTCCAATGGAGTTTTGTACGTTTAATCTTCTGAAGATTAAAAAGTTTGAGTTCTTTCTTATACTTTTCTGGACTTGTGCGAATTTTATTCAATAATTCATAAGCCTCTTTGGCTTGATGATGATCAACAACAACACGCTGTGCTAAAGCAAACTGCGTAAAAAACAAGGTAAATGCTAAAACCAAATAATTCATACCTAAATAGTTATTTCATAAGCTCCTAATGCACGACACTCCTATTTAAAGCAATATCCAAGTGATTCTCGTCAGTATATTTAGATACCAAACATGGATATTTCATACAGAAACAAGTGCTCTTGCAATGGTAGATCCGAATTTCCTGGCAATTTTATTCGCTTCGTTTACTTGATAATATTTTTTAGAACAATCGCTCGTTCATCAACGTTAGTGCTTCTCAAGTAAGAATAATTCGTACTTACCCTTTAACCTTAAAAGACGATATTTAGTATGCAACGTTTAATCTTTTTTTGACTGTTTAGCAGATAAAAATTGTATAAGCATGGGTATTAAGCTAATAAAAATAACACCTAAGATAACCAAGGAAAAATTATGTTTAAAAAATGGCAGCTGTCCAAAGTAATAGCCTGTTAGGATAAATAAAGAAACCCATAACATCCCCCCCACTATATTGTATTTTCCGAAGACGGTATAGGGCATTTTACCAATACCTGCTACAAATGGGGCAAAAGTCCTAACAATAGGCACAAATCGAGCATAAACGATGGTCTTGGTTCCGTGTTTGGCATAAAAATCTTGTGTTTTTTGCAGATAAGAAGGTTTAAATACCCTTGATCCTGGTCTAAAAACTCTTATTCCAACATATTTACCAATTTCATAATTCACGAAATCGCCAGAAATAGCAGCTAAGATTAAAATAACAATAAACAGTGGCAAAGAGAGCTGGCAGTCTGGTCGGGCAATTATTGCTCCCAGAGCAAATAAAACAGAATCTCCGGGAAGAAATGGTGTGACAACAAATCCTGTTTCAGCAAAGATGACCAAAAACAAAATCAAATAAGTCCAGTTCGCATAACTATTGATCAGCTGCAAAAGATGCTCATCAATATGTAATATAAAATTAATGAGTTGTGTTATCGTTTCCATTCTTGATCTATAAAAAAAGGGAATCCTATTGGACTCCCTTTTTAGCTTTTATCTTTTCTTTTATGATTTCGATGACTATCGGCAATACAGATATAAAAATAATGATCAGTACTACCTTCGAGAAATTATCCCGGATAATTGGAATATTCCCCAAAAAATATCCGGCAAGGGTTATACCACCCACCCACAAGACAGCTCCTACAACATTATACGTAATGAAAGTACCATAATTCATCTTTCCAATACCACCTACGAAAGGTGCCAGGGTGCGAACAATTGGTACAAAGCGCGCTATAACGATCGTTTTACTACCATATTTCTCATAAAAAGAATGCGTCTTGGCAATCTGCTCATCTTTGACAACCTGTTTACCAAAGAGCTTAAATTTTGTTAAGCGCATACCAAAATGTTTTCCGATAGAATAATTCAAGGAATCACCGGAAACCGCAGCAACCAACAAAACAAAAATCATCAGCCATACGTTGAGATCATTCGGTTGTGCCGCTAGCATGCCTGCAGCAAACAACAAAGAATCCCCCGGTAAAAAAGGCATGACAACCACTCCGGTTTCTACAAAAATAATAAGAAACAGAATAAGGTATGTCCAAGTCTGATAATCATTGACTATTTCAACCAAATGTTTATCAATATGGAGAATAAAGTCAATGAGGTGTGTAATTATTTCCAAACCGAGAAGAATATTAAGCGTTGTTTAACATAACAGGCATCACCAACATCAAAATATCTTCATGATCTTCCGATACTGCTGGGATCAATAAGCCAGCACGATTTGGTGTACTCATCTCCAAAACAACTTCTTCGCTCTCTAGGTTATTTAGCATTTCGACTAAGAACTTGGCGTTAAAACCAATTTCCATGTCGTCACCTTCAAATTGACAAGATAAGCGCTCATGTGCTTCATTAGAAAAATCCAGATCTTCTGCAGAGATGTGCAACTCACTACCTGAAATTTTCAGACGAACCTGGTGTGTCGTTTTATTGGCAAAGATCACCACACGTCTCAATGTATTCAAGAACAATAAGCGGTCTACGGTCAACTTGTTTGGATTGACTTGAGGAATTACAGCAGCATAATCTGGATAACGCTCGTCAATCAAACGACAGATCAAATTGATATTGCCAAAGCTAAAGAACGCATTGGTCTGATTATATTCAATAGATACTGCCACATCATCTGATGGTAAAGAAGATTTTAACAATGAAAGCGCTTTTTTCGGCAAAATAAGGGACGCTGGTTTTTCAGCACCGATATCCGTTCTTGAGTAACGTACCAACTTATGTGCGTCCGTAGAAACAAAAGTCACATTCTTTTCGGCTAACTGTACCAAAACACCCGACATTGCCGGTCTCAATTCATCGTTACTGACGGCAAAAATTGTTTTGCTGATCGCTTCCGATAAAATAGGAGCTGGCATCTGAATAACAGAACCATTATCTATCGAAGGAATTTTAGGAAAATCGTCAGCGTTTTCTCCGCTCAATTTGTACTTACCATCACCTGCGCTGATTTCGATAGCCAAGGTATTCATGTCTACTGAAAATGCTACTGGCTGATCTGGTAAAGTTTTTAATGTCTCGATCAAAATCTTCGAAGGCATGGCTACTCTTCCTTCTTCTTTTGCCTCAATCTGTAGCGAAGTAACCATACTTGTTTGCAGATCCGTAGCAGAAATAGTCAAGTTATTGTCTTTTATTTCAAAAAGAAAGTTTTCCAAGATTGGCAAAACAGTACTTGTACTGGATGCGCCATTGATAGCTTGTAACTGCTTTAATAAAATTGATGTTGATACAATGAATCTCATTTCCTGAATACTAATTATTATGTGCAATAATACACAAATTAATCAATATTTTTCAGTTTTATAGGCGCCTTTCTTTCCACATAAAGAGATTTCCGAGCCCTAAATAAGCAATTGTATTTCAATTAATAAGCACAGCACCAAAAGTATAGAAAGTAAATTCGGCGTGATAAATCACAATATTTATTACATTTGTATAATAGCAGTAGTGTATGCAGTTTAAAGAGATCATTGGGCATAAAGACATCAAAGAACATTTAGTTCGTACGGTTCAGGAAAATCGTGTGAGTCACGCCCAATTATTCCTAGGTCCCGAAGGTTCGGGCAGCCTTGCTTTGGCTTATGCTTACGCACAATTTTTGAATTGCGAAAACCGGCAACCTGCAGATAGCTGTGGACAATGTTCATCGTGTCGGAAATATAGCAAACTGATCCATCCGGATCTTCATATGTCCTATCCTTTTATAGCCAAACATAAAGAAGATACCGCGGCCGACTATGCTGAAAGCTGGCGAAAATCTTTTCTTTCCAATCCTTACATGGGATTGGAGTATTGGCGCAATCAACTGGATGCTGACAACAAACAAGTCAATATCAATATTGCAGAAGCTCACGGCATCATCAAAAAATTAAGCCTTAAGTCATTCGAAGCCGAATACAAGGTTTTAATTATGTGGCTGCCAGAATACTTGGATACGCAGGGTAATGCGCTCCTGAAATTGATCGAAGAACCTCCAGAAAAAACACTCTTTATTCTGGTAGCTGAAAATCAGGACAAAATATTAAATACGATTATTTCGCGTACGCAATTGGTCAAAATCAAGAAATTGGATCATACTGAGGTATCACAATATTTAAAGATCGTCCATCATCTTTCAGATCAGGAGGCTGCAGAAATTGCTTTTATTGCAGATGGAAATCTGCAGGAAGCAATGAATCAGATCCAATCCCAAACAAATAATCATTTTGGAATTTTGGTCAATTGGCTACGCTTCATCGTTTCAGATGCCGGCACCAATATGATTTCCTTGGTAGAAGAGGAAATCTCAAAAATGGGAAGAGAAAACCAGAAAAGTTTTCTTTTCTATGCGATTAATATGATGCGACAAATCATCTTGATCAAAGAAGGACTTTCAAGTCTTGTCTTCTTACCTGCCAAAGAATTGGACTTTGTCCAAAAATTTGCAGTACATTATACTGTTGAACAAATTGAAGCAACTATAAATCTATTTGAGGAAACACATTATTTTGTAGAAAGAAATGCAAATCCCAAAATATTATTTTTAGATTTATCTTTGCAGTTAACATTAATATACAAGTACAAAACGTTTCCGAAAGGAACTCAATATATATAAATAGAAAACTATGGGATGTGGCAGTTGCTCATCCGGCGGAGGTTGCGGTACTACCACAGCAAATGGTACACCGGCAGGATGTCAGAATAATGGCTCTTGCATGACTAGCGGATGTAATAAATTAGATGTATATGACTGGCTTTCCGATATGGATATGCCTTCAAATTATAAACCATTTAATATCGTCGAAGTACGATTCAAGGGATCACGAAAAGATTTCTTTATTAATGTAGACAATATCTACCTGGAAATGGGTGAGATGGTCGTTGTAGAGCCTTCAACAGGGGGCTATGATGTCGGACACAT
Source organism: Sphingobacterium sp. WOUb80 (assembly GCF_050058145.1). Lineage (NCBI taxonomy): Bacteria > Pseudomonadati > Bacteroidota > Sphingobacteriia > Sphingobacteriales > Sphingobacteriaceae > Sphingobacterium > Sphingobacterium sp. WOUb80. The sequence continues at coordinate 4,981,836 of NZ_CP165617.1, read as the reverse complement.
CTCCCTAACAGGTGAATTGGTCAGATTACAATTAAAAAAGAATAATGTTACCCCAGAAATGGTAACAAAGAAAATCTATCGGAAACCAAATGAAGTAGATGTAGAGAAGTATAACGCAGCAAAAGATCTCGAATGGGAAACTATGCACAAAGCTCGTAAATTGGCTTTGGACCTCGGTTTGTCTATGAAGATTTCTGACGTAGACTATCAGGGAGATAAAACAAAGGCTACCTTCTATTACACTGCTGAGGGCCGTGTGGATTTTCGTGAACTCATCAAAAAAATGGCCGAAGCGTTTAGGATACGTATTGAAATGCGTCAGATAGGTATGCGACAAGAGGCAAGCCGTTTAGGCGGTATTGGTTCCTGCGGCCGTGAACTCTGCTGTTCAACTTGGTTAACGGATTTTAAAACTGTTTCCACGTCAGCTGCACGTTATCAAAATCTGTCCCTGAATACGCTAAAATTAGCTGGACAATGTGGAAAATTGAAATGCTGTCTCAATTATGAATTGGATAGTTATATGGATGCATTAAAAGATATTCCGAATAACATAGACCGCATTGAAACGCAAAAGGGAGTCGCTTATCTTCAAAAGACCGATATCTTTAAAAAAATGATGTGGTTTTCTTTTCCAGGCGCCGAAAATTGGATAGCACTACCAGTCCAACAAGTAAAAGAGCTTGTTGAAATGAATAAACAGGGTATCAAACCTGAAGCAATCTCAAGTGCAATAGATACGGATGAAATCAAAGAAGAGAAAAATATCAATTACGATTACGAGAACGTAGTCGGACAAGATAGCTTAACTCGACTTGATGATCGGAATAAAAGAAAGAAGAAAAGGAAAACCAAAAGCAATACCGTTAAACCGGAAAATAAGACGGGGCAGAAAACGGATAAATCCGAACAAAATGCACCTAGACAAGGTGCTAAACCTCAGTTAGCGACGGATACTTCCACTCCTGCGGCAAGTAAAGACAATAAAGAGGGTACAAACAACAGACCTAAAAAGCGTTTCAATAGGCACCGCAATAAAAATAAGGGTAATAATAACAATACTGCCCCAAAAGCAGAATAAAATAAAATATGCCTAATTTTAACACATTAGGCATATTCTTTTTACAGATAAACATGAAACTCAAAAACTCAACGCTCCTTGTTGGTATGTTATGTATTGGCATATGGGGTTCCTGTGACCAAACTTTAATCATTAATGATAATAAACCCATTGACAATAAAGCTTGGCTCAATACATCTCCACCTCGTTTTCAATTTCATATCGGCGACAAAACTAAACGATATGATGTATTAATGGATATCCGTCACACCCCTGAATATGCCTTTTCAAACCTTTTTGTCCTCATCTATCAAAGTGGTCCCGATAAAAAACAATATACTTATCGTAAAGAAATAAAAATGGCACGCCCCGATGGAAAATGGCTTGGAAAATCCTCAGGTAGCCTATATAACAATCAATCCATCATCCATAAAGATTACCAATTTCCAGATACAGGAATGTATACAATTTCCATTGAACAGCATATGAAGGAGAATCCGTTGAAAGAAATCACCGACGTTGGATTAACAGTTGTCCCAAAATGATAGCTTTACTACGATATCTCTTATTTCCTTTCTCAATTATCTATGGCCTTGCTGTTTGGATAAGGAATCGATTATATGATCTTAAATTGCTTAAATCAAAGTCATTTGATGTCCCGACGATTGTTATAGGCAATCTCTCTGTCGGCGGTACAGGAAAAAGTCCAATGACAGAATTTGTTGTTTCTAGCCTTAAAGACTATTATAAAACGGCCATTCTCAGTCGCGGGTATGGGCGAACGAGCAAAGGATTCCATCTCGTAAAAACCGATTCATCTGCCAATGATGTTGGGGATGAACCCTTACAGTTCAAAAATAAATTTCCATGTCTCACGGTTGCGGTTTGTGAGGATCGTTGTACCGGAATAGAAAAACTTCGGCCCGATCATCAGCTTATTATTTTGGATGATGCCTATCAACACCGAAAATTATCACCGCTTTTCAATATTTTACTGTTTGATTTTTCATCGTTTTTTCATCCCATGCTGGTATTTCCAGCGGGGAACTTTAGGGATCTCCTTATGGAAGCTAACCGAGCGCAAATTATAACGATCACCAAATGTCCTATTCATCTTTCAGCTGAGGATAGAAAGTCCATAGAACGCAGAATCAGGCGATATAACAAAGAAGCTTTAATTACATTTAGTTATATTGATTACTTTGAACCGATCGATAGCGACGGAATCAAAATAGATATTAGCGGCAAAGATATTATTCTAGTTACTGGTATTGCCAAACCGCAGCCGCTTGTAAATTATATAAAAAAGAAAGCAAATTTGATCCAGCACATTTCTTTTGGAGATCATCATGCATTTAGTGAATCAGATTTAGATAAGATTACAACATCGTACCTAAACCTAGCAAGTACCAATAAAATACTATTGACTACCGAAAAAGACCTTCAGCGGTTAAAACCTTTTAAAAAGCTATTTGCAACCATTGACTTGGTTTATCTTCCGATTGGACTCCAATTTCATGATCCTAAACAAAAAGCACTATTCATAAAAACCTTGCATAACACAGTCTCTCAAAGTGTTAATCAACCTTAAATTTTGTTAAGATCAAATACAATACTAAACTTTTTCATCAAATTTATATTCAATAGATAAAGAAAGAGCTGAAAAGCTTATTGGTCCATAATAAATGGAAAATGAACAAATTGAGTGTACAATTATAATCGTAGCACTCATTATATAAACTATATAAAAATGAAAAAGAAAATTTTAATGGCAGCAGCTTGCCTAATGTTAAGTGCTACAGGAGTTTTTGCTCAACAACGTCAGCAACGCAGCCCTGAGGAACAAGCTAAAATGCGAGTAGAGCACCTGGACAAATTATTGAGTCTCAATCAAACGCAAAAAGATTCCATCTATAATCTTACCTTAAGTCAGGCACAACAACGGGCTGCTCTTAGAAACGACGGTGGAGACCGTAAAGCCAATATGGAAAAATTTAAGCAACTCCAGGAAGTACAAACAAGTAAAATCAAATCATGGCTTACTCCTGAACAAGCTAAATTATTTGATGAACAACAAGAAAAAATGAAAGAAAGAATGTCTAAACGTTCCGATAATTAAAGACTAAAATGTTTCAAAAAGGTCCTTGCAAACAAAGCAAGGACCTTTTTTATATTAAAACTTTGAGTTTATTGAAGCTTAACCCCGAAGCATCATTTATACAGGATTAGATTTTAAATGCACGCTGATCATTGACAGCAGATCTAATTATTAATAATACCGTAACTATCGCAATGAAAGTCTCCCTTTCGGTATTAAAAACAAAACAATCTATTGTTATTCAATTATATAAAGAAAAGTAATGTTAAAACTCTGTTAAAGTAACATACTTGATACAATATTACTAATACTTTCAAAGTTTTTATAACAAGATAGTTTAATTGTAACTTTTTAAATACAATAGATATGAAAAAGCTAATTTTAACAGGAATAGGACTTTGTTTGGCGCTTAGCCTTACATTCGCACAGCAAGCCACCCCAGAGGAAACTGCAGCAAAAGCAACGACTGAGCTTGTACAGAAACTGAATCTGAACGATGAGCAAAAAACAGCAGTATCAACTATTCTATTGGATCAAGCCAAGGCAGAACAGAGCATAGCAAAAGATAGCGGTTCTTCCGCACAGGCAAAAGGTGAGGCACTAAATAAACTTCAAAACGAAGTGGATACAAAAGTCAATCAATTACTGACCGAAGATCAAAAATCACTTTATCAAAAAATGATAGCCGAACGGCCTGCCAAATCAGCACCTACCAAGGCTGAACCTATAGAAACTAGATCTAATCGTTAATCGGTAGTGAAGTAAAGAAGCATCAGCATACAAAATGAATAATTTCATCTAAAATTAAACATCATGAAAAAGTTATTTTTAGCAGGTATAGGTTTCTTCCTAGCAATGAGCCTAACATTTGCACAGCAAGCAACACCAGAAGAAAATGCAACGAAAGTAGTGACTGAATTAGTCACCAAGCTCACATTAAACGACGAACAAAAAACTGCGGTATCAACGATCGTATTGGATCAAGAAAAGGCTATTGCAGCCATTATTCAGGATAGTACGACGACTGTTGATGCTAAAAAGGAGAGCATCGCGAAAATTCAAGGTGCATCGGACAACAAAATAGTTCAATTACTGACAGATGAGCAAAAGGCAGCGTACCAAAAATATGTAACAGAAAGACCTCCGGTGAACATTCCTGCAACTCAAGAAACAACGGAACATAAAGGATCTGGTAACGGAGAGAGCAATCAATAACAATTAATCATTCTATAGGAATGAAAAACCTCTGGCTATCCAAATATAGCCAGAGGTTTTTTAATGCATTACATGGCTTTAAATTCATTAAAAAAGGGCTATCCATGTTATTTAGATAGCCCTTTTGTTTCCTACTTACTAATTGACATTAAGATTTCAACTTTTTCATAATATCACTTACATAAGTTTTAAATTTCTTGTCTGTTTCAATTAAATCCTCTACGGTTTGACATGCATAAATGACAGTCGAGTGGTCTCTCCCTCCGAAGAATGCTCCGATCGATTTTAATGAAGATTTGGTATGGGCTTTTGCTAAATACATCGAAATTTGCCTGGCCTGCACGATTTCTCGCTTCCTAACTTTCGACTTTACCATATCCACAGGAACTTCAAAATATTCACAAACTAATTTCTGAATAAAGTCCATTGAAATTTCCTTATGTGTATTCTTCACAAAATTCTTCAACATGGATTTCGCTAGACCTAAATCGATCTCCTTTTTGTTCAATGTAGATTGCGCCAATAAAGAAACCATGGCACCTTCCAATTCACGAACACTGTTGTCGATCTGTGTAGCGACATATTCCACTACATTTTCAGGTAAATCAATACCATCAGAATACATCTTCTTCTTCAAGATCGCCATTCTCGTCTCAAGATCAGGAATCTGAATATCTGCAGATAATCCCCATTTAAAACGACTAAGCAAACGTTCTTCCAAACCAGCTAAATCTTTAGGTGCTTTGTCCGAAGTTAAGATAATTTGCTTTCCAGATTGATGCAAATGATTAAAAATATGGAAGAAAATATCCTGCGTTTTTTCTTTACCAGCAAAATTATGCACATCATCCATTATAATGACATCCATTGCTTGATAAAAGTTAACGAAATCATTGATTGTGTTATTTTTCAATGAGTCCACAAACTGTTGGCAGAATTTCTCACAAGACACATAAATGACCAATTTATCGGGAAGATTTCTTTTGATCTCATTTCCGATAGCTTGAGCAAGGTGTGTCTTTCCCAAACCAACATCACCATAGATCATCAAAGGGTTAAATGATGTACCACCTGGTTTGTTAGCTACAGCATAACCTGCTGAACGAGCAAGACGGTTACATTCACCTTCAATGAAATTTTCAAATGTGTAGTTTTGATTCAATTGCGGATCAACCTGTAATTTTTTCAATCCAGGAATAACAAATGGGTTTTTGATATCTCTATTTAAAGAAACCGGCACAGGGATAGATTGTCTCTTTCCTTCTGCTCCATTGCCATTCGATGGAAGATTAGTCGTATAAGGATGAGAAGCGGAAGACTTCTCTACTACAATATTGTATTCCAATCTACCTTGTTCTCCTAAAAATTTCTTTACGGTCTTACGAAGAATTCCTACATAGTGTTCTTCCAGCCACTCATAAAAAAATAAACTAGGCACTTGAATAGTCAAAACGTCACCCTCCAAACGGACTGCTTTCACAGGTTCAAACCAGGTCTTGAAACTTTGTGCTGGTATATTATCTTTGATAATCGAAAGACAATTATTCCAGACACTTGAATACGTTTTTTCCATTCTAAAATTGTTAATAAGTTGATTTACAATACGCGACAAAAAATATGTTGATAACTTTCTCTGAGAACGAAGATGACAAAAAAAAATCAGCTAAAAAACTAAAATATAAAATAATTGATAAGATACTATATATCAGCTTTTTATTATGTAAAATTGTGGAAAACTAGCGCTAAAATTGATCTCTAAAAATAATTATTAACATTCCAAATTTATTTCAAAAAAAAGAACAAAAAAAGTAGCAAACTCACTACATCTCAGTCTTTAAGGTCTAGAACTAAATTAACCAAAATTATAGCCAATTACAACCTTTGGTTCATATATTTTTAATATTAAATTTATAAGAATTTAAAGCCAACTTAACATCGCTGTCAAATGACAATTTACCTGATTTAAGCGCAAACTGTAAAATCAAGACCGCTACAAATTGTCTTTTCAGAAAAAGTAAATTGTAACATAGCAGATTACTTGAGTGCTCTCAAAAAACCTGTAGTCAAAAACAAAAAAAAGGAGGTCTGCACAGACCTCCTTTTTTTTGTTATCTTAATAGCTATTTTTATCCAACCATTGTACTGGTCAATTTTCCATCGCAAAGTTTCTTAGCTTCCATTATGATAGCATTAGCATCGTAGTGCGCATTCTTCCACTGTGCATTTTGTTCTGCATGTTCAATGATCTTATCCGGAATACCTAAACGAACAACTTGACTGCGGTAACCGTGATCGGCCATAAATTCCAATACTGCCGAACCGATCCCCCCTTGCAAACTTCCGTCTTCTACCGTAATAATTTTGGCAAACTTCTTAAAGACCTGATGGAGCAAAGCCTCATCCAAAGGCTTAGCAAATCTAAGATCATAATGAGCGGGATGAATACCCAATTCATTCAACTGCTGTACGGCTTTTGCAGCTTCGTTTCCTATAGCCCCAAAACTTAAAATCGCAAGTTCTTCTCCTTCAGTAATAAGACGTCCTTTGCCAATTTCAATTTCTGCAAATGGACGGCGCCAGTCTGGCATAACACCATTTCCTCTTGGATATCTAATGACAAATGGACCTTTGTTAGGTAATTGAGCCGTATACATTAAATTTCTCAACTCTTCCTCATTCATCGGAGCCGAAACAGTCATGTTTGGAACACATCGCATAAATGCAATGTCATAAGCACCGTGGTGTGTAGCGCCATCTGCGCCAACCACTCCCGCACGATCCAAACAGAAAACGACATTCAGGTTCTGTAATGCAACATCATGAATCACTTGATCATAAGCTCGCTGCATAAAAGATGAATAAATATTACAAAATGGTAATAGTCCCTGAGTTGCGAGTCCTGCACTAAAAGTAACAGCATGCTGTTCAGCAATACCAACATCAAATGCGCGCTCAGGCATTGCTTTCATCATTATGTTCATGGAAGAACCAGAAGGCATTGCAGGCGTTATACCCACAATCTTATCATTTTCTTCTGCAAGCTCAACTAAAGTATGTCCAAAAACATCTTGAAATTTAGGTGCTACAGGTTTATCATTCGAAGATTTTTTGATCTCTCCTGTAATTTTATCGAATAAACCTGGAGCATGCCATTTGGTCTGATCTTTTTCAGCTAGCGCAAAACCCTTTCCTTTGATGGTGACGGCATGCAATAATTTGGGTCCCGGTATATGTTTAAGGTCTTCTAGGGTCTTCGCCAATTTTTTGACATCATGCCCATCAACCGGTCCAAAATATCTAAAATTCAAAGATTCAAAGAGATTAGCATTTTTTAATAACGTGCCCTTTATGCTTTTTTCCAATTTTTTGGCAATACCAAGTGCATTTGGACCAACTTCCGAAATCTTGGTTAATACAGCTGCAATATCGTCTCTAAAACGATTATATCGTTTTGATGTCGTTATACTTGTCAAATACTCCTTCAATGCTCCAACATTAGGATCAATGGACATACAGTTATCATTCAGAATGACCAAAAGGTTGGATTTGGAAATACCGGCATGATTCAATGCCTCAAATGCCATTCCACCAGTCAAAGCACCATCACCAATTACCGCAATATGCTGACGGTCCTTTTCTCCTTTTATCTGGGATGCAACCGCCATACCTAATGCCGCAGAAATAGACGTTGAGGAGTGCCCAACGCCAAATGCATCGTATTTAGATTCAAAACGGTTGGGAAATCCCGAAATTCCGTTCTCTATTCGATTTGTATGAAATATATCGCGACGCCCCGTTAGGATTTTATGCCCATAAGCCTGATGGCCAACATCCCAAATCAACTGATCATATGGGGTGTTCATTACGTAATGTAACGCCACCGTTAACTCAACGACTCCCAAACTTGCTGCAAAGTGACCACCATTAACCGAAACCTGATCAATAATAAATTGACGTAACTCTTGGCTTACCTGTTCTAATTGGTCTTCCTTTAGCTTTTTAAGATCAGAGGGATCGTTTATTTTACTTAATAGTTCTCCAGTCTCAAACTGCATAGTAATGCTATTTACATGATATGTTGGTACAAAGTAACGACAATTTTATCTAATCTTTAAAATAAATCGTATTTACATATTGAGGTACAACAAATAAAATAATGAATAGTTTGTACCGGAGCTGTTCCAAAAGATTTTATATGTAAATTTGTATAAGATATGCAAGTAGAAGAAGGCTACGAAATCAAGCTTCCTCAATTTGAGGGACCTTTTGATTTATTATTATTTTTTATCGAGCGGGACGAACTAAATATCCACGATATCCCGATTTCAAAGATTACAGATGATTTTTTGTCTTATGTGAGCCAAATGCAAGCGCTCAATATGGAAATGGCAAGTGAGTTTATCTTTGTTGCTTCGACACTGATGCGTATCAAAGCCAAAATGCTGTTACCGCGTCTCGATCTAGATGAAAATGAAAATGAAATTGATCTCAGAGAGGATCTTGTTCAAAAACTTATCCTCTATAAGCAATTTAAAGAGACCTGCGAAGATTTGAGGTTGATGGAAGAAGATCGCCTCAAACAGTACAGCAGAGGCAATATACGTTACGATATCCAGCAAAGACTTAAACTAGATTCTAGCGGAGAAAATCTGGATAACTTCGACCTTTACGGTTTGATGATGATCTACGAGCAAATGATGTATCAATTCCGTAATCGTCCTCCTGAGGTAACTCATACAGTAATAAAATACCCTTACACGATTGAACAACAAAAGAAAGCAATAGCTGAACTGATTGAAATTAACAAGAAATTGGATTTTCAGGAAATTCTTAAAAATTCAGAAAATAAAATTCAATTCGTCTATAATTTTCTAGCTATTCTTGAAATGCTTCAGCAGCGGTTATTACAGATTGAAGTAGGTTTGGGCTACAATAATTTCAATGTTGGTGAAAGAGATCCAAATGAAGAGGAAGAATTTATCTTAGAAAATGAAGAAGCATAAAAAAACCCGTCTAAGACGGGTCTTTTTTTAATCTCTCTTCTTAAAAGCATTCCAGCCTTGAGCTGATATTGGATAAAGATTTCCAGATTTCGAAATCATTTCACAGCCTTCGGAAGCCGGTGTCATGTAACCAATAATACTGATATCAGGTAAATTCTTAATTTTATCATGATCAGCCTGAGCTATGGTAAATAAAAGCTCATAATCTTCACCACCATTTAGTGCTGCTACTGTTGGATCAATTCCAAATTCCCGTCCAGTGTCATAAGTCATCTGATCCAATGGTATTTTTTCCTCATATAAACGGCAACCTTTATCCGATTGTCGACAGATATGTAAGATTTCTGATGCTAGACCGTCTGAAATATCCATCATCGCTGTGGGCTTGATCGCTAGCTTGGCAAATAGTTCCACCATATCCTTTCTAGCTTCTGGCTTCAATTGACGCTCAACAATATAATCCTTCCCTTCCAGATCAGGTTGTACATTCGGATTTTCTAAATAGATATCTTTCTCACGCTCTAAGAGCTGCAAGCCCATGTAAGCTGCGCCCAGATCGCCTGAAACACACAGTAGATCGCCCTCCTGTGCTCCATCACGATAAACAATCTTATCGGAATCAGCGTAACCTATACTCGTCACAGAAATAACCAATCCCTGAGCTGAAGCTGAGGTATCGCCACCAATTAAATCAACATTATACTTCTTACAGGCAATCAGTGCTCCCTGGTAAATTTCCTCGACTGCTTCCAAAGGAAACTTAGATGATAGACCAATTGAAAAGGTGATTTGGGAGGCTATACCATTCATCGCATAGATATCGCTCAAATTGACCTGAACAGCTTTATAGCCTAAATGTTTCAAGGGTACATACCTCAGATCAAAATGAATTCCTTCCAAAAGCAAATCAGTGGATATCAAAGTTTTCTTACCCTCAAAATCTAAAACAGCAGCGTCATCACCTATCCCTTTAATGGTGGACTTTTCTGTTAATTCCACAGCTTTACTTATATAATCAATTAGTCCGAACTCCCCCATTTCCTCCAAATTGGTCCGCTCGGTATTGTCAAAATCAAACATGTTTAAAAGTTTAAAAGTTCATTATAGATAATGCCAAACAATCATCTCTTAACGATTTATCATGCTGGTATTATAAAACAGCTATCGCAATAAATCCAACAGATTTCGGTACCTTTCTATTCGCAACTCTTGTTTCTATTCTATCAAAAAAGAAATAAAAGTCCACTTTTAGCACCAAAAATCAATTTTTCCTTCTATCGCTAATATCAAAAATTATGCAAATTTCTATAATCCTAAACTCGCCGATATTTCCAACATACGTTCAATAGGACGCTGGGCACGAAAAATAACATCCTCAGGAAGAAGAATTTCAGGCGATTCATATTTAAGGCAATTATAGAGCTTCTCAAGCGTATTCAGCTTCATGTGTGGACAATCATTACATGCACATGCATTGTTAGGAGGTGCTGGTATAAAGGTCTTATGAGGACTCGCTTTCTGCATCTGATATAGAATACCTGATTCTGTAGCGACAATATAGGACTGAGCCGCATCATGCTGAGTAAATTTAAGCATTCCGGCTGTAGATCCCACATAATCTGCATTTGCCAATATATGGTCCTCACATTCGGGGTGGGCAATAAATTTCGCTTCCGGGTATTCGCTTCTCAAACGATCAATCTTATCTTGCGAAAAAATCTCATGCACCATACAAGCACCATTCCAAAGGACCAGATCACGGCCAGTTTTCTTCTTAACGTATGCACCCAGATTACGGTCCGGACCGAAGATGATTTTCTGATCTTTAGGTAAACTCTCCACAATTTGAACAGCATTGCTTGAAGTACATACAATATCCGAAAGTGCTTTTAATTCAGCGGTGCAGTTCACATAAGTAATGACCAGATGATCAGGATATTGTTCTTTAAACTTAGCAAAAAGATGTGGTGGACAGGAATCTGACAACGAACAACCAGCTTTGGCATCCGGTAAGATAACCTTTTTCATTGGTGAAAGTATTTTGGCTGTTTCAGCCATAAAATGCACTCCTGCAAACACAATTAAATCCGCATCTGTTTTGGCAGCCTCTTGCGATAGTCCTAAGCTATCTCCTATATAATCTGCTATATCCTGAATTTCAGACTCTTGATAATAATGAGCTAAAATTACAGCATTCTTTTCTTTCTTTAATCGTTGGATTTCTTTAACCAAATCCAATGAGGGATCGATCGGAGCATCGATATAACCTTTGGCCTGAAGCTCATAATTTACAATTTCCATGCGGGTACTTTCAACTTTTATGAATGACAAAAATAAGCATTGTTGCATATATAAAAGTCAATTAAAAGCAAATTAATCAAATGATAGCAATTTATTCCTAACTACTACAGACTACATTGTGGGATATTCATAATTTAATAGCTGATAACTAACATATTAATGCGCTTTTCAGACACAAATGGTCAGTATCGTTATCTGGCTTACTGGATGATATCGATCCACAAATTTGATCTACTAAGCGCTGTCATTTATAAATTCCTCTAGCATGGAAAAGAGCGAACGGAATAGTTTATTCAAAATATATGAATCTCTAAATGAAATAATAATAGTTAAATTTATATCACTAAAAAATAATAAAGAGGATTAATTTTAAAATAAACCCTTCTAGAATTGAATATACAGCAAATAAACCACACACATATCCTACAGCAAAAGCTCAAAGAGTTTAACGTAAACTATTTCTATGTTAGAAAATCAGTTTCGCCAAGATCCGACTTTGCTAGCCTATGGAACATTCTTAGGCATATTACAAAACAATGAAAAATATAGCACAAAAGGAAGCTTTATTTATTAACATTTTAAGCGATATAGCGATTCAAAGTCCTTATAAAACCAATTTATGATCTGTGCATTAATTGATAAATTTATATTGAATTCTCAGAGGGTTTAATCGACCAATTACGGATGAATTTAAAAAGGTCAAACTTAAGAATAGGGAAGCACCGCAGCAAAATACAAAATAAAGCCCTTGAGAATCGCTTGTAATATTTTTTGCGCATGTGACGTAAATTTATAGCAATCTGCCTACGAAGCTGCCCAAAATCTATCCGATCCTTCTATTAATATTAAATGTAGCATAAAATTAAAGATAAAGGCAGCAATTGTCCAGATCCAAATATAAACTTAAACAGAAAGGCTAGAAACAGAAAATTTTCATTGTAAAGAGCTCTAGAATCGCATATTTTTTAAAAAAAATGGCGCTGTGCCAAATAGGAGAATCTTAGAAAGATAAATGAATTTTACACAGATAAAATCTGAATCTCTCAAATATATTTCTAAAATGAATACAATGAGAATTCGATATTTATAAAAAAAACTAACTAAATCAACTATAAGCTAACCTGATAAGGTTAATTTCTATTGGAAAAGTATGGGAAAGATATCTTCTGCCTTTTCTATCCAGAAGAGAGCCGCTGACAATTGGATATTAACAATATGATCTAATGAATAGATATTTACTGAATTGTAAAGAGGTTTAATAAAAAAGTATTTTTGAAGTGAACTATAGCGGGTAGAAATCCATTGGGCTATGTATTGTTTTAGTGCTTAAACTATAAATTCAAACTACTAAAGGTAGTCTATTAATACTTAAATAAATTAGAAATAAATGTAAATTATACGATATATAAACAATAAATACAGAAATAAAAAATCAAAAAAAAAAATTAAATATAAAATTTATAAGATATTGATATCACGATAAAATACAAATTCCTAATATTCAGGTAAATAGCTGTAATTTATGCTTAAAATTAAATAGTAGATTACACAAAGCATAGAAACTATCAAAAAAACACATTTAATCGCTTAGAATCAAATAGACGATACAAATGTTATATAAAATAAATCTATTCCATCTATAAAGAGTTTATTTTAGAAATAAACCCGTTTAGAATTGTTTATAAAAGAACATCCAACGCATTATCCAGAATATTCGAATCTCAGAGATCTAGTTTTCATTAAGTCTGCTAAGAAATCAATGTTGGGCAACAAATATAGTAAGATTGTTTGTTCTACAATAAATTTTTTGAACAAATTATTTCTATTTAAAATTTCAATCCGCTAAATTATTGAATCCACTCTCAAAATCACTTTTCCACATTAAGCCTTGTTAGAATCTAATAAAATCTATTTATATCAGATTTTATTAGAATATTCAATTGTAAATTTATTTATTTCAAAACTTGCTGCCTGGAGATTCAAATATAAATTCCACGGCGTAAAAAAAAATTAAATATCACAACTAGGACCGTACAAATTTCACAAATTGGAATTTGGAAAACCTCAAGCTATAAATCCGGCATAAATCCAGATATTTCATAAAATATATTCAAAAATGTAGCATTCAGAATTTAATAGCCAAGAAAAAGCTATAATTTTTTTTTCAAGAAAATACGAATAAACAAACCTAAAGTTTTCTAAAATCGAAATCTCGAAAAGCAAATAGGATCAAGTTACGCTGAAATTTTAATGAATCGAAACCAATTAGAATTCAATAAAAGCCGTTATTCTGTTCAAAATGTGCAATATTGAAAAGTCACAGCGCCTAAATTAGATTTACAAACATCCTTTCGTCAGTTTGTGCTCTTTAGGATCGCGTAAATCCACATAGAAACTCAAAAGCTCAGAATATTGAAATATAAAAGCGTTTAAATGAAAAAAAAATAAAATATCTGAAAAATAAGCCTCTTAAATCACGTTATAACCATATTTCAAAAAAAATAAAATAAATATTGCATTCTAAAGCACTTTAAAAGCCAATAGAATTATTAAAAAATAAAATAAACTCAATTAGAATCGAATATTTCGATAGGGGAGCCTACAGTTCCCGAATATCGAAATGTGAACGCGTCTAATTGAACTTGACAAAACTAAACAAAGATTTTCGAACGTATTCCACAATCTTTTTTTTCAATAAATACTAATTATTTTAAATAGAAGATCTCTTATTGTTTATTATGGTGTGGAAAAGTGGTATAAATTGAGTTAGTTCTATTTTGATTTTAGGTTTTTATGGAGTTTTCAACAGTTTTTCAACAGTATTTTGATATTAAACGACTGATTTTTAAAATTCTAATTTTCTCGGGTTTTTATTTTCCATATTTTTTTGTTGAATAGTTTGTGTCTAAAAATTGTGGAAATCTCATGAATTTTATGCGGAAAAGTTTGAAAAATTTGAGTCGAAAATAGGGGACTTGTGAATTGTTAAATACTTTTCATTTTTATTTAACCTTTTATTTACACGTTTTCCACATTTTTCGTTAATTTGAATTGTCACTTTTGGGGATAGTTTGTGAATTTAAAATATATGGCAGATAGAAAGGTCGATTTTTTGGTCATTGGATCAGGTATAGCTGGATTAAGTTTTGCGTTAAAAGCTTCTAAATTCGGTAAAGTGTTGATAGTCACTAAGTCCAATGAGGATGAGTCTAATACAAAATATGCACAGGGGGGAGTAGCTGCTGTTGTGGATAAGTCTGATAGCTTTGAAAAGCATATTATTGATACTCAGATAGCTGGGGATGGATTATGTGATGTTGAAATTGTGGAAAACGTGGTGCGGGAGGCTCCCGATCGTATTGCCGAGCTTATTTCATATGGAACGTCATTTGATAAGGAAGAATCCGGACTCTATGACTTGGCAAAAGAGGGTGGACATTCGGCACATCGCATTCTACATTACAAGGATATTACTGGCTACGAAATTGAACGGGCATTATTGGAGCAGGCTCATATTGATCCAAATATTGAAATTGTAACACATTACTTTGCCATAGATTTAATTACGCAGCACCACCTGGGGGAATATGTAGACAAGAACAAAGCGGATATTACTTGTTATGGTATTTATGCTTTCAATACATCTTCCCATCTGGTGGATAAAATTTTGAGTAAGGTTACGGTGATGGCTTCCGGTGGGGCAGGGCATGTGTATTCAAGCACAACTAATCCAACGATTGCTACCGGGGACGGTATTGCAATGGTCTACAGAGCCAAAGGGAAGGTACGTAATATGGAATTCATGCAATTTCATCCTACGTCGTTATATAACCCCAAGGACTCTCCAGCATTTTTGGTATCCGAAGCTGTACGAGGATTTGGTGGAGTTTTAAGAAGAGTCAATGGGGAGTCTTTTATGGAGGAATATGATGAACGTGCTTCGTTGGCTCCTAGAGATATAGTGGCTAGAGCTATTGATGCTGAGATGAAAAAATCCGGTATTGATTATGTTTATCTCGATATTACACATAGGGATAAGAATGATATTCTCAGACATTTTCCTAATATTTATGAGAAATGTCTTTCTATTGGACTTGACATGTCGAAAGACTTTATACCAGTGACACCTGCAGCGCATTATCTTTGCGGTGGGATTTATGTGGATGATTTTGGACGAAGCAGCATTCTCAATCTTTATGCCTGTGGAGAGTGTTCTTCTACTGGTTTGCATGGCGCAAATAGGCTGGCTTCTAACTCGCTTCTTGAAGCACTTGTCTATGCCCATCGGATATTCTTAGATGCTACTAAATTGGTTAAATCGACCAGCCATATATGTGACGTTCCCGAATGGGATGATTCTAAAACCTCGCTTTCTAATGAGGATATTTTGGTCAGCCATAACCTGCGGGAATGTCAGAAGATTATGAGCGATTATGTTGGTATTGTCCGTTCTGATTTTAGGCTCGAAAGAGCGCTTAAGAGACTACATCTATTATATGAGGAGACCGAGGAGTTCTACAGAAATACAAGACTTTCTGTCAAACTTTGTGAATTGCGCAATGTGATTCAAGTCGCTTATATTGTGACTAAATCGGCTATGTTGCGGAAGGAAAGTAGAGGGTTGCATTATACAACTGACTATCCGAAGCATTCGGATGTATTACAGGATACAATTTTTTAGGAGATATGGCACTTATTTTACCCGTTTTGGATAAGTCTCCGATAATTGCTGAAGAGTGCTTTTTAGCGCCTAATTCAACGATTGTAGGTGACGTTGAGATTGGTCACCATTGTTCGGTCTGGTTTAACGCTGTTATTCGTGGTGATGTCAATTATATTCGTATAGGTAACTATACGAATATTCAAGATGGCGCTGTTATACATTGTACTTATAAGAAATGCGGTACTTCAATAGGTAGTTATGTAAACGTGGGACACCAGGCTATGGTTCATGGCTGCATTGTTGAAGATCACGTGCTTATTGGTATGGGCGCAATTGTTATGGATAATGCTATTATCGAATCTAATGTGATTATAGCAGCTGGGGCGGTAGTTTTGGAGAATACGCGCTGTGAGTCGGGATTCCTATATGCCGGTGTACCGGCAAAAAAAATAAAAGCGCTAACTGAGGAACAGAAAGAACTGTTACAGCAGTTACCGCATAATTATGTTTTGTACAGTTCTTGGTTTTAGCTTAAACGAATTAGCAAGGTTAAAATAGCTTTTTATTTGGTGACCTCAATTATTCTTTTTTGAGGCCACTTAATGAAAAGCTATCTTTTTGTTCCCAGTTTGCTCGTATGGTGAATACTTTGTTTAAGTATACAACAGGCTCTGGAAAGGTCTTTTTTTCTACATCTCCAGTATCCCAAATACCACTGCTGTTATCGTCTCGGATTACACGCAAACTGTATTTACCTCCTGGATATTGTTTATATACAACGGTCGGGTTATCTATGTTGATTTTGTCTAAACGATAGACTTTGTCCTTTTTCTCATTGATCAATTCTACCAAGTAAGTTGTATTGCTATCCAGATCTGTGAAATCAAAAGTAAGATCGCCATAGTTCTCGCTATCGTCATAGGTAAGATCCAGTTTTTTCTCTTTGTTTTGTTCTCCAAAATAGCCAGTAATAGCGCCTTCTGCGAATTCAATTTGGTACTTTTTGTCCTTTCTCCAATTATATCGAATATGATACATGTTGGAATTGGCTGTATCTACCGCAAGTTGATAATTGGTGCGCACCAATGAGTCTTCTTTGAACTTTAATTTTGTCTTGTCTATATTCTTTATTGGTGTGAAAGCGGATACTTGAAGGTGAGTGATACGATCGACCCTCCCGTTATTTGGCGTAAAAATAGGTTCTATTGTTTGTTCTATTTTTACGTTTCCTTTTCTAACAAGAATGGTATCCAGAGGCTTTTCATTTTCCGTTAAAACCAGCTTTAAAGAGTCTATTTTTAAATTTGGAATAAACAAGGTAGCCGAATCTGAAGTTTTTGAAAAACGTACGATTTTATCTTTATTGTTTACTTCATCATGAAGTATATTAAGATTAGGTTTATCTACTCTTCTATTAAAAATAAGGAGTACACTCCCATTTTTTTCAAATTTCTTTTCTTGTGTTCTAAACTTCTTTGGGGTACCCTTGAATATCTCCAGATTAATATTGCTCAAATCTCGCTCTAGCACTATTGAATCTTTTAAGAAACCTATTTCTTCGTCGGCGCCATTGTAGATTCTATCATTGTTTTTTTCCTGAAGCGCGTAAATACGGTATGTTCCCTCTCTTAGATTATTTAGTTTATAATTGCCGGCTGTATCTGTTGTCGTAAATATATTGGCTTTCTTTTTGCCAAAAATGGAATCTTGGCTAATGGGTATCAACAAGACTTTAACATCTTTTTGGACCTCTTTGGTAATCGCACTTTTTACGTTGCCAGATATGCTGAGCGAGTCTATTTTGTCTCCTGTTGCAAATACATAAGCATAATTGACCAACGCATTTCCTGCATTATAATCTACAAGGCCCTTACCAAAGTATATGCTGTATGTTGTATTTTTTTCCAGGGAATCTGGGAGGGTAATCTCAAGATTTTTTTTCTTGACTTTGAATTCTGGATTGCTCCCCATATCGGGTGTCACACTAAATTCTTTTTGTTGATTAGCGAGTTTGATGTATTCGTCGAAAGTGATGACTATTTTTTTTGCTGTAAAATTCTTCGAAAAATTCGTAGGATTTTCCATTAAAATTTTAGGCGGAATAGAATCTTTTGGTCCTCCGGTTGGTTGCTGTATACTCGCACACTGTATCGATAAACCAATAAGCGTAATAAACAAGCTTAAAATAAGTAATCTTGGCTTTAAGCCACTTTTTAGCCTTTCTGAACTACTTTTATTTTCTTTTGAATAAGTTGTCATAAAAAATAGAATATTGTCTTAAATCGCTTATTTTAAGCTTGTATTTATTGTTTGTTTAATAACTTGTAAATCAACTATTTAACTCATATGAACCATCAATACGCTGATATCAGAAGGTGAAACACCCGAGATTCGCGAAGCTTGGCCCAGGGTTCGAGGTTTGACCTTCGCTAATTTTTGTCTTGCTTCGATTGACAGTGAAGTTAACAAACTGTAATCGAAATCGGGATTTATTTCTCTATCTTCCATCTTTTTCATGCGGTTCACAATCTCTATTTCTTTTTCGAAGTAGCTTTCATATTTGAGGTTGATCTCTGCTTGTTCTATGGTATCGTTATCAAATTGTGATGCAAATTGTGCGAAGCCCTCATCTCCTTTTATAATGTCTTGAATACTGACTTGTGGTCTTGCCAGTACATTGCTTAATCTGGTTTTTTGAGCAAGTGCACTTGAGCCTACTTCGGCCAGCACGGTATTCATCTTTTCGAGATTAGTGGAGTTTTGTTTCAGATACTCGATAATATTATTAGAGTTATCTATTTTGTTCTCTACTTTCTTTAGTCTTTCCTCTCCTACCAGTCCCAATTTATAAGCTAATGGGGTAAGGCGAATATCTGCATTGTCCTGGCGTAATAACAAACGATGTTCTGCTCTTGATGTAAACATTCGGTAAGGTTCTTCTGTTCCCTTTGTTACGAGGTCATCTACTAGTACGCCGATATAAGATTCTGATCTTTTTAAGATTAGTTCCTTGTCGTCATTGATACGTTGATGCGCATTGATACCGGCTAAGAAACCTTGTGCAGCTGCTTCTTCATATCCTGTGGTTCCATTGATCTGGCCTGCAAAGAATAGGTGTTTTACCAATTGCGTTTCGAGTGTAAGATCTAATTGCATTGGCGGAAAGTAATCGTATTCTATGGCGTAGCCTGGACGATACATTTTGGCATTTTCAAAACCGGGGATTAGTTGCAATGCTTTTAGTTGAACATCTTCTGGTAGTGAGGTCGAAAATCCGTTTACATAAATCTCTACTGTTTTAAAACCTTCGGGTTCGACAAATATCTGGTGTCGGTCACGTTCGGCAAAGCGATTAATTTTATCTTCTATCGAAGGACAATATCGTGGTCCTAGTCCTTTGATTCGTCCGGTGAACATCGGTGATTTTTCGAAACCTGTCCGTAGCATTTCGTGCACTTTATCGTTGGTATATGTAATCCAACAACAACGTTGTTCTGTTGGTATATCTACATCAGTATAAGAAAATCTACCTCTTTTTTCATCACCCCATTGTTCTTCCATCAGTGCATAGTTGAGGCTTCTTCCATCTATGCGTGGTGGAGTTCCGGTCTTCATTCTTCCTGATTCAAATCCGAGTGAAACAAGCTGTTCTGTCAAACCTGTGGCTGCCTTCTCTCCTGTTCTCCCACCACCAAATTTCTTGTCACCGATATGGATAACACCATTTAGAAATGTTCCATTGGTTAATACGACTGCATCAGATTCTATTTCAATTCCCATAGAAGTGATGACACCGCAAGCTCTACCGTTCTTTACAATTACCTCCTTGACGGTATCTTGCCACATATCTAAATTGGGCAGAGACTCTAATTGTAATCTCCATTCTTCTGCGAACCGCATACGATCATTTTGTGTACGCGGGCTCCACATGGCGGGGCCTTTAGATAGGTTAAGCATGCGAAATTGGATAGTTGATTTATCTGCAATTATACCTGTGTATCCTCCCATTGCATCAATCTCCCGTACAATTTGGCCTTTGGCAACTCCACCTATAGCAGGATTGCAGCTCATTTGAGCTATTACCCCCATGTTCATAGTGATGAGTAAAGTTGAAGATCCCAAGTTGGCAGCAGCGGCTGCGGCTTCACAGCCAGCATGACCTGCACCTACTACTATTACGTTATATTTTTTAAACATTTTTCTATTCTTGTTCCACGTGAAACGTGGTATTTTATTTTATTTACAAATTTAAGTTTTCTTTACGTTCCACGTGAAACGCTTTGTGAAATTTTACATAAAATCAGCAAGATATAACCACCTTTCGGATTTCTCATCTATCTCCTTTTGGATGGATTGAATTTCTTCTGCAAGGGATGAAAGTTTTAGGTGGTCTGTTACTTGATTTAGCTCTTCCGTTTTTGACTTTATATTTTGCTCCAGCTTTTCGATTTCTTCTTCTAGCTTGGTATACTCCAATTGCTCCTTGTAAGAAAGCTTTTTCTTCTCCTCTTTTACGGCTGGCTTTACTTGTTCTTGAATGCTTTTTTTCTGCTTTTCTTTTTCTAATTTTTGAATCTCGTCTTGTTCAAGCTTAAAGTCAGCATAATTTCCATTGTAGATTTGTACCTTCCCTTTTCCCTCGAAAATGAAAAGTTGATCTGTTAGTTTGTCTAATAAATATCTATCGTGGGATACCAAGATAAGTACTCCCTTATAGTTATCAAGAAAATCTTCCAGTACATTTAAGGTGTCAATATCTAAATCGTTGGAAGGCTCATCGAGTATTAGAAAATTTGGGTTCTTCATTAAGACCCGCATAAGCTGAAGACGTTTTCTCTCCCCCCCGCTTAGCTTATTAACAAAACCAAATTGTTTTTCAGGAGGGAATAAGAAATGAGTCAGTAACTGAGAAGCTGTGATTACTTCTCCATTTGCCATCTCAATATAATCCGCTACATTCTTTACAACATCTAATACACGGTCATTTTCGTTCACTTCCAATCCGCCTTGTTTGTAGTATCCGTATACGGTTGTTTCTCCAACAGCGATCGCTCCTGTATCCGGTTTTTCTTCTTCGGTGATTAAGTTTAGAAAGGTAGATTTTCCAGTTCCGTTTTTTCCAGCTAGGCCAATACGATCCCCCTTTTTGAATGTATATGAAAAATCTAGTATGATTTCTTTTGCTCCATACCGTTTTGAAACTTTGTCCAGCTCTAATATTTTAGATCCCTGCCTGCTTACTTTCACACTGAGTTGCACGGAATCGTTTCCTTTTATTGCTTTAGATTTTTCTTCTAATTCATAGTATGCATCGATACGCGATTTGGATTTGGTACCGCGTGCTTGAGGCTGACGTCGCATCCATTCCAATTCGCGGCGAAGAAGATTTCTGCTCTTCTCTACCATCACTGCATCGATCGCTTCCCTTTCAGATTTTTTCTCTAGAAAATATGAATAGTTTCCTTTGTAATTATAGAGGTTGCCCCTATCTAGCTCGCGAATCTCCGTACAGATGTTGTCTAAGAAGTAACGATCGTGGGTTACCAAAAGAACGGTTTTGTTTCCTGTTGTCAATAGCTTTTCCAACCATTCAATTGTCTCTATATCCAAATGGTTGGTAGGCTCATCCAATATATAAATATCAGGTTCGTCTATCAGAAGTTTGGCAAGTGCCAGGCGTTTTCGTTGACCTCCTGAAAGACTTTTAATATCCTGATGAAAATCCATTATGTTTAGGCGATTGAGAATCGTCTTTATATTATGTTCATATTCCCAGGCATTCAAAGAGCTTATTCTCTCCGTCAGATCTTCCAGTTTATTTTGATCGATGTCACTTTCCGAAAGAAGTTCTTCGTATTCGCGGATAAGACGCTGCTGGTCGTTGTCTGCACTGTAGATAAAATCATTGATAGATTTTAATCCCGTGAAATCAGGATCCTGTTCTAAGAAACCAATTTTAATGCCTTTTTCTTTTACAACTTTTCCTGAAGTCGGTAGGATCCGTTCT
Source organism: Sphingobacterium sp. WOUb80 (assembly GCF_050058145.1). Lineage (NCBI taxonomy): Bacteria > Pseudomonadati > Bacteroidota > Sphingobacteriia > Sphingobacteriales > Sphingobacteriaceae > Sphingobacterium > Sphingobacterium sp. WOUb80. The sequence goes on along the minus strand of NZ_CP165617.1, from coordinate 4,959,489 downwards.
GCTAAAATGGCCAGTAAGGTTGATTTACCTGTGCCGTTGATACCGACTAAGGCTATTCGATCTCCTTTTTGGAGGCCGAAATGTAAATCTTTAAAAAGCCATCTATCGTGGAAAGAATGGCTTACTTGTTCTGTAGCTAAAATACTCACGTTATATCACCCTAAATTATATCTAGTCAATTTACACAACAAGATACTTCCAGGAGATTTCTGCTCTTGGTAGTATGTATTGTGTTGATAATCAGTTTTTTTGTTATATTGCTGATTGTCAGTTATTTATATATTGAATCAATAATCTTTTTTGATTGCTGACTAATTTAATCTGTTGGGTGGCGTTCTGTACGATATTTAGCTCCTACCATTAAATGAATGACTAATTCAAATGGCCTGGGTATAACCCGTTAATTTGGAACGCTCGCAAAAATAAAGAAATAGTTTCTTATTCGATGCGAAAAAAGCTTCGTTGTATGATTAATTGGCAATAATGATACTGCCTTGATAAAATTAATTCAACGCGTAATCTGCGATCAGATTGAAACGAGGTATTTCAACTTGAAAGCTGCTGTTGTCTAGTGTTCGGATCATATTATAATATCCTTCCATGAATCCGAATTCGCTATTAAGATTGCAACCTGAAGTATATTGATGGGTCTGTCCAGGTTCAATAATGGGTTGTTCGCCCACTACGCCATCTCCTGATACTTCTCTATAGTCTCCTTTTGCATCAAAAATTTTCCAATAGCGGCTTATGAGTTGAACCGTGTAATCGCTGAGATTTTCTATGCTGATATGATAAGCAAACATAAAATGTTCACGGTCCGGATTCGAATACTCAGATTGATAGATGGTTTCAACCGAGATTTTTACGCCTTCTGTAATTTGTGTGATCATTTGAATGATGTTTATTGTTGCAATAAATATTTATGCTAAAATACTAATAATGAGTTTAAAATTCGAAATTATAATCATTTTAAAAAGTTAAATAATGCTAAGTTTAAAATTAGTATAGCCAAATGGAGCTTAATTAGTACGTTTGTATTATGGCAAATGGTATATTATATTTAATTCCTGTTCCATTGAGTGATGATGCAGCCTTTCAGTCGTTTACTCCTTATTTGGTGGAAACGATAAATTCATTGGACGAGTATATTGTGGAAAATGAAAAGACAGCACGTAAATTTCTAAAACTTGCGGGTTTAAAGATTCCGCAGAGCGAACTCAAAATTCATGATTATGGAAAACATGCGCGGGATAAAGGAGATATTAATGTTTTTTTTGATGGCCTGACGCATGGTAAGAATGTTGGTTTGATGTCGGAAGCAGGATGCCCTGGTGTCGCTGATCCTGGAGCTTCAATTGTTGCGCGTGCACATCAGCTCGGAATTAAAGTTGTTCCGCTTGTTGGCCCTAGTTCTATTCTACTGGCTCTGATGGCTTCGGGTTTCAGTGGTCAGAAATTTGCTTTTCATGGTTATCTGCCGATTGATAAAATAGAACGAGCCAGAGAAATTAAGAATCTCGAGCTGCAGTCCGGGCGTGAAAAACAAACTCAGATTTTTATTGAAACTCCCTTTAGGAATAATCAGCTTTTGGCAGATCTGCTGAAAACCTGTAAACCTTCGACTTTACTTTGCGTAGCATCCAATGTAACAGCTCCAGATGAATCCATCCAAAGTTTCACTATTGCTGAATGGCGAAAACGAAAGGATGATTTTCATAAAAGGCCTACTATATTTCTTTTATTTGTTTGATTTTTTTGAAGGTTCTCCCCTACCCTATTTAATTTATAATGAGCAATAACTTCTGAAAAGTGGCTACAAGTTGATTTTAATCCATGTAAACAAAGTGAGTAAGTGGTTACATTTTGTTTTTTTTACTTCAATTGGATGTGAGATGACGAATGATAAAAAAAATAGCTGTGCTGCAAAGATAAATTGTAATAAATTTAATCAGAAATATAACTATATGAATTACTGTAGATTATTGTATTTAATGTTTTGTTTTTCATTATCTATTTTAGGTAAAAGTGTTTATGCACAGTCTTCTACTTATGTAATAGTTCATGGAGCATGGGGCGGTGCCTGGCAATTTAAAAATACGGCTAGCGAATTAGAGAAGAAAGGAAACAAAATTTACCGTCCCACACTAACTGGTTTGGGGGAGCGTTATCATTTAGCAGATACTTCTATTGGATTGCAGACTCATGTAAATGATGTTGTGAATACAATTTTGTTTGAGGATCTTCATGATATTATATTGGTTGGACATAGTTATGGCGGTATGGTTATAACGGCTGTCGCAGACAGTCTTCCAGATCGCATCAGAAAATTGGTTTATTTGGATGCCATTCTTCCTGAAGATCAGCAATCAGTAATGAATTTGATGCGGAAACCGGATACGGATAATGGACTCTTGAAATTTGAAAAGGATGGCTACATTCTTCCATTTTGGGTAAAGGATGGTACGAAGTTTCCTAGAGATGTCCCCCACCCTTTAAAAACAATGACGGACAAGATCCATTTGATAAATCCGAAGCGAAATAAAATTCCAACTACCTACATCTTGACTTATGAAGATGGTACCGCGTTGGAGAAGGATGATTTTTATCCTTTTTATAAAAAGGCAAAAAATCTTGGTTTTAAAACAATCGAATTTACTGGAGATCATAATCCGCAAATAAAAAAGCTGAAAGAATTAGTAGATTTGTTAGAACGGGAAAATAAATAAGCAATAGATATTTCAATGACGCAAGAGGAACTAGTAAAAGAATTGAGTAAGCCTGAGGTAATTTATACAGCCTTGGCTATTGTAGCTATCCGTATTATCGTATGGCTTTTGTTTGCAAATACGATCCGGAAAACTTTAAAATTGGTTGCCAGTGAAAATAGATTAATGACTCCTAACCAGTCCTGGTTGGTCGCGATCCCTTTGGTGAATATTTATTGGAATTTTCAGGTCGCTACACGTTTGCGGGATTCTTTGATCAACGAATTCTTTGACCGAAAAATTGCTGTTGAGGAGAATCCTACCTTTAGAAAGGGATCATTATATGCTTGGATTTATTTAGCAACAAATATTCCATTACCATTATCTATTTCAGGCGTGTTAATCGTTATGCATTTTGTGACATTAGCTAATTATTGGTTTGAAATTAATGCGAACAAAAGAATTTTAGAAGAACATAATAAATTTAGAGAAAAGGAGGTAATTGTAGACCATGAGAATTAAGGATGTCATTGACTATTTGGAGCTGCTTGCTCCTTTAGATTTACAAGAATCTTATGATAATGCTGGACTTATTGTGGGAGATGCAAATAAGGAGGTTACAAAGGTGCTCATTTCATTGGATTGTACGGAGGCTGTCGTACAAGAAGCCATTGATAAAGGCTGTAATTTAATTATTTCACATCATCCTATTGTATTTAAAGGATTGAAGAAATTCAATGGAAAGAATTATGTGGAGCGTACGGTTATTAAGGCAATTGAACATAAAATAGCATTGTATGCGATTCATACGAACTTGGATAATGTCACAGGTGGCGTGAATACAAAGATTGCGGATAAGTTAGGTCTGGAGAATCAGGCAATATTGGAGTCGAAAACAAATATTTTACGGAAAATGGTTGTTTTCGTTCCGAGAAGCCACGTTGAAGATGTTCGACAGGCCCTATTCGATGCCGGAGCCGGAAAAGTTGGAAATCATTATGATCAATGTAGCTTTAATACGGCGGGTTATGGTAGTTTTAGACCGTTGGTTGGTGCTGATCCTGCAATTGGAGAGATTGGCATTCAAGAACGTGTTGAAGAAACTCGAATAGAAGTGATTTATCCGAAAACCATCGAACGGAAGTTGCTTTTAGCACTCTATGAAGCTCACCCGTATGAGGAAGTAGCTTATGATTTGTTTGATATCGCGAATACAGCGAGCGAAATTGGAGCTGGAATGATCGGAAATTTAGTGGAACCTATGGATGAACTGGATTTTTTAGCTTATCTTAAAGAAAAACTTGGACTGAATGTCATCCGTCACACAGCACTATTAGGTAAAAAAGTTGGTCGAGTAGCTGTTTGTGGTGGCTCTGGTGGATTTTTACTGGGGGCAGCCAAACGTTCAGGTGCTGATTTTTTTGTGACAGCTGATTACAAATACCATGAATTTTTTGACGCAGAAGGAGAAATCGTTATCGCTGATACGGGACATTTTGAGAGCGAACAATTTACGCAAGAATTATTGTACGACATTATTACGAAAAAATTTCCTAACTTTGCAACCTTAACAACAGAAATAGATACAAATCCTATAAAATACTACAGTTGATGGAACAAACCGTAGAACAAAAATTGAAAGCATTATGGCTTTTGCAAGCCATACATACTAAAATAGACAAGATTCGCCAGGTTCGTGGTGAATTGCCTATGGAAGTTGCAGATCTTGAAGATGAGATTGCGGGTTTAGAAACTCGTATTGAGAAGATCAGAATAGACTTAGACGATTTAGAAGATTCGATCGTTAAGCGTAAAAACATGATTAAGGATGCCCAAGCTGCTATCAAGAAATATGAGTCGCAGTTAAATGAGGTAAAAAATAATCGTGAATACGACGCTATTTCGAAAGAAATCGAAATCCAAGGTCTTGAAATTCAGGTTTGTGAAAAAAGAATCAAAGAAGCAGAATTCGAGATTCGCAACAAAACCGAAAACTACGAAGCTACTGTAGGAAATCTTGATTATAGCAAAAGCGAACTGGAGGGTAAAAAGAAGGAATTAGAAACAATTACTTCTGAAACACAAAAGGAAGAAGATGCGTTATTGGCAAAGGCTGCTGAAGCTGAAGCGAATATCGAAGAACGTTTGGTAAAGGTATATTACCGTCTGCGTAACTCGTTCAAAAATGGTCTTGCTGTTGTTTCGATTGATCGCGATAGTTGTTCAGGATGTCACAATAAAATTCCTGCGCAAATGCAATCGGAGATCCGTCAGCGTAAGAAAATCATTATTTGTGAACATTGTGGACGTGTTTTAGTCGACGAAGGCATTGTATTGGAAATCGAACAAGAATACGGTTTCTAATAATCAATAGATAAATGAAAGCCCCGCTCGAAAGCGGGGCTTTTTTTTGTGATTTTTTTTATGCAACTTTGTTGATATACTAACTAGGTCCAGTTCACAAATCTGTAGTTTTGTGAGTGGTAATTTTAACCTTTAAACGTTTATGAATAAAATTCATTTCAAGTTAATTGCAGCCTTTTTGCTCGGAACAACCTTTCTGCAGACAAAAGCGCAAGAAACCCTATTACTTCGAAATCCAAGTATAAGCGCTGCTAATATCGCTTTTGTTTATGGTGGAGATATCTGGATTGCCGACAAAAACGGAGCGAATCCAAGACGTCTTACGACAAATCCAGGAGTAGAGCAAAACCCGATGTTTTCTCCGGATGGTAAGAACGTTGCATTTACGGGAAATTATGACGGAAATACGGATGTCTATGTAATTCCTGTAGCAGGAGGTGAACCAAAACGTATAACTTATCATCCATCTTCGGATGTGTTACGTGGATGGCTTAACAATGATGAAGTATATTATACGACATCCCGTGATTTTACCTATGCTTTAAGTCCGCGATTATATAGTTCCAATATACAAATGTCGGGAATGGACAAGGCACTGATGATGCCTGAAGCCACGCAGGGCAGTCCTTCTGCAGATGGTCGTTATTGGGCCTATATCAAGAATACTGACCCTACCGAAAGAGACCGTGTAGCCTTTAAACGTTATCGTGGTGGCGGTATGCCGACTATTTGGATCTTCGATACGAAAACAAAAGAAATCGAGACTATTCCGAATGTTAAAAGTAATGATGTTAAGCCATTATGGTTGGGAACGAAGGTTTATTTCCTATCTGACCGCGATAAAATTGTCAATATTTTTAGCTACGATACCAAAACTAAAAAGGTTGAAAAACTAACAGATTTCAAAGATTATGATGTGCGTTCGCTGAATGGGAATGGGACTGATTTGATTTTTGAATATGCTGGAGTATTGAATACACTGAATCTAAACGGAAATAAAATTACTCCTTTGCACATCACTGTGCATACAGATGTCATGTATAAAAGACCTTATTATAAAGATATCAAGGACGATATACGTTATGCTACATTGTCTCCTACAGGTCAGCGAGCGTTATTTGAAGCACGTGGGGAGATCTTTACCGTACCAAAGGAAAAAGGAGAAGCCCGAAATCTGTCAAATTCACCAGGCTCTCATGAGCGTTTTCCAGATTGGTCTCCTAATGGTAAATGGGTTTCATATATCTCAGATAAAAATGGATCCTATCAGTTGGTACTGATGGATCAATTCGGAAAAGATCAGCCCTTATACTTTAATTTGGGGGAAACTAATTTCTATTTTGAACCGACTTGGTCGCCAGATTCAAAGAAGCTTTTTTACAATGATGCGCATCTTAATCTGTACTATATTGATATTGCTTCCAAGACTGTTGTTAAAGTCGCCGATGACAAATTAAGTGGTCAGACCGGCCGTGTATCCAATCATTTCCAACCAAGTTGGTCTCCAGATTCAAAATGGATATCCTTTATACGTACATTGGAAAACGGTGCACCTGCTGTGTTCATGTATAACTTAGATACAAAGAAAACTCAGCAAATTACGGATGGTATGAGCTCTGCCCGCAGTACTGCATTTTCGCAAGATGGTAAATATTTATTTTTCACGGCGAGTACAAATACAGGGCTGACAAATTCTGGTTTACATATGTCTGCTGTACAGCGGAACGTAGATTATGCCGTTTATGCTTTTATTCTGTCGAGCAAAACACCATCATTCTTTAAAAACGATAGTGATGATGAGCAAATCCGCGAAGATAAAGTTGATAAAAAAGAAGAGGGAGAAAATAGTAAAAAGGAACGTGTAAAAGAGAATGATAAAAAGGCTCCTAAAAAGGATAAGAAGGAAGAGTCAGTTGCAAGCAAGCCGGTTGATAAATCTATTCAGGTAGACTTTGATCGTATAGAGAATCGAATTGTTGCTCTCCCTTTGCCAGCCGGTCCTTACTGGAATTTAAATGGTTTGGTCCCGAATCAATTGACTTATCAACGTGGTGGAACAATCGGTGCATATGATTTTAAGGATCTTGAAAATAAGACCTTAGTGGAGAATGCACGTAGTTTTGTTATTAGTGCCGATGGTAAAAAAATGTTATATCAAACGGGAAATGGGTTCAATATTGTAACAGCTGGGCAAAAAGTAGCCTCTCCTACTGCTGGCGAAGTTAAGCTAGGTGGAATTCAGCAATTGGTGGATCCCGCAGCCGAATGGAAACAGGTATTCAACGAAGTTTGGTCAATGCAAAAAGACTATTTCTATGTAGAAAATATGCATGGTGCAGACTGGAAAGCAATGAAAACCAAATATGAAAAATTCTTACCTTTTGTAAACCATCGTTCTGATCTTGGTTATTTATTGAACGAAATGATGGGCGAAATGGTCGTGGGACACAATTATATCTATCCAGGAGATCAACCTTCTACGCCATCAGTTTCAGTTGGTGTGTTGGGAGCAGATTATACGCTAAAGAATGGTTATTATCAGATCGCGAAATTGTTTACGCGTCTTGAATGGAATCCATCGTTCAAAGCCCCATTGGCTGAACCGGGATTAAACATAAAAGAAGGAGACTATATTGTTGCAGTTAATGGTACAGAATTGACAGAGGCTAAAGATATTTATAGCTTATTTGACAATACAGTTGGCAAACAAGTGACTTTAAAGATCAATTCAAAACCTTCGTTGGTCGGAGCGCGTGAAGTGATCGTTAAACCTATTTCATTTAGTGATGAAATGAGTTTGCGGAGCATGGAGTGGGTCGAACGTAACCGTAAAAAAGTAAACGAATTGAGTAATGGTCAAATAGCCTACGTGTACATGCCGAATACAGGTCCTGAAGGATACACCTATTTCAATCGTTATTATTTCGCTCAGATGGATAAAAAGGCCCTTCTAATGGATGAAAGAAATAATGGTGGTGGTTGGGTTGCTGATTATGTAATTGATCTCCTATCCCGCGAATTGATTTCTGGTTGGGGAATTCGTGATGGTAAAGGATTTACGACACCTGGCAATGGCATTTATGGGCCGAAAGCTATGATTATTAATGAAAATGCTGGATCCGGTGGAGATATGATGCCTTATATGTTCCGTTTTAAAGGACTAGGCAAATTGGTAGGTCGTACAACAATGGGAATCTTAGTTGGTATCAGTGGCTATCCTCCATTGTTGGATGGAGGTCGTATTACTTCACCAAACTTCGGTGTCTATGACCTAAAAGGAAATTGGATTATCGAAAATGAAGGGGTCGCTCCTGATGTATTTATCGAACAATTGCCTAAAGATCTTTTGGAAGGCCGAGATCCACAGCTTGAAAGAACGGTGAAAATATTGTTAGAAGAAATGAAAACATATCCGTATAAAAATCTACAAAAACCGGCCGATCCTATTCGGGTGAATTAGGAAAGCCTACATATAAAAGGGCTTTGGATTTTTCCCAAGCCCTTTTTTTGATCATATTCTGTAGTAAACGTATCCATATCCGAGATGATCGAGCACATCCAGTGGAGTTTTTACGGTAATTGGATCATATCGCTAGTTGTCACTATGCTGGTAAAAACGAAGCGATAAAATTTGATTGCGTGCTACGACTCCAATAAATCTTGCTTTTATTGTTATCTTTAACTGATATTTAATAACTATGCTTCCCGAACAGACTACTTCCCCCTTTCAATCTTTGTTACGTTTGATCTTAATGATCATTGGTTTTACGTTTGTATCACAAGTTTTCTATATTATCCTGCTGTTCTTTTATTATAAGATGACTGGACAGGTGTTTTCTATAGGGGTCATTATGAATGGTTCTGCCAATGAGATGCGGTTATTGTTGTTAATGAGTAGTTTAGGTTCTTTTGTAATTCCAGCCTATTTGATGAATATGTATGAAGGCTATGGAATTAAATATTTCCAATGCAGCTATAGACCTAACATGGCGCAGTTTGCCTATGTTTTTTTTGCTATGCTCGCTTTTATGCCTTTGATGAGTCTGATCGGCCACTGGAATGAATCATTACAGTTACCCGATAATATGCAATCTGTACAACGTTGGATGGAGCAAAGTGAGAAAGATTCGGGGGATCTGGTTCGCGGTATTATCATGGAATCAAATATTGTTGGTTTTCTGTTCAACATAATTGTACTGGCATTGATTCCTGCTATAGGAGAAGAGTTACTGTTTCGTGGTGTTTTGCAGAATATCGTTGGGAGATGGCTGGGAAACCCACATCTTATTATATGGATTGTCGCGATAATTTTTAGCGCAATACATTTGCAATTTTTTGGATTTATCCCCCGTATGCTGTTAGGGGCATTTTTTGGCTACCTTTATTTATGGAGTAAAAATATCCTGCTACCCATCTTTGGGCATTTTGTGAATAATGCTGGAGCTACAGTGATGTCATTCTATTATGCAAGACAAGGAAAAAATTACGATGAACTCAATTCGTTTGAGTTACAATCTTGGTGGATATATCTTGTAGGCTTCATTTTTACTGTTATTTTTGTATTCTTATTTTATCGATCAACGCAAAAAGAAAACAATGGAGAACGATTGGAAAAAAATTAAAACATATACGAATGCTATTCAGGCCGAGATAGTCAAACAAATGCTGGAGGAGAATGGTGTTCCGGCTGTCGCGTTAAATAAACAAGATTCTTCCTATTTATTTGGGAAAATTGAACTCTACGTCAGTGAAGGATCTACTGACCTAGCCGAAAGATTGATTGAGGAAGCGGAAAGGGGACTTTAAGACATGAAAACTAGAGCAATAACCGGAGTTATCTTTGTCGCTGTTATGATCGCTTCCACTCTTTTGGGCGCTTATGTATATTCCGTATTTTTTACATTACTAAGTACCTGGTGTCTTTATGAATTCTATGGAATAGTTTCATCCGAAGAACGCGCTCCAAATAAAGTGATTGGTATCGCCCTGGCCTTGGTACTGTTTGTTTTGGGATCCTTAATTTCGATGGATCTGCTTGCGGTAAAATTTTTAGCACTGATTATTCCGTTTATAAGTGCGACTTATATTATTTCACTTTTTCAGAAGAGAGCTTTTCCTTTTAATGATATTGCCTATACTTTTTTGGGAATAGCCTATGTTACCCTACCTTTTTTCCTATTTTCCAAATTAGGTTTTATCCAAGGAAATTTTAATTATGTCCTGCCTTTGGGCTTCTTGATTTTATTGTGGACAAATGATACTGGGGCATATCTGGCTGGACGAAGCTTCGGAAAGCGTAAACTATTCGAACGAATATCGCCAAAGAAAACATGGGAAGGTTTTTTTGGTGGCTTGATTTTGGCTATTGTTGCAGCTATAAATCTGGAAAAATATTTCGGTTATCTTCCGCTTTGGCAATGGATCAGTATTGCAGCAATTATCAGTATTGTAGGAACATTGGGGGATTTGGTAGAGTCTATGTTGAAACGGAGCTTACATGTCAAGGATTCCGGAAATATATTGCCTGGACATGGTGGTTTTTTAGATAGATTTGATGGGTTGTTATTAGCGGCACCAATGGTCTATGTTTTCTTAATTTTAATCAATTGATTGTATTATGAGTCACATTCAAAAATCTACATTTGATTTTTTAACGGAATTGAAAGCTAATAATTCTAGGGAATGGTTTGCCGATAACAGAGGGAAATATGAAGCTGCATTGGCTGATGTGAGAAGTTTTTTAACGGATTTAATTGCGGCATTGAGTGAGTTTGACCCTAAAATTAATACCTCCATACAGGCTAGTAAATGTTTGTTTCGTATTTATCGTGATACACGCTTTTCAAATGATAAAACACCTTATAAAAGTTGGTTTGGGGCAGGAATTTCAGTTGATGGAAGAAAGTTGCAGGGACCAGAGTACTATATTCATATTGGAGCAGAAAATTCATTTATTGCCTGTGGATATTGGCGTCCAGAAAAGCAACATTTAGAGGCAATAAGACAAGAAATTGATTACAGTGGTAATAAATTGGATGAAATTTTAAAAACGGTATTGACAGGCAGTAATATTGCACTTTTCAAAGAAGATTTACTGAAGCGTGCGCCTGCAGGTTATAGTGAGGATAATCCGTTTATTGACTTGATCAAATTGAAGAGTTTTGTGTTGGATAGGGCTTTAACAATAAAGGAGTTATCGGCGAAAAATGCACTGGATAATATCGTGACTTCCTATAAAACTATGCTTCCTTTTAAGGAATTTTTACAAGAAGCCATCGATACAGAATAATTATTCGGGTAAGCTGATTTTGCCCATACAGATAGCGGGCGAATCTTTAATTTGCGCTACATTGGATTTGTTGCCTACCAAAGTTTCATTTGCTAACAAAGCAAAGAGGACGGCCTCTTTGGCGTCTGGATCTATACCTAATGTTGCAAAACTTTGTACCTTAATTGTCGGTAAACTTGTTTTGATGTAATCAAACAGCAAAGGGTTGTGTAGACCTCCGCCGCTGATATATACGGCGACATCGGTTAGACCTTCAGTCTGTCTGCGAATTCCATTAACCATTGCTTGAGCAGCAAAGCGATTCAGGGTTGCCATGACATCTTTATGGGATAGATCGGTTGTATTCGTATTATCTTGCGCCTTTTCAAGATAGGTCAAATTAAATAGTTCTGGCCCGGTGGTTTTTGGAAAGGGCAGTGTTAGAAATTCTTCTGTTAATAATTGATTCAATAGCGCATCATTTACTTGTCCCTTTTTGGCCATATAGGCATCTCTATCCATCTCCTGATTAAAATTAGCCTTCATGTATTGGTTCATCATTGTATTGCCTGGACCGAGATCTGTTGCATATGCCTTTAATTTTGTTTGATGGCTTGGGATAAATGTGAAATTGGAAATACCACCAATATTCAGCAAGAAGCGATTTTCTGTGGGGTGTGAGAAAAGCAGGAAGTCTCCGTAAGCAGCCAAAGGTGCCCCTTCTCCTCCTGCGGCAATATGTTTCTGCCTAAAGTCAGATAGGGTTATGATACCTGTATCTACCGCGGTATGATCTCCATCTCCAATTTGTAAAGTGCTGTTGGGCCAGTTGAGATCTTTGGTCAACGATTGAGGAGCATGGTAGACGGTTTGTCCATGGCTGGCTATACAATCAATCTCGTTGCTTGATATATTCCATTGTTGTAATGCTTTATTGATTAATTTGGCATGCGTGACTCCAATATAAGCATTCAGTCCCGAAAATAATTGTTGGTCGATATTTCGTTTTGCAAAAACTTCACGGACTCGTGCTCTGAAATCATCCTCATAATCCATTGTAGTGAAATGCTCTAACTGTATTTTTGTTGTCTTACCTGCATTTTCTATGCGGCATATTGCGATATCGAGACCATCTAGAGAAGTTCCGGACATAAGGCCAATGATGCGACGTTCTTTCTTTTGTGAAATTTGGTAAAGTCTTTCGATTTGAGGATTCATAGCTTAAAAATAAACACAAAAATGTTATGATGAATATCATTTTTGACAATTAAAGATATTTTGTAACTTCACGGCATTAAAAATCAAAAAATTAAATACAATGAATTTTCCAGCAGAATTGAAATACACCAAAGATCACGAATGGATTCGTGTTGAAGGTGATGAAGCAGTTGTAGGGATTACCGATTTCGCTCAACGTGAATTGGGTGACATCGTTTTTGTTGACATAAACACTGTAGGTGAGGAAGTAGCCGCTAATGAAGTTTTCGGTACAATTGAAGCCGTAAAAACAGTTTCTGATTTGTTTTTACCTGTATCAGCTACAATTTTATCGGTTAATGAAGCGATTGATGCATCTCCTGAATTGGTCAATTCTGATCCTTACGGTGAAGGTTGGATTGTTCGTATTAAATTGAACAATGCTGCTGATGTAGATGCTCTGTTATCTGCTGATCAATACAAAGAAGAGATCAACGCATAATTTAATGCATATAAAAAACAAAATAGGGGCTAAAAAGCCCCTATTTTGTTTTTATTTCTATTGGTTTATTGGCTTTTTAATGTAGTTTTTATTTTTGCTTCAGGCATATCTACATCACTGGTCATTTCTGTCATTTTGGTAAGACAGGTCTTTTTATCCAAAATATAGAAACCTTGCACGTTGCCTACCTGATTTGTATCTGGGCCGAACATTTTTCCTTCAACATTTACTTTATAGCCGAGCTCATTTGCTTCTACTAAAGTCATTTTGCTTTCCACCGAAATGCCTGAGTCATCTGATTCAGTTTTGGATGTCCAAGAATCACCTATTTTAATTGGCTGTTCAGGTAATACGGTACTTATATTTTCGAACATACTTTTATCAAACGGCATGTTAATACCCTCAGGTAACTTGATATCCGAAGATTTGCCAAGTTGATCAACATTAAAGCTAATGCTATTTTCGAGTAGCTTGCCTAAAGTAGCGTGCATCTGTTTGGAAAATTCATTAGCCTCGGGGTTTTTAGAGTCGTATGTCATATCCATTCCTGCCATATTCATTTTCATGTTGATTCCGGTATATTTAAGGTCAAACGCGAAAATGTTGTCTTTTTTCGTTGTATTGGTGATATCAAATCCCATATTAAGGTCTGTAACCATTTTTTGGCCAGCAGCGTCAATATCCATGGTCATCACAAGGTTTTGCGATATTTTTTTCCCTGAATCAGGATTTACACGTAGTGTGTATTTCTTTTGTGCGGAAGCAGATATCACTAGAAATGCAAATACAGCCATCAAAGAGGCAATTCTTAATTTTTTCATATATGGAATTTTAATTTTTTTAATAAGCAACAATCGGCCAGCTTAAATATAAAAAAAATCCCTTTTACTCAGTAAAAGGGATTTTAATTTTTTAAGAATGTAATTTATATTACTTCTTGATATAAGATACTTCTTTCACGGCTTTAACAACTTTCTCAACGCTAGGTAAAGCGGCTTCGATTAATGTTGGAGCATAAGGAAGTGGTACATCTGCACAATTTACGCGGATTACAGGGGCATCTAAATAATCAAATGCGTTACGTTGTACATTGAATGCTAAATCCGTAGAAATAGACGCCAATGGCCATGCCTCTTCCACGATTACCAAACGGTTTGTTTTCTTAACAGACGCGATGATTGTAGGGTAATCGATAGGACGTACCGAACGCAAGTCAATTAATTCAACGCTGATACCTTCTTTTTTCAATTCTTCAACTGCAGGAATGACAACGCGAGGAAGCATTTTACCAAAAGATACAACAGTTACATCTGTACCTTCTTGGATAATATTAGCTTTTCCGATTTCCAAGTAATATTCTTCTTCAGGAACTTGCCCTTTATCACCATACATTACCTCAGATTCCATGAAGATAACAGGATCTGGATCGATAATAGCTGATTTCAATAAACCTTTAGCTTCATATGGGTTTGAAGGAACCACAACTTTTAAACCTGGTGTATTTGCAAACCAGTTCTCAAAGTTTTGAGAGTGTTGTGCTGCAAGCTGACCCGCATTTCCTGTAGGACCACGGAAGACCATTGGAATTGAGAACTGTCCACCACTCATGGAGTGAATTTTAGCTGCCGCATTGATTACTTGGTCAATTGCAACAAGTGAGAAGTTGAATGTCATGAATTCAACAATTGGCTTCAAACCATTCATTGCAGCACCAACAGCAATACCAGCAAAACCAAGTTCAGCAATAGGTGTATCAATGATACGCTTTGCACCGAATTCATCAAGCATACCCTGGCTTACTTTGTAAGCTCCGTTATACTCCGCAACTTCTTCTCCTAATAAAAATATTTTGTCGTCTTTACGCATTTCTTCGTTCATTGCTTCACGAAGTGCTTCTCTGAATTGTATTTCTCTCATCAGTTGTAAAATAGTGTCAATTTTTAGATTACAAATCTACTATTTAAAATTGATATTTTGAAGATTTGAACTCGCTAATTCTATAGTTTTATGTCATTTTTTAATAAGTAAATGACTTTTGTATTAAATTTTTGAATATAAGTTGTTCAGATATTCCAATGTTTTTATAAGTGCCTTATTACTATTCATTATCGCTAATGGAATGTTCCACGTGGCACGGTTCCTTTTCTCCACGTAATTCGAAATACCACGAATCTCGATCACTGGAACTGTCATTTTGTCGGCAGCATAGAAAACAGCAGCTCCCTCCATACTTTCAACAAGGCTATCGGGATGCAGTTTTTGAATTTTTTCGATACTTTCTGTGCTACCATGGACTTTGTTTACGGTAATTCCTTCCCCCTGTTTTAGAAAAGGAAGCCTAAGCTCCTTGTCATTCAGTAAACACGAGGTAAATTTAGATTTTCCGTAGCCCAATTGATCTATTGGAATAAAATTATGACCGTCTTCCGCGCCTAGTTCAACAAATGATTCCGAAACGACCTGAACAACCGAGCCTATTTCAAAATGACGATCCAAACATCCCCCGATCCCTATATTAATGAGGAGATCGTATTTTTTTTCGTGCAGCACTCTTCCTAGTTCAAAGGCTGTGGCGACCATGCCTACACCCGTGACTAAGGTATCGCATTGACCGTAATTTGACGCCACTTCCAGAAAAGGCTGCAATTCAAATGAAGTAGCCGCAATAACTAATATTTGCATGACGAGCTCGTTTTTGAAGGAAAATTACAAATTATCTTGCACGCAAACCTCTTTTTAGAATAAAAATATACTGCCTGCAATTAGTCCTGCTTAAAAATCTGAGCTTGATTATAATAATAAAGTTAACTGATTTTTTGCTAACGATACCCTCTTCAATCATAGCGTCCGAACTGTACCTTTTTTGTCCTCTTAGACGTCATAAATAGCTATCACCTTCTTAAATATTAGCTTAGCTTTTATATACTCTTAGTTTAGAGTTTAGTTAGGTATAATTTAGGTTTAACCTAAACAAACCCTAACTAAACCCTAAACTAACCCTAAGTAAACCCTATCTAAAAGTTAAAGAAAATAATACTAAGATGACTGCATTATCTGGTACGGATTTCTCAACAAGGTGCATCCAATCTTTCGCTACAAAATCTTATAGCAAATTCATTCTCTAAATCTCGTTGCGGCTAAGAATAAGGAAATTCTATCCTAGTTTAATAACAAAAGGCCGTCGCATTAATTATATTACTATATTCTGACGGCATTCGTTAAAAGGAAATGTTAAAATTGCAGCTAAAGCCTTATCTTTGTATCATTATGGTATTTATAACTCGTCGTGAACGTTTTTGTGCCGCGCACAAACTCTATCGTGAAGATTGGAGTAAAGAGCAGAATGAGCAGGTATTTGGTCTCTGTTCCAACCCAAATTGGCATGGACACAATTATGATCTTTATGTAACAGTTAAAGGAAAGGTCAATCCGGAGACTGGCTTTTTGATCGATTTAAAGATCATGAAAGAAATAATCAATCGTAGTATCATTGACAAAGTCGATCACCGTAATTTCAATTTAGATGTTGATTTTATGAAAGGCGTCATGGCTTCTACGGAAAATATCGCAATCGAAATATTCAAGATCTTAAAACCGCTGTTTGATGAACAAGGAGTGGTCTTGCATAGTGTTCGTTTGCATGAAACAGAAAATAATTACGTCGAATATTTTGGCGATTAATCTTTAATACATTTAAATAGTAGAAACTATGAGTCAAAACTCATTTGACAACGAAGAGTTGGATGGATATATTAAGATCGACAAATACAATACTGAAAAGGTAGATCGCATCGCTGCTCATTATACAGATATATTGGAGTGTCTGGGGGAAGACCCAAAACGGGAAGGTTTGGTGAAAACGCCAGAACGTGTTGCAAAGGCATTGCAATTTTTGACACATGGGTATGATATCGATGCTGCTGAGGTATTGCGAGGGGCTATGTTTGAGGAGGACTATAGTCAAATGGTCGTCGTTAAGGATATTGAAGTATATTCTCTTTGTGAGCACCATATGTTACCTTTCTTTGGTAAAGCACATATCGCATATATTCCCAATGGTCATATTGTAGGTTTAAGCAAAATACCACGTGTCGTTGATATTTTTGCGCGTCGTCTGCAGGTTCAGGAACGTCTTACCAATGAGATCAGAGATTGTATTCAAGAAACTTTGGGTGCTCGTGGAGTAGCTGTGGTCATGGAATGTAAACACATGTGCATGGCGATGCGTGGTGTGCAGAAACAGAATTCTGTAACCACTACCTCTGCATTTACTGGAGCATTTCAAAATGATGTCACAAGATCCGAATTTTTACGCTTGATCACTGCTGATCTTGCTTAATATATTTGTTGTTTAATAATAAATAACAGCCCACTAAAATATCATCTTTTAGTGGGCTATTTTTTTAATAAAATTTGGAAACAAAATAAAAAATCAAAAAATGGCAATATCGCTTTTTTACGCATCTGACGCGATTTCCAAAAAATGCTCTTTACAAAAGGTTAATTGTATTTAATTGGTATTCAGGTTTTTGTAAAAAAAAGTTTTTATCATAAAAAAGTTTTTTGGTACCTTTGTGGTTATGGAAATTGTTGCCGACGATTTAGAGTCCTATTTGGAACATACTACAGACGAGGAAAATTCGTTACTGAAAAGGGTAAATCGGGAGACATATTTGAAGGAAACAATGCCCCATATGTTATCTGGACACTACCAGGGAAGAGTTCTTTCTTTATTGAGTAAATTGGTTGCTCCGAAACGTATCTTGGAGATAGGAACGTTTACGGGATATGCAACATTATGTCTGGCAGAAGGGCTGCAAGAAGATGGGATATTACATACTATCGATATCAATGCAGAGCAACAGGAACGCGTCCAGGGGTATTTTGATGAATCGGCATTTGCAGATAAAATTAGATATCATATTGGAGATGCAGCGGTAATATTACCTACATTAGATGAAACATTTGATTTGGTATTTATCGATGCGGACAAAAAGAGAAATTTATATTATTTCGAAACGATAATAAATCAAGTTCCGTCTGGGGGACTTATTTTGATTGACAATGTCTTATGGAAAGGTAAGGTGTTAGATTCAAAACCAGACAACCAAACAAAGCAGATCATTGATTTGAATGCACGTTTAGCTCAGGACAAGCGCGTAGAAAAGGTAATATTACCGATTCGAGACGGACTTTTTGCCTTGCGCAAGAAGTAATTTGTGAACTAAAACATTCTTCATGAATTTAAAACAATTAAAAAGCTTTGTACTGTTACTAGCTTTGGGAACTTTTGGATTAACAAAAGTTTCAGCTCAAAGTAATGCGGCATATGTCGATAAGTACAGTCCAATAGCAAAAGAAATGATGGAGGAACACGGTGTTCCAGCATCGGTTATCTTAGCGATCGCCATGCATGAAAGCGGAAATGGTGGTAGCAGGGTAGCAAAAAATTTGAATAACCATTTTGGTGTCAAAGGAAAAAACAACAGTACCGTTATTCGGTCAGCTTACAAAGGTTATCGGTCTGTAATGGACTCGTATGACGATTTTGTAGGAATAGTAAAAAGAAAAAAGACTACCCAAAGCCTTTTTGAAAAACATCCTGGTGAAAAATACGAAGCTTGGGTAAAAGCGATTGCTCGTTCCGGTTACTCGACGAGTAAAGGTTGGACAGCAAAAGTACTCGCTACTATTAGACAATATCATTTGGATATGTTTGATAATGATGCTAAGCAAAATAGATTCTCGTCAACAAAAAAATAAGCGCGACATTATTGCATGAAGAAGTTTTTTTATGGCATGTTTGTATTCATGATGTTGATTACATCATGCTCAAGCCGGAGAGGTACAATATCCGCCTCTAAACCTGGCTCCAATTCAAAAACTTCTTCATCATCTTCTGTAGGACGGCCGACCATGGCTGGTAATGACTATATTGCTCATTACAAAGATGTTGCTGTTGCAGAGATGAATAAATATGGCATTCCTGCTAGTATTAAACTTGCTCAGGCTTTACTGGAATCAGGTAATGGTAATAGCTATTTAGCTCGTGAGGCTAATAATCATTTCGGTATTAAATGCGGTGGCGTTTGGAAGGGAAAATCCGTGACTCGTCCCGATGATAATATTAATGATTGCTTTCGTGTTTATGAGAATCCCGAGCAATCTTTTCGAGATCACTCGGAGTTTCTTTTACGACCGCGATATGCGGCACTCTTTAAGTTGGATAAGAATGACTATAAGGGGTGGGCTAAAGGCTTGAAAGCGGCGGGGTATGCTACCAATCCACGTTACCCTGAATTGTTGATCGAAATGATTGAAAGATACCATCTTGATCAATATGATCGCGGTGAGTCTCCGCGTGAAAAAGTTGTAAGAGAAGAGACCGTTCAGGTCGAGATCGTACAAAATGTCCAAGAAACACCTCCTGCAGTCGTAAAAACAGAAGAAATTAAGAGCCCTGTGGCTATGCGTATCCATGAGGTTAAAGCTCAGGATACGTTATATTCGCTCAGTAAGCTGTACAATGTATCCGTTGATCAGATCAAATCTTTGAACGGTCTGAGCGATGATGCGCTATCTTTAGGCCAGCTATTGGTTATATCTAAATAGTTACGCTTTAAAAGATGTTAAATATTTCGCTTTTGTACGGCGATATAGTAGTTTTACGAAAGTGATACTATTGCGATATATTTTTCTACTTATTGCCCTCATGGGCGTTACTTCTCAACTTTTTTGCCAAGATAAAAAAGTCGAGGGTATCGTTTTTGATAAAAATACCAAACAACGTATTGGAAATGTAAAACTGGCCAACTTACGTACCGGGGAGGTCAATTATAATACTATTAAGGGAGAATTTGTCTTTAATGCACAGCTAGGAGATCATATTGTTGCGATATGTAAAGGCTATTTTTCAGATACTCTTCAGGTGGATAACCGTGGTTTGTTGCTATTTCATTTGGTACGTGAATCTTTTTATATAGATGAGGTTCAGGTTTTTGCGCGTAAGAGCCCCGAAGAAATTTTGAAAAAGGCAAAAGAGGATTATGAGAAAGCGTATCGCCTTTCAGGTTACGGCGATGTGTTTTCTGTCGGTCCAACTGGCGCGGGATTAAGCATCAATTCAATCTATAGCTTATTTAGCAAGGAGGCCAAAAGAGCACGACGACTGACCAAAACTATTGAAAACGATTATAAAGAAAATGTGATCGATTATAAATTTACGAAAGAGCTTATTGGCAAGGTTACAGGACTCAACAGTGAAGAAGCAGAACGATTTAGAAGGATATTCAGACCCTCCTATTTCTTTATTCTGGCAGCGAGTGATTATGAGCTGACGAATTATATCAAGGATTGTTATTCGCGGTATCAATTGCGCCCTTCGGAATATTTTATTGAGCCTTTTCCAACAATTAATTATAAATTAGTACCGTAAACAAAAAAATAGACGTTTTCAGAATGAAGTTATTCAATTTTGTCGGCATAGCTATGCTTTGCCTTTCTATGACCAGCTTAAAGGCACAGGATCTGAAAGATCTTCGGGCGAAACCAGATACCGTAATTTCCGTACAGAGAGAACAACCTCTAAATATTAAAACGATTCGTCCTGTAGTCCCAAAACTAAATCTAGAGGTAGATTATTGGAAACATTGGACGAAATTTGGGATCAATTTAAACCAGGCTTCATTTAATGATAATTGGAAAGGTGGTGGTGTTGGTTCTATTGCTGTTGGATTGAATGCTAATCATAAATCGGATTATACCAGAGACAATTTCAACTTTGTCACTGAAGTTGATTTACGTTATGGAAAGATTAAGAACACCAATAATATTGCGAAGAAAAATAATGACCGCATATTTTGGGATAATAAGCTCTCTTATAAATTGTCAACCAATTGGGCTTTGTTTACGTCAGTGACATTTGAGTCACAATTTGACGCAGGCTACAAGTATAAGCCTGTTAATGGAAAAGATACAATCGATTATATCGAAAATGCTTTTATGGCTCCAGCTTATTTAACGGAGTCTTTCGGTCTTGAGTATAAGCCGAGTAATGAGTTTTCTCTACGTTTCGGTACCGGTACAGCACGCCAGACTTTTATCTTAGATGACCGCGTTAAACCTCGCTCGGTAGAAGGTTTTTATCAGAAATATGGTTATTATCTTTTGCCCGATATGAGTAAGCCGGAATCTGATAGTAATCAGCGAAAAGGTACAGGCGAACGATTTGGTGTAAAAGAGGACCGGTCTTTTGCAAATGCATTGGCATTCCAGTTAACGGGTAACTTAGACAAAAATTTCACAGATAAGTTGAACGTAAAAGCACGTTATAATCTTTTTGCAGATTACGAGAAACTTTCCAATCCGACACATCGTTTAGATGTAACCGTAACAGCGAAAGTTACCCGAGTAATCAATGTGAACCTAAATGGCATCATGATTTATGATCCCGATGTTATTTCAAGAGTGCAATTAAGCCAGTCTTTAGCGATGGGGATTGTCTATAGTTTACCAAAATAATGTTTAGATCAGTGTCAGTGGGGATATTACTTTGTTCATTGCTGTCTTTTGCGAGCTGCAAGTCAAAAGTTCAGCCAGTGGCTTCAAAACCGCTTGTGGCAGCTTTTGCCCCGGCAGTAGCGTTGGAGGAGAAGGTTGTGGCAAAGCCAGATACCAATTTACTGACACCGGAGGAAAGAAAAATTCTTTTCCTTCAGAAATCCGGCACCCACGCTTATTGGCGTCAGGAGGAAGCGATCCATTATGATGTTCGTAAACCAAATTTTGTTATCATTCATCACACAGCGCAGGATAGCATTGGGCAGACGATCAAAACATTTCAGATCCAACGGACCAAGGTAAGTTCACATTATGTTATTGGCCGGAACGGTGAGATTATACAAATGCTGAACGATTATGTTCGTTCCTGGCATGCAGGTGTGGCAAAGTGGGGTTCTATCGTGGATATGAATTCCTGTTCTATTGGTATCGAATTGGACAATAATGGCAGGGAACCTTTTCCCGAGGCACAAATTACTTCATTGATGACTGTGCTTGATACCTTGAAATCACGTTATTTAATTCCCACAAATAATTTTATTGGACATGCCGATATTGCACCATCACGGAAGAATGATCCAAGTGTTTTTTTCCCTTGGAAAAAGCTTGCAGAACGAGGTTTTGGTATATGGTATGATGAAGGACAGCTTGTGGCCCCTCCGGATGGTTTTAATGCGATAGATGCACTTAAAATCATTGGCTACGACACATCCAATTTAAAGGCGGCTATCGTTGCCTTTAAACGAAAATTTGTTGTGCGCGATACGACACCTGAATTGACCATATACGATAAAAGTGTCTTGTACAATATCTATAAAAAATACTGAGCCTGAACCCAATCAGGCTTTTTCTTTTACGCACACTATTTTTTGTCCTTTATAAAATGAGATTCTTTAATTCCTATCTGTAGGAAATAGGCGATCAGCATAACAGCGACACAGCCAATAAGATTGAGCCAGAGAAAAGGAATTTTGTTCATCATCCAAATGGAGATCACTATAATTTCGGAAAGTACTGCCGCAAAGAAAACAGCTTTGCCTTGAATTTTCTTCATGTAGAAGGCGACGATGAAAATCCCTAGGATAGTACCATAGAATAATGAACCCAAGATATTGACCGCCTCGAGGAGATTGCCCAGTCTGTTGGCGTACAAAGCTACAGCTACGGTAAATGTACCCCAGATCAATGTAAATAAGCGAGACCATAATAGGTCCTGCTTTTCGGATGAGTCACGGTTAATGAATCTTTTATAGATATCAATGGTCGTTGTTGAAGCCAATGAGTTAATGGCACTTGCTGTCGAACCCATAGATGCGAGAAAAATGACGGCTATGAGAAGCCCAATTAGGCCCTTTGGAAAGACGCTTGTCACAAAAGAAAGAAATACATAATTATTGTCATTGGTTTCCGCTGCTGGGTTATTCTTTTTGATTAAGTCTAAAGTTCCTTCTTTTACCTGCTGCATTTGGGCATTAAGTTGCCCCAGCGAGGTTCGATAATTGGCAATATCTTTTTTATCGTTGTGATCTAATGCTGTATTGAGCTGCTGAACAACAGATTCACGTGTTTTAAATAGTTCGCTATGCCTTTCTTCCAGCATCTGATAATCAGGGGCATATTTACTTTCTTTAAGCTTCTTGATTTCGACTTGATTGAAAAAAATAGGCGGCTGATGGAATTGATAATAGGCAAATACCAGGACTCCAATGAGTAGAATAGCAAATTGCATCGGAATTTTCAGGAGTCCATTCATGATTAATCCCATGCGGCTTTCTTTGACTGAAGCTCCCGTCAAATAACGACCTACCTGACTTTGGTCAGTTCCAAAGTAGGAAAGCTGGAGGAAAAAACCACCGATCAGTCCTGTCCAGAGTGTATAGTTATTGTTGAGGTCAAAAGTAAAATCCAACGCATTGGTTTTCCCAGATTTTCCTGCAATATGAAGCGCTTTTGATAGACCAATATTCTCTGGGAGCAGATGAATGACCAGTATGCCTGCAACGAGTAAAGAACCAAAGATAATGCTCATTTGAAGCAGTTGCGTATGAGATACGGCTTTGGTTCCTCCATAGGTTGTATAGATAACAACAAAACTTCCGATCGCCAATGTGGTCCAGGTAAGATCAATATGGAGTATAGTTGATATAATTAGCGCAGGAGCAAAGATTGTAATACCTGTAGATATGCCTCGTTGTATCAGAAACAGAATAGCAGTCAGCCCTCTGGTTTTTATGTCAAAACGTTTTTCCAAAAACTCGTAGGCAGTAAAAACTTTTAGCTTATGGAAAATAGGGATAAATGTAATACAGAGGACAATCATGGCTAAGGGAAGGCCAAAATAGAATTGGACAAAACTCATTCCGGAGGAATAGGCAAGTCCGGGTGCAGATAAGAAAGTAATGGCGCTTGCTTGCGTTGCCATTACCGATAAACCTACATGATACCAAGGCAAAGAGCGGTTGCCTAGAAGATACCCATCAATATTTTTGATGCCT
Organism: Sphingobacterium sp. WOUb80; assembly: GCF_050058145.1. NCBI lineage: Bacteria > Pseudomonadati > Bacteroidota > Sphingobacteriia > Sphingobacteriales > Sphingobacteriaceae > Sphingobacterium > Sphingobacterium sp. WOUb80. The sequence continues at coordinate 4,935,399 of NZ_CP165617.1, read as the reverse complement.
CTGCTTTTATACATGCCATAAACGACAATGCATAAAAGCGTCAGGAATAAAACGATCCAATCTGCTGTACTCATGAATAGTGTTTAGTGAAAAAGTACAGAAAAAGGATAAATACAAATAGCCAGATAACGACCAACCAGTAGAAGCGCTTCCAGCTATTCATATTTTTTATCTATCAGAAGGCTTCTGAGGATAAATGACGCTATTAAAAATTGCTGCAATAATCAATCCGACAGCGGCACCGCCAAAGATGCTTAAAAATGTCTCGTTTGCAGTGAATCCAATTAATGCACCAAACACTACAGCAACTAAAAGAATAATTCCTTTTGCTTTACCAGCATCTATCGAAGTGCAGTTGTTGTCAATCTGATTTTCCATTATTATATTACTTTGATTTTGATAACAAATTTACAAATAATCTGTAAGCTCCGGGAATTCCGGCGGGCAATTGTCTAAAAAAAGATAGTGATGTATAAACAAATTTACCTTTTCCATATTGGGCGATCAATAAAGAACCGTTGTGCAGCGGTTCTCCGGGGTCTTGGATTGTAATTGGGGTGCGGTATCTTTTGTCAATATCTTCCGCAAAGTATAATCCACGTTCCTGTATCCAATGTTCGAAGTCTGCGTCGCTGATCTTGTTTGGGTAGTTGAAAATTGGATCGTTCTTATCGAAGTGTACTTTCGCCATTTCGTCGGTCACGCGGTTTCTGCCGATGCTAAAAGGGAAAGGTCCAAAATGTTTTGAGATTAATCCGTTGTTTACATTGTATTGCTCTAGGACTGTCCCGCCCATGTTGACATAAGAAAGAAGTCTATTTTGTAATTGTGCAATTTCTCTGTTGACATTGAATATTCGTACACCCAAAATCACGGCATCATAGCTATTGAGATCTGCTTTTAAGGCCTGTTCGCTAGTTAAAACATCGACTTTAATACCAATGGAAGCCAGCGACTCAGGAATTAGATCCCCTGCCCCATGAACGTATGCCACTCTTTTTACTTCGTTGATCAGATTGATATTGCTCATTTTTATTGCTACATCCGGGAAATAAACAATATTCGGAATATGTGGGTAATCGATGGTTTTTATCTCTTTCAGGTGTTCTTTTTTTGCTAATTGAAAGCTTAGTGTATCAATAGAAGATTTCGATTTGTCTATTGGTTTTATCGTAATTTCTTTAGTAAGTGTACTTCCTCCTTTGTCGAAAGATAGGTCAAATGATGGAGGCGAAACTTCCCAGCCTTTAGGGATATTAGATATGATATTAAATGTTCCCGTTTGTTGCAGCCCATTTTTGTGAAAAGTTAGATTTACCTTGACTGCGGCTGCGTTTTGGGTAAGTGCTAAAGGGCTAGAACTTTTAGCTGATAGCTGTGGGAGAATTACAATGGGGTTATAGATTTCACCCCGTACAGGATCTGTGTATTTATATTGTATAGGTTGATGGAAAATGATGTTTTCGCCGTTGATCCGAAGTCCAAATGATAGCTGTGGAGCATTTGGGTTTTCGGGGTAGCCGGTAAGATTAAAGTCGCTTACGTTAAATTTACCTTTACTATGTGCTTCAATCAGCCAGTAGGGTTGTGTTGTACTGTTAGCATATATAAGAACGGAGTCTTTTTGCAATCTATTTGTTTCTAAGGTTTCGTGCATGTCATGACCGTTTATTTGGGTGAGTTCAACGGACACATTTGGGCGTCGAACAATGACGGAATGGTCTACTTTAATCTGATCTCCCAAAGCATAAGATGGGCTTTTGGCAATACTTTCAAACCAGATTCCTCCGCAGGCCAGAATCAGTTGCTCAACTTCTCTTTTCTTCTCATTTCTCCAGTAATCGTCAGTAATTTGTTCCAATGCTTTATGGAGTTGGATAAGGTCGGCAATGACAAGTTCAGGTTTGTCTATTTGATAAGTCTGATTAATATGATCAATCAAAGATTGAATTTCTGCACTATTTTGTATTCTTTTCCATGAAGTATCAACGCCATCCAATAATGTCTTCTCTGCAGGAGAACCATCTACATAGGCAAAATATTCGATTGACGAGCCGCGTTGGGCAGCAGAACCAAATCCCTGGCTTTTGTGTGAAGATCTGCTTTGTGCCGCAATTTCCCCGTAGGATGTCCCTAATAAAGAATTATAATCGCCGATATCTATTTTTAACTGATCTTCGCGCGTGTTGTTTTGACCGCCGAAATTAGCTGTATTCCAAAGTAAGCGTTTAGCTTTCCAAGGGTGTACAAATTGAAGTTGTTCGGGAAATTGTGTCGGGTCGGCTGCTGCCTTAAAGGCTTCGTGAGCCAAAATAGCGGAAGCTTGATGATGGCCATGTCCACCTCTGGGGTCGGGAGGAAAACGTGTGATAATGACATCAGGCCTAAATTTGCGAATAACCCATACGGCTTCGCTAAGTACCCTTTGTTTATCCCAGAATTCGAAAGTCTCTTCGGGAGTTTTTGAAAAACCAAAGTCGTAGGCTGAAGAAAAGAATTGCTCGCCTTTATCTATTTTTCGCGCAGCCAATAGTTCCTGTGTTCGGATCAACCCTAGTTCGATACCTTGTTCCGTTCCAATAAGGTTCTGTCCCCCATCGCCGCGGGTTAGTGATAGGTAGCCTGTTTTGTATTTTTTTTCCTGTGCAAGCCAAGCAATCAGTCGCGTATTTTCATCATCTGGGTGTGCAGCAAAATAAAGAACCGAACCAAGTACATTCAGTTTTTCTAGATTCAGTTTGATTTCAGCAGCGTTCCATTGTGGATGCTGTGCCTTAACAATGGAAGTGGATAGGATACCCGCCAATATGATGATAGCAGAGAGAAAAGGTTTTCGCATGTTTAAAGATAAAGATTTTGATCAACAACAGATTATAGGCTATTGTAATTTTATTGACAGTGTTTGTTTGTCCTTTGATGTTGCAATAGGCTGTTATCGTTTATCAAGCTTATAAATATCCAAGGTAAATGAGCGGAATAGCTTAGTTAAAGGGGTGGGCAGTGACTGAAGTTGAAAAAGAGATTTTGTCGTAAATATCCACAGAAAATAAAAAACGGAAATTCCAATCATGTTGGAATTTCCGTTTAACAATTAAAATATTTTTTCCTGAAACGAATTTTTAGAGAATAGTTATTTTGTCGCTTCGCTCCAAGTGGCAACCTTTAACATAGTAAATATATGTAGAAAATATTTAGTTCTGTTAGATTACTTTAATTAGTTTTCCACATTGCTAAATTTTGTTAACATTTTAGCGTTTGAAAAATTAATCATATACGGGTGTTATTCGTTTAAGATGCTGAAATACAGCGATTTTTTTTTCGGATATATCCTCTTCTATCTTCAAAAAAAATGATCGACCAAATTCGGACATAGCCAATTCGTTAGGAATTTTAGTCGGCATAAGCCTCTTTGCTTCGTATACTCAAAAACGGATAAGGACACCTTGAAAAGAAAGTTTCACGATTAGGCTGTTTGCAGTAAAGACTATTTGTCAATCGCGCCTAGAACACGCTTCATAAACATGTTTAAAGCATCTTTTTTGGAGTTACCTTCTTTTATCAATTTATCGACCTCCACAGCCCCATATAGATTGGAGATCAATTCACCAAGAACATCGAGTTCTTCATCTTTCAAAGGAGCTTCTGTCAGCGCTTCTAATGTTTCGATGGTTTCCAAGACATAATCCACATCATTTTGCTCGATGAATTCTGTCAAATGTTTAATTACCGGAAGTTTCATTGAATAATTCTACTAATGCGTCCAACTTATTTGTTTGTACTTGATTGACCAATTTACCGTTTTTAAATGCAGCAAAAGTTGGTAGATTATTGACATTCGCCAATTTACGAGATTCAGGGAATTTCTCTGCATCAGCAATTACAAAAGGCACGCTGTCATTTTCTCCCGCCAATTTTTTGAATTTTGGTTTCATGATTTTGCAGTTTCCGCACCAAGTCGCGGAGTACTGAACCATAACAATATCGTTATTGTTTACAATTTCTTGTAAATTATCGTTTTCTAATTCTTGTAACATGATTTTATTATTAAGGTGATTGTTGGAGAGATCAACAGGAACCGAAAAGCTCCTGTTGATGAGACCTATGGTCTTGTATTTTTAGTGATTAGCTAAATAATCAGCTACACCTTTTCTGTCTGCGTTCATGGCGTCTTTACCTTCTTCCCAGTTTGCAGGACATACTTCACCGAATTTCTGTACGTGCGCGTAAGCATCGATCAAGCGTAAATATTCTTTAACGTTACGGCCTAAAGGCATATCGTTTACAGATTCGTGGAATACGCGGCCAGTTTCGTCGATTAAATAAGTAGCTCTGTAAGTTACAGCAGAACCTTGTGCTAAAGTGCCATATTCTGGGTGTTCAACCTCTTGAACGTCCAAAATTCCTAATACACTTGATAAATTACGGTTAGTATCTGCTAAGATAGGATATTCAACACCTTCAATACCACCGTTATCTTTTGCCGTGTTTAACCACGCAAAGTGAACTTCATTTGTATCACATGAAGCACCGATTAAGATCGTATTGCGTTTTTCAAACTCGGCAGCAGCTTCTTGGAAAGCATGTAACTCAGTAGGACATACGAAAGTGAAATCTTTTGGGTACCAAAATAAAAGCACTTTTTTACCTTCTTTAACCGCTTTTTCAAAAATGTTGATTTGTAAATTATCGCCTAAATAATCAATTGCATCTACTGTAATGCTTGGAAAACTTTTACCTGTGAAACTCATAATATATCTTTCTTTTTTTTGTTGACACAAAGATACAGCAACTCTTTCCAAAAAGCGAATTGATTTTAGCAATACACTATTGTCAAAATCTATTATGACTGGATTATAACAATAAGTTTTTATTATAATAATGATAAATCGATACGGTCTCTGGGATGTTGAGTAGGTAATAAGTAAAAATAAATGGATTAATACAGCGATAGTTACAAATTTACGGCATAAAATAATTGCAGTTATGCAAATCAAAACCTACTTTTGCGACGTTCAATTCAGAACAGCATAATGCTGGAGGGGTTCCAGAGCGGTCAAATGGGACGGACTGTAAATCCGTTGCTTCGGCTTCGAAGGTTCGAATCCTTCTCCCTCCACATTTTTTTCTTCCTTCTCTATTCTCATTTATTTTTCCGGTTTGACTTTTTATTGAATCAGTTTTTTGCAGCGGATTTTTTGGTGATGGCAGTCGCTCACAATGCACATAAACATTAATTCTTCGTCTAGGAAATCTATTTTGAAAAAAAATGACAGGATTTTAGGCTTGCTATTGACTTATTTGTAAAATAAGCCTAAGTTTGGCTTCTGAAAAGGCCCCGTAGTTCAACGGATAGAATAGATGTTTCCTAAACATTTGATAGCAGTTCGATTCTGCTCGGGGCTACTGGTAAAAAGCGATGGATTCCCATCGCTTTTTTTGTTTAAATTGACTAATGCATTTTGCGATCTTATCAAAATATTTCCGTAATATAATTGTAAATTTTTAAAAATATTTTTATTTTCGGTTAATCATTTACTAATACATCCATTTTACTTTTGGGCTTTAAGTTATATAATTGAATGGGAAGAATTTTATTATGCCAATTAAGGAAGGTCTGTGCTGCTAATCCGGCTTTTTTTATTTGTTTCGCAATTTGGACCTTATTGGTGACAGCAGTTGTATTTTTTGTCCCAAAGAGCGATTCATTCCATTTTATTAATACACGACATGCCTTCTGGGCTGATATTTTTTTTACAATACAGACCTATTTTGGAGACGGTCTTTTTGTTATTGGCGTTGTAATCGCTTACTGCTGTACACAGCAATGGAACTTCGCTCGCGCGGTACTCGGGACGTATGCTTTCTCGGGGTTGATCTGTTGCGTATTGAAGAATCTTTTTGATGTTGACAGGCCAGCGACTGTTTTCCGGGGTGATTCCACGTTCCATGTCGTTTCCTGGCTGCCGGTCGCGCACTTTAATTCTTTTCCCTCTGGGCATACCACTTCAGCCTTTGCTATGGCTGCTACAGTAGCTATTATCTCAAAGAATAGAACTTTTGGTGTACTTGCCTTTGGTCTTGCGGTATTGACAGCCTACTCTAGGGTATACTTAGGACAGCATTTTGTTGAAGATATATGGTTCGGATCTATTTTGGGTACCGGAACTGCTTGTTTTTATCTGCTGGCAATGCCTTATGTATTGAGAAGTAAACGCATGTCATTTAGCCTGAAATTCCTTCAGGTTAAAATCTAAACTTTGTTTTTAGTAAAGGATATGTATTGTCTTAAGCAAGGGATGTATCCTTAAATAAGGATAGTCGCCCCACCATAGCAAACATTAGCAAACCAAAGCAGGCGAAAACACCATAGGAGTAACGTAGGCTAAAGGCTTCTGCAATATATCCAATTAAGGGAGGTCCCATGAGAAAGCCCAGGTAGCTAATACTAGAAACCATCGCCAGAGCTACCCCAGATGACACATTTTTATTCTGTCCAGCAATGCTGTAGATTGAAGGAACGTTGCAGGCAACACCTATCCCAACTAACATAAAGGCTAAAGTACAGATGGTAAATTCCGGAAAGACAACAGATGTCATCATGCCGACGAACATCAATAGGCCGCTGTACTGAAGGGTTCTTTTCCGTCCTAATTTGCGGATGACTGCATCTCCAACAAAACGGCCTGTGGCCATCATGATCATAAAAGAAGCATAACCGACAACAACAAGATTTTCGGGCGCTTGCACGATCTCTTTGAAATATACTCCACTCCAGTCAAACATTGCTCCCTCTGTGGCCATACTGAAAAATCCGATAATGCCGAGTTGAAGTAAGCTCCCTTCGGGTCTGGAGAAAAAACTTCGCTTTTCTTTTTGAGGAGATTTTCCCGGTACTAAATATCTTTGATTGATTAGTGTATTGCCTATGACAAAGCATAAGATAATTAAGAAATGTGACAAAGTGTTCAGTCCGAGGTTCATCGTTAATAGACCAACCAATGCTCCTGTAAATCCTGCAATACTCCAGGCACCATGGAAAGAGGTCATAATAGACTTTTTGAAAATCTGTTCCGTTGCCACTCCCTGTGTATTGACGGAAATATTGCACATATTGCCCGTTACGCCAAATAGAAATAAAATACAGCCCAATTGCCATGCGTTCTGTGCGAAGGAAATGGAACATAATACTAAGGCATATGCGATGGGGACAATACGTAATACTTTCGCACTGCCATATTTTGTGACTAGTTTTCCCGATAAGGCCATGGTGGCAAGCTGTCCAACAGGAAGCATCAATAAGATGGTGCCCAATTGGCCTTCACTTAGGTTGAGATGTGCTTTAATCACAGGGATCCGGCTTGCCCAGGAGGCGAACGCAATGCCTTGGCAAAAAAAGAAAAGGGATACCGCAATTCTTATGCGATTTCGTTTGTTATAAAGATCTTCTTCTGAGTGAGTTAACGTTGCGTCCATAGTTTCTGATTTGAGGGTGCAAAGTTAAGGATAAGTATCTCATTTAAAAATAGAATGATTTAAAAAAATACCTGAACTTTTGTATTGTGGCTTGTGTGTGCTAATGTGTTTATATTCAGTGTGTTGGTTTGTTTGGTGATAATTATGTGTAATTGCATTGATAATTATCTTCTCTTTTAAGTGTTCCAAGAAGAAAATAATGTTATGATTTTTTTGAGTTCGGTTAAAATAATCTTAGCCAATAGCCATACTATTTGTAATAACCAATCTTGGTATAAAAACGTTAAATGAGGTGAATTTGTTTCAGTTTATTTTATGTGTGTCACACTTTAAGTGAGTAAATGCTGTAAATACTTAGGGATGAAATAGTAGCGTCTCCTAATCCTTTAACGAATGTATACCTGTAGGCTGACTAGAAGGAGGGCTGTGATTCCCTGAAACAAGACTGGAAAAGCATAAAATATAAAATTTCAAATTCTTCTGCATTTCATAGTGGATTTGTTCAATCCCTATTCTACCTTTGTATTGGCAAACAATTATTAGCCTCCTAGATAACATGATAAAAAAACTAATTTTAAGTACAGTTCTAGCTTATGCTGGAACAGCCTGTGTTATTGCCCAGCAGCCTACATTTTTATCCCACCCGACGTTGAGTCCAGATGGCAAAGAAATGGTTTTTAGCTACGAAGGTGACCTTTGGAAAGTAGGGAGTCAGGGTGGCGTTGCAGTGCGGCTTACAGGAATGGAAGGAAATGAGATCAATCCACGAATTTCCCCGGATGGAAAATGGATCGCCTTTTCGGCCAATCAAAATGGTAATATGGATGTCTATGTGATGCCTCTTGCAGGAGGAGACATCCGTCAGCTCACTTCCCATGATGCTTCCGACGAGGTAGACAGCTGGAGCTGGGATAGTAAATCTCTTTATTTTACCTCATCGCGTTACAATAGAATGAGCGCCTATCAGGTTGCTTTGGATGGCGGCACGGCAACGCGGTTGTTTCCACATGTATTCAACTATATTAGTAATGTTGTACCGACCCCTTCGGGCGAACTTTTATTCAATGACAGCTGGGAAGGCTATAGTTCGGCGAATCGTAAACGCTATAAAGGTGCTTTCAATCCGGACATCAAGTCTTATAATCCCAAAACAAAAGCTTTTCAACAATATACGGATTATATAGGTAAGGACTTTTGGTCGACAGTAGACCAAAAAGGCAACATATTCTATGTGTCCGACGAAAGTAATGGTGAGTACAATCTCTATCAAATCGCGGGAAAATCGAAAATCCAATTAACGTCTTTCCCAGAATCTATCAAGCGTCCCTTTGTTGCTGCGGACGGTAGTAAAGTGGCATTTGAAAAGGGCTATCAGCTTTATATTTACGATGTCAATGGGAAGAAAACGATACAACCCAGCATCGCCCTTAACCGTAACCAGGTACTCGGAAAACTGAAAGAGTTTAACATTTCAGGTAACATTAGTAATTTCGACGTTTCTCCAGACGGAAAGAAAATGGCATTTGTATCCCGTGGCGAGTTGTTTGTCTCGGATATCGAAGGGAAGTTTGTTCGCCAGATGCCTAGTCAAGGAGAGCGTATTATGGAAGTTAAATGGCTTAAAGACAGTAAAACGCTACTCTACAGCCAAACTTATCAAGGGTATCAGAACTGGTTTTCTCGCAGTGCAGATGGTAAAGGTGAGGTCAAACAATTGACGGAAGATCTGCGCAACAATCGTGATATTGCATTAAATGGAGATAAAACAAAAGCTGTATACCTCAGTGGTCGTGATGAAGTTCGTACATTGGATTTGACAAGTTTGAAAAGCCAGACGGTGGTTAAAGATGAAATCTGGGCCTTTCAAAATTCTTCACCTTCATTTTCTCCGGACGGAAATTATCTTTTGTTCACAGCGATACGCAATTTTGAACAAGATATCTTTGTGCATAACCTGAAAAGTGGGCAAACGACAAATTTGACAAATACAGGTGTTACGGAGGCTGCGCCATATTGGTCTCCTGATGGCAAATACATTTATTTTGCGAGCAATAGAACCAAACCGTCCTACCCTACCGGTATGCAAAACTCAAGTATTTTCCGGATGGCATTGACCAACTTTGATCAGCCGTATCGTAGCGCAAAGTTTGATGAGTTATTTTTAACACCTGAAAAGAAAGATACGACTGTAAATAAAACTGGTGCAGTTAAGAAGGAAGCTGGTGCTAAGGATAAAAAGAATAGTGATACCGAAAAAGATAAGCCAGGGACAAGTCCATCGACCGAACCAAAGAAGGCTGTTTTGGTTCAATTGGATTTAGAAGGATTGCGCGACCGGATTGAGCAAGTCAGCCCAGCATTTGGAACACAATTCGACCCATTAGTGATACAAAAGGGAGATAAATCTTATTTGTTCTATTCATCCAATCACGAAGGGAAATATAGTGCATATCGTACCGTGTATGAATTGTTTGCTCCAGCGAAAACTGAAAAGGTCACGGACGGGGGAATGGGCCAATTTTTAGAAGCTGGGGGCAAGTATTTTGTATTGAACCGAGGAACAATTCAGAAATATAATCTCGATTTGAATAAGCTTGATGCAATTACAATGAGTTTTAAATTCAATCGGGATCTTGAGAAAGAGTTTAATCAAATGTTTTACGAAACATGGGCCAATCTGGAGGAAAATTTTTACGATAGTAACTTCCATGGTGTCGATTGGGTTGCGGTCAAAAAGAAATATGAAAAATATCTTCCGGGGATCAATGATCGAACAGATTTGCGCATCCTTTTAAATGATATGTTGGGCGAACTCAATTCGTCACATTTGGGTTTCAGTTCAATGGGGCAGGAAGAACGTAAACCTTTTGGTTTCGTAACGAACGAAATCGGTGTGGTGTATGATGCTACCGACCCATTTAAGATCAGTTATATTGTTCCGAATGGACCTGCAGCGAAAAAGGAAGTGGATATTCATGAAGGCGATATTCTTGTAGCCATTAATGGTACAAAATTGAATACACAGGTCGATCGCGATAGTTATTTCACCTGGCCATCTCTTGAGGAAGAGATTCAACTGACCTTGAATCGTCATGGCAAGGAAATCCAGACAAATATTCGTCCAGTATCAAGTGCCGCTTTTAGGGATTTGCTTTATGACCAATGGATTAGAGACAATCGAAGCCGAGTGGATCAGTTGAGTAGCAATAAGATCGCTTATTCGCATATGAAAAATATGTCGGATACTGAGTTGCAGCGCTTTCTGATCGATATGGCTGAACATGAGAATAACAAACAAGGCATTATCTTAGACCTCAGGTATAATACTGGCGGGAATGTTCACGATGAAGTTTTGCGATTCTTGTCGCAGCGCCCTTACTTACAATGGCAATATCGGGGCGGGAAACGTGCTCCACAAAGTAATTTTGCACCAGCAGCCAAACCGATTGTTCTGTTAATTAATGAGCAATCTCTAAGTGATGCCGAGATGACCGCAGCAGGTTTTAAAGCATTGAAGTTGGGTAAAATCATCGGCAATGAGACCTACCGCTGGATCATTTTTACATCAGCCAAAGGCTTAGTAGATGGCTCTAACTATCGTCTGCCATCTTGGGGATGTTATACGCTTGATGGTCAGGATCTCGAACAAACCGGTGTCGCCCCAGATATACTTGTGAAAAATACGGTCCGAGATCGGATGGAAAATAAAGATCCGCAATTGGAAAGAGCAATAAAGGAAATTCTTGACAATATAAAATAAGGAAGTAAGCATTAGAATTACTTACTTTAAATAGGCTGTCCAAAAGAGTTGGACAGCCTATTTTTTGAAGCCTCATTTTTTTTGAACACGATCTTCCGATTTTTTTGCTATTTATAGTCCTTCAGCGTATGATTTACTCCATTCGGTCTCGCCCTTTACCCTGTGGAAAGCAATAGACGATTTTAAGTTTTTTTTTTAAGTGTCTGTTTGTTAGTGCTTAATGACTTTGTTCGCTGTTTCATTATGAAATTCACGATTTTCCTGCATCCCTTCTCAAAATATAAACAGGAGTAACATGGAAAATATTATATTACAAGTAAAAGAGTCTTGTTCTGCAGATTGGAACAAGATGACCCCACAAGAGCAAGGTCGTTTCTGCGGCCAATGTGAAAAGATCGTTGTTGATTTTTCAGAGATGGATGATCAGGAAATTGTGGATCAAATAAAAAAAGCCAGTAAAGGGTTATGCGGTCGATTTTATGAAGATCAGTTGATGCGCGAATTGGATGCCACGATCTCTTTTTCTAAGAATCCGATTTGGCGAGGAGGGTGGACAGGTATTGCCGCAGGTCTAATGTTGGTCGGATCATTGAGTTTTCATGTCGCTCAAGCACAAAACAAACTGACAGGAGAGGTTGTTGTTGTGCAAACTAAAAATGATGAGCTAAGACAGCAAGGCCGAAGCAATTTATCCGTAAACGATAAGCCTGTATTAAAAGGAAGTCGGGATAGTAGTAAAGTAAGTATAAAGGGTAAAGTTGTTTGCGCTGGAAGTGATGTGAGTATGATAGGAACAGAAGTTTCCTTAGGAAGTTATCGTACAGAAGTAGATGAAAAAGGATATTTTCAACTATGGGTACCACAAGCTTTGTTTCGGGTAGATCAAGAGCTTCGTGCGCAGATGATCGGCTATAAAACAGTCGTTATTCCGTTCAAGAAAGGGGCCAAAATCCAATTGGATAGGCCTATAGAGATGGAATTTAGACCGATGATTATGGGAAAGATCGCTGTTCCAAGGACAAAGGAAAATATACAGCGGAAGAATAAATAGTTTAAAGGTCTCTTTTTTTACAGTTCGCTAGTTTATTACAAAAGGATCAAAAATCTCGCTTGAATGTCATAAAAGTCAAAAAAATATTCTTTTCCACTTGACTTTTTCTGCGGTGAACCTTACATTTGGTTTATCGAATGACTTCGTAGCTCAGTTGGTAGAGCAACAGACTCTTAATCTGTGGGTCCTGAGTTCGAGCCTCAGCGGGGTCACTTTCAAAAAAGCCATTTTACGTGAGTAGAATGGCTTTTTTTGTGTGTTTAGAGTGCCTTTAAAGCAGCTTTTTCATTTTTGTCATACCGAGAGGTTATAAAATCTGTTACTTAATGTTATATGCTAAAATATGATATTTAGGTTATTTCAGTATAAGATATTATTGATCGAAGAGCAATCAATAGACAGGCGATAGAGAAACATAAGAGGATTTCCGAAACCGGGGCGAGCAAAAGTCGAGGCTGTCCCTATGAATTCAGGAATGTAACCAAACTCAGGAAAAAGATGTGTTCTAGTGTTGACGCTTCGGTTTTGGATTACTGATCCCTTTAGTTTTTATTGAGTTTCGCGTATTATTTCTGCTAGGAAAACATAAAACTCTTTAATCTGTTATTAATTCAGCAAATTTATTACGTAAATTTGTATTTCAGACGATAAGCTTATGGAAGACAAGAAGATTTCGATATTGTACGTTGATGACGAAGAAAACAATTTGTTTTCTTTTAAAGCGACATTTCGACTAAAGTATAAAGTGTTTACGGCAATAAGCGGTGCCGATGCAATCGATATTGTCAAAAACAACCAAATACATATTATCATTACTGATCAACGAATGCCGGAAATGACTGGTGTGGAGTTTTTGGAGGAGATTATCAAAATTAATGCAGCTCCAATGCGTATCCTTTTGACAGGATATACAGATATGGCAGCTGTTGTTGATGCTGTCAATAAAGGGAAAATCTTTCATTATCTCAATAAGCCTTGGAGTGAAGAGGAACTTGATCAAACAATTCAACGCGCTTATGATGTCTACGCTGAGCGTCAAAAGATTGTGGAAACCAATTCTCAGCTCGAAACTTCTAATGATCAGTTGGAGTTTTTGCTTCGTCAGAAGCTACTTTCCTAAAATATTCTAATTTTAGGAAAGTCAACTTTTATTTAAATGCTTGTTTGGGTTGCGATAGTCCTCCCAGCCTTCCATCGGATATGAAGGCAATCATAAAGGGCTTATTTGCTTGGTATGACGACTGTAAACGTGGTGCCTTGATTTGGTTGTGATTGCACTTCAATTTTTCCTTGTAGCTTCAAGAGTGCATTTTGAACGTTATAAAGTCCAAATCCCATTCCTTTAGCCTGATCACTGGCTCTAAAGAATAGTTTGAAGATATCCTCAACATACTCTGGCGATATACCTATTCCATTGTCACTTACAATAATTTTAGCTTTACGTTCTGACACCAAGACAGATAGTTTTACGTATTGGTTTTCCTGTCCTTTACGTTGGTATTTAAAAGCGTTAGAAAGTAGATTATGCAAAATTAGTTCTAGAAGTGCTTTATCTCCGCTAAAGATCTCTTTTTGATCCACTGAAATTTCAAAAGCAACATCTTTATTTTGCGTGTACATGCTGTAAAACTGGCGGATGTTGTCAAAGAGCTCTTCGAAACTTATCTCGGACAGCATGAGTTCTCCTCTTCTTAAGAGATAATAGTCTCGCAGACTGTCAATATAGGCATCTAAACTGACCAATGAACTATCCATTAGAGATAACAGCTCATGAATACGGTCTATGCTATCAAACTCTAATCCGAGTTTCACTGCCGAAAGAACCCCTGTCAATGGGTCCCGCAGGTCATGACTAACACTATAAGCAAACTTATCTAATTCATCATAAGCTTTTTGTAGCTCTTGATTCTTAACTTCCAACATGGAGTTTGCAACATAAAATTTGTTTGCTTCCTCAATAGCTGAAACGATTTCTTCATTCATCCAGGGTTTACGGACAAACCTAAATATATGGCCCTTATTAACAGCATCGATTACAGTTTCCATATTAGCATAGGCCGTTAAAAGAATACGGATCGGTTTTGGGAAATCTTTTTTGATGCGGTGTAAAAAGTCGATGCCCATCTCGTCAGGCATACGCTGGTCACAGAAGATAATACGGATATCAGGATGAGCATGAAGTATCGTTTCGGCCTCACTCGTATTGGACGCTGTATAGATAGCATAATCGTATCTAAAGTTTGCCTTAAAGCTAACCAAATTGTTTACTTCGTCATCGATATATAATATTTCAAGCTCCCTCTGCATAATTTTATTATATGGTTTATTCCCTTACAAAAGATATGAAAAAATAATAGTTAATTGAACTATTTTAAGTTTAATCTTGGTACTAATTATTTTGTTGAATAGGAATGATTAGTGTAAAACTTGTACCTTTTCCCACTTCTGAATCTACGATAATCTTACCATGATGTTTCGCAATGGTATTGTAGGCAATGGACATTCCCAAACCTGTACCCTCACCCACGTCTTTCGTGGTAAAAAATGGTTCAAATATCCTTTCATGGATTTCTTTTGGAATACCTATGCCATTGTCTGCGATTTTGATAAACACAGATGTATTGTCGCCGGAGACCCCTGTCTCAATCCATATTTTACCACCAACATCGTGATTAAACTTCTTATTGACAGCGTAAATGGCATTTGTCACAATATTTAGGAAGACCTGATTAAGTTTTCCCGCATGGCATTCGACCTTTGGCATATCGCCGTAGATCTTATCAACTTCAATCGTGTTATTTAATAAACTATTGAGGATAACCATTGTTGATTCTAGCCCCTCATTTAGGTCTGCAAATTTTAGCGTATCTTCGTCAACGCGAGAAAAGATACGTAAGCTCTTTACTATTTCGGCGGTCCGGTGCGCCCCATCGTGCATGCCTTTTAATAGAAAATCGACCTCTGTTTTCAAATAATCAATATCCAGATCGTCTTTGAACTTCTTGATTTGAGATTGCTTTTCAGCATCGGATACACCTTCCTTAAAGGCTATACGTTCTACTTCCTCGAGAGTTTCCCAGATCATCTTGATATCGCGTTTTAACGGTGCGACGTTCGACGTCACAAAGTTGATAGGGTTGTTAATCTCATGAGCGACCCCTGCTGTCAATTGACCAAGGGAGGCCATCTTCTCGGCTTCGACAAGTTGAGACTGTGTTTCCTTCAAGTGAGTAAGTGTGGTTTGCAGTGATTCATTAGACTCTGTTAACTCACGTGTCCGCTCATCTACTTTTTGCTCCAATACAATATTTTGTTCGCGTATCAGTCTTTCGTTTTCTAATGAAATTGCTAATTCTCTGACTTGTGATGCTTCTTTCTCTTCTTTTAAAATATTGATACTATAGGCTAGACCGAAGGACAATAAGGCCATCTCCACAACAGATGCAATTTGTACAGCATTGCTGGTAAAATCGCTATACTTTAAAATGCCATAGTCTTTTAAAAGAAATATGACGGAACCCAACAGCAAAATTGTCCAGCCATAAACAAAATATTTAGCCGGTTTATAGCCATTTATCATCACACGATAGGATAAGTAAAGGACGAATAAAGAACCAGCTCCTGTTGTTAGCTGCATAACCATGAACGCTGGTTGTGTCAGGTTGAGCAGTGTAAGAAGGCTACCAATGACAAAAAGGATGATAAAAACAGTAATCACACGTCTTGACCGAGGAGCATTTTTCGATAATTGAAGAAATGAATCTGCAAAAAGCAGGGCGCATAAACCGGATAAACATCCAAAGATAATAGGACCCTTTGTTGCAAAATAAGTCCAATTTGGCCACAAATATTGAAAACTGTAACCTTTAATACCCATTTGTGTTATTCCTGCACAAAGAACATATAGGACATAATACAGATAGCCTCTTTCACGAACAGAGAAAAATAGGAATAAATTGTATATCGCCATAATGCCGACAATACCAATATAGATGCCGCTTAACAAGCTGTCGTCATTCATCTCTTTTAGAAAACTGCGCTCGTTGCTTAAATAGATCGGGAGAATAATCTGTTCCGTACTTTTTACGCGAATAAAAAAGACGGTCTTTTCATTTCCAGGTAATTGGATGTCAAATGCGTAATTAGGAACCTTATATTTTCTAGCTGAAAAAGATTGATGTTCACCCAGCTTGATCGATTTATAACTCCCATTTGATGAGGGTACAAAAAGTTCGACCTCATCCAGGAGAGGGTAAGCAATTTCGAGCAAGAGTTCCAATTTCTCTTTACCCTTATTTGTGACAGGCAATCGAAACCAGATATCAGATGGAGAGATACCGAGATTGGGTACCTTGCTTTCCAAAGGGTGAAAGGAAGAAGTCGAAGTGTCTGCAAAGTTAGGTTCGCCCTTGCCGGTATAGCGCTCCAAACCATATCCGATCAATACACGCTGTGTCGGGTGATCGATAATAACCTCTCCAAAACAAGTTGAACTGCACGTAAAAATAAATAAGAAGATCAAGTTAAGCCAGCATTTCATCACTATATGCTATTTTTTTGCTTCGGCAATAACTAAATTCATAGAAACAAGGAAACAACCCGCTTCATCGGCTTGGTCCAATGTGTTTTGAAATTCCTCCATTTCAGCTGTGCTTAACTTTCCTTTTTCGACCATCTCTAAAAGAATTTTATCTAAGAAAAGATAGCGGTTGGCCTCTTCTTTCGAACGTGCTACCATACAGAATGTTTGCAATTGGACTTGTTTAAAGCCTTGAGTCAATAGGTCTGAAGTTAATTTATTTCCAGCCCAGCCATTGTTGACTTTTTCTTCGGTCAAATAATGGCATATCTTAGCCTCAATACCAACATGCTTGCTGTAAAACGTCAGGCTATTCCAAATCGTCTCCACGATCACTAAGGGTTGACCTTCACGCAAAACACGGTGAACCTCAGCAAACATTTTTGGTGCTTCCGGAAGATGTTGTACAACGCGTTCCATTCTGATGCCAGAAATGGAATTATCTGTAAAGCTAAGTTGATAAACTTCACCTTGAACAAAGTCTACGTTCTTTACCTCTACACTGCTTGTTTTGGCATGCTCGATTAAGGCCTTGTCATGATCCAATCCGACGACAAGCACATTATGGCCCAGCATATTAGCCAAATTAATAGCATCCATTCCAGTTCCACAACCAAGATCGACGACAACCCCCTCTTTAATCGTATTAAAAGGAGTATATGAATGTATTTTTAATTGTTTAAGAAAATCACCGGTATCCATTAAATAGCCGGCACCATAATGTTTAGTGTCCATTACAAGATATTTAAATTACGATCATCTGGTTTATGATCTAATGATGTATGTTTCAGGTTTTTAATAATTTCATTTAAATCCCATTGATTGAGATTCGGAATATCGATTTGATAATGAATTTCAATCTCCTTATTCCGCAAAGTTTCTATGCGGACAATATTGGAATTATTACGAAGCGACAAAATCGCGTCTTTATTCTCTTGATCGGCTTCTGTCAGGGTGTCCAGGTTTCGCATAATCATCACCGTGGCCAATAAATCCAATTTAGGATAATAGAAAGTACCGTTATTTCCAACGCTTGTATCAATCCGGTAGCCGACGCTTTCTGCAAGTTTTACGGTGTAAGGCGCACATAAAGCAAAGAGCGATTTAATGCCGACCTGTGTGCTGATAGCAGCGCCAGCCCGCGTCAAAAATATGCTGCCAATGCCATATCCAGCAATCTCCCTAGAGTTCCAAAGGCCACAGCCTTCACCGGTCCCCTGTTGCGCATAATCATAAACAAGGTCCAAGATTTTGGCATCCATCGCTCCCGTGGCTTGTTCAATCGGAAGCGGTTCGCTCCCTCCAGATACGTGTATACGTACGCCACCATAGACTTTGTCGCCATCCAGGGATTCGACGATCAGTACGAATGATGCAGGATTGTACATCCAGTCATTTTTGGAAGAAGTTACTTTCTTTACGCCTATAGCAGTTAACACATGCGCGTGTCCTTCTATGAAACGTTCACAGGTTTGGGGATCGTCGATAGCCCGAAATGCTCTTAGTCTTACTACTGGACGCCCGTCGTTGAATAATAATGCCACCGAATGCTTTGATTTATCGTTTAAACGCAAAACTAATCAATTAAATGCAAAGGTGTTTACTCTTCAAATAAATTATACTTTAATGCAACCGCCTGCATCTAGTGATGGTAAAAATTGTTTGATTCCTTTTTCACCTTGAAGAGCCCAAATAGCCCGTTTTAACTGATGTCATCGAAAATACATTTTATCATTGTGATCCAAAATATTTTCGACATACAATAAATTCAGCGTTGGATATGTTAACGTTTTTGAAGGTTATTTTTATAAATCTGACCGTCTTTAATAATCAACAGAAAGCTTTTATCTGGATCTGCTAATAGTTTTAAATTCTTAAGCGGATCTCCGTCCACGAGAAGTAGGTCTGCCAATGCCCCCTCTTCGATCGTTCCAAGCTTGCCAGGATAAGGGCTTCTTAGTCCCGAAAGTTGTAGGAGTTCGCCATTATCTTGCGTAACCATTTTAATGATTTCGGCATTTGTAAACCATTTTTGAAGGCGTAATATAAATGCGTTCTGTAATTTATTCAGATCAGGTTCGAAAAGAAAATCCGTACCCCAAGCTAGTTTCACACCGATTTTTTTAGCCATAGGCCATACTTTCTCCTGACCTTCGATGACAGGTTTTCGCTTGATTCTCCGTTGTGGATCCATATCGGGAGTGTCTTCCACAAGATTTTGTAGACTGAGCCAGATGTTTTTTTGTGCAATTAGTTGTAGGGTTTCTTCGTCGAGTAGCTGTCCATGTTCTATGCATTTTACTCCTGCTTCGATAGCCCTTCGGATTGCTCTAGGTGTATAGGCATGCACAGTGACATAGGTTCCCCAGTCTTCTGCTGCTTCCACCGCCGCTTTCATCTCGTCTAGTGTATATTGGGTGACGTCTACAGGATCGTATGCTGAAGAAGTGCCGCCCCCTGCCATGAGTTTGATCTGGCTAGCTCCGAACCTCAGATTCTCTCTTACTGCGGTCAGCACCTCGTCCCGTCCATCTGCAATAAATGTTGCACCATACCGCTCTGCACGAGAGACAATCCTGAAAAATCGACGTGATTTCTCTTCTGGAGTACGAAAATCACCGTGTCCCGCGGTTTGGCTTATTGTAGCGCCTGAAGGCCATATTCTCGGTCCCATAAGTTTCCCCTTGTCAATAGCAGCTTTTAGTGGGAATATTGGACCACCGACATCCCGTACACTGGTGAAGCCTCGCATTAACATCTGCTGTGCTGATTGACCCACAGTATTGATAAGAAACTCTTCAGATAGATCATTTTTCATCATTTGTGGCATTGTCAAAGCACCGAATACCAGATGGACATGGGCATCAATTAAACCGGGTATTAGGGTTTTACCTTTGCCGTCAATCTTGATGAGATCATTACCCATCGCTTTAATTGGCAAGTCGCTGATTGTTTGGATGGTGTTCCCATTGATTAAAACATGTTTGGACGATGTCAACATCTGGCTATTATAGTCGATCAGTTTAACATTTTCTATTAAAACCTGCTTTTGTTGGCCATAAATGGCTTGCACAGAAACTGTGCAGAAAAATAAAGTAAGAAGTTGACTTAAGCGCATAGCAAGAAAAATTACATAGTTTAAATAATATGACAATCGCTTGTAGTCCTGAAGAACTACATAATGTTTGAAAAAATATCTTCTAAGTTAAATCATAAATTCAATATATTTCAATTTTATTCTTAAAAATTTCAAATGGCCCCTGGTCCTTCGAATAATCTGACGCTTGTATGCTGACATTGATTCCACGGGGCTGTACGTGGAATGGAAATTCAATCTTTGTGTGCCCATAGCATTACATATTTTTATGAACTCCGGATGGATGATATTTGATGTTGCAGATATGGCCGCAGGAAATAGATGGAGTAACTTTTTTCGTTTCTTTACGAATGCTTGTGTAATTACCTGGACCGTCCTGAAACAGCGAAAGACTGGTTTGCAAATAAAAGGAAAAAATCTGTGGTTAAAAGATTAGTATTTCTCCTTGTTTTAATAGGGACTTGAGGCAAGGGATATGCCATATAAGCTGCTTTCTAATCTTATAAAATGAGTGTCGGAACCTTTATTGTTATGATCTGGCGATCTAGCGGGATGATTGTCTCTCAAGAATACCTGAATACCGGTATTTTTTTTGGCATGGGAATGGCTAAATTGACCTTTATGAAAAGACTTATATTTTTATCATTTTACACGGTTATTGGAGCGGCAATTTGCTTCGGTACGCTGAGCTGCAGTAATCGTACGAAAACAACAGAGAAGATTGCCACCGATTCTTCTAAGCATGAGGCAACTTCTTTAAAGGATACGATAGGCTCTGCTAAATTCCCACCTTTGCCAATTGATTATGATAAGACCAAAGTTTTGAAAAATATGTACGTGGTTGACCGTGCAGGAGTAGAATTCAGACAAGGGGCAGCTAAGGATGCGCCTGTATTGGGGAAATATCCATATGGTACCAAGTTGGATATTATAGGAGAAGAAGGTGAATGGTTTGCGATTATGGATCGTATTCAACGCGATTACAACGGAGCCAACGGTGAAACAGGTGATGTCACACAATGGGAAAAGGTCTATGTTGCCAAGTCTAAGCTGGGCAAACAGGACAAAATCACAATTTCACCCAAGGAGCTGAATTCGATTGTTTCCATAAATGTAAATGGCAAGGAAACATATTACGAGAAAGGCCACGCGTTGGACCAATACCTCCATCTGGAATTGATTGATGAACAGACATTTTTGGCTGCTCAAAAGACAGCAAAAGATTATTTGATAAAGGACACTTTGACTTATACAAAAAATGGGAAAATTTTGGAATTACCTTTAACAAATGGGAGAAAGCTGACGTTCACAGATAAGGACATTGATAATGAGCTTGAATCTCGTTTCTTTTATAAAGGGCATTATGATTTTCTAAATGCTTTTGCTATTGAAGGGAACTATTGGGAAAGTGCTGATGTACGGCTTTTTGATCGACAAGATGGTCATCTTATTGTGGAATGTGGAGATTACCCCCTCTTTTCTCCTGATCTCAAGTACTTGGTTACGTTGCATGCTGATCCCTATGAATCGACTGGTGACTTACAGCTCTTCCACGTGAAACAAGGGAAAGTAACGTCGCTGTTTTTTATCAGTTTTAAAGAATGGATGCCCACCTGGAAGCCTGAATTGATGTTCTGGGGCAAAGATGGATCTATCTATACTGCTGCCAATCATATCAATGGTTATTGGGGGGAGGATGGTTCTTTGAGTGATAGAGCCCAATTTATCAGAATTAAGATCCTGGAACATTAGAAATAGCCATATCAGCCTTTTTTTCGATTTTATGCGACGCGGTTAGTTATGTGAATGGGATTTTTCTGTTTTAGGTAAAACTATTCTACTGGGTACCTGTTGTATTCCATAAAATAGATTATAGTTTGTAATTTAGCTGGATGAAACTAAAAACATTATCATTATTTATTATCCTTTCTTTATTTGTTTCGTTTTCCATGGCGCAAGAGCAACCTTGGAAACAGCATAATAAATGGATCTGGGGTCCTTCAGTGGGTTATCAGTATCAAAGTGGTAATTTTCTGAAAGTTTCAGGCTGGGGCTTGTTCGCTCCTAACGATTTTCAATATATGAAAATTGATGCCGGTGCCAATTTCAGCTGGATGGAAGGTAAAACGACCGTCATTCCCGAACTGGGATTTACATATTATTTAAATGATTTTGTCCTTTTCCCTTTTGTAAAAGCGGAGCTTACCCCCTATACAATTACCCCCAAGATAGGTGCGAGTCTTTTCTCTATCGTTGACCTGGGGGTTGGGTATGGATTTGATTATAACACGAAGAAAAATTTTAAGCCTATCGATGGAATTACAGTATCAGTAGGCGTGAATATTCCGTTAAATTTTCATATTTACTAAACAAGATGCGAAATAGGGCTATATATTTTCTCGGTACACTTATTTTACTGATACTTGGCAGCAGCATTAAAGCGCAAGACCATTTAATCGGCCCTACCTTGAGTTACCAATTCCAGAAAGGCAGTATAATAAAAACAGGAGCTTATTTTGCTTTTCCCTTTATCGGAGATCATATTCTGCGGGCGGATGCAACAGCTAACTTTACTTGGACGCAAAAGAAGTTTGCCGTGATTCCCGAGGCAGCAATAACCTATTATCCTCAGACCTATGTATTAACACCCTTTGTGCGTGCGGAGGTCACTCCTTACACCGTTACTCCAAAATTGGGGGTCAGTTTAGCAACTTTACTGGATCTTGACTTTGGCTATGGATTCTCCATCAATGATAAAAAGGACTATAGACCGATGAAAGGCTTTGCAGTTTCTCTCCGCTTTAGTATTCCGCTAAACTACAGAATCAATATGTAGCACGCTTCGCTTTCCTCTTTGAGCTCGTATTTGCATTGAGCGTTTTTTGACATAAAAACCACTTTTTACACCCTCTGTTTGATGGGACGTCCATTTTGTGACGAATAACTTTTGGCAATCCACTTCGATTATTTGTCCAGCCAATTTTTGAAAGCAGCGACTTTCTCTCGAGAGACAATGAGCTCATCCGATTCATAATGTTTAAGGTATATTTTCAACCGTGCATTGGAGTGTATCGCAATATTTTTGATGGCGTCAAATTGAACAATCGTGCTGCGATTGATTCTAAAAAAATCTTTTGGCGACAGCTGCGGTGTTAAGGCGTCCAATGTCTGATCCAACAGATAGTTGTTATTTTCATTGCTGTAGAGGTAAGTGCCTTTGTTTTCACTGTAAATGCATTCAATCTGCTGGGTTGTGATCACTTTTAGAGTTTGGCCAATTTTGATGGTAAAGCGTTCTTTATATGACTGTACGGTATTTTTAAACAATGTTTCAAGAGACGCTAGGTCAAACTGGGGACTGGGACGTCTATATTGGATAAACTTTTCGATAGCGTTTTCCAATTCTTCATCTTCAATTGGTTTCAGCAGATAATCAATGCTATTCTGTTTAAAAGCCCTTAATAAGTACTCGTCAAATGCTGTGGTGAAAATGATGGCCGAATTGGGTTTTATCTGCTCAAGGATATCGAATGAAATCCCATCGGCGAGCTGAATGTCCATAAATAGCAGATCAGGTTCAGTATTTGACAGAAACCATTCGATGGATTCTTCTACGGTCTGCAGTACAGCAGACACCGTGTAACCGAGTGCCTCCAGTTTTCTTTGTAGAAATCTTGCCGAAGGGAGTTCGTCTTCTATAATTAATATTTTCATTGTTTATTTTTCATGCTTATTGGTCATCTTTTATGGAGATGATCTTGTTATAGCTCCTGAAATGTGATCCTTGATGATCGGTCGTATATGTTTATTTCAGGGTAACTGTTTTTTAGGCAACTATTTCAGTCATAATCGGCAATCCGACAGAAAATGCAGTATCGCTTTCCTGAATGTGTACAGGCAAACTGGATAGTATCCTATAACGATCCTGAATATTTTTTAAACCAATTCCTGAGTTGCCATGGAGTACTTTCTTTTTCTGAAGATTATTTTCCACATATAGATAATCAGCATTCCGATAAATCTTCAGAAAAAGTGGTTTTTTTAGGGAAATAACGTTGTGTTTGATCACATTTTCGATCAGCAATTGAAGAGAAAGCGGTAAAATAAATCCCTTATTTTGCTCTTCGCTAATAGCTAGATCGATCTGAATGCCGTCTTCGAATCGCAGGCTCAGAAGATTTAAATAAGCTTTTGAAAACGCGAGCTCGTCCTGTAGTGAAACAAGGCTTTTATCTTTCTGTTCCAGCACATACCGGTAAATTTTAGAGAGATCAGTCGTAAACATACTCGCCTTTTTGGGGCTTTCCTCGATTAATCCATTAAGTACATTCAGGCTATTGAACAAAAAATGTGGGTCCAATTGATTCTTCAAGGACTCAAATTGCGCTGTTATTTGTTGTTTTTCTTGCTGCGTCTCTTTGATCTGGTAATCTTTAAATCGCTTGTAAAAATAGAATCCAAAGAAAACCATCGAGATAAAAAGAGATGTAATTGCGATTTGAAAGTAATAGGCAATATGTTGCTGACCGACAAAATCATGAAATCTCTTTAGAAAGTCTTCGTTGTTTTTTACCGTAAATAGATCAGAGAAAAAAACGTTAACAGAAAATACAACAAGTATAGATAGTATAATACTTCCAGTATAAAAAAAAGCCATTTTCTTTCCAAAATCCTTTGTGTTAGGATATTTATTAGCGGCCCATTTAGATAGGTATCCATTACCCAAGAAAAGAAAAAAGCCATAGAATAGCCCTCTCAACATGTTCGGATGAAGAACAATTGAAGTCCATGGCGTATTTTTATATTGCAACTTGGCCACAACCACAAAATAGATGCTTACGACCAAGCTTGCGAGTAACGCTTGTATAATGGCTTTAAACGGTGCTTTTTTCACAAAGTGTTATTTGCATTCTTTTACCAGTTGTTCTGCCCGATCCTTGCCCCATGACGGCCCAAATGGGACAGTAACTTTTTCTTCATTGAATAAAGATAGTGCTTTCTTCACATCCTCACATTCTTTGCTGGTATCTTGATTGAAATATTTTTTTGCATTCATCTGAAACTCCGCAAGTCCCAATACAGCCCGGGGATTATTGGGGGCTATTGCTAGCGCCTTTTTATAAAGCCCTATAATGCTAGGTGACAACTCTTTCGCTTTTGTCATAGGATCTGTGATCATCAGTGCTGTTTTGTTCATTGCCCGCAGAACAAGCCATTCTGGATTATTGTCCTGAGCTGTTGTGTTCAGAATGTCTTCTGCCGATTGGATATATTTTGCTTGCGTTTCTTTGTTCTTCTCTCTGAAGGAAGCTGTCGTTAGCACCATTGCTTGGTAATACGCCGGAATCCAATTGTCCTTTTCTACCTGAGCAATGCGCTCTAAAAGAGCTGCCGCTTTCTGTGTCTCTCCTGATTTCCATAAACCCATGGCTTGTCCCATACTTTTTTCAAAATTGCCTTGTGCAAATGTGGCGCTGCTTAGTAAGCAGAGGATTGCAATAATAAATGATTTCATGATTTCTCGTTTAGTATTAAATATATTTTAATGTTGCTGTATCTGATTTATCGCTCTTCCAATAGTAATGAAGTTCGTCATAAGCATTGTTAAGTAGCAATAATGCTGGATGAATCGACATATTTTTACGATGAGTTGTTGAGTTTTAGAGATTGTCCAATTGATTTTCTTTTTCGTTTTTGCTGATCGTCCAGAAATAGCCTAAAAAGACAAAACGCTTGGCTGTTGGAACGATGGGTCTACGGTCATATATTCCCTGTGAATTTGGTTGGTCTGTATACTGATAACCATAAATCGGAGCGGCGCCAAGAACGTTGCTGACGGAGAAATGGATAATTTTTTGCTGGCTGTAGAGAAACGACCAGCTCATGGAAAGATTATTATAACCTTTTGTACGTCCATTCATGAAAACCGTTTGGTTAGGATCATTGTAATTTCTGCCGGATACAAAGGAATTTGTCAGACTGAGCTGTGATCGAAGGTTAGCAAACCAGTACTTTCCAACAAGGTAAATACTGTGTTTATACACATATGGAGGCATGACCGTGGCAGGATAATTAGCTTCATTTCTCTTGCTATCGGTATACGAATATGAAATCCAGTACTGGAGATTTTTGATGCTGCTGGTATTTTTATAAAATAGGTCAAAGCCTTTTACCTTACCGTTTCCGGTATTGTCGTATTGGCTATCGTACCTTGGTGTCATACTATTGTATTTAACCAAGTTGCTGTATTCTTTGTGATACGCTTCTAAGCGAAGTAGATGCCCCGCCCGTTCATAGAAATAATTGGCGATATAGTGATTGGCTTCCAGCCAGTCAAGTTGTGGGGCATATTTTAATACAGGGGTAGCAGCTTGTTGATGAAAAGAGCCATAGGCCATGGAGAGCTGGGTATATTTATTCAATGCGTATCCCAAAGAGGCCCTCGGTTCCAGCGTATTCCTTTTCTGAAGATTGGAGGAAGTTTCCCGTAATCCGATTTTTCCGATTAGGTGTGGTAGGATCCCGAAAGTAGTTTCAGTAAACAAAGAGGTCATCTTACTATGGTATCCATAGTTGTATTCAAGGTTTTGACGCTGGTATTCTTCTTGATAATTATTGTCAAAATATTCTATACCCCCGATACTTTTAATCTTATTATTCCAGATTTTGCTTAGCACACCCTTTATGTGGAGACTCTTTTCTTCGTTGGGTAGGAAAATATCGTCATAATGCAGCTTATCGGTGAGGTAACCTAGGCCAATACCAGAATTGAAAGTCCACCGGTTTCCCAGATTCTGACTGTAGGTAATATTAGCATATGAATTGTTGGATTTCTTTTTCAATAGGACAGGCTGTTCATAATTGATGTCAGCTTGATAAAGCCCCATATCCTCAAAATTGTAGGCACCATAAATATTTAGGAAACCTTCTTTGAACTGATGACGATAGATCATTTCTCCAGAAACATTTTCATAAGGTTTTGTCCATTTAATGTCGGGTGTAATTATTTTTGAATAAGGTTTTAAGTTTGTGTAGCTACTGTTAAATGTCAGCGAATTTTTTCCCCATTGTACTGTCTGTCCCAAGCCCAATCCGACGGAAGATAATGAGAGCTCTGTTTTTGGCTGTTCAATCTTATTTTCGGTGTTTAGTACTAAAATACTGGATAGGGCATTGCCAAATTCTGCTGAATACCCCCCTGTAGAAAAATTTACCCCCTTAAATAACATAGGAGAAAATCGGCCTCGGACAGGCACCTCATTAGGTGTGGCGGTATAGGGTTGTGCAACTCTGATTCCATTGATATAAGTCTGTGTTTCGGATGCATCCCCACCGTGAACCATCAGGCGGCCATTTTCTCCGGCGACCTGCGCACCGGGCAACGTCGCTAACGCACTGATGATATTGCCCATGCTTCCTGCCGTGGTGACGATGTCCAATGGGCTCATTACCGTGTTTTTTCCGGAGCTATTGGCTTGTAGAACACCTGCTTGGATTGTGACTTCCTGTAGTCGATTCTCACTTTCTTGCATGTGAATAATCAGCAATTCTTTTTGGGGAAGCTGGATAGGCTTGCTATATGTTGGAAGGCCCACAACGGACGCTTTTATGATTTTAGCCCCCTGTTCACTGGTTTCAAAAATGAAGTTACCAAGCGAATCTGTGGTGCCGCCATCGTAGGTGCCTTCAATATAAACATTGGCTAAATAAATAGGTTTTCCGTTTTTGCCGAGCACTTTCCCTTTTAGGATAGACTGTGCGGATACGACGGTTATACTTAAACATAGTAAGGTTAATAGCAGCTTCATTTTTCTTTATTTTTTTTCAAAGATCAATTGAAGTAAGAGCTCCTGCGAAAAAGAGTGGATGGAATGTCAAAATATCATGACGAATTGCAGGATTCCAACTTTATGCTGTAAATTGATGTCGGAAAACAAAATTTCCTCTATAATAAGTTCTCCAGTGGATAGCGTGATAGATTGCTTTTATATGCTACGCAGTTATACTGCATATAATGGGCAATTTATTTTAGTTTGATATTGCAAATAAGAGTTTAAAATTAAGTCAGAAAAAAATGCGAGTAACCATTTTAGATGACTATCAAGATGCTGTCCGAAAGTTGGACTGTTTCAAAATTCTTGATGGTCATGATGTCCAAATATTGAAACAGTCCTATTCAGATCCGGCTTTACTGGCTGAAAAATTAAGCGATACGGATGCACTGGTACTCATTAGAGAGCGGACAAAAATTACGGAAGACCTGTTGTCTCAGCTTCCGAAGCTAAAGCTAATTAGCCAGACGGGCAAAATTTCAAACCATTTAGATTTGGCAGTCTGTAGTCGCTTCCACGTGGCTGTAGCCGAAAGTATGGGCTCTCCTGTTGCTCCAGCTGAATTGACCTGGCTTTTGATCATGAATGCCCTTCGTGGTTTGCCTCAGGCGCGCTGCGATATGAAGAAAGGTTTGTGGCAAACAAACATAGGAGACTGCGTCTCTGGCAAAACAATAGGGATATGGAGCTATGGAAAAATAGGGAAGCGAATAGCGCAGTATGCTAAGGCTTTCGGTGCTCAAGTAATTGTTTGGGGGAGTGAAAATTCACGCGAGGAAGCTGTAAAAGATGGCTTTTTGGCTGCTGCCAGTAAATCCGATTTTTTTCATTTTTCAGATGTGGTTACTTTACACCTCAGGTTGGTACCTGCGACGCGAGGTATCGTAAAGCTCGAAGATCTCCGGTCTATGAAGCCGACAGCACTTTTTGTCAACACTTCTCGTGCTGAATTAGTTGAAGAAGGTGCACTATTGACCGCACTCGAAACAGGTGTCCCAGGGATGGCTGCGGTAGATGTCTATGAGTCCGAACCAATTTTTGACCCTAACTATCCATTATTGCAGCTGCCAAATGTGCTTTGTACGCCACACATTGGCTATGTAGAGAAAAATGGTTACGAACAATTATTTAGACTTGCTTTTGAGAATATTGTAGCCTTTTCCGAAGGTGATCCACAGCATATCGCTAACCCCGAAGTATTGACCCGCTAATTGAATGAATCGGCTATACATAGATGAATAATTTTACGCATTTAGAACAACCAACAGGTCGCGTTATTGTGGTCGGCGGTAAGGAATATCTTTTTTTCGGTGGAACTTCCTATCTAGGGCTGGCAACAGATAAAGCATATGCTTCTATTTTCATAGAAGGTATACAGCGATATGGTATTAACAATGGCACCTCTCGAAATAATAATGTGCAACAGGCCATATTTGATCAAGCGGAAGAATATGCAGCGAAGCGTTTTGGTTTTGAAGCAAGCCTATTGCTTTCCAGCGGATATTTGGCGGCTCAATTTCTTGTCAGGACATTGGCTACCGAAGGTGAAGTCCTGCATGCTCCTTCCTGTCACCCGTCGTTGTGGTTAGATGAAAAACCCACAGCAGTGGGAAGTTTTGTTGACTGGGCTGCTGCTGCTGTCGCTTATATCAATCAATCGCCGCAGACTTCATTTATCATTGTCAGCAACAGCCTGGATAATATGAAGCCGGAGATTTATGACTTTACAGTATTTAAGCATATTGATCCAAACAAGAAAGTTGTATTGCTTCTAGACGATTCGCACGGAATTGGTGTTACCCGTGAGAATGGCATTTCATTCGATAGCAGCAATTTTCAATTGCCTAATATTGAATTAATTGTTGTTGCCTCATTGGCGAAAGGTCTCGCGACAGATGCGGGTTTGATCTTGGCGGATGGGCCGCGGATCAAGTCACTTAAGCGATCCAACTTTTATACTGGCGCTTCGCCAAGCTCACCGGCCAGCTTATATGCATTTATTTATGGAGAGCAGATTTATCTGGAGCAATTCCAAAAGTTGCAACATAATATACGTTACTTTCGGGCACGTATAGCGTTGCAATTAAATGCAGTTTCTAATTTTCCTGTCTTTTCTTCAACGGATCCGAGCCTTTATGCTAGACTGATGGATGCTGGAATATTGGTGTCGAGTTTTCCTTATCCGCTTGCTACAGATCCCTTATTGAATCGGATTGTGGTGAATGCGCACCATACAGAAGCAGATTTGGATCGACTAAGTCATGCAATTGGCATATATTGATTTTTATATGACATCTAATGAGTCAACATGTTGTAAATTAGATAATTGTTTTTATTTTTGAGGTTAATTTAAGGATTGGTCGGATGTAATGTCTCATTAATTGATTGTAAATGTTTGGCTTTTGGAAGCTTATTTATCAAAAAAGTATTTAAATAATTTCCATTACTCATTTTAAAACAATACTTTTGCATCCCCAAACATTAGTTGGCTTAAGGGTTGAAAAATAAATAATTACAGTAAAATAGATATGACTAAAGCAGAAATTATTGCAGAGATCTCTACCAAAACTGGCTTAGAGAAGGTAGATGTTCAAGAAACCGTAGAGGCGTTCTTTAAAGTTGTCAAAAACGCAATGATCGGAGGAGAAAATGTATATGTAAGAGGTTTTGGTAGCTTCGTAGTCAAAAAAAGAGCTGAGAAGACTGCAAGAAACATTTCAAAAAATACAGCAATCATTATCCCTGAACACTTTGTTCCTAGTTTCAAGCCAGCTAAAATTTTCGTAGAGAAAGTAAAGAATGGCAATAAATAATCTTTAAAATAGATTAACATGGCAAAAACCAAACAGATAATAGTAATAGGATCAGTAGTAGCCTTGGTTGCTGTGCTCTTGGCGCAGCCTATTAAAGGTTTGGTGAACAAAGAAAAACAAACTGCTGCAGCATCTGAGTCGAAGCCTTCCAATGAAGTAAATTTGGAAAATATATCTTCGATGACAAAACAAGGTTTAGATGCTAGTTTAGTCAAAGAAATTTCCGATATTGAGGGCCAAGTTGCAAAAGCTTCTGGAGAGGATAAGATAAAGCTGTTGCAACAGTTGGCAGATAAGTGGGACGATGTCGCAAAACCAGCCCCTCAGGCTTTTGTCTATGAGGAAATGGCAAAGGTTTCTCCAAAATTTGAATATTGGTTGAAAGCAGGTAATGCTTATCGTGCTGCTTATACAAATTTGCAGGACTCTACTTTAGCCCAAGCGTTAAATCAAAATGCAATTCATGCATACGAAGCCGCGTTGAAGGCGAATACAGGTAGCTTGGATGCAAAAACAGGATTAGGTGCCGCAATGGTATCAGGAACGAACAATCCCATGGCAGGTATTGCCTTGTTGCGAGAAGTCGTTGCCGCTGATCCTAAAAACTTAGAAGCAAACAAAACTTTGGGATTGTTTTCATTGCAATCCCGTCAGTTTGACAAGGCGATCGAGCGTTTTAAGACCGTTATCGATCAAAAACCCGATGCTGAGTCATACTTTTACTTAGCCACAGGCTATGAAAATATTGGGATGAAAAAAGAGGCCGTGACTGCTTTTCAAAAAAGTAAGGAACTGGCAGCTGACCCTTCCCTATCACAATTCATCGATCGAAAGATTGCGGAATTGAGCAAGTAATTAATTTATTATTTTATAATCATTAAAAAATTTAGCTATGCCAAGCGGAAAAAAAAGAAAAAGACACAAGATGGCTACTCACAAACGTAAAAAACGTTTAAGAAAAAATAGACACAAGAAAAAATAGTCTTGTGATGAGCTTTTAAACATCTTGGCCCATTTTGCTGAGATAGCTTTACGAAACGATCTACATGTCTGTGAAGGGGATGTAGATTGTTTTTTTCGTAACAACGTTCTTTAAATGTTTAATCGGATACCCAAGATTGCGATAGGATATTGCATAGGTATCAAAAATGAGTAGCTTTTGGTAAAGGAATTAATTATCGATTCAACTCCTGATAAAGGGGTAACTATTGCTTTACTACAAGATAAGCAGCTTGTTGAACTTAACCGCGAGCCCGCAAATAATAACTTCGCCGTTGGGGATATCTATCTCGGACGTATTAAGCGAATTATGCCAGGGCTTAATGCAGCTTTCGTAGATGTAGGCTACGAAAAGGATGCTTTTCTACATTATTTAGATTTGGGTCCTCAAGTTCAATCTTTGCTAAAGCTTACGCGTATAGTGAAGAATGGCAGTTATCAAGAGAAACTGCTCAATAGTTTAAAACTTGAAAAGGATATCGATAAAGCTGGTAAGATCTCTGATGTCTTGAGCAAAAATATGCTCGTGCCAGTACAAATCGCCAAAGAACCCATTTCAACAAAAGGACCGCGTCTGAGTTCAGACCTTTCAATAGCAGGTCGTTTTGTCGTTTTGGTACCTTTCTCAAGTACTGTTTCCATTTCCAAGCGTATCAAAGGTAGTAATGAACGCAACCGCCTAAAAAAGATTGTCGAAGGAATTAAGCCAGCTAATTTTGGCGTTATCATTCGTACAGTTTCCGAGGGTAAGGGTGTTGAAGAACTACAACGTGACTTATTGGACCTGATCTCAAAATGGGAGCTATTTACCAAACGTCTTCGTAATGCTGAACCGCCTCAAAAGGTTCTTGGCGAAATGGATCGTGCATCCACTATTCTACGGGATATTTTGACGGACGAGTTTTCGCATATTTATGTTAATGATCCTTCGATCTTCGAAGAAACAAAATCATATATACACGATATATCTCCAGATTTGGAGAAAATTGTCAAGCTTTATAAACATAAAGAGCCAATTTTCGATCATTTTGGAGTTGAAAAGCAAATCAAGGCAGCTTTTGGCAAAACTGTAACATTGCCGGGTGGCGCATATCTCGTTATTGAGCATACGGAAGCCCTGCATGTCATTGATGTCAATAGTGGTAACCGTTCTGCCAATAAGGAGAATCAGGAAGACAATGCATTGCTGGTCAATATGGAAGCAGCAAAAGAAATTGCGCGACAGCTGCGTTTGCGTGATATGGGCGGAATTGTAGTCATCGACTTTATCGATATGCATAAACCCAATCATCGAAAAGAGTTGTATACGTTCTTAAAAGAATGTATGGTGTCGGACAGAGCAAGACATACGATTTTGCCGCCAAGTAAATTTGGATTGGTTCAAATTACACGTCAGCGCGTTAGGCCTGAAATGAATATTGTCACAAACGAAAAATGTCCGGCTTGTGATGGTACAGGTGAAATCCGATCAAGTATTGTCCTGATGGATGATATTGAAAATAATTTGAGCTTTATTCTTCAAGAACAAAACGAAAAAAAGGTGACCTTATGTGTTCACCCTTATATAGACGCCTACATTAAGTCTGGTTTGATTTCTAAAAGAATGAAATGGTTCATGAAATACGGAAAGTGGATTAAAGTAAATCCAATGACGTCATATTACCTAACTGAATTCCATTTCTTCAATGCGAAGGATGAAGAAATCAAGTTATAATAGAAAGAGATTAACGAAAAGGGTTAGTAGTGATACTAACCCTTTTTTGTTTTTATACGGTTTCTATTAGCCTGTTTTAAATCCAATGGATAATTATGCCATCTTTTTCCATTTTACGGAAATAAGTCATTTGCCGTTTAGCATAGCGGTGTATTTCTGTCTCCAGTTTTGTGATGAAAGCGGTGTAATCCAGCTGTCCTAGCAGATGCAGTGAGGCATATTTGTATTCCAGACCATAATATTGTAGCTGCTCGTGAGTGAGTCCTTCGGCCAGTAGTTTTTCTACTTCTTCTAAAAAACCTTCTTTCAATCGTTGTTTTAGTCTTCGGCTAATGTGCGCGCGTCTAGTTTCCACAGGTGGATTTAGTCCGATAACGATACTGTCGATCGCCCGTTGCGTACTGAGGTGATGGGGGTGAGCCTTTAAAAATGCTAATATTTCTATTGCACGGACTATACGTTTTTTGGTCGAAAGGTCTATTTGGAAATCTGCGGGTAGTGTATATTCCTGAAGACGTTTTAATAGCTCAGCTTCTGAATACTCTAGTAATAACTCTTTTAGTCCTTCGATCGAGGGGATCAAAGCGTATGGACTTTGTTGGATAACACTCTGAATATATAGGCCTGTGCCACCGCAAAGGATAGTATGTTTTCCCTTGGCTGAAATTGACTGTTGGGCCTGGTGAAAATCCGCTATAAAGTTTCCGAGATGATAGCGTTTTCCGGGCTCGTGGATGTCGATAAGATGATAGGGAATATCTTGATATTCCGATAGGTCTTTTCCCGTACCGATGTCCATTCTTCGATAGATCTGACGGGAATCTGCACTGATGATTTCAGCATCGATGCGTTGGGCCAGTTGGACGGCCAGTTTGGTTTTTCCTGAAGCTGTAGGTCCTAAGATAACGATAACTTTCTCTTTCGGAACGGTTTGTTGTTCCAAAAGAGAAAGTGTATATTTTAATCTGTCTATCACAGAACAAATTTAGTCCATTTTTCTGTTCCTTCGTTATTTTTTACGACAGTATCGATAAAAGCCATGCCTCTTACACCATCATAAACTGTTGGAAAATCTTGTTGTTCAGCTGTCGGAGTTTGTCCTTCACGTTTAGCTGTAACTGTTGCTGCAAAATTACGGTAGATATTCGCAAATGATTCTAATAGACCCTCAGGGTGACCTGCTGGTACACGGGTATTATGTGTTGCGAAAGAACTTAACGTGTAAGGCGCTGCGTAAGCATTTCCTGTGCGATAAAGCTGACGAGGCTGATCAAGCATCTTGATGATTAAATTGTTCGGATCCTCATTCGCCCATTCCAATCCACCTTTTTCGCCGTAGATACGGATGCGAACAGCATTTTCTTCTCCCGCTGAAATCTGTGAAGCCATCAATACGCCTTTAGCACCGTTTTCGAAACGTAAAAGCACCGAACCATCGTCATCCAATAGACGGCCTTCAACAAATGTTGTTAAGTCTGCGCATAGTTCTTGGATTTTTAACCCCGATACATATTCTGCTAAATGAGCCGCATGTGTACCAATATCACCCATAACCAAAGATTTGCCTGAGCGTTTTGGATCTGCACGCCAAGCTGCTCCAGCATTGCCTTCGCGCTCTGTCAAACGGCTCAACCAACCTTGTGGGTACTCAACAACAATCTTTCTGATCTTACCGAAATGACCTTCTTTGACCATTGCTTTGGCTTGTTTGACCATTGGATAGCCTGAATAAGTATGTGTAAGGCACAGTGTGCGGCCTGTGCGTTCTACAGTTTCTTGCAATTCTTTTGCTTCTTCAACAGATACGGTCATTGGCTTTTCAACAACAACATCGAAACCTTTTTCCATCGCCAACTTAGCTGGGGCAAAATGTAAAAAGTTAGGGGTTACGATCGTCACAAAATCCATGCGCTCTCCTTCAGGAAGCAAAGATTCTTTTTCGATCATCTCTTCATAGTTTAGATAGACACGCTCAGGAGCTACAAATAGGTCTTCTCCAGATTGTTTTGAAATCTGTGGATCAATACTAAATGCACCACAAACCAGTTCAATCTTGCCATCCATAAAAGCGGCAATACGGTGTACAGCTCCGATAAAGGCATCATTTCCGCCTCCGACCATACCCATGCGAAGTTTTCTCTTCATAACGTTATTATTTTTGATTATTTATTTTTCAAACTCTTACAGTGTACAATATACACAATTTACCTTATTTTATATATAAAATCATCTTGATGCTGCCCATATTTTCCTTGGGAAAGCCACTAGGGAACTGCTCCCTGAGGGTATTTAATTCCGCTGTGTTTCGATAGGCATATCTTGTTGTTCCTGCAATCCAAAATTTGATCGGTGCTGTTATTTCTTTCGCAACAAACCCAATTTTTTCTAAAGAAGAGTGCTGGCTCCAATCGCGATCGGTGAAGGTCATGATATCTCCGGGGGAGAAATCATGACGGAAAGCTTTAATTAACTTACTTAATCCGCCGATAACGTTAAGGCCTGATTTGTTACAAAATCTCAATAATTCAAATGAGCGATAGTCTTCTTCTCTATCCAGCATACGGCGCCCCCCGGAGAATATAGCGACAGCAACGAGCTCGCCCCGCTCATAGAGTCCATAGCGATATTTGCCTGGCAGGGCTGTCTGTAGATGATGTTCCACGAGGAACTGGAGACTAGTTTTTTTGTCTATTCGGGCAACCACAGTGTTGCGTGCGTAGACACGTTTGTCATTTTTTGTTTTGGAAACAATACGCCTGATAATTAAGTCAAACTTCGATATTAATTGGTCTTCATCGATATGAATGCAAGGCTTGGTTGTCTGATATCTAACAGGTTTATTGTGAGGGTACAATAAAATTTCGCTTGTTAATTTCGCTGAGGTTATTTGTAAAAATCCATCAAGTTGGCAAAGTGTTAATGAGACTTCAAGAGCTTTCTCTAGCCGAAGCTTGAACTGTGTTGCCAAATTTAGAAACGATGGATCCATAAAGCAAAAGTAACTTTTATCGAAGTTTTGACGAAATATTCACTTTTAATAATTATCCGTACCTTTGTACCCAATAATATGGTGCAACTACGTATCCTTGTTAAAAAAGTACAATAGCTCAGGGTGAGTAATTAACCTGACATGAGCTGAAATAAAAAACGTGCTAAAATTACAACAGGTGCCAAGTGACCTTTAAAAGCAAACAGCGTGTAACGAACTCACGTAGCAATGAGTATCGGCACTTATAAATAATTATAATACATATGAAACTTCCGATAGTGGCTTATGGCGATCCTGTATTAAGAAAGGTCGCTGAAGAAATAGATGAAGACTATCCAGATTTAAAGAAATTGATTGACGATATGTTCGATACCATGTATGCAGCGCATGGTGTTGGATTGGCGGCACCACAGGTAGGTTTGCCTATACGTATGTTCGTCATCGATGCGACACCATTTGCAGAAGATGATGAAGAAAATAAAGAGATGCTCAAGTCTTTTAAAAAGGTATTCATTAATCCGATCATGGTTGAAGAGTCTGGTGAAAAATGGGCTTTCGGTGAAGGATGTCTGAGTATCCCCGATATTAATGAGGACGTATTGCGTCACAAGAATATTCGCATCAATTACTTAGATGAGAACTTTGAAGAACATGAAGTAGACTTAACGGGTTTGGCTGCCCGTGTGGTACAACACGAATATGATCATATTGAAGGTAAGCTATTTACCGACAAATTGAGTGCTTTGAAGAAAACAATGCTGAAGGGCCGATTGGATGCTATCGCGAAGGGAAATATTCGCGTTGGTTATAAAATGAAATTCCCACTGCAAAA
Organism: Sphingobacterium sp. WOUb80; assembly: GCF_050058145.1. Lineage (NCBI taxonomy): Bacteria > Pseudomonadati > Bacteroidota > Sphingobacteriia > Sphingobacteriales > Sphingobacteriaceae > Sphingobacterium > Sphingobacterium sp. WOUb80. The sequence continues at coordinate 4,898,260 of NZ_CP165617.1, read as the reverse complement.
GAAAAAGCGTTAGTATGAACTAACGCTTTTTCTTTTGTTGATTCCTTCTAATCCATCCTTTTAATCCATTTTTGAGATCGAATCGTTAATCCAGTAAAGCGTGTTCCAGAAGGTTCACAGATTAAGAGGGACTTTCCTCAATCCAAGCGGGGTAAATACAAACGATATTTCACGGCTGTCATCCGAATCAAAAATACAACTGCGGCTCCAATAAAAGCTGCCCAAGAAAGATCGAGATCAAGGTGTACCAGCAAGATATAAGTGAGACCTCCACCTAGACAGGCCGTAGCATATACTTCTTTTTTAAAGATTAATGGGGTTTCGTTGAGTAGGACATCGCGGGTCATTCCCCCACATACCGCGGTAAACATGCCAAAGATAATGGCAGCATAGGTATTGCTTTCGTAGTTGAGTGATTTTTGTACCCCTAGGATAGTAAAAAAGCTAATTCCGATGGCATCGAAAAGTGTCAATGTACGATAATAACCATACAACTGCTTATTGAAGATAATGGCAATTAAAATTCCGAGGAAAATAGCAATGAGATAATTGCTATCATTGACCCATACTGGGCGTAGATTCAAAAATACATCGCGCATCGATCCACCACCAATGGCTGTCACAAAGCCTAAAAAGGCTGCCCCAAAAATATCAATATCTTTACGTTTTGCCGACAGGGTGCCTGATATGGCAAAAAATAAAGTGCCAAGCAAATCGCTTAGATAAAAATAGTTGGCATCAGTAATCATGGTAATCCTTTTTAAATCATTCTATTAAAATCGCCATTCGACGGTACTCCGTATAACCTGCACCAATGGTGATAAACTTCCCTTTATTGGACAAATTTAGGAGAAATCTTGATAGTTTAAATTCACCGAAAGACGAATAGCTTTCAAACCCGCAATTCCCTGTACATCCTCCAGTTTTAAATGTTCAATGGTTTGCTCAATGATACCCATGTCATAGATTGCCTGTATACTCAGCATGAGATCCTCCAGGATTTCATCCGATAAATAGACAATAGCAATTTTATTGACCTGAGTAAGCCGTTCTTTGGTTCGCTTTATCCGAATTTTGTCTATCCTCTTTTTGATTATTTCATAACGGATATTTAGCGATCCCTCAACATCAAACCTCCGTTCATCTTCCCGGAAGCTGATATCAATGCTATGTGGATTGATAAAAATCAATTGTGTTGTTTCTAAAGCCAGAGGCAGAATATCTTTCGCGTGGTAAGCTTTCAGGGCAATTCTAGCCATTGAAATAATCTGCTGACGCCTAAATACATTGATAAATTCGTAGCTGAATGGCTGTTGTGGTGTAATGGATTCGCCGATATAAATGTCATATTCAATACCGTCTGTCCTGAATTTTTGAAAATAAGACGGATAATTCCCCTGAATGAAGCTATTGAAATGATCCAGTTCTTTACTGATCAATTGATTGATCTGGCGTAAAGACGTTTCAAATTCATTCCGATAAAATTCACCGGTGTCCCGATTGGTGAAAAAATGCTTCGCATAATGTTCAATCACCTCTATTTTTGACGGGAATTGTTTTCTGGCTTCTTCTAAAAATGGTTGAACATCTTTTCTAAAGAACTCAATGATCTTGACCATCGATTCATCAAAAGAGATATGGTCAAGAGATTCTGTAATTTGATCGACACGCACTGAAAAAGTCATAATCAACTTGTGCTTTCCATCTAAAGAGAGCTCATCAATAAGCATTGCGAGCTGTTTGACCTTAAAGCTAAAGTCTTTCAAAATGGAGGCGTTTCGTATGATCGTAGAGTCTTTGACATCGACAGCACCATAAAGCGGATAGACTTCTTCAAATACAACCGCTTTGATATGGGCATCTCGACTGTCGTTTTCAAGTTCCTGAATGTACTGGGCCGCGATATGGTTAAATTTCCACTGAACCGAAGGCTGTATGGTCGTAAACCGGTTAATGATGATATCGTCGATACGTTTTTTGAATTCCAGGGTGATATCCTGAGATAGTTGTGATAAAAGCGGGACCAAAGAGCCTAAGGCTTGCATGGTATCATTGTCGAGTTGATCTTGCTCACGGCTGTATATTTCCAATATGCCCGAGAGGGAATGATTATGAATGAGTGGAATACACAGATAGGTCGTTACCCCCGAGCGGCTAATCCGCTCGTCGAAAATGGATTTGGTATTCCGGATACCGTTCGTCGCATTACTTGTGTAAAATATCACATGCGGATGCTTTAGATAGCCCGCGAGTTCAGGATTGATCTTGAAGGGTTTATTTGCGGTATACGCTTCAGCAATCAAGATGCTCTTATTGGTGATCGAATAATCGAAAAATGGGACCCCATTTAATTGGAACAGCGGAAATAAACTAAATACAGTATCAGACCCTTTTAATAACGGTGTGATGATTTTTTCTAAATCAGCAAAAAAGAGGTGATAATTGTATGTCGGCAGATCCAAGAGAATGGACTGGATTCTCCGTAAAGTATGTTCCGTACTGGTCTTCCTAAAAGTTACGATGCTAAAGCCTGATAGCTCAAAATCTTCGAGTTTAACGGTGTTGATAACAGTATTCCAATCAAAAAGCGAATCACTGGGATTTTCCGATAAACGACCTATATCAAGTGCAGGCAGTGTTTTTTTTGCCCTGATCTCAACAAATTTGAAATCGATGTCTAAATCGTAATAATCGACGATCTCCCCCTGATCATTGAGTTGATGGTAAACAATACTGCTGTTTTCATTGGAAGAAAAGCCATAGAGTCGCTCGAAGATCAGGGTATAAAAGAGTTTTTCTTGATTAGTAAGAAGGCTTCCTGCACGCATCTTCCCTTGAATTTCTTGCTCTACAAGTTGATGGCTAGCTAGGTCGAAAAAGGCTTCCGTTCCATAGAAGGCTTCTTCTGCTAGGGCTGTTGTGAGTGCCCAGTACCTTTTTGGAGCGGTGTCGATCAACGATACGGATAGGCTATAAATCAATTGCAGAATATCTTTATAGGCATTGAGGTTATGCTTGCAGAGTTTACCGTTGAGATGTTCTATTTCTTTGATGCGTTCCAATGCAAACAAAGAAATCATGTCATCCGATGAAGTGCCATTTTCAATAAAAGATTCCAGGTATTTGAAAAATGGTTCAAAGTCTAGCCTGCCGTTTGCATACGTATTGGCGGTTTTTTCCGTTGTGAGTTGTACTTTCTTTATTTCCATGGATCGAAATTTTAAAAGCGGAAACCTGTGCTAAAATAGGGATACCAGCCTTCATTGGATTTCGTCATGACAAAATGCAAAGGCAGTGCATTGGCGACGATGTAATAAATGCCTCCGCCCACACCTTGATGAAACTTATCGCTGTTATAGCCCTCTGCCCACACTTTTCCAATATCATACATGCCCATTAGTCCGAATTCACCTGGAAGAACATAGCTTTTGACATCAAGGACTTTAACACGAGCCTCCAGGTTGTTATAAAGCATCTGTTGACCAGCAAATCGATACTGGCGAAATCCTCTGAGATTTTCATGGCCGCCTAGAAATAAATATTGATAAAATGTAGGGTTCCCGACAACGGTGCCCCCTCCTGTTCTATTGGCGAATATAATACCTTCATTAAATGCACTAAAATAGCCTGTCATTGCAGCACTTAACTGCGCTGAATTTTTTGAATACGGATTGAGCCCAAAATAGGAATTCAAAGCGGCTTCAATATATAGCCCTTTGCTTGGGTTAATCTTTCGATTACGGGAGTCTTGTGTTAAAAAGGCATTAATACCCGCAAAAGCTTTGTCTTTGGTAATCGATAAACTATCGTAAGAATGTAAAGCTTGGGGATTTAAAATAAATCGATCTTCATTTTCAACAGGATCTAAGTGGTAAAATTGGATATGCGGACCTACGGCAAAGTTTAACGTAGAGGAAGGTTTCCACCTTAACTGCGGATTGATATTGAAAATATTGAATCTACTTCTGTAATATTTTGCACCATACTGTTCCTTTAAGAAGAGCGAGTTATTGCCTACACCAAAGAAGTTCTGCGTGTTGTCAGGAGCTTTTGCTAGCGCATCGACAACAAGATCTGCATCTCCGACAACAGCGATCCATTCGCCTCTATAGTGAATTTTATAAGCTCCGGTCCGGAAAGCTGTTGCTACAGTAAGTTGTTGTTTATACGTGAAAGGACTTTTTCTAAATCCACGCTGATGTGTGTAAGCAGCGCCCAGCCCGAGCGAAAAACCATCATCAGCGTTATAACCCGCGGTCACCAGGGGAAGCCAGGTGTTGTACAGGTTTACAGGTACAAATTGCGTATTGGTACTATCTTGTGCATAATGAAGCTTTATTTTGTTCTTCTCACCCAGTAAAGTGGATTTTTTGGTGTTTTCGTAAAGCTGTATCTTCGATTTGCTTTGGTTGATAACATAAGTCTTTGGCGTGCTATCTCCAATAATTCGGAGTTTAATCGGAGAATTTGCGTTATCGATGACAACAGAATCTTTTCCCTCCCCTAAATAGAGACGAATTTCTTTTGTCAGGTGGTCTTTATAGGTTTTGTCCATCAAAGCTTTGGTGACTTTACCATCTTTATTGATCTTCAGAACTTTGACTTTTAAGTTTTTATTTTCCGTGCTGTATATTTCTACTTTTTCGTTTTTGTCGCTGAGATGAATATCGACAATGTTATTGATGAAATTGTAATACTCTTCCATCGCCAGGGGTAGTGCATCACGACGGCTTTGAAGTGTTTTAAAAATTTGTTCTCCCCGAATAGCAATGGACGACTGCGGAAGGCTACGTACCGACTCCCATAATACCGAATCTGTAAGACGTGCTACAAATTGCTTGACCTCTTTAGCCCATTCCTTATGAGAAAGCTGGTTGCTCGGATGGGCATTTAAAAAACGCGATTTAAATAAAGAATAGCGAATATTGGGAATACCGGTTGTGAAACCTTGCATGACTGGGTTGACAAATTGCTGATAGATATCTTTCATCAGAAAACCTTGTGTGACACGCAGCGCCTGATCCCGGTCGCGGGGAATAGGAATGTAGTCTTTATCGTGATCTGTGCTATCCTGATTTTCATTGTACCAACGCCATTGATCTTCGTGTCTATCCCAATCGCTTACCAGTACATCCAGCATTCTTGCGCGGAGATATGCCTTAGCCTTAAAGTTATCGTCGTTATCTTCCTGTAGTTTTCGTACAGCTTTTGGGCTGTTGTCTGAATCACCAAGTGGTTCGCGTTCTTCTAGTAAAGCCACCGTATGCTCAAAAAGAGGCGCGTATTCCCCCAATATGCTGTCTTGTGCAACAACGCCGATGATGGGATGAGCATGTGGGACGTTCACGGCATTTGCCAAAGCGGGGATCATAAGCGCCGAATAGGGATGCTGTGCGCTCGTGGCATCGTCTAAGACATCCTGTACAAAAGTCCCATGTAGCTCTTCTGGTATGAGGGATTCAGTCCTTTTATTGACTGATCGTAGTGCCCATTCCCGGCCGATTGAATCCGTCAGTCGTAGGGAAACCGACTGCATACCGCCTCCCTGTTTGACAGGATGCAGTCCCCCGTACAAGGTTGAAAGCTGGAGCAAAGGCAAGGTGGTTTCTGCGGCCCATTCTTTGCGGTAATTTTCGCCAAGGAAGAACTTCTTGAATTTACTGGCTTTACCATATTTTGCATTTGCAACGATACTTACACTATCCTTGATGACGGTTTTAGCAAAGGACTTGCCCTGATGTGCAGGTGACTGTGTATGCTTTTGTTGTGAATAAGCATGACTAGCAAGAAAAATAAGAAAGAATGGTACAACCTTTTTCATGCCTATTGTTTTTCAAATTTATAAATGATCCCTTTATCCTGATTACCGGCTTCGCTGCTGATATAAAGATTAAATTTTGAATCAAAGTTAATACCTTCAGGTTGAGGGAAGATCTTCGGATCTAATGGAGAGAGCGATTTCACATGAAAATTCTCATCGGTCACAACAAGGGCTTTGTCTACAGAAGATAAGATATACCATTCCTTACTGTCTGCCTTTTTAGCTAACGCCGAGGGTTTGAACGTTTTCTTAATTTTAGCATCAAATGCATGAAGTTCATCCAGCTGGATGGAAAATTTTCCTTTCGGCTGGAATTGACCATGCTCGTCAATTGAAAAGACATAACCCGAGGTTTGCGGTTGTTTTCTGTCGACCTTACATTCTTTACATAATACGTATGCCTGATTACTTTCGCGGTCAACAAAAAGCCCCTCGTACTCTCCTTTTGGGAGTAAATTTTTCTGTTCGACCACGTTTTTTATATCGTCCTTTTCGGCAATGGGAAAGGAATAAATGCTGCCATTGCTCTTTAAGATAAAGAAATGTGTATTGCTTATCGAGATATCCTCATAGTCGCCATCTTTTCCAAAAGGGGTGAACGTAACTTTTTGTGTCGGTTGGTTAAATTTATAAAGAAAGCCCTGCTCATCTTGAATGGCATAAATATCGTCATCCTGTCCCGCGAGAAAAGCTATCCCGGATATTTCTAACAATTCGTCAGGCAAACTCATCTTTATACCCGAAGATAATGTATAAGGTATTTGTTGCGCTTTTTCAGCTTGAACATGAACGGGCTTGTTGCTGTTTTCTTTGGTTGTATTATTCGGGTTGCAGGCGAGAAAAATAGCAGAAGCTAAACCTAATGCCATAGTTGTCAATATCGTGGGATTTTTCATCATTATATGATTAAATTTTAAATTGAGGAAGTCATCCGGTTTCTGAATGAGCTTACGTTCAATGATTATATTGTTGGGCTTTCAGGCTACCCTTGTTATGAGCTGCCTTGCTGAATAGCCCTATTGTTTCATGTTGCCTTTCAAATAATGAAAGATTTGCTGCTGAGAAACATTTTTCTGCTGCGTTTCTATTGCCTGATTTTGCCCATGTTCATCCAACAAAGTTGCTTCGGTGTCGTCTGCAAACTGAATATCAAATAGCTCCTGTATTTGATGTGCTAATGTCAGATTCAGCAATGGAAAGCAAGTTTCTATACGTCGGTGGATGTTGCGGTTCATCCAGTCTGCGGAACCTAGATACACGCTCGTTTGTGCTTGATATTGAAAAATAAATATTCTGCCATGTTCTAAATAACGTCCTACAATCCGTTTCACGATAATGTTGTCGCTCAATCCGGGTACTTGTGGTTTTAGTCTACAGATTCCTCTGACCAATAACTGCAGTTTTACCCCTGCCTGGCTCGCCTCATACAATTTATTGATTAACGATTCTTCTTCCAGATTGTTTAATTTAATTTTTATTGTAGCGATGTCTCCGGCTTTAGCCGCTTGGATGGTCTGGTCGATCAGGGATAGAAATGTATGTTTGAGGTTGAACTGTGCAATCAGTAGATGGTTAAAAGACAGTTCATTTGGACTATGGGGTTTTCTCCGGGCTGGTAAAAACTCGAATAGCATGTTTAATTCGTCGGTCAACAGCTTATTTGAGGTGATGAGAAAGTAATCCGTGTAGACCTTCGCCGTTTTTTCATTTAGATTTCCTGTGCCTAATAAAGCACTCTCTCGGCCCTCCTTGCGTTTGACGAGCGCTATTTTGGCATGTACTTTTAAATTGGGGATGCTATACGTGATTTTGACACCCTGTTCTTTCATCAATCGAGCCCAATGTATGTTATTAGCTTCATCAAAGCGGGCTTTCAATTCGACAAATACATTGACTCTTTTTCCATTTTTTGCTGCGGTAGCGAGTGCCTGTGCAATATGCGAATCACCGGCGATACGGTATAAGGTCGTGTAAATCTCGTCTACGGTTGGATCTATCGCAGCCTCATTAAAAAAACGCAGTATGGGGTCGAACGATTCATAGGGAGTACAGATCAACAGATCTTCTCGGTCTATTTGATCAAAGATAGATTCCCTGAAATTCTGATTTTTATTGATTTGCAGCTGTTTTGGATAAGAAAGTTCCGCTATTTTAATCGGGAATGAAAATAGATCTTTCAGATTGTGATAGTTTCCGCCTTCGACAATGCTACTTTTCCGCAGGTCAAATAGCGTTGCCAATGTTTCAATCAGCTGTTTTGGCAGATCTGGCTGAAATAGAAAGCGTGTCGCATAGCCAAGGTCACGTTTATTGACTTCCGCCTCAATTTTTTGGGCAATATCACCCTCAAATTCATCTTGGAGATTTAATTCCGCATCCCTTGTGATTTTAAAGGAATAGAAATTTAATGATGTATTTCTTATGGCTTCAGGAAAAAATGCTTTGATAATATCATCGATGAGCACGACATATTTATTCCCATTGATCTCACAGGTAAAAAAGCGCCCAATATGATTTGAAGGGACATTTAGAAAGAATACCACGCTGTTATTATCGTCTGTAACGACGAAGTAGAGCTGATTGTTGATCGGGAAAAAAGAAGTATCATCAATCGGTATAATTTGGAGGTAAGAGGCAATTGTAGTATAGAAATACTGGGCTGTGAGGTCTTTTATTTCCGTTGGAATAGCTTGATTGTAAATAAAGAATATATTTTCTTTTGCTAATTCTTGGATAATGTCAGCTAGTATTAGGCCAAATTTTTCCTGTTGTTTATTGATGGTTTTTGACGCTTTTTTATACGTACCAATATCTATGTTCGGAATGAGCTGCTCGGGATTTTGCTTCATTATTTTTTTCCAGGCCATCAGTACAGGCATTCTAACCCGATAAAATTCATCCAGATTGGATGAGAAAATAGCGAGAAACTGTAGTTTTTCCAGTAAAGGTACTTCCTGGCGACCAGCTTGGTCAAGTACCCTATCATTGAACGACAGCCAGCTGATGTCTCTGTTGATATAAAGATCTTTCTTCTTCATCCGTGTAAATTTATGGTTATGGCAACATGCTTACAACAACATCAATAGTGATGCTATCTATTGGTCGCTAATGATTGATTTAAAGGCGGCATCTTTTTAAATAAAAAAGAAAGTTTGAACAACATGATCCTGGCATATTTCACTGTGTTTATAGGATCGTATTAAAATATAGTTGCGACGACAAAAGAAACAACCGATATAACAAGTCCAAACATAAAAATTCCATAGGCGTATCGTAGAAGTTTGTATTTTCGACCTAATACCACACCTTGCGAATAAACATCCTTGGTGAGCATGCCATATAGAAATTCCGAATCGACCATTACCTTCTGCATTCCTTCGTTGTAGTCGTCGAGTTTCATCTTGTAAAAGTTCCCAAAAAAGAGAAGATTGACTGATTTCTGCTCGATTTCCTCCTTTGAGAATTTACCAGAAGGAATTTTGGGTATTGTTGACAATATTGCCATGACCATGGTTGCTACAACTGCCGTTGTTAAGATAATTGTTGGGATAATAAGGTGCTCGTTGGCATCTAGTTTCCGAAATAAGACAGCAATCACGACAGAAAGGATAATAGAATTGACCGTTAACAGGATGTTGGCCTTATTGTCTGCCATGTCGCTTAATCGCTGATTGTTTGAGGATGTAATCCGGAACATTGTTTCTATGCCACGTTCTGGCTTACCGCCTTTCTCCTTTTCCTTCTTATCTTCTTTTTTGCTTTCTTTATTTTTTGAGATAGATTTCTCCTGTTTTTTCTCCAGTTCTTTTAGATTCATCTCCTTTTTGGCATTAAGCTTTTGTTGCGCATATTCAGTATGGTAATGATGACTCATTAATAGTTTGATTGTGCCGGCCCGCCATACGTCTTTATCAATCTCCTTCCCTAGTACTGCTTCAGCTTCGGCTTTCATCAGTTTGTTTCTGTTAACGAAATCCTCATTCCCAAAATGAAATAGGTCCGCGTCGCAGAGAATTTGCTCCAGCAGGTTTGTAGGATCCTGAGGCATTCTCGTTGCTAAAATACAACCTTTGATTTTTTCCTGTATGGCTTCCGGTATGCCTTTGTCCTGAAGGAAATCGAAAGCAATTTCGACACTTCTCTTCTCATGACCGATAGCATTGTCAGATTTTACGTAGCCGAGGTCATGAAAGTAGGCGGCACTAATAACAATAAAGTGATCCTCCTCTCCTAGTTTATAGTGCGATGAAATCTCCTCCGCAGCACGTACAACAGAACGTGTATGTATCGTATTGTGAAAACAATGGCAAACTGAAATATTTTCTGTAATATAAGTTTCAGCATATTCTTCTACCTGTTTTAAAAGCTGAGCATAATCTATCATGGACCAATAGGGTTTTATTTGCAATAAAAGTATTTAATATCTTTAATTTCTTAAAAATAAGGTCTTCTTTTTTGTTATTTATTAACCTAGATCAAATTTACTGAAAAAAGAGTTATTCCACTAGACATGAAATTACCTTGGCTAATCTTGTCATATGGGCTGTGTCTTTTTGATTAGATAGAGTAGTTCTTACGATCAATCATAGGTTATCGACTAAATCTCTGTTATTGTCCAATGTAGTGGTCCAAATTTGACTTTGGCAGTGAGGAGATACCGCTAGATATAGTATAGTTGTAATCAAATCCCCTATTTATTTAGCTTTTGTCTATAGTTAGCATAGTATTAAGTTAGGTTTAGTTTAGGTCTTACCTATACTATACCTAAACTAACCCTAAACAAACCCTAACTAAACCCTAACTAAAAGGGTAAGAAAGTATGGTTATTTAATTGTGTATTCTGTACCCCGTGTGCTGTCATCCTTTTATGTGCTGCGCTTCGGTATTTTTCCTGTGCCATCTTTTCAGCGATACCATTTTCAGGACTTTCCGGCACATATATTACCCACGCGTATACTACCCGAAGGTCTGCGGAGGCTTTAGCAGCAGATTCCGGACCGGATTATGCGGCCTGATGTTCGCGGTCCTTTTGGCTTCCCTTTTTCCGACCTTATCCATATCTGCCTGTCCGTGCATGGGATGTGCCCGGTGCGGCGTTCCCGTCCCTCGACTGTATATGTTAAGCTCTTTCTGTTGTCCTGAACGCAAGCCACCCTTTTTCTGATGCCCGCTTCGCAGGCTGGCTCCTGACGCAGAAGCTGAAGTCCTTCGGCAAACCTCGGGGAAACCTCGAGGGAGCTCCTTTCCCGGCGCCTGGAGCTTCCCTATTTCCATTTGTGGTGCCGGATCAACCGTTATTTGCCAGCTGCTGCACCTGCCGCTACCAAAAACCAAAAAGAATCTCGCACCTTTACAGGCAGTTAAGGATAAAATGAAAATAATAAGAACAAAAGGCTTGGAAGTTTGTATTTAAACTCCCTATCTTTGCACCACTCCGCAAGGGAGGGACGGTTACTTCGAAAGAAGAAATCATGAAAAAAAGAAGGGTTTAAGAGAGTTTGGCAGGATTTAAAATCCCGCTGCGTTTATTTTAAACGCGGAAATCGAAAAAAGAGAAAAGAAAAAAAACTTGAAAAAGTTTTTGGAAGTTCAAAAAAGATTTCTACCTTTGCAGTCCCAACGGAAACGGAGGGGAAACAAAAAAAGATAAAGACGGCGCAATGCCATCGGAATATAGCGGATACGGAAGTTGAAGCGACAAAAGTTCTTTAAGAAAACACAATCATGTAAGCGTGACGAGTAGACAGACGAAAGTCGAAAGTCATGAACAAATTCAAGAATTAGTTCAATTCGATCCAAGATCAGAGATATAAAAAAAAGAATTCTGATTATGTAAATAGTTGGAATCAAAAACTTCATTTTACAATGGAGAGTTTGATCCTGGCTCAGGATGAACGCTAGCGGCAGGCCTAATACATGCAAGTCGGACGGGATCCGTCGGAGAGCTTGCTCGAAGACGGTGAGAGTGGCGCACGGGTGCGTAACGCGTGAGCAACCTACCTCTATCAGGGGGATAGCCTCTCGAAAGAGAGATTAACACCGCATAACATCAACAGTTCGCATGTTCAGTTGATTAAATATTTATAGGATAGAGATGGGCTCGCGTGACATTAGCTAGTTGGTAGGGTAACGGCTTACCAAGGCGACGATGTCTAGGGGCTCTGAGAGGAGAATCCCCCACACTGGTACTGAGACACGGACCAGACTCCTACGGGAGGCAGCAGTAAGGAATATTGGTCAATGGGCGGAAGCCTGAACCAGCCATGCCGCGTGCAGGATGACTGCCCTATGGGTTGTAAACTGCTTTTGTCCAGGAATAAACCTATCTACGTGTAGATAGCTGAATGTACTGGAAGAATAAGGATCGGCTAACTCCGTGCCAGCAGCCGCGGTAATACGGAGGATCCGAGCGTTATCCGGATTTATTGGGTTTAAAGGGTGCGTAGGCGGCCTATTAAGTCAGGGGTGAAATACGGTGGCTCAACCATCGCAGTGCCTTTGATACTGATGGGCTTGAATCCATTTGAAGTGGGCGGAATAAGACAAGTAGCGGTGAAATGCATAGATATGTCTTAGAACTCCGATTGCGAAGGCAGCTCACTAAGCTGGTATTGACGCTGATGCACGAAAGCGTGGGGATCGAACAGGATTAGATACCCTGGTAGTCCACGCCCTAAACGATGATAACTCGATGTTGGCGATAGACAGCCAGCGTCCCAGCGAAAGCGTTAAGTTATCCACCTGGGGAGTACGCCCGCAAGGGTGAAACTCAAAGGAATTGACGGGGGCCCGCACAAGCGGAGGAGCATGTGGTTTAATTCGATGATACGCGAGGAACCTTACCCGGGCTTGAAAGTTAGTGAAGAGTGCAGAGACGCACTCGTCCTTCGGGACACGAAACTAGGTGCTGCATGGCTGTCGTCAGCTCGTGCCGTGAGGTGTTGGGTTAAGTCCCGCAACGAGCGCAACCCCTATGTTTAGTTGCCAGCATGTAATGGTGGGGACTCTAAACAGACTGCCTGTGCAAACAGAGAGGAAGGTGGGGACGACGTCAAGTCATCATGGCCCTTACGTCCGGGGCTACACACGTGCTACAATGGATGGTACAGCGGGCAGCTACATAGCAATATGATGCTAATCTCTAAAAGCCATTCACAGTTCGGATTGGGGTCTGCAACTCGACCCCATGAAGTTGGATTCGCTAGTAATCGCGTATCAGCAATGACGCGGTGAATACGTTCCCGGGCCTTGTACACACCGCCCGTCAAGCCATGAAAGTTGGGGGTACCTAAAGCATGTTACCGCGAGGAGCGTGTTAGGGTAAAACCGATAATTGGGGCTAAGTCGTAACAAGGTAGCCGTACCGGAAGGTGCGGCTGGAATACCTCCTTTCTAGAGTATCGAAGATCGGTGCTCGTCACGTTACATATGATTGCAAGAAGAAAAAACATCAGAAGAAAGTGCCCGCCCCGCAAGGAGCAGGACCGAGAGAAAGAGATGAACAAGATAAGCTAGTCCCGTAGCTCAGTTGGTTAGAGCACTACACTGATAATGTAGGGGTCAGCAGTTCAAATCTGCTCGGGACTACGAAAAAGTACGGGGAATTAGCTCAGCTGGCTAGAGCACCTGCCTTGCACGCAGGGGGTCAACGGTTCGAATCCGTTATTCTCCACATCTCCGGAAGGAACATCGACAGATGCTCCAGAATAAAAACCGGAAAAAGAGTTCTTTGACATATTGAAAGAGAAAAAAAATTACAAGAGAAGACAACAGTAGAGACAATACGTGTATGTGCTTGATGTAAAGAGGAGACCCTCGGTCAAGGCCGAACGAATCTTTGCGTAGCATACGGGTATATATATCAAAAGCAGCCGCATAGTAGCAAAAGGCTATGCCGGTGAAGAAAGTAAATAAGGGCACACGGGGGATGCCTAGGCTCTCAGAGGCGAAGAAGGACGTGATAAGCTGCGATAAGCTTTGGGGATTGGCAAATGCGACTTGATCCAGAGATTTCCGAATGGGGCAACCTGACTATTTGAAGAATAGTCGTATAAAACGCGAACGCGCTGAACTGAAACATCTAAGTAGGCGTAGGAGAAGAAAATAACAATGATTTCCCAAGTAGTGGCGAGCGAACGGGAAAGAGCCCAAACCGATCATGTTACGGCATGGCCGGGGTTGTAGGACCACGAGATTGTACAGCGCTATGAACTGGAAGCAGGTGGGAAACTGCGCGATAAGGGTGAGAGCCCCGTACAGGTAAAGAATGTTGACATAGTGGTATCCTGAGTACCGCGGGACCGGAGAAATCCTGTGGGAATCCACCAGCACCATCTGGTAAGGCTAAATACTCCTGAGAGACCGATAGTGAACCAGTACCGTGAGGGAAAGGTGAAAAGAACCCCGAACAGGGGAGTGAAAAGAACCTGAAACCGTGTGCTTACAAGCGGTTGGAGCAGAGAGATTCTGTGACAGCGTGCCTTTTGCATAATGAGCCTACGAGTTACTCTTGTCTGGCAAGGTTAAGTCCTTCAGGGACGCAGCCGAAGCGAAAGCGAGTCTTAATAGGGCGCATAGTCAGATGAGGTAGACGCGAAACCTTGTGATCTACCCTTGGGCAGGTTGAAGTTGCAGTAACATGTAATGGAGGACCGAACCGATAAACGTTGAAAAGTTTCCGGATGACCTGAGGGTAGGGGTGAAAGGCCAATCAAACTGGGAAATAGCTCGTACTCCCCGAAATGTTTTTAGGAACAGCGTCGGCGTAGAGTTTGATAGAGGTAGAGCTACCGATTGGGTGCGGGGGAGTCAAATCCTACCAAATCCAGACGAACTCCGAATGCTATCAAATATAGCCGGCAGTGAGGCTTTGGGTGCTAAGGTCCAAGGCCGAGAGGGAAAGAACCCAGACCATCAGCTAAGGTCCCCAAATTCGTTCTAAGTTGAACTAACGAGGTCCGGTTGCCCAGACAGCTAGGATGTTGGCTTGGAAGCAGCCATTCATTTAAAGAGTGCGTAACAGCTCACTAGTCGAGCGGCCGGGCGTGGATAATAAACGGGCATCAAGAACGGTACCGAAGCTATGGATTTGTACTTAGGTACATCTGGTAGGGGAGCATTCCATCGCCGGGGAAGCAGTTTGGCAATGAACTGTGGAGGTTATGGAAAAGCAAATGTAGGCATAAGTAACGATAAGGCGGGTGAGAAACCCGCCCACCGAAAGACCAAGGTTTCCTGATCAACGTTAATCGGATCAGGGTCAGTCGGGACCTAAGGCGCACCCGAAGGGGGCAAGCCGATGGACAACTGGTTAATATTCCAGTACTCTTCATAACTGCGATGTGGTGACGGAGTAGTGACACTGCCGCGAACTGACGGAATAGTTCGTTGAAAGGCGTAGGTATTGGAGTTGTAGGCAAATCCGCAACTCTAGCTGAACCCCAATAGTACAGCAAAGCTTCGGTGGCGCTGATAGAGCAGGTAAACAGACTTCCAAGAAAACCCGCTAAGCTTCAGGTTATGAAGACCCGTACCGCAAACCGACACAGGTGGTCGAGGAGAGAATCCTAAGGTGCTCGAGTGAGTCATGGCTAAGGAACTCGGCAAAATGGCCCTGTAACTTCGGGAGAAGGGGCGCTGTCTCTGAGAAGAGCAGCCGCAGTGAAAAGGCCCAGGCGACTGTTTAACAAAAACATATGGCTTTGCAAAATCGCAAGATGAAGTATAAGGCCTGACACCTGCCCGGTGCTGGAAGGTTAAGAGGGGATGTCATCGCAAGAGAAGCATTGAATCGAAGCCCCAGTAAACGGCGGCCGTAACTATAACGGTCCTAAGGTAGCGAAATTCCTTGTCGGGTAAGTTCCGACCTGCACGAATGGTGTAACGATCTGGGCGCTGTCTCAGCCATGAGCTCGGTGAAATTGTGGTATCGGTGAAGACGCCGATTACCCGCAACGGGACGGAAAGACCCCATGCACCTTCACTATAGCTTAACATTGAGATTGGGTACAGGATGTGTAGGATAGGCGGGAGATGTTGAAGTGGCTTCGCCAGGAGTCATGGAATCAACCTTGAAATACCGCCCTTTCTGTATTCGGTTTCTAACTCCCTTATGGGGAGGACATTGTTTGGTGGGTAGTTTGACTGGGGTGGTCGCCTCCAAAAAGGTAACGGAGGCTTTCAAAGGTAAGCTCAGTACGCTTGGTAACCGTACGCGGAGTGCAATGGCATAAGCTTGCTTGACTGTGAGACCGACAAGTCGAACAGGGTCGAAAGACGGACATAGTGATCCGGTGGTTCTGTATGGAAGGGCCATCGCTCAAAGGATAAAAGGTACGCTGGGGATAACAGGCTGATCTCCCCCAAGAGCTCATATCGACGGGGAGGTTTGGCACCTCGATGTCGGCTCGTCACATCCTGGGGCTGGAGAAGGTCCCAAGGGTTGGGCTGTTCGCCCATTAAAGTGGCACGCGAGCTGGGTTCAGAACGTCGCGAGACAGTTCGGTCCCTATCTGTTGTGGGCGTTGGAAGTTTGAGTGGATCTGACCTTAGTACGAGAGGACCGGGTTGGACAGACCTCTGGTGAACCTGTTATGCCGCCAGGTGTACGGCAGGGTAGCTACGTCTGGAATAGATAAGCGCTGAAAGCATCTAAGTGCGAAACTAGCCACGAGATGAGACTTCCTTATAGGGTCGTAGAAGATGACTACGTTGATAGGCCATAGGTGTAAAGGTTGAGAGACCAAAGCCAAGTGGTACTAATAGCCCGAAGCTTTCTCAAGCAGACAGACACTGTTGTCTTCCTCTTTAATTTTTAAAATGATCTTTCAATATATATGTCAGTTGGTCTGATGTTCCGATAAGGAATCAGCCAATAAAGATTTTTAGGTGCCTATATCGGCGGTGTCTACCTCTTCCCATTCCGAACAGAGCAGTCAAGCCCGCCAGAGCCGATGGTATTGCCGTAACAGGTGGGAGAGTAGGTCGGTGCCTTTTTTTACACGGAAGCCCTTGCTGGAAACAGTCAAGGGCTTCTTTCGTTTAAGTACTTCCGTAATTCCATGTACAAGCTATTGTATATCCTCCGCCTATTGGTTATCACAGCACATGGCCTCCGGTGAGCCCGGTCCATCGGCAGCTGTTCCGCAACCGCCGCTACCCTGCAGCTGTCACTGTCCCACAGTGGTATGGTGCATCACCATTAGCCCCTTAACCCAAATGCTCCCTTATTTATAGCCGCAAGCTGCAGGATGAGTCCTGGATAAAAGGATCGCGCGCTGACCCGTGGAGAGTGTTGACCGGCTCTTTCCGGCTAGTCCCTTCTGGGGTTGGCGCTTTTGGAGAACCGTATTATACGCTTTAGTGCCCCTGAGGGGAGCTTCCCGGTCTGTCAGATCTTCATACAGAAGAACTGACAAACCCTATTCGGAATGCTCATTTTTGCTGATTTTAAGAAAGGATCATCGAACATTTCGCTAATGTGGGATAAAGTGTTGGATGGAATTTGGAGTTTAATGACTAAGCAGATTGCCTAGTATTAATCTGTATGAGAAGTAGGATTAAACGAGAATAACGAAGTTCTGTTCCGTCTTATCTGGTTTATTAAAAGAAAGCTGCAGGTGATTTAATAGTGCATTATAAATTGCTATCGCGTATATCGGAATGCAAAAACAAGGGAGAGTGCGAAGGGAGGAGGTATTTGTATTTCCAAGGGCTATATGGAACACAAATACCTTAATTTTTAAGTTATTATACTATTCTTTGCAAGAATACGTGGATTGTTTTAATCTTCTTCCGTATAAAAGTCGATCAGCGAGGCGATATATGGATCTTCCCATCCATCTGAGATATTTTCAAAATCTTCATCAGGTATATTTGTCTGCCTAATTTCTAGGGAGGTTCCTTTTTTATGTTCATGCAGCTTTAGGGTTACAATAGAAGGAGCATCTGTCTCTCCGAAATACCATTCTTGTACAATTTTCGTAGAAGGCTCTAGTTCCAAGAATCGGCCACTAATGGCTCCATCCCATAAAGAGAATTCTCCATTGACAGTAGCGTCGATGGACACAAGGTCGCCTGTCCAAAGACGAGCAGTAATTTCGGTCGTTAATGCAAGATACAGCTCCTCTGGAGTTGCAGGAATGATTGCATATTTCTTGAATTCTTTCATGGTGTAAAGTTACTCTTTCTTGTAATTTACCACTTATTTTGACTTCATTTTTATTTATCTTAATTTTATCGCAAACTATTAGGACAACATGAGTAATTTTCTGCCGAATTCTTTAGTGAAAAAATTAGGAACCAATCCATTATTTGATACTGATGCATTTATTAAGATACATGAAGAAGGTATTCGGGCTACAGCAATACGCTTGAATCCCAATAAATTGGAGGATTGCCCGTTTCCTACTACGGGGCAAGTCCCCTGGTGTAATGGTGCTTATTATCTTCAGGATCGACCAGTATTTACATTAGATCCTTTATTTCACGCTGGAGCATACTATCCACAAGATGCTTCTTCTATGTTCATAGACCATATCATTCAAAGTTTAAATTTGCATGTAGACAGTATCCGGGCCTTGGACTTATGTGCTGCCCCTGGCGGAAAGTCTACTTTATTAAACAGCAGTTTACATCCGGAATCGCTCTTGGTTGCAAATGAAATTATTAAAGCTAGGGTTACAATCCTACAAGACAACTTAATGAAATGGGGAAATGCCAACACAGTAACAACAAACAACGATCCAGCTGCGTTTAATCGTCTTCCTGGATATTTCGATTTGATGGTTGTTGATGCCCCGTGTTCCGGTTCTGGAATGTTTAGGAAAGATGCCGATGCAATAGATGAATGGTCTGAAGCGAATGTTAAGCTTTGCAGTGAAAGACAACAGCGAATTCTAGGTGAAAGTTTGTCCGCTTTAAAGAAGGGCGGATATTTATGCTATTCGACTTGTTCCTATTCAGTAGAGGAAAATGAAGATATCGTTGATTGGCTATTGGAAAGTGGTGATTTTGAATCCATTGAAATACCTATTGATAAAAATTGGGGTATTGATCATACAGCTTCTGATAAACATCATGCACATGGTTATCGTTTTTATCCGCATAAATTAGGTGGAGAGGGTTTTTTTATTGCTGTTTTGAAAAAGATTGGTGAACAGGAAACTTTCAATAGAAAACGAATTAAACCGGAGAAATCAGATGTACCTAAAGGGATTTTGGATAATTGGTTTTCGGATAGCGAAAATTTCCATACCTTTCTTCATCATGAAGATGTCTATGTTTTCCCAAAAATGTATGAAAGTGATCTGAAGTATCTCCAAAATGTACTTTACCTTAAGAATGCGGGTACGAATGTCGGTAAGCTTAATAGAAAAGAGCTGATACCAAGTCATGCATTGGCCTTAAGTAATCATTTGAAGAGAGACTTCCAATCTGTAGAGTTGTCGCTTGAGGATGCTCGAAACTACCTTAGAAAAGAGAACGTGGCAGTTGATACAATTCCTGCAAATATTCAAGGCTGGGCTATCGCCAGTTTTCAAGGGAGATCATTGGGTTGGATGAAAGTATTAGCCAATCGTATTAATAATTATTACCCAAAGGAATTGAGGATTGTAAATTTATAAGACTGGGGGGAGTTCTTAAAAAGCGGTGTAAGAATTAAGTTTAGGAAAGCTTTACGATAATTGAACAGATGTCTTTGGCGACTTCTTCTTTTGATTTTAGACTAAACTCATTGGTATTTCCAGATCGATCGATGATGGTGACCTTATTCGTATCTGTGGCGAAGCCAGCTCCTTTATCCTGCATGGAATTGAGCACAATAAAATCCAGGTTTTTTCGGATCAATTTGTCTTTTGCATTTTCGAGCTCATTATTGGTTTCCAATGCAAATCCAATGAGTAACTGCTTTTCTCTCTTTTTAGCCCCTAAAGTAGCCAGAATATCCGCTGTTTTCTTTAGTTCGATAGAGAACTCATTTTCTTTCTTTTTTATTTTTTGAGTAGCAACTTCAACTGGCGTGTAGTCTGCAACTGCAGCGCTCATTACAACAATATCTGCATTTTCGAAATATGTTTCACAAGCGTTTAACATCTCAGCAGCTGATGTTACCGAAATTGTATGAACACGATCTGGTGCTTTTAGGGAACTAGGACCTGATACCAATGTGACGTCTGCGCCAAGTATTTCAAGTTGTCTGGCGATAGCATAGCCCATCTTTCCGCTTGAATGATTGCCAATGAAACGAACAGGGTCTATAGCTTCATAAGTGGGGCCTGCAGATACTAAGGCTTTCTTTCCAGATAAAGGCAGTTCCTGCGCTGAAAATTTAACCAAAAAATTCATTATTTCTTCGGGTTCAGCTAGACGTCCTTCGCCTACTAATCCACTAGCTAGTTCTCCATTCCCCGGGGGAATCAAGATATTACCATAAGAACAGAGTTTACTGATATTGGCCTGTGTGGATGGATGTTTCCACATATCTAAATCCATTGCTGGCGCAAATAGTACTGGACATTTCGCTGATAGATATACGGCTGTAAGGAGGTTGTCGCAAAGTCCATTGGCCATCTTGGCAAGTGTATTTGCAGTTGCGGGAGCGACTAAAATGTAATCTGCATTTAGCGCAATTTCGACATGATTATTCCATTCCCCAGTAGTCGGCTGATAATAATCTATTAAAACAGGGTTTTTGGAGAGTGTGGAAAGCGTAAGTGGGGTGATAAACGCTGTAGCTTCTTTTGACATGACAACGCTAACACGGGCATCTGCTTTTGCCAAAAGACGGATGAGGGATGCAATCTTGTATGCGGCAATACTGCCGCATACAGCAATTACAATATTTTTCCCAGCTAAAGCCATTTTCTAAGGATTAGTCCTGCTCTTTTGAAGGATTTCTATAGTACACTTTATCGTGTAAAAATTCATCAATAGCAACCAAAGTAGGCTTTGGCATACGTTCATAATGTTTTGAAATCTCTATTTGCTCGCGGTTTTCGAATACCTCTTCCAAGTTATCGTTGTTACTTGCAAATTCAGCAAGTTTTCCGTTCAATTCTTCTTTAATATCTACTGCAATTTGGTTCGCGCGTTTAGAAATAACTACAATAGATTCATAGAGATTGTCAGTTCCTTTGTCCAATTGTCTCAAGTCACGTGTAACTGTAGAGTTTGGAATTGAATTGTTATTTTTTTGACTCATCTTTTTGGGTATTTTCTTTTTCTTTTTTCGCCTTTTGTTCTTTGATATAAGTTTCCTGTTCTGCAAGGGCCTTATTATAATCTTTTACTTGAGAGAGGGCAGTTTTAATCCCTTTTTCAGAATCTTCACGAATGGATTCTGCCTCTTTCATGTGTTTGCTATTCGGAAAATTACTTGCGAAGTTACGGTAATAATCCAAGGCTTCATCAAATCTGCTTTCTTGTTTCAGGAAGATACTTTTGGATGCGTAGATATATTGTGCTTTTAATGTTAAAAACTCAATCTCTTCTGCGTATTTTGTATCAGGATATTCTTTTAGTACGTTCTGTAATGCAATAACGGCTGCTCTATAATCATCATTAAGCCCCATATCGTAATAAAGCCTTGCATTGGCAAAAGCTTTAAGTTCAAGCTTATCTCTCAATTTCTGAATAAGATCTGATGCTTCTTTTGATCGTTCCGATTCTGGATAAAGATTAACAAATAGCTGTAAAGCATCAATTGCTTTCTTCGTATTTGCTTGGTCTAGAGTCGATCTCGGAGAATCCAAATAATAGCAGTAGGCATGCATGAATCTACATTCCTCTGCTCTTGGGCTGTTTGGATAAACATCCGAAAAATCTTTAAAGTGATATGCCGCTGAAGTATAATCTTTCAGACGGTAGTTGGCAAATGCCAAATAATAGTAAATATTTTCTGCTTCAGCTTGTCCACGGAACTTGGTCCGCAAGTCATCAAACAAAACTAATGCCTTTGTATATTTCTTTTTCTCATAAAGTTTTACGGCCTCTTCGTACTTTTGAGCGATATTATTGCTTGCGCGCAATTTCTCAAATTTACTCTTACAACCAGTAAACACCAATAGAAACATCATGCCGGCACAGATAGCCGCTATACGCCTATTTAAAAACATTTTACAAAGATAAGTGAATTTGTTATACTAATCAATTAAATTTTACTGCGCAATATAGTTTAATAATTATTTGATCGCAAAAACAACATTTCTTATTAACATTCTTTAACTCGATTGAACCAACTGTACAGGTATATTGTCATATACTTGTTGTTTTTCTACTGGTAGTGAGGCTTAAAAATATACATTTTAAAATATTTGATTATCTTTACATATTACAATCATTGAATAGCATTAAGAGTATGACTTTAAAAGAAAAAGTTGAGCAAGCATTAGATACCTTGAGACCATATTTGGAAACTGATGGCGGAAATGTGAGTGTTGAAGAGATTACAGCGGATAATGTCGTGCGTTTAAAATTATTAGGAGCTTGCGCTTCATGTTCAATGAGCATTATGACCTTTAAGGCTGGTTTGGAGCAAGCAATTCGGAAGGCTGTTCCTGAAATTACAGCAGTGGAGGCTATCAATTTAACAGATCCCGATTCCCCAGACGCAACCTTACCCTCTGCTAATTAGTTTTTCTATTAACACAATTTAACGGCTAGCTCAGCTACTTTTGCTTAAATTTGTTCTATGAAGTTGCTGATTTCTATATTATTCACTGTGTTTGCGCTTTTTGGTTCCTCTGCATTATGTGCTCAGGAAAGAAAGATTATACAATATTCCGGTATCGTAACGACGGTTGGGTCCGGTCTTCCGGTGTGTTATGTGACTGTTACCAATTTGTCCTTTAGGAATGAGGCTTTTGCCGCAAATAACGAAGGTTATTTCTCTTTTGTAGCACACGTAGGAGATACAATTCGTTTTACTTCTGTTGGTTTTGACCCTTTAGTTGTCACTATTCCTGAGGTCTCAGGAGATAAATATACCGCAAATATCATTATGCAAAACTTGGTTACGGAGCTCCCGATGGTAACACCTTATCCATGGGCTAGTATCGAAGAGTTCAATATTGCATTTATGAATCTAGACGTTTCTGAAGATAATATCGTGAGGGTAAGAAGATCATTGTCTTATGAGTCATTGGCCGCGATGGCTGCAGTCATACCGCGTGATGGTAACGAAATGCGCTCCATTAACAACGCGCAGAGCTTTAATACAATGAATAATAAAGTTATTAACCAGCGTTATGCCAATCCGTTGTTGAATCCCTTTGCATGGGGTAGTTTAATCCAGCAGATTACAAAAGGAAGTCAGAGCCGAAAAAGTTCAAATTATTAGTCGGTAGCCTTTAATTTATTTAGTTCCCGAACACTTAGTTTAGCGGAGAAATAAGAAACTAGACCGGAGATGCCCGTGACCGTAAGGAATACCAAAACGTAGTCAGTCCAATTACTTACCATAGGATAACTGTCAATAATTGTATTTGCTCCATCTTCTACGCGAATAATTCCATAAGTTGATTGAATGTAATTAAATATTCCGCCAATCAATAAACCGAGCACACAGCCAATAATAGCTATCATAAGACCTTCATAAAAGAAAATACGCTGAATTAGATCATCAGCTCCCCCTAAGCCTTTGAGGATCGTCATATCCTTTTGTTTGTCCAGTACAAGCATGGTTAAGGAGCCTACAATATTAAATATTGCAATCACACTGATCAAAGTCAAGATAAAAAAGACAACCCAGCGTTCAACACGTACATTTTTATATAGGGTAGGGTTTTGTTTTTCCCTATTCTTCACAATGTAATCCGCTCCTATTTTCTTTTGTAATGCTTGTCCAAATGAATTAACATCTATACCATCTTTTAGGTAAAACTCAATCGATGAAACGCGGTCATATTCTCCAAGAACCTCTTTAGCAAATGAAATTGGTGTAATAATTAAATTGTCAAAATCTTGTTGGTAGCGTAATACCCCTCCGGGAGCAATGGAGCGGATATTGAACTCCTCGGCGGGATTAGATGAATTTTTAACCCCTTTTCTTGGGGAATACACTTGAATCTGCTCGGAAGAGTTTTGCATAGGAATTGCCAGATTTGCCTGTACGCTTGCTCCAAGAATAGCCAGGTTGCTAGAGTCATGGGTAAGTTTGTATTGACCATCCACAATGATACTGTCGCCGGTTTTTGTACTTAGCGATTGAGGTTCGATTCCTTTTATATTTGCTATAAATTGCCGATTTGAATATTGTAATAATACTTTCTCTTGTAGAACATCGGTGTAGTGAATCACATTAGAATCTCTTCGTAATTCGTTGAAGACAGCCTGTTTGCTATCAAAAAGTTTACCTTTCCTAGGTTCAATTTTGAGCTCTGGTGCAAACTTACTGTACATAGACAGTATAAGCTGTTCCATTCCATTAAATGAAGACAACAAAATAATCAATGCAGCACTACTTACCATGACGCCAATAACACTAATGGATGAGATAATATTAATGGCATTAACTGATTTCTTAGAAAACAGATATCTTTTAGCAAATAGAAACGGCAGATTCATGGCTCTTATTCTCGAATAAATGGGTTGGAATTTTTTTCAAAGCCAATCGTTGTTGATGGTCCATGTCCAGGATAGACAACTGTGTCATCGGGTAAAGTATAAAGTTTGGCTTTTATGCTATCTAAGAGCTGCTGATGGTTTCCTCCAGGAAGATCAGTTCTGCCTATGCTGTTGCGAAATAGTACATCTCCTCCTATCAAAAATTTCTGATCGGCTGAATAAAAGCAAATATGCGCAGGTGAATGACCCGGTGCTAGTATAACTTTTAGTTCATCATTATCTAAGGAAACGGTATCACCATCATTTAGAAATGTTTCTCCAATTGGAGAAATGTCATATCGGAAGCCCATCTGGGGAGCATAATTCTGAACGGCTACTAAAATCGGTACCTCATCTTCATGGAATTGCGGTAACAGGCCAAATTTTTCGTGGACAAAGCTATTCCCTAAAACATGGTCTATATGGCAATGTGTATTTAATAGAATTGTCGGCTTGAGTCCATTGTCTGTAATGAAGGTCGTTAATTCTTCTTGATCTTGCTCACCATACATTCCGGGATCGATAATAATTGCATTTCCTGACTCGTTATACAGTAGGTAAGTATTTTCCTGATAAGGGTTGAACGTGAATGTTTTTATCGTAAGCATAATGGTAAAATTACAGTTTTTATTGATTTCTTACTATTGAAAGGTCAACTATTCCAAATTTCCCAGTTCTTTTCTGCCTGTAGAACCAACATTTCATATCCATTTTTGATTCTAGCTCCTTTTTCTTTGCTTTTTCGTAAAAATGCAGTCTCCTCTGGGTTGTAAATGAGATCATAGCAGAGGTGCGTCTCATTTATAAATTCGTATGGAATTTTAGGAGATTCTGCTATATTGGGGAATGTACCTACTGGAGAACAGTTGACAATTATGGTATGGTCAGCTAAGATAGAAGCATCGAGTTCATCATAAGACAACTGGCCCGCATGTTTGGTTCTGCTGACCAGTTTGTGTGTTATTCTTAGCTGATTCAGCGCATAGATTACGGCTTTTGCAGCCCCCCCATTTCCTAGAATCAAAGCCTTTTTGTCAAGATGAGGATTTAATAGAGGTCTTATCGAAGCCTCAAAACCATAGGCATCTGTATTATATCCTTTTAGATGCGTCGAGCCATCTGCAGTGTGGCTGATCCGGATACAGTTTACAGCTTGTATTGCTGCAGCTTCTTCCGAAAGCTCATCCAAATAATCCATAACCTCTATTTTATAAGGAATGGTCACATTGACTCCATAGAAATCTTTATTGGAAGCAATAGCTGTAAAATCAGCTATTTGAGGAAGTGCATATAGATCATAGTCTACATCCGTAATATGTTCTTGCTGAAATTTCTTTAAATAATATTTTTTTGAAAAGGAGTGTCCTAATGGATACCCTATTAAACCTAGTTTTTTCATTGGAATTTTGACAATATCTTGAGGAATCAGGAATGTATCTTGAGATTTAAATCTCCGGTCATTGCGTCGCAATAACCGGAGATCGGCCTAGTATATGTTAATTTTTCGGCTTTGTATATTTTTTTACGATTTCAGTAATGATCTGATTTCCTTGCAACTGTGGGAGGTAATCAAAAAGAATAGGATGCTTTTCAGGGTCAGTAGCTAGGCCAAGCTCCAAAAAGTTTAATGCTTCATTGTATTGTCCATTGGCAAATAGATAAGCAACCACACGGTAATATAGCTCTGCCGCATTTGGATTTTGTGTAATAGCATCAGAGATTACATTAATCGCTTCATCCATCTTACTTTGTTCAAATAGAATTGAGGAATAATCAAGCCAAGCATCTATATCTGTTGGATTCAAGGCAACGACCTTCTTATAGGCTTCTTCTGCAAGATCTATTTGTTGAAGTTTATAACGGGCATCGGCAATTGCAAACCAGTAATCTGGGTTTGTATCCTCCAGTTCTAAAGCTTTTTTATAGAAATGAAGTGATTCAAAATAACGTTCTTCAAAATCTAGGGTAACCCCGATACCGAACCAGGCATCAGCAAGTTCCGCATCTAATTTTACCGCTTTTTTATAATAATTGCGGGCTTCCTCCATCTGCTCAAGTTTTTCATAACATTCGCCTATCGCGCAATAGGTATCAGCACTTGGTTGTTCATATTCAAATGTTTGTTTGTAAACATCCAATGCTTCTTGATAGCGATCTAGATTGACAAGAGCATTCCCCTTATTGAAATAAGCTGAAGAAAAGTCTTCCTTAATTAATATAGCATAGTCGTATGCGTCCAACGCTTCCTCAAACTGACCGATTTTATGGTAAGAATTTCCCAAATTGTACCAAGCGTAGTAGGAGTATGGGTCTGAATCAATGTACTTTTTATAAAAGGAGATACTTTCCTCTTGTTTATCCAATACATCATAACAATAGGCCAACTCATAGAGTGCTTCTTGGTAATCCATGTTGAGTTCAAGTGCTTTCTTTAGATAAATTATTGCCTTGTCATAATTCATTTGCGCTTGAAAGATCATCGCAATATGGAAATAGACCTCATCTTTATTATCTAATAGTGGAAGTGCTTTGAAGAGCTGTTCCAAAGCATCATCAAACTGGCCGATACTGCCTAATATGCCGCCACGGATCAAGAAAATGTCTCCTTCTGAAGCTTCCAATAATTCCGCTTTATCCAACGCTGCAAGCGCATTCTGATATTGTTGAATCGTTGAAAACAATTGTGCTTGTTTCAATAAGAAGGTAATATCAAAAGGGTGTTGGCTGATGGCAAATTCGGTGACCTGTAAGGCCTTAACAGGGTCATTTTTTTCAGCGTAGTAATCAATAATTCCTTCAAAAGCTTTGGAGTCAAAAAAATACTGATCCTCGTTTCGAAGCATTTCCTCATATCTGTCTACCGAGATTTTTCTTTCCTCGGGGTTTTCAAATTCAAAATCCTCTTCCATTCTCAAAAGTTTAAAACCAGTATTCTGTTCCTTAATTCAAAATACTAATTTCTTATCTAATTTGTTCGAACTAATTTTCCACAAATTGGATATCCTCCACAAAGTTAAGGATAAATACGTGTAAAATAAAAAAGCCGGCTTTAAAGCCGGCTTTTATTATAATGGTATGTTATATACGATTATTTTTTGATCTCAACACGACGGTTTTGAACACGACCCTCTTCAGTAGCATTAGATGCAACTGGGTTTTTCTCTCCGTAACCTTTAGCAGTGATGCTTGATGAAGAAACACCAGCGTTTACTAAATATTGTTTTACAGAGTTAGCACGGTCTTTAGATAAAGTTAAGTTATAAGCTTCAGAACCTTCTGCAGATGCATAACCATCTAATGCTACAGCTGAATTGTTATCACGTAACTCTTTAGCCAATTTGTCTAATGTAGAGTAAGATGAAGTTTTCAATACTGAGCTATCAAATTCGAATTGAATTGGAGCATAGTAACCGTTAGAAGCTACAGTTTCAACAACTGGCTCTGGGAATTTGATTGGACATCCTGAACCATCTACTGGAGTACCCGCTGGAGTACCAGGACATTTGTCAAATTTATCAGATACACCGTCACCATCAGCGTCAGCGCTTAATGTGTTAACAGTACCTTCTAAAGTGCTTACACGTTGTTTCAATGCTTCAACTTCGTTTCTCAATGAAGGATCTTTCAACTCATCGTACAATGTAGCAACTGGGTTAGCAAAAGTCAAGTTTTGTTTGTCTTTCGAACCTAAAGTGAATTCTAGACCAGCCATAACTGAAGAGAATTTACCTTTGTAAGAAGATTGACGAGCTGGACCATAGATTTGATCATCAGCAAAGTTCATTGTATAACCTAAGTTCAATGCTACTACTTCAGATAATTTGAATTTAGCACCAACACCTACAGGAACGAATGCTGTTAATTTGTTATCACGGTCACGTTTTGGATCACGGTCACCGATTACACCATCACCCCAGTTTCCTTTGTTGTCATAAACAACTTTACCATTGAAGTCATTTCCATCGTATTGAACAGGGTTGTAAGCCATCGCTCCTAAACCTACTTTAGCGTAGAAGTTAACCGCATTTTCTCTTCTCAAGAAATCGATAGTACCCAATTGGAATACACCGTTTAAGCTAGCAGCCCAGTTAACACTAGTTTCTACTGAACGAGCACCTCTTGAGTTTTCGATAGCAGGACCAGAAAGATCATGGTTGTAAGTTTTGATCTTACCACGGTTTGCTTCAACTTCTAAACCGAATAAGTGAGAGAATTGTTTACGTACTGTCAAACCATAGTACTCACCTACTTTATTTTGGAAGTAACCTACTTTTTGACCAAAAGCGTTACCGCCACCGATTACGTTGTTCGGTGTAGTGATACCACCTTGAACTCCGATAGACCAAGTTCTGTATTGTGATCTACCACCGAATACTTGTTGAGCTTGTGCTGTACCAGCGAAACCTAAAGCGGCAACTAATGTAGCAGCAACAGCTGTTTTTTTAATTGTAGAATAGTTCATACTCTTGTTTTTAAGGTTATTATTAATTTTAATTGTTTTCAAATTTAATTATCATATTAACACATGGAACAGTACAATTGCCGTGCCAAAGTCTTAAAGTTATGTTAAAATTTTGTTTTTGCGATATTTTGTACTAAATTAAGTATTTAATGTGAAACAACAAAACAAAAATTCGGTACGAAAGTACCAAATTTTTGTTTTGTTTCAATAGGTTTAAGAAAAAAATTAAGGTTTTTTTTTCTAAAGCAAATAATGTACGACCAATAACGACAATCCACCCAGCAAAGCTGAAACTGGAATTGTCAATATCCAAGCCCATAACAGGCTGATTGTAACCCCCCAGCGTACTGCCGATACACGTTTTACAACGCCAACACCGATAATAGCACCTGTAATGGTATGCGTTGTTGAAGCCGGGATTCCAAAATGTTCTGTGATGCCCAATGTTACAGCTCCCGCAGATTCAGCACAAACACCTTCCAATGGAGTTACTTTTGTGATCTTGGTTCCCATTGTTTTGACAATTTTCCATCCACCGCTCATTGTTCCTGCCGAAATAGCGGCATAACAAGTCAATGGAATCCATTCGGGCATGTGTTCAGTCGTTGGGACATAACCTCCAGCAACCATAGCTACAAGGATGATACCCATGACCTTTTGCGCATCATTACCCCCATGAGCGAAACTCAAAGCAGCAGAAGAGATCAATTGTAAGATCTTGAACCATTTTTCGGCAACACTTGGTCGTGATTTTTTAGCTAAATTAATAACAATAAGTGTGATGATGACTGATATCGTCATACCTATAATAGGAGCGAGTACGATAAAAGCAATGATCTTTAAAGTAGCATCAATATTGATTGCGTGAATAGGGTCTGCGCCAAGAATAAATGCGTACGCCATACCTGATCCTGCAAAACCTCCAATAAGTGTATGGGATGAACTTGATGGTACACCATAGTACCATGTAAATAGATTCCAGCCAATTGCTGCAAGCAATCCAGCAAAAATAACCTCTAAGGTAATGTATTCTTCCAATACTGTTTTTGCAATGGTATTGGCTACTTTATGATCCGTAAAGTAGAAGTAAGCTGCAAAGTTGAATATCGCAGCCCATAAAACGGCCATTGCTGGCGTTAAGACTTTTGTTGATACAACTGTCGCAATGGAATTGGCTGCATCATGGAATCCATTGATGTAGTCAAAAGCAATCGCAAGGACAATCACAACAACGAGTAATGTTGACATCATAATCTCGTAGAATTTTTGTGCACTTAAATCGAATGATTATGCGTTTTTAACTAGAATGCTTTCTAATACGTTAGCAACATCCTCACATTTATCGGTTGCATCTTCCATTGCAGATAACACTTCTTTGTGTTTAATTAATGAAATTGCATCTTTTTCAAATTCAAAAAGGTCGGCTACAGCTTTATCAAAAATATAATCCGCTTTGTTTTCTACACTATTGATACGAACACATGAGTCCGTAATATTGCGGATATTTTTTAAGTCTCTAAGCTCATGAATAGCTTTTGATACATGTTCGGTAGCTTCAACCAGTAAGTCAGCAATTTCAATCATTGGTTCAGTGGCCTTTTCAACCTTGTAAAGGTCCATTCTATTGGCGGCACCGTGTATAAAATCTGCGACATCGTCCAATGAGCTTGCTAAAGAGTGTATATCTTCGCGGTCAAAAGGAGTGATAAAGTTCTTTCCCAGCTCCAAATGAATTTGATGCGTGATGTTGTCGCCTTTATGTTCCAAATCTTCTACTTTGCGTGTTAATTCCTTTTTCTTTTCAGGGTTGCTTGAGTTAACAATATCTTTTAACAACTTTGACATCTCGATCAAGTTGTTGCCGGCTTGTTCAAACAAAGGGAAGAATTTTTTGTCCTTTGGAACGAAGTATTGAAAAATGCTATTTAAAGACATATCTTAAATTTATTTTTGCAAAAATAATACCTTAATGTTAAGTTAATGTTAACATTGGTTTTGTTTAAACACAAAAGTGTCATCAATTGTTTAATTTCCCGACTGAACTTTTTGTAAAGTAAAGCCAAATGTTGTTCCAATGCCTTCTGTACTACGGACATTGACGTTTTGCTGATGTGCTTCGACAATATGCTTTACGATAGCTAATCCTAATCCTGATCCTCCGATATCGCGTGATCGACTCTTATCAGTTCGGAAAAAGCGCTCGAATACACGGCTGAGATTTTTTTCTTCAATACCATAACCATCATCGGTAATTTCGATGAGAACCTGTTCAAATAGTGGGAAAATCTTAATTTTCGTCGTTCCACCTTCTTTTCCATATTTAAGGGAATTGTCGATCAGATTGTATAATACCTGGTGGATTTTATTGCGGTCTGCTTTAACCCAATGTGGTGTACCCGCTTTGGGTTTGAATTCTATTTTGATATTGTGCTGTTTAGCTTTGTCTTCAAGAGAGTAGGTGGTATCTTTGATGAGGTCAACGATATCAAATTTCTCTATATTCAGGACCATTTTTCCAGATTCCAGTTTGGATATTTCATCAAGATCCTGGATCAGGTAGTTTAGTCGGTCTAGATTTCGGGCAGCCTTATCTAAGAAGTTTTTGGCCATTTCCATGTCTTCTTCCATAAGGCCATCCTGCAAGGTCTCTATATAACCTTGGGTAGCAAATAGCGGCGTTTTGAATTCATGAGAAATGTTGGATAAAAACTCTCTGCGGAATTTTTCTTGTGATTTTAATTGCTCTATCTCATTTTTTTTGTCTTTTGCCCAGGCCTTGACTTCGTTTTCTGCATCTGTTATGGGATCTTCACTGACATGTTCTCCAATAGCATCTTTGAGATCCTTGCCAAGTTTGAGATTATGAATTAGTTTATACATCGTATTGAGTCTGCGATATATATATTTTTCAAATAGATAGTTAAATAGGAGGAAACTCGTTACCACAGCAACAAAGAAAATGATCAGCGCTGTCTGTAGGTCATGTTTATAATAAAAGCTGATCGTAGATATTGCAATGCCGACAGCTGCGGAGTTTGCCAGTAGTAATTGTCTAAAATTCATTTGCAGAATAAAAAAGGCCCCTGATTTGGAGCCTAAGTTACTTATAATGATATTAATAAATTGTTAAAATTTTCCGATAATCGTTTTTGCTCCAGTAACCTTATCACCAATGTTAACATTGATTTCAGTTCCTAAAGGAAGAAATAAATCTACGCGTGAACCGAATTTGATAAAACCAAACTCATTGCCTTGTACGACTTCGTCTTTTTCTTTGACATACCATACGATTCGGCGTGCTAGCGCTCCTGCAATCTGGCGGAAAAGAACCTCTCGTCCTGCCTTATCTTTGACAACGACTGTTGTTCTTTCGTTATCGGTAGATGATTTGGGGTGCCAGGCCACTAGAAATTTGCCAGGATGGTATTTAAAGAATGTGACTAAACCACTGATTGGGTTTCTGTTGACATGCACATTGACAGGAGACATAAATATAGACACCTGTATCCGCTTATCGTGGAAATACTCATTTTCCTCTGTTTCTTCGATAACAACAACTTTTCCATCTGCTGGACAAAGAATCAGGCCATCCTGCGGGTTGACCACTTTTTTGGGGCTTCTGAAAAATTGAACAACTGTAATGAATAGGAATGCGGATAGCGCATAAATAAACCATTTGGCGTATTGCGGAGCATCATAATAATCCGCAACGGCATTGATAATGAAGATAAAAAGTACAGCGATTGCTAATGTGGTGTATCCTTCTTTATGAAATTTCATATCTATTTATTTCTGCAAAGATAATTATTTACTCGAATTGTCTATTTGTCTTTCGATTTTAATTGAATGGGTATAGATTTTTCCGTCACTACCCTGTGTGATTCCGCCAGATACTCTGATGAGGTCGTCTTGAGGCTGATTGTCTTTATACGTCGGGAAATAGAAGTCAATACTTTTCGCAATACGGCTCAAAATGCCATCGAAAGGTTCGTTTTCCGAATCTGATATTAACTTGAAGTTCTTTAGACCAGCCATTCCGCTTTTTTTTACTTCCACGAGGTAAGAAAAATTAACCTGTTTGGTGATGTCTAGCCCTGTTTTATTCAGCCTGTCATTAAAGCGTTTTGCGACGAAAGCATAAAAATTGGAATAGTCATCAAAACTGCAAGACTTGCCGTTAAACAGCTCTGCTCGGGTAAAATAATCATATGGTAGGATGCTTAGTGACATGAAATCTTCATTATTCAGGTCTCCATTGTCATCATAGGTTGTTGTGAGAACACCATTTGCAAAGCGTTGTGTCATGGCGTAAATTGGTTGCTGACCTACATTATAAAAATAGGTGTTCCAGTTTCCCTGAGGCCGGCCATTTTTTACTTTTCCTTTACGTAAATAGAAATCAAAACCGAACTCCGTAAAGCCTTCAAATGGAATCGAAAATTCATAGTTACCTTCGCCATTCATGACCTCCTGTTTCCCTCTGTTGTCCCAATAGTCTTTGATAAAATAACCTTGCTCATTATATGTAATCGTTAATAGGGGCTTTCCATCTGGGTAGTAATATTTCCAGTCGCCAGCCGGATAGTTGTTTTGGAAATTTACTTCCCATTTCAACACTCCATTCGGGTGGAAGGCCTGAAATAAGCCTTCTTTTTTACCATCTTTATAGGAACCAACGAGTATTCTCGCTCCATTTGGTGCAAAATCACGAAACTCACCATCAAAAACTTGCTTTGCAAAATCAAACTTGCTTACGCGCTCGATCGTTTTGAACTCACAATCTTTAGCAGCTAAATAATAATATTTGTCAAAGTAAAAGCGAATCAGTCCCTGGTCTAATTTTTCATAGAATACGGGTTTTTCATCCTGTGCATATAGATTTGTAAAACTACACACAGAAAATAATAACAGGATATGAATGAGTTTTCTAATCATAATATTAGTGTGCTTCTAACCAATTTTTGCCTTCTCCAATTTCTACAACCAATGGGACATTTGTTTTAATCGCATTGGTCATTTTAGCTAGAATAATTTCTTTGAATGCTTCGACCTCCTGTTTAGGCACGTCAAAAACCAATTCATCATGTACTTGCATGATCATTTTGCCAGATAATCCCTGTTGCTCAATTTCTTTTTGAATAGCGATCATAGCCAGTTTGATTAAATCTGCAGCTGAACCTTGAATCGGCGCATTGATGGCGTTTCGTTCAGCAAATCCACGAACAGTCATGTTTGCTGAATTGATATCTCTGAGATAACGTCTGCGTTTTAGAATTGTTTCAACATAACCATTCTCTTTTGCAAATTCGATGGCATCACTCATGTATTTTTTGATCCCAGTATACTGGTTAAAATATTCATTAATGATATCGGACGCTTCTTTACGTGAAATACCCAGATTTTGAGAAAGGCCAAATGCCGATTGACCATAAATAATGCCGAAGTTGACAGCTTTCGCGTTTCGACGTTGTTCAGAAGTAACAGCATCAAAATCCATATGATATACTTTCGCGGCTGTTGCGCGGTGGATATCATGACCTTGGCTAAATGCGTCCATCATATTTTGGTCTTTACTCAGCTCGGCAATCAAGCGAAGTTCAATTTGCGAATAATCGGCCGAGAGGATCACGTTGCCTTCAGACCGTGGGATAAAAGCTTTTCTGACTTCTCTACCCCGCTCAGTACGGATCGGGATATTTTGCAGGTTCGGATTGGTTGAGCTTAGTCGGCCTGTTGCGGCAACCGCTTGATTGTAGGAAGTATGGATAAGCCCTGTTTCGGGGTTTATCAACTCAGGTAGCGCATCAACATAGGTTGATTTGAGTTTTTGCATTTGCCTAAAGTTCAAGATATCTTGGACGATATCTGATTTATGAGCCAACGCTAATAACACATCTTCACCTGTTTTATATTGTCCCGTTTTTGTTTTTTTAGCTTTAGGATCCAGTTGTAGCTTATCGAATAAGACTTCTCCCAATTGTTTAGGGGATGCAATATTGAAATTTACGCCTGCTTTCTCAAAGATGGATTCCTCGAGATTTTTAATGTCCTGCTCCAATGTTTTTGAAAACTCTTCAAGTGCCGGAACATCTATTTTTACACCGTTTCGTTCAATTTCAGCAAGTATATATACTAATGGGAATTCCACATCCTGCGCGAGCTGTATGGTGTTAGTCTCGACAAGAAGAGGTTGAAATACATTTTTTAGCTGCAGGGTAATGTCTGCATCTTCGGCAGCATATTCTTTTATTTTTTCAATTTCAACGTCACGCATATTCCCTTGTTTCTTTCCCTTTTCACCGATAAGTTCGGTGATTGATACCGGGCTGTAATTCAGGTAATTTTCTGCGAGTACATCCATTCCGTGACGGGTATCTGGATCAATCAGATAATGTGCAAGCATGGTGTCAAATAGCGTGCCTTGTACTTTTACTCCATAACGCGCCAACAACAAAATATCATATTTAATATTTTGTCCCACTTTTTCGATGTCTGGGTTTTCAAGCGCAGCCTTGAAAATATCGACTACAGCCTGTGCTCCATCGCGGTCGGCTGGTGTCGGAATATAATAGGCCTTAGTATTTTCGAAGGAAAATGAAAGCCCAACAATATCTGCAAGGTTGGCATCTAGACCTGTTGTTTCTGTGTCGAAGCAGAAGCTGTCTAAAGAAGCAAGTTGCTGGGCAAGCTCTACTTGCTTTTCTCGGGTATCGACCAAAGCATACTCATGTGCTGTATTATGGATGTTATTTATTGCAGTATTTTCGACGATTACTTCTTCAGTAATAACTTCTGTTGTTGTCACCGTAGTTACTGTTGTAGAAAATAAATCCATTTGTCCACTTGTGGGGGCGCTTTTGTCAAGAACGGAGAAATCTTCACCGAAAACCCGCTTTCCAAGTGTTCTGAATTCTAGTTCTGCAAATAGCGGTTCAAGAATTTCTTTGTTTGGATCTTCCAGTTCTAGCGATTTTTCATCGAGGTCAATTGGCACATCCAATAAAATGGTGGCTAATTTTTTGGAGATAAGCCCTTGTTCAGCAAAATTCTCTACGTTTTCGCGCATTTTTCCTTTGAGTTGGTCCGCGTTAGCTATAATGCCTTCGACAGATCCGTATTCCTGAACAAGTTTTTTCGCTGTTTTTTCTCCTATACCAGGGATACCAGGGATATTGTCTACAGCGTCCCCCCAAAGTCCGAGGATATCGATGACCTGGCAAACATCAGAAACTTCCCATTTTTCAAGAATCTCTTTGACACCTTGTACTTCTGCTCCATTGCCCATGCGGGCAGGTTTGTAGATAAAGATATTTTCAGACACAAGTTGCCCAAAATCTTTATCGGGTGTCATGCAATAGACCTGGAAATCTTGCTTTTCAGCTTTTTTTGCCAACGTGCCAATAATATCATCGGCTTCGTACCCATCCATTGTGATAACCGGGATATTGAAACCTTCTATTAAACGATTTATATAGGGGATAGAGGCTGCAAGGTCCTCAGGCATTTTCTCACGATGTGCTTTATAAGCTTCAAATTCAATATGCCGAGCGGTAGGTGCCGCTGTGTCGAACACTACTGCTATGTGGGAAGGTTGCTGATTTTTCAATACGTCCAATAGGGTATTGGTAAATCCCATGATTGCTCCTGTATTTAACCCTGTTGAGGTAATTCGGGGAGTTTTGCTCAATGCAAAATAAGCTCTATATATGAGAGCCATTCCATCTAGAAGAAATAGTTTTTTCACAAAATTGAATTTTAGTCTCCTTACAAAGGTAAGAAATTCATCAAAGGGTAAGTTTAATAAATTTTTCCGATTTTTGTGCTATGACACATTTAATGCAACAGGATTTATGAGAGGACTGGTAACTAAATCGACAGGTAGTTGGTATCAAGTTTTGGGTGAAGATGAAAAAAGGTACGATTGTCGTATCAAAGGAAAGTTTCGTACCAAAGGAATAAAAACGACTAATCCTGTTGCTGTGGGTGATTGGGTACATTTTGATGTGGAACCTGATCAGGAAAGTGCGGTCATTCACGAACTGGAACCTCGTCGAAATTATATCATTCGAAAATCCGTCAATCTGTCCAAGCAAACACAAATTATCGGAGCAAACCTGGATCAGGCTTTTTTAGTGGTGACACTTGCCTCGCCGCCAACATCATTAGGTTTTATCGATCGCTTTCTAGTAACAACAGAGGCTTATGGAATTCCTGCCGTAATTATTTTCAATAAATTGGATCTTTTTAGTGATGAAGGATTGGAGATATTGGCAGATTATAAAGCTATTTATGAACATATTGGTTACCCCTGTTTCGAGGTTTCCGCGTTAACTGGTACCAATATCGATGTTGTCAAGCAGCTGCTTAAAGATAAAATAACCTTGGTATCAGGCCATTCCGGAGTTGGTAAATCAACGTTGATCAATGCAATCGTTCCTGAATATGGGTTGAAAACTGGTGAAATCTCCGACTGGTCCGACAAAGGAAAGCATACAACTACTTTTGCTGAAATGTTTGATCTTCCTTTTGGAGGCAAGTTAATTGATACGCCTGGTATTCGTGAGTTGGGAATTGTCGATATAGAAAAACAGGAGCTATCTCATTTTTTTCCAGAGATGCGCGCGTTGATGAATCAATGTCGATTTCATAATTGCAGGCATATCAATGAACCCGGTTGTGTCATTATGGAGGCTGTGGAAGAAGGCTCTATTGAGAGTTCGCGCTACGATAGCTACCTCAGTATATATCATAATGAGGATAGTAGATCTTAACTTATATAAATCTTAATCTATATAAAAAAATAGCGCCTTCTTACATCAAGAAGGCGCTATTTTTTGTAAAGCGAGATAGGATGAAGCCCTTAATGTATCGCTTGTGTTAAATTTAAAAAATCACGGAGATAGGTACACTCCCGCGAAGCGATTGTAAAGAAAGGCGTATCCTTATATTGTGTGCTCAATTCTTTGAAGTATTTATTTTGCATCGAAAAACGATAGAAAGGATTCTTTAATGGCGAGTCATAGTATTGCCAACGCGATTCATTGGTATAGACAAAATCTTTCTGCTCGCATTTGGCAAGCATAAAGGTACATTTCGCTTTGAACTCTTTGTCTGTGCTCAGCGTACGCGCTTTGCTGTACCATTCTTTTGCAGATTTGGTCTGTAGATAATTTCGTTGCCAATGGAGTGTCGAAGCTGCGTGGTTGTCTGTGGACGACCAA
Source organism: Sphingobacterium sp. WOUb80 (assembly GCF_050058145.1). Classification (NCBI taxonomy): domain Bacteria; kingdom Pseudomonadati; phylum Bacteroidota; class Sphingobacteriia; order Sphingobacteriales; family Sphingobacteriaceae; genus Sphingobacterium; species Sphingobacterium sp. WOUb80. The sequence goes on along the minus strand of NZ_CP165617.1, from coordinate 4,860,153 downwards.
TCATAGGACACCAGGGACCAAGCATTTCCATAGGTACTTGTCTGATAGATACCTGTGGCCATTTGGAAATAATACTCGGCTTTTTTCTGGTTGTTCTTTTCCGTTTTTATGGCATTTTCCAAGCGTGCCATGCGTTCGGCATATTTTAGCTTAGTGGTGGACTCTTTACCATATTTTTTGGGATAATCATTTATCGTAACAATAAATGGATTCGGTGTAATATCGCTTTCATCCGCATCGTACCAGTTTTTAATTTCTTTTATTTTATGGTCTTTAGGAAGTCCCGCTAAAGTTTTTGCGGCTTTTTGGAAATCCAGTTCGCGTAGGTAGGTTGTACCCAGTAATTCTGTAAGATAATCTTTATTGAAATGTTTGATATCCTTCAATAAGAATTTAGATAGGGTATTCTGTTGGGAATTGTCCGACAGTAAATTTCTTATTTTTAACAGCGTTTTAGGTGTAAGGCTATTTTCCCAGAAGTGCATTGTTGTCCACTGCATATTATCTTCCAAAGAGTCTTTCACAAAGCCATAGTTGTAAAAGGCATCCGCCTTTACAGCAGCTAAACTAGCCATAGCGGTATCTTGTGTACTTAAATAGTGTTTTACGACAAGATTTTGTAGAATATTCCGGCAGATTAAACTATAGTTGCTATATTCAAAAGCACTATATCCCCAATTTTGTTTGCGGATATCTTCTTTACCATCAAGTTTTGCTTTTTCTTCTAACCAAGATAGCGTTTTGGTCAATTGAACTTCATCTAGCTGTTTACTGCTTTGCCAGTCAGTTAATTGTGTGAGCAGTCGGGTAATTTGCAGCTGATCAATCAATTTTGGACTGAGGTCAGTCTCTTTTATTTCGGAAAGGTATTCTTTTGCTAACGTATTTTCCTTATTCATCCAGCTTAGGTAGGCAGCAGTAATAAGGCCCAATTGGGGTTGAACATATTTTTTGTCGCGATAAAGTTTTAGGGCAAAATTGCGGAGAGAATCCAGATGTAGTTTAACCTTTCCTTTATCGTCATTTTTACTGTAGTAATTATAATTATCGCTACTGAGGTAAAAAGACTCGTTCATTTCTGTTTCTATCTTATTGACTTCGCGTCCCAATAGTACGGCATTTACGGTATTGGCAGGATCGAGCTGATAGCAGTCGCTCAAATATTTCAGGGCATAGTCACTTGTGCCAAAGCCTATGATAGCATTGATATTGAATCGATCTGCATCATTTTTTGCATATTGAAATATCTCAGCATCACTGGCTGTGATATAATGGAAATTAGAATACGCGAGGATGCGCCTTTCCGGACTGGCTGTGAATAATCTGGAAAATAGATAAGCAGCCCTTGCTGGATCACCATTTTTGCGGACAGCGCCAGCGTAGTTGGATAATGCCCAATTGAGGATGGCTTCATCTCCCTTAGCGGATTGCAGGTACTTTTCATAGATCGTCATGCTCTTGGCGTATTCCTGTCCAAATAGATATAAACGGGCGGCTTGATAAGCATAACGGATATAGAGAAAGCTATTTTTGGGGTACTTGGAGATCTGCTGTTCAGCGAGTTCAGCAAATTGAGTAATTTCTTTGAAATTTCGGGTATCCGGATCCCAATAGTTATGTTGAATATTCGTGATGGGTTCTTGCTTTTTGGTGAACATAAAATAAGCGCGTTCAGCTTCATGTTTTCCATCAATCAATGTGCTTAAGAACGTATTTCCTCGAATGGAATCGGGGAGGTTGGTCCAAGCTGACTTTTGTTGATTGCTCGCTAAATTAGCGGTTGCATCGTTGCTATTGTACATCAATTGTTCGACATCCTTAGCCTTGACCTGTGAACCGAGGTGCTTAGCCCAGGTTTCGGCATTGATTAAACTTTCTTTGACTGGTGCTTCCTCCGAATAGAGAAATTGGTAGGGGATGAATTGAAAGGCAGAAAATCCATTGTCCTCCAGATTGGGGAGATAATATGTCGTTTGATTGTCGTAAGGATCCACTTCGGGACCACAAGCGATATTCGTTGCAATCTCCCCAAAGAAGAAAGCTAATGTAGTGCTAGAAAGCAGCAATAATTTTTTGTAATTCGGCATTGCCATGGTTTGCTAGTGTAGCTTGATCTAAATGATAAAAAATAATCCGGTGTTCTTTTCCTTTCAGCTCTCCCTTCAAAAATTTTGCCGTTTGTAGGAGTTCTTCCTGATTGATGGATTCAAAACGTATAACATCTCCTTTTTTAAGATTTGCTTTTGGGAGATCATTTGTTAGAAAATAGAGGTTCGTATTGGGATTATGGGTAAACAATGACGAGTTTTTAATATCCTCTTCGTTGATATGTTTTGAAATACCGATGTAACTATTATTTCTGAAAACGACAAACCATTGAAATAGCGGTAATGCAATATCCATTTCCATGGGATAGTTGCGTAATGTTCCGCTTAGGTAGGTCTTAAGGTCCTGTTGATTTAAAATGGAGTTCTGATTGCCAAATTGTCTGAGATTTCCCATGTTGTAACACATCAACATTACTTTTTTCACAGGCGGAATTCCGCTCGTGACCGTATTTTTGATTTGGTGCAGCCGCAGCGTAGAACTCACGACCACATCTTTTAATGCTGGTAATTGCTGTAAATAGGTGAGCAAGTAGAAAAATTTATCACGGGATGTCTTTGTCCAATCGCAGTCCAGTTGGAGTTCTGTAAATTTTTCTTTGCCGGCTTGTTGGATTTTAGCAGTCACAAAAGGAACAATTTTATTGGCCAGTCCTCTGATCTGCAGGCTATCCATTTCTGCAAAAATACGTTGGTTGACAAATACGACAGGAATCAACTGCTGTTCTTTGGGGACAGGTTGCGTAAATGTAATTGGGCTAATAGGGACGGCTTGTACACCGGATGGATCGAAATCAATATCCATGATGCGGACATAAATAGATTTTGCGTCAATTTCTTTTAAAGAGCGGCTTTCTACGGTATCTAACTGGAATACTGTCTTCCAGAAATAGAAGCCTGTTTCATGCTTTGTTTTGGTGCAAGAACCTAAAAAAAGTAGAGATAGCGGTACAAGAAATAAAAATAGTTGTGTTTTACGGAGCATATTCACTTTATTTAGTCGTAAATCAAACAAAATGGGCTTAATTTTGTTTGTTATTCAATAAAATAAAGACGAAATTACAAAGAGATTGTGACTTTATGAAGCCTATTTTCAAATGGATTCTTGGTATTGTAGCGTTTATCCTACTGGCATTGGCTGGGGGTATTTGGTATTTTAGTAATAAGTGGAAACCACTTTTAGATACAAAAATCAAGCAGCTGGTGTCTCAAGCAACGGACAATTTGTATGCTATTAAATACGACGATATCCACGTCAACCTATTATTAGGTAATATCACAATAGACAATCTGCATCTCGTGTCAGACAGCTCCGTATATAAAAAGTTGGAGCTGGTCAGAAAAGCACCCGACAATCGCTTTGAAATCACTGTAAATAGGTTAAAAATAAAAAGTTTTGGTATCCGAAGAGTATTGATGGATAAAGAGCTTTTTTTGCATGATATCACCGTTGAAAAACCAACAATTCATGTTATTAATGAGGTGCACCGTTATAATGATACGGTGAGTAGAGGGCCTAAAAAACCACTGTATGAAAAGATAAAAGATAATCTGAAAAAAATTCAGGTGCGAGCCGTCAATTTGAATGACATCGATTTTAAATATACGCAAGTCCAAAAAGGGGTTTATCAAGATTTCGAAGTCAAGAAGGTCAAGGTCCGGATAGATGATGTTTTGATCGATTCGACTTCTGAGCATGACAAACAGCGCTTTTATCATACGAAAATGATCGATATTGAGGTGCCAGGGTTTACCTATACAACTCCGGATGGGTTTTATAAAGTAAACTTTGATCAGTTGAAAATCAACAGTAAAAATCGCAATGTCCTCTTGACCAAAGTTGCTTATCAGCCGACGCTGAATAAAGCGGCTTATTACCGGAAGAAAGGAGAAGGTGGGAGCTATATGGTGCTGAAAATGGACACACTTCTTTTGACGGGATTCAATTTCGCCGAGCTTTCCCGGGATAAGAAAATATATGCGCAAAATGCACGCTTAAAAAATGGCTCACTTTCAATTTACAGTGATAAGCATTATAAGAGCCCTCCAACCAGTCAGATTGGAAATTCTCCGCATATGAAACTAATGCAAATGTCGACACGATTGGGAATTGATTCATTGATTTTAGATAATATAGGAATTGCGTATTCTGAAATGAGTGATGAGTATAGTCAGATTGGGACCATTACTTTTGATCACACCTATGGTACAATATTGAATGTTACAAATGATTCGACAAAATTGCTTAAGCAGAAGCTGATGCGTGCGAATTTGAGTAGCAATTTTATGAATGCAGGAAAGCTTTCTACCAACTTTGTTTTTGATATGACCTCTAAAGTTGGAGCCTACACTTATAAGGGCACACTTGGGAAAATGGATCTAACAGTCGTTAATAAAATGATTCGTCCATTGTTAAATGTTGAAGTTAAGTCAGGCAATCTTAGTCAGATTACATTTGACATTTGGGCTAACGATTACCGTAGTAAAGGAACCTTTAAAATGGATTATGACGACCTCAAAGTTAATATCCTGTCAGAGGCAGGTGATGATGGTCGTCGGGAGAAGAAGGGCTTGCTGTCTTTTATGATTAATCAGGTGTTGTTCAACCCTGGCAATCCGGATTTATATGGTAAATATACGATAGGACATATTAACAGGCGCCGGGATCCTAATCATCCGTTTTTTAAAGCAATGTGGCAGACTTTATTGGTTGGAATTAAGCAATGTGTCGGCCTTGGTCCAGAGCGGGAAGCTAAACTGATGAATACGGCTGGAAAAGTTGAAAAAGTGGTTAGTGGAGTCAGCAAGGCCAAGAAAATGATTTCAAGTATATTTAAGAAGCATAAAACTCCCGAGGAATTGCTGAAGGAAGAAAAAGAAGATGAGGCCAAAGAGGCTGCAAAGATTGAAGAGAAACGGAAGCGTGATCGCGAAAAAGCTGAAAAGGAACTTGAGAAAGAAGGAACGGGAAATTGAGGGGCCGTTTCACGTGGAAAGGTTACCGGTTGATGCTGTTGCCCCTATTTTTGAGAACCTGCTGAGGAAGTGTATTTATAAATCCTCCTTGTAGGTTTAGTCAGCGCGCAAAAAAATACAACGAAGATAGATTTGCATTTATTGACAGATTTATCTTAGTTTGAGACATTATGATAGATTCGATTTTAAGTTTTATCCGATTTGTTTTCAAATATAAAAATGGACTTGTAGACAAGATCATGTTCTATGTGAGCATGATTTGCGCTGCAATCGTTATTTTTAATGTGGGCTATGTCACTGATCCCGCATTGGGTAAATTGCTGGGTAAAACGATTCATTATCTTTTCTTTGTGCTCTTTTTCATGATTGCTCTTCGCGAGTCATCGTCCATTTACGCTCTCAAAAAAATTGCTGTAGAGCATTACGCGGGCTTGGTTATCCTCATTTACTTTGTATTTATTCTTATTGCGCGTTTTGCAGGATTTGGAGCGCTCTCTGTTTTTTCAAGAGAACAGTGGGTTTATCTTGGAATCTATCTTATTTTTATCGCGGAGCTATCAAAGAGCACGCTTTTCTTTGACAATTTTTATTTTAATCCGACGATATTATTTGTCATTAGTTTTCTGGTTCTTATCCTGCTCGGCACAGTATTGCTGATGCTGCCGCGCACCACCGTAGAAGCTCCGTTAAGTTTTGTAGATGCCTTATTTATGGCAACAAGTGCTGTTTGTATCACGGGCTTGTCGGTCGCCGACATTTCAACCAATTTTAGCATGTTCGGACAGACTGTGGTCATTGTCTTGATACAGGTTGGAGGATTGGGTATTATGACATTTACAGGTTTTTTTGGCTATTTTTTCTCGGGTGGATTCTCTTTTAAAAATCAATTGATGTTTGGTGAAATTTTAGGTGAGAATAAGGTTGCCTCCGTCATTAAAACCTTATTGACCATGATTTTTATTACGCTGCTGTTTGAATTTCTTGGAGCGATACTGATCTTTAGTACTTTGGAGAGCGCTAATTTTCCAAATCTGGGGAGTATGGTTTTCTTTTCGATCTTTCATTCTATTTCCTCATTCTGTAATGCCGGATTTTCGATTTTATCTGGAGGAATTACCAATGAAGCTTATAAATTCAATTACCCCTTCCAACTGGCGCTATCCTCGCTTTTTATACTAGGAGGTTTGGGTTTTGGAATTGTATTGAATTTTTACACGTATATTAAAGAATCCATATTGCTTTATTATCACCGATGGATCACAAAGAAAAACTATAAGCACAAAGCATGGAGCTTTAGCTTTAATTCCAAGTTGGTGTTGGCCTGTAATGCAATCATTATTGTAAGTGCAACTTTATTTTTCTATTTTTTGGAGCGAGGGAACACACTTTCTCTTGAAAAGGGAATCAATGGTGAATGGGCGACTTCCTTTTTTATGGCTAATGCGGCACGCTCGGCAGGCTACAATAGTGTTGATTTGAGTTTTATCGGGGCACCGACTGTTTTTTTGGTTATGCTTCTGATGTGGGTCGGGGCCTCTCCCGGATCTACTGGCGGAGGGGTCAAGGTAACTACTGTTGCTGTTTCACTATTGAACATTATTTCTCTGGCTAAGGGAAAAGAATATATCGAAATTTTTAAAAGGAGAATAGCCGGCGAGTCTGTTAACAAGGCTTTTGCTATTATTTTGTTATCACTATTCGTCGTTGGATTCAGCTTTTTTGTGCTCATTTTTACAGATCCGGATAAGAGTATGAAAGCATTGCTCTTTGAATCGTTATCTGCTTATACAACTTGTGGGTTGAGTTTAGGGATTACGCCCTCACTCAGTATGGGTGGGAAATTAATTATTGCCTTAACCATGCTGGTTGGACGTGTGGGTATGTTGACCCTGCTGGTTGCTTTTATTAAAAATACAACACGGAGAAATATTGTATTTCCGGAAGAAAAGATCTTATTTTAGGTAGACATGAAAAATGTCTTCATTTCTTTAAGATAGGATGATCAGAAATATGAATCTGTAAGTCGGAAACACGCTTGGAAATAACAGTAAATTTATTTTAGTTTGAGATATGAAGTATATTGTTTTAGGATTGGGGCATTTTGGACGTTCATTGGGTGTGCATCTTACTGAGCTCGGACATGAGGTGATTGGCGCTGACCGAAATCTCAGCATCGTTGAGCAATTAAAAGATAAGATAACGCATACGGTATGCCTGGATACAACCGATCGAGAAGCAGTTTCGTCATTACCTCTTAAGGATGCACATGCTGTCATTGTTGCGATTGGAGAAGATGAAGGAGCTTCGCTTATGACCGTTGCCCTCTTAAAGCAACTGAAAGTAAAGCGGATTATTGGGCGTATCGTTTCAGATCTACAAAAAACTGTTTTGGAGGCAATGGAAATCAATGAGTATATTATGCCTGAAGAAGAGGCTGCTGAGCGATTGGCGATGCGCTTGGACAATATTGATATTGTCGATTCGTTTAAGGTTTCGGATAAATATTCCATTGTGGAGACTAAAGTTCCAACTCGTTATGTGGGAATGACATTACGTGAAGCGAACCTCACCAATTTATACAAGGTTATCGTGTTGACCACCGTGAAGATTACAGAAATGAAAAAGGATGGTGTAACCAAAGAACAAAAGGAAGCTTCGGGAATTGCTGCATCGGAAACGATCATGGAAGAAGGTGATATTTTGGTTGTTTTTGGGGAGCTATCCAATATTAATAAGTTAATTCAAAAAGGAGAATAAAATATGTTATTGACAACAACAGGTACTATTGAGGGACACCAAATTGAACGTTATTTGGGGATAGTCTCTTCCGAAGTGGTTCTGGGAGCGAATGCAATCAAGGATATGATGGCTGGTTTTCGTGATTTTTTTGGCGGAAGATCCAATTCCTATGAACGTGCATTCCAGGAAACACGTGAAGCTGCCTTGCGTGAGCTTGAAGACCGTGCACGCGCATTGGGCGCTGATGCTGTCGTTGGGGTCCGACTAGACTTTCAAACAGTAGGAACGGGCGGGATGATGATGGTGGGCGCTACAGGAACGGCCGTAAAAATGAGATCTTAAATTATACAAGAAAAGCCCTAAATAATATTGGGGCTTTTTTTGTGTGTAAAAGAGATGATAGGGCTCGACCAGATTTAGAATCTATTGTGAACTTTCTGTTAATAGGAATTTGAGCGATAATTATAATTGTATATAAAAACAAATTTATCTAAGTTTGGCTTTTAAGACTTTTAAACAACCTAAGAGGGTAAATGAGACTGTCGTAATTAAACAAAGCGCGTGCAAAGGGTTCATTAAGACTGAAAAATAAGTTGTAAATGGACATTCACATAGCAGGATAAAAATAGATAGCATCATCACCTTTAAATGACAAATTTATACGGATGAAAAATTGGTTTAAGGCGAATTCGGCGCATTTGATCGTTATTGCGATATTTATTACGCTCGTATTTTTTTATTTTACTCCTGTTTGGCAAGGTAAAACACTTGCTCAGTCGGATGTGGTACAGGCGCAGGCGGCACAAAAGGAGTTATTTGATTTTAAAGCAAAGGATGGAAAAGCTCCCTTGTGGACAAATTCCATGTTCGGGGGAATGCCGACCTATCAAATTTGGCAAGAAAATGAAAATAACATTGGTACTTATTTCCTGAAAGCGGTTAAGTTTGCCTTTCCAAGCCCAATGGACACGGTTCTTTTCTATTTGTTGGGTGCTTATTTCCTCTTTAGTGTATTACGAATCAAACCCTGGCTGGCTGCGGTCGGCGCAATAGCCATTGCATTTACATCCTATAATTTTATTTATATTGAAGCTGGACATATAACAAGGGCTAATGCAATCGCATTTATTCCACCCGTGATTGCTGCGGTTATTATGTGTTATCGGGGAAGCAAATTATGGGGACCTGTCTTATTGGCTTTGTTTCTTTCGCTGGAAATTCGGGTCAATCACTTACAGACAACCTATTATCTGTTAATAGTCCTCATGGTATACGTGATTTTCACGTTCATAGATGCGCTTAAACAAAAGCAATTAAAAGGGTTTTTTATCGCTTCGGGTAGGCAGATTATCGCAGTGGTCATCGCTTTGATGGTAAATGCATCTATTTTATTGCCTACTTGGGAATATAGTAAATTAAGTACGCGTGGGCATGCCAATATCACAAAGGTTGATAACAATAATGCTAAAGAGAAAGGGCTTGATAAAGAATATGCATATGAGTGGAGCCAAGGGATTGGTGAAACCATTACCTTTTTGATTCCCAATGCCTATGGTGGTTCAACTGGAGGACAATTGGACGAGAAATCACATGTCGCTAAGTTCCTAATGGAACGAGGCGGGGCGTCGGAGATTCAAGCTGGTCAGTTTGCACAAGGCATGCCAACCTATTGGGGCGACAAGCGTTTTACTTCGGGGCCATGGTATTTTGGTGCTGGAGTTTTCTTCCTATTTGTTTTGGGTCTTGTTATTGTCAAGGATCGCTTCAAGTGGTGGATTTTGGCAACAACTATTTTAGCGTTGCTTTTGTCATTCGGGAAAAACTTTACACTCGTATCGGATCTGTTCTTTGACTATTTCCCTATGTACAATAAGTTTAGGGCTGTTGAATCTATTCTTGTTGTGGTTTCCATTACAGTGCCAATGATGGCTATTCTGGCTGTCAATGAGCTTTTGACACGCGCCAAGGAAATTCCAAATTTGGATAAAAAAATCTTATATACATTTATTGGAGTCGGTGGAGTCTGTCTGTTGATTGCTGTAATGCCGGATCTATTTTTGAATTTTGGAAATGCGCGGCATAGCAATTTGGTAGAAATGTTAGAGCATAATATAGGCGATAAAGCCTTTGCGACCGAATTGGCAAATCAATTGGTCTTAGATCGCAAAGATATTGCAAGCAAAGATGCCTATCGTTCGTTTTTCATTGTCCTCTTAACGTTCGGATTCGTTTGGATCTTTTTAAAGAAAAAGTTAAACGAAGGCATACTGTTGGGTAGCCTACTCGTTTTATTCTTGTTTGATTTATGGAGCGTAGATAAACGTTTTTTGAATGATAAGTCATTTATGGAGAAAGGAGCTACTGCACAACAGGTATTCCAACAACGGGAGGTAGATCAATTGATTTTAATGGATAAAGATCCAAGTTACAGGGTGCTTGATCTGACTTCGGATCCATTCTCGGATGCTCGACCATCTTATTTTCATAAGTCACTGGGTGGATATCATGCTGCAAAATTAATGCGTTTCCAGGAAATTCTGGAAAATCAATTTAATGGTGCTCTTAATGAAGATGTGTTGGATATGTTCAACGTACGTTATTTGATTACGACAGATCCTCAAAACCAGTCGCAACGTATTGTAAGGAGAAGTACAGCGGCAGGAAATGCTTGGTTTGTGGATAAGATAAATTTTGTGAAGGGAAATGCTGAAGAAATGCAAGCAATCAGCTCTTTTGATCCGCATAAAGAAGCTTTTGTAAATCAACAATATCAAAATGAGATTAAAGCTAAAACTTCGAATGCTTCAACATCAGGGGAGATTAAGCTGACTTCTTACCATCCAGATAAAATGCAATACGAATATACAGCGGCTAATGATGCGTTTGCCGTATTTTCTGAAGTATTTTATGATAAAGGCTGGAAAGCATATGTCGATGGAAAGGAAACACCAATTATTCGTGCTGATTATATTTTAAGAGCACTGCAATTGCCTGCGGGCACGCATAAGGTGGAATTTGTGTTTGATCCTGAGTCACACAAATTTGGTAATCTATTGACTTTGATCTCGTCTATTATTCTTGTATTGGGAATAGGAACTGCGATATACCTTTCCTTTAGAGGAAATAAAAAAGAAACAGCGGCTTAGTTGCTGTTTCTTTTTTGAATTGTTTGAGCTTTAGAATAATTTGAGCTGCGGATCTGTTATTCTAAAGCTCTTTCTATGATGTGGTGTGGAGCCATATTCCAATACAGCAGTTCGGTGTTTAACCGTTGGATACCCTTTGTTGTTGAGCCAGTCGTAATCTGGATAATCCAAGGCGATGTTGTCCATGTATTCATCCCGATAGGTTTTAGCCAGAATTGAAGCTGCCGCAATCGACAGATATTTCCCATCTCCCTTGATGATACATGTATGTGGGATTTGCTGATAGGGAATAAACTTATTTCCATCCACAATAATATACTCCGCTTTGATCTTTAAGAGATCAAGTGCTTTGTGCATCGCTAAGTAGCTTGCATTATGAATATTTATACGATCTATTTCTTCTGCTGAGACACTCGCAACGGCATAGGCAAGAGCCTCGCGCTCAATAATGGGGCGTAGTGCCATCCTTTTTTTCTCACTAAGTTGTTTGGAGTCATTTAGCAGTTCGTGGTGATAGTCTGTGGGGAAAATAACGGCTGCTGCGAACACCGGTCCGGCCAAACAGCCTCTTCCCGCTTCGTCACAACCGGCCTCTATCCACTGTTCCTGATAGTATGATAATAGCATGTTGAGTTCTTTAAAATAGCCGAAAATACGAATAAATTTAGAGTTATCTATTGTAACTTCTGTGTGAATATCGCCCGTTTACATTAATTAACACTAATAATGTCTTCTTTTGTAAAGATTTAGAGCGCTAGACTATTAAAACGTTAGAATAATTTTCGTTAACAAAATAAAAGTTTGTTCTTGTCTAGGCCATGTTGTTTCAAATTAAACTTGAGCAATAGTTTTAGAGTCAAAGATTTATCAATTATAGAAATATAAAAATACGTATTATGAGAGGCTTTATGCTTTTTTTGTTTAGTATGCTGATGGGATGGACCGTTTATGGCCAGACGAAGAGTGTACAGGGAATCCTGAAAGACGATAAGAATCGAATTGTTGCCGGGGCAACAGTTAAACTGACGTCAAAGTCGGATTCTATGACTACAGGATCCAATATGGCTGGGATTTTCATCTTTGATAAGATCAAAGCCGATACCTTTAAAATTACCGTTTCAAACTTAGGCTTCGAGCGTTTTGAGAAAGAATTTAGTATTCCCAAAGGCGAGTCAAAGTATATAATTCCAAGTTTAACCTTACAGCAGAACTCACAGATGCTGCAAGAAGTTGTTGTCGATGGCGTACCTACGGTTGTTGTGAAAAGTGATACCCTGGAATATACAATGAAAGATCTAAAACTACGTGATGGGGCAGTTGCCGAGGATGCTTTGAAGAAGCTGCAAGGGGTAGAAGTTGATAAAGACGGTAATGTGACGGCACAAGGGGAATCCGTAAAGCGGGTTCGTATTAATGGTAAGGACTTCTTTGGCGGGGATGTAAAGACAGCTACACAGAATTTGCCTGCAAATATTATCCAAAAGATGCAGGTAATTGATGATTACGGTGATATGGCCAATGTTACCGGTAATAAAACGGGCGATTCGGAAAAAGTGCTCAATATTCAAATTGACCCCAAATACAATACGGGACATATGACTACCTTACGGGCAGGGGTGGGAACAGAAGATCGCTATCAGGCTACGGGTATGTGGATGGGAATGCGTGAAGGGGAGCAAATTTCTGTTTTGGGAAATTTGAATAATACCAATGCGCCATTATTTGATTTTAGTACTGTAGGTGGTGGTGCGCGTCGTGGCCAGGGTGGCGGTGGCCGTCGCGGTGGCGGCATGTTTGGTGGGTCTGACGGTTTAACTAAAATTGGTTCTATTGGGCTGAATTACCGGAAAGACTTTAGTGATAAATTGACGGTTTACGGTAGTTACAGTTATAGCCATAGCAACAATACAACACTTTCGCAACGGTTTCAGGAAAATACACTACCTAATATCATGCAGACGGATAGTGTCCAATCTAATTCCAATACGGTGGGAGCAAGTCATCGTTTTGAAGCAAATGTGGAATGGAAGCCTACAACGAAAGATTATATCAAAATTTCGCCGCAGTTTGGTTACGACAATAGCGATGTAACGACGGGTACTAATTCCCTCACTTACCGTAGTGGCGTATTTAATAATTCACAGGCACAAGATATTGTTGCGAATTCTACTGCACCCCGATTTGGGATTAGCGGGTTGTATAATCATAAATTTAATGATAAGGGAAGAAATGTTTTTGTAAACATGAACTTCAACAACGCAAAAACCACAAAAGATCAGAACGCAATTTTAGATAGGTTATTGGCTGATCCCAACAATGCAAATGCTCCCTTAGATTCAATTTATGAAAAGACGATTCTTGAAGCAAATAATAAAAGTTGGAATGGTGGTGCTTCGGTGAATTATACGGAACCGGTTTCTGAAAAGGGAAAAGTGGAATTTACCTATGACTTTAACAAAAATAAGTATGACAATTCGAACAAACAACAAGGGTTTGATCGGGATGGAAACTTAATTGCTGAGGATCCCAAATTGAATTTCGATTACAATTATGATTACTCCTTCACAACACATAAAATAGGGGCAAACTATTTGTATAGTGGTGATAAAATAACTTATTCTATTGGAGCAGCAGCTCAACCTTCTCAATTAAGAGGTGATGCGATCAGTTCGGGTTTGGTTGTGCCAATTCATCGTAATAATATGAACTGGATGCCTATTGCCCGCTTTGAATATAAATTTTCAAGACAGTCCAATATCTCTGTCAATTATTCGGGAACACCGAATGAACCTTCTGTTACGCAGATTTTACCATTTGATATGAGTACAAACCGCACGAGTATTGTAATCGGTAACGCCAATCTGAATCCGGAATTTAGCCATCAATTGAATGTACGATTCCGTAAGAATGATTTTCAAAAGGGAAACAACTTCTTTGCGTTCGTTAATGCCGGTTTGACTAACAACAAGATTGTGAGCTTGAGCAAAAGCTATTTTGATGATTTAATGGATTATCAAACTGGCCAAACAAATTCAACGTTAGTTTCTGAAACCCGCTATTTGAATGAAACAAGCGATAAGCCATTTAATGTGAGTTCTTTCTATCATTATGGTAAATCACTGAAAGAAAAAACATATAATATTATGTTAATGGGTGGTGTGTCTTACAATAAAAATATTGGATATGTTTCCACAGAGAAAGATGATAACGTAGGTCAAAAGAACATCGCCCGGAATATTGTATTAAATCAAGGTTTAATGTTTAGATATAATCCTTCCGAGAACCTAGAAATCAATCCAGGGGTACGCTACCAATTTAATCATACAGAGAATTCATTGACAAATCGTACGACGAATGTCTCATCCTGGACACCAACATTGATTGGCTCTGTTAACATAACAAAAACAACCATTTTCGGAGCGGATCTATCCAAGCAATTCAACAGTGGTTATGGAGCCGGCATTAATGCAAATCCTTTCGTCATAAATACCTACTTGGAGCAGAAGTTCTTGAGTCAACAACGTGGTACTGTACGTCTACAGGCATTTGACTTGTTAAATCAGCAAACGAATGTTTCAAGAACGGTGAGTGAGTCTATGATTACAGATAGCCGTACCAACCGTTTGGGTCGATATTTTATGATTTTATTTACCTATAAATTCCAAAAATTTGCGATGGGAAACCCTGAAGGAGAGAATAGATTTCCGGGCGGAATGAGACCTCCGCGCATGTAATTTGAATAATCTTATTGCTATAGGATATAAAAACGGTCATAGTGATTTCGCTATGACCGTTTTGCGTTTAAAAATGCCTAGTTTTGTGATGACTTCATGTGCCCCTATGATTCGAAGATTGAGCAAAGTGGCAAAAAATGTAAGATTTTAAAAGAAGCTACAGCAAGTTTGTACTGCATGGAATACGAAATTATTAGACTTTCAAACGGAATACGCGTAGTATTTCAATATCAAAATTTACCGGTTACACATGTCTGCATGGTCATCAACGCGGGGTCTCGGGACGAGTCTGCTGGAAAGTATGGTGTAGCCCATTTTATTGAGCACCTTTTATTTAAGCGTACTGAAAGGCGCTCTACGCAACAGATTATAAATCATTTGGAATCCGTTGGCGGAGATTTAAATGCCTATACGACGAAAGAGTATACCTGTGTACATGCCTCTATTCTTCAGCCTTATTTAAATCGTGCGTTAGATCTTTTTGAAGATATCTTTTTTCATTCCACTTTCCCCGAAATAGAAATGGATAAGGAGAAATCCGTGATTGTGGATGAAATGGCTTCTTACCTGGATAGTCCAGAAGAGTCAATCGTTGACGATTTCGAAGATCTTATATTTCAGGGTTCCGGATTGGGACATAATATCCTCGGATTGGAAGATCAGCTTCTCGCACTACAAAAGGGCGATATCGTCGATTTTATGCGGACAAATTATGATACAAATGAAATGGTCATTGGTATCACGGGCAATTATACCCTTAAAGAAGTTGAGCGATTATTGCACAAAGTGTTCGGGACGGTGCCTTCAAATACGATAGAACGTCTTCGCAATGATGTTAGACCACTTATTGAACAGCATGTTGCTGTCAGTAAGCCAATCAACCAGGTGCATTATATGCTCGGTTCCTTAGCCTACAGTTATCGTGATGACAGAAAGACAGGGCTACTGCTTTTAAATAATATGCTGGGTGGAATGGGAATGGGATCTATCCTTAATCTTTCCATACGGGAGAAATATGGAATAGCGTATACCATTGAATCTAATTATACTATTTTTTCAGATACAGGGTTATTTAGTGTTTACCTCGGTACTGATGAGGAAAAAGTTGAAAAAGCTAAAAAACTCGTCTTTAAAGAACTTGCGAAATTGAGCGATCAACCACTATCCGAAACCGCTGTAAAAAAGGCGAAGCAGAAATTTATAGGGCAGATTGCTTTGACCGAAGAGAACCGTATGAGTATGATTATCTCTGCTGCTAAAAACGTGATGGACTATGATCGTGTCATCTTATTGGACGAAGTAATTGAAAAAATTCAGGGATTAACTAGTACAGAGCTGCTGGAAATAGCACAAGATGTATTTGATCCTAAGAAAATGTTGTCGCTTAGTTTTGTTCCCGAAGATTGAATTTGAAACACCGTGTTTTCCTTCATAAGAAATAAATAGTATTGGATCGACCGGCTGACGATGGGAATAATAACTGGCTGAAATGAATTTGTATTGCATATAAAAAGCAATTTATCTAAGTTTGCGCTTAGGGGAATTCGTTCTTCTCAACCATTGACTGCCTGAGGTGGTATGAATACCTATGATAATAAACAAATGATGAATAAACAATAATAGGATGAAGACAGCATATGTATTTCCCGGTCAAGGAGCCCAATTTGTTGGAATGGGACAAGACCTGTATAATTTAAATGATGAGACAAAAGCGTTGTTTGAACAAGCCAACGATATTTTGGGATTCCGCATTACAGATATTATGTTTTCCGGAACAGACGAGGAATTGAAGCAAACGAAGGTAACCCAACCCGCTATTTTCTTGCATTCGGTCATTTTGGCCAAAGCCCTAGGGGCGTCTTTTCAGCCAGATATGGTTGCAGGACACTCACTGGGTGAGTTTTCAGCTTTGGTGTCGGCCGGCGCATTGAGCTTTGAAGATGGCCTGAAATTGGTTGCACAACGTGCCAATGCGATGCAGAAGGCATGCGAGCTTCAACCCTCAACGATGGCCGCAATATTAGGGCTGGAAGATGCTGTTGTAGAAGACATCTGTGCTCAAGTTGATGAAGTCGTGGTGGCAGCGAATTATAACTGCCCTGGGCAATTGGTTATTTCGGGATCTATTGAAGGTGTGGACAAGGCCTGTGCTTTGTTGACCGAAGCTGGTGCTAAGAGAGCATTAAAATTAAATGTAGGTGGTGCATTTCACTCTCCATTGATGGAGTCTGCGAAAGTGGAATTGCAAGCGGCTATTGAAGCTGTAGATATCCTTTCGCCGAGATGCCCAATTTACCAAAATATAGATGCAAAACCGCAAACAGATCCAGCAGTTATTAAAGAGAATCTTATTGCGCAATTGACTGGTGCTGTACGATGGACCCAAACCGTACAAAATATGTTGGCCGATGGCGCAACAGCTTTTGTAGAAGTTGGCCCTGGCAATGTATTGCAAGGATTGGTAAAGAAAGTCGATCGTCAGGTACAGACTTCTGCGGCTTCAGTAACGGCCTAAGGATAGGATTCGGTATAAAAAAAGGATCGTATGATCCATTCGTGGTCGGAAGATTTTTCTTCCGACTTTTTTTTATGCTGAAAACAAAATAACTGAAGGGTTTTTCTGGTAACAAGGAGCGTATCAAGTAGCGACTTCTTTCACCCTTTGTTCGGTGCTTGCTCGGTGCTTGTTCGGTGCTTGTTCGGTGCTTCTTCGGTTGTGACCGAACAAACACCGTTTAATCTCCGAACAATATACGTTCAAGATCCGTGTGAATAGCGAAGTTGGTAAGTGAGATGTTTTAAGGCTATTTGTCCTTAAACATACTATAATGGTCTTTCATGACCTGCAAAACAAAATCATTTGGGGTCATTTTTTCAGGATGTTTGACTTCCATAACCGCTTCAAGACGTTGTACCAAAGCGGTTAAAATACCTACATCTCTTCTGTCAAAAGCTGTTTGATAGATCTCTTTGACCGAATTTGCATCCTTGTCGCTCAATTTGATAACTTGAGGAAATAGAATTGGATGATTGTCGAAAGTCTCTTCGTAGATTGTGTCGCTCAATTTCAAGGTAGGCTTGAGACTGATAACAGAAGTTTCTCCTGCAATATCTCCGATGCGTTGACCATTTTTGGATAAAACGATAGAAGTAATGGCAACACCACCCATCGTCATCCAAATATCTACAATAGATAGACTCCATCTGGATAAGTATTGATAAAAGTTGGCACGTGAGCCGTCGAGTTTGACAACCTTTATTTTCATGATTTTCTTGCCTACTGTCTGCCCACCAAAAGCAGTTTCGGTAATCAATGTATAAAAAAAAGCAGGTAAGGTTAATGCCATCATAATCCCATAAAACAGATAGGGATCACCACTTTTGATATTTATGCTGTCCAACAGAAAAAAGCAAAAGAAATAATAACAGACTATAATGAAATAGTCTATTGCAAATGCGATCATTCTTGAGCCAAGACTGGCAAGATTATATTCAATTTTCACATTTTGTGCTGTATTTATCTCAAGCTTATTCATATGTAAATTATTTGAATTCAATGGCAATATAGGATATCTAGGTCATTTTAGCTCCGATTTGTGCTTTTCAATCGTGGATATTTCATATATTTGATTCAGCCAGTTAAAAAAATTAATGAGAGAAGCATCATTTGTAGAACGAAATAAAGAAAAATGGACGTTAATTGAAAATAATTTGTCAATTAATATGCAGGTTGATCCAGATGAGCTGGCCTCAAATTATATTGAGCTCACAAATGATCTGGCTTATGCGCAAACTTTTTACCCCGAAAGTAAGGTAAAAGCGTATTTGAATGAATTGGCGGTGACTGCACATCAGAAGATTTATAAGGATCAGAAAGCTTCCAATAATAAGTTCAAATCATTTATCAATGAAGAGATACCACAGGCGATTTGGTCGATTCGTCGGCCTTTGTTGTATTCCTTCTTAATCTTTGTGTTGGCTTCTGTTATTGGCTTTTTGTCGTCCGTGTACGATATCGACTTTATTCGTCTCATTTTAGGTGACTACTATGTAGATTCGACTATAGAAAGTATAAAAGCGGGAGATCCTGCTGCGGTATATGGAAAGGGTAGCAACTTTGGATCGGCAATCTGGATTACGATTAATAATGTACGTGTTGCTTTTATGGCCTTTGCTGCTGGGTTATTTCTCAGCGTGGGGACAGGTTACGTTCTGTTTAGCAATGGCATTATGCTCGGTGCCTTTCATCAGATGTTCTTTCAGTACGGCGTCATGGGGAAAGCTATGTCCGCAATTTGGATTCATGGTACCATTGAGATCTCCGTCATCATTGTGGCAGGGGGATGTGGATTGGCAATCGGTAATAGCATTTTGTTCCCAAAATCATTTACACGTTTGACGTCTTTTGTCCGTACGGCAAAGATTGCGATGAAAGTTCTAGTCAGTACAATTCCTTTTTTTATTATTGCCGGTACATTGGAAGGTTTTGTAACAAGGTATTATAATGTATCAATTTGGTTATGCTTATTGATTATTGTTTTATCCTTACTGGCTATCCTTTATTTTTATGTTATTAATCCTTATCGACTAGCAAAAAGATTTCAATGGAAATAGACTTTGAATTTCAAAAAGAACGGAAGGTAGGGGACTTTATTCAAAGTTTCATAGATCTTTTTAAATTGATCTATAAACACTTTGTTTCTACTATTTTTGGGTTATCTGCGGTACCACTAGCGGGGATTGCCTTAGTTTACTATTTTCTTTCTACAAAAATCACTTTTTCTGCCAATAGCGACTCTTTTGAAGACATAGACGCTTTTACCTGGGCTGGATTGCTCATTTTGGCGTTGATTGCCTTGGGTTTGTACGTTTATGGTATTTCTATCGAGTATTTTATGTTGCTAAAAGAGCGTAAAAGTACCGCATTTTCAGGCACGGAAGTCTTCAAAAATTTCAGATCGAACCTCGGTAAATACTTTATGTTTTTGATTGCGATGATATTAGCTTTAATCGTTGTCTTTATTCCACTGGCAATCGTTGCTGCGATTTGTGCTTTTATCCCTTTCATTGGAAGTTTTGCCATCGGCATATTGGGCTCAATGGTCGGCATATGGTTGTTTTGCTCTTTTCTATTTTATCGGGAAGGGTATTCGGATTTGGGGAGCTGTTTTACAGATGCCTATGTCATGCTAAGTAAAAAGTTGATCCAATACGGTATTGCTACCTACATTGTGAATTTTATCTTCCAAATGGCTGTCATGATGATTTCTATCGTGCCGTTGATTATCATGGGGCTTCTGTCATTCAATTTCTTGGGTATAGATGCTGCCTTTTTTGATTCATCCTGGGGGAAATTGCTGATGACACTGGGCGGCTTATTTATTACCTTATTTACCCTATTTCTGTACATGTCTGGCGTTTTGGCCAACGGTATTATTTATGAAACAGCAAAGGATCTCAAATTTGGTGAGCGTATTTATGGTATGATCGAGAAGATTGGAGGAAAAGGTGAATAAACTCTTATCTTTTTTCTGCATTGTTTGTTTATCGGTTTTTTATGCCTGTGATCCCAAGCCAAGAAACACGGATTCCAATAGCGATAGGATCGATTCGCTCAATGTACGGATAGATTCAACCTTAGTGGGAGCAGATTCTGTCCACATTGACTCTATTACAGTAAAGTCGCCTATTGGACAGCAGGAGAAGGACGAAATTGATTTATGGGACCCTACATTATTTGACTCGATTCCAAAATATACCGAAGAACGTTCATTTAAGATGGATCCCTATCAGGATATTATCAAACGCTACGAGACCGACGATTTTGTCTATTCCGAAAATATTAAAGATCGGGTCGGGGCATTGCAGCGAATCCTTGCCCGGCTCGCCGATTGGCTAGGCAGTATTATGCCAGATAATCCTTATAAATTTCGGGAAGAGTTTGGGTATGTATTTGCATTTTTGGCTGTCATAGCACTGGCATTTATCCTGTATAAAGTGCTCTATAATAGAAAACAATACTTTATCAAGCATAATGAGGAGGAGAATGAACTTGACGTTTTAGCCTATGTAGAGCGAAATTTGATGAACAGCAATCTTGACCCTTATATTCAGGAGGCTGTTGCACAAAAGAATTATGCTTTGGGAATCCGCTATCTACAGTTGTTGAATATTCAGAAATTGGCGCGAACAGATCATATAAAGTGGAAGCAGAGCAAAACAAATGCTGAATTTGCACAAGAGATTCAAAACGAGGAACTTCGTCGTGGATTTTTGGAATGTACGAGAATATTTGATTATGTCTGGTTTGGTCAATTTGAATTAACAGAGGTTAATTTTAACCAATATCAGGAATTGTTTCACCAATATCAAAATCAAATTAAATGAAGGGATCGGTAAAATTTGGATTGATATTATTGGGGGTTGTTTTAGTGCTAATTGGTCTTATCGATGCAACCAGTAAGAAACCTATTATCTGGAATCGGACTTTTGATGCAAAGGACAAAAATCCCTTTGGAGCTTATGTCCTGCGTCAAGAATTGAAGCATATCATTGATCAAAAGAATACAACCATTGAGCGTCCATTATATGAATATCTAGACAGCGTAAAGAAAACAGACGCTAACTTATTTTTTTACACATCCTATTTTTCGATGGGCGAAGCGGCAGAAGATAAGTTGCTGGATTATGTAAATCGAGGTGGGAAAGCCATGATTGTAGCCGAGGACATTGATCATTATCTGTTGGATTCTCTGGATTTGGAAGTCGACAATTTCTATGGTTATAAAAAAGGTGTAGATATAAAAGCCCAGCTGCGTGTGCGGTTGATGAACGATAACAATAAAATTCATTACAGTAAATCAGATCTTGGTGAAGTATTCAGTAAACTTCCCAAAAATGCGACTATTCTGGGTGCAATCACCTATAAGGAATTTGCGCTGCCTAACTTTGTGGCGGTTCAATTCGGTAAAGGAACTTTCTATCTGCACCTGACTCCAGATTTATTTGGAAATTATTATTTGCTGAATTCCGCGTCGCAATATGCTTATGTTGCTAAGTCTTTATCCCACCTAAATGATAAGCCACTTGCGTGGTATGATTTTAAGGCGAATATAGACCAATATAGGACACCTCTGCGGGTATTGCTGACCAATGATGGTCTTCGACAAGCTTGGTATGTTTTGTTAGGCGGACTGATCCTTTTGCTCGTCTTTCGAAGTAAGCGCGAGCAGCGAGCAGTGGCGGTTGTGACCCCGGAACCTAATCTTTCGAAGGAGTTTTGCGGAACTATCGCTACCTTATATTATGAAAATGGTGTGCCAGGAAATATGGTCGCAAAAAAAATAGATTATTTTCTTCACGATCTTCGGATCCGGTTTCATTTGGATACGCTAACATTGCGGGAAGATGAATTCAGCGAAGAACTGGCTGAGCGGTCTGGAGTTTCCCTTGTGGAGACACAGTCTTTAATTAAGCTAATTGCCCGTATGCAAGATGCTAAACAACATGACTTGGCTGATCTTAAATTGATTAATGATACGATAGAAGAGTTTAAACATAAAGCAAAAATGATATGAGTGACTTCGATAAATATATATCTTTTGAAAACCGAATAGATGTCTCGGTTTTATTCGATAAAATGGCTCAGGTAAAGTCGGAGGTGAAAAAAGTAATCGTTGGACAGGATCAGTTGATTGACATGCTCCTGATCTCCATCTTGGCCTCAGGCCATTCTTTGATCGAAGGGCTGCCGGGAGTAGCAAAAACATTATCGGCAAAATTGATTGCCAAAACGATTCAAAGTGAATTCAAACGGATCCAATTTACACCGGATTTAATGCCTTCGGACGTAACGGGATCGTCTATACTCGATTTGAAAAGCAACGAATTTGAATTTCGTAAAGGGCCGATTTTTGCAAATATTGTTTTAATCGATGAGATCAATCGTGCTCCAGCAAAGACCCAAGCTGCACTTTTTGAAAGTATGGCAGAGCAACAAGTTTCGGTAGATGGAACAACCTACCGATTGCCTGCCCCCTTTGTTGTTTTTGCAACGCAGAATCCTATCGAACACGAAGGGACCTATCGGTTGCCGGAAGCTCAGCTCGATCGCTTCTTGTTTAAGATCAATGTGGACTATCCTGAACTTGAACAGGAACTGGAAATATTAAAGGAGCATCATGCGCAAAAGGCGCTGAATAAAGAGGATCAGGTTCAAGCTGTTGTGTCGGCAGCAGAAGTTTTAGAATTTCAGAAATTGATCAAATCTATTTTTGTGCATGAGGAGCTGCTGACTTACATTGCACAGGTTATTATCAAGACACGAACAAATCCAAGTTTGACGTTGGGTGCATCGCCTCGAGCTTCTATTGCTTTGTTGGAATCGGCGAAGGCCTCGGCAGCGGTGAGCGGAAGAGACTTTGTTACTCCTGAAGATATCCGGAGAGTGGCAGCTGCAGTGCTTGGTCATCGAGTCATGTTGACTCCAGAAAGAGAAATGGAAGGCTTTACAACTGCTTACGTTATTGATCAAATCATTAATTCTGTAGAAATTCCAAGATAATGAAGAAACTAAGGCAGCTCTTTCTAACGAATCAATTCTTCTACTCGCTATTGGGTATAGCGACACTCTTCACATTTTCTTTTTTTATTAAAGGATTGTTGATTGTGGCTTGGATTGTTTTTTGGATATGGCTGGCTGTGTTGGCTTTTGATTTTATAGTCTTGTTTTCAGGAAAGGGACGAATTGAAATCGCAAGGGTGTATCCAGAGAAATTGTCGAATGGAGATGAAAATCCAATGAAGCTAATTGTGAGCTCTTTTTATCCATTTGCAACGAAAGTGGATATTTTGGAGGAGTTTCCAGTGCAGCTCCAAATTCGGGATAAGGATTTTGAGTCCCGTTTACTTGCCTTTCAGCATTCGGAAATCTCTTTTTCATTGCGGCCGACACAGCGGGGGATCTATCAGTTTGGTCGTTGTATGGCTTTGGTTAGGCGTTTTGGGTTTTTCAAAAGAAGGTTTGTTACCAATCAGGAACAGGAGATACCTTGTTACCCATCCTATATTCAGCTGAGAAAATATCAGCTTTTAGCAACGAGCAATCGGTTAAATGAGCTAGGGATAAAACGCATTCGACGTATTGGTTCAGCCATGGAATTTGATCACGTGCGGGAGTATGTTCAGGGCGATGATTATAGGCACATGAACTGGAAGGCATCAGCGAAAGTAAAAAAACTAATGGTCAATCAGTATGAAGAGGAGAAATCTCAGCCGATCTATTCCTTTATTGATTTAGGTCGGGCAATGCGGATGCCATTCAACGGTCTAACCTTATTGGATTATTCTATTAATGCTGCACTTGTCCTTTCCAATGCGACCATCTTGAAGCAGGATCGTGCGGGATTATTGACCTTTTCAAAAGATATCAATGCATTTATAGCCGCGGAAAAAAGGAATAACCAAATGCACAAAATTTCGGAGGCGCTATACCAGGTGTCGACCAAATTTGAAGAGTCTGAATTTGGAAGATTATATAGTTATGCCAATGCTCATATTAACAAGCGTTCGCTGATTTTTGTCTATACAAATTTTGAAACCTTAGATTCCTTAAGACGGCAGATCAATTATCTGTCAATGTTGAATAAGAGCCATATTATTGTCGTTGTGGTCTTTAAAAATGTGGAAATAGAGGATTTAGCGAAGAGTACGCCCAAAAAAACAATAGACATCTATAATCAGGTCATTGCTGAAAAGTTTATCTATGAGAAGCAGCTTATCGTACAAGAACTGATTCGCAACGGGTTTCAGACAATTTATACCGCACCTGAAAATCTGACTATCAACTCCATCAATAAATATCTGGAAATTAAGGCACGCGGCCTTATTTAATGATGGAGGTATCTTTGACCATTACTTTTGTCCAAAGATGCTGATATTTTTCGATAGCCTTTAAATGAATTGGATGTGTCTCATAGATAGTAATATCTTTAAGGTCTTTGAAAGTGACGATCAATGTGTAGTCAAAGCTATTGTCGACGACCGGACGCGGATTGGTTTTTGCAGGAATCCCATAGTTCAATGTTTTGATTACTTCAATTTTTCGAAGTTCTTCAAAAAATCCGATGAAATTCTTTTTGTCTTTTTCACTGAGATCTTTTTTTAGCCAGAAATTAACAACGTGAACAATAGTGCTGGGCTGGATTTCCTCATCTGATTGAACTGTATTTGCCCATGTTGGGGCAGTGATGAGCACCATAGGTGCTAGAAGAAAATTGCGTCTTTTCATGATTAGAACGGTTTAGGACCATTAAGATACAAAACCTTCGTGATTTTACAAATACCAATGGCTATGAATGTCGTATAAAATAACATAGCAAAAGGGCTGTCCAAAGACAGCCCTTTTTATATTTTGATGGAAATAGGCTTCTTATAAGCCAAACTCTTCTTTCACCTTTTCGATATAATCCAGTTTTTCCCAAGTAAAAAGTTCAACCTCGACTTGCTTTTTCTCGCCCGTTGAGCTTTCAAATTCTTTAGTTACTTTTCTTGGTGTTCTTCCCATGTGTCCATAGGCTGCAGTTTCTGAATAAATTGGATTTCTAAGTCCTAGACGCGTTTCAATTCCATATGGAGTCATGTCAAATAAATGTGCGATTTTTTCAGCAATCTGGCCATCTGTCAAATTTACTTTGCTTGTTCCATAGGTATTTACATAGATTCCCATTGGATCTTTTACACCAATTGCATAGGAGATCTGTACGAGAATTTCATCTGCAACACCTGCTGCCACTAAATTTTTGGCAATATGACGGGTTGCATATGCTGCGGAACGGTCAACCTTAGAGGGGTCTTTTCCGGAGAAAGCACCACCACCATGTGCACCTCTGCCACCGTAGGTATCCACAATGATCTTACGGCCTGTAAGTCCTGTATCTCCGTGAGGCCCACCGATAACAAATTTTCCAGTTGGATTGATATGAAACTTAATTTCATCGTTAAATAACAACTGTAGTTCCGGTTTCAATTGTGCTTTAACACGTGGAATTAAGACCGTTTTGATGTCATGTGTAATTTTATCCAACATGGCTTGTTCGGTATCGAAGTCGTCATGTTGTGTCGAGATGACGATTGCGTCAATTCTTTTTGGTTTGTGATCGTCGCTATACTCAAGTGTAACTTGAGATTTTGCGTCGGGGCGCAAATACTTGATTTCGTTATTTTCGCGACGCAATTCTGCCAATTCGTAAAGCAGGCGATGAGAAAGGTCCAATGCCAAAGGCATAAAGTTGTCGGTTTCGTTGTTTGCATAACCGAACATGATCCCTTGGTCTCCCGCACCTTGTTCTTGTCGCGTTTTGCGGTCCACACCTTGGTTTATATCAGCGGATTGCTCGTGAATCGCCGATAGTACACCGCAAGAGTTTGCCTCAAACATGTATTCAGATTTGGTGTATCCAATCTTTTGGATAACCGAACGGGCTATTTTCTGAACATCGAGGTATATGTTTGATTTAACTTCCCCCGCAAGGACAACCTGTCCTGTTGTTACTAGCGTTTCAATAGCGACGCGTGAATCCTCGTCCCATGCTAAAAAATTGTCTATTAATGCATCTGAAATTTGATCCGCAATTTTGTCTGGATGCCCTTCAGAAACAGATTCCGACGTAAATAAATAAGCCATGCTTTACGTAATTTTTAATATTGGATTTGCGCTAGAATGAAATAACAGCAAAGTGATAAGAGCCGTGACAGCGAAGGGTTTTTAGCACTTTTTTACTGTGGTTGCAATCTCCTTGTCGTTGCCTTGTAATGCAACAGCACGCAAATCAGTCCACATTCTATTTTTTGTGCGACAAAGCTACAATACTTTAAGGAGTATTTAAAATCAAATTTATATTTTAACTTTTAAAAGTTCCCATAACCGCTTCAATAAGTATAAAGATTACATTATTTTAAGAAATTGGTAATTTCCGTTATCTTTGGATATGTCAGAACGTAAACAAATATTGTTTGTTATTAATCCTATTTCAGGGGGGAAAAATAAAACTTCCTTTAAAAAACAGGTGCTGGATGTGCTTGATCTGCAAAAGTTTGATCCTACCTTCCAACAGACAGCCAGACCGAATCATGCTTATGAAATTGGACTGAAAGCGATCAAGGAAGGCTATGATGCCGTCATAGCTGTTGGTGGTGATGGGACGATCAATGAATTGGGCTCCGCTTTGGTAGGGTCTGGAATTCCATTGGGGATTATTCCGGAGGGCTCTGGCAACGGCTTGGCGCTCTACTTGGGGGTTCCTATGAATGAAGCTGCTGCTATACGCCGGATTAATCGTTTTGAATCGATCGAAGTGGATTGTGGCTTAATTAATGATAGACGCTTTTTTAATATTGCCGGTTTAGGTTTTGATGCATCCGTTAGTGAAAATTTTGCTAATGAAAATATCCGCGGGCCTTTGGGCTATATGAAATCGGTGTTTAATGTGCTCAGTAAATACCAACCTGCACATTACAAATTGACGATTGATGGAAAGGTCTACGAAAGACAAGCCTTTATGATCAGCGTAGCAAACTCCCCTCAATATGGGAATAATGCCTACATCGCACCACAGGCCTCGGTTAACGATGGTATCTTAGATGTATGTATTGTGCATAAATTTCCTCTTTATATTCTGCCGAAGATGATTTTTCATCTTTTTAATAAATCGGCAGATCAATCCAGTTATGTCGAGATCATTCCGGGGAAAAATATACAGATTGAGGTCGATAAAATTTCGCCGGTTCATGTGGACGGAGAGCCCATTGAACTTGGGGATAAATTGAATATTTCCATTATGCCAAAAGCTTTAAAGATAATTTGTTAAGATCATGAGTAAAAATAAAAAACAGTCCTACGAAGGCGTTGTATATTCGACAGATGATAGCTTCAATTATCAGCTTGCTGATTTTTTTCAGGAAGAGGATACTTTACCTATCAGCCAGCAAAATTTGAAAGTACAGCTTGATCGGAAAATGCGGAAAGGGAAAGTTGTTACGTTGGTTACAGGTTTTGTTGGAAAAGTGGAAGATTTGGAGAGCTTAGGTAAATTGTTGAAACAGAAGTGTGGAGTTGGTGGAACAGTGAAGGATGGGGAGGTCGTCATTCAGGGAGAGTTTAAACAAAAGATCTATGATTTGTTACTTAAAGAGGGGTATCGTGTAAAATTGGTTGGTGGTTAAACAAGTATATCGAGGATAATCGTGGTAAATCTAATGAATTGTTTATTAGGCAAGTATGCTTTGAGTGAGGCTTGTCGAATTCTTTCAAAACATGAGTAATCACTTACTTTTTGTCGTTTAAAATCCTTGATTTTCTTGCATATCAAAAAAAAAATGGCTTTCATTGTAAAATAATTATTGCGAATAAGCGATTTAGCATAGAGCAGTAATGATTATATAACGGGAACTGCTGAGAAAAATAACACGAATTAATGGTGTGTTCAGTTTGAAAAAACAAATTTGATTTTTTTTATATATTTAAGATGAATATTTTAAATTTGACATTAAATATTAAATTTGCTTTGCAAAATTGATTTCAAAAGCGAATAAGAGTGCATATAATTTAAACAACATTATATATTTAAACAACAGTAAAAAACTAAAAATTAGAAAAATGGCAAACGCACCTAAAACTGCTGCAAAACAAGAGAGCAACAACGGAGGATCTTTCTTTGCTCAAGCTGCAATCATCATCTGTTTCATCGTGGGTTTCTGTGTATGGAAATTTGTGATGGGTAATCCAACTAACTTCGTTGACAACAATCCTGAAAATGCTCCAAATCCAGGTAACTACTTAGGAATGGTTTACCATGCTGGGGCTATCGTACCTGTTTTGCTTGGTTTATTCTTAATGGTATGGGTTTTCTCAGTAGAACGTCTAATCGTTATCAACAAAGCATCTGGAACTGGAAACGTTGGAAACTTTGTTCGTAAAATCCAAACGTTGATTAATGGTGGAAACATCGATTCAGCTATCGCTGAGTGTGACAAACAAAAAGGTTCAGTAGCAAACGTAGTAAAAGCTGGTTTATTGAAATACAAATCAGTATCTGCAGATCCTGAAGTAAACACTGAAAAAGCTACTATTGCAATTCAAAAAGAAATCGAAGAGACTACAGCATTAGAAATGCCTATGTTGGAGAAAAACTTAAACGTTATCGCAACATTAGTTTCTATCGGTACATTATGTGGTCTATTAGGTACAGTAACGGGTATGATCAAAGCGTTCTCGGCATTGGCAACAGGTGGTGCACCAGATTCATCTAAATTGGCAAACGGTATCTCTGAGGCCTTGATCAATACAGCAACTGGTATCGCGACTTCAACTTTCGCTATCGTATTGTATAACATCTTTACTGCAAAAATCGATAAATTAACTTACTCTATCGACGAAGCTGGTTTCTCAATCGTACAAACATACGCTGCAAACCACAAATAAGAACTATGGTGAGAATTTTTGATTTTATTTTATGGAAATCAAAAATCAAAAGCATCATAGGATAGAAGATTGAGTTTTTAATTTAAAAAGAAGAATTTAAAATGGGTAAAGCAAAAGTAAAAAGAGCCAGTACGTCGATCGACATGACAGCGATGTGTGACGTATCGTTCTTGCTGCTTACGTTCTTCGTCTTAACGGCAACTGCGCGCCAACCGGAGGCTTTGCAAGTAGATACCCCAGCATCGACTACGAAAGATAAGTTACCTGATTCAAATGTAGGTATGATCACAATAGGCGATCAAGGTAAAGTTTTCTTCGGTACGACTGATCAACAGGTTCGCGTAAAAGCACTAGAAAGAATGTCAGCAAAATATGGCGTTGGCTTTTCACAAGAAGATTATGATCATTTCAAATTGATGGAAAACTTCGGTGTACCAATGTCTAAGTTAAAAGCATTGTTGGCCTTGGATGGAGCTAAGCGTACAGAAAAAGGTGTGCAAACTGGTATCCCAATTGATAGTACAGAAAATACGTCAAATGAGTTGTATTACTGGGTGCAAAATACCCGTCTTGCAGCTGAGGAGGTAAATAAGGAAAAAGAGGCAGCGGATAAAAATTTCGTGCATCCTGGACCTTTAAAAATGGCTATCAAAGCAGATGCGAATGAAAAATATCCTTCGGTTAATTTAGTTATTGAAACATTGCGTAATCAAAAGCAAAACAAGTTTAGTTTCATAACAGGCATGCGTGCTGAGGAGAAATAATTGACGATTTAATAAGAACAAACAATGGCAGAATTAAATCAGGATAGTGGTAAAAAAGGCAAAGGCGGGAAAGTAAGATCCAAGAAAAATGGTGGTAAGGTCGATCTTACAGCCATGGTGGATTTGGCATTCTTGTTGATTACCTTCTTCATGTTGACCACGTCCTTAAATAAACCGCAGGCAATGGATGTGGCTATGCCAGACAAAAATAAAATTAAGGAGCAACAAAGCGATGAACTGCTTACGGCAGATAATCGTTCCCTGACAATTTTATTGGGTTCTGACAATAAAGTCTCTTGGGTATATGGTCAAGTAGCTCATCCGATCGAAGGTCCTACTGTTGCTGGTTATGGTGCAGATGGGATTCGTAAGGTCTTGATGGAAAAAAAGGCTTATGTACCTCGCGTTTCAGGCGGTAAAGACATGATTGTAATCATACGTCCTAGTGAGAAATGTACACAACGTAATCTGGTTGATATTCTTGATGAGATGAAAATTGTAGACGTGAAACGCTATATGATCGGTAAGATTACACCAGAGGAAGTCGAAGTGTTAAAACGTGACAATATCTATAATGATTAGTTATTAGATTGACACAAAAAACTAAAATAAAATGATAGGGTCAAAATTAGATATTTTTAAGAAAGAATGGCTTGATGTCGTTTTTCAAGGCCGAAACAAGGAGTATGGAGCTTACGAGCTTCGTAAGCTTGCGCCTAAAGCGACTAATAGAGGGCTACTTGTCGTTATCGGCTTCGTAGTGCTAGCAAGTCTTCTTCGTCTTTTCGGAGATAAAATTTTTCCGAAAAAGCCGGTTGAAGCACCTCCGGCGGTAACTGAGGTTACGTTGGAAGACCTTGAAGAAATCAAACCACCAGAACCACCAGAAGAGGAGCCTCTTCCGCAAGAACCGGAAGAAAAACCTCAGCAAGTGGCAATGGATGTACCAAAAGAGGATTTGGTTCGCTTCCCTGAGCCTAAAGTAGCTCCTGCAAATAAAGTTGTGGAAGAAGTTGCTTCTCAGGAAGAGTTGAAAGATCCAAACAAAACTCCAGCGCGTATTACATTGAAAGGTAGTCCGACAGGTACTTCTGTTGCACGTGGTGAATTTGGTTCGAAGAAACAAGATGGAGCTATCACTGGAGCTGCAAAAGGAGATCCAAATGGTAATGGAGATGAAATTCTTCCATTTAATGCCATCGAGGTTCAGCCAACACCAATTGGTGGTATGCCTGCCTTCATGTCTTGGATTGCTTCAAACTATGAGTATCCAGCTGCCGCAACAGAAAATGGTGTAAATGGTGTTGTAGAAGTTTCCTTCGTTGTAGAAAAGGATGGTAGCTTGACAGACATCAATATCAAACGCGATTTGAAATATGGTACTGGTGATGCAGCTGTAAGGTTGCTTAAAAAAGCGAAGAAATGGAAACCAGGTATTCAAAATGGTCGCCCAGTTCGTGTAGCTTACACTTTACCAATTCGATTGAACCTTCAAAATTAGAATGACAAATTTTAATTCGAATAATAGTTCAAATTATAGACAGAAATCGCCTCTGAAGCGGTTTCTGTCTATTTTGGGACTTTTTATGTTTGGCTTTTATTTTGTTTTGGGCCTATTGATTATTTTTTGGGATAATTTTCCCATCGAGATTAATCCAACTTACAAAACAATTTTTGGTGTCGTATTGATTCTGTATTCTTTTATGCGGTTTGTACGGCTTTGGCAAAATAATTTTAATTAATCGCCTCTTTCTTTTAGCTGCAACCAAACTCTCTTCAAAAGTTAAACTATTCTTTATTTAAACTGTCTTATTTTATGATGTATCGTATGAGAAAATATAAAATGGTTCTTATGATGCTTGGCATCTGTATGGGAGTATTTGTTTCCTGCAAAAATAAAACGAAGAGTGCAAAGGGAGGCGAGGATATTCTGACGGGAAAGCTTCCAGTTATTGTCGATCAGACTTTATTGCCCATTATTCAAGAGTCTGCGGATGTTTTTGAAAGTTCTTATCCAAATTCGAGTTTCGAACTGATGGCTAGACCGGAGGTTAGAGCGGTAAATGCATTGCTTTCTGATTCGGCCTATGTGGTTGTGTTGACTAGAAAGTTGACGAACGAGGAAGATAGCTACTTTAAAAAGCGTGGTATTCAGCCCAAGATATTCCAAATGGCTTCGGATGCCGTTGTGCTGATTAATAATCGTAACAGTGCAGATACTATAATGCCGCAAAAAGACGTTAAGTCTTTGTTGGAGGGTAACATAGCTGGGAAACGATTGATCTTTGACAACGCCAATTCAAGCACATTGCGGTATTTGAAGGACTATTTCAAATTGGATAAAATTGATCCCAAAGCTGTTTCTGCAATGAAGGACAGTGAAGATGTTATGAAATATGTCAGTGAGAATGCAAATACTGTGGGGGTTATCGGTTACAATTGGTATTTAAAGGCTATAGAAAAAAATTCGAATTTATTGGATAAAATTCGTACATTGAGCATCGAAAGTGCTGGTAAGGGTGGTGAAAAGCCAAGTTTTTATAGACCATCCCAATCGACTATCGCTGATGGCTTATATCCTTTTGTAAGACCTGTCTACATTATGAACTATCAGCCGAATATGGGCTTAGGTTTGGGATTTAGTGCTTTTTTGACAGGAGATCGCGGACAACGTATTGTATTGAAAGCTGGATTGGTTCCTGCTACAATGCCTGGACGGGAGATTATTATTAGAGATGAAAGTTATATTAAATAGATAATAAATAGTACAAAAATAGATTATGACAAACAGTAAATTATTATTTAGTCTTTTATTGGCCGGATCTGTGGGTACAGTAAGTGCTCAAAGTTTGAAAGATGCTAGAGCAGCCATCGAGGCTGAAAATTATGGTAAAGCGAAAACTATCCTTCAACAGTTAGTGACTAAGCAACCTAAGAATGGAGATAATTATTTCTATTTGGGTCAAATTTATTTGGTAAACGACAGAGCGGATTCTGCCGCTGCGATTTTCAACCAAGGTTTGGCTGCTGATCCAAAGGCTACAATCAATAATGTAGGTTTGGGTTATGTTGACTTAATGAAAAAAGATAAAGCAAGTGCTGAATCTAAATTCGCTTTGGCAACAGCAAAATTAGGTAAAAAAGATTATGAGCCATTGTTGGAAATCGGTCGTGCATATATTAATGCTCCAGAGCCTGATTATGCAAAAGCACTGGAATACCTGACACAGGCGAAGGAGAAGAATAAAAAAGATGTTGCCGTCCCTATTGCTTTAGGTGATGCGTACCGTGGTCTAAAAGAAGGTTCATTGGCGTATACAAGCTATGGCGATGCGACAGATATCGATCCGAATTCTGTGCAAGCTAAAGTTGGACAGGCTGTGATCGTACGTGGTGCACAAGCTTTTGATGAAGCGATTTCACAATTGGAAGCTATTGCAACAGAGACGCCAACGTATGCACCTACTTACCGTGAATTAGCGGAAACATATAACCAATGGTCAAGACTGCCAGGTACTTCTGACGAGAAATATGTAGAGTTAAATAAAAAAGGAGTTGAGCAATACAAAAAATATCTAGAAGTTGCGGGCGATAACTCATTGGAAGCTAAAATCCGTTATGCCGATTTCTTGGTATACGCACGTCAATATGATGATTTGAAGGTAGTTTCTGAGGAATTAGCTAAAAACCCTTCTGTAGATCCAAAAATCTACCGTTATTTGGGTTATATTGCTTTCCAAAAAGCAAAGGATTATCCAAAGGCGTTGGAATACTTGAACCAAATGTTCAGCAAAATGGAAAAAGATCGTGTAATTCCATTGGATTATATGTATCTAGGGATGTCTGAAATTGCGGCGAATAGTCCAAAACCAGCAGCGGCAGGTGCAGACAGCACAGCTACTGCAGCTCCGGTATTGACTGCTGAAAATACAGCAAATATTCAAAAGGGTATTGCTGATATTAAGAAAGCAATTGATTTGGACAAGGAATTGTTGGGAGAAACAGCAGAGCTTGCTTTTGCCAAATATCAGGAACAAGAATTGCAGACAGCGGCCTCTTTATTCGAGCTAGTTGCTTCTTACAAGGACAACAAAACGTATTTGTTTGATGCAAACTACTATGCTGGCGAAGCCTATTACCAAATCGGTGCTAAAGAAGATGCTGGTAGTAAGAATGAAGAACAAGTCGTAGTTAATCAAGAATTGAGAGACAAAGCAATTGCTGATTTGCAAAAAGCACAGACTTTCTTATCCGTTATTGAAACAACAGACAATAAAGAAGCACAAGATAAATATTTGATTAATGCGCTTTATTACAAAGCTTTTGCTGCTTTAACTGCGGACAACTTGGAGCAACCTAAAGGTGATTTCGTTGCACCATTCCAAAAATTGATCGAAACAATCAATCAACGTGGTGCACAAGAGAAGAATAAAAACTATTTGATCGATGCAAATACATATATCGGTCTTTACTATTACGTGAAGCAAGATCTTCCTAAAGCGAAGGAAAGCTTCCAAAAAGTATTAGCTATAGATCCGGCAAATGAAGCTGTTAAAGGTTACTTAGAAGGCTTGAAATAAGCTTAAGTAAAATCATTCTAAATTAGGCGTAGATAGTAATATCTACGCCTTTTTTGTTTTGTTTTTTACCTTGGAATCTCTATATTTAAAGACAGTTACCAATATAAATTTTAATTGAGATGGAGCAAGCCAATAGTATGCCGATAGACTACTTGCCGATATTTATACAGCTTTTAGTTGCTGTAGGATTTGGAGTAGGTACCATAATTATTACACATCTTATCGGACCAAAGGTCCGCACAGAAAACAAGCTTGGGGCTTTTGAGTCGGGAATTGAAGTTGTCGGAAACGCTAGGCAGCCGTTTTCAATAAAATATTTCTTGGTTGCTATCCTATTTGTCATATTTGATGTTGAGGTCATATTCATGTACCCATGGGCTGTCAACTTTCGGGAAATGGGGCTGCAAGGCTTGATCGAGATGTTTATTTTCATGGGACTGCTCCTGTTGGGCTTTATCTATGTCATTAAGAAGAAAGCATTGAATTGGGACTAATTGTTCCACTAGTGGTTGATCCTTTGGGTCAATGATACTTAAACCTTTATAAATCGACTTTTCATGAGTGATATAAAATTGGCAGAAGCTCCTCCGGGAGTAGAAGGCGCAGGTTTTTTTGCGACGAGTTTAGATAAAGCGATCGGGTTGGCCCGCGCCAATTCATTATGGCCTCTACCTTTTGCGACATCTTGTTGTGGTATTGAATTTATGGCAACGATGGGGTCTACCTACGATTTGGCAAGATTTGGTGCCGAACGTCCTAGTTTTTCACCGCGTCAGGCAGATATGCTCTTGGTGATGGGGACCATTGCCAAGAAAATGGCTCCGGTGCTAAAGCAAGTGTATGTGCAAATGGCTGAGCCCCGTTGGGTGATTGCCGTCGGTGCCTGTGCTTCCAGTGGAGGTATTTTTGATACTTATTCTGTCTTGCAGGGAATTGATGAAATTATACCGGTAGATGTCTATGTGCCAGGCTGTCCTCCTCGTCCAGAAGCAATTTTAGACGGTGTATTACGCCTGCAGGATATCGTGAAGAATGAGTCGTTAAGTCGAAGAAATACACCTGAATATAAGGCTTTGCTTGAAAAGTACGGTATACACACAAATAAATAGATGATGGAAAACAGTTTTTTATTGGATAAGCTCCAAGGAAATTTTCCGGCGAAGATCAACGAAATTCAGGATGCGCATAATTTGTTGACCATTGTTGTGGATGCAGAAGACGTCGTCGATGTGCTTCGTTTCTTGAAATCGAATAACGAATTGCAGTTTATTCATTTGACGGATATCACGGCGGTACATTATCCCCATTTAGAAAAGGAGTTTGCTGTAGTTTATCATATTCACAGTCTCGTTCATAATATACGGATCCGCGTGAAGGTCTTTCTGCATGGTCCAAACCCTGAAATTCCGACAGCAACGGTTGTTTGGAAAGGTGCGAACTGGATGGAACGTGAAACCTTTGATTTTTTTGGTGTTAATTTTATTGGACATCCCGATTTGAGGCGCATCTTAAATGTAGATGACATGGAAGTATTTCCAATGCGAAAGGAATATCCTTTAGAGGATCCGAACCGCGTAGATAAGAAAGATTTATATTTCGGCCGTTAATTTTATACGATATGAGCGAATTTATAAGCAAGATAACATCTAATCAGCCTGTCTTCGAAGATAATGATCCTCAAGACGAGCTGATTACCCTAAATATTGGCCCCACGCATCCGGCTACGCATGGCGTATTTCAGAACGTGGTGCAAATCGATGGCGAGCGTATTGTGAGTGGTGTGTCCACGATTGGGTATATTCATCGGGCGTTTGAGAAAATTGCCGAACATAGACCATTTTACCAAATTACGCCATTAACGGATCGTCTAAATTATTGCTCGTCTCCGATCAATAATATGGGTTGGCACATGACGGTTGAAAAACTGCTCAAGATTGAGATTCCTAAACGGGTACAGTATATGCGCGTTATTGTTATGGAACTCGCCCGAATAGCAGATCATATTATTTGTAATGGAATTTTAGGTGTAGACACGGGAGCCTTTTCGGGCTTTTTGTACGTCATGCAGGAACGTGAATTTATCTATGAGATCTTTGAGGAAATCTGTGGAGCTCGTTTAACAACTAATATTGGTCGTATTGGTGGATTTGAGCGGGATTTCAATGCAATTGCCTTTGAAAAAATACGTGAATTCCTGAAACGTTATCCTCCCGTATTGAAAGAGTTTGAAGAGTTGTTTACTCGTAACCGCATTTTTATAGAACGAACCTCGGGTGTGGCCGCTGTCACAGCAGAGGATGCCCTGGATTATAGCTGGTCGGGGCCTATTTTACGAGCGACAGGTGTAGATTACGATGTGCGTGTACAGAATCCTTATTGCTCGTATGAGGAATTTGATTTCGATGTGCCTGTCGGTACGACAGGCGATGTCTATGATCGTTTTATGGTTCGGAATGCTGAAATGTGGCAATCGCTTCGGATTATCGAACAGGCCTTGGATAAAATTGAGAAAGAACCTAAAGGAGTATTCCATGCGGAGGTCCCCGATTTCTATTTGCCTCCAAAAGAACAGGTTTACACGAATATGGAAGCTTTGATCTATCACTTTAAAATTGTCATGGGTGAAGTAGATACACCAAAGGCCGAGGTCTATCATGCCGTTGAAGGCGCCAATGGTGAACTCGGTTTTTATTTGATCCATGATGGCGGGCGTTCGCCTTATCGTCTGCATTTTAGGAGGCCTTCGTTTGTCAATTATCAGATGTTTGCACCGATGAGTGCAGGAATGCTGATTTCTGATGCCATTATAAATATGAGTAGTCTTAATGTTATAGCCGGAGAATTAGATGCTTAGTGTAAAACAACATAATGAAAATGTAACGTTCTCTCCAGAGTTGCTGACCAAGTTTGGAGAAGTGGTAAGCCGTTATCCCGAAGGGAAGCAGAAATCTGGGTTATTGCCCATTTTACATTTGGTTCAAGCAGAATATGGCTGGGTAAGTGCAGATGCGATGGACAAAGTTGCTGTTTACCTGAATATATTGCCGATTGAAGTATATGAAGTTGCGACATTCTATACAATGTTCCTACTTCAGCCGAAAGGAAAATACGTGTTAGAGATTTGTCGTACAGGTCCTTGTTGCCTAGTTGGTGCAGAACGTATTATGGGGCATTTACAACAAAAGTTGGGTGTGAAAGAAGGCGAAGTCACAGCAGACGGACTTTTTTCATGGCGTGGTGTGGAGTGTTTGGCGGCCTGCGGCTTTGGACCCGTCCTACAGATTGGGCCTGAATATACCTTTTATGAGAATCTGACAGAAGATAAAGTCGACGAATTGATTGATAATTTAAAAGCTAAAACAGAATAAATATGGCACGTAAACTTTTGTTGACTCATATCGATGTTCCAGGCATCAATACCTTTGAGGTCTATCGGCAAAAAGGTGGTTATGTTGCTGTTGAGAAAGTCTTGAAGACAATGTCTCCTGAGGATGTCGTCGAAGAAGTTAAAAAATCTGGATTGCGTGGCCGTGGAGGAGCGGGTTTTCCAACTGGGATGAAATGGTCCTTTCTGGCCAAACCGGAAGGTGTGCCTCGTTATTTGGTTTGTAATGCTGACGAGTCTGAACCAGGTACATTTAAAGACCGTTATTTGATGACGCATATTCCCCATGCACTTATTGAAGGGATGATTGTATCCAGTTTTGCTTTGGGGGCACATACTTCCTATATCTATGTGCGGGGAGAGATGATGCCACAGATCAGAATTCTAGAGCGTGCTATTGCTGAAGCGAAGGAGAAGGGCTTTTTAGGGAAAAATATCTTAGGATCGGGGTATGATCTGGAGATCTACGTTCAACCGGGGGGGGGAGCTTAT
The DNA here is from genome assembly GCF_050058145.1 of Sphingobacterium sp. WOUb80. Classification (NCBI taxonomy): domain Bacteria; kingdom Pseudomonadati; phylum Bacteroidota; class Sphingobacteriia; order Sphingobacteriales; family Sphingobacteriaceae; genus Sphingobacterium; species Sphingobacterium sp. WOUb80. The sequence goes on along the minus strand of NZ_CP165617.1, from coordinate 4,821,753 downwards.
ATCTGCGGAGAGGAAACGGCCTTATTGGAATCCTTAGAGGGGAAACGTGGCAATCCTCGTATTAAGCCTCCATTTCCGGCTATAGCGGGTTTATATAACTGTCCTACGGTGGTGAATAATGTGGAGTCTATTGCGACGACCGTTCCTATTATTAATTTGGGTGGAGAAGAGTATGCCAAGATCGGGGTGGAACGTAGTACCGGAACAAAATTGATTTCCGCTAGTGGAAATATTGTAAAACCGGGGGTGTATGAAATCGAACTCGGTCTACCTGTCGAAGAGTTTATCTACTCGGACGAATATTGTGGTGGTATAGCCAATGGCAAGCGTATGAAAGCCGTCGTAGCTGGTGGCTCTTCGGTACCTATTCTGCCTGCTAATCTGATTTTGAAAACAGCGGCAGGAAATAGTCGTTTGATGACCTATGAGTCATTGGCTGATGGAGGCTTCCAGACCGGTACGATGCTTGGATCCGGTGGTTTTATTGTTTTCGATGAAGACCAATGTGTGGTTCGTAATACATGGAATTTTGCACGGTTCTACCATCATGAAAGTTGTGGACAATGTTCACCTTGTCGTGAAGGAACGGGTTGGATGGAGAAGGTACTGCATAAGATCGAGAGCGGTCACGGCTCGATGTCGGACATTGATTTACTGTGGGACGTTCAACGAAAAATAGAAGGGAATACAATTTGCCCATTGGGTGATGCTGCGGCATGGCCTGTGGCAGCTGCAATAAGACACTTTAGGGATGAATTTGAATGGCATATCCTGCATCCGGAAGAGTCACAAACAAGAAATTATGGACTGGCACATTATGCTGATCCTTTACAACCAATAGTATCATAATAGAAGCTGTAACGATAAATTAATCATATCATGGCAGAAGCGGAAGATGTAAAGTTTAAGGTCACCATCGATGGTATACCGGTAGAGGTTGCTCCTGGGACAAGCATATTAAATGCAGCGAGACAGATCGGCGGCGATATAGTCCCTCCGGCAATGTGTTACTACTCCAAACTGGAGGGAAGTGGCGGTAAATGTCGTACCTGTTTGGTAAAAGTCTCCAAGGGATCTGAAAAGGACCCAAGACCGATGCCGAAATTGGTGGCATCTTGTCGTACAACGGTGATGGACGGTATGGAAGTACAAAATATTACTTCGCCAGAGGTGGTGGAAGCAAGAAAAGGTGTTGTTGAAATTTTATTGATCAATCATCCCTTAGATTGTCCAATCTGCGATCAGGCTGGTGAATGTAAATTGCAGGATCTTGGATATGAACACGGCAGTGCTAATACACGCTACGAATTCGATCGCCGTACTTTCGAACGTATTGATTTGGGCGATAAGATCCAATTGCATATGAACCGTTGTATCTTATGTTACCGTTGTGTTTATGTCGCCAATCAACTGACCGATCAACGTGTACATGGTATCTTAGGTCGTGGCGATCATGCCGAGATATCTACCTATATCGAAAATGTAATCGATAATGATTTCTCCGGCAATGTGATCGATGTATGTCCTGTTGGTGCCTTGACAGATAAAACTTTCCGTTTTAAAAATCGGGTGTGGTTTACAAAACCTGTGGATGCACATCGGGATTGTCCGACATGTTCAGGGAAGGTAACCTTATGGTATAAGGGTGAAGAGGTCATTCGGGTGACTGCCCGGAAAGATGAGTTTGGTGAAGTGGAAGAATTTATCTGTAATACCTGTCGCTTTGACCAGAAAAAAACAAGTGATTGGATTTTAGAGGAACCGACAGAAATAGACCGGCATTCCGTCATTTCTGCCAATCACTATGAGTTATTTAATCCGCCGAAAGTTGTTAAGGAGAATCCGATACTACAGGAACAAAATCGCGAACAGTTGGCTAGAACAGAAAAATTGAAATAATCACAAACATGGAGTGGTCTTTTGTCATAGAAAAATTAATACTGGTGTCTATTGTATTCGTTATCACCTTGGTGATCGCGATGTATTCGACACTTGCGGAACGTAAAATTGCAGGCTTTATGCAAGATCGATATGGTCCTGACCGGGCTGGTATCTTCGGGATCTTGCAACCCTTATGCGACGGTGGAAAGTTCTTCTTTAAGGAGGAAATCATTCCCGCAGGTGCACATAAGGTCCTGTTTATTTTGGGACCTACAATTGCAATTATAACGGCATGTATCAGTTCTGCTGTTATTCCCTGGGGGCAGGAATTGCAAATTGGAGATCGTACGATTTCTTTGCAAGTTGCACAAGGCATCAATGTTGGTGTATTGTATATGTTTGGTGTGATTGCATTGGGTGTATATGGTATTATGCTGGGCGGTTGGGCTTCCAATAACAAGTTTTCGCTTATGGGCGCAATTCGAGCGGCATCACAGAGTATCAGCTATGAGATCGCCATGGGGTTGTCCCTAATTGCTTTACTGATGGTCACGCGTACATTGACGCTAGAAGAAATTGTTGCACAGCAGTCTGGCTTTGTCAATTGGAATATCTGGGCGCAACCATTGGGTTTCATCATCTTTATGGTCTGTGCTTTTGCAGAATGTAATCGGGTACCTTTTGATTTACCGGAGTGTGAGACGGAACTGGTGGGCGGTTACCATACGGAATATTCTTCGATGAAATTGGGGCTTTATATGTTTTCCGAATACATCAATATGTTCGTCTCTTCTGCATTGATGGCATCACTTTATTTTGGCGGCTATAATTTTCCTTTTATGAATGATCTGGGATGGTCGGCCAATATAATCACTATTGTTGGTGTGATCGTATTCTTCGTGAAGATATTGTTGTTTATCTTTTTCTTTATGTGGGTACGCTGGACTTTACCACGTTTCCGATATGATCAATTGATGAATTTGGGCTGGAAGATGTTGATCCCATTAGCGATAGCGAATATTGTACTGACGGGAATATTTACATTGATTAAAGATACATATTTCTCATAAGGAATATCCTTCCTGAGAAGCAAATATATAATGGACACCGATTGGATACTCCATAGGGCCATTGAAGACAAAACGAGCATAGCGAGCTCATGAAATAATTATTTACAGATGAACGAGTTTTTATGCAACTGACCAATCGTAAAAAAGTAATTGAACAAAAGCCGATGACATTCTCGGAAAGAATTTATTTCCCTGCTATTATCAAAGGCTTACGCATTACATTAAGGCATTTTTTTAAGAAAATCCCGACTATTAAATATCCTGAAGAAATAAGACCATATTCGAAAAATTTCAGGGGGCAGCATTCACTTAAGCGTGATGAAGAGGGACGCGAGCGTTGTACAGCTTGTGGGCTATGTGCTTTGTCCTGTCCAGCGGAGGCGATCACGATGACTGCTGCTGAACGGAAAAAAGGCGAAGAACATCTTTATCGTGAGGAAAAATATGCGTCTGTGTATGAAATCAATATGTTGCGTTGTATTTTCTGTGGCCTTTGTGAAGAGGCCTGTCCTAAAGAAGCCATCTATTTGGATGGTCCGCATGTGACAGCAGACTATCTCCGTAAGGACTTTATCTATGGAAAAGATAAATTGGTCGAACCAACTTTTGATATTACCAAATTAAAGAGCTAAACCAGGAAATTATGACAGTATTTTATTTTGTAGCCTTCTTGTCTATTTTCTTTGCGCTGATGACCATTTTTACAAAAAATCCTGTGCATAGTGTATTGTATTTAGTCATCACATTTTTTACGTTTACGGTGCATTATATACTCTTAAATGCGCAGTTTTTGGCTGTGGTAAATTTCATCGTCTATATGGGAGCAATCATGGTCTTATTTTTATTCGTGTTGATGTTGCTCAACCTGAATAAAGATACCGAACCTATGAAATCCAATTTGGTCAAGTTTATGGGCGTTATTGCGGGCTGTTGCTTACTGGTGACTTTTTTCGGCGTATACCGTGTCTTTGATATTTCGAATCCACTTACCGTTGTTAATCCGGAAATCGGACTGGTTAAGAACCTAGGTAAAGTGTTGTTTAACGAATTTTTGCTTCCTTTTGAACTATCATCACTCTTGTTGTTGACGGCCATGATCGGAGCGATATTATTAGCTAAGAAAGAACCTAAACAAATCTAATGGAAACAGTTGTTCAACAGTTGCAGGGGGTGCCAATAAATCACTATTTGATTTTTTGTACGATTATTTTTGCTATTGGTGTTATTGGTGTTCTTATTCGCCGTAACGTCATCATTATCATGATGTCCATTGAGTTGATGCTTAACGCAGTCAATCTTCTTTTGGCTGCATTTTCCGTGCAGCATGGCGATTCGTCAGGACAGGTGTTTGTCTTCTTTATTATGGCATTGGCGGCAGCGGAGGTTGCTGTAGGGCTTGCGATTATTATTATGGTATATCGGAATACGAAGTCTGTGGATATCGATTCCTTAAATAAACTTCGTTGGTAGAACTTAAGAAATAAATACGATGAGTGAATTAGTTTGGTTGATTCCCCTTTTGCCCTTAATTGGGTTTATAGTGAATGGATTGGGTAGGAATACGTTGTCCAAAGGTATGGTAGGCACCATAGGCAGTGCTGTAGTTCTTATTTCTTTTGTGTGCAGCTGCATTCTTTTCTCTGAAGTGTATCAAGCGAGACAGGCTGGACAGGCAGGCATTATTGAACAACACGTATTTGATTGGATTACAGTAGGGAATTTGAAGATAGGACTTTCCTTTTTGGTAGATCCTTTGAGCGCAATCATGCTTTTGATTGTTACAGGAATTGGTTTCCTGATTCATGTTTATTCGGTCGGTTACATGCATCATGATAAAGGCTTTGGTAAGTTTTTCTCTTATCTAAATCTCTTCATCTTTTTTATGTTGCTATTGGTATTGGGATCCAATTACCTGGTCATGTTCATAGGTTGGGAAGGTGTAGGACTATGTTCTTATTTATTGATCGGATTTTGGTATAAGAATAGTTCGTATGCAAATGCAGCAAAAAAAGCATTTGTGATGAATAGAATAGGTGATTTAGGTTTTCTACTTGCGGTATTTTTAATACTTGGAACTTTTGGGTCCTTAGAATTTTCGACTGTATTTTCATCGGCCAAGAATTTTGCTGTTGGTGATATCACAGTCGTTAGCATTACCATTTTGTTATTTATTGCTGCAACAGGTAAATCGGCGCAGATACCTTTGTTTACCTGGTTGCCAGATGCCATGGCTGGCCCGACACCAGTGTCGGCTCTGATCCATGCGGCGACGATGGTTACGGCCGGTATTTATATGATTGCACGTTCCAATGTCTTGTTTATCCTTTCACCGTTTACCTTGCAGCTCATTTCTGTCATCGCTATTTGTACAGCCCTATTGGCTGCTGCGATTGCGTTGACACAAAATGATATTAAGAAAGTATTGGCTTATTCTACAGTTTCACAATTAGGCTATATGTTTCTTGGCCTTGGTGTCGGAGCATTTACAGGAGCGTTTTTCCATGTATTGACGCATGCCTTTTTTAAAGCGTTACTATTCCTAGGGGCGGGATCTGTTATACATGGTATGAGTGAAGAACAGGATATGCGTAACATGGGAGGTTTAAAAAAGGCGATGCCGGTTACCTATCTGACGATGTTGATGGGAACCATCGCGATTGCTGGGATTCCACCTTTTTCTGGCTTTTTCTCCAAAGATGAAATATTGGCCGGTGCATTTATAGCGAGTCCAGTTTTATGGGGTTTAGGTTTTATTGGTGCTTTAATGACCGCATTCTATATGTTTAGAATGCTATTTATGACATTTTCCGGTACATTTCGGGGGACAGATGAACAAAAGCATCACTTGCATGAATCTCCAAAAAGTATGACAATGCCGTTGATTGTATTAGCTATACTTTCTGTCCTTGGCGGTGTCATCAATTTGCCGGCCGTTTTGGGTGGCAACCATTGGCTTGAGAATTTCCTATCCCCTGTTTTTTCAGAAGGAAAAGCTCTAATGCCTGAGACACATCATTTGGAGCACAACACGGAGTATCTATTAATGGCCGTTTCTGTGGTTGGTGTATTGATTATGGTAGCTTTGGCTTTCAATATGTATGTCAAACGTCAATACAAAGCAAATGAGGATGCCAGAGGTTTCTTGGGCAATCTTTCTTACCATAAGTTTTACGTGGATGAGCTCTACGATAGCATCATTGTACGTCCAATCAATTGGCTCTCGTCTTTCTTCGGGAATGTCGTGGATCAACGTGGTATTGACGGTGTTGTTAATGGTGCCGGTAAGGCAACATTCGACACCGGAAAGGTATTGCGTTTGCTCCAGAATGGTAATGTTGGTTTTTATTTATTGATGATGGTAATTGGGGTGATTGCCATTTTCATCTATGGATTGTTGAGTCTTTAATTTTGGTATAATCGATGGATAACTTGTTTTTACTTATTTTATTGCCGTTAATCAGCGCGTTGATTCTAGCTTTCTTAAAGACTAATGCTGCAAAGTCAATAGCCTTAATTTTATCGGTAGTTTCTTTGGCGTTGACTATTCCGTTTCTTTGTACTTTTGACGCAAATGGTGGAATGCAATTTGAACAAAATTGGCTATGGATTTCTTCGTTGCATATTCATTTTCATATCGGTGTTGATGGAATTAGCCTGCCTCTTGTTTTATTGACCAATGGGTTGATGCCTTTAATTATTGCAACGACCTTTAAGAAAGGATATAAGGGAAACTTTTATTCCCTAATGGCTTTTATGCAATCGGGTTTATTGCTTGTATTTACGGCCTTGGATGCATTTACCTTTTATGTCGGATGGGAGGTTGCCTTAATTCCAATCTATTTTATTTGTGCACTATGGGGAGAAGGAGATCGTATTCGTGTAAATTTAAAATTCTTTATCTATACTTTTTTGGGCAGTCTTTTGATGTTGATCGGGATTCTCTATCTCTACCAGCAAGTGCCCAACCGTGATTTTGAATGGACATCTTTTATCGCATTGGATTTAGGGGAAAATACACAGCGTTGGTTGTTTTGGGCTTTCTTTGTGGCTTTCGCCATCAAAATACCAATTTTTCCTTTTCATACTTGGCAACCGAACACGTATACCAATGCGCCTGCGGCAGGTACCATGCTGTTGGCTGGTATTATGCTGAAAATGGGAGTTTATGGTTTGATGCGGTGGTTATTGCCAATAGCGCCAGCCGGTGTCGCGCTGTATGGGCATTTCGCGATGATCTTATGTGTGATCGGGATCGTTTATGCCTCTATCATTGCAATTAAACAAGACGATGTGAAACGATTGATCGCCTATTCATCTATCGCGCACGTCGGCTTAATCAGTGCTGGTGTCTTTACATGGAATACAAATGGTCTAAGCGGAGCAACTATCCAAATGCTGAATCACGGTATTTCGGTGATCGGGTTATTCTATGTGTTGGACATTGTGCAGCAGCGTACACAGACACGTAGTCTGTCGGAGCTGGGCGGGATAGCCAGCAAGGCACCACGGTTGGCCATATTCTTTATGATTATTTGTATGGGCGCAGTGGGGCTACCCTTGACCAATGGATTTATTGGCGAGTTTTTGTTATTGAAAGGTGTGTTTCAATACGGGTTTTGGTTTGCTGTCTTCGCTGGTTTAACTTTGATTTTGGGGGCAGTTTATATCCTTAGGCTTTATCAGGGAACGATGTTGGGAGAGACTACTGAGAGAACGGTACAATTTGAGGATGTAAGCGGTACGGAATTGGTGGTATTGACCTTAGTTTCGGTCTTGATCCTTTATATTGGTATATTTCCTAATTTCCTATTGAATCTTTCTGCAGGTTCGGTGGAAGTTTTAAGTACATTTTTAGGCAGATAATAGATATATTTTTTTGTATGGGTGCAATAATTACACTTTCAATATTAGCATTAGTCGTCCTTTATCTCGGCTTATTCAAGATGAAATCTATGCTATTGCCTGTTTCTATTCTTGGATTCTTGGTGGCTATTGGTTTCTTATGGAATGACTGGACCTCTACCAGTGGCCCCCTTTATAGTGGGATGGTTCATTTTGACCACTATGCTATCGCTTTTTCGATCCTATGTATCGCGGTTACCTTGTGCATCTTTGTTATCTCAAAAGGATATTTTGATGAAGAGGGACAAATTGCGGAATATTATTCGCTGTTAATTTTCTCGCTTACTGGTGCTGTTCTTGTGAATAGTTATCATAATTTTTCAATGCTTTTTTTAGGTATTGAAATTATGTCTGTGGCGCTTTATATTTTGGTCGGTATACGTAAAAGAGACAAGGTATCAAATGAAGCTGCATTAAAGTACTTTTTGATGGGGGCTTTCTCTACGGGCTTTCTTCTGTTTGGTATTGCCCTGTTGTACGGTGCCACAGGATCATTTGATTTAAGTGAAATCAAAGACTATGTTGTGAATAACCCACAGGCGATTTCGCCTTTGTTTTATGGGGGTATATTGCTTCTCATTGTGGGACTGACCTTCAAGGTGGGGGCTGTTCCTTTTCATTTCTGGACGCCAGATGTTTATGATGGGGCTCCGATATTGATTACAAGTTATATGAGCACGGTCGTTAAAGTTGCTTCTTTCGCTGGATTATTGCGTTTATTCAGTTATAGTCTATTGCCTTTACAAGATTTTTGGACGCCGGTATTCTTAGTGATTGCTATTCTCACCTTATTTGTCGGAAATATTTCTGCATTAATGCAGTCTTCGTTCAAACGTATGCTTGCTTATTCAAGTGTTTCGCATGCCGGGTATATGTTATTTGCGATTGTAGCAGTAGGGGCCACTTCGGCTAATAGTATCTTTGCTTATGGCCTTGCCTATTCGCTAGCAACCATTGTTGCCTTTACGGGATTGATCCTTGTCAAGAAAACAACTGGCTCCGAGCATTTTGAAGCTTTTAATGGCTTGGGCAAACGAAATCCTTTGCTCGCATTTGCCATCACGATAGCCATGCTTTCTCTTGCGGGGATACCTTTGACGGCTGGATTTATTGGTAAGTTTATGATGTTTTCTTCTGTTATGGAAAATTATCATATTGTTTTGCTCGTATTGGCAGTAATCAATGCAGGCATTGCCGTGTATTACTACTTGAAAGTTGTCGTTGCGATGTACTTTAGAGACAGTGACGAATCTTGTGTTAATGTACAGTGGAATTATTCATTTGTATTATTCCTTGCCGTAATGCTTACAATCTTAATTGGGGTATATCCAGACTGCCTTTTAAAATTAATATAAAGTTTCTGTTAAAATACTTGTTGTTTATTAGAGCATGGCGATTTCGCTGTGCTTTTTTTATTTTTATTGGTATAACTCTTGAATACAAATTGTATATTGTAAAAAAGAAATCCTATCAATTGGAAGATGGTGTTTAAAGTGTGTGTTAAATCTTTTTCGATTCGTGTTTTATGTGTGTTACTTTTCTTCGTTATCTGCGGAGAAGTAATTGCACAGGACTTTATTCGTGGAAAGGTTGTCGATGCACAAACAGGAAAAGGTATTTCACGGGTTTCAATCAACTGGCTGGGGGAAGATAGTGGTGGTAGTAGCGATACCCTTGGGTATTTTAAGATTCAAGATATCAAGAAATACAGACAGCTTGTATTTGGAGCAGTGGGGTATGAGCGGCGGACGGTGGATGTTCGTCGTTTACAGGATTCCATGCTGACCGTGCATTTAATTGCTTCGAATAATACATTAGAGGAGGTCGTGGTCAATAGAAAAAACAAAAAGCCTAAAGATCCAGCTATTGCACTGATTGAACAGGTTATTGCACATCGACCACAAAATCATTATACCCGCATACCTGAAATTCGTTTTGATGAATACGAGAAGACGCAATTTGGTTTTGTCAATCCTGAAGATAAAGCGAAGAAGTTCCCGAAGCCATTTCGCTTTCTCTTTGAAAATATAGATTCTACCGCTTTCCGGGGGCAGACGATTGCACCCTTCTATTTGGAGGAAAACTATTCCAATGTCTATTCATCCCATAATCCAGATCGCAGTAAGAAGATTGTCGTCAGCCACAATCAGACCGAATTGAATCCACGTTTTTTTAACAATGACAATTGGCAAACTCGGTTTCAGACGATACTCCGTGATGTTGATCTCTATGATAATACCATTCAGATCACAAATAAAGGAGTCTTGAGTCCAATTGCTGCGGGTGCTACAGCGTTCTATAGGTACAAAATTCAAGATACGATCAAGATTGAAGGCAAGGATTATATTGAGCTCCATTTTGAAGGTAAATCGGCCATTGATCTGCTCTTCTATGGTGATCTCTTGATTTCAGATGATACAAGGTATGCTGTTCATCGCGCGACATTGAATATCGGACGTACGGCAAATATCAATTGGATAAATGACGTGCAGATAGATCTCAGCTATAGCGAATTTAAAAACGGTAGCATGCTACCGGTTCATGCAGATCTGAAAATGTTATTTGGTGGGAGCAAGGAGGATGTATTGTATGGGCGCAGGGAAACCCAATACCTGGGACATCGCACGGATTCTATTTCGAATGAGAATTTTGCTGGTGTACCTGTTGAAAAAAGGTATCTCCTCCAGTCCGCGCCGCAGGTACCCATAGTAGGGGTTAGACCTAGCCCGTTAAGTCATGCTGAATTAGGGGCATATCAAAAAGTTGATTCGGTGCAGAATATGCGTTCCTTTAATCAGTTGGTAGCATTGGGTTATTTATTGGCAAAGGGGTATTATAATGCTGGGAAAGTTGAGTTTGGTCCACTGGAATATCTTTATAGCCGTAATAATTATGAGGGGAATCGCTTCAGGATGAGTGGTCGAACGACACGCTTATTCTCGGAAAAGGCCTACATTGAAGGATACACAGCCTATGGCGATAAGGACAAAGAGCTAAAGTATTACCTGAGTACGGCATTTACGTTAAATGGAGAACGTATTGTTCAGTTTCCGGCAAATTATTTACGCTTTACCGTACAGCATGATGTGATGGAACCAGGGCGAGGTTTGGGGTTTTTAAAAGGAGATGGTTTCTTCCGTTCTTTTGGAAAAAACAGGCCTAATAAATGGCAGTTTAATGATATCTATCGCATCGATCATCTGATCGAATTTGGGAACCATGTTAGCGTAGGAACGGCATTTACACATACCCGCAGACAACCACGCGGTGATTTGTTTTATATCAATAGCCTACCTTTACCTGATACAATCCGCCAAGTCAATACAAATGATCTACAGCTGATTTTGCGTTGGGCTCCGAATGAAGAATTTACGTATCATAATCTCGACAGAGGAACAGTAGAAAATAAATATCCCATTTTTACTCTGCAATATAATAAAGGGCTGAAAGGTTTTTGGGGCGCAGATTATAGTTATGATGCGTTACGCTTTAGCATCTTCAAACGATTATTCTTATCTCCGGCGGGACAGGCCGATTTTGAGTTTTCAGGAGGAAGAATTTGGGGGAAACACCTGCCTTATACCTTACTGGAACTTCCGGAGGTCACTAAAGATAAACAAGGGCCGTTGGTGAATTTTGACTTGATGGCTACCTCGGAATTTGTTTCAGATCAGTTTTTGAAATTGACTTATTACCACAATTGGAATGGTTTCTTTTTCAATAGAATTCCGTTGTTCAGACGGTTAAAGTGGCGTGAAGTGACGGGATTCAAGGCTTTTTATGGAAAGTTAAGCGATGCCAACAATCCTTTTGTTACGCCCGAAAATATTCAGTTTGAGGCGGACAAAGATGGTATTATTCAAACAAAAGCCGTGCGTAACAAACCTTATGTAGAAGGACTTGTGGGGGTGGATAATATCTTTAAATTGATTAGATTAGAGTATAAAAAGAGATTAAGCTATAAAGGCGGTGAAGGTGTACCTTCTGATACTTTTACGGCATCCTTACATTTTAATTTTTAGCAATTATGGTTCAATATTCAAATTTAAAGTATGCCATTAAAGATCATATTGGCTATGTCATCATTAACCGCGAACCGCAACTGAATGCCTTAAATCAGGAAACGCTTGATGAATTGCAAGATATCTTCAAACATTTTAATTCCGATGATCATGTAAGGGGTATTATCCTGACTGGCGCTGGACATAAAGCATTTGCCGCAGGCGCAGATATCAAGGAATTTATGGATTTGTCTGTGATTCAGGCGCGATGGCTTAGTGAAAGAGGACATATTATTTTTACGGATCTTATCGAAGCTTCTCCGAAGCCAGTTATTGCTGCTATAAATGGATATGCGTTAGGCGGAGGACTCGAGATGGCTTTGGCTTGTCATATTCGTATCGCTTCTGAAAATGCCAAAATGGGACTTCCGGAGGTTTCTTTGGGCCTTATTCCAGGTTACGGTGGTACGCAGCGTTTGCCCAAATTGATCGGAAAAGGACAAGCTATGCAAATGATTTTAACGGGTGATATGATTGATGCGCAGCGAGCTTATGAACTAGGACTGGTCAATGAGGTGATCGCGCAGGATAAATTAATTGCCCGAGCGGAGGAAATACTCCAAAAGATATTTACACGCTCGCGTGTTGCGGTGGCAAATGCTATTGCTGCCATTAACGCCGCTGAAGATAAAGAACAAAACGGGAATAAGGTGGAAATGGATGCCTTCGGACATCTTTTCGGAACAGAAGATTTCAAAGAAGGTGTTTCAGCATTTTTAGCGAAAAGGACACCCAATTTTGAATAATGCCGCAGTACTTCGTTAACGCTATACGTCGTGTATTGGTAGGTTTGAGTGTCGATGAAGAGATGAGATAAGGCCAAGAAAAGATGTTCGGATTGAGCGCAAATAGTTTAGAGGCAATTGGTTAAGATCGCTCATAAATCTGGATCTGAAAGGTTTAACCGATATTATTTTTGATATTTTCTGCGATATTCTTGTGGCGACATTTTCATTTCTCTTGTAAACGCTTTTGAAAAATGAAAGGGGTCATAGAAGTGGAGTTTGAATGCGATTTCTTTAATCTTAAGTAGTGTGAATTGCAGGTAAGAGCATGCTCTTTGCATACGGAGTTGATTGTAATACACCATGGGTGGGTAAGAGGTTTTCTGCTTGAACAAGTTAATAAGATGTGATTTGGAATAGTTGAAATGTGCTGAAATATCATCCAAATTAATATTGTTTTCTAGATTGTCTTTCATAAATATGATGATGTCCTGTATGATATTGTCTACTTGAATTCGGTTACTTTCTCTAAACTGCGCCTGATATTGAATGGAAGCTAAAAAATATTGAAAGCAAAAACTTGTATACGCCAAATTTTCTGGACTGTACCCCATTTCCAGGTTTTTGTAGATGCTTTCGAAGAGCTGGATGCGATTGGCATGTTTGTTTGAATCTGTGTCATCTATATGAATCACTTCGCCCATGATATGTTTGAAAAGTGCTGCATCTGTTCCGGCGAAATGAATCCAATAGATGCTCCAGGGATCATTAGATTTTGCGCCATAACAATGTGCACTATCTCTCGGGATGATATATACATCGTTTCTTTTCAGGTTGTGCATTGTTTCATCCTGTTTTATCCAACCACTTCCTTCTTCGCAATAAATCAGAATATATTCCTTACATCCTTCTTGACGGTCACGGTAGTGTTTTTTTGCATTGGGATAATAGCCGATATGTGTGATGTATAACTTTGATGTGATGTTATTGCCTGCCTGGTAATTGCATACGGCATAGGGAAGGACAATCGCCTTTTCTCCTTTGAATCCTTCAGCGATGACATCTGGGTTTTGTTTCATAAATCGAGCTTGTTTTTGGTTATCCTTATAAAAATAGTAATATTTTACATGTTTATCGTGTTCACTTACATGATTCTCCCCAAGTATTCCATTAATTTTACCTAAGTAAATCTAAATATGTAAACTCTTATGCAAAAGACTACGACGACCTATCTGCTATTGATCACTTTTGTGGCTGCTATTGGTGGATTTCTATTTGGGTATGATTGGGTAGTTATTGGAGGTGCGAAGCCATTTTACGAGGCTTATTTTCATTTGGAGTCTGATCCTGCATTGCAGGGATGGGCCATGTCTTCGGCGATTGTGGGAAGCTTTGTTGGTGTACTACTCTCGGGGGGATTGGCAGATCGCTATGGCAGAAAGCCACTGATTTATACCGCTGCAATTTTATTTATAATTTCTGCATTGGGAACTGGTATGGCGTCCGAACTTGACACCTTTATTATCTATCGGATTTTGGGTGGAATAGGTATAGGTGTAGCCTCCAATCTGGCTCCGATGTATATAGCGGAAATCGCCCCCGCAGAAAGTCGGGGAAAATTTGTATCGGTCAATCAATTGACTATTGTACTGGGCATACTTGCAGCACAAGTGGTCAATTGGCTCATTGCAAAGCCAGTTTTAGCCGGAGAATCTATTCTAGAAACCTGGAATGGGCAAGAGGGGTGGAGATGGATGTTCTGGGCAGGAGCGATCCCCGCGGTCATTTTTTTGCTGCTACTTTTCCTGATTCCCGAAAGTCCCCGTTGGTTGTATACGAAAGGGAAGCACGAACAGGCAAAGCGCGTGTTTTTACGCATGGGTGGAGATGAGTACGCAGCAGAAAATATACGTTCTATTGCCGAGGCGGCTGAACTAAGTCAGGGTAAAACCCGAAAGAGAAATTTATTTCAGGGCAAGCTGCTGCGGTTGTTGTTGCTAGGGAGTTTTATTGCGGTTTTTCAGCAGTGGTGTGGGATTAATGTTATTTTTAATTATGCCCAAGAAATCTTTACGGCTGCTGGATATACAGTTTCGGGGATGCTTTTCAATATTATTATCACTGGAGTGATCAATGTAATTTTTACATTCATTGGTATGTATCTGGTTGATCGAATTGGTCGTCGTGCATTGATGCTCTTCGGATCGGCAGGTCTTTTTGTGATCTATATTGCCTTAGGAGCGTGTTATTATTTCAATTGCAGTGGCATTTTTGTGCTTCTCCTTGTGCTAGCCGGAATTGCGGTGTATGCGATGACCTTGGCTCCTGTAACTTGGGTAATTATCGCCGAAATATTCCCTACCGCTGTAAGGGCACAGGCCATGGCGATTGCGACATCGTTATTATGGATTGCATGTTTTGTGCTCACGTATACTTTTCCTTTATTGAATCAAAATCTGGGCGCAGCTGGTACATTCTGGTTGTATGGTGGAGTCTGTTTTATCGGTTATCTGTTTCTGTGGAGCCGATTGAAAGAGACCAAAGGAAAAAGCTTAGAAGAAATTGAACAAGAACTGGAAAGATAATTGGCACTTGAATAATCAACACTGGAATAATCAACCCGACCTATATAAACCTATTAGCGTATTAAGAAAATGACAGAATTGACTCGTTACCTCATAAAATCAACAGTTGACCAGAAAGGGATCGTAAAAGCATGGGAGGAGCAGATTGCTATTCCAACATACGAGATTGGGACGATGGAGAAGAATCCCATATTTGCCGAAAAACGCGTATACCAAGGTAGCTCAGGGGTAGTATATCCCTATCCAATCATAGAGAGAATTAGCGATCAGAAGCAAAACAAGATCTATCAGGCGCTATTTCTCGAAAATGAATATATCAAGGTGATGATTCTTCCAGCCTTAGGTGGGCGGGTTCATATGGCTTATGATAAAGTTAGAGAACGACATTTCGTTTACTATAATGAAGTTATTAAGCCCGCTTTGGTTGGGCTCACTGGTCCTTGGATTTCTGGTGGAATTGAATTTAATTGGCCTCAGCATCATCGGCCGACTACTTTTATGCCCACAGCGCATTTAATCGAACACAACAGCGATGGAAGCATTACGGTTTGGTGCAACGAAATCGAGCGTATGTTTCGAATGAAGGCCATGCAGGGATTTACTTTGCATCCCGACAAAGCATATCTAGAAATTAAGGTTCAAGTGTATAATCGGACAGCATTGCCACAAACCTTTCTGTGGTGGGCCAATCCGGCTGTTGTTGTGAATGACGACTATTATTCCGTCTTCCCGCCCGATGTCAATGCCGTATTTGATCATGGAAAGCGAGAGGTTTCTTCTTTCCCCATTGCTACTGGGACCTACTATAAGTACGATTACTCAGCTGGTGTTGATATAGCACAATACAAGAATATTCCTGTTCCGACATCCTATATGGCCATTCAATCGAAATACAATTTCGTTGGCGGCTATGAGGCCGGTGCTACCAATGCGGGGATGTTACATGTGGCCGATCATCACATTTCTCCGGGGAAAAAACAGTGGACTTGGGGAAATGGTGATTTTGGTGTCGCTTGGGATAGAAACTTGACAGATGAAAATGGGCCATACATTGAATTGATGGCTGGTGTATATACAGATAATCAGCCTGATTTTGCTTGGTTACAACCCTATGAAGTGAAATCCTGGTCTCAGTATTTTATGCCCTACGCAGAAGTCGGACAGGTGAAAAATGCAACAAAAGATGTGGTGCTCAATATGGAGATTAGGGAGCAGGCCGCTCATATTGTCTTATATACAACGGGGACGTATGAAAGCATACGCATTTTGTTACGCAATACGGTAGGTAAAATCTATTTGGACGAACAAGTGGACTGTTCTCCTCGAAATATTTATACCACAAGTGTTGCTGGATTGGACAGTGTACCAACCGAACTCATATTGACTGTGTATGATAAAAATAACCATGAAATATTGGTCTATCAGCAAGAGCAGGCAAAGGATGCTAAAGATATACCCAAACCAGCACAGGCAGCGTTGCTGCCCGAAGATATTCGTTCTATCGAAGAATTGTTTTTGACGGGACAGCATTTGGAGCAGTACCGACATGCAACTTATAATCCATTGGATTATTATAAGGAAGCGCTGCGACGTGAACCGAACGATCTCAGATGTAATAATGCAATGGGTGCTTTATTGTTGCGAAATGGTAAGATAGAGGAGTCTATTCCTTATTTTGAGACCGCTATCGCACGCGCTACTGAGCGTAATCCCAATCCCTATGATGGAGAACCTTATTACAATCTAGGTGTAGCTCTGCAACTATCTGGGGATTTGAATGGAGCTTATGCATCTTTCTACAAAGCCACATGGAATGCCGCCTGGAAGGATTCTGGCTATTTTGGTTTGGCACAAATTGATGCGAAGAGAGGCGACTGGAAAGCTGCTTTGGAAAAAATAGATCACTCATTGAGCCGAAATTGGTGTCACCATAAAGGAAGACAGCTGAAGGCCTCTATTTTAAGAAAACTTGAGGCAAAAGATGCCGCTTTAGCATGTATTCAAGAATCAATGGAATTGGATCCGTTTAATATGGGCTGTCGATTCGAATGGTACCTGTTAACACAAGAAGAATCGATATTCTCTCCTATTCTCGATTTAGCGCGTGTAAATATTCATAGCGTGATAGAGTACGCATTGGATTTTGCGCATGCTGGTCTGTATGAAGAAGCATCTTTACTCCTGGAAAAAACCATTGAAGACGCAACCTTAGTTTACCCGATGGTATATTATACACTAGGTTATTTTGCGACTCATTTGGGTTTGCATGACAAGGCAAAAACTTATTGTGATCAAGCTGTCATTATGGATCCTACCTACTGTTTTCCAAATCGTTTGGAAGAGATCGCAATTCTCCGACATGCCATCGTTTTAAATAGTGCTGACGCAAAGGCCTCTTATTATCTGGGCAATCTTTGGTATGGAAAGAGACAGCATCAGGATGCGGTAGAATGTTGGGAGCATGCGATCCAATTGGATAGACAGTTTCCTACCGTTTTTCGCAATTTGGCCTTAGCTTATTATAATCGGATAGGCAAGAAGAAAGAAGCCGTTACCTTATTGGAGCGGGCATTTTCATTGGATGAAACTGATGCACGTTTACTCATGGAGCTTCATCAGCTCTATAAGAAGGAGGGCCGCTCTTACAAAGAGAGGTTGGCGTTACTTGATCGATATCCGGATTTGGTGACGCTTAGAGATGATCTATTCTTGGAGCGGATCACCCTATTTAATCTCTTGGGCGAATATGAGCGCGCGAAAACGTTACTTGCTTCCCGTCAGTTTAAGCCTTGGGAAGGGGGAGAAGGCAAGGTCTCTCGTCAATACACAATATGTCAGCTCGAATTGGCTAAAGAATCGATACTGCAAAATGAGCTGCTGCAGGCGCTTTCCTTGCTAGAGGCAATTGATTATTATCCACATAACCTTGGTGAAGGTAAGCTGATTACAATGGAAGAAAACGACATTCACTATTATAAGGGGCTTGTTTATCGTTTATTGGGTCGGGAAGAAGAAGCTAAAGTTTATTTCTATAAAGCAACAGAAGGTGCTGATGAACCCCAGCAAGCCCTTTTCTATAATGATCCACAACCAGATAAGATATTTTATCAGGGTTTAGCCTGGCGTGAGCTTGGTGATCCAAGGCGAGCTGAGCAACGTTTTCAATGTTTAATAGATCATGGAAAGTTATTGATTGATAAGCCTTTTAAAATAGATTATTTTGCAGTTTCCTTACCTGATATGGATATTTGGGAGGAAAATCTGGATGATAAGAATAAAATACATTGTCTTTATGTCATGGGATTGGGGTATTTGGGGAATGGGGATCGTGCTTTGGCAATGGATTATTTCGCACAAGTCCAACAGTTGGATCCCAATCACCAAGGGAGCCAAGTTATCATGCATTCTTTCTTAGGTGAAACTTCTTTAAAGAATTAATTTCAGTATGTATCGCTATATCATTGTATTCGTCATTCTATTTCAAAGTTACACGGTCTGGGCAGATGGGGTAAATCGTCTTGACCTTGCAGGTGTATGGAAATTACGGCTTGATCCCGAAGATGTCGGTATCCAGCAGGGCTGGGCTGGTAAATCGTTCGAAACATCGATCAAATTACCAGGAACAACAGATGATGCGGGTTTAGGAACCGTAAATACGTTGACACCTGCTCTTGCCAAACCTCAGCTTTCGCATTTAACGCGAGCACATCGCTATGTGGGGGCAGCATGGTATACACGGGAACTTTCAATTCCGGCAGGTTGGGCTGGTAAGGAGATGATCTTAACCCTCGAACGTGTCCTTTGGGAGTCTATGGTTTGGATCGACGGGGTAGCAGTGGTACAAAAACAACGGAGCCTTGTCAGTCCGCATGAGTTTGACTTAAGTTCACTTCTGAACAATGGAAAGAAACATCGGTTGACAATCCGCGTAGATAACAGAAAGAAGCTCCCAATCAGCGTTGATGATATGGCGCATGCCTATACCGATCATACCCAAATTATTTGGAATGGTATTCTTGGAAAGATTGCTATTCAGGCCTATGATGCGGTGCGTCTGAAGTCGGTGTCTGCTAGCCCTAATCTAGCGAAAAAGGAAATCAATCTGCAGATCAATCTCCGTAATAAACTAGCAAAGGGCGTTGTCGGTAAACTGAAAATAGAGGTAAAAGACAAAATGGGTTCCCTGCCACCGGTTGAAAAAACCATTCAGCTCTCGCCGGGGGATTCAGCGATCAACTTAAGCTACTTTCTTGGTGACAAACTGAAACTTTGGAGCGAATTTTCACCGCATTTGTACGACATCGATCTGGAGTTGAAAGCCACAGATGCCGTATCAACGTTGCGGACCTCAATAGGTATGCGTGAGCTTTCTACAGATGGGACTATCCTAAAAGTCAATGGTGAGCCTTTATTTTTAAGAGGAACATTGGAATGCAGTATTTTCCCATTAACGGGACATCCGCCGATGGATAAAGCCGGTTGGAGAAAAGTCTTTCTGACAGCGCGCGAATGGGGGCTAAATCATCTGAGGTTTCATTCATGGTGTCCTCCTGAGGCGGCCTTTGCTGTTGCCGACGAATTGGGATTCTATCTTCAAATTGAGTTGCCAATTTGGGAGAATAATATTGGTAAAGATGAAGGAGTGATGAATTTTCTCTATGAAGAGGCTGATCGAATAATGCAGACTTATGGAAATCATCCGTCCTTTTGTTTTTGGAGTATGGGTAATGAGCTGAGTGGTGATTTCAATGCACTGAATGCTTTGGTAAAACACATAAAGGAGAAAGACAGACGGCATCTTTATACGGCAACTTCTTTTACATTCCAGCAAGGGCATGGTGTGAAAGAAGAACCCTATGATGATTATCTGATTACCCAGTGGACAGCTAAAGGCTGGGTACGGGGACAAGGTGTATTTAATAGCGAAGCACCCACATTCAATAAAAATTACAGCACTTCTTTGGAAGGAATTTCGATTCCGGTCGTGACGCACGAAATAGGACAATATGCTGTCTATCCCAATCTCGCCGAAATCAAAAAATATAAAGGTGTTTTAAAACCGCTAAACTTCATTTCTGTAGCAGAAGATCTGAAACAAAAGGGATTATTACATAAGGCCAAAGCATATACGATGTCCTCGGGAAAATTGGCTGCTATTCTGTATAAGGAGGAGATAGAAAGAGCATTGAAGACACCTGGTATCAGCGGTTATCAGCTTCTTGATCTTCATGATTTCCCGGGTCAGGGAACGGCGCTGGTAGGCTTATTAGATGCTTTTTGGGACAGTAAAAATATACTTTCTGCGGCCGAATTTCGACAATTTAGTGCTCCCGTAGTGCCTTTGCTTCAGTTTGCGAAAGCTGTATATACCAACGATGAAACGTTCGAAGCTTCTATAGATGTGAGTAATTATGGACAGGAGGTTTTGACGAATCAGGGGATTAACTGGTTCCTGAAGGATGGGGGGGAAATAGTCGCACAAGGACATTTTCAGTCAACCATTGGAAAGGGACATCAAGGCAACGTGGGGCATTTAGAAATACCATTACAAGCAATTGGACAGGCGAAGAAATTGACGATTCAACTTAAACTGGAAGGTACATCCTATGAAAACCATTGGAATATTTGGGTGTACCCTCAACAGGTCGCTGTTGATTTTGGGGAAGTGAGTTATACGCGCGAATTGGCAGAAGCGATGCACTTGCTGAAAGAAGGGAAAAAGGTGCTTTTAAATCCCGATTGGAAGAAAATAGACGGTATTGAAGGGAAGTTCGTTCCTGTTTTTTGGAGCCCCGTACATTTTCCAAAACAGGCCGGTACAATGGGCTTGCTTTGTGACCCTAAGCATCCTGTATTTGCCGACTTCCCGACAGATAATCATACTGATTGGCAATGGTGGGATCTTCAAATTAAATCAACTACGCTAATTACGGATCAGATCAAAGGCGGAAATGCAGTTATAGAGCTCATTGATAACTTTGCCAATAATAGAAGATTAGCATCTCTTTTTGAAGGGACAGTCGGAGCGGGCAAGCTGATGATCGCTTCGTTTGATCTGGAGGCGGATCTAGCCAACAGACCCGTTGCAAGACAGCTGTTGGGCTCTATCTTAACATATATGAACAGTACAAAGTTTAGGCCTAAAGTGATCGAAAATCCAGCAATTCTATCGCAGGTTTTGCGTTATAAAGAAGCGCAAGAAAAAGCCGAACCCAAAGCGATCTATTAGTTATAAGATCGCTTTGGGAAAATTTAATATGCTTGAATTTTTTAAAATAAATATGTAGAAATAATTGTTAACTTGGCCTTGTAATCTAATTGTTACCTGAAAAGCACAAAGACCAATAAACTGAAGATTGGGAGCTTTAGTTATGAGAAAAGAAAATGATGAAGCCAATTTGATCCAAGCGCTCTCTATAGGAAAGCAGGCTGTTTTACCAAAACTTTACGAACGATATGCAGACCGTATTTTCGATGTATCTTTCCATTTGTTGAAAGATACAGGCTGGAGCGAGGATGTCGTGCAGGA